>CAVPUI010000003.1:0-334443 GCA_963708945.1 uncultured Actinomycetota bacterium | reverse complement strand
ATTAACCCAGGGACTCCACAACCACCAACTCGGGGGCCTGCCCCCGCCCCTAGCGCGGTGTTTCCGCAGGTCAGCGGCGTGCAGCACCGCCGACCCGCGGAACCGACGGGGTCAGCCGGCCGCCACCGCCACCTCGACAGCGACCTCCTCGGCGGTGCCGGCGTAGGTGACGGAGGTGGCCAGGGTCTCCCCCGCCACCAGCTGCTCGTGCGCCCGCGCTGCGTCCAGCACCGCCTGGGGACCGGAGACGGTCAGGGTGATCCGGTCCGAGACGTCGAGGCCGGCGTCCCGTCGGGCCTGCTGCACCGTGCGCACCAGGTCGCGGGCCAGGCCCTCCGCCTCGAGCTCGGGGGTGAGCGTCGTGTCCAGTACGACGAACCCGCCGCGCGGCAGCACCCCGGTCGCCGTCCCGCCGGAGGCGTCGCCGGCCACGGTCTCCAACGTGTACTCCCCCTCCTGCAGGGCGAGACCACCGGCGGTGACGGTGCCGTCGTCGGCCACCGACCAGTCACCGGACTTGGAGCCCTTGATCGCCCGCTGCACGTCCTTGCCGAGCCGGGGGCCCGCCACCCGGGCGTGCACGGTGAGACGCTGCTCGACGGCGTACGCCGCAGCGTCAGCGTGGTCGGCCGCCAGCAGCGTGACCGACTTGAGGTTCAGCTCGTCGGCCACGATCGACTCGAAGCCGGCCAGCGCCTCGGCGTCGGGCACCACCACGGTCAGCCCGGCCAGCGGCAGCCGGTTGCGCAGCCCGGCCGCCTTCCGCAGCGCCGAGCCCGCGGAGCAGACGTCCCGGACGGTGTCCATCGCGGCCACCAGCGCGTCGTCCGCCGGCAGCTCGTCGACCTCCGGCCAGTCGACCAGGTGCACCGAGCGGCCGCCGGTCAGGCCCCGCCAGATCTCCTCGGTGGTCAGCGGCAACAGCGGTGCGGTGACCCGGCACAGCACCTCGAGCACGGTGTGCAGGGTGTCGAAGGCCGCCCGCGCGTTGTCGTCCACCGTGCCGTCGGCCACCCAGAACCGCTCGCGGGAGCGACGGATGTACCAGTTGGTGAGCACGTCGAGGAAGCTGCGCGTGGTCTCGCAGGCGTCCGCGATCGCGTAGGCGTCCAGCTGCTCGGTCATGGTGACGACGTACTGCCGGGTCTTGGCCAGCAGGTAGCGGTCCAGCGGGTCCCGCGAGGCGGTCGACCACTGGGCGTCGTACCCGCCCGGTTGCGCCGCGTTGGCGTACAGGCTGAAGAAGTACCAGCTGTTCCAGAGCGGGATCATCACCTGGCGCACACCGTCGCGGATGCCCTGCTCGGTGACCACCAGATTGCCGCCGCGCAGGATCGGGCTGGCCATCAGGAACCAGCGCATCGCGTCGGCGCCGTCGCGCTCGAAGACCTCGCTCACGTCGGGGTAGTTGCGCAGCGACTTGCTCATCTTGTTGCCGTCGGAGCCGAGCACGATCCCGTGGCTGATGCACGAGGAGAACGCCGGCTTGTCGAACAGCGCCGTGGCCAGCACGTGCAGCGTGTAGAACCAGCCGCGGGTCTGGCCGATGTACTCGACGATGAAGTCGCCCGGGAAGTGCCCCTTCTTCTCCGCGGTGCCGTCGAACCACTCCGCGTTCTCGAAGGGGTAGTGGTTCTGCGCGAACGACATCGCGCCGGAGTCGAACCACACGTCGAGCACGTCGGTGACGCGGCGCATCGTCGACTGCCCCTCCTCCGGCGTCCGCGGGTCGTCCGGGTTGGGCCGGACCAGGTCGTCGACGAACGGGCGGTGCAGGTTGGGCTCGCCGTCCGCACCTCGGGGCAGGCGGCCGAAGTCGCGCTCGATCTCCTCGAACGAGCCGTAGACGTCGATCCGCGGGTACGCCGGGTCGTCGCTCTTCCACACCGGCACCGGGCTGCCCCAGAACCGGTTGCGGGTGATCGACCAGTCGCGGGCGTTCTCCAGCCACTTGCCGAACTGGCCGTCCTTGATGTGCTCGGGCACCCAGCGGATCTGCTGGTTGAGCTCGACCATCCGGTCCTTGAACGCCGTCACCTCGACGAACCAGGAGGAGACGCCCTTGTAGATCAGCGGCTGCCGGCACCGCCAGCAGTGCGGGTAGGAGTGGTCGTAGGACTCGCGGCGCAGCAGCACCGTGCCGGGGGTCACCGACCCGCTCGGCTCGCCGCGGGTGGCGGCCTTGAGGTGGTCGATGATCTGCAGGTTGGCGTCGAAGACCTGCAGTCCCTCGTAGTCGGTGACGGGGAAGGTGAAGCGCCCGTCCTTGCCGACCGGCATCACCGCCTCGATCCCCTCGCGGTCGGTGACCACCTTGTCGTCCTCACCGAACGCGCCGGCGGTGTGCACCAGGCCGGTGCCGTCGGTGGTGGTGACGAACTCGGCCGGCACGAGCCGGAACGCGTTCTCGTGCCCCAGGTAGTAGGAGAACGGCGGGGTGTAGGTGCGGCCCACCAGGTCGGCGCCGCGGTAGCGACCCACCACGACCGGCTCGTCGCTCTCGGGGAAGAGCTCCCGCTTGTACGCCGCCAGGCGGGGCTCGGCGACCAGGTAGCGGGCGGTCCGGTCCGTGCCGGGCACGGGCCCCTCCACCACGACGTACTCGATCTCCTCGCCCACCATCACCGCGAGGTTGGAGGGCAGCGTCCAGGGGGTGGTGGTCCACACCAGCGCCAGCACGCCGTCGAGCGGGTCCTCGGCGTCGGCCGACAGCGAGGCGTCGCGCTCGAGACGGTAGCCGACGGTGACCGCCGGGTCCTGCCGGTTCTGGTAGACGTCGTCGTCCATCCGCAGCTCGTGGTTGGACAGCGGGGTCTCGTCGTTCCAGCAGTAGGGCAGCACCCGGAAGCCCTCGTAGACCAGGCCCTTCTCGTGCAGCTGCTTGAACGCCCAGATCACCGACTCCATGTAGTCGGGGTTGAGGGTCTTGTAGTCGTGGTCGAAGTCGACCCAGCGGGCCTGTCGGGTGACGTAGTCGCGCCACTCGTCGGTGTAGCGCAGCACCGAGGCGCGGGCGGCGTCGTTGAACTTCTCCACGCCCATGTCGTGGATCTCGTCGGTGGTCTTCAGGCCGAGCTGGCGCATCGCCTCGAGCTCGGCGGGCAGGCCATGGGTGTCCCAGCCGAACCGCCGCTCGACGCGCTTGCCGCGCATCGTCTGGTAGCGCGGGACGATGTCCTTGACGTAGCCGGTCAGCAGGTGGCCGTAGTGCGGCAGGCCGTTGGCGAACGGCGGGCCGTCGTAGAAGACGAACTCGTTTGCGCCGTCGGCGCCCGGGTCGCGCTGGTCCACCGAGGCGCGGAAGGTGTCGTCGGCGGCCCAGTAGGCCAGCACCGCCTCCTCGACCGCGGGGAAGCTCGGGTTGCCGGGCACGCCGGTGGCGGCCTCGCTGGTGCTGAGGTGGGAGACCTTCGGATAGGTCATCGGCGCTGCTCCTGCGGTTCGTCGTACGTGGCTGGGTCTCGGGCCACGAGGACGAACTCCCGTCTGGTGCCTGCCCGACTGTGACGCCTGCCGGAACCGGGGAGCCGCGGTACCACCTCGCTTGCCACCTGCGTCCGTCCGAGGACCGACGCGGGTGACCGCTTCATCGAGGGCTGTGTCGGGCCCACCCGTCCGGGTCTAGTGGGGCACTCCCCGGAGTGGGAGACCTGTTCTTCCGGAGGCTCGCCGCTGATGACGGCTCAGACGCCTGTCTCGATCTTATGCGCGGACACACCATGGTCGCCACATGGGTTCTGCGTCGGGCCGCGCCGGGCATCTGGTGGAATGTCCCCCATGACCGAGCGCAAGGCCACCGACATGTGGGTCGACCCCGAGCACGACCCACGCATCGTCGACGTGCCCGCGGTGGGTGAGAAGGCGATCCTGCTGGAGTACCTCGACCGCTACCGCACGACCATCGACCTCAAGTGCGACGGTCTGGACACCGAGCAGCTCGCCCGCCGCTCCGTCCCGCCGTCGACCATGTCGCTGCTCGGCCTCGTGCGTCACCTGGCCCGGGTCGAGCACCACTGGAACCGGCGCGTCCTGGAGGGCGACTGGGCACTGCCCCGCCTCTACGACACCGACGAGGTGCCGGACAACGACTTCGACGGGGCGGTCGCCGACGACGTCGTGCTGATCGAGGCCTGGGAGTCCTGGTTCCGCGAGCTCACGCACAGCCGCAAGCTCTTCCACGAGCTCGACCTCGACTCCACCGTCGAGTACCAGGGCCTGCCGGTCTCGGTGCGCGACGTCGTCCTGCACCTGCTCGAGGAGTACGCCCGGCACGCCGGTCACGCCGACCTGCTGCGCGAGGCGATCGACGGCCGCAAGGGCCAGTAGCCCGGCAGCACGGCCCGCGCACCGCACGGGTCAGCGCGTGGGCCGGGTCTCCGGCTCCACGTGCCGCAGCCACGCCAGGCCGACGAACGGCAGGACCAGCGGGACGAAGCCGTAGCCCTGGCCGAAGTGCGACCAGACGGTGGCGTCGGCGAAGAGGTCGGGGTCCAGGAAGGTCCAGGCCCCCACGCCCAGCACCCCGACCAGCTCGAACAGGCAGGCGGCCAGCGCCACCCGGAACGCCCGGCGGCCCGGGCGGCGGAAAGCCAGCGTGGCGACCAGGTAGACCGCCGCGGCGACCGCCGAGAGCAGGTAGGCGACCGGCGCCTCGTCGAGCTTGGTGACGATCTGGGCGAAGGCCCGCGCTCCGGCGGCGACCGCGAAGACGGCGTACGCCGCGATCAGCACCTGGCCGATCGCGCGCTGCCGGGCGGGAGCCTGCCGAGCCGGTCCGGACGCCACGTCGGGGCTGCTCACCAGGTCTGCTGGAGCCGGACCACCAGCACCAGCAGCGCGATCGCCGTCACCGCCACCACCGCGAGGTGCGCCGGCTCGGGCTCGGACTCCTCGACCGGGTCGGCCGCCCCAGTCGAGGCATCCGCCTCCTGGCCCGGGACCTGGAGGTCGGGCCGGCGGTTCAGCAGGATCACCGGGAGACCCACGGCTGCCACCGCGTAGCCCACGTGCGTCACCAGGGAGTCCACCTCGTGCCCCTGCAGGAGGGTGACCACGTCGAGCAGCACCACGACCGCGGCGGCCCCTTGACCGGCGATCATGAACCGGCGGACGACGGGGTCCAGCCCCGGGAGCTTGAGGGCGACCAGGGCCAGCAGGGCGACGAATCCCAGGAAGGCGGCGACACCGTAGGACAGAGCGGGGGACACGACCCCGAGGGTATCGAGCGCACCCGTAGGCTTGGCGGGTGACCTCGACTGACACCTCCGACCGCACCGCCTGGGGCTACGGCCTCGTCTCCCGGGACTCCTCCGACACCGTGCTCGACGTGTGGTTCCCCCGACCCGCGCTCGGCGCCCGCGACGGCAGCGGGGCACCGGCCGAGCTGGCCGGCCTCGAGGGCCACGACGAGCTGCGCGGGGTCTCCCGCACGGTCGAGCTGGTGGAGATCGCCGACCTGTCGGCCGCCCCGGCCACCACCCAGGACGTCTGGCTGCGCCTGCACCTGCTCTCGGCCCGCCTCGTGACGCCGCGGAGCATCTCCATGGACGGCGTCTTCGGCCTGCTCACCAACGTGGTCTGGACCTCCGCCGGCCCGTGCGCCGTGGAGGGCTTCGAGACCGTCCGGGCCCGGCTGCGGGCCGCCGGGCAGCACGTCACCGTGTTCGGGGTCGACAAGTTCCCGCGGATGGTCGACTACGTCGTGCCCAGCGGCGTGCGGATCGCCGACGCCGACCGGGTCCGGCTCGGCGCCCACCTGGCCAGCGGGACCACCGTGATGCACGAGGGCTTCGTCAACTTCAACGCCGGCACCCTGGGCGCCTCCATGGTCGAGGGCCGGATCTCGGGCGGGGTCGTGGTCGGCGACGGCTCCGACATCGGCGGCGGCGCCTCGATCATGGGCACCCTCTCGGGCGGCGGCAAGGAGGTCATCTCGGTCGGGGAGCGCTGCCTGGTCGGCGCCAACGCGGGGATCGGCATCTCGCTCGGCGACGACTGCGTGGTCGAGGCCGGCTGCTACGTCACCGCCGGGACCAAGGTGACCGTGCTCGAGGGCGACACCTCGCGGCTGGTCAAGGCCTCCGAGCTCTCGGGGGCCAGCAACGTGCTCTTCCGCCGCAACTCGGTCACCGGCGCCGTCGAGGCCGCGCCGTGGAAGGGCCAGGGCATCGCGCTCAACGAGGCCCTGCACGCCAACGACTGAGGGACGGCTCCGCATGGGTTCAGGCCTCCGGGTCGTGCGCTGGGCGGTCGCCGCATTCGTCGCCGTCGCGCTCTTCCTGGCCATCGGCATCGTCTTCGACCGCGGGGTCGGGCCGCTGCTGGCCAAGGACGAGTGCGTCGCCGAGGTGGACGGGCGCACGGTGCGCCTCTCGCCGGAGCAGGCGGAGAACGCGGCGCTGATCGCCGCGGTCGCCGAGCGTCGCGGGCTGCCCGCGCGAGCCGTCTCGATCGCCCTGGCCACGGCGTACCAGGAGTCCAAGATCCTCAACATCGAGCACGGCGACCGGGACTCGCTCGGGCTCTTCCAGCAGCGGCCCTCCCAGGGCTGGGGCACCCCCGAGCAGGTGCTCGACCCCTACTTCGCCGCCAACGCGTTCTACGACGCCCTGGAGAAGGTCGGTGACTACCGGACGCTGGAGATCACCGTCGCCGCCCAGGAGGTGCAGCGCTCGGCCTACCCCGATGCGTACGCCGACCACGAGGCCGACGCCCGGGTGCTGGCCTCGGCGCTGACCGGCAACTCCCCCGAGGCCTTCACCTGCACCGGGCAGGACGTCCCGGACACCGCCCCGGCGGCGCTGACCGAGACCGGGCTGACCGAGCGGGCCGACCGGGTACGCCGGGAGCCTGGACGCCGCGTTCGGCCCCCAGTCACTGGGCGGCTTCGCCCCCGGTGGGGTCGGCGACGGCCACATGGCCGGCTCCGCCCACTACGCGGGTCGGGCGGTCGACGTCTTCTTCCGGCCGGTGAACCAGGAGAACCGTCGCCGCGGGCTGGGCGGTCGCGCACTACCTGGTCGCGCACGCCTCGCGGCTCGACGTCCAGACCGTCATCTTCGACGACCGGATCTGGCAGGCCAGGCGCGCCGACGACGGCTGGCGCGACTACCGGGTGCCGCGCTCCTCCAGCGGCGACCGGGAGATCCTCGAGCACCGCGACCACGTGCACGTCGACGTGTTCGAGTGACCTCTCCCCCGCCGGGCACTCCGGCCAGACGAGGCGCTCAGGCGAGGCGCTCGACCGCCGCCGCGACCCGCTCGTCGGTCGCGGTGAAGGCGACCCGGACGTGCTGCGGCCCGGCCGCGCCGTAGAAGTCGCCGGGGGCGACCAGGATGCCGCGCTCGGCGAGCCAGGCGACGGTCTCCCAGCAGTCCTCGTCGCGGGTCGCCCACAGGTAGAGGCTGGCCTCGCTGTGGTCGATCCGGAAGCCGGCGCTCTCCAGCGCCTCGCGCAGCGCGGCGCGGCGCACGGCGTACCGGGCGTGCTGCTCGGCCACGTGGGCGTCGTCGGCGAGCACGGCCGCCATCACCGCCTGGACTGGGGCGCGGGCATCATCAGCCCGAGGTGCTTGCGCACCGCCAGCAGCTCGGCGACCACCGCCGGGTCGCCGGCGACGAACGCGCAGCGGTAGCCGGCCAGGTTGGACCGCTTCGAGAGCGAGTGCACGGTGAGGATGCCCTCGTGTGAGCCGCCGCAGACGTCCGGGTGCAGCACGGAGACCGGCGGGCTCGGCGTCCCAGCCGCAGCTCGAGGTAGCACTCGTCGGAGACCAGCAGGGTGCCGTGCTCACGGCACCACTCGACGACCTTGCGCAGGTGCTCGGCCGGCAGCACCCTGCCGGTCGGGTTGGACGGGCAGTTCAGCCAGAGCAGGCGCGGGGTCCGCGGCCCGAGCGCGGTGAGGCTGTCGGTGGCCACGATCTCGGCGCCCACCAGCGCGGCGCCGACCTCGTACGTCGGGTAGGCGAGCTGCGGGCTGGACGACCAGGTCGCCGGGGCCGAGGCCGAGCTGGAGCGGGCAGCGAGGCGACCAGCTCCTTGGAGCCGACCGTCGGGCAGCACCCCGTCCGAGTCCGACGCCGGTCGACGCCGAAGGAGCGGGCGAGCCAGTCCACGACGGCCTGCCGGGTCTCGCAGCGCGGCCGATGCCGTGACCGTGGGTAGCCGGGCGCGTCCGCGGCGTCGGCCAGCGCCTGCTGGACCACCTCGGGCGTCGGGTCGACCGGCGTGCCGACGGACAGGTCGACGATGCCGCCCGGGTGCGCCGCGCGCTGTCGCGGCGTACGGGTCGAGCCGGTCCCAGGGGAAGTCGGGGAGCGCGGAGACTTGGCCGAGACGGCGCTGCGCGTCCTCGACGACGGCTCCAGGCTGCGCGCCTCCGACCGACGGAACCAGCTGGGCGCCTCCGACGCCGGCCTCGGGAGCGGTCTCCTCGGCACCGGGGTCAGTGGTCCTGGTTCTGCGGCGGGAGGGCGGCGATCATCGGGTGGTCCTTCTCGATCACGCCCATCTTGGCGGCGCCGCCGGGCGAGCCGAGGTCGTCGAAGAACTCGCACGTTCGCCTTGTAGTAGTCCTTCCACTCCTCCGGGGTGTCGTCCTCGTAGAAGATCGCCTCGACCGGGCAGACCGGCTCGCAGGCGCCGCAGTCGACGCACTCGTCCGGGTGGATGTAGAGCATCCGCTTGCCCTCGTAGATGCAGTCGACGGGACACTCGTCGATGCACGCCTTGTCCTTGACGTCGACACACGGCTGGGCGATGACGTAGGTCACCGGGACCTCCTGGGCATGGGAGCGGATGTTCGAGGCACCAGCCTAGTATCCCTGGGTGTCCTCGTCCCGCGAGCCCCATCCTTTGGGCGATGTCCCCTCCGAGATCGGTCCCCCCGAGCCGGACTCCGACGCCGAGGCGCGGCCCGGCGCGCACATGCTCGGCCCGCACGTGATCGGCCAGCGCGTGGTGGTGCGGCGGCTGCTGCCCGGTCAGACCGGTCCCACCGGCGGTCCGGCGATGACCGACGTGCTGGGCACCTGCCGGTCCTGGGCCGACGGGGTCTGCGAGATCGAGCGCGCCGACGGCTCCGTCGTGGCGATCGAGGTGGCCACCATCGTCTCGGGCAAGCCGGTGCCGCCGCGGCCCTCGGTGCGGCACCGGGTCGGGGTCCGCGAGGCGGAGCTGCGCACCGCGTCGCTGTGGGCGGACGTGCACCTCGAACCGCTGGGTGAGTGGGTGCTGCGCACGCAGCCCTCCCCCGTCGGCCGAGCGCCGCAGCGGGCCAACTCCTGCCTGACCGTCGGCGACCCGGGTCTCGACCTGGACGACGCGCTGGCCGAGGTCGAGGCGTTCTACACCGCCCGCGACCGCCGGGTCCTGGCTCACGTGGAGGCCGGGTCGTCGGTCGAGGCCGCGCTCCGCGAGCGCGGCTGGGGCGCCGTGCCGGACGGGTCGGGGCCGGCCCTCTTCCTGCTCGCCGGGACCTCCCGGGCGTTGCGGGCGGCCCGCGCCTCCGCTCCTGCCGGCGAGACCGGCGGACCGGGTGAGACCGGCGAGACGGTGGTCGAGGCCCCCGAGGGGGCGCGGGTCTCGGTCTCCCTGGCCGGCGGCGCCGCCCGGGGCCGTGCCGCGCTGACCGACGGATGGCTCGGCCTGCACGACCTGTACGTCGACCCGGACCGCCGGCGCACCGGGCTGGCCCGGCACGTGGTCGCCCGGCTGCTGGAGTGGGGTGCTGAGCAGGGAGCCACGACGGCCTGGCTGCACGTGGAGGTGGCCAACGCCGCGGCGCGCTCCCTCTACGAGTCGCTCGGCTTCACCGCGCACCACGAGATGACCTACCTGACCACGCCTGCCTGACCTGCCCGACCTGCCCGACCTGCCAGGCCCGGCCTCCGGTGCCTGGACGGACCAAGGCACATGGGTTGTGGACCGCGGGGTACTCCCGGCTCGTGCTCGAGTCCTTGTTGTTCGGCGCCATCGCGTCCGCCGCCCTCGTGCTGGGGGCCCTCATCGGAGGGTGGGTGCAGCTGCCCAAGCGGCTGCTGGCCGCCATGCTGGCCTTCGCCGCCGGTGCCCTGATCACCGCGCTCGCGTTCGAGCTCTTCGAGGACTCCTACGAGCAGGGCGGTCTGTGGCGTGCCGCCCTGGGCCTGCTCGCGGGCGCGGTCGTCTTCACCTTCGTCAGCCAGTGGCTGGACCGCCGCGCGGAAGCCGGGGCACCCGAGGACCACGGCAGCAGCAAGCTCGACACGGACGCTCCCGCGTCCGACGCGGCCGCGTCCCAAGCCTCCCGGGGCGGTGCCGCCGGCCTCGCCCTGCTGGCGGCGGTCACCCTCGACGGCGTCCCGGAGAACGTGGCGCTCGGTGTCTCCCTGGGTGAGGGCACGGGCGGGCTGGCGCTGCTGGCCGCGATCTTCGTCTCGAACTTCCCCGAGGCGCTGGTGGGTAGTGCCTCCATGCGCGCCCAGGGGCGCTCGCAGGCGTTCGTGGTCGGCACCTGGACCGTGTGCGCGGTGCTGCTCACCGCCGCGGTCGTCGTGGGTGCTGGGCCGCTCGCCGCCGCCGAGGGCCACACCCTCTCGCTGCCGCTGGCCTTCGCCGCCGGAGCGGTGCTCGCCTCGCTGGCGGACACGCTGATGCCCGAGGCCTACGAGCAGGGCGGCCCTGTCGTGGCGCTCAGCACGGCCGCCGGCTTCGTGCTCTCGTTCTACCTGGCGACGCTCTGACTACCTGCGCCCGCCCAGGAACCCGGTCTCCACGAGCCGCTCCCAGATGTCGTCGCGGTGCTGCTCGAGGTAGGTCGCGGTGACGTGGTCGGCGTTGCGCCAGACCACCTGGCCGTCGATGATCGGGCGGCACGTGGGGTGGTCGGGGCAGATCACCGGGTTGAGGTCGAGCGTGGCGGCGGAGTCGCGGTCCCCGGCTGCGACCTTGTAGTAGGCGTCGGAGAGCGGCCGGTCCTGGGGCGGCACCACCACGCACTCGGCCTGGGTCCGGGCCCGGGCGAGGCAGTCCAGCGGGTCCGAGCGGCCGGCGCCCCAGCCCTCGGTGCCCATCATCCCCTTCACCATCACCGCGCGCGCCCCGGCCTCCTCCACGAGCTCGACGGTGCGCTGCACCGCCCGACCGAAGGCCTGCGGCAGCTTCACCGGCTCGCCGTCGTAGCCGACCAGCGACTCGCCGACCCCGGTGCCTCGCGGAGCGTTGACCAGCACCACCAGATCGGCGTCCAGCTGCGGCAGGGTCCGGTTGTAGAAGCCCCGCCTCGACTCCAGGCAGCGGTCCCGGTTGGCGCCCCGGGCCTTCGTGCTGACCAGGCCGTGCGGCCACGGGCAGGCCGGCACCACGTTGGCCGAGAGCCGGAAGCCGCGCTCGCGGGCCAGGGTGGTGAAGGCGGGCGTGAGCATCCGCGCGTGGCTGTCACCGACGAGCACGACGTGCGGCCCGTCGCCGTCGACGACCAGGCAGGCCTCGGGGTCGCTCGGGCTGGCAGCGGGTGACGGCCGGGCCGCGGTCCTTGCCGATGGCCCGGAAGTCCAGCCCGCGCGGCACCGGTCGCTGCAGCTGCTGGGCCAGCTCGTCGCCGGCCTGGGCCCGCTCGGAGACCACCGTGGCCGCGGCCGGCTGCGCGGCCGCGGCCACCATCGGCGGTCCGCGCGCTGTCCATCACCGGAGGCACCACGACCACGGCCGCCACCACGCTGACCGCGACCCCGACGCCCACCACCGGCCAGTGGAAGCCGTCCAGGCGCTTCCCGCGTGCGGATGGGCGTCTCCAGGAACCGGTGGGAGACCGAGGCGAGTCCGATCGTGAGCGGCACGGTGAGCACCGCCACCACCAGGCCGGGGGCCTCGAGCATCCGCTCCAGGACCACGATGATCGGCCAGTGCCACAGGTACATCCCGTACGAGATGGTCCCGAGGTAGGCCATCGACGGCAACGCGAGGAACCGGGCCACCGGCGGCGCTCGGCGCGGTGTAGGCGCCCGCGATCAGGGCCAGCGAGAGCACCGTGGCCAGCAGGTTCCGGTTGCTCACCGACATGGGGACCAGCTCGGTGCCGAAGACCAGGAAGCCGGCGGCCCCGGTCCACACCAGGACACGGCCGGCCCGGGGCCAGCTCGACCTTCCCCTCGTCGTCCCGGGACCGGGAGTACTCCCGCAGGGCGACCGCCAGAGCCACCCCGGCGAGGAGCTGGAAGAGGCGGGTGTCGGTGCCGAAGTAGGCACGCATCGGGTCGACCCGGGCGAGCAGCACCTGGGCGGTCACCGAGGCGGCGATGAGCAGGCCGACCACGGCCAGCAGCAGCTCGGGGCGCCGGCGGCCCCAGCGGTACCAGGCGATCACCAGCAACGGGAAGAAGATGTAGTACTGCTCCTCCACCGAGAGCGACCAGAAGTGCATGAACGGCGACTCGCGGATGTCACCGGCGAAGTAGTCGGCGCCGTCGGCGATGAACTGCCAGTTGGCCAGGTAGACCAGCGCCGACTGCGCCTGCCGGACCAGCTCGAACCGCTCCGGCTGGGAGGCCAGCACCACGAAGACGCCGCAGGTGAGCACGATCGTGGCGACCGCGGCGGGCAGCAGCCGTCGTACCCGCCGGGCGTAGTAGGCGCCGAGCCGGAGCCGGCCCTTGGCGTCCACCTCCCTGAGGACCACGTTGGTCACCACGAAACCGGAGAGCACGAAGAACATGTCCAGCACGATGAAGCTGGACGAGAACGCCCGTGACCTGGGCGTGGAAGAAGATGATGACGAGGGCGCCGAAGGCGCGCATCCCGTCGAGCTCGGGTCGGTGGGACCACGTCGGGGGAACGGGGCGGTGAGTCTTGGGCTGGCTCATCGCCACCTGACCCTATGCAACGGACCGGTCAGTCGTCACCGGGCGGCTGGCAGACCACCGTGTCGGAGGGCGTGTAGGTCGTGGTGAAGGTCTCCGACCTGACCACCTTGCTCGAGCCCGGCTGGCGGAAGACCCGCTTGACGTCGACCGTGAAGCCGCCGTACCCGCTGTTGGGGTAGCAGTCCGGCGTCGACAGGGTGCGGGTCTCCGGCGCGGTGAAGGCGTACCGGCCGCTGGTGGTCGAGGTGATGTCCCAGACCTTCGTCGACCACATGCTCACCGTCACCTGGCCCTGCCCCCCGGGCGTGCTCGGGGTGACCTTGGCGTCGATCAGCACGCCGTGGTCGGTGTCGTTGCGGAACCGCAGGTCGATCGCTGCCCCAGGCCACCGTCGCCTCGCGACCCACCGGGTAGCGGTCGATGTAGAAGGAGTGGGGCTTGTGCTCCACGTCCTCCAGGCCGGCGAAGAACATCGCGTTGAAGACCGTGGTGGCCATCTGCGAGACCCCGCCGCCCAGGTCCTCCTTGAAGATCCCGTCGGCGATCACGAAGCCCTCGGTGAAGCCGTTGGCCGCGGGTGCGCTCCCCCACCGTGTCGTTGAGCGAGAACGTCTCGCCGGGCTTGAGCACGGTGCCGTCGATCAGCTCCGCGGCCCGGCCCAGATTGACGTTGCGGTAGTCGGCGTGCGGGTAGTACGGTGGAGAACGAGGAGACCTTCTCCTTGATCCCGAGCGCCTCGGCGTCCTCGGTGCGGAAGTCCGCGCGGGCCACGGTCGCGGTCACCTCGAGCGCGCGCTCGCCGGCGGGCGCGGCGACCAGGTCCAGGAAGGCGTCGTTGACCTCCTCCTGGTCGAAGGTGGCGCCGGGCTTGTCCGGGACGACCTGCGGGCGGCCGTTCACCAGCCGCACCGTCGCCTCGACCGGTCCCCCGTCGGCGCCCGAGGGTGCTGGCCAGGAGCTCGGCGAGCCGCTCCTCGTCGAGCGTGGGCTCCAGCGCGCCGTCGACGGGCTCCAGGGAGAGCACCCGGGTGTACTGCGCGGGCGTGCAGGGTGACGGTGGTGTCGTCGAAGGTCAGGGTGACCGGGGCCGGACACCGCCGGGTTGGCGAACGAGTCGAGCGCCTGCTGCACGTCGGTCTCGTCGATCTCCGGCTGGAGGTCCTCGACCTCCAGCTCGGCGCGGGAGTCCTCGGAGAGGTACGCCGCGACCAGCGCGTCGCGGCCGCTCTCGGGCTCGATGCCCTGCCCGATCCGGGGCGTGCGCACCTTCACCTCCCCGTCGACCAGGCGCACCGCGCCCTCCCGGGGCGCCGTGCCGAGGTCGTCCTGGAGCTGCGCGAGCAGCTCGGTGACCGTGGGCTCGTCGACGTCGACCACCGCGTCGTGGTCCTCCCCACCGGTGAAGTAGTCCCACAGCCTGGCCGGGGACCAGGAGCGGCCACCGCCCGCCTGGTCCACCGAGGCGTCGTAGTCGACCGACGAGGCCTGCCTGGTCGGGGCTCACCGTCTGCTCGCTGCCCTCGACGTCGACGGTCAGCGGTGCCTCGACCCGGTCGGCGAGACCGTTCTCCAGCGCCTCGACCGCCTCCCGGGGCGACTGTCCGCCGACCTCGACCCCGGCGACGGTGGTGCCGCGAGGCACCTTGTCCCCCGCGACCTGGTAGGCGGCGGCGTACGCACCGCCGGCCAGGACCAGGAGGCCGACCAGCAGGAGCAGGACGACCCGGCCACCGGCCTTCTCGTCAGGCGCGGTGCCGTCGGGCGCGGTGCCGTCGGGCTCGAGGGCCTCGGGCTCGGACTTCGACGTAGACACGCCGCGAGTCTAGGAGGATCGGGCCACTTCGTCGCGATCGGCGAGCCCGGCGTGGACCGGATCACGCCTCGACCCCCTCCGCGGGAAGGTGGCGACCACCCAGCCGGCCGCGACCAGGACGGTGGTCAGCAGCAGGTAGCCCTGGGCGCTCGCGGCGACCAGGTAGTCACCCTCGGGACGAGGGAAGAGCGCCATGCCGATGCCGACCCCCCAGCCGGCGGCGAAGGCTCGCGCGCGCCATCGTGGGGCCCAGGGCCGCCAGCCCGGCGAGCAGCGCGGCCCAGGCCAGCGCCAGGCCCCACCAGCGGCCGTGCACCAGGGCGCCGGCGAGTCCGCGAGAGCGTCCCGGCGACCAGCACGGCCGCGGCACCCAGGACCCGGGCGGTGCTCATCGGGTCACAGCCCGGCGAAGAGGTCGGTCTCCAGGCCCTCGGGGCCCAGCGGACCCTGGGTCCCCTTGGCGAGGCGGTAGAACTCCTGGCCCCACGCCGGGGCGCCGACGTTGTTGGAGAGCGCGAAGAACGGGCCGTCGGTGGTGATCTGGGTGGCATGGGCGCGCATCGCGGCCATCTTCGCGTCGAAGTAGTCCGTGGCGTCGACCATGGCGGCGAGGTCCTCGTCCGGGCTGACGAAGTGCGGCAGCGGGCCGTCGGGGTCCATCCCCTCGAAGGTGGTGGTGTCGCCGGCGTCGCGCAGGGCCCGCAGGCCCGCGCGCATCCGGGACTCGGACATCGCCCCCCAGTAGATCTTCGCGATGTCGTGGGCCGGGCCGAGGTCGCGTCGGTAGGAGGGCACCGCGGCCAGGGCGGCGCCGTACGTGGCGACCCGGTGCGCCTGGATGTGGTCGGGGTGGCCGTAGCCGCCGAACTCGTCGTAGGTGACCAGCACCTGCGGCCGCACCTCCCGGATGATCGCCACCAGGTGGGTGGCCGCCTCGGTGAGGTCGGCGCGCCAGAACGCGTTCTCGTGCACCTCGTCGGCGGGGATCGCGTGCCCGTCCGGGTGCCACTTCATCCCGGAGTCGCGGTAGGTGCCGAAGCCGCCGAGGTAGCGGTGGTCGGTGACGCCGAGCGCCGCCATGGCGTCCGCCAGCTCGCCGCGGCGGTGCTCCCCGAGCGTGTCGTCGCGGTCGGCGGCCAGGTGCTCGAGCTCGGGCACCAGGATCTCGCCCTGCTCACCGGCGGTGCAGGTCACCAGGGTGACGCCGCGGCCCTCGGCGACGTACTTGGCCATCGTCGCGCCGTTGCCGATCGTCTCGTCGTCGGGATGGGCGTGCACCAGCAGGAGACGCTGCGCGGGCTGGGGGGAGTCGGACGAGGCACTCATGCCTGCGAGCCTAGTCGGGCCCCGCGCGGCCCTCCCGCTTGATCCGGCGCGGCTCGGTCGGCAGGGCGAGCGGAGGCAGGGCCGGCGGGACCGGCTCGCCCTCGTCGAGCCAGCCGTCGTGCTGCTCGACGACGAGCTCGAGCACGAACGCCGGGGCGTCGCTGGTCACCGCCCAGGGGTGGTCCTCGTCGTCGTCCTCGCCGGCCAGCCGCTCGCGCTCGACGCTCGCCGACCAGCCTTCGCGCAGCAGCCGGGCCGCGGCCGCACGCGCGTCGTCCTCGTCGAAGAAGACCGCGCGCGGCGTGCCGGCGTCCGCGGGCTCAGGCACGGGTCGGGTCATCGCCCACCTGCACCAGCACCTTGCCGAAGTTGCGACCGGCGAGCATCCCGCGGAACGCCTCCGGCGCGTTCTCCAGGCCGCGGGTGACGTCCTCGCGGTAGCGCACCGAGCCGTCCGCGATCCAGCCCGCCATCTCCTGCTGGAACTGCGCCTCGTGCTCGGCGACGAACTCGTCCTGGATGAAGCCGCGCACCGTCAGGCTCAGGCTGAGCACCTTGCCCATGAAGCCCGGCAGCCGGTCCGGGCCCTGCGGCGCCTCGGTCGCGTTGTAGTTGGCGACCAGTCCGCAGACCGGGATCCGGGCGAACTTGTTGAGCCGCCGGGCCACCTCCTCGAACACGTGGCCGCCGACGTTCTCGAAGTAGACGTCGATCCCGTCGGGGGTGGCCGCGCGCAGGTCCTCGCGGAAGGTCGGCGAGCGGTGGTCGACCGCGGCGTCGAAGCCGAACTCCTCCACCAGCGCACGGCACTTCTCCGGGCCGCCGGCGATGCCGACGGCGCGGGCGCCCTTGACCCGGGCGATCTGGCCGACCGCGGAGCCGACCGGCCCGGTCGCCGCAGCGACCGACGACGGTCTCGCCGGGCTGGGGCCGGCCGATCTGCAGCAGGCCGGCGTACGCGGTGAACCCGGGCATCCCGAGCACGCCGACGGCGGTGGAGACCGGTGCGGCCGCCGGGTCGAGGCTGCGCACGTGCCGCGCGTCGGCCACCGCGTAGGTCTGCCAGCCGGTGTAGGCCAGGACCAGGTCGCCGACCGCGCGGCGCTCCGAGCGCGACTCCACGACCTCGCAGACGGTCGCGCCCTGCATCACGTCGCCGACCTGCCACGGGGCGGCGTACGACTTGGCCTCGCTCATCCGGCCCCGCATGTAGGGGTCCAGGGAGAGGTAGACGGTGCGCAGCAGCACCTGGCCCTCCTCGAGCGCCGGCACGTCGGCGTCGACGAGCTCGAAGACGGAGTCGTCGGGCTCGCCGACGGGGCGCGCAGCCATCCGCACCTGGGTGCTGCGCCGGGACGTGGACTGGGTCGTGTCTGCGCTCTGGGTCACGGGGCGAGACTACGGTGGCGGTCATGGCGAGACCAGCAGCACCAGGAGCGCCGGGGGAACCAGGAGAACGAGGGGAACCGGGGACACCGGGGGCGCCGCAGGAGTGGCAGGCCGGCGGCCTCACCCTGCGCCGGACCGAGGAGAACCTCGCCGAGATCGACGAGCTCGCGCAGGTGCTGGGCGGCCGCGCCGGCCTCGGGGAGCTGCTCGGAGACCTCAGGTTCCAGGCCCGCCGCTCGCTGCTGGGCCGGCTGCTCGGCCGGGCGGTCGACCGGGCGATCGCCTTCGACTCCTACGACCAGCGCGACCGGGTGTGGTGGCCGCAGGGGGTGACGACCTCCGCGGACGCCTCCGACTCCGAGCTGGTCGCGGGTCGCCGGGTGCTGGTCACCTCCTGGTACGCCAAGCCCGTGGACGGCGTCCACCGCGGGTCGCGGCTGACCTTCCTGGACCTGGAGACGCTGCGCTACCGGCACGTCCTGCTGGTCGACGTACGTCGTGACTCCGACGGGGCGCTGGAGCTCTCCGGGGTGCGGATCCACGCGGGCGGGGTGGTCTGGGCCGGCCCACACCTGCACGTCGCCGCGACCGGGCGCGGGTTCCTCACCTTCCACCTCGACGACCTCATGCGCGTGCCGGGCGACAACGAGCGGCCCAACGAGATCGGGGTCGGGGACCGCGGCGTCGCCTCCTTCGGCCACCACCACGTGCTGCCGGTCCGGTCGGCCTACCGGGCGGAGGCCGAGGAGGGGCACGAGCGCCTGCGCTACTCGTTCCTCTCCCTGGACCGCTCCTCCGCCCCGCCGGCGCTGGTCGTCGGGGAGTACGGCCGCGGGCGGCAGAGCACCCGCCTGGCCCGGGTGGAGCTCGACCCGGCGACCTGGCTCCCGGCGCTCGGGGCGCAGGACGCCGCCCTCCCCCTGCTGCACCGCGCCACCGGGCCGCGGGGGATGCAGGGGGTGGTGGTAGCCCGCGGCCGGCACCACGTGAGCGTCTCCAGGGGCCCGTGGACTCCCGGCTCGCTCTACACCGGCACGCCGGGGGCGCTGCGCGAGCACCGCTGGGCGCTGCCGATGGGTCCCGAGGACCTCGCCTACTGGCCCTCGACGGACCGGCTGTGGACGGTCACCGAGCACCCCCACCGACGCTGGCTGGTCTCCGTGCCGCGCGCCCGGCTCGACCCGGCCTGACCCGACCCCGCCCGACTCGACCGGGGCGCCGGGTCAGCCGCGGGGGGTCATCGCCAGCTGGCGCGACTGCGCCACCAGGCGCCCGGTGGAGTCCCACACCTCGCAGTCCTCCTCGAAGAGCCCGCCGGCCACGTTGGTGGTCCACGCGCGCACCCGCAGCCACCCGGGGGCGGGACGGGCCCGCACGTGTGCGGTCAGCTCCAGGGTGGGCGCCCAGCCCCGGTAGCCGAGGTCGAAGACGACCGGCGGCAGCACGTCCACGATCGTCAGCAGCACCAGCGGGTCCGGCTCGCGACCGTCCTTGAGCCGGACCCACGCCCGGATCTCCCCTTCGCCGCTCGGCTCCCCCAGCGCCCAGCCGATGGTGGCCGGGTCGAAGCGCATGTCGAAGCGGTCCATCAGTGGCGGGGTGCGGCGCGGCGCCATGTCGACGGGGATGCACTGGTCCGGGTCGGGCATGGCGACCGGCTCGACCGGGGTCCGGACCTCGCCGTCGAGCCGGCCCAGGTCGCCGTACGTCGCCAGCACCGCGATCTTCTCCCGCCCGTCCTGGTGCAGGGTCGCCTCGGCGGTGGCGACGGTGCCGCCCTCGCGGATCACCCGGGTCGAGACCGTCGCCTCACCGGGGACCGACGCCCCGAGGTAGTGGGCGCTGACCACCAGGGGGTCGGGCTTGTCGGGCAGCTGCGTCCCGATCGCGTGGGCGAGCGTGGCGAGCAGGATCCCGCCGTTGACGCCGCCACCGATGTGCCAGCCCTCGTCGAGCCGGACGTCGTACCGCCCGTCCGGGCCGGGGGTGTGGGCGATCGCTGCGTCGAACTCGTGGGCCATGCGCGGGATCGTATGCACCGCCCCGTGCCCGCGCGCGCGGCGGGCGGTCTCGTCGGGCGCGGCGCACCATCGGCGACCGGTGGTGTGGAAAGGCTCCTCCTCGCGCTACGCTGTGCCTCAGCACGACCCCGGAGTCTCTCGTCAGCAGCGTCGCCTCTGCGCCTCGCTCCTCCGGGACGGCGCCAGTCGACCAGCGGTCGCGGGTGTCGCACCCCGCTCACGGGTCGTGCCCCACCGAGACCACGCCTCGGTGCCCCGGGTGGGAGCCCCGGTGGCCCCGACGAGGAGGAACTTGTCCGGCCAGACCAAGTCCGCGACGCGAACCCGCGGCGGCAACCGGCGTCCACGACGCACCCGTCGGCTCGACAACGACGGGATCATCCCCGTGCTCGCCCGGGCCGTGCGCGAGATCGAGGCCGAGGCCCAGCGCGGGCCGGGTCTCCCCCTCCGCGCGCACCCGCTTCCAGGTGGTGGCCCTGCTGGTCCGTGAGGAGCGTTCGCGGGTCAAGGAGGACGCCGAGGCGACCGAGACCCAGCGCGCCGAGCAGCTCAAGCGCCTCGACGGCGTCGCCACCATCCTGGCCAAGACCGCGGCCCGCGACACCAGCCTGCTGGCTCTGCTCGCCGAGGACGCCGAGGTCTCGCGACGCCGCGCGGACCCTGCGCCGCAAGATGATCGAGGCCGCCGGCCTCGAGGTGGAGGACGAGCCGGAGCAGACCGCTGCCGACGGCGACGCCGTCGCCCCGGTCCCCGAGCGCCGGGTGATCCCGCAGTCGGTGATCGCGCGCCAGCTGGCCCACCCGTTCCAGGTGCCCGACTTCGCCGGTGCCGCGATGCGGCTGGAGCCCAAGACCCACCGCCTGGCCAACTGGGAGCTGATCGGCCCGCTGCTGCGCTCCTTCGAGCTGGCCAACGGCGCGCCCGCCTGCCTGGAGATGCCCGACCCGCGCGACCGCCGCACCCGCGACGGCCTGGAGATGATGCGCCACCAGGCGCAGCTGGTCGCCTCGGTCAAGGAGGGGCACCGCACCTTCCTGCTCGCCGACGAGCCCGGCCTGGGCAAGACCGCCCAGGCGCTGCTCGCCGCCCAGGCGGCCGACGCGTTCCCGCTGCTGGTGGTCGTGCCCAACGTGGTCAAGACCAACTGGGCGCGCGAGGCCGTGCGCTGGGTGCCCCGGCACAAGGCCACCGTCATCCACGGCGACGGGCACGACATCGACGGCTTCGCCGACATCGTGATCGTCAACTACGAGGTGCTCGACCGGCACGTCGGCTGGCTCGGCGACCTCGGCTTCAAGGGGATGGTCGTCGACGAGGCGCACTTCATCAAGAACCGGAAGTCGCAGCGCTCCCAGCACGTGCTGGGCCTGGCCGACCGGATCCGCGAGCGCACCGTCCGCCCGCTGATGATGGCGCTCACCGGCACCCCGCTGATCAACGACATCGAGGACTTCACCTCGATCTGGCAGTTCCTCGGCTGGATCGACGAGAAGCGGCCGCTCTCCGAGCTCATGGCCCGGCTCGAGGAGACCGGCCTGACCCCGGAGGACAAGGCGTTCTACCCCTCCGCCCGCCGTGCGGTCGTCGACATGGGCATCGTGCGTCGCCGCAAGGTCGACGTGGCCGCCGACATCCCGGCCCGCCGGATCGCCGACATCCCGGTCGAGCTCGACGACGAGGCCGGCCGCTCGATCCGGGCCGCCGAGCGCGAGCTGGCCCGCCGCCTGGTCGAGCGGTACGACCGGGTGATGGCCGCCCGCGACGAGGACAAGCGCGTCCCGGGGATCGACGAGGAGCTGGTACGCCGGGTCGCGGAGTGGGAGCGCGACGAGACCGACGACAACGCCTCGGGCGAGAACGTCTTCTCGATGATCCGCCGCATCGGCACCGCCAAGGCCCCGCTGGCCGCCGACTACGCCGCCCAGCTGGCCCGCAGCGTCGGCAAGGTCGTGGTCTTCGCCAAGCACGTCGACGTGATGGACGCCTGCGAGGAGCTCTTCGCCCAGCGCGGCATCGGCTACTCCTCGATCCGCGGCAACCAGACCCCGAAGGCGCGGGAGGCGGCGATCGACTCCTTCGTCAACGACCCGGAGGTCGAGATCGTGGTCTGCTCGTTGACCGCGGCCGGGGTCGGCCTCAACCTGCAGGTCGCCTCCAACGTGGTGCTCGCCGAGCTCTCGTGGACCGACGCGGAGCAGACGCAGGCGATCGACCGGGTGCACCGGATCGGTCAGGAGGAGCCGGTGACGGCCTGGCGGATCATCGCCGCGCAGACCATCGACACCCGGATCGCCGAGCTGATCGACTCCAAGGCGGGCCTCGCGGCCCGGGCCCTGGACGGCTCCGACGAGGAGGTCACCGCGTCGGCCGACATCCAGGTCGAGGCGATGGTCGCGCTGCTCACGGAGGCGTTGCGCAAGCGTCGCTGAGACGCCGACCCCTTTCGAACGACCGCTCGCATATCCTCCGGAACGTGCCGTCGGGTCCCCTGCGGCGCCTTACCTGCTGGGCTCGGGCGGCACCGATCGATCCGGAGCACCCGTGGCACGACACCTCCACGACCCCTCACCCCAGCACCACAGCCGGCGAAGCCGCTGGCGCGGAGGCATCGCCGCCGCCGCCGCGCTCGGACTCGTCCTGGCCGGCACCCTCGCGCTCGGGACGCAGGCCGCCGTCGCCGACGTCGCCCCCGGCAGCACGGCGTACGTCGCGGAGGACGGCAGCGACGCGGGCAACGACTGCGCGAGCGCGGCCGCGCCCTGCGCCACCGTCACCCACGCCCTCACCCGGGTGGCGCGCGGCGCGACGATCAGGATCTCCGGCACCGTCCACGACAACGTGGTCGTGCCCACGGGCATCACTCCTCTCACCCTCAGCGGGGCCGGTGCCGCGAGCCCCGCGGTCCTCGACGGGTCCGGCGCCGACACGGTGGTCCAGCACCTCGGACCGCTGCGGATAGAGCACCTGGAGATCCGCAACGGGGACGCCATCCACGGCGGCGGGATCAGCGCGTGGGGAGCACTGGTGCTCGCCGACTCGACCGTCACCGGCAACGTCGCCTACGACTACGGCGGGGGCATCTACATCCACTCCAACGCCTCGGCACGGATCCTGGACAGCAGCATCACCGACAACCACTCCGTCAGGAGCGTGGCCGTCGGGGGTGGCGGCATCTACTCCAGCGACGCTCCCCTCACCGTCCTGCGGTCCACCATCTCCGGCAACCGGGCCGGCGGCAGCGGCGGCGGCATCCGGTTCGCCTCCTACAAGAAGACGTTCCTGATGGCGGACAGCACGGTCTCGGGCAACAGCGCCGGCAACCGAGGTGGGGGCCTCTCGGGCGGGAACATGCTGATCCGCAACACCACGATCACCGGGAACAGGGCCACCTACGGCGGCGGCATCGACAACACCTCCCTCGCCGACAACCCGATGCGGCTGCTCAGCAGCACGGTGGCGCGGAACACCGACGCTGCGTACGGCGGCGCGATCTACGGCAGCGAATGGAACGCGCAGATCGGCGGCTCCCTGTTCGAGGGCAACTCCGTGCCCCAGTGCGACGGGAGCCTCAGCGCCAGCAGCGTCGGACACAACCTCAGCAGCGACGGCTCCTGCACGGGCCACGCCACCGACCGCCCGGCCCTCGACCCGCGCCTCGGTCCCCTGGCCGACCACCAGGGCGCCACCCGCACGATGATGCCCGCCGCGGACGGTCCCGCGGCCGACGCCATCCCGGTCGGCACCGTGCTCGCCGGCGTCCAGCTGTGTGCCCGCGACGACCAGCGCGGCGTGGCCGGACCGGTGCCCGGAGCCACCGGGTGCGCGGTCGGCGCCGTCGAGCCCGCGTCCTGGAGCCTGGAGGCCCAGCCGCCGATCACGGTGACCGGGTCCGGCAACGTGGTCGACGGGGTCACCCTCGGCACCTCCGGCGGCGCCGGCGGCGGCGAGGTCTCCTTCACGGTCGCTCCCGGCACCGCGCCGGGCTGCCGGATCGACGGGATGGTCGAGCCCTTCGTGCTGCGGGCCGACGCGACGGGCACCTGCCTGGTCGCCGCCACCCGCACGGCCGCGGGTCGGTACGCCGCGGCGTCGTCCGCCCCTGCCCCCGTCGAGCTGCCGCGCGCCCGGCAGTACATCGTCCACATGAACGGCGGCATCGAGGGCCGGCTCGACGCGGCCCTGCGCCTCGCCGCGTCCGGGGGCGCCGGCACCGGTGCCTACACGTTCGCGACCGTGCCGGGCGGCACGGCCACCGGCTGCACGGTGAGCGACACCGCGCCCTGGACGATCACCGCGACCAGCCGGGGCACCTGCCTGGTCGTTGCGACCCGGGAGGGCGACTCGCGCTACGAGGCCGAGACGTCCACCCCCCAGCCGGTCACCTTCACCCGCATCCCGCAGGCGGACCTGGTGATCAGCAGCCCCCTCGAGGCGACCATCGGCGAGCCCCTGGTCCTGGCCACCACGGGTGGGTCGGGGGACGGGGAGATCAGCTGGTGGCCCACCCGCGGCTCGGTCGGCTGCACCGTGACCGGGTCCGAGCCGTACCGGCTCACGGCCTCGGCGGCGGGGTGGTGCAGCGTCTACGCCATCAAGGCCGCCGACGAGCGGTACCACTCGAAGGTCTCCCCGGTCGTCCACATCGCCTGGGACAAGGGCACCCAGGTCCCTCTGGTGCTGACCTCCACGACGGGTCGCTTCGGCACTCCGCTGACGCTGGCCTGGACCGGCGGCAGCGGCACCGGGAACCTCGCGATCTCGGCCGAGGACGGCACGGCCACGGGCTGCGCGAGCAGCGGGTCGTGGCCGGGCCCCTACCTGCTCACCTCGACCGCGCCGGGCACGTGCCTGGTGACGATCAGCCGGGAGGGTGACACCGGGTACCTCCCGGCGTCCACGGGTCCGGTGACGGTCACCCTGACCAAGGAGCCCCAGGCGAGCCTGCGGGTCACCGGCAGCCTCTCCGCCGCCGCCTGGACCGCCGTCCCTCTGGGGAGCGAGGGCGGCTCCGGCAGCGGGTTCGTCAGCTTCGCGGCGGCCGACGGCACCGCGGACGGCTGCACCGTCGACGGCACGCTCCTCACGGCGACGACGGCCGGCACCTGCCTGGTCACCGCCACCAAGGAGGGGGACGCCCTGCACGAGCCGGTCTCGTCGTCACCGACCGTCGTGACGTTCGAGAAGGTCGCGCAGGCGCCGCTGGTGGTCACGTCGACCCGCGGCACGCAGGGCACGCCGCTGCCGCTGGTCAGCGAGGGCGGCTCGGGGACCGGGCCGCTGGCCTGGACCGCCGCCGACGGCACGGCCACCGGTTGCCGGGTGGATCCCGAGGCCCCCTTCCGACTCCGCGCGGAGTCGCCGGGCACCTGCCGGGTCGTCGTCACGAAGGCAGCGGACCGCAACCACCACGCCGCCTCCTCCGCCGCCACCCTGGTGACCCTCGACGCGCCGCCGGTGGCGCCCGTGCCGGCCCCCTCCCCCTCCCCCACGCCCTCGCCCACGCCCGCCCCCGCGCCGGAGCCGGCCCCCGGCCCCGTGGTCGGGACCCCGGGGAAGGTCTCGCGGGTGAAGGTCGCCGGGCGTCCGGCGGCCGGGAGGCGGAAGGTCACCTGGAGGGCCCCCGCGGGCACCGGGCCGGTCACCTACCAGGTGGTGGTGTCCAGGGGGAAGGCGAAGGTGCTGACCAGGACCGTCACCCGGACCCGGCTGGTGCTCAAGCGCAGCGAGCTGCGCAAGGGTCGCCTCAAGGTCACCGTCACCCCGCTCGCGGCGGGCACGAGCGGCAGGAGCACCTCCACGGGCTTCAGGGTGAGGTGAACCTAGGGTGAGCGCATGACCTCCGTGCTGCTGGCCACCTTCCAGCTGCTCCCCGACGGCGAGACCGGCGGGGAGCAGCTGGTCGAGGCGCTCGCCGAGCGCGGCGTCGAGGCCCGGTGGGCCGTCTGGGACGACCCCGACGTCGACTGGGCGGCCGCCGACCTGGTCGCCGTCCGGGCCACCTGGGACTACCACCGCCGGTGCCCCGAGTTCCTCGCCTGGGCACGCGCCGTGGCGACCGGCACCGCCGTGCTCAACGGGCCCGAGGTCTTCGCCTGGAACGCCGACAAGTCCTACCTCCTCGCCCTCGGCGAGCACGTCCCGGTGATCCCCACGGCGTTGCTGGACGACTCAGGCCTGGTCGCGGGGCTCAGCGCGGCGATCGCCCGCTGGGGCACGGCCGTGGTGAAGCCGCGCACGGGCGCGGGCGGGGTGGGCCTGGTGCTGGCCGCCGCCACCGACGACCAGCGCCTGGAGGGCCTGACCCCCGGCCCCTGGATCGTCCAGCCCCTGGTGGAGTCGGTGCGGACGGCCGGGGAGTCGTCGGTCTACGTCTTCGACGGCGCGGCCCGCTCGCAGGTCGACAAGCTCGCCGTCGGCGAGGAGGTGCGGGTCCACGAGTCGTACGGCGGCAGCTCGCGGCTCGTCCCGCTCGCCCCCGACCGGGCGGGCGTCGCCGAGCGCGCGGTGCGCGCCGCGGCCGGGGTCCTCGGTGCCGACCTCCCCTACGCCCGCGTCGACCTGATGCGCTGGCAGGGTGCATGGCACGTGAGCGAGCTCGAGCTGATCGAGCCCGGCCTCTACCTCGACCTGGTCCCGGCCAACGCGGAGCGGTTCGCCGACGTAGTCACTGGTCGCCTGCGATCAGCGGCTCGAGGGTGAGCTCGGGGTGGTCGCGCTCGATCACGGTGATCCGCCACTTGTCCGGCGCCAGCACCAGCGGCGTCCCGTCGCTGCGCTCCATCACCTCGACCCCGCGGACCGAGGCCAGGGCGGGGCGCTGAGGCAGCGTCGGTGCGACGGGCCTGGGTGTAGCCGAGCCGCTCCAGCCGGATGGCCGCGCCGAACTCGCTCTCCATCCGGGCCTGCGCGACCTCGAACTGCATCGGGCCGACCGCGGCGAGCACCGGCGACTGGTCTGCCGCGCAGGTCCGAGCGGAGCACCTGGACCACGCCCTCGGAGTCGAGCTGCTCGATGCCCTTGCGGAACTGCTTGAACCTGCCGCTGTCGCTTGGCCGTGGCCACCGCGAAGTGCTCGGGGGCGAAGGTGGCGATCGGCGGGAACGTCACCGGCTCGTCGACGTAGATGGTGTCGCCGATCTTCAGCGCGTTGGCGTTGACCAGGCCGATGATGTCGCCGGGGAAGGCGGTGTCGATGACCGCCCGCTCGGCGCCGAAGATGGCCTGGGCGTACTTGGTCGCGAACGGCCGCCCGGTCTGGGCGTGGGTGACCACCATCCCGCGCTCGAAGACGCCGGAGCAGACCCGCGCGAACGCGACCCGGTCGCGGTGCGGCGGTGTTCATCCCGGCCTGCACCTTGAAGACGAAGGCGCTGAACGGCGCGTCCACCTCGCGCACCTGCGCCGGTCGCCGTCGTCGCCGGGCTCCCCGTGCCGGAACGGGACCGCGGAGGGCGCGAGCTCGACCAGGGTGCGCAGCATGCTGGCGACCCCGAAGTTGGAGATGGCCGAGGCGAAGAGGACCGGGGTGGTGAAGCCGCTGAGGAACAGGTCCTGGTCGTGGTCGGCCCCGTCGGAGGCGAGCAGGTCCGACTCCTCGAGCGCCGTCTCCCAGACGTCGCCCTCACGGGCGGCGGCGGCCTCGGCGTCCATCCGCTCCTCCGGCGCCCGGGTCGCTCCCCCGGCGGTCCGGGTGAAGGCCACGTAGTCGCCGGTACGCCGCTCGAGGACGCCGCGGAAGTCCCCGGCGATGCCGACCGGCCAGGTCAGCGGGGTGGGGACGCAGCTCGATCTCGTCCTGGATCTCGCTCCAGCAGCTCGAGCGGCGTCGAGACCGGGCCGGTCCCACTTGTTGATCACCGTGATCACCGGCAGGCCGCGGGCCTTGCAGACCCGGAACAGCTTGAGCGTCTGCGGCTCGAGCCCCTTGGCGGCGTCGACCAGCATCACCGCCGCGTCGACCGCGGAGAGCACCCGGTAGGTGTCCTCGGAGAAGTCGGAGTGACCGGGGGTGTCGACGAGGTTGATCACCTGGTCCTCGTAGGCGAACTGCAGCGCCGCGGAGGTGATGGAGATGCCGCGCTCCTGCTCCATCTCCATCCAGTCCGAGACCGTCGCGCGGCGCCCGGCCTTGCCGTGCACCGCACCGGCCTGGTGATCACCTGGGCGTGCAGGGCCAGCGCCTCGGTGAGCGTCGACTTTCCGGCGTCCGGGTGGCTGATCACCGCGAACGTACGGCGTCGCGACGCTTCGCGGCGTACGTCCTGCTGGGTCGTCGGGTGCTGGGTCGTCGGGTGCTGGGCCTGGGGTGCGGTGGGCGAGGAAGTCACGGGGTCCTGGATCGTCGGGTGAACCGCGGCTGGCACCGCGGGCCGCCGGTCAGTCTACGAGCCGGTCGGCTGGAACGCCTTGTCGAGCCAGCGCCTTCTCGAACCAGTGGCCCGCGTGCGGGTTGCCGTTGTAGTCGTCGATCTCCCGGTACCCGCTCGCCCGGTAGAGCGTGATCGCCGCGTCCATCCCCGGGCCGGTGTCCAGGCGCACGGCGGAGCAGCCGAGGTCGCGGGCGTCCTGCTCGAGCCGGCCGAGCAGCGTGCGCGCCACCCCGCGCCGGCGGGCGGTGGGGGCGACGTACATCCGCTTCACCTCGGCGGTCCCGGGGTCCAGGAGCCGCACTCCCCCGCACGCCACCGGTCGGCCGCCGAGGGTCACCACGTGGAAGGCCCCCCGCGGCGGCGCCATCTCCTCGGGCGTGACGGAGCCGCCCTCGTCCTGGTGGAGCACGATGCCCCGGGCGGCCAGCTCCTCGGCGTAGTCGGCGAGCAGCGCCAGGACCGCCGGCTCGTCCGCGCGCGCCGGGACCACGACCGGACCGGTCTCCTGGGTCATCGGCGCTCGCTCAGCCCGCGTCCCGGGCGGCCCGGGTGCGGACGACGGGGGCGGGCTCGGTGGTGGCGATGAAGTCGCGCAGCACCTCGGCGAACCGGTCGGGGTCGTCGAGGTGCGGGAAGTGCCCGGCGCCCTCGAAGAGCACCACCCGGCAGTCGGGCACCGACTCCTGGGCCTTGAGCGCGTGGAAGACGGGGATCATCCGGTCCCGGGAGCCCCAGACGATCAGGGTGGGCACCGGGTCGACGTCCTCGAGGTGGTCGTGGGCGCTGATCGTCTGGCCGCCGAGGTCGATCACGGCCCGGGTGGTGGAGAGGAACGCCCGGCGGCTCTCCCGGTCGTTGAGCGAGGTGAACCCCTTCCAGACGGCGGTGACGTCGGCGCCCGGCTTCCAGCCGACCCTGGCGCGCGGCGCCGCCGACGTCCTCGAGCCGGCCCAGCAGCCAGGCGGAGGCGACGACCCCCAGCACCTGCTCGGCGCCGGGCAGGGTGGCGGCCCGCAGCAGCGGGCTGACCTCGCGCCCCAGGCCGCCGCTGGCGACCAGGACCAGCCGCTCGACCCGCTCGGGGAACAGGTAGTAGAACTGCATCGCGATGCCGCCGCCCAGCGAGTGCCCGACCAGGGTCACCCGCTCCACCCCGAGCCGGTCGAGGAGGTCGCGGAGCGTGGCCGCGTGCGAGCTCAGCGAGTAGTCGCCGAGCGGCTTGGCCGACTCGCCGTGCCCGAAGAGGTCCGGGACGATCACCCGCTGGTCGTCGTGGATCCGGTCGATCAGCCGGTTCCACTGGCCGCGCGAGCCGAGGATGCCGTGGATGAACAGGACGGGGGCACCCTCGCCACTGTCGACGTAGGAGAGCTCGTGGCCGTGCAGCGTGATCGTGCGGGGCACAGGGCGTTGCATCGAGTCGCCTCTCTCCGGTTCCGGACCTCCGCCCACCGTAGCGGTCCCGGTGCCACCCGCGAGGTGACCCCAGACACGTGCAGGGGTGCCCGCCCGCGTGCTGGGATGGACCCATGGCACTCCAGGGAGAGTACGAACCGAGCCCGAGCACGTGGGTCCGCGAGCAGGTCGCGCTGTACGAGGCGACCGACGGCGCCGAGGGGAACACGATCATGGACCGGCCGATCGTCGTCATCACCTCGCGCGGGGCCCGGTCGGGCAGGCTGCGCAAGAACCCGGTGATGCGGGTCGAGCACGAGGGCGTCTACGCCGCGGTCGCGTCCCAGGGCGGGGCGCCCGAGCACCCCGCGTGGTTCCACAACTTCGTCGCCGACCCGCACGTGGACCTGCAGGACGGCGCCGAGAAGCACGAGTACGTCGCCCGGCTGGCCGAGGGCGACGAGCGCGCCGTCTGGTGGGAGCGGGCGGTGGCGGCCTTCCCGCCGTACGCCGACTACGCCGTGAAGACCGAGCGGGAGATCCCGGTCTTCCTGCTCGAGCGCGCCTGAGCGACGGCTCAGGGCCGCCCGCACGACGGAGCCCGCCGACCCGGGGACGGGTCGGCGGGCTCTTCGTCTGTGCTGCGGTGTCTCCGCGGCCTGCCGAACTGCCGGTCAGGCCTTGCTGATCGTCTCCATGATCAGGTCGGCGACCTCGGCGGAGGTGGCGGCGTCGAGGGCGCTCACCGAGATGCTCACCACGGAGCCGTCCACCTCGAGGCTCAGCGCCTCACCCTGCACCTCACCGGCGCCCGAGGGCATCGTGTAGGTCATCCGGACCACCTCGCCGGCGTCGGTCTCCTCGCGCTCCAGGGACTCGCACCTTGCCCTCGAGGGTCAGCACCTCGGACTCGAGCTGGGTGTCGCTGGGCATCGAGCCCGGGACGACGACCGCGACGACGTTGTCCAGGAAACCGTTCTTGGCGCCCTCACCGGTGACGGCGTACAGGTCGACCGACGCCATCATCTGGTCGAACTGCTCGTCGCTCAGCCCGAGCGCACCCTGGACCTCCTTCATCTCGTCGGTCTCGCCGACCTCGTCGGCCATCTCCTGGGCGTCCAGCGTGGTCCAGTCCTCGGGCAGCTCGAAGCCGACCTCACCGACCTCCACGCGTCCCTCGGCCGCCGACGAGGTGGTGTCCCCACCGCCGGCGCTTGTCGCCGTTGTCGTCGTTGTCGTCGGAGGAGGAGCAGCCGGTCAGGAGGAGGAGCAGTGCCACGGGCACAGCTGTGAGATAACGCGTCATGGTCGACAGGCTAGGAGGACGATGGTGACCGGCCGTCGGCCCACTGCCCGGTCTCGTAGTCGTAGCCGATCGGCTGGCCGTCCTCGTCGGTGCGCTGGTACCACTCGGTGTAGTCGGCGTGGGCGGAGTCGACACCGGCTCCGGCCCCCTCCCCCGGCCCGGTCCGGACGACCTGGAGCCCGAAGTCGTCGTCGTACCGCTCCACGCCCGGCGACCACCGCGTTGCGGACCGCGTTCTCGGCGTACTGGCGGCGCAGCGTGTGCGGGTCGGTGCTGAGCTCGCGGAACCACGCCACCACCGCCAGCAGCATCACCAGGGCGAAGGGCACCGCGGTGATGATCACCAGCGACTGGAGGCCCTGGAGCGCCGACTCGTCGCCGAGCAGCAGCATGACGACCGCGATCCCGGCCATCACCAGGCCCCAGAAGACCACCACGGTCCGCGGCGGCGACTGGGCCCCGCGGGTGCTGAGGATGCCCATGACCACGGAGGCGGAGTCGGCGGCGGTGATGAAGAAGATGCCCAGGATCGCCATGATCAGCACCGGCAGCCAACCGGCGTACGGCAGGTTGTCGACGATGGCGAACAGCACCTCAGGCGGGTTCACCTCGGTGCTGAAGCCGGGCTCGCCGTCGCGGTACATCGAGATCGCCGTGCCGCCCATGATCCCGTAGGCGACGAACAGCAGCGAGGACGGGATCAGGATGACCCCGAGCAGGAACTGCCGGATCGTGCGGCCCCGGGAGATCCGGGCGATGAAGAGGCCGACGAACGGCGACCAGGAGATCCACCAGGCCCAGTAGTAGACGGTCCAGGCGGACTGGAAGTCGAGCGTCTCCTGGCCCCACGAGGCGGAGCGGCCCATCAGCTCGAAGAAGGACCCGACGTACTCCATCAGCGCCGAGGGCAGCAGGTTGAGCAGGAACAGGCTGGGGCCCAGCAGGAAGACCAGCGCGGCGAAGCCGACGGTCAGCACGATGTTGACGTTGGAGAGCAGCCGGATCCCCCGGGCCACCCCGGAGACCGCGGAGAGCACGAAGCCGACCGACAGCACGGCGATGATCACCAGCAGCGCGGTGTTGGTCAGCTCGGAGGCGCCGCTGACGATGACGAAGCCCTGGCCGATCTGCAGCGCTGCGATGCCCAGCGCCGCCGCGGTGCCGAAGAGCGTGGCGATGATGGCGAAGATGTCGACCAGCCGCCCCGCCCAGCCCTCGGTGCGGCTGCGGCCGAAGAGCCGCTCGAAGATCGAGGACATCAACAGCGGGCGGCCGCGCCGGTACGCCGCGTAGGCGACCGCGCCGCCGACCAACGCGTACATCGCCCAGGCGTGGACGCCCCAGTGGTAGTAGGTCTGGGCCAGCGCGTGGTGCAGCGCCTCGACGGACTCCGCCTCGTGGGTCATCGGCGGCGGGGTGATGAAGTAGGTCAGCGGCTCCGAGGGCCCCCAGAACATCACCCCGATGCCGAGGCCGGCGGCGAAGAGCATCGCCACCCAGGAGAAGGTGGAGAACTCGGGTGTCTCCCCGTCCTTGCCCAGCGGGACGTCGCCGTAGCGGGAGATGCACAGGGCGACGAGCGCGACCAGCACCACGGTGGCGACCGCGTTGAAGAGCCAGCCGAGGTGGCTCATCGTCCAGGCGTACGCCGTGCCGGCCACCTCGCCGACGCCGTCCGGGTCGGCGATCCCCCAGACCACGAACGCCACCGTGAGCACACCGGCGACCCCGAGCACCACGCGGTCCACCGAGTAGCGGCGCCGCTGCTCGTCGATCGCGATCCCGGGCACCAGGGCGGGGTGGATGTCGTGCGGGTAGCGCGGACGCTGGTAGTCGAGCCGGGAGAGGGCGGCGCCGGTGCGCCGGGCCGCCCTGGTCGCGCCTCGCGGCTGCTCGGCGGGCTCGGCTGGACGCTCTTCGTCGGTCATGCGGGGACTGCTCCGATCGGGTGGGGACGCGCCCTCTGTAGCCCGGCGGCCCCGTCCCCATGCAGTCACTCGCGTCACGCCGGTCGTCAGCGCACGCCTACTCGCAGGCGGTCCCGTCGCCGTCCCGGTCGAGGTGCGGGCCGTACCCGGGGTCCCCGCGCCGCACCGGGGCCGCTCCGGCCGCCCGAGCCGCGTCGCAGTTCTCGAACGCCGCCGCGCTCCCCGGGGCCGGCGCCTCGGAGGCGGGGCTCTCGAGCTGGTGGTCCACCCGCACCGGCGCGCCCGAGTCCGGCACCTGCGGCTGGTCGGGGCAGTCGGCCAGGACGCGCTCGACTGCGGTCCGCTCCGCCGGGGTGACCCAGAGGCCGTACTTCGCCTTCACGCCGACCTGCCGGGCGACGTACTCGCAGCGGAACGGCCGGTACGGCGGCAGCCAGGTGGCCGCGTCCCCGTCGCCCTTCTGCCGGTTGGCCGAGGCATCGACCGGCAGCAGGTTCATCGGGTCGTTGGCGAAGGCCGCCCGCTTGCGGACGTCCCAGCCGGAGGCGCCGGTGGCCCAGGCGTTGCCCAGCGCCACCACGTGGTCGACGTCGACCAGGGCCCCGTGGCCGCGGACGAAGTGGATCACGGTGCCGGTGAACGGGTCCTCCAGCGTCCCGGTCTCCACGACGCAGTCGCGGGTGCCGGGCCGCAGGACGAGCGCGGTGAGGTGCTCGCCCAGCACGTCGTTGCGGGTGTCGCACCCGTTGCGGTCCGCGTCCAGCCAGGCCGGGCCGAAGTGGTCGCGGTCGTAGCCGGTCATCGGAGCCCGGCCCTTCACCGCCAGGGTCGCGAGCTGCTCGGCCGCGGTGCCGGCAGCCGGTGTCGAGGGGGCTGCGGGAGGCGGGGTCGAGGCGCTGGGTGAGGCAGTGGGTGAGGCACTGGGTGAGGCCGACAGGGGCACCTGCGACGCCGGGTCGGTGGCCTCGTCCGCGACCGGCGCGCACCCACCGAGAAGGGCGATCGCGGCGAGCCCGGCCAGAGCCCTGCGCCACGGACGTCGCCGGCTCGTCCGAGCGACGGGCAGCACCTCGCGGGCGTCCAACAGTGCCTCCGGCTGCGGTCGAGCTCCGGTGCCTCGACCCTAACCCGGACCCGCCGACTCCGAGGCGACTTGGCGCCGGCTCTGAGCCGACTCCGGGCCCGCCTACGGGTAGTTCGGGTTGTTGCCGGTGGGGATCTGGATCCGGATCGGGCTTGAGCTCGGCGGTGTAGAGCAGGATGAACTGACGCAGCAGCTCGTCGAACATCCATGCGGTCGCCGGCATGAACGGAGCGGGCAGCAGCCCCTCGCGGACCGCCACGAACGGGCGCCACGCGGTCTTGAGCAGGCCGTCCCACAGGGGATGCCGGCCCAGTCGCAGCCAGCCCGCGATCTCGTCGCCGAGGGTGAACCGGGTCAGTGCCTCCAGCACCCCGCGGGTCAGGATCGTGCCGTCGATGCCCTTGCCCAGGTCCAGCAGGACGTCGGCCAGCTTGAGCGCCCTCCGGAGTCGGCGCGAGGATCGGGTCGAGCACCTGCTGCGCCTGCGACTCGGCGTCGGCCCAGGTGGCCGGGATGTACTCGTGCCGGATGCCGAGCATCGCGGCGCTGACCTGCCAGGAGTGCAGGAAGGCGGTCTGCTCCGCGGCCGGGATCCGGACCCTCCAGTCCTTCAACGTGCGCATCACCGTGGTCGGGAGGCTGTGCCAGGTCACCATCAGGTCGTGCTGGCTGATCGGCACGTCCTCGGGCGCCCGGCCCGCCCAGTGCGGGGACTGCGGGAGCAGGTGGCGGACGCCGGCGTGCGCCATCCGGGTCTTCACCGCCGTCACCACCATCTCCCCGCTCGGGCGGTAGGCGTCCAGCGAGCCGATGTCGTAGCCGAGCTTCGCGGTCTTGGAGATGCGGTCCTTCATGTCCGCGCCACCCTTGGAGTAGTAGACCGCCAGCGCCTCCTTGGGGATGACGGTGCTCAGCATGCCGCTGGCGAAGCCGTACAGCACCCCCAGGTAGAGGCCGCGCCTGGTGTTGAAGTCGGCGGCCAGGTCGAGCTGCCGCTGGTCGGCCCACGAGGGCAGCCGTCGCGCGTGCTCCATGAAGTCGCGCAGCTCGGTGGGCAGACCCGCGGGCAGCGGGTCGGAGTTGCGCACCCACCCGTTGAGCAGCTGGTTGACCCGTGGCACTTCGCCGCGGTCGAGGAGGCGGGCGATCACCGGGTCCGCCTCGTCGTCCCAGACGAACCGGGGATCGGCACCGGTGCCGGTGCCGGGGACCGAACCCGCGGCCGACCACAGCCACGGGTGCGCCGCTGCCTGGGCCGCGGTGCCGAGAGTGCCCAGGGCGGCGGCGACACCACCGGCCCGGAGGAGACTGCGTCTGCTGAGGTCGTCCATGGGAGCCGCCCTTCCGAGTGACCGGTACGACGCCGGCCGGGGTCCTGGACTCTTTCCTAGCACTGGTGTGACGTGAATCACAATATACTTAGGAAGGGAAATCGCCAGGTCAGTCGACTTTCTCGGCTGACGAGGACAGCGGCGAACGATTCACAACTGCGGCCGAACGGGGCGCGGCCCCGACGTCCGGGGCGAGCCGGCTGGGTGCACTGAGGCAGGATCGCTTCGTGTCCCGCCGCCCACCTCCGGGACTGAGCACCGGCGTCGCCCTGGTCGCGATCGTCCTCGTCTCGGTCAACCTCCGCCCCGGTGCCTCGACCGTCGGACCGGTGCTCTCCGAGATCCGGAGCGGGCTCGGCCTCAGCGGCGGCCTGGCGGGCCTGCTCACCGGGCTGCCCGGTCTCTGCTTCGCCCTCGCCGGAGGGCTGGCGGTCGCCTTCGCACGCCGAGTCGGCATCACCGTCGGCATCGCGCTCGGGCTCCTCGCCGGAGCCGTCGGCCTGCTCCTGCGGGCCGGGGCGGAGTCGCCCTGGGTGTTCCTCGCGCTGAGCGCCCTGGCCCTAGCCGGCATGGCGGTCGGCAACGTGCTGGTGCCGGCCTGGATCAAGCGCCACGGCGGCAGTCACCAGGTCGCCCTCGCCACGGTCTACGGCACGGCGCTGGTCGTCGGCGCCACGCTCGGGCAGCTGCTCACCGCTCCCCTGGCCTCCGCGCTGGGCAGCTGGGAGCGCGCCCTCGGCGTGTGGGGACTGTTGGTGCTCCTCGCCCTGCCGCTCTGGCTGGGGCTCGCGCTCCGCGAGCGACGCGATCCCGGGGACCACCTCGACCGCGGCCCGGCCGCGTCGGGGCGGATCGCCACCTCCCCCACGGCGGTCGCGATGACCGCGCTCTTCGGCCTCCAGTCGATGCACGCCTACGTCCAGCTCGGGTGGCTCCCGCAGGTCTACCGGGACGCCGGACTCCCCGCCGACCTCGCCGGCGCACTGGCGGCGCTGCTCTCGGCGACCGGCATCGTCGGGGCGCTGGCGATGCCGACGCTGATCGTCCGGGCCCCCTCGCTCTCGCCGTACGTCGTGACCTTCGGCGTCCTGCTCGCCGGCGGGTACGGCGGCCTGGCGCTGTGGCCCCGACCGTGCCGTGGCTGTGGGCGCTGATGCTCGGCGTGGCCGGCTTCGCCTTCCCGCTGGTGCTCGCCATGCTCCCGGCCCGGACCCGGCACCCGGAGGTCACCGCCCAGCTCTCGGGCTTCGTGCAGCCCGTCGGCTACCTGGTCGCCGCGGCGGGTCCGGTGCTGGTGGGGATGCTGCACGAGGCCACGGGCGGCTGGGACGCCGTCCTGGTGGTCCTCGCCGCGACCGCGGTGCCCTTCACCTGGGCCGGGCTGCGTGCCTGCCGGCCGGTCTGGGTCGACGACGAGATCCGGTCCTGATCCCCATGTCGGACGGTCTTTGCTCGTAGGCTCGCGCCATGACGGAGACGGCAGCGAGCGAGCGCACCTTGCTGGAGCAGATGCTGGACACGCAGCGCCGCGAGGTCGCCGGGCTCCTGACCGGGCTCGACGACGAGTCGGCCCGGGAGCGGCTCGTGCCCTCGCTCACCACGCCGCTGGGGCTGGTCAAGCACGCCACCTTCGTGGAGGGGGTCTGGTTCCACTCCCGGGTCGCGGGAGTGGCGCGCTCGGCCCTCGGCCTGCCCGACACCGTCGACGAGAGCTTCGCCCTGGACCAGGACGACACCGTGGCGTCGGTCGCCGCCGCCCACGCGGCGGCCTGCGCTCGCTCCCGCGAGATCGCGGCCGAGCACGACCTCGACGAGGCCTTCGAGTGGCACGGCTCGCAGGTCAGCCTGCGGTTCATCTACCTGCACATGGTCGCCGAGCTCGCCCGGCACGCCGGCCACGGCGACATCCTCGTCGAGCAGCTGGGCGACCCGTCGGTATCCGGGTGACGTCGATGGCAGCGCCTGGTGGACAACCTGGCGCGGCGACCGCGGGCCTGGTGTTCGGTCTCGGTCTGGCCGTCGCTGGCTGGTTCGCCATAGGGCCTGACCACCTCGTGTACGCGGTCGTCGTCCAGGGCGCCTTTCTCTTCATGGCGCTCCTGACGGGCCCAGCACTGGTGGACGTCGCCCGCTCCCGCTACCGGGTCAGACCCTTCGAGCCACGGGTCTACACCCTGCTGGGAGCCGAAGCACTCCGGCGCCTGCTCGGCCTCGTCGGCTGGAACCCGCTCGGGAGTCACCAGTCGTCGAACCGACCTCAGCGCAAGCGGACCGGCTCCACCCAGCGGGTCCAGTCAGAGCAGCTGGGCGCCTACGAGCGCGACTCGGGCTCGCGCGTCAGCCGCACCGCGCTCTCCACGATTCAGACGTTGAAGCGGAACTCCACCACGTCGCCGTCGGCCATGACGTAGTCCTTGCCCTCCATGCGGACCTTGCCGGCCTCCTTGGCCTTCGTCATCGAGCCGGCGGCGACGAGGTCGTCGAAGGAGACGATCTCGGCCTTGATGAAGCCCTTCTGGAAGTCGGTGTGGATGACCCCGGCGGCCTCGGGCGCGGTGGCGCCCTTCTTGATCGTCCAGGCGCGGGTCTCCTTCGGGCCGGCGGTCAGGTAGGTCTGCAGGCCGAGGGTGTCGAAGCCGACCCGGGCCAGCACCTCCAGACCGGGCTCGGTGCACGCCCGGCCTCGGCGAGCATCTCCGCGGCCTCCTCGTCGTCGCAGCTCGACCAGCTCGGACTCGATCTTGGCGTCGAGGAAGATCGCCTCGGCGGGCGCGACGAGCTCGCGCATCTTCGCCTTGAGGTCCTCGTCGGACAGCTCGTCGGTGTCGCAGTTGAAGACGTAGATGAACGGCTTGGCGGTCAGCAGGAGCAGCTCGCGCAGCAGGCTCGAGGTCGATCGAGGTGGAGCTGATCGGCGTACCGGCCTCGAGCGCCTCCTTGGCCTCGTGGCGGCCTCGAGGTTCGCGACCAGGTCCTTGTCCTTGCGCGACTCCTTCTCCAGCCGCGGCGATCGCCTTCTCGACGGTCTGCAGGTCGGCCAGGATCAGCTCGGTCGAGATCGTCTAGATGTCGCTGCCGGGGTTGACCTCGCCGTCGACGTGGGTGACGTCCTCGTCGCGGAAGACGCGGGTGACCTGGCAGATCGCGTCGGACTCGCGGATGTGGGAGAGGAACTTGTTGCCCAGGCCCTCGCCCTCCGAGGCACCGCGGACGATGCCGGCGATGTCGACGAACTCGACGGTGGCCGGCAGGATCCGCTCCGAGCCGAAGATCTCGGCCAGCTTCGCCAGGCGGGAGTCGGGCACGCCGACCACGCCGACGTTCGGCTCGATCGTCGCGAACGGGTAGTTCGCCGCGAGCACGTCGTTCTTGGTCAGGGCGTTGAAGAGGGTCGACTTGCCAGCGTTGGGCAGTCCGACGATTCCGATGGTGAGGGCCACGGGCGTCGAGTCTAGGTCCGCTGCCTCCCGGCGCCCCAATCTCGCCCACCGAGGTGTGGCAGGCTCACCTCCGTGAGCCTTGACCCCTCCGACGCGGGAGCAGCGTCGCTGCCCGACCCTGAGGCAACCGACCCGCAGGAGCTGCGCGACCCGGCGCACCGGGTCTGCCCCCGCGCCGTCGGCTACTGGCGGACCAAGGCGGTGCTCAGCGCGCTGGCCGAGCTCGTCGTCGCCGGGGTCCTCTTCGTCGTCCTCCCCGAGTGGCCGTGGTGGGCCACCGCGCTCGTCGTCGTCGGCGCCGTGGCCAACGTCTGCTACGCCGCGGTGATGCCGGGCCTCCGCTACCGGATCCACCGCTGGGAGGTCACGCCCCAGGCCGTGCACACCCGGGCGGGCTGGTTCTCGGTCGAGACCCGGATCGCGCCGCTGAGCCGGGTGCAGACGGTCGAGTCGCAGCAGGGACCGCTGATGCGCCGGTTCCGCCTCGCGTCGCTGACCGTGACCACCGCGTCCGCGGCGGGCCCGATCACCATCGAGGGCCTGGACGCCGAGGAGGCCAGGACGCTGGTCGCCCAGCTGACCGCGATCACCGGGGCCAGCGAGGGCGACGCCACGTGACCGAGGCGTCCGGTCCCGAGCTCGAGGAGGACTGGCAGCGGCTGAGCCCCCGCAAGCTGCTGATCGACCCCATCGCCGTGCTCCGCTCCTTCTTCCTCCCGCTGGTCGCCGTGGTGATCGGGCTCAGCACCAGCGACCGGCCCGTCCTGACCCTGATCGCCCTACCCGTCTTCCTGGTCGGCGCGATCGTGCTCGGGCGTCATCCCCTGGTTGACCACCTGGTTCCGGCTCGACGAGCTGCAGTTCCAGAAGCGCACCGGGCTGCTCCACACGAAGACCAGCACCGTCCGGCTCGACCGGATCCGCAGCGTCGATCTGGAGGGTCCGCTGCTGCACCGGATGCTCGGGACTGCGCCAGGTCGCAGATCGGCACCGGCGTCGACGACGAGCGGATCGTGCTCGACGCGGTCACGGTCCAGCAGGCCGAGCAGCTGCGCACCTCGCTCCTCGCACGCCGCGGCGTCCCGGCGTACACCCCGGCGACCGGGGACCTCGCCGGGCGCGGACCACCGGGCGCGGACCAGCCGAGCGCCGCGCTTGCCGCCGGGCAGGCGACCGGACCGCGACACCCGCCGCCCACGCGCCCGACCGGACGTCGCAGCTGCTCGCCGGGTTCGACGCGGCGTGGGCACGGTTCGCCCCGTTCAGCCTGTCCCGCCTGGTCATCGTCGTGAGCGCCTTCGGCGTTCCTGACCCAGGTGCTCGACGACTTCCCGGTCCTCGAGCCCGACGGACGTCGAGAACGCCTGGACTGGGTGAGCGGCTTACGCCGTGCTCCTGGTGGTGGCCGCTGGTTCACCGTCGCCCTGGTCGGCTGGATCGGCTCTCGACCGTGGGCTACCTCGCTGCAGTGGTGGGGCCTGCGGCTGACCCGGTACGACGGCTCCCTGCACCGCGTCTCGGGCCTGGTCACCACCCGGTCGATCAGCGTCGAGGAGGAGCGGGTGCGCGGGCGTCCGGCTCGACGAGAAGGCGCTGCTGCGCCTGGTCGGCGGGGCGGAGCTCTCCATCCTCGCCACCGGGATCGGACGCCGGCTCCGCCGGCCTGCTCCCGCCTGCCCGACGCGGGTCGCGACGGGCGTCGGGCGGCCGGCTCCTGGGCGACGACCGGCCGCTGCTCGTCCCGCTGACCAAGCACGGTCCGCGCGCCCGCCGGCGTGCCCACGTGCGGCACCAGTGGCCCACGCTGACCGCCCTCGTCGTCCTGGTCGTGCTCCACCTGCCGTGGGTGCTCCGACGGTCCTCGCGAGTGGCTCCCCGGCTGGCTCCTGCTGGGGCGTCCGTCCCGTTCCTCGCCGTGCTCGGCGCCGTGCTGCGCAGAGGCGGCGTACGCCCACCTGGGCCACGCGCTGACCGAGCACCACCTGGTCGTCGGCAGCGGCAGCAGCACCCGGACCCGGACCGTCCTGGAGCGTGACGGGATCATCGGCTGGGTGATCGAGCAGTCCTTCTTCCAGCGACGCGCCGGACTGGTCACGCTGGTCGCCACCACGGCCGCCGGCGCCGGAGCGGGTCGACGATCCGCGACGTACCCGCCGGCGCTGGGCGGTCTCGCTGGCCGACCGGGCGACCCCGGGCCTGCTCGACCCGTTCCTCGCCTAGACTGCCGCCGGTGCGCATCGCGACCTGGAACGTCAACTCCCTCCGCTCCCGCATCGACCGCGTCGAGGCCTTCCTGGAGCGCCACGACGTCGACGTGCTCGCCGTCCAGGAGACCAAGGCCAAGGTCGACCAGCTCCCGCTGATGGGGCTGCAGTCGCTCGGGCTACGAGGTCGCCGCCGCGGGCACCAGCCAGTGGAACGGGGTGGCGCTGATCAGCCGGGTCGGCCTGGAGGACGTGCAGGTCGGCTTCGACGGGATGCCGACGTACGGCGACCCCGCCGAGGCCGAGGCCCGGGCGATCGGCGCGGTCTGCGGCGGCGTGCGGATCTGGTCGCTCTACGTGCCCAACGGGCGCAAGCCCGCCGACCCGCACTACGTCTACAAGCTCGACTGGCTGGCCCGGCTGCGCGAGCAGGCCAAGGGCTGGCTCGGCGAGGACACCGCGCTGGTGGGCGACTGGAACGTCTGCCCCACCGACGACGACGTGTTCGACCCGGCGCAGTTCCGCAACAGCACCCACGTCACGCCGGCGGAGCGTGCCGCGTTCCAGGGCTTCCTCGACGACGGGTACGCCGACGTGGTCCGGCCGTTCACCCCGGAGCCGGACAACTACACCTACTGGGACTACTACCGGCAGCGCTTCGAGCGCAACCGCGGCCTGCGGATCGACTTCATCCTCGGCTCCCCCTCGCTGGCCGGCCGGGTGAGCCACGCGTTCATCGACCGGGACGAGCGCGCCGGCAAGGGCGCCTCCGACCACGCGCCGGTGGTCGCCGACCTGGCCTGATCCGGGCGGCGGGGACCGATCGCGCGGGAGTTGTCGGTGCCGCACGGCATCATGCCGGGCATGGACGTCGCGACGCTGATCACGCTGGTGCTCGGCCTGCCCTCGGCCTCGGCCTGGGCGCGCTCATCGGCCTGCTCTGGGCCCGAGGCCGGGCCGCCGAGCCGCCGGCCGTGGCGGCGCTGGAGTCCCGCGCCGCCGACCAGGCGGTGATCCGGGAAGGCCTCGACCGGCTGGCCGACCAGCTCAAGGACCTGCACCACGACCGGGCGACCTGGCAGGGCGAGTTCAACGCGCAGGTGCAGGGCATGCGGATGACCACCGAGTCGCTGCGCCGTGAGACCTCCTCGCTGGCCACCGCCCTGCGCAAGCCGCAGGTCCGGGGCCGCTGGGGCGAGATGCACCTGCGCCGTGCCGTCGAGCTGGCCGGGATGGTCGACCGGTGCGACTTCACCGAGCAGCACCAGCTCGACGACGGCGCCCGCCGCCCCGACCTGGTGGTGCACCTCGCGGGCGGGCGCCAGGTGGTGGTCGACGCCAAGGTCCCGCTCGACGCCTTCCTCGACGCCACCGGCAGCGACGACGACGAGGAGCGGCGGGCCCACCTGGCCCGGCACGCCCGGCAGCTGCGCACGCACGTCGACGGGCTGGCCGCCAAGGCGTACTGGAAGTCGCTGCCCGGGACGCCGGAGTTCGTGGTGCTGTTCGTGCCGGCCGAGGCCTTCCTCTCGGCCGCGCTGGAGGCCGAGCCCGAGCCTGCTCGACCACGCGGCCGAGCGTCGGGTCGTGCTGGCCACCCCGACCACCCTGATCGCCCTGCTCCGCACGGTCGCGCATGGGCTGGAGCCAGGAGACCCTCGCCTCCCAGGTGGCCGAGGTCCAGCGGCTGGGCCGCGAGCTCTACGAGCGGCTCGGCACCCTGGGCGACCACGTGGCCCAGGTCGGCCGCGGCCTGACCACCGCCGTACGTGCCTTCAACCAGGCGGTCGGCTCGCTGGAGGGACGCGTGCTGGTGACCGCTCGCCGGTTCGAGTCCCTCGGCGTGGTCGACGCCGGTCTGGCCGAGGTCAGGCAGGTCGAGCTGACCCCGCGCACGCTCTCCGCCCCGAGCTCGGACCCGTCCCGGCGCCGACACCGGCCTCCGAGCTGGCACTGCTGGACGACGACCCGGCCTTTCCCGACCTGGCCCGCCTCAGCGGACGACGGCGCACGGCAAGCCGGGCGAGCTGCGGCGCGTCGGGCGCGCGAAGCCTGAGCCGGGCTCCTAGGTTGCTGCCGTGAGCCGCGCCGGCGCGAGACGCGACAGGCACCGAGTCCGGGCGCCAGGTGGTGGCGCTCGGGCTCGCCGTGACGCTCTCCGTGGTCGCGCTCGACCACCTGATGGTGGGGCGGCTGAGCCTCTTCTTCGACCTCTGCTTCATCACCCTGTGCCTGGGCCTGGCGGTCCGGGTGGCCGGCGAGGCCCTCTTCGTGATGTCGCTGCTGCCGCCGTTCCTCATGCTCGCGGTCTTCACCCTGCTCGGGGCCGTGGCCCCGGAGATGATCGCCGAGCCGGACGACGGGATGGTGCAGTCACTGGTGAGCGGCTTGGCCCACCACAGCACCGCGCTGCTGGTCGGCTACGGCCTCGCACTGGTCACGCTGGCCGCGCCGGCGACGTCACTCCTCGAAGCGCGACGGGTCGCCGGCGCCGACCCTGAGCACCTCGGGGTAGCCCTGCGACCAGTCGACCACGGTGGTCGGCTCGGCCGGCGTCTCGCCCGCCTCGACCACGACGTCGACCTGGTGGTCCAGCTCCTCCTTGACGTCCCAGCCCAGCGTCCGCGGGCTCGGTCTCGCCGGGGAGGATCAGCGTGCTGGTGAGCAGCGGCTCCCCCAGCTCCTCGCAGCAGGCTGCAGACCACCGGGTGGTCGGTGATCCGGACCCCCACCGTCTTCTTCTTCGGGTGCATCAGCCGCCGGGGCACCTCGGTGGTGGCGGGGAGGATGAAGGTGTACGGCCCGGGAGTCGAGGCCTTGATCGCCCGGAAGGCCGAGTTGTCCAGCTTGACGAACTGGCCCAGCTGGGCGAAGTCCTTGCACATCAGGGTGAAGTCGTGCCGCTCGTCGAGCTGCCGGATGCGCAGGATCCGGTCCCGGCCGTCCCGGTTGCCGAGCTGGCAGCCCAGCGCGTAGCCGGAGTCGGTCGGGTAGGCGATCAGCGCGTCGTCGCGCAGAGCGGTGGCGATCTGCCCGACCAGCCGTGGCTGCGGGTTGTCCGGGTGGACGTCGAGGTACCTGGCCATCAGGCGCCCTGCTGAGCCTTGCGGATGTCGCGGCGCAGCTCGGGCGGGAGCGCGAAGATCAGCGACTCCTCGGCCGACGTCACGGCCTTGGCGTCCGGGTAGCCGCGCTCGGCGAGGAAGGCGAGGACGCCGTCGACGAGCTCCTCGGGCACCGAGGCGCCGGAGGTCACCGAGACCGTGCGCACGCCCTCGAGCCAGGCCTCGTCGATCTCGGAGGCGTCGTCGACCCGGTAGGAGGCCTTGGCGCCGGCCTCCAGCGCCACCTCGACCAGGCGCACCGAGTTCGAGGAGTTGCCGGAGCCGACCACGATCACCAGGTCGGCGCCGACCGCGATCTCCTTGACCGCCAGCTGGCGGTTCTGGGTGGCGTAGCAGATGTCGTCCGACGGCGGGTCGAGCAGCAGCGGGAACCGCTCCCGGATCGCCGCCACCGTCTCCAGGGTCTCGTCCACCGACAGGGTGGTCTGGGAGAGCCAGGCCACCCGGGCCGGGTCGCGGACCACGATGCCGGCGACGTCCGCGGGCGACTGCGACGAGCTGGATGTGCTCGGGCGCCTCGCCGGCGGTGCCCTCGACCTCCTCGTGGCCCTCGTGGCCGATCAGCAGGATGTCGTAGTCGTCGGCGGCGAACCGCTTCGCCTCGTGGTGGACCTTGGTCACCAGCGGGCACGTCGCGTCGATCGTCTTCAGCTCGCGCTCGGCGGCCTGGCGGTGCACCTCGGGCGAGACGCCGTGGGCGGAGAAGACGACCGTCGCGCCGGCCGGCACCTCGTCCAGCTCCTCGACGAAGATCGCGCCGCGCGCCTCGAGCCCGGAGACGACGTGCTTGTTGTGCACGATCTGCTTGCGGACGTAGACCGGGGCGCCGTAGAGGTCGAGCGCCTTCTCCACCGTGATCACCGCACGGTCGACGCCGGCGCAGTATCCGCGGGGGGCCGCCAGCAGCACGGCCTTCTCCGCCTCGTCGGCCGTCAGGACGGACGGGGTGCCCAGGTCGATGCTCATGTCAGCCGAGTCTACGGGGGCGCGGCGGCGGAATCCCCGGCTAGCCGGGGATCCACGCACTTCGTACAGGTTACGACGCGTGCCAACCGCCCGCGATCCCCGGCTGAGCGGGGATCCGTGGGACGGCGAGCAACCGCGGGCTGGCGGGGTGTCGGAGCGGTCGCCTAGGGTGGCGGCCGTGGCCCTGGAGACCTCCCCCGAGCAGCCGGCACCGGTCCGGCAGATCGCCACCGCGATCTCGGGCTGGATCGACCGCCTCGGCGCGGTCTGGGTCGAGGGCCAGATCGCCCAGGTCAACCGCCGGCCCGGCGTGCAGACCGTCTTCCTGACGCTGCGCGACTCGGTGGCCGACATCTCGGTGCCGCTCACCTGTCCGCGGGTCCTGTTCGACGGGCTCAACCCGCCGCTGGTCGAGGGCGCCAGCGTGGTGGTGCACGCCAAGCCCAGCTACTACGCCAACCGGGGCTCCTTCTCCCTCGTCGGTCCGGTCCATCCGGATGGTCGGGCTCGGCGAGCTGCTGGCCCGGCTCGAGCGCCGACGTCAGCTGCTGGCTGCCGAGGGGCTGTTCGCCGCCGAGCTGAAGCGCCCGCTGCCGTTCCTGCCCGGCACGGTCGGCCTGGTCACCGCCCCCGGCTCCGCCGCCGAGCGCGACGTCGTGGAGAACGCCCGGCGCCGCTGGCCGGCGGTCCGGTTCGAGATCGCGTACGCCGCGATGCAGGGCCCGCGCTCCGCCTCGGAGGTGATCGAGGCGCTCGACCGGCTCGAGCGCGACCCCGAGGTCGACGTGATCGTGGTCGCGCGCGGCGGCGGCTCCGTGGAGGACCTGCTCTCCTTCAGCGACGAGGCGGTGGTCCGGGCGGTGCACCGGATGCGCACCCCGGTCGTCTCGGCGATCGGCCACGAGCCCGACCAGCCGCTGCTCGACCTGGTCGCCGACGTCCGCGCCTCCACCCCCACCGACGCCGCCAAGAAGGTGGTGCCCGACATGGCCGAGGAGCTCCACGGCGTGCGGTGGGCCCAGGAGCGGATCCGCGCCGCTGGTCCGCGGCCGGCTCGACCGCGAGCAGCACGGGCTCGACGGCCTGCGCTCCCGCCCCGCCCTGGCCGACCCGCGCACCCTGCTCGACGCCCGGCTCGCACGAGGTGCGTGGCGCTGCGCGCCCGCGCGCGCCGCACGCTCTCCCACCGCCTCGACCGGGCCGCCGACGACACCGCGCACCACCGCGCCCGGGCCCGCGCGCTGTCCCCGCTGGCGACCCTGCAGCGCGGGTACGCCGTGGTCCAGGACGAGTCGGGCCACGTGCTCACCTCCGTGACCGCGGTCGGCGACGGCATGCCGTTCACGGTGCGCCTGGCCGACGGCCGGGTCCACGCGACCGCCACCTCGACCGAGCCGGACCCGACCAGCGACCCGACCAGCGACCAGACCGACGCCCACCGACGACCCGACGAACGACTCAGGAGCGAGCCATGGCTGAGCCCCAGCAGCTGTCCTACGAGGAGGCTCGCGACGAGCTGATCGAGGTGGTGCGGACGCTGGAGCAGGGCGGCACCACGCTCGAGGAGTCGCTGACCCTGTGGGAGCGCGGCGAGGCCCTGGCCAAGGCCTGCCAGGAGTGGCTCGACGGCGCCCGCAAGCGGCTGGACGCCGCGATCGAGGCCGACGACCGGGAGTGACCCGGGAGTGCCGGCGAGGCCTGACTAGCTCGGCCACCGGGCTCCGAGCCGGTCGAGCTCGGTGAGCTTCTTCTCGGTCAGCGAGGCGGCGACCTGCTCGACGACCTCCTCGGACGCCGACCCGTAGACCATCACCACGTCGCCGTCCCGCGGACGCACCAGGGCCACGTCGCCGCCGCTGTCGGTCCAGCGCTCCCACGGGCCGCCGAGCTCGCCGCTCGATCCCGGTCGGGCTCCTCCTCGGTGGCCTGGTCGTCGACGTACACCTCGAGCAGGTCCTGGACGCGCTCGTCCTCCTGGCGGATCCCCACGAAGGCGCCGGTGTCGGTGAGCATCCCCAGGCCCCAGGCGGGCGGGTCCGTGGGGGTGAAGTCGAGGCTGGTGACCTTCCACCCCTCGGGCAGCTCGGCCGGGTAGGCGATCCGGTAGCCGGCGTCCTGGGCGGCCACGACCGCGGTCTGCCAGTCGATCGCCTCGGGCTCGGTCTCCGCGCTCTCCCGGTTGAGGTCGCGCAGCAGCACGAAGGCGAGGACGCCCACCACCAGGACGAACATCGCGCCGATCATGGCGCCCATCGAGGTCTGGTACCGGCCCGGCTTCTCACTCACGCCGCCAGTCTCTCAGTCCGCCCCCACCCGCCAGGGACCGCCCGGCGTCCCGCCCCGTCGCGTACGGGAGCCGGCGCGTCCGGCTGAGCGGGTCCGGTGTCGATAACATGCGACCCATGACGCCCACGGACCTCGACCGTCGCCCCCGAGTCCCCCGACCGCAACCTGGCCCTCGACCTGGTCCGGGTGACCGAGGCCGCGGCGATGGCCGCCGGCCGGTGGGTCGGGCGCGGCGACAAGAACGGCGCCGACGGCGTCGCGGTCAACGCGATGCGGGTGATGATCTCCACCGTCGCGATGAACGGCACCGTGGTGATCGGCGAGGGCGAGAAGGACAACGCCCCGATGCTCTACAACGGCGAGCAGGTCGGCGACGGCACCGGCCCCGACTGCGACGTCGCGGTCGACCCGATCGACGGGACCACGCTGACCGCCAAGGGCATGAGCAACGCGGTCGCGGTGATGGCGGTGGCCCCCCGCGGCAGCATGTACGACCCCTCGGCCGTCTTCTACATGGAGAAGCTGGTCACCGGCCCCGAGGCCGCCGACGTGGTCGACATCCGGCTGCCCGTGGCGGAGAACATCCGCCTCGTGGCGAAGGCCAAGGGCTCCCAGGCCGAGGACGTCACGGTGGTCCTGCTGGACCGCCCGCGCCACGAGAAGCTGGCCGAGGAGATCCGTGCGGCCGGCGCCCGGATCAAGTTCATCAGCGACGGCGACGTCGCCGGCGCGATCATGGCGGCCCGGCCCGGCACCGGCATCGACCTGCTGCTCGGCGTCGGCGGCACCCCGGAGGGCATCATCGCCGCGTGCGCGATGAAGGCCCTGGGCGGAGTCATCCAGGCTCGGCTGTGGCCCACCGACGACGAGGAGCGGCAGCGGGCGCTGGACGCCGGCCACGACCTCGACCCCGAGCACGTCCTGACCACCGACGACCTGGTCACGGGCGAGGACTGCTTCTTCGTCGCCACCGGCATCACCGACGGCGAGCTGATGCAGGGGGTCCGCTACCTGCCCAACGGGGCGGCGACCACGCACTCGCTGGTGATGCGCTCGCGCAGCGGGACGATCCGCAACATCATCTCCGAGCACCAGCTCGGCAAGCTACGCAATTTCTCCGCGATCGACTTCGACAAGTGACAGCCGGCGCGGCTGCGCCAGCGTCTCCCTGACCAGGTCGATCACCTCGGGGTCGACCACCATGCCCAGGTGCGAGGAGGTCACCTCGACCGCGCGCGCCCTGGGGTCGACGCAGGCCCGGTGGTCGACCACGCCGTCCCGGCGGGAGAAGACCGCGGTGTAGTCGACCGAGGGGGCGAGCGGGGCCTGGACCTGGTCGAACGCCGACCGGGCGCAGACCCCCGCCACACAGTCCTCGGCCATCAGCCCGCGCAGCCCGGCGCGGCTCAGCCGCACCAGCACCTCGACGCTCGCGGTCAGGCTCGGGTGGTGGGCGCCGGGGGCGAGCACCGGGCTGCCCAGGGTGACGATGCCGGAGACCAGGTCCGGACGCCGGGCCGCGACGCTGCGCGCCAGCATCCCGCCGAGGCTGTGCCCGACGACCCGCACCTGCGAGTCACGCCGGGCCGCGACCGACTCCAACCGCGCCTCGAGCTGGTCGGCGGCGCTGATCGTGCAGCCGATGTTGGCGTGGATGTGGGAGCGGTAGGTGTGCAGCCCGTCGCGGCGCAGTGCCTGGGCCAGCGGCGCCATCGCCAGGTCCCCGGCCAGGAACCCGGGCACGAGCACCACCGGTTCCAGGTCCCGACCCGGCGAGCCACCGGCGAAGGGCCGGCGCGTCAGCCGCTCCCGGCCCCGCCGCACGGCGTACCGGCCCAGCTCGGTCACCACGCTGCCCTCGCGGAGCACTGCGGCGGCGGGCACGGGGCCGAAGCCCTCGGGGCGCAGGAACGGCGCCAGTGTGGTGGGGGTCACATCGCGCAGGCTAGCCATCGACGGAAGGTCCGGGCCAGTTTTCGGCAACCGCTCGCGGGGCGCCGGGGAAGTCAGGTTGACTGGCGACCATGCCGTCACGCACCCCGGACCGGCGCAGGCCAGTCCCACCCTCCGAGGAGCTGCTCGCTCCGGTCAGTCCCGGCGTTGAGCTGTGCTACCAGACCTTCGGCGATCCCGAGGACGACCCGCTGCTGCTGGTGATGGGGCTCGGGGGCCCGATGACCTGGTGGCCGGCGACGCTGTGCGAGCAGCTGGCCGGAGCCGGGTTCTTCGTGGTCCGCTACGACAACCGCGACACCGGACGCTCCACCAAGGTGCCGGGACGCGTCACCCGCGCCATGCTGACCCGCGCCTTCCTGGGACGCCGGGTCCGGGCGCCGTACTCGCTGGACGACCTGGCCGACGACGCCTTCGGCCTGATGGACCACCTGGGTCTGGACTCCGCACACGTGGCCGGCCTCTCGATGGGAGGGATGATCGTCCAGACCATGGCGATCGCGCGCCCGCAGCGCGTGCGCTCGCTGACCAGCATCATGTCGACCACGGGACGCCGCAGCGTGGGCTGGCAGAACCCCCGGCTGCTGCCCACCCTGATCGCACCGCGGAAGCCCGGGCGCGAGGCGTACGCACGGACCAGCGCCGCCACGTGGAAGCTGATCGGCTCCCCGGAGTACCCCGCGACGCACGAGGCGCTGCTCGAGCGCGGCCGTGAGACCTACGACCGCGGCTTCGACGCCCGCGGGGTGCTGCGCCAGACGCTGGCCGTGCTGACCCAGCCGGACCGCACCCGGCGCCTGCGCGGGCTGCGGATGCCGACCACCGTGGTCCACGGGCTCGCCGACCACATGGTCCACGTCTCCGGCGGCCGGGCCACGGCGGCCGCCGTGCCGGGTGCCGAGCTGGTGCTGATCGACGGCATGGGCCACGACCTGCCCGAGGCGCTGCACCCCAGCCTGGTCGACGTCCTGCGGCGTACCGCCGACCGGGCCGGGCCCTCGGCGGGTTGACCGAAGCCTCCCGAACGAAGCCCGCGCATCCTCATACCCCCGGTGGGGTACGTGCGTTCCATGGTCACAGGGCTTGCCAAGCCCTCCTGCGTGCATTACATGTGATCTAGACCACAACGGGAGGAAGTCGCTATGGCATCGCCCACCAAGAGAGGCTCGAGGTACCGCCGGACGGCGGTTCTCCTTGCGGCCATGGCGCTCACCTCGAGCACTCTCGCCGCCTGCTCGGGGGACGACTCCGGCAAGGCCACCCTCAACTGGTACATCAACCCGGACGGGCAGGAGACGCTCAAGTCCGTGGCCCTCGACTGCGGCACCGACGACTACGACATCGAGATCCAGCTCCTCCCCGCGAGCGCGACCGACCAGCGGACCCAGCTGGCCCGCCGGCTCGCCGCCGACGACGACTCGACCGACCTGATGAGCCTGGACCCGGTCTTCGTGGCGGAGTTCGCCAACGCCGGGTGGCTGGTCGAGTTCGAGGGCGACCAGAGGGACACGGTCCTCGAGGACGTGCTCGACGGACCCGCCGACACGGTCGTCTGGGAGGACAAGGTCTACGCGGCACCGCAGTGGGCCAACACCCAGGTGCTCTGGTACCGCAAGTCCCTGGCCGAGGCCGCCGGGCTGAACCCGGACGAGGCGTGGACCTGGGACCAGATCATCGACGCCGCCCAGCAGGAAGGCGGAACCGTCGGGGTCCAGGCCAACCGCTACGAGGCGTACGTCGTCTGGATCAACGCGCTGATCATGGGCGCCGGCGGCGAGATCCTGACCGACACCGAGGCCGGTCGGGACGCCGAGGTCACCATCGACTCCAAGGCCGGCGAGGAAGCCGCACGGATCGTCGAGAAGCTCGCGAAGTCCGACGCGGCGCAGCCCGACCTGACCGTCTCCAACGAGGGCACCAGCCTCGGGCTGATGTTCCCCGAGAACGGCCCCGGTGAGTTCATGGTCAACTGGACGTTCGTCTACAAGAACTACGAGGGCCTGATCGAGACCGGGGGCCTGACCCAGGAGCAGTTCGACGACCTCGGCTGGACGCGCTACCCGGAGACCGTCGCCGGCGAGGAGTCCCGACCCCCGGTCGGCGGCATCGACATCGGCGTCGGCGCCTACTCCAAGCACCTCGACTGGGCCCAGGAGGCCGCCATCTGCGTCTCCGGCAAGGATGCGCAGACTCAGCTCGCGGTCAACGACGGCCTGATGCCGTCGCGCAGCTCGGTCTACGAGTCCCAGGAGCTCAAGGACGCCTACCCGACCGACCTGCTCAGCCTCTTCGAGCAGAGCCTCGACAGCGGCGGGCCGCGACCCAAGAGCGCTTTCTACAGCCAGATCTCCAGCGCCATCCAGTCGGTCTGGCACTCGCCCACCAGCGTCAACCCGGACACGCCGGAGAAGTCCGCGGAGTTCCTCTCCGACGTGCTTGCCGGAAGGAGAATCCTGTGACCTCCACCGTCGTGGCACCCGACTCGAAGGCCGACCGCCGTCGAGCCAACCAGATGAGCGACCGCAGCCGGGCCGAGAACCGGCTCGGCCAGAAGCTCGTGCTCCCGGCCGTCGTGCTGATGCTGCTGGTGACCGCGTTCCCGATGGTGCGGGCGCTCTACCTCTGCCTGTTCAGCTACTCCCTCACCGCTCCCGACGACCGCGAGTTCATGGGGCTGCAGAACTACGGGACCGCGCTCACCGACTCGCTGTTCTGGGAGACACCCTCAACACCGTCTTCATCATGGTGGTCACGGTGGCCTTCGAGCTGGTGATCGGCTTCGCCTTCGCCATGGTCATGCACCGCATCATCTTCGCCCGCGGCATCATCCGGACCTCGATCCTGATCCCCTACGGCATCATCACCGTCGTCTCCGGCTTCGCCTGGCAGTTCGCGTTCAGCAACAGCAACGGCTTCGTCAACGAGTGGCTGCCGTTCGTCGCCGACACCTTCAACTGGTTCGGCCAGTACGGCTCGGCGATGGCGGCGATCATGGTCTCCGAGATCTGGAAGACCACCCCGTTCATGTCCCTGCTGCTGCTGGCCGGCCTCGCCCAGGTCTCCGAGGACATGATCGAGGCGGCCAAGGTCGACGGAGCCACCTGGTGGCAGCGGCTGTGGAAGGTGATCCTGCCCAACATGCGCTCGGCGATCATGGTCGCGGTGCTCTTCCGGGCCCTCGACGCCTACCGCATCTTCGACAACATCTTCGTGATGACCGCGGGCGCCCAGGGGACCGAGTCGATCTCCTTCCTGACCTACCGGCAGGTGATCGAGCAGTTCCAGCTCGGCATCGGCTCCGCGCTCTCGGTGCTGCTGTTCCTCTCGGTCCTGATCATCGCCTTCCTGATCGTCAAGATCTTCAAGGTCGACCTGGCCGCAGCCCGACAGGAGAGCTGAGATGAGCACGAAGAACAAGGTCCTCACCGTCCTCGGGGCCCTCCTGATCATGGTCTGGTGCCTGCTGCCGGTGGCCTGGATCATCTCGCTGTCGTTCAAGTGCCAGGAGGCGGTCACCACCGGCAGCCCGGGCTTCCTGCCCGAGTCGGGTGGCGCGGCCGGATGGCAGAACTACATCGACGTGCTCAACGACGAGCAGTTCCGTCGGGCGATCATCAACTCCATCGGCATCTCCCTGATCGCCACCGTGCTGTCGGTCGTCCTCGCCACCCTGGCGGCGTACGCGATCGCCCGTCTGGAGTTCAAGGGCAAGAAGTTCGTGCTCACCACGGCCCTGGTGATCGCGATGTTCCCGGTGGTCGCGCTGGTCGGCCCGCTCTTCGACATGTGGCGCACGTTCGGCATCTACGACACCTGGCTCGGCCTGATCATCCCCTACATGTCCTTCACCCTGCCGCTGGCGATCTGGACCCTGTCGGCCTTCTTCCGGGAGATCCCCTGGGAGATGGAGCAGGCGGCCCAGGTCGACGGCGCCACCTCGTGGCAGGCCTTCCGCAAGGTCATCGTCCCGCTCGCGGCTCCCGGTGTGTTCACGGCGGCGATCCTGACCTTCTTCTTCGCCTGGAACGACTTCGTCTTCGGCATCTCGCTGACCTCCACCGAGGCCGCCCGCCCGATCCCGGCGGCGCTGTCCTTCTTCGTCGGACACGACCCGTTCAACCGCCCGGCGTCCCTGCTCGCCGCGGGAGCCGTCGTCGCCACCGTCCCGATCATCGTCATCGTCCTGCTGTTCCAGCGCAAGATCGTCGCCGGGCTCACCTCCGGCGCAGTGAAGGGTTGATCTCATGGCCGCCATCCACATGAAGAACATCGTCAAGCGCTACGGCGACGGCTTCCCTGCCGTCAACGACGTGAGCATCGACGTGCAGGACGGGGAGTTCATGATCCTCGTCGGACCGTCCGGGTGCGGGAAGTCGACCCTGCTCCGGATGATCGTGGGGCTCGAGGACATCACCGAGGGTGACATGTACATCGGCGACCGGGTGGTCAACGACCTGGCGCCGCGCGACCGCAACCTGGCGATGGTCTTCCAGAACTACGCGCTCTACCCGCACCTGACGGTCTACGAGAACATCGCCTTCCCGCTCCGGCTGGCCCACGAGAAGGACGAGGAGATCGACCGGAAGGTGCGCGAGGCGTCGAAGACGCTCGAGCTCGACGAGCACCTCGAGCGCAAGCCCGGGAACCTGTCCGGCGGTCAGCGTCAGCGGGTCGCGATGGGGCGGGCGATCGTCCGCGACGCCGACGCGTTCCTCTTCGACGAGCCGCTCTCCAACCTCGACGCCAAGCTGCGCGGGCAGATGCGCACCGAGATCGCCCGCCTGCAGAAGCGGCTGGGCATCACCACCGTCTACGTCACCCACGACCAGACCGAGGCGATGACGCTCGGGGACCGGGTCGCGGTGCTCAAGCGCGGCCTCCTCCAGCAGCTGGCCACGCCCCGCGAGCTCTACGAGAACCCCGGCAACCTGTTCGTGGCCGGCTTCATCGGCTCCCCGCCGATGAACTTCCTGCCCGCCGAGGTCGAGGGGAACACGGTCAAGCTGCCGTTCGGCTCCGTCGAGATCCCCGCGGAGAAGGCGGAGAAGGCCCGGGGTCGCGGTCTGCTGATCGCCGGCATCCGGCCCGAGGCGTTCGAGGACGCGTCGGTGACCGACCACCACAAGGAGGGGTCGACCTTCCGCGCGAACGTCGACGTCGTGGAGTGGCTGGGCAGCGAGGCCTTCGCCTACATCCCGTTCGAGGCGCCGGAGGCGGTGCAGAAGCAGCTGTCCCAGCTGGAGTCGGACCTCGACGGCGAGTCGCTGCGCACCCAGCTGGTGATCTCCCTGGACGGCTCGAGCACGATCGCGGAGGGCGACGAGGCGGAGATCTACGTGGACACCTCGAAGATGCACCTCTTCGACCCGCAGACCGGGGAGAACCTCACCATCGACCTGTCCAAGGCGGGACGGGTCCCCGAGCGTGACGACCCGGAGGAGCAGGCCCGGGCCGAGGCCCTGGCCAGGGAGGGCGACGACATCCACTCCGCACCCACCAGGAGCGAATGAGGAGCGCGTCCGCCGGGTACTTCCCAGTCGTTGCGAGGAGTTACGCACACCTCGCAGCCGGAGGGCCTCACGAGCTGCCGCCGGGTAGGCGGATCGTGAGGCCCTCTTTCCCGTTCCCGGGGAGCGTCCCACCCCTGCCGGGGCTCAGTGGCCGAGCATCTTCTTCATCTTGCCGGGCTCCCCGGGCATCCGCTTGCGGGTGACGGTCACCGCCCCCATCAGGGCCACGCCCTTGACCCGGACCACCGGGGAGTCGGGCAGCAGCTCTGCCGGCACCTTGTCCCGCGCCTGGTCGAAGGCGCCCATCACGCCGAAGCCCTCCACGACCACGTGCGTCCCGGCGTTGACGTAGATGTCGACCGACCCCATCACCGTGTTGGCGTTGATCACCGTCTCGGTCCCGGTGAAGCGGGCCTCGCGCAGGTCGAGCACCACCGCCCCCATCATCGAGAACGCCGTGTGGGTGGTGCCGATCTGCCACACGCCCTTCCGGTCGACCGCCGACATCACGGCGATCGAGCTGTGGTGGCTCACGGTCGCCGGCACCCCGGGGGTCGGGCGGGCGACGGGCAGGTGCTCGGAGCGCAGCACCGGCGTGGCCCCGGGCAGGTCGGCGGTGAGCGGCAGCAGGTCGGCGTAGACCTTGGCTGCGTAGGCCGCCTCGAGCCGCTCGTCCAGCTCGTCGAGGTCCAGCCGCCCCTCGGCCGCCGCCTCGCGCAGCGCCTCCGCCACCTGGTGCCGGTCCTGGTCGGAGACGCGCAGACGGGACGGGTCAGACTGATCCATGCCCAGAGGTTACCCAGAGCCGGGCTCCTGGGGGACCACCGTGTGCGCCACCGGCCCTCTCCCCCGGCCCAGTCGCCACCGGCGCCCCGCGTGGAGCTGGCCGGCCGTGTAGGTCGCGGCCAGCGCCGCCGCCTCGGCCAGGGGCGCCCCGTGCGCCAGGAACGTGGCCAGGGCGGCGCTGTGGGTGCACCCGGTGCCGTGGTCGTTGCTGGTCACCACGGCGTCGTGGCGCAGCAGCACCGGGTCGCAGCCCGGCACGACCAGCAGGTCGGCACCGGAGTCGCCACCGGTCAGCAGGACCGGCTGCCCGCGGGCGGCGAGCAGCCCGGCCAGCGCGCGCGGGGTGCCGCGGCACCCCGCCAGCGCGGCCGCCTCGTCGGTGTTGGGGGTGGCCACGGTCGCCACGGACAGCAGGTGCTCGCGGTAGGCGGCGACCACCAGTGAGTCCGCCCAGCACGGCTCCGCTGGTGGCGACCAGCACCGGGTCGACGACCAGGGGGAGGCCGACGCCTCCGACCCTCTCCGCGACCAGCCGGCCACCACCTCCGGCGCTGCCCAGCATGCCCGGTCTTCACCGCGGCCACCGGCAGGTCCTCCAGCACGGCGTCGAGCTGGGCGGCGACCACCTCCAGCGGCACCGGGTGGACGGCGTGCACACCCAGCGTGTCCTGCGCGGTCACCGCCGTGACCACGCAGGCCCCGTGCGCACCGAGGTGCCCGATGGTCGCGAGGTCGGCGGCGATCCCCGCCGCGCCGCCGGAGTCGGTGCCGGCGACGGTCAGCACCACGGGCGGGCTGCTCACCGCACGACCTCCCGGAGCGCGGCCACCACGCGACCCGGATCTGCCGCGCGCATCACCGCGCCCATCACCGCCACCCCCCAGGCGCCGGCCCGGAGCGCGGACGCGGCGTTGCCCGGGTCGACGCCGCCCAGGGCGAAGACCGGCACCGGGTGCCCGGCGTACGCGGCGGACGGGACCAGGGGCCCGTAGCCGGGCTTGCTGGGCGTGGCCGCGTACGGCGACAGCGTCGCCCACCCGGCCCCCTGGCGCGCGGCCCGGGCGACGCCGGCGGCGGAGTGGCACGAGCGTCCCCACGGAGGACCGTGCCCGGGAGCCGGCTGCCAGGCGGCCAGGTGCACAGCGTGGGCGGCCGGGTCCGGGACCCGCGAGGAGACCACCCGCAGCCCCGGCAGCGCGGCCAGTGCGGCGACCAGGTCGGACCGCGCCCCCGGCTCCAGGTCGTGCTCGCGCACCACGACCGCCTCCAGCCCGGCACGGTGACAGGCCCGCACGGTCCCCAGCAGGTCGCGCCCGGCCGGCAGCTGGGCGGCGTCGGTGAGGACCACCACCCGCGGCGGTGCGCACCCGCTCATCCGATCCTCCCCTCGACCGGGCTGGATGCGCGCGCCACCGCGCGCCGGGGGATCCGTCCGGCGCCCCACGCGGCCCGGCCCGCCTCGACGCCCAGACGCAGTGCCCGCGCCATCGCCACCGGGTCCTCGGCCCGGGTCACGGCCGAGGCCGCGAGCACCGCGGAGCAGCCCAGCTCCATCGCCAGCGCCGCGTCCGAGGCCGTCCCGACCCCGGCATCCAGCACGACCGGCACGTCCACGCGCGGCCACCACCGCCGCCAGCGACCAGGGGTCCAGCACGCCCTGGCCGGAGCCGATCGGGGAGCCCAGCGGCATCACCGCGGCGCAGCCGGCGTCGGCCAGCCGCCGTGCCACCACCGGGTCAGGCGGGGCGTAGGGCAGCACGGTGAAGCCGCGGCCCACCAGCTCCTCGGCAGCGTCGAGCAGCTCCACGGCGTCCGGCCAGCAGCGACTCCTCGTCGCCGACCACCTCGAGCTTGACCCAGTCGGTGCCGAGCGCCTCGCGCGCGAGCTCCGCGGTGAGCACCGCCTCCCGGGCGCTGGTGCAGCCGGCGGTGTTCGGGCAGCAGGCGCACACCGTGCTCGCGCAGCGTCGCCCACAGGCCGCCGCTGCCCGTGCCCGACGTACGGCGCATGCTCACCGTGACCAGTCCGGGCTCGGCCGCGCTCAGCACCGCGGGCAGCAGCGAGAGCCGGGGCAGGCCGCCGGTGCCCAGCAGGAACCGCGACGCCAGCTCCTCCCCCGCGATGACCAGCGGGTCGTCCGTATCCGCTGCTCATCCGCCCTGCACCGCCCGGACCACCTCGACCACGTCGCCGGGGCGCACCGGGTGGCCGGCGTGCGCGGCCCGGGGCACGACCCGGCCGTTGACGGCCACGGCGCACCCGGTCGCCGGGAGCGTCCTGGGAGCGCGAGCAGCGCGGCGAGGTCGCCGTCCGGCGCCTCGACCTCGTGTCCGTTGAGCGTGATCCTCACGGGTTCCTCCTCGGGTCCCAGGGGTGGTGGACGGTCCCCGACTCCAGGTGGTCGGCGACCAGGCGTGCGGTCAGCGGCGCGAGCAGCACGCCGTGGCGCGAGTGCCCCGCGGCGAGCAGCACGCCGGGCAGGTGGGTGGGGCCGACCAGCGGCCGGTTGTCCCGGGTGCCGGGCCGGTCCCGCGCGGTCGCCTCCAGCCAGGTCGCCCGGTCCAGGCCCGGCAGCAGCGTCCGGGCGTCGTCGAGCAGCCGGTGCACCCCGCCGGCGGTCACCTCCGCCGCGGCGTCGTGCTCCTCGACCGTCGCCCCGACCACCAGCTCGCCGTCCGCCCGGGGCACCACGTAGACCGGACGACCACGGACCAGGCCGCGTACGACGTGGCGCGGCGGGTCGTCGCTGCGCACCCGCAGCACCTCACCCCGCACCCCGCGGACCAGCCCCGCGAACGGCGCCGGCAGCCGCGCCCCGGTGGCGACCACGACCGCGTCGTGGTCGGGGCCCGGCGCCGGGTCGCGCGCGAGGTCCCAACCGCGCCGGGCACAGGGCGTCGCCGAGCCGGGCCAGCAGGGCGCGGACGACGGACCGCGGGTCGACGGCGAGGTCCTCGGGCAGCCGGAACCCGCCGGCGGCGCGGCCCAGGCAGGGCTCGGTCCGGGTCAGCGCCCGGCGGTCCACCGGCTCGACCGGCTCGCCCAGGGCCTCGAAGCAGCCCGGCCTGCCGACCCACCTCCTGCAGGTCGCCCGCGTCGTGCCCGACCAGCAGGGTGCCCGCGGTGTCCAGCCGCACCCCCAGCCGGGCGGCCAGCGCGGGCCAGAGCCGGGCGGACGCGCGGCCGGTCTCGAGCAGGTCGGTCTCGCCGTGCCAGGTCTCCCCCGCCGGGCAGAGCATCCCGGCGGCGGCGTGCGAGGCCCCGCTCCCCGGCGACGGGTCCCGCACGCTCACCCGGTGGCCGCGGCGTACCAGCTCCTCGGCGCACGTCAGCCCGACGATCCCGGCGCCGAGCACGCGCACCCGCAGACCGCTCGCCCGCCCTCCTTGGCACGACGCTGATCGACAGCCGCTCACCGCAGCGCCGCCACCAGCTCCTTCGCGGCCGCCACCGGATCTCGCGCGGCCCAGACGGCGGCGATCACCGCCACCCCGTGCGCCCCGGCCCGGCGCGCGACCCCGGCCCGGGCGGCGTCCACCCCGCCGATCGCCACCAGCGGCAGCACCCCCGCAGCGCGGGTCACCGCCTCCGGACCCAGGGCAGCGGGCAGCCCCGCCTTGCTGCCCGAGGCCCAGACGGGTCCGAAGCCGGCGTACGTCGCCCCGCGTCGGCGGCGCGCAGCACGTCGTCGCGGGAGCGGCAGGTGGCGCCCACCACCAGGTCGGGCGCGACCCGGCGGGCCGCCGCCACCGGCAGGTCGTCGGCGCCGAGATGCACGCCGTCCGCGCCGGCCGCCAGCGCCACGTCGAGCCGGTCGTCGACCACCACCTGGGCGCCACCGGGACGCACCGCGCCGACCACCAGCTGGGCCAGGGCGAGCACCTCGCGGTCGGTCCCGGTCTTGTCGCGGACCTGGAAGCCGTCGACCCCCGCGGCGACGAGGTCGGGCAACAGGGAGAGGTCGTCCCCCGGAGAGACGAGGCAGAACAGACGTGGCAGCAACACGGGTACGAACACGGGAGCTCCTGACGCTTCCTTCGCCGGCATGACCCGGATCAGGTTCGACGGTCGGAGCGGCTCCAGCTCCCTCTCAGCTCGCTGCCGCGAGCTCCCGTGGTGGACGTCGACGACGATAACGAAGGCGCGCAGGGGTGTCCAGAGCGGTGCGCGCCGGGGCCGGGGGCCCTACGATCCTGTCCACACTCGCTGCGCACGTCTCTGTGCACACGTCTCTGTGCACACGTTTCCGAGGGGTCTCTCATGGGTCGCATCGTCCTGTTCTACGTCGTGCCGCTGGTGCTCTCGATCTACTGCCTGGTGGAGGCGATCACCAGCAAGGACGACGAGGTGCGCCACCTGCCCAAGATCGGCTGGATGCTGCTGATCCTCTTCTTCCCGGTGGTCGGCTCGGTGGCCTGGCTGGCCGCAGGCCGGCCGGTGACGCCCCGGCGCTCCCCCGGCGAGCGGGCGGTGCCGCAGTTCCCGGAGTACGACCGGCCAGGACGCGCCGCGGCCACCGACGGCACCTCGGACGAGGAGTTCCTGGCACAGGTGCGTCGGCGGGCCGAGGAGCAGCGGCGGCGCTACGAGGCCGAGCAACGGCGCAAGCGCGAGCAGGAGGAGGCCGAGCGGCGGGAGCGGCAGGAGCGCCGCCGCGCCGAGGATGGGGCCGGCGACGCTGCCCCGGACGAGGCTCCCGACGGCGACCCCGCTCCGGACGGCGACCCGGCGGCGAGCTGAGTCCAGCTGCCCCGGCCGACCGGCGCGCTCAGGCGAGCGCCGGCGCCAGCCGACGACGTACGGCGCTCGCCGCGGCACGCCCGGCGCGGCTGGCGCCGATCGTGCTCGCCGAGGGCCCGTAGCCCACGAGCTGCACCCGAGGGTCGCGGACCGCCGTCGTGGCGCCCTGCACGTTGCCCGGCACGTGCGCCAGCTGGATCCCTCCCTGGGGAGTCCGCAGGCCGAGCGGGGCCAGGTGGTCCACGGCCGCCCGGAAGCCGGTGGCCCAGAGGATGGCGCCGACCTCCTCGCGGGCGGGCTGCACCGGGCGGCGGGTCCTCCCAGCGCACGCCCCAGGGCTCGATCGAGGTGAACATCGGGCGCCGCCGGTAGGCGCCCAGCCCGGCGGCCCGCTGCTCCTGGGGGCGCAGCGCGAGGCCGGTGACGCCCACGACGCTGGTCGGCGGCAGGCCTTGCCGGACCCGCTCCTCGACCTGGGTGACGGCCGCCAGCCCGGCCTCGGCGTCGAAGTCGTCGTCGCGCCAGACGGGAGGACGCCGGGTGACCCACAGGGTGTCGGTGACCGGGGCCAGCTCGCCGAGGAGCTGGACGGCGGACGCGCCGCCTCCGACGACCAGGACCCGGGTGCCGCGGAAGTGCTCGGCACCCGGGTAGTGCGCGGTGTGCAGCTGCTCGCCGGCGAACGAGGCGATGCCCGGGTAGAACGGCACGAAGGGGCGGGTCCAGGTCCCGGTCGCGTTCACCAGCGTCCGGGTGCGCCAGGACCGTCTCGCCGTCCGGGCCGTGGCCTCGTACGACGAGCAGCTCGCCCTCGCTCTCCACCCGGTCGACCCGCACGGGCCGCACCACCGGCAGCGCGTGCCGGCGCTCGTAGTCGGCGAAGTACGCCGGCACGACCTCGCGGGCGGGCAGGGCACGAGCGGGGCGGTGCCGGGGCGTCGGGCAGGTCGGCGACCCCGTGCACGTCCTGCATGGTCAGCGACTCCCACCGGTGCTGCCAGGCGCCACCGGGGGCCGGGGCCGAGTCGAGCACCAGGTGCGCGATCCCGAGGCGCGCGAGGTGGAACGACGCGGCCAGACCCGCCTGACCCGCGCCGATCACCAGGGAGTCGAGGGTCTCCACACCTGGCGAACGCCGGGAGCGACGGTTCTATTGCCCCGCCTGTTGCCCCGGCCAGTCGCGGCGGGCAAGCGCTCCTCAGGCGCCGACGACCAGCACCGGGGCCGGGTCGACGCGTCACGGTGACCCGGTCGCCGGGACGCAGCCCCTGCGCGCGGCCGCTCGGCAGCTGGGCGACGAGCTCGCTGCCCGTCTCGAGGCGGCCACTGCACCCGCGAGACCGGGCCGAGGAAGGCCACCGAGACGACGGTGGCGGCCCGTCGTCCGCGCGCCGTGCGGGCTCGCAGCCCCACCGACTCGGGCCGGACCAGGGCCAGGCCCGTGCCCCGGTCGATCGAGCCCGCCAGCACCGGGACCCGCTGCGCCGAGCACCTGGGCGTGGCCGTCGACGACGGTCGGCCGGGACCCGGTTGCTGAGGCCGACGAACTCCCCGACGAACGCGGTCGCCGGGCGCGGAGTAGAGCTCGGCCGGCGGCGGCGATCTGGTCGAGCCGGCCGGCGTTCATCACCCCGACCCGGTCGGCGACCGCGAGCGCCTCCTCCTGGTCGTGGGTGACGAACAGGGTGGTGGTGCCGACGTCGAGCTGGACCCGGCGGATCTCGTCGCGCAGCTGCACCCGCACCTTGGCGTCCAGCGCGGACAGCGGCTCGTCGAGCAGCAGCACCGCGGGCTCGACGGCCAGCGCCCGGGCCAGCGCGACCCGCTGCTGCTGGCCGCCGGAGAGCTGGTGGGCGTAGCGGTCCTCGGGCTGCCGAGCCCGACCAGGTCGAGCATGTCGCCGGCCCGGGCTGCGGCGCTCGCCGCGGCCGCGGCCGCGCAGCTGCAGCCCGAAGGCGACGTTGTCGAGCACGGTCAGGTGCGGGAAGAGGCTGTAGGCCTGGAAGACCATGCCCATGTCGCGCTTGTTGGCGGGCACGTCGGTGATGTCCTGGCCGCCGACCCGCACCGTGCCGCTGTCCGGCGCTCGAGCCCGGCCAGGATCCGCAGCGCGGTGGTCTTGCCGCAGCCCGACGGGCCGAGCAGCACGACCATCTCGCCGGGCTCGATCTCGCAGGTCGAGCCCGTCGAGGGCGTGCACGCTCGCCGTAGGTGCGGTGCAGGTCCGACGAGCTCGACCGCGACGCCGCGCTCCGGCCGCTGCGTGCGGCGGCCTGGGGTGCGTCGGACATCACTGGCCTCCGGACAGGTGCGTCGGCGCGCGGTCGAGGAAGGAGAGCGAGCAGCAGCAGGACCGCGGCGAAGAGGATCGAGGCCAGCGCGGCCGCCACCGAGGTCGGGGCGTCGCTCTTGCCGAGCAGCACGATCACGACCGGCAGGGTCTCGAAGTTGAGCAGCGAGGCGAACGGTGAACTCACCCAGCACCAGCGCGACCGAGACGAACGCGGCGCCGAGCACGCCGGGCCAGATGTTGGGCAGCACCACCCGCACGATCACCGTCCACCAGCCGGCGCCGAGCGAGCGGGCGGCCTCGGCGAGGGTGCGCGACGTCGATCGCCGAGAGCGCGGCGTCGATCGCCCGGTAGGCGTAGGGCAGCACCAGCACGACGTAGGACGAAGGTCAGCGTCAGCGGAGGTGTCGCCGAAGAAGTAGGCACCCAGGCGTAGACGTTGGAGATGCCGACCACGATCACCAGCGCCGGGATGGTCAGCGGCAGCAGGCAGAGGAACTCGACCAGCCGGGTGGCGCCGCGGCACCCGCAGCCGCACCCAGACCATCGTCGGCACCAGCAGCACGACCATCAGGACCACGGTGAGCACGGCCAGCACCAGCGACGGTGACGATCGCCTGGGACATCGTCGGGTCGTCCAGCAGGTCCGGTCCAGGCCTCGCCGGTGCGACCGCCGCCGCGACCTTGGTGCTGAAGTCGAGCAGCGCCACCAGCGGCAGCAGGAAGAAGACGCGCGAAGGCCAGCGACAGCACGGCCGCGCAGCCAGGCGACCGAGCACGCGCGAGCGCGGTCATCGCAGCCACCTCGAGGTGCGCCGCAGCAGCAGGGCGTAGCGCGACCATGACGACCACGACCACCAGGACCATCTCGCAGCGCCAGCGCGAAGGCGAAGTTCGGCCTGGCCGAGCACGACCTCGCTGGTCAGCGCGGAGCGGATCAGCAGCGGCGTGATCGGCGCGCCCTGGCTGACCAGGGCCGCCGCGGTGGCGTACGCCGCGAACGCGTTGGCGAACAGCAGCAGCGCCGAGCCGAGGAACGCCGGGCGCAGCAGCGGGAAGGCGACCTGGCGTCCAGTACTGCCAGGTGCTCGCGCCGAGGTTGACCGCCGCCTCGCGCCACTGCGGACGCAGGCCCTCGAGCGCGGGCAGGAAGACGATCACCATCAGCGGGATCTGGAAGTAGGTGTAGACCAGGATCAGGCCGGGCAGGTCGTAGAGCCAGCCGGAGCCGGTCGCGTCCATCCCGAGGACGTCGGCCAGCAGCTTGGTGAGCAGGCCGCCGAAGCCGAGCGTGGCCATCCAGGCGAAGGCCAGGGTGACCCCGCCGAACTGCGCCAGCACGCTGCAGATCGAGGTGATCACCCGGCGCGCCAGGGAGGCCGGCGGCGAGCTGATCACCAGGTAGGTCAGCAGCGCGCCGAGGACCGCGCCGATCGCGGCCGAGGACGCGGAGAGCAGGACGCTCTGCCAGAGCGCGCGCAGGGCGGTCTCGCCGCCCAGCGCCTCGATCTTCTCGAAGGAGAAGCCGCCGTCGGCGTCCTGGAAGGCCCCGATCACCACGGTGATCGTGGGCACCACCAGGAACGCGGTCACGAAGACCAGGAACGGCAGCAGACCGACCGACGGGCCGACGCCGAAGCGCCGACCCGTCGGGGATGGAGACGGTGGCTCTCACCGTCAGCCGACGGCCTTGGCCCAGTTGTCGGCCAGGTAGGACGCCATCAGCTCGGACTCCTTGTCGGTCGGGCACGACGGGCTCGCCGGTGACCTCGGGCAGGTTGGCCCAGAGCTCCTCGTCGATGGTGCCCGCCTCGACCATGGCGTCGGCGCGGATCGGCCGGGCGCCGCCCGCCAGCCAGAGGTTCTGGCCCTCGTCGCTGTAGAGGAACTCCTGCCACAGCCGCGCGGCGGCCGGGTGCGGGGCGTCGGCGTTGATCGCCTGGAAGTAGTAGCCCGCGATCGGCGCCTCGGCGGGCACCACGACCTCCCAGGTGTCGATGTCGTTGGTGATCGCGGCGTTGTTGTAGTCCCAGTCGATGACGACGGGGGTCTGGCCGGACTCGATCGTCGCGGGGGTCGGGTCGACGGGGATGAAGTTGCCGGCCTTCTTCAGCTCGGCGAAGCAGTCGACGCCGGGCTTGATGTCGTCGACCGAGCCGCCGTTGGCGATCGAGGCCATCACCACGCCGGAGAACGCGGCACCGGCCTGGGTCGGGTCGCCGTTGAGCGCGACCTTGCCCTTGAACTCGGGCTTCAGCAGGTCGTCGAGGGTCTCGATCTCGGGCACCGGCGAGGAGTCGTAGCCGATCGACATGAAGCCGCCGTAGTCGTTGACCCAGGCGCCGTCCGCGTCCTTGAACTCGTCCGGGATGTCGTCCCAGGTCTGGACCTGGTACGGGCGCGAACATGTCGACGTTGGCCAGCGCGACGGCCTGGCCGAGGTCGAAGACGTCCGGCGCGCGGTCGCTGCCCTTGAGCTGGTTGGCGGCGTTGATCTCGTCCTGGCTGGCCGCGTCGGGCTGCGCGGAGTTGACCTTGATGTCGTACTTGTCCTCGAAGGTCGAGATCAGCTCGCCGTAGTTGGCCCAGTCCGGGGGCAGGGCGATGACGTTGAGCTCGCCCTCGTCCTGGGCCGCCTTGACGAGGTCGTCGAAGCCGCCGAAGTCCTCGACCGAGGTGGCCTTGGCCGCGTCGCTTCCGGCCGCGTCGTTGTCGGAGTCGGACTCGGGTGCGGCGCACGCTGCCAGCGACGCCATGGTGGCGAACGCGGCGAGCGAGACGAGGGAACGGCGGATCTTCACTCAGACCTCCAGGGCTGGGGACGATGAAACCTAGGGGCAATCTAGCGCGCACAGGCTCCGTGCGTCCGGGACCTCCGGATGACCGCACGCCGGCGCGCCCGTGTCGTCCCGGTGAACACCGGCACCGGATCAGCTCCGCACCGGTACCCCCGGCGCGACGTCGGCCGTACGGCGTACCCTTCGGGTCCGTGAGCACCGCACCCGCCACCGGCCCTGCGTCCTCGGAACCTGAGTTCCGCTACTCCGACCTGCTGCCCACCGGGCGCGACGAGACGCCGTACCGGCTGATCACCACCGAGGGCGTCTCCACCTTCGAGGTCGCCACCCAGGACGGCCAGCTCCAGACCTTCCTGAAGGTCGAGCCCGAGGCGATCCAGCGGCTCACCGCCGAGGCGATGCACGACATCAGCCACTACCTGCGCCCGGCCCACCTGGCCCAGCTGCGCAAGATCATCGACGACCCCGAGGCCAGCGGCAACGACCGGTTCGTCGCGCTCGACCTGCTCAAGAACGTCAACATCTCCGCCGGCGGCGTGCTGCCGATGTGCCAGGACACCGGCACCGCGATCGTGATGGGCAAGAAGTCCGAGGGCGTGCTCACCGGCGCCGACGACGGCGAGGCGATCAGCAAGGGCGTCTACGACGCCTACACCAAGCTCAACCTGCGCTACTCCCAGCTCGCGCCGCTGACGACGTACGAGGAGAAGAACACCGGCACCAACCTGCCGGCCCAGATCGAGATCTACTCCACCCCGCAGAGCAGCGGGCGCCCGGAGTACAAGTTCCTCTTCATGGCCAAGGGCGGCGGCTCGGCCAACAAGTCGTTCCTCTTCCAGGAGACCAAGGCGGTCCTGAACCCGAAGCGGATGCTGGAGTTCCTGGACGAGAAGATCCGCTCGCTCGGCACCGCCGCCTGCCCGCCGTACCACCTGGCGATCGTGATCGGCGGCACCAGCGCGGAGTTCGCGCTGAAGACCGCCAAGTACGCCTCGGCGCACTACCTCGACAACCTGCCGACCGAGGGCTCGATGAGCGCCCACGGCTTCCGCGACATCGAGCTGGAGGAGCAGGTCTTCAAGCTCACCCAGGAGTTCGGCATCGGCGCCCAGTTCGGCGGCAAGTACTTCTGCCACGACGTGCGCGTCGTCCGGCTGCCGCGGCACGGCGCCTCGCTGCCCGGTGGCGATCGCGGTCTCCTGCTCCGCCGACCGGCAGGCGCTGGGCAAGATCACCCCCGACGGCGTCTTCCTCGAGCAGCTCGAGATGGACCCGGCGCAGTACATGCCCGACGCCGGGATGGCCGAGGAGATCGCGCGGCGGCGAGGTCGTGAAGATCGACCTCAACCGGCCGATGGCCGACATCCTGGCCGAGCTCTCCAAGCACCCGGTCAAGACCCGGCTCTCGCTGACCGGCCCGCTGGTCGTGGCCCGCGACATCGCGCACGCCAAGATCAAGGAGCGCCTCGACGCCGGCGAGCCGATGCCGGAGTACCTGCGCAACCACCCCGTCTACTACGCCGGCCCGGCCAAGACCCCCGAGGGCATGGCCTCGGGCTCGTTCGGGCCCACCACCGCCGGCCGGATGGACTCCTACGTCGAGCAGTTCCAGGCCGCCGGCGGCTCGATGGTGATGCTGGCCAAGGGCAACCGCTCCAAGCAGGTCACCGACGCCTGCGGCGCCCACGGCGGCTTCTACCTCGGCTCCATCGGCGGCCCGGCCGCCCGGCTCGCCCAGGACTGCATCAAGAGCCAGGAGGTCCTCGAGTACCCCGAGCTGGGCATGGAGGCGGTCTGGAAGATCGAGGTCGAGGACTTCCCCGCCTTCATCGTGGTCGACGACAAGGGCAACGACTTCTTCACCGACCCCTCGGGTGCCGTGACCGTGCCGCTGACCGGCATCCGGGTGCGCTCGGCCCAGTAGGCCGACACCCGCGCAGGCCCAGCGACCCGGGCCGCCGCCTCAGACCAGCGCGGCCTGGGTACGCCGTACCGCGGCCAGGCGGGCCACCACGGCGACCCCGCTCCCGGCGGCGGCGAAGAGCGCGGCGAGCAGGATCCATCCGGGCATGCCGTGGTCCACCGCGGTCGCGGTGACCACCGCGGGCGAGGCCATCATCGCCACCGCGTAGCCGGTGGACGAGACGCCCTGGTAGGCGCCGGCGCTGTCCGGGTGGGCGAGCTCGAAAGCCAGACCCCAGGCGCCGGCCTCGCACCAGACCTCCGCGAACGAGCCGACCACCTCGGCGGCCAGCAGGGCGACCACCGCCCACAGCACGCCGCCGCTGCCCGCGGCGCCGTAGAGCAGGCAGGCGGCGGCGAGCAGCAGGCTGCCCCGGCGTACCACCCGGCCGGCGGTGCCGATGTCGTGGGTGCCGCGGGAGGCCCGCACCTGGAAGAGCGCGACCAGGACGGTGTTGACCACCAGCAGCACCGAGATCATCACGTCCGGCGCCTCGGTACGGGTGGCGATCCACAGCGGGACGCCGACGCTGGTCAGCCCGAAGTGCATGGCGATCACCGAGTTGAGGGCCACCGAGGTGAGGTAGGTGCGGTCGCGCATCGGGGAGGGACCGCGGACCCGGTCGGGCACCAGGTGGGCGTCCATCACGCCCGCGAAACCGTCCACCCGGCCCCGCAGCCCCATCAGCGGGACGGTCGCGAGCAGGGCCACCAGCCCGACCGCGACCATCGTCACCTGGTAGGCGACGGCGGTCCCGACCAGCAGCGCGCCGGCCGCCAGCAGGGTGCCCAGGCCGATGAAGAGGTTGGTGATCACCCGCAGCCGGGCCCGGATGCCCACCCGGTCCGGTCCGGCGAACCAGCGCACCTGCACGGTCGACTTCGCCGTCCCCTGGAGGCTCCTGCTGGCCACGGCGACGCAGGCCACCAGGGTGAAGCTCACCGGACCGTCGGCCAGCACGTAGCTGAGCATCGCCACGCCGTGCACCGCGTTGGCCCACGCCTGCAGTCGGTCGGCGCCCACCCGGTCCGCGGCCTGGCCGCCGAGGAACGAGCCGAGCACGCCCATCAGCCCGGCGATCGTGAGGCCGAGGCCGACGGTGGTCACCTCGAGCCCGATCACCCGGGTGAAGTAGAGCGCGCTGACGCTGTAGAAGAGTCCGGAGGAGAGCGCCCCGGCCATCGTGGCGAAGGTCAGCGAGCGCTGCACCGGGTCGGCGGGGAGGAGGAGGCGGGAGAGTCGGTCGAGCACGTCGCCTGTTCTCCCACGTCCCGCCGACCGGCGCCAACGATGTAGCGTCCTGCTTCATGGTCGGGCTGATCGAGTACGAGCTGAGCGGTCGCGACCTCGGGGAGGTGCGGTTCGCCCTCTCCCCGATGACCGAGCTCGCTCTCTCGCTGCGCACCTGGCGCGACCCGGGTCGCTACCCGCTGCAGCTGCCCTGGCTGCAGCGCACCGCCGGACGCGCGGGCCGGCCTCGACTCCGAGATGCTGCTGGCGCTGACCAACGAGCGTCCTGTGGACGCCGGACTTCCTCACGCCGCGCCCCTGGTCGCCGCTCGCGCGGTTCGACGACGAGCTGGCCGCGCTCGCACGGACGCCGCTCGACGTGGTCCGCGACGACCTCGCCGAGGTGCACCCCGATCCCGGCACCCGCCCGGCCGTGCTCACCGGCCGCACCGACCGCGTGCTGAGTCGGATCACCGGCGGCGCTCGCGGCGTACTGGACCGCGTGCTTCGAGCCGTGGTGGTCCCGGATGCGCGCGGTGCTCGAGGCCGACATCGTGTTCCGGGGCCGCGCCATGGCCCGGGACGGGCTGGCGGCGATGTTCTCCGATCTCCGCCCGCGGATCCGGCTCGTCGACGACGTCGTGCGCGGTGGAGGTCACCTCGCCGGCCCGGTTCCGTCGCTCGACCGCCGGGGAGGGGCTCACCCTCGTCGCCCTCCCTGTTCACCCGCTCCGCCACGATGCCGATCTCCGCGGCTGAGGCCGCCGCTGATCCTGTACGGCGCCCGCGGCGCCGGCACCCTGTGGGAGAGCGACCGGCCGGCGGCCCCGCGCGCGCTCGCCGGTCTCGTCGGCGAGGTGCGTGCCCGACTGCTGCTGGTGCTCGACTCCCCCGCCTCCTCCACCGAGCTGGCGGTCCGGCTGGGGGTGACGCCCGAGCGCGGTCAACCAGCACCTGCGCGCGATGCGCGACGCGGGGCTGCTCAGCTCCGCCCGGCACGGACGGTCGGTGCTCTACCTGCGCTCGGGGCTGGGCGACGAGCTGCTGCGCGCCGGTTCCTGAGCCGACGGCGCCGCGGCCGCGCCTCGTCCGGGCCTCAGACCTTCGCCTTGACCGCCGCGGCCAGATGGGTCGCCGCGGGCATGATGTGGTGGCCCAGCGGGGTGACGTGCGGCGGCAGCGCGTCCTGGTGGCTGCCGCCGGCGACGACGGGCACCCCGGGCGCGGCCGCGGCCAGCGCCGAGACCAGGGCGAGGGAGGCCGGCACGTCCTCGGCCGACGGGACGGCGATCACCACGCCGGCCGGGGACTTCGTGGTCACCGAGGACACCCAGGCCTCCACCGGGACGTCGCCGCCCAGGTAGACCGCGTCCACGCCCTGACGCCGCAGGGCGATCGCGAAGGCCAGCACGCCGAGCTCGTGCCGCGAGCCGGTGGCCAGGCCGACCAGCACCCGCGGGGCGTGCACCTGCCGGGGCGTCTGGTCGAAGACGGTGGCCAGGCGACGGTGCACGCTCGCGGAGGCGAAGTGCTCCTCCGCGACCCCGATCTCGCCGCGGGCCCAGGCGAGGCCGAGCTCGTGCAGCGAGGGCAGGAGCCACCCGTCGACGACCTCCTCGAACGTGCCGAGCCCGAAGCCCTCGTCGAGGGCCCGCCCCAGGGCCTCCACGTCGAAGTCGGACGCCGCCCGCCACAGGGCGTCCGGGTCGCCCAGCCGGCTCGGAGCCACGGGCGCCTCGGCGCTCTCCTCGATCCGCACCCGCAGGGCGGCCTCGTCGGCCGAGAGGCCCTGGTGCAGCAGGGACGAGATCTCGCTCAGGCGCCGCTCGGCCCCCTCGGTCTCGCTCTCGGGGCTCTCGCGGCCGGGCCTGCTGCTGGTCGAATCCGGATCGGTGGGTGCCAGGTCCATCATGCTCGTCGCTCCCTCGTACGGGGTCAACCACACCCAGGGCTCGAGCATGAGCCGCCAGCCTAGCCGTCCTGCCCAACAGAACGCATGCTCCGAAGGCCACGGGGTACGAGGCCCGGTTGTCCGGCCACCCGGCAGGCACCGGGTCCCAGGTGTACGACGCCGGGCGCGGGGGAACGGGCGGGCCGTGGAGGAGGAGACGGTGACCGAGCCCGAGCAGCACGTGGAGGTGGCCCGTGCGGAGTCCGAGCGGGGAGAGCTGGTGCTGCGCCGGCGCACCCGGCCGGGCGCGCCCGACGTGCTCGAGCTGCGGGTCAACGGCGTCTTCGTGATGGACACCCTGGAGACCGGCTCGGAGATCGAGATGGCCGCGCTCGCCCTCGACCTCGTGGAGGCCCCCGTCGACGTGGTGATCGGCGGGCTCGGCCTCGGCTTCACCACGCAGCGGGTGCTCGCCGACCCGCGGGTGGAGAAGGTCACCGTGGTCGAGATCGAGGAGCCGCTGATCGGCTGGATGCGCGACGGCACCGTGCCGCACGGTCCGGGGCTGCTGGCCGACCGGCGGCTGCAGATCGTCAACGCCGACATCTCGATGGCGGTCGCCGAGGCGCGCCAGGGGCACGACCTGCTCCTGCTCGACGTCGACAACGGGCCGCACTACCTGGTGCACCGGGACAACGCCGAGCTCTACCGGGCGCGCTTCCTCACCCAGTGCCGCGACCTGCTCAACCCCGGCGGGCGTGCTCGTGGTCTGGTCGTCGGACCACTCCCCCGAGCTGGCGGCGCGGATCGCGACGGTGTTCGGCGAGGTCGACGAGAAGGCGTACGACGTGCTGCTCCAGGACCGCCCCGAGACGTACTACCTCTACTCCGCCCGGCGCTGAACGCACACCAGCGTTGCCGCCACCGCCGGCTGGGTACGGTCCGGCCATGACTGACTTCCGGACCGAGCACGACTCCATGGGCGAGGTCCAGGTGCCTCGCGACGCCCTGTGGCGGGCCCAGACCCAGCGCGCGGTGGAGAACTTCCCGATCAGCGGCACCACCCTGGAGCCGCGGCACGTCCAGGCCCTCGGACTGGTCAAGCAGGCCGCGGCCCGGGTCAACGGCGAGCTCGAGGTGCTCGCCGAGGAGCTGGTCACCGCGATCGAGTCCGCGGCCGCGCAGATCGCCGCCGGGGACCACGTCGAGCACTTCCCGCTCGACGTCTTCCAGACCGGGTCCGGCACCAGCTCCAACATGAACACCAACGAGGTGATCGCCTCGCTCGCCTCGGCCGGCGGGGTCGAGGTCCACCCCAACGACCACGTCAACGCCTCCCAGTCCTCCAACGACACCTTCCCCACCTCGATCCACGTCGCCGCGACGCTCGCCGTGGTCGACGACCTGCTGCCGCGCGCTCGACGTGCTGGCGACCTCGCTGGAGCGCAAGGCCGAGGAGTTCGCCGGCGTGGTGAAGTCCGGCCGCACGCACCTGATGGACGCCACCCCGGTGATGCTGGGCCAGGAGTTCGGCGGGTACGCCGCGACCGTGCGGCTCGGCGGTCGAGCGCCTGGAGTCGGTGCTCCCGCGGGTCCGCGAGCTCCCGCTGGGCGGCACCGCCGTCGGCACCGGGATCAACACCCCGCCCGGCTTCGCGGCCGCGGGTGATCGAGGAGCTGGGCGAGCTCACCGGTCAGCCGTTCACCGAGGCCCGCAACCACTTCGAGGCCCAGGGCACCCGGGACTCCCTCGTCGAGCTCTCCGGGGTGCTGCGCACCTTCGCGGTCGGCCTGACGAAGATCTGCAACGACCTGCGCTGGATGTCCTCGGGCCCCACCACGGGCCTGGCCGAGATCCACCTGCCCGACCTCCAGCCGGGCTCGAGCATCATGCCGGGCAAGGTCAACCCGGTGCTCCCCGAGGCCACCCTGATGGTCTGCGCCCAGGTCGTCGGCAACGACGCGACCGTCGCCTGGGCCGGCGCGGCCGGCAACTTCGAGCTCAACGTGATGATGCCGGTGATGGCGCGCAACCTGCTGGAGTCGATCCGGCTGCTGGCCACCTCCAGCCGGCTGCTGGCCGAGCGGTGCGTCGACGGGATCACCGCGGACACCGAGCGGATGCGCCGGTACGCCGAGTCGTCGCCGTCGGTGGTCACCCCGCTCAACAAGTACGTCGGCTACGAGGCGGCCGCCAAGATCGCCAAGAAGGCGCTGGCCGACGGGGCGACGATCCGCGAGACCGTGCTGGCGCTGGGCTACGTCGAGCGTGGCGAGCTCACCGAGGAGCAGCTCGACGCCGCCCTCGACGTGGAGTCGATGACCCACCCCTGAGCCGCGGCGTCCGCCCTCCGGCCGGGCGAAGTGGTGGGTTGGTGGCGCTTCTCCGGCTGCATGGACGCCATCAACCCACCAGTTCCGCTCGCCAGGTCGTCGGCGATCATGGCGGCCATGCTCACCGCACTCGAGTCCGGCCGGCCGAGGCCCCAGCAGGTCACCGTCGACGGCGCCACCCTGACCTACCCCGCGCTGCTCGGCGCCGCCGCGCGGTCGCGGACGACCTCGCGTGGACCTGTCGGGTCGCGGTGCTGGCCACCCCGTCGATGGAGACGGTGGTCGCGGTGGTCGGCGCCCTGCTGGCCGGCGTCGAGGTGGTGCCGGTGCCGCCCGACTCCGGGCCGCGCCGAGCTGCGACCACGTGCTCGCCGACTCCGCCCCCGACTGCTGGCTGGGCGCGCCCGACGCGCAGCCGGACCGCGCCTGCCGGTCCGGAGGTCGACCGCGGGCGCGCTCCGGTGCGGCCGTCACCGGCCCCGCGAGCGGCGACCCGCGGGTCGCGACCGCGCTTCGTGCTCTACACCTCCGGCACCACCGGGCTGCCCAAGGGCGTGCTGCTCTCCCGCGGGCGCGGTGGCGGCCGGGCTGGACGCGCCTCGCCGAGGCGTGGGCCTGGACCGGCGAGGACGTGCTCGCGCACGGGCTTCCGCTCTTCCACGTGCACGGGCTGATCCTCGGCGTGCTCGGCCCGCTGCGGCGTGGGCAGCGGCCTGGTGCACGTCGGGGCCGGCACCCCCGCGGCGTACGCGCGGCGCCGCTCGAGGCCGGGGCGACCATGTACTTCGCGGTCCCGACCATCTGGTCGCGGCTCGCGGAGTCCCCGGAGCACGCGGCGTGCCCTGCGCGGCGCCCGACTGCTCGTCTCCGGCAGCGCCGCCCTGCCGGTGCCGGTCTTCGAGCGGCTGCGCGAGCTGACCGGCCACGAGGTGGTCGAGCGCTACGGGATGAGCGAGACCCTGATCACCGTGGCGACCCGGGCCGACGGGGTCCGGCAGGCCGGCTGGGTCGGCGTCCCGGTGGCCGGGGTGGAGACGCGGCTGCGGGACGAGGCCGGCGACCCGGTGCCGCACGACGGCGAGTCGGTGGGCCGGCTCGAGGTGCGCGGAGCCACGCTCTTCGACGGCTACCTGCACCGGCCCGAGGCGACCGCCGAGGCGTGGACCGACGGACGGCTGGTTCCGCACCGGCGACGTGGCGGTGGTGGCGCCCGACGGCCGGCACCGGATCGTCGGGCCGGGAGTCGGTGGACCTGATCAAGTCCGGCGGCTACCGGATCGGCGCCGGGGAGATCGAGGCGGCGCTGCTCGGGCACCCCGCGGTCGCGGAGTGCGCCGTGGTCGGCGAGCCCGACGCCGACCTGGGGCAGCGGATCGTCGCCCACGTGGTGCCGCGCGACGCCGGACGCGCCGGGCCGGCGCTGGGCGCCGAGCTCACGGCGTACGTCGGGCGCCGAGCTGTCCGCGCACAAGCGGCCGCGCGAGGTCCGCTTCGCCGCGCACGCTGCCGCGCAACGAGATGGGCAAGGTGCAGAAGTCCCGGCTGCTCGACCGGGGGGTCGGACAGCCGGGACGGGCACTGGTCCGCTGGAGTGAGCGCTGCGGATCAGTACCAGTTGTTGGCGGCCTTGAACTGCCAGGCCACGCACGGGTTGCCGTAGCGCTGCTTGATGTAGTTCAGGCCCCAGCGGATCTGGACCTCGGCGTCCTTCATGTAGCCGCGCCGGCAGGTCGTGCAGCTGGGTCAGCGCCTGCGGGATGCCGTACGCCGACGACGTCGGGTTGTCGGCGTCCACCTCGCCAGTTGCTCTCGCTGACGTACAGCTTGTCCAGGCAGCCGAACTGCGGACTGCGGGAAGCCGAACCGGGGCATCAGCGCCCGGGCGATCTGCTGCGGGCTGGCGTTCTTCAGGTTCTTGGCCCGTCGGACCACCTTGCCGGTCCGGGTCTTGGCGCCGACCGCGGCCTTCTTGTGCTTGTCGGGGCCGCGGCCACCCGAGCGCGAGGCCACGGAGCGGTCCTCGAGGTGCTCGGCGACCGCGAGGATGCGGCCGCTCTCCGGCGCCTCGCTGGCGGTCACCGCAGCGGGCGGGCTGGCGAGCATCCCGGCAGCCACAGCCAGGGCGCTGGTGGCACCGGCCACCTTCGCCTGCATGAGCGGACGACGCAGGAAGTCGCGGACGTTGCGTCCGGCCTGAGCGAAGATGGCCGTGCGGTCGGAGGGGAAGTACTTCTTCAGGTCGAACATGAAGTCTCGGAGGGGGTCGGGGACAGGGGACAGCACCCGATCACGGCGGCGTCCGGCAGGACCTCGGCCGGTACCGGGCAGTCACCAAGGTCGCTCGGCTCCTTGGCCGGTTCAAACAGTCGCGCACACTTCCTGCGAGGTCTCTGTCACATGCCTCATCACAACCGTCACAGGGGATGTCAGGAAGAACTCCTGCCACCCCCCGCGTGACAGGGCTCTCGTGCTCCCGCCTCAGGTCACACGAACCTCAGGTCAGAGGCACAGGCCCCCTCAGACCGTCACGTGCTCCAGCATCTCCGTGACCAGGGCCGCGATCGGCGACCGCTCCGAGCGGGTCAGGGTGACGTGGGCGAAGAGCGGGTGACCCTTGAGCCTCTCCACCACCGCGACGATCCCGTCGTGCCGTCCCACCCGCAGGTTGTCGCGCTGCGCGACGTCGTGGGTGAGCACCACCTTGGAGTTGGCGCCGATCCGCGAGAGCACGGTGAGCAGGACGTTGCGCTCCAGGGACTGGGCCTCGTCGACGATGACGAAGGCGTCGTGCAGCGACCGGCCACGGATGTGCGTGAGGGGCAGCACCTCGAGCATCCCCCGGTCGAGCACCTCCTCCACCACGGCCGGGGAGACCAGCGCGTTGAGGGTGTCGAACACCGCCTGGCCCCAGGGCGACATCTTCTCCGACTCCGACCCGGGCAGGTAGCCGAGCTCCTGGCCGCCCACCGCGAAGAGCGGCCGGAACACGACCACCCGGGTGTGCTGGCGGCGCTCCAGCACCGCCTCCAGGCCGGCGCACAACGCCATCGCAGACTTGCCGGTGCCCGCCCGCCCGCCGAGCGAGACGATCCCGATGTCCGGGTCGAGCAGCATCTCCAGGGCGAGCCGCTGCTCGGCCGAGCGCCCGTGGATGCCGAAGACCTCCCGGTCCCCCTTGACCAGCTGCACCCGCTTCTCCGGCGTCACCCGGCCCAGCGCCGTCCCGCGGTCCGAGAGCAGCACCAGCCCGGTGTGGCAGGGCAGCTCGCGGGCCTCGTCGAGGTCGACCGCGCCCTCAGCGTAGAGCAGGTCGAGGTCGCTCGCGGCGACCGCCAGCTCGGCCATCCCGGTGTAGCCGGTGTCGGACTCGCTGATCCCCTCGGCCCGGTACTCCTCGGCGTCCAGCCCGACCGCCGAGGCCTTGATCCGCAGCGGCAGGTCCTTGGAGACCAGCGTGACGGCGTACCCCTCGTCGGCCAGGTTGCGGGCCACCGACAGGATCCGGGTGTCGTTGTCGCCGAGCTGGAACCCCGAGGGCAGGGAGCCCGGGTCGGTGTGGTTGAGCTCGACCCGCAGCGACCCGCCGGCATCCCCGACCGGCACCGGCTGGTCCAGGCGCCCGTGCACCACCCGGAGCTCGTCGAGCAGTCGCAGGGCGGTGCGCGCGAAGTAGCCGAGCTCGGGGTGGTGCCGCTTGCCCTCCAGCTCGGTGACCACCACCACCGGCAGCACCACCTCGTGCTCGGCGAACCGGTTGATCGCGCCGGGATCGGCCAGCAGCACGCTGGTGTCCACGACGTAGGTGCGTCGGGCCCCGGAGGGTGGCGGTGCGGTGCCGGCGGGGGCTGCGCTGGCGGGGACTGCGCTGGTGGATCCCGGGGCGGTGCTGCTGTGCTCGGTGGCGGCCACGTCGTTCTCACCCTCACGGTCCGGCGCGCGCACTCCTCGCCCGGCCCTAGTTCGTGCAGACGGACCAGGAACGGACCAGAAGACCGGAGTGCCGGCCTCCTCCGACACCGCGCGGGGCGAACCGCCCCCCGTGGTGTGCTGCGAAGTCGTGAATCCTCACGAACGGCCTCCCGGTGTCGGCGCGCTTCCCCACGTGCCGATGCCAGGCAACGTACGCCCGGGCGGGTGAGCGCGCCAGCGACACGCGGTGCGAATCCTGGGGAACGGCCCGCCCGCCCGGGGAGCTCAGGCGCTCGGCGCGTCCACCCGCTCCGGGGTGTGCGGGAAGAGCCGGTTGAGCAGGTCGGCCATGGTGATCACGCCGACCACCTCGCCCTCCTCCTGCACCAGCACCAGCTGGCTGCTGCGCCCGGCGCATGTGCGCGAGCGCGTCGTAGATGGTGGTGGCGCCGGCGAGGGTGTCGACCGGACGGACCATCTCCGCGATGCCCGCCCCGCCGGGCCGGACCAGCGTGTCGCGCACGTGCACCATGCCGATCACCCCGCCGGCTGCCCCGTCGACCGCCCCGTCGAGCGCGGCGTCCTCGCGCACCAGGATGCGCAGGTGACCCGAGGCGCGGGAGATCTCCTGCACCTGGCCGACGGTGGCGCTGGCCGGGACCGCGGTGAGCGGCGTACGACGGACGATGTCGGCCAGCGTCATGGTCTCCAGCTCCAGCGCCTCGGAGAACTGCGCCGAGTAGCTGGCGTCCAGCGCCCCGACGTTGACCGAGTGCTCGACCAGGTGCCGCAGAGCGGCCGAGTCCTGCCCGGTGCCGGCCGCGTCGTCGGGGTCGACCCCGACCTTGCGCAGGCACCAGTTGGCCGTCTCGTTGAGGGCTCGCAGCACCGGGCGGGTGAGCCACATGAAGGCGCGCATCGGCAGGGCCAGCATGATCGCGGACTTCTCCGGGTGCGCGATCGCCCACGACTTGGGCGCCATCTCGCCGACCACCAGGTGCAGGAAGGTGACGATCGACCAGGGCGAGCACGAAGCCGGCCACGTCGGCGCCCCAGGCGGGCAGGCCCCAGTCGTCGAAGAGCGGCGTGAGCCAGTGGTGCACGGCCGGCTTGGTGATCGCCCCCAGCGCCAGCGTGCAGACGGTGATGCCGAGCTGGGAGCCGGCGAGCAGCAGGGTCAGCTCGGAGGTGCTGCGCAGCGCGGCCCGGGCCGAGCGGCTGGTCGCCGCGGCGTCCTCGAGCCGGTGCTTGCGCGCGGCGATGAGGGCGAACTCGACCGCCACGAAGAAGGCGCTCAGCGCGATGATCGCGATGGTCGCGCCGGTCACCACCCAGGGGTTCTCCATCACGACTGCTCCTCACGTCGATCGGTTCGAGCGTGATCCGGACGGTGGCCGGGATGTGGTCCTGCACCTCGAGCACCTGCAGGCGGGCCTGCAGGCGGGTGCGGCTCCTCCGAGTCGGCGTACCCGCCGGGGTCCAGGGGCAGCGGCACCAGCGACCACCTCGCCCTCCTCGGGGAAGCGGCCGTGGTGGGCGATGACCAGGCCGCCCAGCGTCTCGTAGTCGCCGGCGGGCAGCTCGTGCCCGAGGGCGCGCTCCACCTCGTCGACGTGGGAGCCGCCGGCGACCGTCCACTCGCTGCTCGTCGGGTCGCCCTGCACGTGCGGCGCGGGCAGCGTCGTCGTGCTCGTCGGTGATCTCCCCGACCAGCTCCTCGGCCAGGTCCTCGACCGTGAGCACGCCGTCGAAGCCGCCGTGCTCGTCGAGCACGCAGGCCAGCTGGTTGCGGGTGCGCGAGAGCTCGCGCACGGCGTCCGGCAGGGCCATCAGCGCGGGCACCATCAGGGCGGGCCGCGCCAGGTCGCGCCGCGGTGCGGCCGGCGTCGTCGTGGCCCAGGGCCAGGACGTCGACGAGGTGGACCACCCCGACGACCCGCTCGTCCTCGTCCAGCACCGGGTAGCGGGAGTGGCCGCCGGCCATCTCCTCGCGCAGCTCGGGCGACGGTCGTCGTCCGCGTCGACCGTGTCGACCTGGACGCGCGGGATCATCGCGTGCTCGACGTCCTGGTCCGGGAAGTCCAGGATCCGGTCGAGCAGCATGCGAGAGCTCGGCGGGCAGGTCCCCGGTCTCCCGGGACTCGGCGACGATGTGCTCGAGGTCGCGGGCGGTGGCCGAGTGCTCCACGTCGTGCACCGGCTCGATCCGCAGGGCCTTGCAGCAGGAGGTTGGAGGACTGGTCGAAGAACCAGATCAGCCAGCCGGCGAGCTTGAGGTAGACCAGGGTCGAGGTCGCCAGCCAGCGGGCCACCGGCTCCGGCCGGGCGATCGCGAGGTTCTTGGGGAAGAGCTCGCCGAAGACCATCTGCACGCCGGTGGAGACGACCAGCGCCAGCACGGTGCCGACGGCGATGCCGACCGCGGTCGGGACCCCCACGCCGCCGAGCAGCGTGCCGAGGGACTGACCGATCAGCGGCTCGGCGACGTAGCCCACGAGCAGACCGGTGACGGTGATGCCGAGCTGGGCGCCCGAGAGCATGAACGAGGTCCGGCCGGTCACCTTGAGCGCGCGGTCGGCGGCCGGGTCGCCGCCGGCGGCGCGGGCCTTGAGCCGGGACCGGTCGACCGACATGTAGGCGAACTCCTGGGCCACGAAGTAGCCCGTCACGACGGTGATCAGCAGGACCACCAGGAGGCCGAGCGAGGAGTGTGAGGACCGCCGTCATCGGATGATCACGAGCGGTCGCGAGGCACCGGTCCTGTCCTGGCTAGAGGGACAGGGCCGGATGGGTTCTTGAGGTTTCATGGCACTTTCGGTCGGGGGACTCGCGAGGCTCAACGTGCAGGCGCCGCCGCAGGTTCCCAGGATGCCAAGCAGCCCGGGTCACCGGCTGCGCGGGGCGGGACCGGGCACGTCGGCGGTGGGCTCGGCCGGCACGTCGGCCGGCAGGTCCGGGGAGAGTCCCAGGTAGCCGGCCAGCAGCCGCCGCAGCAGGGCCAACGCCTCGCCCTGGTCGCGCGGGGCGTCCTCGGGCCCACCCCCGCCCCCGCCCCCGCCCGAGCCCAGGCTCCGCGAGACCTGGACGACCATGGAGTCCACGAGCTCGGCGACCTGCCGCGGCCGCGACTCCCCCAGGTCGGTCAGGGCGGCGAGCAGCGGCACCTGGAGCTCGGCGTGGAAGGCCTGCATCGGGGCCCGGAGCAGGTGCGGCTCCACCACCGCGGTCAGCGCCCGGGCGACCGACTGCTCGGAGGAGGCGAAGAGCTCCACGTTGGCGCAGACGTACGCCCACACCCGCTCCCCCGGGCCGCCCGCGCTCTCGACCCGGGCCCGCACCTGGCCGGCCCACTCCGGGAAGACGTCGGCCACCACGGCGGCCAGCAGGTCGTCGCGGGAGGCGAAGTACTGGTAGACGCTGGAGCGGGCCATGCCGGCCCGCTCGCCGACCGCGCCCAGGGTGGGGGCCTCGGGGGTCTCGGCCAGCAGAGCGCGCGCTGCGTCGAGCAGCGCGCGCTCCTGCCGGCGCCGGTGCTCGGCCACGGTCGGTGCCTGGATCCGCGGCACGATCACCTCCTGGGTCAGCTGGTCACCGGGTCGGCGCCGCTGCCTTCCCGAGTCGTCCGTCGATCATCTCGTAGATCTCGTCGCAGTGGTGCAGCACGTCGTGGTCGTGGGTGACCATGACCGTGGCGACGCCGTGCCGGTGGCTCTCCTGCGCCAGCAGCGCGACCACCTCCTGGCTGCGGCTGCGGTCCAGGGCGGCGGTGGGCTCGTCGACCAGCAGCAGCCCGGGCCGGGTGACCAGCGCCCGCGCGATGCCGACGCGCTGGCGCTCGCCGCCGGAGAGCTGGTGCGGGCGGCGCTTGGCCTTGTGCGCCATCCCGACCTCGGCCAGCAGCTCGTCGGGGTCGCGGGGGTCGGTGACACGGCCGAAGGTCAGCGGCAGCCGGAGCTGGTCGCGCGCGGTCAGCGCGGGGACCAGGTTGCCGCTCTGGAAGACGTAGCCGATCCGGGTGCGCCGCACGGTCGTCACCTGCTTGCGCGAGGCGGTGGTCAGGTCGACGTCGCCGACCCGGACCGTGCCGGAGGTGGGCTTGATCAGTCCACCGGCCACCGCCAGCAGGCTGGACTTGCCGGAGCCCGAGGGGCCCACCACGGCGATCAGCTGGCCGGGCTGCACGCTCAGGCTGACCGAGTCGAGCGCGGTGACCGTCTCCTCGCCGTCGCCGTGCAGCAGCGAGACGTCGGAGATCTCCAGGGCCGGGGTCGCCACGTCGGCGGCGGCCACGTCGCGTCCGGGTGCGGTGCTCATCGGTTGCCTCCCAGGGCGGTGAGGGGGTCGACACGGGTGATGCGGACGACGGCGACCGCCGCGCCCAGCACGCCCAGGACGATCAGGAGCGTGGTGGCGACCGCGATCGGTCCGGCCTCCAGCGCGAACGGCATCGCGGTCCCGGAGATCGCGGCGCCCGCGGCCAGGCCCAGGCCCACGCCGACGGCGACCGAGCCGAGGAGCAGCAGGAGCGACTGGAGCAGGCTGTCGCGGAGCAGGTACGCGGTGCTGGCGCCCATCGCCCGCATCACCGCCACCTCCTGCTTGCGCTGGATGGTCAGGACGGTGAAGAACGCGCCGACCACCAGGGCCGAGATGGCGTAGAGGAAGACCTGGATCAGCTGGAGGGTCGACGTCTCGGCGGTGTAGCCCGGGGAGGCGCCGAAGGAGTCGTCCAGGGTCATCGAGGTGGTACCGGCGGCGGCGTCCCCGGCCTTCAGGGCATCGGCGTCGTCGGAGCCTTGGACGGCGACCGCGGTGATCTCGTCGTAGACCCGCGCGGGCACCTCCTCGCCCGGGGCGGCCCCGGTGCGGATCTCCTGCCAGGTGCGCAGCGGGAGGTAGGCGATGTCGACGTGACCGAAGGTGTGCTGGCCGGGCATGATGCCGGCCACCGTGAGCTCGGCGCCCATCGGCTCGACCTTGATCACATCCCCGACCTCGATCCCCTCCTCGGCGGCCGTCGCGCTGATCACGATCTCGTTCGGGTCGTCGCCGAGCACGCTGCCGGACTCGACCTCGGGCGCGAGGTAGGAGTCGGTCTCGATGCCGAAGAGGGCGAGGTCGATCTCGACGCCCTTCTCCGACTCCGCGTTGACCAAGGCGTTGCCGAACGGAGCGGCCTCGTCGACCCCGGGCTGCGCGGCCCAGCTCTCGACGACGTCCTTGTCGATCACGCTCCGCGAGAAGGCGGAGTCCTTGGAGACGTCCTCCTGGAAGGCGAACGAGGTCACCGGCATCTTCTGCAGGCCCGAGACGCCGTCGTTGACCAACCCGACGGAGAGGCCCGAGAGCAGCACCATGAGGATCGAGATGAGGGCCACCACGGACCCCATGAGCACGAAGCGGCCCTTGGCGAAGAGCAGCTCGCGAATCGCGAGGAACACGTGATCACCCGGCCTGGAAAGTTATCGACACCATGTCGCCAACTTACTGACGCCGCGTCGGGAACCCAAGGCGAGGGTGCTTCCTGTGATCCGGTTCACGAGATCCGTCGGACCCGTCCGCAGACCGGTGCGGTCCCGGACGGCCAGGTCAGGTCCCGAACCGACGCTCCCGCTCGGCGTACGCCCGGATCGCCCGGAGGAAGTCGACCCGGCGGAAGTCGGGCCAGAGCGCCTCGCAGAAGTAGAACTCGCTGTGCGCGCTCTGCCAGAGCAGGAACCCGCCGAGCCGCTGCTCGCCCGAGGTGCGGATCACCAGGTCGGGGTCCGGCTGGCCCTTGGTGTAGAGGTGCTCGGCGATGTGCTCGACGTCGACGGTCTCGGCCAGCTCCTCCAGCGTCTTGCCGGCCGCGGACTGCTCGAGCAGCAGGGAGCGCACCGCGTCGGCGATCTCCCGGCGGCCGCCGTAGCCGACGGCCACGTTGACCAGCAGGCCCGGCACGTCGCGGGTGGCCTCGTCGGCCGCCTTGAGCCGGGCCCGGGTCTCGTCGGGCAGCAGGTCCAGCGCGCCCACCGGGTGCACCCGCCAGCGTCCGGTCGCCGCCAGCGACTCCACGGCCCCCTCGATCACGGTGAGCAGCCCGGCCAGCTGCTCCGGCGGGCGGTTGAGGTTGTCGGTCGACAGCAGCCACAGGGTGACGACCTCGACCCCGACCTCCTCGCACCATCCGAGGAACGGCTGGATGTTGTCGGCGCCGGCCTGGTAGCCCTGGGACGTCTCCGCCCCGACCGCGCGCGCCCAGCGCCGATTTCCGTCGAGCATCACGCCGACGTGCTTCGGGATCCGGTCGGGCGGGAGGAACTTCACCACCCGGGACTCGTACGCCGGGTAGAGCAGCCGGCGCACGGCGTCCTTGAAGTTCCCCATGAGCGCCGATGCTACCCACGGCCGCTCTCCACCTCACGAGCAGCGGGCCCGGAGTGACGCGCGTCGCGAATTCGTGACCGGCCACCTACGCTGTCGTAACTTGGAGTCCATGACCGACGCGGTGCGCACACGCATGGACCACCTGCAGGAACGGGTCGAAGGTGCCCTGGAGGATGCGAAGCCGAAGCTGCGCGGCTGGCTGCACGCCGGCACCGTGCCGGTGGCGCTGGCCGCGGGGATCGTGCTGGTCGCACTCTCCCCCACGGCCGCCACCCGTCTGGCGTCCGCGGTCTTCGCACTCTCCGCCCTGCTGCTCTTCACGGTCTCGGCGGTCTACCACCGCGGGCACTGGTCGCCGCGGACGCACGCCCACCTCAAGCGGTTCGACCACTCCAACATCTTCGTGCTGATCGCCGGCTCCTGCACCCCGTTCGCGGTGCTCCTGCTGGACGGGGCCGACCGGTGGTGGATGCTCGGGATCAGCTGGGGCGGCGCGCTGGCCGGCGTGGCGATGAAGCTGTTCTGGCTCAGGCACCCGCGCTGGCTCTCCGCGCCGATCTACATCGCCCTGGGCTGGGCGCCGGTCTTCTTCTTCGGCGGGTTCGTCGACGGCGCGATGGCCTACGGCCGCAGCCTGGGCATCGCGGTGATCACCCTGGTCGTGGTGGGCGGAGCGCTCTACACCCTCGGCGGCGTCGTCTACGGCACGAAGCGTCCCGACCCCAACCCCCGCTGGTTCGGCTTCCACGAGGTCTTCCACACCTTCACCATCCTGGCCTTCCTCAGCCACTACGTCGGGGTCTCGCTGGCGACGTACGCCCTGCGCTGAGCGGCGACTCGGGCCGCCTCGGCGGCCGGCGACCCGGCGGGTCGGTACCGTGGAAGAGGTGACCTCCACCGTGCCTGCTCCCGGGATCGACCTCGACCGCCGCTACGCGACCGACCTGCCCGAGCTCGCCGTGCCCTGGCGCGCCGAACCCGCGCCGGAGCCCGCGCTGCTGCTGCTCAACGACGGCCTGGCCGAGGAGCTCGGCCTCGACGCCGGATGGCTGCGCAGCGCCGACGGGATCCGGCTGCTGACCGGTGGCGCGGTGCCCGAGGGAGCCACGCCGGTCGCGCAGGTCTACGCCGGCCACCAGTTCGGCGGCTGGTCGCCGCGCCTGGGCGACGGCCGGGCCCTGCTGCTGGGCGAGCTCACCGACACCCGGGGCCGGGTCCGCGACCTCCACCTCAAGGGGTCGGGACGCACCCCGCTGGCGCGCGGCGGGGACGGCCTGGCCGCGGTCGGCCCGATGCTGCGCGAGTACGTGGTCAGCGAGGCGATGCACGCGCTGGGCGTGCCGACCACCCGGTCGCTGGCCGTGGTCGCCACCGGACGGCCGGTGCAGCGCGAGACCGTGCTGCCCGGCGCCGTGCTCGCCCGGGTCGCCAGCAGCCACCTGCGGGTCGGCACCTTCCAGTACGCCCGGGCCACCGGCGAGGTCACGCTGCTGCGCCGGCTGGCCGACCACGCGATCGCCCGGCACCACCCCGAGGCGGCCGAGGCGGAGCACCCCTACCTGGCGCTCTACGCCGCGGTCGTCGCCGCCCAGGCCGAGCTGCTCGCCCGGTGGACGGCGCTCGGGTTCGTGCACGGGGTGATGAACACCGACAACATGACCATCTCCGGGGAGACCATCGACTACGGACCGTGCGCCTTCCTGGACGCCCACGACCCGCGCCGGGTCTTCAGCTCGATCGACACCGGTGGGCGCTACGCCTTCGGCAACCAGCCCGCCGCGGCCGAGTGGAACCTGGCCCGGCTCGCCGAGGCGATGCTGCCGCTGCTGGCCGAGGACGAGAGCGCCGCGGTCGCCCTGGCCACCGAGCAGCTGGCCACCTTCCGGCCGCTGCTCGCGGCCGCGACCACGGCCCGGTCCCGGGAGAAGCTCGGCCTCACCGCGGGGGCCGTCCCGGACGCCGAGGTCGACGGCCTCGCCGCCCGGCTGGACGAGCTGATGACCGCCGGGCACGTCGACCACACCGGCTTCTTCCGGGCGCTGGGGCGCGCGGCCCGCGGCGACCGGGAGCCCGCCCGGTCGCTGGTGCTCGACCTGGCCGCCGTCGACGCCTGGCTCGACGACTGGACGGCGCTCTCCCCCGACGCCGACGTGATGGACCGCAGCAACCCGGTCTACGTGCCGCGCAACCACCTGGTCGAGGAGGCGCTGGAGCGCCGCGGTCGGCGGCGACCTCGCGCCGGTCCGGCAGCTGCTGGCGGCGGTGACGTCGCCGTACGACGAGCGCCCCGGACTGGAGCGGTACGCCGAGGCCGGTCCGGCCGAGTTCGACTCGACCTACCAGACCTTCTGCGGCACCTGAGGCGACTCAGCCTGCCTCAGGCGCCATGGTGGGGAACGGGCTCAGTAGCCCAGCCCCAGGACGGCCAGCAGGAAGCCCACGCACGGCACGAACCAGAGCATCGCGAGTCCCCACAGCTCCGCCTTGCGGTCCTCGTCTCGAGCCCGGACAGCCGGGTGAGTGGTAGCCACGAGTGCTTCCTTCCATGTCTCCGAGCAGGACGGGGAGCACGTGCCCGGACCCCCCGCGGGGCAAACGTCCGGCGCCCTCGAGTGTTGTCGTCGAGCCGCGCCGATCCGTACCGTTCCAGCGAATCGCCGCCGTCCCCCGCTGTCAAAGGACCCGGGTCCCGGACCTGGCGGGTCACCCGTCCCGATCGACGGGCACCGAGCCCGCCTTGCCCGCCTCGGCGTACGACCGGACGACGGAGACGTTGAGCGGGAAGTCGACGGCCAGGTCCCGGAAGAGCAGGTCCGCGGCAGCCGCTGCGGCCTGCCGGCTCTCCTCCACCACGCGCTCGGCCAAGGCCAGCGGGGTGTGCACGACGACCTCGTCGTGCAGGAAGAAGACCAGGTGCGGCCGCGCGGTGAGCGGCCGGTCCGCTCCCCCCTGCGCGCCCAGGCGCCAGAGCCGGGCGCGCAGGTCGGCGAGCCAGCAGAGCGCCCACTCGGCGCCGGTGCCCTGCACCACGAAGTTGCGGGTGAACCGGCCGTACGCCCGCCGCAGCCGGGCCTGCCCGTCGGGGTCGGTCGACGGCTCGGTCGGGTCGTGGTCCCAGACCTCGCCCAGGCTCGGCGACCCGCGGCCCAGCAGGGTGCGCACCGACTCGCCGCGCTCGCCGGCCCGGGCGGCGGCCTCGACCAGGCCGAACGCCGCGGGGTAGCGCCGCGACGAGCCCGGCGACCATCCGCCCGCTCTGCCCGCTGGTCGCGCCGTACATCGCGCCCAGCAGGCCCAGCTTGGCGTCGTTGCGGCTGGCCACGGCGCCGTCGTCGACCATCCCCTGGTAGAGGTCGGCGCCCCGCGCGGACCGGGCGAGCGCGCGCGTCGCCGCTCATCCCGGCGAGCACCCGCGGCTCGAGCTGGGCGACGTCGGCGACCACCAGCGCCCACCCCTCGTCGGCGACCGCCGCCGGGCGGATCTGCGCCGGGAACGACAGCGCGCCGCCGCCGGCCGACGACCAGCGGCCGGTCGACGACCCGGCGGGCTGGTAGACCGGGCGGAACCGGCCGCCCCGCACCCACTGGTCGCTCCAGGCCCAGCCGGAGGTGGAGAAGAGGTGCGCGAGCTGCTTGTAGCGCAGCAGCGGCTCGATCCCGGGGTGGTCGAGCCGGCGCAGCGTCCAGGCCCGGGTGTCCTCCACGTCGAGGCCGGCGCGACGCAGCGCGGCCAGCAGGTCGGGCCGCGAGTCGGGGTTGAGCCCCGGGCTCCCGAACGCCTGCCGCACCTGGGCGGCGAGCTCCTCGAGCCGGGCCGGTCGCGCGCCGCGGGGCGGCCGCGGCCCGAGCAGGTCGGTGAGCAGCCGCTCGTGCACCTCGGCGCGCCAGGGCACCCCGGCGTGCGTCATCTCCGCCGCGACCAGGGCGCCGGCGGACTCGGCGGCGAGCAGCAGTCGCAGCCGCGACGCCTGCCCGGGACGCGGCGACCGCGGCGAGCTGGCGGGCGTCCTCGAGGTCGGCGCGCAGGTGCTCGGCGGTGTCGTCGACGGAGAAGAGCGCCGGCTCCGACGGCGTGCTCGGCCCGAGCCGGTCCCAGTGACGAGGACTCCTCGCCGTCGAGGAGCCCGGCGTCGACCGCCGGCGCCCGCCGCAGCAGGTGGTGGCAGAGCCGCAGGTCGTGGCAGCGCGCCACCCGGACCCCGGCCGCGAGCAGCGGCGGGTACCACCGGGCGGTGTCGTCCCAGACCCAGCGCGGAGCCTCGGCCGCCTCGCGGCTCGGCCACGTACGCCGGCAGGTCGGCCGCCTCGAGCACCCGCTCCCGGCGTCCCGTCGCCGGGCCAGCACCCGCTCCCCGGGCAGGCGGGAGAGCGAGGTCCGGGTCACCGGACCACTTTGCCACCCGGCTAGGACAGTCCGCCCGTCCGGCCGCTCCCGCTCGGCGAGCCGCGCGAACGTGACCGCCTCGTTCTCGACCATCCCCGTCGCCCGGTTCCCCAGCAGCCGGCTCATCAGCGGGGTCAGCGGGCCGGACCACTCCAGCGACAGGTCCAGGCTGGCGCCCTCGTGGTCCTCGCGCACCGAGTGCACCGCGGTGCTGCGGATCCCCGGGGCCGAGGAGACCCAGGTGAAGGAGCGGGCCTGCCAGTCGGTCACCTCCCAGACCGCCTTCGGCAGGCCCGGCTGCCGCACCTCGAAGCGGGAGCCGATCCGGGTGGGGCCGCTGCTCAGCTCGCGCACCGAGTCGACGGTGTCCAGCCGCTCGGGCCAGCGCTCCACGTCGCTGGCCAGCGCCCACAGCCGGTCGGCCGAACCGGCGGACCAGGCGGAGGCGGTGATCCTCTCGGTGACCATCGCTCCATCCTGGGAGCGGCCGCGGAGGCGTGGCCAGGGCCCTTCGTCCCTGCTTGGACTGTGACGGTGACCACCGACCCGCAGGAACTCGGACCTCTCGTCACGTGGAAGGCGCTCTGCCTGGACGCCGTGGACGTGGTCGCTCAGTCGCGGTTCTGGGCACCGGTGCTGGGACTGGACGTGGCGGACCCGACCGCGCCCGCGCGGCTCGACGGACCGACCGCCCGGCACACCGTGTGGCTCAACCAGGTCGACCGTCCCGCACCGGGTGAAGAGCCGGCTGCACCCGGACATCGACTCGGCCACGGTCGAGGAGCTGGTCGCACGCGGCGCCACGGTGCTCGCACCGGCGGAGCACACCGGTCTCGGCTGGACTGTGATGGCGGACCCGGAGGGCAACGAGTTCTGCGCCTTCCTCCGGCCCCCCGAGCAGGTGCCCGACTACCGGCTGCACGGGGTGGTCGTCGACTGCGCCGACCCGGAGGCCCAGGCCCGTTGGTGGGGAGCGCTCTTCGGCGCCGAGGTGGCCCACGCGCCGGAGGACGACTGGTGGACCCTGGAGGGCGTCGCGGTCGACGAGCGGATGACCCTCGACTTCGTCCCGGTGCCTGAGCCGCGGACGGCGCCCTCACGGGTGCACTGGGACGTGACCGGCCGGGTGGAGGAGCTGCTGGCACGGGGGGCGCAGCCGCGCTGGGAACAGCCGGGATGGACCGTCCTGGCGGACCCGGAGGGCAACGAGTTCTGCGTCTTCCCGCCGTAGGATCACGACATCACGTAATTACGTACTACCGTGGTGCCATGAGTCTCGACGACCGTGTCACCGATCTCGAGCGCCGCGTCACCGCGCTCGAGGGCACCCAGACGACCCAGACCACCCTGCCCCCGCCACCGCGGCGGGCGCAGCCTCCGAGGGGGAACCGAACAGGGAGCCGAACAAGCAGCCGGACCCGGTCTTCTGGGCCCTGGACGGGCTGCGGGCGCGGGTGCCGGGGCCCGGCGCGGTGATGCTGGTGGGCCACGTCGAGCTGCCCGACGGACGCACGGCCCAGTGGCAGGAGGGAGCCGTCACCCAGGACCTGCTCGAGCTCGACTGGGCGACCACGAGCGATGCCTTCGCCGCCCTGGGGCACCCGGTCCGGCTGCGACTGCTCCAGCAGGTGCTGGCCGGAGTGGCCACCGTCCCGGAACTGACCGCGACCGAGGGCGTCGGGACCAGCGGGCAGGTCTACCACCACCTGCGCCAGCTGGTCGCCGCCGGCTGGCTGAGTGCCCTCGGCGGTGGGCGGTACGAGGTACCGGTCGCCCGCGTGGTCCCCGCCCTGGTCATGGTGCAGGCGGCCCGGCGATGAGGAGCGCGATCGCCCGCGGGCAGACCTGGTGGCTGCGTCTCTTCGTGCTCGCGGTCGTGGTCACCACCGTGGTGGACGTGCCGTTCCCCTGGGGCCTGCTCCTGGTCGCCGTCCCGTTCCTGCTCTTCCTGGTGCGTCCCCCGCAGCCGCCGTCGCGGGACCCGGTGCCGGTGCTCGCGCCGGTGCGGGGCCGCTGGGTGGCCCTCAACAGCCCAGGGTCGGCGGTGCCGAGCCACGGGGTCCGCTCCATGGGTCAGACGTACGCCGTGGACCTGCTGGTCCCCAGCGGGGAGGAGGCGCCCGCACGGCTCGGCTGGTCGCTGCGCGGCCGCAGGCCCGCCTCGTACGCCGCGTTCGGCCGTCCGGTGCACGCGATGGTGGGCGGCACGGTGCTGCGCGTCGCCGACGGCCAGCGCGACCACCGGGCCCGCGACACCTGGCCGCTGCTGATCGCGATGCTCACGGTCGACGGGTTCTGGCGCGAGCTGCGCGGCGCCGCCGGGCTCCTGGGCAACCACGTCGTGGTCGAGCACGACGACGGCACCTGCGCCGCCTACGCCCACCTGCGACGAGGGTCGGCCACCGTCGCCGCCGGCGCCCGGGTAGCAGCGGGGCAGCAGCTCGCCGAGGTCGGCAACACCGGCAACTCCTCGGAGCCCCACCTGCACGTGCAGCTGATGGACGGGCCCCGACCGAGCGGAGCCGCGGGGATCCCGATGACCTGGTCCGGCCTGGAGCTCGAGCCCGCACTCGACCCTCGGTGGACCGGGTCCGGCGTCAAGCCCGGCGCCCAGCCGGACTTCCCGGTCAACGGGCAGGTCTTCACCGTCGCCGAGCCGCGCCTCGCGGGACCGCGCACGGAGGGACCGGCTCAGGCAGGATCGGCCCCGTGACCGTCTACCTCGCCTGGACCGCCGTACCGCCCGAGGACCTGGACGGCCCGTGGCACGAGGCCCGGCAGGTCGCCGACGGGCTGCTGCTGCTGGAGAGCACCGAGTCGCTCTCGGTCGTCTACCACGCGCTCAAGTGGGCGCTGCCCGGCGAGGCGGCGCTGATCGTCGTGCCGGTGGATCACACGCCGAAGTCACGCGGCATGGCCCCGGGCACCACCACCTGGCTGCGGGAGCGCACCACGCCGCCGTGAGTGCCATGACCGTGGCGGCTCAGCGCAGGCAGGCGGGGCGCTCGCGCCGCAGGTTGCGGACCGTCCGCAGGTCGCCGTCGCGGAGCACCACCTTGGCGCGCAGCTGCCCTCGGGCAGGGAGCCGGCCGGCCCGCAGCGAGACCCGGAACGGGGCGGTGTGGTCGACGCCGACCTTCTTCGGGCCGACGGAGAACCGGACCCGCTCGACCTGCCCGGTGGCCCCCCGGACCTGCACCCGGGCCCGCGCCTTCGCGCAGGTGGGACGCAGCCTCAGCGACGACGCCTGCTCGCGCAGCTGGGCCCGGCGCGCGGCGCGGTCCGGCGACGGGGCGGCTGCCGTGCTGGGCGTCGTGGTCGGGGTCGGCGGCGCGGGCGTGGGAGCGGGCACCGAGCCTGGCCCGGCGCTCACGCAGGAGTCGTCGAACGGCGTCTGCGGCTCGCCGCGCAGCCCCTGGAGCGTGCGCACCAGGTGCTGGGCCATCGCGTCCATGCCGCACGCGGAGGGATGGAGCACCGCCCCGTCACCGTAGGTCTCGAGCGCGCGGATCCACTGGCGCCGCGGCTCGGCGCAGGCGGTCCGGTCCACCGAGCCCGGGATGTCGCGCATGTCGATGAAGTCCACGTCCGGCCCGGCCGCCACTCGCTCGAGGGTCTCCGACATCCGGTCGATCTGGCCCTGCACGTAGGTGAACTCCTCGGCGCTCAGGGCGCCGCCGAAGGTGTCCACACAGCCGCGGGGCGGCAGGTAGGTGCCGTAGCCGATCACCAGGATCTGGGCCTGCGGCGCCCGGGTCCGCGCCTCGGCGATGCCCCGGCTCAGCTGGGTCTCCAGCGTCCGGAACCTGTCGGCGTACGGGTCGGTGCCTGCGGCCGGCACGCAGTCGGTGGCGAAGCAGGACGCCGCCAGCTGGACCAGGCCGACGTCGTTGCCGCCCAGGGTGCCGAAGGTGACCAGGGTGGTGTCGGCGTCCAGCGCGTCGAGCTGCGGCGAGTTCGTCCGCCCGCCCGGCAGGCTCTGGGCCGAGAACAGGTCGCCCGACCGCGCTCCCCCGCAGCTGGCGTCGGTGAAGGCGTTCAGCCCACCGGGGGCCTGGTCGAGCACGCCGGCCACCAGGCTCGGGAAGTTCCGCTCGCTGCGCGAGCAGCCCTCCGGCCGCTGCGGGTCGATGCCCGGCCCGGAGGCGAAGGAGTCTCCGAGCGCGACCATCCGCTCACCGCCCGGACCCCGGTCCCAGACCCGGCTGAAGGTGTCCGGGGCAGCGTGGGCCGGCGGCAGCAACGCCAGCGCGGCCAGTGCGGGCAGGAGGGCGGAGAGGAATACCACGGCGGTTCGGCGCACGAAGCAGAAGATAGCCCACCTGTGACCCCGGTCACGGAGCGGTGCCGTCCGGAAATGGCCGCGACCGCGCAGCCGAATGGGCTGCGCGGTCGAGACGTGGGCGATCTCCGCCCGTGGTGCTACGGGGTCAGACGGTGTTCTTGTTGCGCGAGGACATGCCCTCGGCGATGCCCACCAGCAGGAAGGCCGCGATCACCGCGAAGACGAAGCCCAGGAAGTTGAGCTCGAACGGGTTGGTGTTGTCGTTGAAGAGGCCGCCGATGAGGCCACCGATGATCGCGCCGACGACGCCGAGCAGCATGGTCGCGACCATGCTCATGGACTGCTTGCCGGGGCGAAGCAGTCGAGCGAGGGCACCGATCACGATGCCTACCAGCAGAAGGCCGAGGATTTGGAAGATCATGACCGGCCGGTACCCACGGGTATGCGCGAGCAAACGGACCGGGTGCGCAGCGCCCTCGGGAGTCGCTCAGGGACGCGGAGTCTCCCGCTCGTCCTCGGGGGCGGGAGCAGGCTCGTCCCCGAAGACCCCCGCATCCCGGGCGGCGTTGGTCTTGCGCAGCTGGCGGACCAGGCTCCAGCCCAGCAGGGCGACGGCGACAGCCATGCCCAGCCAGAGGAGGAGGGCGGTCCAGCCGGCCTTCACGTCCTCGGGCTCCGGGGCGGGCCGCGGCGCGCCGTCAGCGAGCGTGAGCAGCGGGTCGAGGAAGGTGGGGTCGAAGAGGTCGAGCATGGCTCCAGTCTCTCAGGCGGCCGGTCGGATCACGAGGTGAGGTCGATCCCGGTGAAGAGGTCGTCCTCAGGCAGCTCGGTGGTCACGTGGCTGACCACCAGCTCGTAGTCCTCGGTGGGCCAGACCTCCTGCTGGATCTCGCGCGGCACGGAGAACCAGAACCCGTCCGGGTCGATCTGGGTCGCGTGCGCCAGCAGCGCCTGGTCGCGCACGCCGAAGTAGTCGCCGCAGGGCACCCGGGTGGTGATCCGGTCGTCCCACTCCGGGTTGGGCTCCCACTTCTCCAGCCGCTCGGCGAACGGCGACTCCAGTCCGTGGGCCACCATCGCCTCGTGCAGCGCGACCGTCCGGGGCCGGTTGAACCCGTGGTGGTAGTAGAGCTTGAGCGGCTGCCAGGGCTCCCCCGCCTCTGGGTAGCGCTCGGGGTCGCCCGCAGCGTGGAACGCCTCGACCGAGACCTCGTGGCACTTGATGTGGTCCGGGTGCGGGTAGCCGCCGTTCTCGTCGTAGGTGGTGACCACGTGCGGGCGGAACTCGCGGATCAGCCGCACCAGCGGGGCGGCACCCTCCTCGGGGGTGACCAGGCCGAAGCAGCCCGTCGGGCAGCGGCGGCTTCGGGTCGCCCTCGGGCCAGCCGGAGTCGACGAAGCCGAGCCAGTCCTGGGTGACGCCCAGGATGTCGCGCGCGCACTCCATCTCCCGGCGCCGCACCTCGGTGATCTTCGCCGCGATGTCGGGCCGGTCCATCTTGGGGTTGAGGATCGAGCCACGCTCGCCACCGGTGCAGGTGACCACGTGCACGTCGACGCCCTCGGCGACGTACTTCGCCGTGCTGGCCGCACCCTTGCTCGACTCGTCGTCGGGGTGGGCGTGCACGTGCATGAGGCGGAGACCGGCGCGAGGGCCGGCCGGGGGGCGCGTCTGCATGGCTGGAGTCTAGGTGGCACTCTGGAGCCGTGAGCTCGCAGGCAGACCTGGCCACCCGGTACGGCACTCCCACCCGCGGACGACGCCCGCTGGTCGACCGCTCTCGTCGTCCTTCTCGCCGTGGTCTCGCTGGGCTGGCTGGGCGTGGGCCGCCTGGTTCCACGGGTCGCCCGCCGCCGCCTCCGGGCCAGGTCGGCTACCAGGTCGTCGACGACCACACGGTGACCGTCGTGGTCGACGTCCGGCTCGACGGCGTCGAGGAGGCCGACTGCCTGGTGCGCGCCCTACTCCGCCGACAAGGCCACGGTGGGCGAGCTCGCCTTCACCGGGGTCGACGGCCGCCAGGAGGTGACCGTGCGGACCGAGCGGCGGGCCACCAGCGCGGAGAACGTCGGGTGCCGCGTCGAGGGGCAGACCCGGCGCCGCTGACCGGTCTTTCGACGAACGGGCGCATTCGGCACGCGGTTGCTAGACTGACCTGTCAACCAGTCACCCGCGGGGCTCGAGGGATAGATCGCGCAGCAGCGATGGAGCCCGGCGGGTGTTGCTTTTCCTTACAGGAGTGGAGCCATGACCCAGTCGACCGATCAGGCCACCATCTGGCTGACCCAGGACGCCTACGACAAGCTCACGGCGGAGCTGGAGGACCTCAAGGGGCCCAAGCGCCAGGAGATCATCGAGAAGATCAGCTCGGCCCGCGACGAGGGTGACCTGAAGGAGAACGGCGGCTACCACGCCGCCAAGGACGAGCAGGGCAAGCAGGAGGCCCGGATCCGTCAGCTGGAGGACATGCTCCGCCGCGCCGAGGTCGGCGAGACCCCGGCCGACGACGGGGTCGTGGAGCCGGGCATGAAGGTCACGGTCAAGTTCGTCGACTTCGGCGACGAGGAGATCTTCCTCTTCGGCGCCCGGGAGATGGAGGAGGACGGCCTGACCGTCTACTCCCCCCAGTCGGCGCTCGGTGCCGCGATCAACGGCCGCAAGAAGGGCGAGACCGTCACCTACGAGGCGCCCAACGGCAAGGACCTCAAGGTCGAGATCGTCGACGCCGTCCCCTTCACCGGCTGAGCCACTCTGCGTTCCCGCGGGGAGCGCGCGTCACTCGAAGACTCGGTGACCGCGCTCCCGCAACCGGGCCAGCACCCGCTCGGCGTGGGCGGTGCTGCGGGTCTCCAGCTGGAGCCTGACCTCGACCTCGTCCAGCGCCAGCGTCGGTGAGAACCGTTCGTGCGCGACCTCGAGCACGTTGGCGCCGGTCTCGCTGACCTGCGCCAGCAGCCTGGCCAGGTCACCTGGCCGGTCGGTGATGCAGACCCGCAGGTAGAGGTAGCGCCCGGCGGACGCGAGGCCGTGCCGGATCACCCGCCCCAGCAGCAGCGGGTCGATGTTGCCGCCCGAGAGCACGGCGACCGCCGGGGTCTCGAACGCGGTGGGCTCGTCCAGCAGCGCGGCCACCGCGGCGGCGCCGGCCGGCTCGACGACCATCTTGGCCCGCTCCAGCAGCGCCAGCAGCGCCCGCGACAGCGACTCCTCCGAGACCGTGCGCACCTCGTCCACGTGGTCACGGACCGCGGCGAAGGTGAGCTCCCCCGGCAGCCCCACGGCGATCCCGTCCGCCATCGTGCTCATCGCAGTCAGCGCGACCGGAGCACCCGCGGCCAGCGAGCCGGGGAAGGCCGCGGCGCCCTCGGCCTGCACGCCCACCACCCGCACGTCGGGTCGCAGCGCCTTGACCGCGAGGGCGATCCCGGCCAGCAGCCCGCCGCCGCCGGTGGGCACCAGCACCGTGCGCACCTCGGGAGACTGCTCCAGGATCTCCAGGCCGCAGGTGCCCTGCCCGGCGACCACGTCCGGGTGGTCGAAGGGGTGGATGAGCACCGCCCCGGTGTCGAGGGCGAACTGCCGGGCCGCCGCCAGCGCGTCCTCCAGGTAGCGACCGGCGAAGACCACGTCGGCGCCGTACCCGCGGGTGGCGTTCTCCTTGGGGATCGGGGCGCCCTCGGGCATGAAGACGGTGGCGCGGATGCCCAGCGCCTGGGCGGCCAGCGCCACCCCCTGCGCGTGGTTGCCGGCCGAGGCGGCGACCACGCCCCGGGCCCGCTCGGCCGCGCTGAGCCCGGCGATCCGGACGTAGGCGCCGCGCGCCTTGAACGAGCCGGTGCGCTGGAGGTTCTCGCACTTGAGCCGTACCGGGCCGCCGGCCAGGTCGGAGAGCCAGCGCGACTCCTCCATCGGGGTGCGCACGGCCACCCCCTCGAGCGTCCTCGCGGCCCGCTCGATCTCGGCCAGTCCCACCGGCTCGCCCGTGCCCCGCTCGCTCATCGCCGTTCCTCCCTCACTCACACATCGCCTCGCTCATCCGCACAGCGTCCCTCGTCGTCGTCGACCACGGGGCTCTCCGGCACGGGCACCGGCTCGGCCCGGTTGCCGGCCATCCGTTCGGCGGCTATCTCCTCGTCCAGCCGGTCGTCGGGGTCCGACTCCCCCACCGCGGTCTGCTCGGCCAGGTGCTGGACGACGGCGTTGACCGCGGCGGCCAGCGGCACCGCCACCAGGGCGCCGCCGATGCCGGCGAGCACGATGCCCACGGCGATCGCCACGATCACGCCCAGCGGGTGCAGGGAGACGAACCGGCCCATCAGGAACGGCTGCAGGATGTGTCCTTCGAGCTGCTGGACCAGGATCACGCCGCCGAGCATCAGCAGCGCGGTGAACGGCCCCTGGTCGACCAGGGCGACGAGCACGGCCACGGACCCGGCGACCGTGGCGCCGATCATCGGCACGAAGGCACCCAGGAAGACCAGGACGCCGATCGCCAGCACGAACGGGACGCTGAGGATCTCGGCCACGATCATCACGCCGATCGCGTCGACCAGGGCGACGATCACGGTGGCCCGGACGAACTGGGTCAGCGAGACCCAGGCGACCCGCCCGGAGTTGTCCATGTGCTCGCGGGCCGCCCGCGGCGCCAGCCGCACGGTCCACGCCCAGATCCGCTCGCCGTCGGCGAGGAAGAAGTAGGTGGCGAACAGGACGATGAAGAATCCGGCGGTGACGTGGCCCAGCGCGCTGCCGATGCCGGTGACCTGGCTGACCACCGCGCCGTTCTGGGAGCCCTCGGTGATCGCGTCCTGGGCGACCTTGATGTAGTCGTTGATCTGGCTCTCGCTGGCGCTGAGCGGGCCGTCGCGGAGCCAGACCCGGATCTGCTGGAGCCCTGCGACGACCTGGTCGGCCAGGTCGGTGGCGCCGGTGGCGACCTGCTGGCCGGCGAACGTGAGGAGCACCCCGACCACGCCCAGGGTCAGCACCACCGCACTGATGCTGGCCAGCCCGCGCGGGATGCCGACGCGAGCCAGCCCGCGGACGAACGGGCTGACCAGGGCCGCGATCAGCAGGGCGATCGCCAGCGGCAGCGTCACCACGGCGAAGTCGGCCACGGTCCGGGCGATCAGGTAGCCGGCCACCGCGATCACGATGAAGCGCCACGCCCAGGCAGCCGCCAGGTCGAGACCCCACGGCACCTGCGCCCGGCTGAAGTTCGAGGGCCCGGTAGTGATCACCGGCCGAGGCTCGGCCCGCCGCTCGGCGCGGATCATCGCCCACTGGTTGGCCAGCTGCTGGGTGATCCGCTCCGCGATGCTCTCCCGGGTACGTTCCGCCTCGACCTGCTGCGCGGACGGCTGCCCCTCGGCACCGCCCGACTCCTCGTCGAGGTGGTGCCCCTCGTCCCCGTCGCTGGTCATCCGGTCAGGCTACCCAGGCCCCTGGTCAGCCTGGGTCAGCCCAGGGCGCGGTCGAGGTCGGCCAGCAGGTCCTCGACCGTCTCGATCCCGACGCTGAGCCGGACCAGGTCGGCCGGCACCTCGAGATCGGTGCCCGCGACGCTGGCGTGCGTCATCCGGCCGGGGTGCTCGATCAGCGACTCGACGCCGCCCAGCGACTCGCCCAAGGTGAACACCTCGGTGCGGGCGCAGAGGTCCAGCGCGGCCTGCTCGCCGGCCGCCACCCGGAAGCTCACCATGCCGCCGAAGCGCTTCATCTGCTTGGCCGCCACGGCGTGCCCCGGGTGCTCGGGCAGGCCCGGGGTAGATCACCTGTGCCACCGCCGGGTGCCCGGTGAGGAAGTCGACGATCCGCTCGGCGTTGTCGCAGTGCCGGTCCATCCGCACCGCCAGCGTCTTCAGCCCGCGGTGGGTGAGGAAGCTGTCGAACGGGCCGGGCACGGCGCCGATCGAGTTCTGGTGGAAGGCGATCGTCTCGGCGACCTCGAGGTCGCGGACCACCAAGGCGCCGCCGACGACGTCGGAGTGGCCGCCGACGTACTTGGTGGTCGAGTGCACCACCACGTCGGCGCCGAGGGTGAGCGGCTGCTGGAGGTACGGCGAGGCGAAGGTGTTGTCGACGACCAGCCGCGCGCCGGCCTCGTGCGCGACCGCGGCGAGCGCCTCGATGTCGCCGATGTTGAGCAGCGGGTTGGTCGGGGTCTCCATCCAGACGAGCTTGGTGCGACCGGGCTGGATCGCGGCGCGCACGGCGTCCAGGTCGGAGCCGGCGGCCGGGCTGTGCTCCAGGCCCCAGCTGCTCTCGACCTTGTCGAAGAGCCGGAAGGTGCCGCCGTACGCGTCGTCGGGCAGCACCACGTGGTCGCCGGGGCGGCACAGCGCCCGCACCAGCGTGTCCTCCGCGGCCAGCCCGGAGGCGAACGCGAACGCCCGCTCCCCCTCCTCGACCGCGGCCAGCGCACCCTCCAGCGCGGTGCGGGTGGGGTTGGCCGAGCGGCTGTACTCGTAGCCGCCGCGCAGACCGCCGACGCCGTCCTGCTTGTAGGTGCTGGTCGCGTAGATCGGCGGGATCACCGCCCCGGTGCTCGGGTCGGGCTCGTAGCCGGCGTGGATCGCCCGGGTCTCGAAGCCGGACTTGTGGGCGTGCTCGCTGCTGTTGGACTGGCTCACCCGCCCGAGACTAGCCGCGCGCCCGAGCGGGTATCTGCTCCGCATGGCCATCGACGACGCACACACCCGCCCGCCCGGTCTCGACGACAAGACGGTCGAGGCGCTCGGCAAGCTCTCCGAGGCGCTGGAGACCATCGAGCAGGCCCGCGGCATGCTCTACGGGTTCCACCGGCTGACCGGCACCGCCGACTTCGCCGCCGGCGAGGCGGCCGAGCTGCTCCGCGACGCGGGGCACCACGAGCTGGCCGAGCGGGTGGCCAGCGAGCTGGTCGGGCGCAACGTGCTCGAGGGCCGCTGGACCTTCCAGATCATGGAGGAGTACGACGACGGCTACTACGCCGACGTCAAGCGGCTCGAGCGCGAGGCCCGCGAGCAGCTGGCCGCCGGCAAGCGGCACCTGCAGGAGGCCGAGCTCAAGGAGGAGCGGCGTACCGGCGGGCGGCGGCACCACGAGCGCCGCCCCGACTCCGCGCCCGGCGACCCCGAGGCGACCGAGGACCCGGACGCCGCGCTGGGCCGGCCGCCCGAGCACCGCTGACGCGCAGCCGGGACGGCGCGGGAAGCACCAGACCGGTCGCGGTGTTGTAGCAGTCCGAGCCCAGTCGACCCCGAGGAGATCCCGTGCTGTTCGGTCGCACCAAGTCCCAGCTGCCCACCCCCGAGGACGCCCTGCCCGGCCGTGCCGAGCAGCCGTGGCGCCTGGGCCAGCACCTCGTGCTGAAGACCCCGGTCCAGGCCGAGGAGGTGCCCGAGGGGATGGAGGTCGCCGTCTTCGGACTCGGCTGCTTCTGGGGCGCCGAGGAGATCTACTGGCAGGTCGACGGCGTCTGGTCGACCTCGGTCGGCTACGCCGGAGGCATCACCCCGCACCCGACGTACGAGGAGGTCTGCTCCGGGCGGACCGGCCACACCGAGGCCGTGCGGATCGTCTTCGACCCGAAGGTCGTCTCCTTCGCCGACCTGGTGAAGAAGTTCTTCGAGATCCACGACCCGACTCAGGGCATGCAGCAGGGCAACGACGTCGGCACCCAGTACCGCTCGGCGATCTACTTCACCACCCCCGGGCAGGAGCAGGTCGCCCGGGAGCTGACGAAGGTCTACGGCGACGAGCTGGCGCGCCGCCGGCTGGGCGCCATCACCACCGAGATCCGCCCCGCGGAGGAGGCTGGCTACTACTACGCCGAGGACGCGCACCAGCAGTACCTCGCGAAGAACCCCTTCGGCTACCGCTGCCACGCCAACACCGGCGTCCGGTTCCCGGCCACGGCCTGACGGACAGCCGGCTACCGGCTCACGGCCTACGGACTCGCGGGCTGAACCTCGACGTCTTCCAGCGACTCCCCCGGCCCCACCCACATCCCCAGCAGCGAGGGACCTGTCGGCAGCGGCACCAGCTCCTCGGAACCCTCCTCGCCCCGGACGGAGGCGAAGCGGTAGAAGCCCGCCGGCAGGCCCTCGAGCTCGAAGACGCCGTCCTCGACCGACTGGGTCCGGGCCACCTGGGACCAGCTGCCGTCGACGTCGCGTCGCAGCAGCGCCAGGTGCTCCCACTCCCGCTCGGTTCCCAGACGGCTCACCGTGACCCCCGAGATCGACGCCGACGCGTCGAGGGCCACGTCGACGTCCGTGACGTCCTCCCCGGGGGTGACCTCGAGCCGAGCCGCCTGCCCCCGGTCATAGGTGATGACACCCTCGGCGTCGAGGTAGGCCCAGCTCTGCTGCTGGTCCGCCGGAACGACAGGTTCCGGAGTCTCAGCAGCCGGCTTCCCGGCCGTACCCCCTCCAGCACGAACCCGCCGTCCTCGTCCACGGTGACGCACGAGTCGCTGCTCCGGTGAGGGTCAGCGGCACCGTCGTCGAGGCAGACCTCGACGTAGGGGGCGGTGACCGGCGCGCCCGCTGGAGCGCACGGAGACCGTGCCGCTGATCCTGGCCACGGCCTCCAGCCTCGCGTCGAGGCCGCCGACGGTGCGACCGGGTCGCACCCGCACCACCCTGGCCTCCGCCCGTCGGCCGCCACCACCGATCCAGGTCGTGGCGTGCCGCCGGTGCTCCACGCGGAGCCGGTACTGCTGGTCGGCCAGTCCTGCCAGCCGGTAGCGCCCCTGACGGTCGCTGCGGACGGTGACCTCACGCTGGCAGGGAGCCCCCTTGACCGGCACGGCCACCACCTGGGCGTGGGCCACCGGCGCGCCGTCCTGGTCTGTCACGACCCCACGCACGCTTCCGCCCGGGGCGAGTACCAGCTCACGCTCCAGCACCTCGCCCGGCTCGAGGTCGATGGCGCCCCCCGCCTCGCGCAGGTCGATGCCGCAGGCCTGCCAGAGGGTTCCGCGGGGCGGCGACACGTCGAGCAGGTGGCGGTAGTCGAGGTTCGCCGGGACGACCGCGAACGTCCCGTCCGCAGCGGTCCGGTCCTCGTAACCCTGGGGATACCACACGCAGCAGGAGCCGACGGGGGGACCGACGGGCTCGGCATCCTCGGCCAGCCTGACCGTCGCCCCGGGCACCGGCCGCCCGCCCGGGGTCACGACCCGGCCGACCATCCGTCCCGGCTCGCCCAGGACGGCGTCGACCCGCGCCGTGCTGCCGCTGCCCACCTCGAACGTCGGCGCCTCGCGCTTCCCGGCGGCCTCGGCGCCACCGGGACCGGCGTAGAGCCGGCCGCGGTTGAGGCTGCCGATCAGCAGCCGGTAGGTACCGGAGGGCAGGCCCCGGCGGTCGAAGCGGCCGACACCCTCCTGCGGACCGCTGACTCCGGAGACCTGCACCCAGCCGGTCGGGGTACGGCGCTCCGGGATCGCGTAGGCGTCCACCGGCCCGCCCGAGGTGGATCGGACGGTGCCCGTCACCCGGACACCGGCCTCGAGCACGACGGGTACCCGGACGGTCTGTCGAGGACTCACCCGCAGCAGCTGAGCGGCAGAGAGGTCGAAGACGCCCCCGTGGTACTGCTCCGGGAACCGCCCCTGGATCAGGGTGTCGATGAACCGCAGCGTGTGCCTGCGCGCGCCCACCCGCTCGAACCGGTACCTGCCCTGGCGGTCGGTCCGGTCGCTCTGCAACGGCGGCTCCACGGAGAACTCGGGGCCGCCGAGGAGCTCGACGTCGAGGCCGGCTACGGGTCGGCCGTCCTGGTCGCGGACGATGCCGGTGAGCACCCCGGTGGCGTCCGGCCTCGTGGGCCCCAGCCGGAGCGGCTCGGTCGGTTCGAGGTCCGTACCCAGGACCGGCAGGCGGGGCACGCCGCTCGAGGATGGCGTCGGCTCGGACCACCCGGCAGGCGACGAGCTGCGCCACGAGCACCCCGGCGACCACCGCGCAGACCCCGGCCGCAGCCGAAAGCCCGGCCAGCCACGGGTCACGGCGTGACCATGCCCGCGCCCGGGCAGCCAGCCCGGGCGAGGCTGCGTCGTCCGCATCCCCCGTGTCGTGCGCTCCGTGCGTCATGGCCCCTCCGCGGGGATTGTGACAGCGATCACGGACACCCGCCAGGGATCGACCAGGTATCGGCCACACTGGGACGCATGGTCGATCTGCCGCGCAAGGCCGTCACGCGCACGGCCCGCCTTGCCGCGCTCCCCCTCGGGTACGCCGGCCGCACCGCGTGGGGCATGGGCAAGCGGCTGGGCGGCAAGCCGGCCGAGGTGGTGCTCAGCGAGGTCCAGCAGCGCACCGCCGAGCAGCTCTTCCGCACCCTCGGTGAGCTCAAGGGCGGCGCGATGAAGTTCGGGCAGGCGCTCTCGGTGCTGGAGGCGGCCCTGCCCGAGGAGGCCTCGGCCCCCTACCGGGAGCAGCTCACCGCGCTCCAGGACAACGCGCCGACGATGAGCACCCAGCAGGTGCGCGACGTGATCGCGGAGTCGCTCGGCCCCGACTGGCGCAAGCAGATCACCTGGCTCGACGGGGCTGCCGCGGCTGCCGCCTCGATCGGCCAGGTGCACCGCGGCACCTGGCAGGACGGGCGCGAGGTGGCGATCAAGGTGCAGTTCCCCGGCGCCGACGAGGCGCTGCTGGGCGACCTGCGACAGCTGGCCCGGGTCGCTCGCGGCATCAGCCCCGTCTTCCCCGGCCTCGACATCCCCGCACTGGTCGCCGAGCTGCAGGACCGGGCGGCCGAGGAGCTCGACTACACGCTGGAGGGCGAGGCACAGCAGGTCTTCGCCGAGGCCTTCGCCGGCGACCCGGAGATCCTCGTGCCCCAGGTGGTCTTCGCCAGCGAGCGGGTGCTGGTCTCGGAGTGGCTCGAGAGCGAGGGCTCGCTGGCCCGGGTGATCGCCGAGGGCACCGAGGAGGAGCGCGACCACTACGGCGAGCTGCTGGTGAAGTTCACCTTCGCCGGGCCCGCCAGGACCGGGATGCTGCACGCAGACCCGCACCCGGGGAACTTCCGCACGATCCCCGACGAGGACGGGACCCCGGGCCGTCTCGGGGTCCTGGACTTCGGCGCGGTCGCCCGGCTGCCCGGCGGAGCCTTCCCCGAGGCGATGGGCCGACTGCTGCGCGACGCCTCGGAGAACCGGGCCGACGTGCTGCTGGCCGGGCTGCGCGAGGAGGGGTTCGTCCGGCCGGGGGTCCGGGTCGACGCCGACGCGCTGCTGGAGTACCTGAGCCCGTTCGTGGAGCCGATGACCGCGGAGCGGTTCCGGTTCAGCCGGGCCTGGATGCGGGAGCAGTACGAGCGGCTCAACGACCCGCGCTCCCCGCACTTCACGATGGCGACCAAGATCAACCTGCCGCCGGAGTACCTGCTGATCCACCGCACCTGGCTCGGCGGGGTCGGGCTGCTCTGCCAGCTCGAGGCCGAGGTCCCCTTCCGCGCCCTGCTCGAGGAGTCGCTGCCCGGTTTCGCCGAGTAGCCGGTCGCTCCCGATGAGACCGGTGGCCCCGAGGTCTCGTCGTACGCTTTAATTGGAGTAAGTCGCTGTCACTTACCCATCTAGAGTGAACGGGATCCCCCATGACAGTGCTTCCGACCTCGGCCGCGGCTCGCGCGCCCACCCGGGTCCCCGGCACCCCGGGTCGGGCCCCGGTGGCGGCCGCCGAGGCGCTCGAGGTGCGGCTGGAGGGTGTGGGCCGGGCGTTCGGCGTCGGCGGCCAGCGCCGCCAGGTGCTCCGCGGCGTCGACCTGCGGATCGAGGCCGGCGAGGTGGTCGCCCTGCTGGGCCCCAGCGGCTGCGGCAAGTCCACCCTGCTCCGGGTCACTGCCGGGCTGGACCAGCCCACCTCCGGCCGCGTGCTGGTCGGGGACCAGGTGGTCTCGGGCATCGAGAGCCGCTGCGCGGTCGCGTTCCAGGAGCCTCGGCTGCTCCCGTGGCGGACGCTGCGGCACAACGTCGCCCTCGGCCTGCCCCCGGGCACCGGACGCCGCGAGGGCGACGCCCTGGTCGACGAGCTGCTGGCGCTGGTCGGCCTGGCCGAGCACGCCGGGCACCGGCCGCGGGAGGTCTCCGGGGGCATGGCGCAGCGCACCTCCCTGGCCCGGGCGCTCGCCCGGCGGCCCGGGGTGCTGCTGCTCGACGAGCCGTTCGGCGCGCTCGACGCGCTGACCCGGATGAAGATGCAGGACCTCCTGCTCGACGTACGCCGGGCCAGCCCGACCACCGTCCTGCTGGTCACCCACGACGTCGACGAGGCACTCCAGCTGGCCGACCGGGTGGTCGTGCTGGGCCGCTCCGACGACGACCCGGCCGCGGGCGTGACCGAGGTCGTGACCGTGCCCGGCGAGCGCCCGCGCGACCGCGGCTCGGTCGAGCTCGCGCAGCTGCGCGCCGGCCTGCTCCAGAGCCTCGGCGTCGACGCCCACCGCCACTGACCCACCCGTCCAGAGGCGCCGTCATCCGGCGGCACCACCGACCAAGAAACACCACCACACCGAAGCACCACCACACCGAACACCCACCAGAAGAGGGAACCGATCGTGACCAAGACCCGCCCGACGCAGACGCGTCGTCCGCTCCTCGGCCTGCTGGCCGCCGGTCTGCTGCTGACCACCGCCGCCGCCTGCGCCGAGGGTGAGGCCTCCGCCGACGACGACGGCCGCACCCTGGCCCTCGACTACGCCACGTACAACCCGCTCAGCCTGGTGGTCAAGGACCAGGGCTGGCTGGAGAGCGCGCTGGCCGACGAGGACGTGGAGGTGACCTGGGTCAAGTGCGACGGCTCCAACAAGGCCAACGAGGCGCTGCGCGCCGAGGCGATCGACGTCGGCTCCACCGCCGGTTCCGCGGCGCTGCTGGCCCGGGCCAACGGGTCGCCGATCCGCACCATCGACATCTACTCCCAGCCCGAGTGGGCGGCCATCGTCGTCGACGAGGACTCCAAGATCACCGACGTCGCCGACCTGGCCGGCAAGCAGGTCGCGGCCACCAAGGGCACCGACCCCTACTTCTTCCTGCTCCAGTCGCTCGCCGCCGAGGGGATCGACCCCGACGAGGTCACCGTGCAGAACCTCCAGCACGCCGACGGGTGGTCGGCGCTGGCCAACGGCTCGCGTCGACGCGTGGGCCGGCCTCGACCCGATCATGGCCGCCGCCGAGCAGGAGGGCGCGAAGCTGGTCTACCGCAACATCGACTTCAACACCTACGGCTTCCTCAACGCCACCGAGGAGTTCCTCGACGAGGAGCCGGAGCTCGCCCAGCTGGTCGTCGACGCCTACGCCAAGGCGCGGGACTGGATCCAGGAGAACCCCGACGAGGCGGTGGCGATCCTGGCCGAGGCCGCGGCGATCGACGAGGCGGTCGCGCAGACCGTGCTCACCGAGCGGACCAACCTCGACTTCGACCACGTGCCGGGGCAGGCCCAGCTCGACGTGCTGACCACCGTCGGCCCGCTCTTCGTGGAGTCCGGGGACGTCGAGGAGCAGTCGCAGATCGACTCCGCGCTCGAGGAGCTGCTCACCGACGAGTACGCCGCGAAGGCCGACGCGACGCGGGTGGGCGACTGATGTCCGGCGCGAGCCAGGCGCGTGTCGACGGACGGGTCGACGGGGGTGTCGAGGGGGGTGCCGACGCAGACGTCCGCGCCCCCGTGGGCCACGGTCGCCAGCCGGCGGCCTGGCTCGCGCACCCCGTCGTCCGGGTCCTGGCCGGGCTGCTGCTCCCGGCCGCGCTGCTCCCCGGCTGGCACACGCTCAGCAGCGCCGGCGTCTTCAGTCCCGTGCAGCTCCCGGCGCCCGGCACGGTGCTCGACGCCGCGCGCGGCCTGTGGGAGCGCGACGAGCTGCTCGGGCACGTGCACATCTCCACCCAGCGGGTGCTGGTCGGCTTCGCGATCGGCGCCAGCGTCGGCGTCGTGCTGGGATCCCTGCTCGGCCTCTCCCGGGTCGCCGACCTGCTGCTCGCGCCGACGATCGGGGCGGTGCGGGCCGTCCCGTCGTTGGCCTGGGTGCCGCTGCTGATCCTGTGGATGAAGATCGGCGAGGACTCGAAGGTCACGCTGATCGCGATCGGGGCGATGTTCCCGGTCTTCACCACCGTCCACCTCGCGCTGCGCCACGTGGACCGTCAGCTGGTCGAGGCCGCGCGCGCGTTCGGGCTGCGCGGCGTCCGGCTGCTCACCGCGGTCCAGCTGCCTGCCGTCGTGCCGGCGGTCTTCTCCGGCCTGCGGCTCGCGCTGGCCCAGTCGTGGCTCTTCCTGGTGGCCGCCGAGCTGATCGCCTCCTCGCAGGGGCTCGGCTTCCTGCTGGTCGACTCCCAGAACAACGGTCGCACCGACCGGCTGCTGCTGGCGATCGTGCTGCTCGCCCTCCTGGGCAAGACCACCGACGCCGTGCTGGGCGTGGTGGAGCGGTGGGCGGTGCGCCGCTGGGCCTGAGCCCTGGTCGAGCCTAGCCGCCGGGCCTGGTCACCGGCCTAGACGGACAGGGGCAGGTGCATCACGTGCAGCCCCACCAGCCCGTGCGCGGATGAGCGGAACGCCTCGGGCACCGTGCCGACGATCCGGAACCCCAGCGACTGCCAGAGCGCGACGGCGGCGGTGTTGGTCTCCACCACGGCGTTGAACTGGATCGCCCGGAACCCGGCGTCGCGGTGCCACTGCACCACGTGCTCGCCGAGCCGGCGACCGACGCCGCGGCCGCGGGCACTCGGGGAGACCATGAACGACGCGGTGCCCACGTGGTCGCCCCGGCCGGGCCGGTTCGGTCCCATCTTGGCGGTGCCCAGGATCTCGCCGTCCTCCTCCAGCACCACCGCGTGGCCGGGCGCGGGCTCCAGCCACAGGTCGCGCGCCTGCGCCGAGGTGAGGTCGTCGGGGTAGGCATAGGTCTCCCCCGCCGCCACGATCTCGCGGAAGAACGGCCAGATCGCCGGCCAGTCGTCGGAGGTGGCGGGACGGATCGCGGGGTCCATGGCGCGCAGGCTAACCCGCGGCGACAGCCCTCTCCCGCACCCCCGCCATCCGGCGTACCGCCTCGGTGATGACCTCCGGCGGAGGTGGCGACGTTGAACCGGACCCACTGCTCGGCCCGCCGGTCGTACCGGGTCCCCGGCACCACCACGACTCCGTGCTCGGCGAAGGCGGCGGCCGGGTCGGCGAGCCCGAGCCCGCGAACAGTCGAGCCAGGCGAGGTAGGTCGCCGCGGCCGGCGCCACCGACGACCTCGGGCAGGTGCTCGGCGAGGAGGTCGACCAGGAGCCGGCGTCGCTCGACGATCTCCCCGAGCAGCTGGTCCAGCCACGGCTCGCCGTGCTCGTACGCCGCGGTCTGGGCGAGCACCGCCAGGTGCTGGGCGCCGTGGGTGACCACCTCGTGCAGCCCGTGCCCGGTCTCGTGGCCGGCGACCAGCAGCGCGGTCTTGAGGCCCGGGCAGGTTCCAGGCCTTGGAGCCGCTGACCAGGGCCAGGCCGCGCCCGGCCTCCGGCAGGGAGAGGTAGGGGGTGAACGTCGCGCCGGGGTGCACCAGCGGGGCGTGGATCTCGTCGGAGACCACCAGCACGCCGTGCTCGTCGGCCAGCCGGGCCACCGCGGCCAGCTCCTCCGGGGTGTGCACCGTGCCGGTCGGGTTCTGCGGGTTGCACAGCAGGTACGCCGACCCCATCCCGGCGTCGGCGAACGCGGTCTCCAGGGCGCCGAGGTCGAGCCGGTGGTCAGCGCCCAGCGGCGCCTCGACCAGCCGGCGGCGGGTGGCTGCGACGAAGCCGAAGAACGAGTCGTAGACCGGCGGGCTCACCACCACCGCTCCACCCGCGGGGACCCGCGCCTGGATGACCTCCTCGATCCCGATCATCACGTCGGGCACCTGCATCACCCGGGCCGGGATCGACCTCCCAGCCCCACCGGCGGGCGGCGAAGCCGGCGAACGCCGCCACCAGCGGCTCGCTCCACGCGTAGCCGGTGTCGCCGCGCCGCAGCGCCTCGGTGACCACCTCGACCACGGGCGGGCACGGGGCCGAGTCCATCTCCGCGACCCAGACCGGGATCGCGTCGTCGGGGCAGGCCCGCCACTTGACGCTGGTGCGGGTGCGCCGCAGGTCGTCGAGGGAGGAACCGAGGATCTCCATGCGACCCGAGGCTAGCGACCGAGCGTGCGAGTCCTCAGCCGCCCACCCAGAAGCCGCGGTCGCCCCAGCCGCCGTACCCGCCGAACTGGTCGCCGTACGACGACTCCCCGCTGCGGGAGCCGAGGTAGCTGCCGACCACGGCCGCCCCCAGGTCGTCCAGCTCCGGGGAGACCATCCGCCCGTCGACCCGGCGGGCCATCGAGTCGATGAACCGGGCCAGCCCGGGGTCCTCGCCGAGCCGGAAGAACGTGGTCTGTGCCCCGAGCCGGCGCGACGCGTCGAGCTCGCGCACGGTGTTGGCGATGGTCAGCGGGTGCGGCGGGTAGCTGAACCAGACCTCGCCGTCGGACTCCAGGTGGGCGGTCGGCTCGCCGTCGGTGACCACCAGCAGCACCGGCTGGGCGCTCGGGTGCTTACGGAAGTGCCGGTTGGCCAGCAGCAGCCCGTGGTGCAGGTTGGTGCCCTTGGCCCACCGGGCGTCCAGCCCGGTCAGCTCCTCGATCTCCATCACCTGGGCGTGCCGGCCGAACGCGATCAGCTGCAGGTCGTCTCCGCGGAACCGCGAGCTGATCAGCTGGTGCAGGGCCAGCGCGGTGCGCTTCATCGGCACCCACCGGCCGTCCATCGCCATCGAGAAGCTGGTGTCGACCAGCAGCGCCACGCAGGCCTGGGTGCGGGCCTCGGTCTCGGCGACCTCGAGGTCCTCGAGCTCGAGGCGGACGCCGCCCCGCGCGGAGCCGCCCCCGGCGGCGGTGCGGACCACCGCGTTGGTCACCGTCCGAGTCACGTCCCACGGCTCGGTGTCGCCGAACTCCCAGGCGCGCGAGGAGCCGGTCAGCTCGCCGGCCGCACCGGCACGGCGTACGTCGCGCTGGCCCTGCCGTCCCGTGAGCCGGGTGGCCACGTCGCGCAGCAGCGACTTCCCGAGCTGGCGCATCGCCTTCGGGCTCAGCCGCAGGTCGCCGTCGGTGCTGCGCCGCAGGTAGCCGGAGTCGCGCAGCGCGCGCTCGAGCTCGGCCAGGGTCCGGGCGTCGACGGCGGCCTGGTCGCCCAGCTGCCGCTCCAGCTTGTCCAGGTCGACGTCGTCGAGCCGGGCGCCGCCGTAGGACTGGGCCAGCTGCTCGGCGAGCTCGTCGAGGTCGGCCAGGTCCTGGAGGACGCCGGTGCCGTCGCCGAGGCCGAGGCCCTCCTCGCCCTCGAAGCGCTGCGAGCCGCCCCAGTCCTCACCGGGGCGCAGGGCCTGGAGGTTGGCGTCCATCCGGGCCAGCTGCTGCATCAGCTCGGGGCTGCCGAAGGCCTGGGCGGAGAGCTGCATCAGCTCCTCGCGCTGCTCGGGCGTCATCGAGTTGAGCATCCGCTGCGCGGCGGCGCTGCGCTGGGCGAGCGTGTCGAGCAGCTCGTCGATGTTCTCGGGGCCCTCGGGGAAGAAGTCGCCGTGCTTGTCCATGAAGTCGGCGAAGTCCTGGTCGGTGTCCTCGCCCCGGGCGTGCTTCTCCAGCAGCTCGTTGAGGTCGCCGAGCATCTCGTTGATCGCCGCCCGGTCCTCCTCCCCCGCCCCCTCGAGCGCCTCCTTCATCCCGGCGAACCGCTGGTCGAGGAGCTCGCGGCCGAGCAGGTCCTTGATCTCCTCGTACGCCTCGCGCGCCTCGCTGCTCGTCCAGTCGTACGACGACAGCTCGCTCACCGCGGCCGACGTCGAGGAGGGCAGGCTTTCGAGGCGCAGCTCGCGGAAGGCGCGGTCGCCGTCGTCCATCGTGATGTCGCGGGCCAGCTGCTTGCGCTCCTCGAGCAGCGCCTTGTCGAGCAGCTCCTTGACCTCGCGCAGCGTGCCGTCCAGGTCGTGGCGCTGGAGCAGCTCCTGGCGCTTCTGGGCGACCCGGGCGGCCAGGTCGTCGAGCCCGCTCTGCTCGGCCCCGCCTCGGCGCAGGAACTCCTGCATCGCCCGCTCCGGGGAGTAGCCGGCCATCACGTCCTCGCCGATCGCCTCCAGCGCCTCCGCGAGGTCGACCGGCGGGGCGAGCGGGTCGCCGCCGGAGTAGCGCTGGTAGCGACTCATCCGTAGACCGTCTCGCGCCCGTCGGAGTCCTTGCCGATCTTGCGCGCGAGGTAGAGGCCCTCGAGCGCCAGCTCGATCGCGCAGGCGGTCTCGCCGTCCGAGGTGGTGTCGAGCCGGGCGGCGATGTCGTCGTACAGCTCGGACTCCCCCAGCACCGGGAGCCCGGCCAGGAAGTCGCGTGCGGTGACCTGGCCGCCGGTGGAGACGGTCGCGCCCGACTCCAGGGCGTCGACCAGGAGCGAGAGGTCGAGGCCGCGGAAGCGTTCGCGGACCGTGCCGGCGACCGCCGTACGCAGCAGGTGGGTGAGGATCTCGGTCTCCCGGCCCTCCTCCCCGGTCTCGAACTCGATCTTGCCGCGCAGCACGTCCACGGCGGTCTCCAGGTCGACCACCCGGGCCACGGCCTGCTCCTCGCCCTGGACGGTGGCGCGGTGCAGCGCCGAGGCGGCGATGGTCTCGGCCCCGGCGATCGCGAACCGGGCGCTGACGCCGGAGCGCTGGTCGACCGCGGAGGACTCGCGCAGCGCGCGGGTGAACCGGGCGAGCACCTCCAGCAGCGCGTCCGGCACGTCGGCGGTCAGGTGCGCCTCCTGCCGGATCACCGCGAGCTCGGCGTCGAGCTCGGCCGGGTAGTGGGTGCGGATCTCCGCGCCGAACCGGTCCTTGAGCGGGGTGATGATCCGCCCGCGGTTGGTGTAGTCCTCGGGGTTGGCGCTGGCCACCACCAGGACGTCGAGCGGCAGCCGCAGCACGTAGCCGCGGATCTGGATGTCGCGCTCCTCCATCACGTTGAGCATCGCGACCTGGATCCGCTCGGCCAGGTCGGGCAGCTCGTTGATCGCCACGATGCCGCGGTGGCTGCGCGGGATCAGCCCGAAGTGGATGGTGTCCGGGTCGCCCAGGTGACGACCCTCGGCGACCTTCATCGGGTCGACGTCGCCGATCAGGTCGGCGACCGAGGTGTCCGGGGTGGCCAGCTTCTCGGCGTACCGGGTGTCGCGGTGCGCCCACTCGATCGGCAGCTCGTCGCCCTGCTCGGCCACCAGCCGGCGGGTCAGCGGGGTGATCGGGTCGTAGGGGTGCTCGCCCAGCTCGGAGCCGGCGACCACCGGGGTCCACTCGTCGAGCAGGCCGACCAGGGTGCGCAGCAGCCGGGTCTTGCCCTGGCCGCGCTCCCCCAGCAGCACCACGTCGTGCCCGGCGATCAGCGCCCGCTCGAGCTGCGGGATCGACCGTGTCCTCGAAGCCGTGCAGCCCCGGCCACGGGTCCTCACCCGCGGCCAGCTTGGCCAGCAGGTTGTCCCGCAGCTCCTCGCGCAGCGTCCGGAGCTGGTGCCCGGACTCACGGAGCTGTCCCAGCGTGCGGGCAGCGGGGGCTTCGGTCGGGGCGGGCGATGTGTACGTCGTCACACGACCACGCTAGACCGGGCCCCAAGAACCGTCCGGTCACCGACCGAGGCCGCGAGCGCAGCGGTCACAGGGCCGGCCCCTGACCGCGCAGCTTGTCGACCTCGGCCATCGCGTCCCGCAGCTGAGCGAGCCACTCGTCGGCGTGCTCGCCCACCAGCCGCACCGCCCAGGCGAGCGCGTCGGACCGGGAGCGCGCCACGCCGGCGTCGACCAGGGTGTCCAGCACCTGGCGCTCGGGCTGGCGGAGGCGAGTCATCACCGGGGCCGCCACGTGGGTGAAGAGCGCCTCGACGTCGCCGAGCCGCACCCCCCAGGAGACCTTGCGCTGGTAGCGGCCCTCGGCCTCCAGGGCGATCTCGATCCGCTCGTCGCGCGTCTCCGCGCGGAACCGGCTGATCCGGCCCTCCGCCGCGGCCCCGGTGACGTCGCCGCCGGCCGCTTCCTCCGACAGCGTGCCGACGACCAGGATCTCCTCCCGGTCGACGCTGACGCGCACGTCGCTGAACCAGCCCTCGGGCAGCCGACCGGCGAACCAGTCGGCGGCGTCGTCGGCCGGCGGCAGGTCGGCGACCTGCCAGCCTCCCCGGCGTCCGCCGCGCCCCCGGCCGCCACCGCGGCTGCCGTGCTTCTCGTCGTGGGTGTTCATCATGCGTCTCCTTCGTCGAGAGTTGCTTACATGATTACACCGTTATGCAAACAACAGATGCAAGAGACTCCTCCGCGACGCGCGCCAGCCCGGCCCGGCCCGGCACCGTCAGAGCCCGGTGGTGCCGTCGACGTTCTCGCGCAGCAGGTCGCCGTGGCCGGCATGCCGGGCGTACTCCTCGATCAGGTGCAGCAGGACGTAGCGCAAGGTGAGGGGCTGCCGCGACCGCTGCGCCAGCTGGTCGAGACCGCCCGTCGCGAGGGCCCGGTCCAGAGCCCGGTCCGCCGCCGCGACCTCGGTGTCGAACAGGCCGAGGAGCTCCTCCGGGGTGTCCTGGCTCGCGGAGTGCCAGTCCCAGTCCCCGTCGGCCTCCCAGTCGACGTCGGCCCAGATCCCGGCCGGCTCCTCGCCGTGCAGGACGCTGGAGAACCACCACTGCTCGACGTAGGCGAGGTGCTTGAGCAGACCGCCCAGCGTCATCGTCGTGGGCGGAAGCGGGGTGTCGAGCTGCTTGGCGTCCAAGCCCGCGCACTGGCTGCGGACCGCGGCCCGGAAGTGCGCGAGGAAGCCTCGCAGCATGGCGATCTCGTCACCCTGTGTCGGTTTCTCGGGGGTCGGCTTCTCGGGGGCGGTCATCTCAGGCGTGGTCATCTCGTGACCGTAAGGCGTCCGACCGGGACCGCAGTAACGATTTGTTCACGCTCGGCCAGCGCGAGATCAGCCGGCGTCGACGATCTCGCCGTTGTGCGGCAACCCGCCCGCGACGGTGATCGGCACCGCGGTGGCACGTGCCACGTCCACCCGGTCGATCGCCTGGAGATGCACGTGCGGTTCGGTGCTGTTGCCCGAGTTGCCGCAGCGCCCGACCTGCTCCCCCGCCTGCACGCGCTGACCGAGCTCCACCCGGACGCTGGCCCGCTGCAGGTGACAGAGCGCGACCACCGGACCGGCCTCGGTCGCGATCATCACGTGGTTCCCGGCCAAGGCCTCCCAACCTCCTGCTACCCGGCGCCCCTGGGTCAGGGCGTAGCCGACGGAGGGCAGTCCACGAAAGGCCCGATGGTCGGGCGAGCGCTGGTGCACGCCGACCACCACGCCCGCCACGGGCGCGAGGATGCTGCGCCCGAATCCGGGGAACCGCTCCGGCGGCTCGGGGCGCAGCAGCGTGCCGAGCGAGATCGGGGCGGTCCTCCCCGCCTCGTCGACTGGGACGAAGTCGATCGCGTACGAGGTCGCGAACAGGGTGGTGCCGTGACTGGGCACCCGGTCGGCGGGACTGTTCTGGGTCAACCAGCGTCCGGCGAACGGGTAGGTCAGCTCGACTGTGGAAAGCATGGTCCCCCGATACGGACGGCGCGGCCGCCACGGTAATACCGACAGGGTCGGGGTGTGGACCCTACTCCGCGGACTACTCGGCCTACCTCCGCCGAGTGAACCGGTAGTCGCCGTTGGCCATCCGGGTCATGTCGTAGGCCGCGTCGTGGGCTCGATGGTGGTGCCGCGAGCAGAGCAGGACGCCGTTGTCGAGGTCCGAGCAGCCGCCGTGGCCCCACGGCAGCAGATGGTGGGCCTCGCTCCAGGTACCGGGGATCGAGCACCCCTCCGCCCGACAGGTGGCATCGCGCAGCAGCAGCGCGCGACGCTGCCCCTTGGTGAAGAGCCTGGACGCGCGCCCTACGTCCAGCAGCTCGGAGTCGGTGCCGAGCACCGCGGGGATGATCTGGGCGTTGCACGCCAGCCGACGAGCCTCCCCGGCGGTGATCCGGTCGAAGCCGTCCCCCGGCACCCCGTTGCCCAGGGTGGCGACACCCAGGCCGGACCGGAGCGCCTCGAAGGACAGGACCACCGTGAGATTGGTGGCGTCACCCCCGTGGATCGGGAGCCGCTTCGGGTCCAGGGTCTCCAGCAGCTGACCGAACGCCTCGGCGAGACGTCGCGGGTGGGCACTGGAGGAAGCGGAGGCGCCCTGCGCCCGACCACCCTCCTGGTCACCCGAATCGCCACTCGTCCGGCGGACCGCGCCGTCAGCGAGCCGCGGGTTGGTGAAGGCGTGCAGGTAGGTCGCGAGCCGGGCTGCGACCGCGTCGGGCAGGACGCCGGAGATCCGGGTGGTGCCGTCACCGACGGCACGGATCCGCAGCCGCTGCCGCTCCCGGGCCCGCTTCTCGGCCTCCTCCAGCTTGCGGCGCTCCTCGTCCTCGAACCGCTCGGGATCGACGATCTCCAGGATCCGCCTCCCCAGCACCGCCAGGTCCTTGGGGTCGTGCTCGGCGGCGAGCCGCACGAGCTCGGCCTCGGCCTTCGCGACCACGTCCCGTCCCACCCGGTCCGGCAGCTCCCCGACGGCGTGGGCGATCACCCGCGCCTGGTCGAGGTTGACCCGCGCCTCCCGCAGCCCCGCCGAGAGCAGCGGCAGGTCGCGGTCCAGCGCCTCGGCCAGCCGCAGGTCCGCCGCAGCATCACTGCGCCGCACCCGCCCGTGGTGGGCCAGCCAGGTGGCCACCGAGTGGAAACCCTCCGCCGCAGCGACGTCACCGGCCGAGGCCATGAAGCGCAACCGCAGCTCGGCGACCTGGGTCTCGACGTCCAACCAGGCCAACAACGCGGCGCCCTTCTCCTCCGCCGGAATGAACACCGGATCCAGGTCCGCGACAGACTTCAACATCCTCTGCACCGCTCCCGCGGTGTCCGTCAACAGATGCATCCCGCCCCCTCGGCCCGTGTCTAGGACCATTCTTTCGAACATGTGTTCGAAGCGCCAGACCGAAGATTGGGGATCCGCGGGCTCCGCGTCGGACCTGCTCGGCAGTGCGTCAGCGCGTCAGCGCGTCAGCGCCGCCAGAGGTACGGCGTCGTGGTGGAGACCCGGTGACAGGCCGGAGCGCTCCAGGATCGGACGCGAGTACCCGGTCGAGTCGCTGTGGACGAGGGTCTTGCCCATCCGTAGCGCGGACGCCGCCCGAGCCGCGGTCAGAGCCCGGTAGATCCCGCGTCCACGCCACTCCGGGAGGGTGAAGCCACCCCAGATGCCGGCGAACGCGGTCCCGTCCACCGGTTCGAGCCGGCCACCCGAGACCACCTGCCCCCGCGCCTCGGCGACCCACAGCTCCGTGCCGTCGTCACGACCGAGCCGACGCATCAGCGCCTCGGCCTCTGCTGCACCGTCAGCGGGGGAATCGCCGAACACCTCGGCGGCCATCGCACTCATCGCACGGACGTCGTCCCCCGCCCTGATCTGCCGGAGCACCACGCCGTCGAGCAGCGGCACGTGCACGGCCAGGCTCTCCGCCCGGCCGATCATGATCGACTCCGGCTCCCCCGGGACGAACCCGTGGCGGAGCAGGCTGTCGTGCAGTCCCGGCGCGTGGTCGTGTCCTCGCGTCTTCCACTCCACCTCGGTGACCTCGGGATCCGCGCCGTAGTACGCGAGCGCCTCCCTCACCAGCCCGTCGATGGCGTCGGGACCGGCCGTCCCGAGGTCCCGGTAGGTGACGTGACCGCGCCCACCGCCGAAGGTCGCCAGGTGCACCGGACCGCGGAACGCCACTGAGACCGCGCTCGACGTCTCCGCATCGGTCCGCAGCTGCTCGTCGTACGCCGCGAGCAGCGCGCCAAGGTGATCCATGGTGCTGATCCTCGCAACCTCGCCCCCGTCGAGGCCACCGGTTTTGCCCGACGTCCTCAGCCCTGCTTGGCCGCCAGCACCCGCGCGGCCTCCCGCTCGGCGGCGGCGTTGGCCACGCCGGCCCGGGAGCCGGCGAGCTTGGCGTTGATGTGCTCGCCGACCGTGATCGGGGCGTACTTGGACCCGTCCCCGACGCAGGGAGGCAGGGTGGAGATGACCGCGTCGACGTTGCCGTCGTGGAAGAACGCGGCGCTGCGCCGCCGCTCGATCGGCCGTCGACGATCGGCGGCTTGACCCGGTGCAGCGTCGACATCCACTGCTCGTTGGTCCACCGCGCCATCAGGTCGCCGAGGTTGACCAGCAGCGCCCCGTCGGCCGGCATGACGTCGTGCCAGCCGCCGTCGCCGCCGAGCACCTGCAGGCCCGCGACCTGGTCGGCCCAGAGCACGGTGACGATGCCGTAGTCGGTGTGCTCCCCCATCCCGGTCAGCTCGCCGTCCAGCTCGACCTCGCCGGGCGGCGAGGGCGTAGTTGTTCATCCGCAGCACGTCGAGCGCAGTGGTCGGTGTAGCCGTCGAAGAAGCCCGCCGGCAGCCCGAGTGCGTCGGCGAAGAGGGTGGTCAGCGTGCGGGCGACCCGGCGCGGCGTGGGCGAAGTACGCCGAGACCGCGGGCTCGGAAGCCGGGCGAGGTCGGCGGGCCAGACGTTCTCGGCGTAGTCGTCGGCGGGCAGCTCGACGCCGGGGTAGTCGCGAGCGCGCGGCGCCGACGTTGAAGGCCTCGAAGAAGTCGTTCATGCGGTTGGACGGCGCTCGACGCCGAGGCTGAGGCTCAGCGACTCCGTCTTGGGCGGCGCGTACCCGCGGTTGATCTGCGGCGGCGTCCGGTACGCCTTCTTGGTCTCCAGCGGCTGGTCGAAGAACGAGTCCAGCGCGCGCGGCGAGACGCGTCGGTCACCGCGGTCGGTACGCCGTGCCCGACGATCTGCACGAAGCCGACCGTGCGCGCGGCCTGGTCGAAGGCGGCCGCCGCGGCGGTGCACTCGTCGGGCGAGCCGCCCAGCACGTAGGGCGAGATGTCGACGGTGGGCACGGAGAAGGTCATCGGGGTCATCCTCGTCGGGGAGCCGGAACCCTGTGCCGGCCGGGGTGCGGGCCGGGGTACGGGTCCGGGTGGCGGTCCAGGTGCGGGTCGGTGGTGGTGACGGTGGTCGGGATCGCTGCCAGCGCGGCATCGACCCGCCGCCGCAGGGCCGCCTTGTCGGTCTCGTCGAGCCAGCACGCCTCCACCGCGTTGTCGGTGAAGGCGGCGAGCTGGTCCCGGCCGTACCCGAGTGCGTGCGCGAGCACCCGGAAGTCGTGGGTCGGGTCGGTGCCGAACATCGGTGGGTCGTCGGAGTCGATGGTCACCCGCAGGCCGGCGTCGACCATCTCCTTGATCCGCAGGTGGCTGCCGTCCCCGCTGCCGGAGTAGCGGCCGATGTCGGAGCTGACCGGGGTGCAGGTGAACGGGATCTGCTCCTCCACGCAGCGCGCGGTGATCTCCGGGTCGTCGACCACGTGGTAGCCGTGGTCGACCCGGCTGCACCCGAGGTCGTCGAGCAGGGTCAGGACGTGGCCGGGCGGGCCGGACTCCGAGTGGGCGGTGCGCTCCAGCCCGGCGCGCCCGGCGAGCTGGAAGGCCTCGACGAACCGTCCCGGCGGACCGTTGACCTCGGCGTAGTCCAGGCCGATCCCGACCACCTCGTCGATCCGGTGCTCGATCACCTCCTCGACCAGCCGTCGTGCCTCGGCGCCGCTGCGCTCGCGGTTGATCCCGACGACCAGCCGGGCCTCGATCCCGGAGTCCGCCCGGGCGTCCTGGATCCCGGCGACCACCCCCGCGAGCAGCCGGGCGTAGGGGACGCCCGGGTGCCCGGGCGGGCTCAGGTGGATCTCCCGGTAGAGCACCCCGTGGGCCGCCCCGCCCTCGGTCAGCGACTCGTAGGTGATCCGGTGGAAGTCCTCACGTCGCGGACCACCGAGCCCACCACGTCGAGGACCCGCAGGAACTCCCCCAGGTCCTCGTAGCCGTGGTGGTCGTAGAGGGTCTCGGCGGTGCGCCCGCCGAGGTCGACCCGGTGCTTGCGGGCCAGGTCGACGACGGTGGCCGCGGAGACGGTCCCGAGCAGGTGGCAGTGCAGGCTCACCTTCGGCAGCGCCGCGACCAGGGCGTCGATCGCCGGGTCCTGGGGCGTCGGGGTCGAGTACGCCGAGAGCCAGGGCGAGCCGGGAGCGGATCAGGCGTCCGGTCAGGCACGGCCGGCCTCCTGCCCGAACCTCGCGAGCACGACCGACTCGACCAGCTGGGCGAGCAGGTAGAGCACCAGCGAGACGAGCGTGATCACCACGACCAGCGACCAGACCTGGTTGATCTGCGAGCGGGCGGCGGCCGAGACGATCGCGTAGCCGATCCCCTCCCCGGTGGCGAGCCACTCGGCGAGCAGCGCCCCGGTGATCGCGCCCGGCACCGAGATCCGGACCGAGGCGAAGAGCGCGGGCAGGGCGGAGGGGAAGGCGACCTGGCGCAGCACCGCCCAGGGGCTCGCCGCCGTAGACCTGCACCACGTCGCGCATCTGCGCGGAGTAGGAGCGCAGGCCGAAGACGATGCTGACCAGCGCCGGGAAGAGCACGACGATGCCGCTCATCACCGCCACCGCGGCGTAGCCGCGGCCGACGATCAGGATGATCACCGGCGCCAGCGCGATCAGCGGCACCGAGCGCAGGATCATCGCGATCGGGCAGCACCGCGCTCTCCACCGCGCGGGAGAGCACGATCGCCGCCGCCAGCACGATCGCGGCCAGCATCCCGGCGACGAAGCCGATGCGCCGCGTCCTGCAGCGTCTTGACCAGCAGGCTCCACGCCTCGCTCCGGGTCTGGCCGGCGTCCTCGTCGGTGACCAGGTACGCCCAGACGTCGGCCGGCCCCTTGCCCACGTAGTCGGAGACCTCGAAGATCCGCAGGCCCGCGACCCAGAGCAGCAGCACGATGCCGACCACGAAGACCAGGGTGAGCAGGGCGCGGAGCAGCGCCCTGCCGGCGGCGACCAGGGCGGGGCTGAGCGCGCTCATCCGGGGACTCCCCTCGACCAGGGGGTGACCAGCCGGGCGAGCAGCCCGAAGGCGGCGTACGCCGCGCCGGCGACCAGCCGCGCAGCCGAACCCGATGCCCCAGGCCCGGGCGACGTCGACGTTCTGCTGGGCGATCTTCAGGGCCAGGCCGACGCCGCGTTCGATGCCGCCGACGTACTCGCCCAGGATCGCGCCGAGGAAGGCCGCCGGGGCGGCGATCTGCAGGGCGGAGATGATCGCCGGCAGCGCGGAGACCAGCTGCACCCGGCGCAGCTGCTGGAACCGGCCGCCGCCGTAGACGCTGACACGTCGAGGCTCGTGCGGTCCGCGGAGCGGAAGCCGAGCACGCGCCCCGACGACGGTGGTGAAGAAGACCGAGAGCGCGGCCAGGGCGACCGCGGTGCCCGAGCGGCTCGCCCGCGTCCGGGACGCCGATGACGATGTAGAGCACCGGGGCGACGGCGACGATCGGCACGCAGTAGGTGATGACCGCGACCTGCATGATCACCGGCTCGGCGAACGGGACCAGCAGCACGACCGAGGCCAGCACCAGGGCGGCCAGGTTGCCGTAGAGGAAGCCGACCGCAGCCTCCTCGACGGTGCACCGAGAAGTGGGTGCGAGTAGAACCCCCAGCCGGAGTCGGCGACCGACGCGCGACCACCTCCGGCGGCGTCGGGATCCGGGCGTCGGCGAGCACGGTCAGCGGCGGCCAGCCACCAGACGGCGAGCACCGCGAGCAGGCCGCCCGCGCTGGTGGCCAGGCGGCCGTGCCCGCGTCGCGGGAGTCAGCCCGCGCACGCGGCTCACCCCTCCGCGCCCGGGTCGGGGCCGCCGAAGAGCAGCTCGGAGGCGTGGTCGTGCAGCGCGTGGAACTCCGGGGTGCGCATCATCTCCGGCATCCGCGGCCGGGGCAGGTCGACGTCGATGACCTCCTTGACCCGGCCCGGTCGCGGGCTCATCACCGCGACCTGGTCGGAGAGGAAGATCGCCTCGGAGATGCCGTGGGTGACCATCAGCGTGGTCGCCGGCTTCTCGGTCCAGATCCGCAGCAGCTCGAGGTTGAGCCGCTGGCGGGTCATGTCGTCGAGCGCGCCGAACGGCTCGTCGAGCAGCAGCACCGACGGCTTGACCACCAGCGCCCGGGCGATCGAGACCCGCTGGCGCATGCCGCCGGAGAGCTGCGCCGGCTTGGCCTTCTCGAACCCCTCGAGCCCGACCAGCCGGATCAGCTCGGCGACCAGGCGCGTCGTCCGGCTTGCGTCCCGAGACCTCGAACGGCAGCCGGATGTTGGAGAGCACCGAGCGCCACGGCAGCAGCGCCGAGTCCTGGAAGGCGATCCCGAGCTCGTGGTCGCGGCGCAGCTCCAGCGGGGTCTTGCCCTCGACCAGCGCGGTGCCCGCTGGTGGGCGTCTCCAGCCCGGCGAGGATCCGCAGGATCGTGGACTTCCCGCAGCCCGAGGGCCCGAGCAGCGACAGGAAGCTGCCCTTGTCGGTGAAGAGGGTGGCGTCCTCCAGCGCGGTGACGGAGCGCCGTCCGGCGCGGAACGTCTTGGTCAGGTCCTGGATCCGGACCCCGGTGCCGCGGGAGCTGCGCGCTCCCGCGGCGACGGAGTCCGGCTGCGTCGTCGTCACGGCTGGCACCTCGGTGCTCGGGGTGGCCGGGCCCGGTCAGCGGGAGCTCGGCGAGCTCGGGCTTCTCCTCGAGCAGCTCGGTCAGCAGCGAGAGGTCGAAGAGCTCGTCGGCCTCGATCTCGATGCCGGCCGCCGCGAGCGTCGTCAGGTTGCTGCTCGATCAGCTCGTCGCTGATCGTGAACAGGCCGTTCGCCTCGACGTCGTCGGTGACGACCAGGCTCGCTCTGCACCTTCGCCTGCTCGACCTCCTTGGCCAGGTCGAGGTCGAGGTCCTTGCCGTAGACCTCGACGGCCAGGCGCGCGCGCCTCCTCGTCGTCGGCCAGGGCGTCCTTCCAGCCGAGGATCTCGGCCTCCAGGAACGCCTTCACCTTCTCCGGCTCCTCGGCGATCATCTGGTCGGTGGTGATCACGCTCTCCGCCACGAACGGCAGGCCGTTGTCGGCGAAGGGCAGGTTGGTCGACCTCGATGCCGTCGGCCTCGAGACGGTGATCGACTCGTTGGTGATGTAGGCCAGGAAGCCGTCGACCTCGCCGTCGACCACCGGGGACGGGTCGTACTCGACCGGGACCTTCTTCACCTTCGACGGGTCGATGCCGTTGACCTCGAGCAGCGCGTCGAAGAGGGTCTCGTTGCCGCCGGCCTGGACGCCGATCTTCTTGCCGATCAGGTCCTCGGGCGTCGCGATGTTGGCGCCGTCCGTGAGCGACAGGATGGTGAACGGGTTCTTCTGGAACTTGGTGCCGACGATCTTGAGCGGCGCGTCCTCCTCCGCGATGACCTGGCGCGGCGGCGACCGCGTTGCTCAGGCCGAAGTCGGCCTCGCCGGTGGCGCACCAGGGTCTCGATCGGCGCCCGGGCCGGGGTTCATCGTCACCGAGCTGAAACCGGCGTCCTCGTAGTAGCCGTTGGTGTCGGCGAAGAACTCACCGGCGAACTCGGCGTTCTTGATCCAGGAGAGCTGGAGCGGTCAGCGCGCCGAAGTCGGCTTCGCCGTCCGTGCCGGCCGACGCCGTGTCGGAGTCGTCGGAGCCGCACGCGGTGAGCGACCAGCAGCGAGGCGGTCAGCGCCGCGGCGGCGCGCAGGCCGCGTACGGCCGGGCGCGTCGTGCGGCGGGGCGTGCGGCGGGTCGACAAGGTCATGGGTCCTCCTGCGGTGGTTCCTGACGGTGTTGAGACGGACCCCTCCGAGCGGCCGTGCTCCCTGGTGCGGCAGACGCTAGGAGCGCCTGGATTTCGGCCCGGCGCGTGCGCAGGTTTCGCCGCGGTTAAAACGTTCGTTTCAGGGGGCAGGGCTGTGACACCGCAGGTTCTCGGCAGCCTGCTCAGTAGGCGGTGCGGTCGGCCTTGGCCAGCCACGCGTCGAACGGCGCGGCGGCGCCCTCGACCCGGTGCCCGACGACCGGGCTCGGCCAGGTCGCCGGGTCGCGTCTCGAACAGCTCGTAGAAGGCGTGGTCGTCGAAGCCGCCGCGGGCGGCGTCGTACCGGTCGGCGGCGAAGACCACCCGGTCCAGCCGCGCCCACAGGGTGGCCGCGACGCAGAGCGGGCACGGCTCGCAGGAGGTGTACAGCACGCACCCGGCCAGCGAGAAGGAGCCGAGCCGCGGCACGGCGGCGCGGATCGCCGAGACCTCGGCGTGCGCCGTCGGGTCCAGGTCGAGGGTCACCCGGTTGACGCCGGTGGCGACCAGGGTGCCGTCGCGCACCACCAGAGCGCCGAACGGTCCACCGCCGGTCCCCACGTTCTCGGTGGCCAGCGCCACCGCCTCGGCCAGCCAGCCGGGCTCGTCCAGGTCCTTCATGCGTCCTCCTCGGTGGATGGCGAGATCGTCTGGGCGAGCCGCCAGAGCCGGTCCCGGCTCATCGGCAGCTCGTAGGGGCGTACGCCGAGTGCGTCGCGCACGGCGTTGGCCAAGGCGGGGGCGACCGGGTTGTACGGCGCCTCGCTCATCGACTTCGCCCCGCGCGGCCCGAGCACGTCGTAGGTGTCGGCGAACAGCACCTCGGTGGGCGGCACGTCGCCGATCTGCGGCACCCGGTAGTCGCGCAGGGACGCGGTGGTGACCTCGCCGTCGCGGAGCACGATCTCCTCGTACAGCGCGCTGCCCAGACCCTGGGCGACCCCGCCCTCGACCTGGCCGCGCAGCTGCTCGGGGTTGATCACCACCCCGGCGTCGACGGCCTGCACCGAGGCCAGCACCCGCAGCTCGCCGGTGGACGGCGAGACCGCGACCCGGACGCCGTGCACGTTGAAGGCCACCGAGCGCGGGGTGCCGTGGTGCTCGCCGTGGCCGACCGCGGGACGACCGGGGTCGGCCCCGGCGGCCAGCTCGCTCGCGCACCGACCGGGCGGCCTGCGACGACCGCCATCCCGGCCACCACCGAACCGGTGGAGCCGTAGGCGCCGGTGTCGTGCCGAGCCGCGTCGGTGTCGCCGCTGCGCAGCCGGACCAGCCGCGGGTCGATCGCCGAGCTCCTCGGCGACCAGCTGCACGTGCACGGTGGCGGTGCCGTTGCCGAACTCGGCGCTGCCGACCGCCACCTCGACGGTGCCCGTCGGGCAGCCGGGTCACGGTGGCGTCCGCGTGGTGACCGCGAGGCGGGATGGTCGCGATCATCGCCGCGGCCAGCCCCTCGCCGACCCGCCAGTCCTCACCGGTCGGGCGGCGCGCCCGCGGACCGCTCGCGGGTCTCGGCCAGGTGCTGCTCGACCAGGTCCAGGCACTGGTCGAGGCCGTAGCTGCCGAAGACCAGGTCGCCCGAGGCGGGCGCGTTGACCACGAAGTCGTCACCGGGCACGCACCACGTTGCGGCGGCGTACCTCCGCCGGGCTCAGCCCGGCCTCGCGCGCCAGCTCGTCCAGCGCGGACTCGATCGCGAAGATCACCTGGCCCAGGCCGTAGCCGCGGAACGCCCCCGACGGCACCTGGTGGGTGTAGACCGCCTCGGCGTCGACCCGCTTGTTGGCGCACCGGTAGAGCGCCACCGACTCGTGGCAGCCGTGGAAGAGCACGCCCGGCGGCGTGGTTGCCGTAGGCGCCGGTGTCGCTGAGCACGTCGACGCCGCATCGCGGTCAGCACGCCGTCGGCGTCGGCGCCGAGCTCGACCTCGACCCGCATCGGGTGCCGGCACGGGACGCGAGGTGAACTGCTCCTCGCGGGTCAGCTCGAGCTGGACCGGCGCCGGCGTACCGCGCTCGGCCAGCCGCAGCACCGCCAGCGCCACCACGTCCTCGACCAGCATCTCCTGCTTGCCGCCGAACCCGCCGCCGACCCGGGCGGTGGTCACCCGGACCCGGTCGCGGTCGAGGCCCAGCAGGTGGGCCAGCTCGTCGCGGACCAGGAACGGCACCTGGGTGCTCGTGCGGACGACCAGCCGTCCGTCCTCGTCGAGCCAGCCGCGGGCCCCGTGCGTCTCCAGGGCGGCGTGCGTGACCCGGGCGGTGCGCCAGGTCCCGGAGACGGTGTACGCCGCGGCCGCCAGGCCGGCGGCCACGTCACCGACCTCGCCGTGGCTGGCGGCGACCACGTTGCGGCCCGGCTCGGCGATCCGGGCGACCGCGCGCGTCCTTGTCCCCGTGCACCAGCGGCGCACCCGGCGTCCGGGCGTCCTCGGGGTCGAGCACGGCGGGCAGCACCTCGTAGTCGACCTCGATCAGGGAGACCCCGAGCTCGGCCAGCGCCACGGTGTCGGCCACCACCGCGGCGACCCGCTGGCCGCGGAACCGGACCACGTCGTCGAGCATCCGCATGTCGTCGGGGTCGTCGAGCCGACTGTCGTGGCGCGCGGTCGAGTAGAGGGCGTCGGGGACGTCGCGGTGGGTGAGCACCAGTCGCACCCCGGGCAGCGCCTCGCAGGCGGTGGTGTCGATCCGCGCGGATCCGGGCGTGCGCGTGCGGGCTGTGCAGCAGCTTCAGGTGCAGCACGCCCGTCCTCGGGCAGGTCCAGGGTGAACGGCTCGCAGCCCGCGCACCAGCCGCTCGCCGGCGGGCGCCCCGATCGAGCGGCCGAAGGCGCCCTCCGCAGGTCGGGCGGGTGTTGGTCCGCCCGGCCAGCGCGTCGCGGATCGAGCGGTAGCCGGTGCACCGGCACAGGTTGCCCTTGAAGGCCGCGTCCGGGCTCGGGCACGTCGACCCGCCCGTCCTCGCCGGCCAGCGCGGTGGCGGTGACCACCCAGCCGGCCGTGCAGAAGCCGCACTGGAAGGCGCCGGCCTCGACGAACCGGCGCTGCACCGGGTGCAGCGCGGCTCATCCGGGCCGGCTTCGGCCTCGTCCCCCCAGGCCCGCCGCGGTGGTGACCTCGTGCCCGACGGCCCGCACGGCCGGGGTGACGCAGGAGTGCACCGGCGTTCCGTCGAGCAGCACCGAGCAGGCGCCGCAGTCCCCGGTGTCGCACCCCTTCTTCACCGCGATGCCGGCCGGCGGCGCGCAGCCAGGTGCGCAGGCACTGCCCGGGGGCGGGGGTCCCGGCGACCGCGGTTCCGTCGACGATCATCGGGTCCCCTCCCTTCGTCCGGCCGGCGTCCCGGGTGCCGGCTCGGCGAGCTCGGCCAGCACCTCGGCGGCCAGCAGACCGGTCACCGACCGACGCCAGTCGGCGGCGCCGTGCGCGTCCTCGTACCAGCAGTCGATCCCGGCCAGCGCGGCCTCGAGCGCCGACTGACCGGCACCGTGCGGCACCACCGAGCGCGCACCGGCCGGGTGGTCGCCGCGGTCACGGTCAGGGTGGTCGCCAGCCGCGTCGGCGCGGCCCAGCACCAGCGCGGAGGAGCGGCCGTGCGGGGTCAGCGCCATCCGCCGACCGCGCGGTCCGGGCCCGCAGCGACGGAGGCGGGCAGGTCGACCGCGCGCAGCACCTCCCCGGGAGCCAGCGTGGTGGTCCGGACGCCGGTGACGAAGTCGGTGACCGGCTGCGCGGCGCTCCCCGCCGTCCGGCGTCCAGACCACGACCTCGCCGGCGAGCGCCGCGGTCAGCGCGAGCATCGCCCCGGCCGGCAGTGCCAGGCAGAGGTTGCCGCCGACCGTGGCGGCGGCCTGGATCTTGAACGACATCAGCAGCGCGTCCGCGCAGGTCCGGGCCAACGCACCGGCGCCCGCGCCCGGGCCCGCGAGCTCGTCCCAGGGCAGCGCCACCAGCTCGGCGACCGTGCAGGTCGCGGCGATCCGCAGGCCGCCGGCGGGCAGCCGCTCGTACGACGGCCAGCCGAGCGTGGTGAGGTCGACCAGGCCCGTGGTGCCGGGCTGCGGCTCGGAGAAGAGCCAGGTGCCGCCGCCGAGCAGCCGCTCGCCGGGGGCGAGCGTCAGGTCGCTGCGACCGGTGGCCGGGCGGTAGCTGGACACGGTGGTCGAGGTCCATCTCACTCGACCTCGTCCAGCCGCTCGTAGCCGCGGCTGATCGCGGTGACCCGGTCGCGGCCCGACCGGCCCAGCGCCGGAGAGCACGGCGTCGGCCAGCACGCTGACCAGGCTCATCGCGGCGGCGTAGGAGTCGAAGGCCAGGCCCGAGTGCACCGGGCACTCCAGCCAGGGCCTCCCGGGCCGCGGCGTGCTCGGCCCCGGTCGGGTCGGCGAGCAGCACCACGTCGGCGCCGGTGGCGGCGGCCTCGCGCATGAACCGGGCGAACCCCGCGGGCCGGCGGCGGAAGCCGCAGACCACGCACCGCGTCGCCCGGGCCGAGGTCGGCCAGCTCCTCGCCCATCACCTGGCCGGGCAGCGGCGCGAGCCGTACGTCGGCGCGGGCCTGGGCCAGCTGCTGGCGCAGGTGCAGGGCGACCGGGTAGCTGTTGCGCCAGCCGACGACCATCACCCGGCGCGGCGGCGCCGAGCAGCTCGGCGACCTCGCCCGAGCGCGCGGCTGCGCCAGCGCCCGGGCGATCGCCTCGGCCTCGTGCGCGGCGTGCGCGGACCAGGTCGGGCGACCCGTCGACCCGGCGGGGCTCCCCCGCGGTGCGCAGGGCGCGCAGGTGCTCGCGCACCTCGTCGAAGTCGGCGTACCCGAGGCTGCGGAAGAGCCGGCTCATCGTCGCCTTGGAGACCCCGGCCAGGTCGGCGAGCTCGGAGGCGCGGTAGATCGCCAGGTCGTCGAGGTGCTCGAGCAGGGTCGAGGCCGCCCGCCGCTCCTGCGGGGAGAGCGTCGGCGATCCGCTCGGCGATCCGCTCGTCGATCCGCTCGGGGCCGGTCATGCGGGGACCCCCGGGCTCGCCCCGCCCGGGCTCGCCCCGCCGGCGCCCGCGCCGCCGGCTTCCTCCGTGCCCTCGTCCTCCATGCCGTCGTCGAAGGCGTCGGCGACCGCCAGCACGGCCGCCTCGAACGCCTCCAGCGCCCGGGCCACGTCGACCTCGCGCACGTCCTCGCCCGGGTGGTGGCTGATCCCGTCGACGCAGCGGACGAAGAGCATCCCGATGTCGGTGACCGCGGCGACCACCATCGCGTCGTGGCCCGCGCGGCTCCACAGCCCGAGCGGGGCGTGGTCGCCGGTGGCGGCGATGCCGCTGACCACCGCCTGCCGCAGCCAGTCCGCGGTCGGGGCGGCGGGCGCGGTGTGGGTGCGCACGACCTCCAGCGACAGCCCGCGCGCGGCGGCGATCCGCTCCAGCTCGCCGCGCAGCGTGTCCCACATCGCGTCCCGCTCGGCGTCGGTGCGCGGCGCGCAGGTCCAGGGTGAGCTCGGCCTCGCCGGGGATCACGTTGACCGCGCCCGGCCGCACCTCGATCCGGCCCACGGTGGCGATGCAGTCGGAGTCGCGCGCCAGCTGCTCGACCGGGTGATCATCTCCGCCGCGCCGACCAGGGCGTCGCGTCGCCGCGGGTACGGCGTGCCCGCCGGCGTGCCGGGCCTCCCCGCGCACGGTGAGCGGTGAACCGGTGCGCGCCCGCGATCGTGGTGACGTAGCCGAGGCTCGCGTCGGCGGCCTCCAGCAGCGGGCCCTGCTCGATGTGCGCCTCCAGGTAGCCGACCAGCTCCTCGGGCCGGCGGGCCGCCTCCCCGACCGCGTCCGGGTCCAGGCCGAAGGCGACGAACGCCTCGCGCAGGGTGCTGCCGTCCGCGTCGCGCAGGTCCCACCACGGCGGCTCCCACTGCCCGGCGAGTGCGCTGGAGCCGAGCAGCGCCTTGCCGAACCGGGTGCCCTCCTCGTCGGAGAACCCGACGACCTCCAGCGCGAACGGCAGCTCGGCGACCCGGTCGCCCGAGCCGCTCGGCCACCGCGACCGCGAGGACCACGCCGAGCATCCCGTCGTACCGGCCGGCGTCCGGGACGGTGTCGAGGTGGGAGCCGAGCAGCAGCGCCGGCAGCCCGGGCCGCGCGCCCTCCCGGCGCCCGCAGACGTTGCCGGCGGCGTCCTGCCAGGTGGCGAGCCCGGCCTCGCGCATCCAGCCGGCGACCAGGTCGTTGGCCCGCGCGGTGCTCGGCCGAGAGGTGCACCCGCTCGATCGCGTCGGGCCGTCGCCGAGACCCGCGCCAGCTCGTCGCAGCGGGCGAGCACCTGCGGCTCCCTGCCGCGCTCGGGCCGCTCACGGGTAGACCTCGCAGGCGGCGCGCCACCCCGCCCCCGGGAGTCACCGGTCGCGCCCGCGCCCCGCAGCACCTGCTCCAGCGCGGCCAGCGTGGTGAGCACCGCGTCCTTGCGGGCGTTGTGGCCCATCGTGCCGATCCGCCAGACCCGGCCGTGCAGCGGGCCGAACGAGGTGCCGATCTCGATCCCGAAGTCCTCGAGCATGCGCCGACGCGGGCGCCGTCGCCGTCGACGCCGTCGGGGATCTCGACGGCGACCACGTTGTTCATCCGGTGCTCGGGGTCGCCGAAGACCGTCAGGCCCGAGGCCCTGGACGCCGGCGAGCATCGCCCGGCCGTGCAGCTCGTGCCGGGCGACGGCCCACTCCAGGCCCTCCTCGACCAGCAGCCGGGCGCACTCGCGGGCGGCGTAGAGCATCGAGGTCGGCCTCGGTGTGGTGGTTGAGCCGCCGCGGTCCCCAGTAGTCCATGATCATCGCCAGGTCGAAGTAGTTCGAGGCGATCCGGACGCGCCGGTGGGCCTGTCGCCCTCCTCCTGCAGGCCCGCCTCGACGTGCCGCCGGCCGCGGACCACCGAGACCGCGCGCGGCGAGAGGGTGATCGGTGCGCTGCCGGACGGGCCGCCGAGGCACTTCTGCAGCCCGGCGGTGACCACGTCGAGCCCCCACAGGTCGGTGTCGACCTCGTTGCCGCCGAGGGTCGCGGTGGCGTCGCAGTAGAGCAGCGCGTCGTGGCGCCGGCAGATCTCCCCGAGGTCGGCCAGCGGCTGGCGCCATCGTGGTGGAGGTGTCGCCGTGCACGACGGCGAGCAGCTTCGGCCGGACCGCGACGCACCGCCTCCTCGATCTGCTCGGGGGCGAAGACCTCGCCCCACGGCACCTCGATCGTGTGCACCTCGGCGCCGCACGCGCTCGCCGATCTCCGCGAGCAGGTGGCCGAACCGGCCGAAGACCGGGACCAGCACCCGGTCGCCGGGCTCGAGCAGCGAGACCAGCGCGGCCTCGATCCCGGCGCGGGCGGTGCCGTCGACCAGGAAGGTCTGCTCGTTGCCGGTGCGGAACACCTCGCGGTAGAGCGCCATCGTCTCGTTCATGTACGCCGTCATCGCCGGGTCGTACTGGCCGACCAGCGGCGCCGACATCGCCCGCAGCACCCGCGGGTCGGCGTTGATCGGGCCGGGGCCCATCAGCAGCCGCGGCGGCGGGTTGATCGAGCGCGCCTCGGCGTGGGGGGTCATCATCGGGGTCTGCTCCTCCGGGTCAGCTGGCGTCCCCAGCGGGTCGGTCTGGTCGCCGGTCGGCTCGCGGCCGCGGACGACGCGTCTGCACGCACCCGGCCGGTGAGCCGTCGTCCGTCGTAGGCGGTGATCGGGGTTGCGGTGGGCGAGCGGGCGGCGTCGACCACCTGCTCGGCGCTCGGGGTCGAGGAGCACCAGGTCGGCGTCGGCGCCGACGGCGATCCGGCCCTTGCGGTCCGGCCCTGCCGCCTCGCCGCCCAGCCCGACCAGGTCGGCGGTGCCCTGCGACATCCACCGGCTGACCTGCTCGATCCCGATGCCGCGGAGCCGGGCCTCGTGGGCGACCGCGGTGAAGCCGACCTGGAGCCCGGCGATCCCGCCCCAGGCCTGCTGCAGGTCGCCGCCGCCGCGGGTCTTCTCCGCGACCGTCGCGGGCGAGTGGTCGGTGACCACCACGTCGATCACCCCGTCGAGCAGCGCGGCCCACAGCGCGTCGCGGTTGCCCTCGTCGCGGATCGGCGGGCAGCACTTGAACGCCCCGTCGCCGTCGGGGATGGTCTCGGCGGCGAAGCACAGGTAGTGCGGGCAGGTCTCGGCGGTCAGCGCCAGCCCCTCGGCCTTGGCGTCGGCGACCAGGTCGAGCGCGCGGGCGCTGGAGAGGTGGAGCAGGTGCACGCGCGCCCCGGTCTCCCGCGCGGTCCGGACGACCTGCGCGATCGCCGCGGTCTCCGCCTCGTCGGGCGCGAGGCCAGGAAGTCGGCGTACGCCGGGCCGGGGCGCGCCGGCGCCCGGTCGAGCACCGCCGGGTCCTCGGCGTGCACCACCAGCAGCGCGTCCAGCCTCGCCACCTCCCGCATCGCGGCGGTGAGCTGGTCGGCGTCCAGGTGGCCGAACTCCTCGACGCCCGACGGGGAGAGGAAGCACTTGAACCCCATCACCCCGGCCGCCCAGAGCGGCTCCAGGTCGTCCAGGTTGCCGGGGACCGCGCCGCCCCAGAAGCCGACGTCGACGGCGAGCTGGCCGCGGGCCGCCTCCTGCTTGGCGCGCAGCCCGGCGACCGTCGTGGTCGGCGGGACCGAGTTGAGCGGCATGTCGATGAGGGTGGTGACGCCGCCGAGCAGCGCCGCGGTGGTGCCGGTCTCGAACCCCTCCCACTCGGTGCGGCCGGGCTCGTTGACGTGCACGTGGGTGTCGACCACCCCGGGCAGCACGTACGCCGGCGTCCGGCGCCTCGAGCACCACGCCGTCGACCGGGTGGTCGTACGGCTCGATCCCGGTGACCACGCCGCCGGTCGATCAGCACGGTGGCCGGGACCAGCTCGTCGCCGACCAGCACCCGCCGCCCGCGGACGGCGTCCGGGCCCGCCGGCAGGTCGCCCATCAGCAGAAGCCCGGGACGCCGGCCCAGGCCCGCGGCTCGTCGGGCTCCCCCTCGCGCTGCACGGTGGCCTGGATCAGCCCGTACGGGCGGTCGGCGGCGAAGAAGACCTCGCCGGGGTTGTCCAGGCCGAACGGCTCGAGGTCGACCAGGAAGTGGTGCTTGTTGGGGCAGGAGAGCCGGATCTCGGCGACCGCGTCGCAGGCCTCGAGCACCGCCTTGCCCATCTCGAAGATGGTCTGCTGCAGCGCCAGTGAGTGCACCCGGGCGAAGGTCTCGAGCAGGATCGTCTCGATGGCGGCGTAGGTGGCGTTGAACTCCTCGGCGCCCATCGCGGCGGCCGCCTCGGTCCGGTAGCGCCAGCGGGCGGTGACGCTGGTGGCGAGGATCCGGTCGCTGGTCTCGGGCAGCGTGGTGAACCGGTCGCGCGGGAAGCCGGAGAACTCCGAGCCCGGTGGTCTTGGCGACCGTGCAGTCGGTGAGACCGGCAAGCACGAAGAGCTCGTCGCCGTCGGCCTGCACCACGGCGGTGCGGGTGGCCCGACCGGTACGCCGGAACGCGTGGTCGTGGCCGGCGCCGTCGACGGGGATCCGCTCCCAGGCGTACTGCTCGGCGGAGAGCAGCGCGCTCTCCACCCAGGCGGAGTCGCCGACGAAGTGCCGGGCCAGGGTGGCCAGGAAGGTCTCCGGCGCCGCGATCCCGTGCTCGCGGGCGAACCCGTAGACGGTGTTCTTCTGGCTGTCGGTGGCCAGCACGTGGCTGTTGTCGCCCTCGGTGTGGCAGGCGGCGAAGTCGCCGCGCAGCTGGGTGGTCACGTTGAGGTCGGTGACCTCGTGCACCGGGGTGTCCCGGTCGACCCGGACGAGGCGGCACTCGGCCTTGCCGTACTGGTTCGGTCCGAGGACCGCGTCTCCGAGCGCCATCTCAGCTCCCCCGGTAGGTGGTGTACGCGAACGGGCTCAGCAGCAGCGCCACGTGCAGGTGCGGCTGCCCGCCGGTGACCTCGAAGGCCACCTCGACGTGCGGGTGGAAGTGGTCCCGGTCGGCGGCCGCGAACCAGGCGCCGGTCTCGAACCGCAGCGTGTGCGGCCCGGGAGCCAGGCCCGGGTCGAACCGGATCCGCCCGTCGTCGTCGGTCTCGGCCTCGGCGAGCACGGCGCCCGTCGGCGTCGGCGAGCCGGACCCCGAGGCCGGCGGCCGGGACCCCGAGCGCCGCGTCCAGCACGTGGGTGGAGCAGGTGGTGAGGTCCCGCGTCATGACAGGAGTCCTTCCAGGCGCAGCAGCGCGATCTCGGCGAGCTGACCGCTGGTCACCTCGAGCTCGGTGGCCGGGTCGTGGGCCAGCCGTTGCTCCAGCAGCGCGAGGATCTCCGCGGCCGCTGCGCCCCGCGGCCCGGACCAGGAAGATCCGCCCGAACCGCTCCTCGTAGGCGCGGTTGCCCGCGCGCAACCGGCGTTGCAGCTCCTCGTCCTCGCGGTCCACCCCGGACTGCTCGCGGGCGGAGAGCTCGGCGCTCGCCCCACCCGGGTGCCGGTCCCCGATCCGCGGGTGGTCGGCCAGGGCGGCCTCGACCTCGGCGCCGGTCCAGCCGGCCGCCAGGGTCCTGGCCTGCGTCGAGCAGCGCGGCGGCGCTGGCGTACGGGCGTCCGTCGACCAGCGCGCGCACCCAGGAGTCGACGTCCGCGCAGGTGCGCAGCAGGGCGTCCGGCCTGCGCCGGGTCGAGGTCGTTGAGCTGCTCGATCCGCATGGTCGCCTCCTCTCGGCCTGAAACTAGGTGGCCGATGTAAAGCGGAGCGGGAACGCGCGTTTCAGCGAGGTTACGATCCGAGCGGCTCGCTCCGGCGACGGCGAGGTCGAGCAGGTCCCTGTCCCGTCCGGGGGCGGCGACGAAGCAGACGCCGCAGGGCAGCCCGTCGGCGGTCTCGGTGGGCAGGCTGAGCGCGGGCAGTCCGCCGAGTCCGGCGAGCAGGGTGAGCCGCAGGGTGGCGGTGCGTACGTCGTCCAAGGGGGCGCCGAGCCGCGGGGCGACCGACGAGGCGCTCGGGAGCACCAGCACCCGGTCGCCGACCAGGTCGCGGATCCGGTCGCGCGCGGCCGTCGACCACGGCCTGCGCCCGGTCGGCGGCCTCGCGGGTCACGGTCGAGGCGGTGCGGAAGCGCCCGGCCACGTCGGGGCCGAGCGTGTCGAGCCGTCCCTCGGCCCAGGCGCCGTGCTGCTGCCAGGCCTCCCACGCCTGGAGGGTGCCGAAGGCGTCGTGCCACTCGGCCAGGGGCAGCTCCCAGCTCTCCCGGCGGGCCTCGGGCACGGCTGCGGCCACCGCGTCGGCGACCTCCGGGGTGGCGAGCGCGAGCAGCTCCGGCACCACGACCAGCTCGTCGGAGCCGCCACTGGCGTCGGTCGAGGCGGGCAGCAGCACCTCCCCCACCCGCCGCAGCAGGTCGGCGTCCCGGGTCAGCCAGCCGACGGTGTCGAAGGAGGGCGCCAGGGGCAGCAGCCCCTCCCGGGAGACCAGGTCGTGGGTGGTCCGCAGGCCGTACAGCCCTTGGTAGGCGGCGGGCACCCGGATCGAGCCGCCGGTGTCGGTGCCCAGGCCGATCGACGCGTGGCCGAGCGAGACCGCACTCGCCGAGCCCGACGAGGAGCCGCCGGGGATCCGGTACGGCGCCCTCGGGTTGGGCGGGGCGCCGTGGTGGGCGTTGGTGCCGGCCAGCGACCAGGCGAACTCGTCGGTGCGCGCGATCCCGCGGACGTCGGCGCCGGCGGCCAGCAGCTGCTCCACCACGACGGCGTGCTCGGGCTGCACGGGCGCGTCCGCGAGCCATGCCGGGTTGCCGGCCCCGATGCGTTGGCCGGCCACGGCGTACAGGTCCTTGACCGCGACGCTGGTCCCCGCCAGCGGGCCGGGCGCGGTAGCGGGCACCAGCGGCTCGCCGACCACCCGCCAGATCCGGGTGTCCAGCGCGGGCGGGGGTACGGCGACGTGCGCGGCGCTGACCGCCCAGCCGGAGTCGAGCCGGGTCCACAGCTGGGTCTGCTGGCCGCGGCCGCCGCGGGCGAGCTCGGTGACCGCCACCACCAGCGCGTGGTCGTCGTCGATCGCGCGCACGTGGGTCTGCACGATCCGGCGTGCGGGCGCTCCGCCGCGGACGCCGCGGAACTCGCTGATCGCCTCGTGCCCGACGAGCAGGCCGTGCGCGTCCCCGCGCAGCGTCGCCGGGCCCGGGGCGAAGAGCCGGTCGAGGGCCTCCAGGTCGTCGGCCATCAGCGCCCGCTCGTAGGCCCAGAAGGCGTCCATCAGGCCGTCGGGAACGCCCGATCGTGGCGGCGGGGTGCTGGTCACGCGCACACGCTAGGGCGCCCGTGTGACGTGCAGGTTTCGCCGCATCAGGCCTTCTGCTCGGCGACCCGGATCGCCTGCAGCAGCCGCTCGAGCGCCATGTTGCGCACGCTCTCGACCACCTCGGCCGGGTCGCCCTCGGCCTTGACCCAGTCGGTGGACTGCTCGCCGCGCGCCCACATCCCGATCACCGCGGTGCCCGCCGGGTGCCCCTCCTCCTCGCCGGGGCCGCCGGCGCCGGTGGTGGAGACGACGAAGTCGGCCTCGAGGGCCTTCGCGGCACCGGCCGCCATCTGGGCGGCGCACGCGTCGGAGATCAGGGGTCCGGGCTCGACGCCGAGCAGGTCGAACTTCACCGCCGGCATGTAGGCGACGACGCCGCCTCGGCACCAGTCGGCCGCGCCCTCACCCTGAGCGAGGGCGGAGGTGATGGCGCCGCCGGTCAGCGACTCGGCTGCCCCGATGGCGAGGCCGTGCTCCGCGGCGAGCTCGGCGATCTGGTCGACGTACTGGGAGAAGTCTTCAGCCATGCACGGGCTCTTACCCGGGCCGGTGGTCGGTGATGCAGTACGCCGTCCCGGCCGGGTCGCGCAGCTGCGTCCACTCCTCGTAGAGACCCGCGACCTCGGCGCCGAGCGCGACGTGCCGACGCACCTCCGCCTGGCGGTCGTCGCAGCCCAGGTCGAGATGAGCGCGCGCCGGACCGTCCGGCTCCTCCAGCCGTTGGAGCAGCACCCGCAGCGCGCCGATCCGGGGGATCCAGCGAAACTCCTCCTGCGGCGTCTCCGTCTGCCGCCAGGCGAGACCCAGGACCTTGCTCCAGAAGTCGCACTCGGCGTCGTACGTCGAGGCCGGGACGTCGAGGCAGATCTGGTCGACCATGCTGCGCCAGACGCCTCCCTCGTCGTCGCGCCAGGTCGCGGGTTCGGTGGGAGTGCTCGCCGGGTGGGAGACGAAGCAGAACGGGAACCCACCGGGCGAGCGCATCACCACGTAGCCGAGGTCGGCGACCAGCTCGGCGCCGTGGCCCTGGGCGTCGCGCGCGGCCTGCTGCGGGTCGGCGACGTGCAGGTCGAGGTGGAGGCGCGCCTCCCCCTCCCCCAGCCGCTGCACCCGCAGGTGGTCGTCGCCGGTCGGCGGGACCAGCGTGGCGAACTCGTCGTCGTCCCCCCGCGCCGGCGAGAGGCCGTAGCCGGTGACGTCGCGCCAGAACCCGACGGTGCGCTCGAAGTCCGGCGCGGGCAGGTCGAGGAAGACGCTGAGCCAGGTCGGATTCATCTCGGGGACGGTAGCCTCGAAGCGTGCTGGTGCGGAAGTGTCCTTGTGGATCCGGAGCGGTCTACGACACGTGTTGCGGGCGGTTCCATCGCGGCTCCGAGCGACCTGCCACCGCCGAGGAGCTGATGCGCTCGCGATACAGCGCGTTCGTCATGAACGAGCCCGACTACCTCTTCACCACCTGGCACCCGCGGACGCGGCCCGACCACGTCACCCTCGACGACCCGACGGAGTGGACGGGCCTGGAGATCCTGGACGTCGTCGCGGGTGGCCCCGAGGACGACGAGGGGGTCGTGGAGTTCGTGGCGCGGTTCGAGGGTGGTCAGCTGCACGAGCGGAGTCGGTTCGCCCGGCGGGCCGGGCGGTGGGTGTACGTCGACGGGGACGTTGGCTAGAAGGGCATTCCACCGCCTATGCGCGTCACGCTCCTTTGATCCCGCGATCAGCAAGGTCGCTAGGGTGGGGAACGGCATGCCGGGTCCAAGGCGAGCTCGCCCTCCATGCGGACATGGAAGCATGAGCATCAGGCGTGATGCTGGTGTCGGCCACGTACAGGCCCGGCATGCCCCTTCAAGACCGTCCTTCCAAGCCGCGACACTACCCACTTCGGGCGACGGCGGCGTCGTCCGTCACGTCCAGAATGACAACTGTGAATGCGCTTGGACGTGGGCTGTGAAGACGTTCGTCGTGATCTTATCGCTCTTCGTCCTTTCCTTCTCGCTCCTGTTGCTGGAGGCGAGCGGCGGGCACGCCGGGTGGCTGTGCGAGTGGGGGTACGACATCGATGGAGCTGGCACCACTACGAGTGGCTGCGGCTGACGCTGGTAGCTTCCCGCCGGACACCTGGGCCGAGTCTGGCCAGACACCGGCCCTAAGGGAATCGTCTAGTAGCCGCGTGTCGGACGCAGAAGAGACCCGAACCTGTTGATGTGCGGGATCGCATACCCCGTTTGCTCTACGCTGACGGCCATGGTGGCGGGCGCCCGACAGCTAAAGGTAGGGCTCCGAGTGCGCGACCTCGACCGATCCATGCGTCTATATCAACGCGTCGGGTTCCGCCAGATCCCCGCCGACGAGCAACCGATGCTTCGATATCTCAGCTTCGGACACACGTGGCTGATCCTCTCCAGTCTCGAGTCGCACGGCTACCACAATCCTGAGCGGGAGCGCGCAGCCAAGTCAGGGTCATTAGGCAGTGGCTTCGTTCTCGTTGTGCCGACCACGAACATTGCAGCCGCTCACAATGTGTGGACGAGCGAGGGACTGACCGTCACACTCGAGCCGGAGGACGTCGGCTTCGCCGAGGTCTTCTACGGTCTCGACCCGGATGGCTACGAGGTCATGTTCGAGCAGTTCCGCGCCTGAGCTCAAGCAAGGCAGGAGTCACGGATCGGAACGTCCGCATCTGCCGCGATGAGTGCGTCTTCCGGCCGCGAATGGGCCCGGCTCGCGCCAACCACGTCAACGCCCCCACGCTCTCCCAGGACCCAAGCGTCAGGCCTCGCGCGGCGTCGCGGGCGGCCGCGTACAGGGTCTCGACCTCGGGGCCTTGGGCTCCGGTGGCGGACATCGTCTCCCCCGGACCTGCCATGCTGCGGCATGACGTACGACCGGCTGTGGGAGCGCCTGGTGGAGTTCCTGAACGACTGGGGCACGGCCACAGAGACCGAGTCCGGTCGGATCACCGCTCACGTTCGCGCACCCTGACGACTCCACCAGGACGGTGGAGATCGTGATGACCCGCGAGGAGTGGGACGACATGGTCAGCATCCCGTTCGGGGAGTTCGGTGCCGCGGCCCGGGCGGTCCGCGCAACGGCGCTGAGCATGGAGGAGGACGAACACTTCCTCGTCTACGAGCAGTACGCCCTGGTCGCGTCGTCCACCCCTGATCTGCCCGTCGATCCTGAGGAGGCGCACCTGGCTGAGCTTGCTCGGCAGCACCCAGAGGGCTTCGGCCGTTGGGTGGTGCTGGACGACGAGGGGAACGTCATCGACGAGTTCCGGCCGAGGTAGAGCACACCTAGGGGCCTGGGCACAGCCAACCCGGGTGAACGCACCCTGCCCTGGGCATCACGATCCCTGGGAGCGGTCGATTCGCGGCAGGAGCTTGATCAACGGCCGGTTCTCCTTGTCCAGCTCGGCGACACGTTTGGCTGCATTCTGCGGCGTCCATCCGCCCTTGACGTCGCTGCCGTAGATGACGTCGTCGACGAGCGCGAACTGGTAGAGCACCCCCCACGGCGCGTCGGAGGAGGTGTAGGCAAAGGTGAACGTCGTTGTCTCCCGCCCGGCGTTCGCCTCGTCGATCGACTCGTACACCTCGGCGGAGTATGCGGTCTTCCCTCCGTACGGATCCATGAAGACGGGCCAGTCGGCCACCGCGTCGACCAGTGCCCGGAAGGCGGAGCGCGCGGCTCGAGCGTTCGGGTAACCCAGGAGCCCGCGTGTGAGGCCTGACGTACGACCGAGTTTGGGAGCGCCAAGTGGGAAGGCGCCGGAGGCGGAGGCGGCCAGCGTGTCCTGGTAGCCGGACCTGTACAGCACCCCGTCCCGGGGGTGCCACTCCGGCATCTGGACCCCAGCGGTGCCGCTGCTCGGATCGACCACGGGGCCGTAGGCGTCCCAACCCAGGTCCAGGGGGAACTCTTGGAACCGGACGAAGCGTTGGCTGGGCGAGGCCTCGTCGCCGCGCGAGGCCTCGTCGCCGGGCGATGGGCTGCTCGGCGACAGGCCGGCGGGGCGGGTGGGCTGCGCGGTGGGACGCGAGTCGTCGTCCTCACTCCCCCCGAACATCGCCCACGAGATCACGAGCGCCAAGACAACGATCGCGGCCACTCCCGCCACCCACACGAACCACGTGCTGCCCCGCCGCGGCGGCCTCACCATGTCGGCGCGTCCGGCAGCGTGCCGTTCCGGCGCTGCTCCTCGAACCGCGCCGACTGTTCCCGCTCCCTGCGGGCGTCCTCGGCGTCGAGGATCCCGTGCGTCACCGCGGCGCGGACGACGAAGTAGAGGACGAGGAAGCCCAGGGCGCCAAGAACGATGAGGAGCATGACCGCACGCTAGCGGGAAGCGGGCGCGCCGGCGGGCGCAGGGTCGGTGCCATGAGAACTCCCGAGAAGACACCGTCAGCAGCGACCGCGTGCCCCGAGATCGAGGTGCGAGACTCCAGCCACGTGACAGGTGCTTCCCCGAGCGAGCAGGTCGCCTTGTACGGGCCGGACGGTCGGCCGTCCGGCGAGGTGGCCGACCGGGCCCGGGTGCGGCGCGACAACCTGCGCCATGCCGCCACCCACGTGGTGGTGCGCAACTCCGACGGACTGGTCTACGTCCATCGCCGCACGGCGACCAAGGACCTCTACCCCGGCCTCTACGACTTCACCGCGGGTGGCGTGCTCCAGGCGGGCGAGGATCCGCTCCTGTCCGCGACCCGGGAGGTCGAGGAGGAGCTGGGTGTCTCAGACGCGCGACTGGTGCCGCTCTTCGAGGCGGACTACGCGGACGACCGGGCCCGGTTCCACGCCTACTGCTTCGAGTGCCTGTGGACGGCCCGATCCGCTGGCAGCCCGCGGAGGTCGCCTGGGGCCAGTGGGTGACCCCGGAGCGGCTGCTGGAGATGCTCGACGAGCTGGAGTTCATGCCTGACGCCGTCGCCAACATGCGACCCTGGCTGGAGTCCCTGCGACAGCGTTGACGGGTGGTGGTGGCATGGCGACGATCGAGGACGTCCGGCCGCTCGGCTCGGAGCTGGAGCGCTCGTACGAGGTGTACGTGCGGGGTCGCCTGAAGTTCCGCGTCAAGCAGCTCGTCTACACGGCGTTCTCCCTGGACGAGACCGTGATGGGGTTCGCGTTCCCGAGGGAGGAGCGCGCGGCGCTGGTCGCCGGCGAGCCGCACAAGTTCCACCTGCCCCCGACCTCCGACATGCGCTTCCACTGGGTGCACGCCGACCTCGCTGCCCTCGACCCGGGCGAGGCCCGGGAGCTGGTCGTGGACGCGTGGCGCATGGTCGTCCCGAAGAAGCTCGCGCGCGCCTACGACCTTTCCCATCCGCTCGGCCCCGGCTGAGACACGACGTCCCAGGACGGCGACCGCACGGGAGCGTCGTGAGCACCTGGCCGCGCCGCCTCGTCCTCCCGCGACGTCAGGTCCTTGACCCCGACGCCGTCAGCACCCCCGCCGAGGGGCTTGCGACCCGCACGGCCGGATGCCACGCTCGCGTGGTGCTTGACGACCTCGCGAAGCCTCAGCTCCACGACTGCCTCAAGCGCCTCCGCGAAGCGGTGGTGGCGAAGACCGACGGGCTCTCCGAGTACGAGGTCCGTCGTCCCATGACCACCACGGGGACGAATCTGCTGGGCCTGATCAAGCACATGTCCACGTGGGAAGCCAGATATCTCGGCGAGGTCTTCGGCCGCCCCTTCCCCGAGGCGTTGCCTCCTTGGAACGACGAGGACGCGGACCTCGCAGGCATGTGGGCGACCGAGCACGAGTCCCGCGCGGAGATCATCGACGGCTGGCTCAGGGTCTGGGAGCACGGCGACGCGACGATCGACGCCCTCCCCCTCGATGCGCCTGGCCACGTGCCCTGGTGGCCACGCCCCGAGGTGACGCTGTTCGGGGTCCTGGTGCACGAGATCGCCGAGACCAGTCGGCACGCCGGGCATGCCGACATCCTCCGCGAGGAGCTCGACGGGGCCGTGGGCACCAACGCGACGAAGAGGCCCTCCGAGGACGACGTCGCCTTCTGGTCCGGGCAGCGCGCGAAGATCGAGCGAGCCGCGAGAGCGGCTGCCGGACTCAGCCCAGCCGCCGGGTCTCGTCCTCCCGCGACGTCAGGTCCTTGACCCCGACGCCACTGGCGCCGACGGCGAGGATCGACCGTACGAGAGCCTCCAGCACCCGCGCGGCACCGGTGTACGACTGGCCGCCCGGGGTGCGGATGTTCGAGACGCAGTTGCGCTCGGCATCGGTGCGTCCGGGCTTCGGGTCGAAGGTCAGGTAGGCGCTCAGGCTGTCCGGCGACGAGAGTCCGGGCCGTTCCCCGATGAGCACCAGCACCAAGGTCGCGCCGAACGCGTGACCGATCGGGTCGCCGAGGGCGACGCGGGCCTGGGTCGCGACCAGGCAGGCCACGACCTCCACGTCCAGGCGAGGCAGCAGCTCCGCCAGCAGCGGCAGGGCGTGGCGCTGGGTGGCCTGGGCCGACAGTCCGTCCGCGCACACCACGACCAGGCTCGGACGAGTGCCCGCAGCCGCGTCGTGCGCGCTCACCGGGCACCACGGCGTCCAGCGAGTCGCGGTCCTCCTCGGACAGCAGCCGACCGAGGTCGGGCCGGCGCAGGTACTCGGCGCGGTCCCGGGCCTGGGAGCGCACCCGGACCGGAGCGGGGAGGCCGGCGGCGCGGAAGTCCCGCACCAGGGCGTCGACGTCCAGGTCGGTCAGGACGTTGCGTCGCGCCTCGGCGTGCGCGATCCGCAGCTCCAGGTCGGCCGCGGTCGGCACCGCGTTGCCGGCCCGTCCCAGGCCGATCCGCGCGCTGGTCGACTGCCCGCAGCCGCCACCCAGTCGGGGGTGCTCACGAGCCCAGCCCCGAGCAGCGGCGAGTGCGTCCAGCGGGAGGACCGCGCCGTCGGCCGACGAGCAGTCCCAGCCCCGCCAGCCACTCCTCGAACTCCGGGGCGGGTCGCAGGTCCAGCAGCTCGCGTACGGCGAGGGCGTCGTGGAAGGAGGCGCTCTGGTAGCCGAGCATCACGTCGTCCCCGCCCGGCACGGTGATGATGAACGAGCACCCCCGCGGCGGCGAGCGAGACCAGCAGCACGTCCATGTCGTCCTGGTCGGCCATCGACGTGGTTGGTGTAGCAGACGTCGACGCCCATCGGCAGTCCCAGCAGCTTCCCGCAGAAGTGGTCCTCGAGGCCGGCGCGGGTGATCTGCTTGCCGTCGTAGAGGTACTCCGGACCGATGAACCCGACCACGGTGTTCACCAGGAACGGGCTCGAGGTGCGCGGGCGAGGCCGTACGCCCTGGCCTCCAGGGTCTGCTGGTCCACCGGGCGTCCCCCGGTGCCGAGGTGCGCGTCGGCCGACAGCGACGACCCCTGGCCGGTCTCGAAGTACATGACGTCCTGCCCGACGGTGCCGCGGCCCAGCGAGAGCGCCGCGTCCCTGGCCTCGCGTCAGCAGGGCGAGGTCGACCCCGAAGGACCGGTTGGTCGCCTCGGTGCCGCCGATGGACTGGAAGACCAGGTCCACCGGGGCACCCCGCTCGATCAGCTCCAGGGTGGTGGTCACGTGGGCCAGGACGCAGGACTGGGTGGGGATCTCGTACGTGGTGCGGACCTCGTCGAGCAGCACCAGCAGGTCGTGCGCCGCGTCGGGTGAGTCCGAGGCCGGGTTGATGCCGATCACCGCGTCCCCGCAGCCCAGGAGCAGTCCGTCGAGGACCGAGGCGGCCACACCGCGCGGGTCGTCCAGCGGGTGGTTCGGCTGCAACCGGGTGGAGAGCCGGCCCGGCGCCGCCGACGGTGGTGCGGAACCGCGACCGGACGTCGACCGCCCGGGCGACCACGACGAGGTCCTGGTTGCGCATGATCTTCGAGACGCCCGCCACCATCTCCGGCATCAGACCAGGGGCGAGCGCGGCCAGCGCGGCAGCGGCCCCAGGACTGGAGGCGGTCTCCAGCAGATGGTCACGCAGCCCGCCGACGGTGAGCTCGGAGACGGCCGCGAAGGCGTCCGCGGTCGAGTGAGTCCACGATCAGCCGGCTGACCTCGTCGTCCTCGTAGGCGACCACGAGGTCGTCGAGGAAGTCCGTGAGCCGTACGTCGGCCAGCGCCACCTGGGCGGCCACCCGCTCCAGCGGGTCCTCGGCCGCGCACCCGGCCAGCTCGTCGCCGGACCGCAGCGGGGAGGCCTTGGCCAGCAGGTCGGTCAGTCCGTGGAAGGCGTAGCCGTGTCCTCGCAGGGCCTGCCGGTAGATGCGCACGGGACCAGCCTCCCCCACGACCTGGCCCCAGGGACGTCACCTCGGCAGGCGCGGACACGGAGAACGAGCGCGCAGGAGGACGTCATCGACGAGCCCCGGCCCGGGTAGCGCACCGTTGCGGCGGCCCTCGGGGCCCGCCAGAGTGGTCGCATGACGGAGCGACTGGTCGTGATCGGGGCGCCGAGCAGCGCCGGGGCGTACGGGCCGGGCCAGGAGCAGGCCCCGCGTGCGTTGCGCGACGCGGGGCTGATCGACCTGCTCCGAGGGCGCGGCGTGGACGTCGAGGACGCGGGCGACACCGAGACGATCCGCATGCGGGACGACCCGGACAACCCGCGCGCGAGGAACGCAGACCTGGTCGCCCAGACGGCCGGCAGCGTCGCGGCCAAGGTCCGCGACGCCCTGGCCGTGGACGGTTCCAAGGTGCTGGTCCTCGGCGGTGACTGCACCGTGGAGGTCGGGACCGTGGCCGGCGCCGCCACGGCGCCCGGGACCCTGGGGCTGGTCTACGTCGATCACGACGCCGACCTGAACACTCCGCAGAGCACCGACGACGGCGCGCTGGACTGGATGGGAGTGGCCCACCTGCTGGCTGTGGACGGAACCGTCGCGAGCCTCGCGGGGGTCGGTCCTCGCGTCCCGCTCCTCGACCCTGAGCAGCTCCTGCTGTTCGGTCAGGTCGAGCCGACCTCCTTCGAGCGCGGCGTCATCGACGAACGCGGCATCGCCTGGGTCCACCACGACGAGGTGCGTGACGACCCGGTCGGGGCCGCCAGCCGGGTGGTGAAGGGATGGGCCGCACAGTTCGACCGGCTGCTGGTGCATCTCGACATCGACGTGGTCGACTTCGCGGACGCCCCGCTGGCCGAGAACACCCGCCGGAACGTCGCCCTGAAGCTGGACACCGTGATGGCGGCGCTCGAGGTGCTGGTGGCCGCGCCCAACTTCTGCGGCCTGACCGTCTGCGAGCTCAATCCCGACCACGGCGAGCCGGACGGCTCCACCGTGCAGGACCTGACCTCTCGTCTCGCCCGGATCCTCGCGGGCGCGTTCGGCGACGGACCCAGCAGGTGACCATCCCGCCGGGTGAGTGGACGCCGCACAGGCGAGCCGCTTGACGACTCCCGGATGCTTGTGAGGTGGCGCTCGCGGTCTGCCTCCTCTTCGACGCCCGCTCGGAGCGGCGGGTGCGGGACCTCTGGTCGCGCCTGGAGGACGCGGGGATCTCCACGCTGGCCAGCCACACGCATCGACTTCACCACCCGCACCTCTCCTACGCGGTCCTCCTCGACTGGGAGCTGGCACCGGTTCACGAGGCGCTCTGCGCCCTTCCGGCCGCCGACCCGTTCTCGCTGTCGCTGCACGGCACGCTGGCGTTCCCCCGCGGCCGCGCCGCCCTGGCGCCCGCGCTCGCGCCCGACGTCGGGATGCGCCAGGCACGTGTCGTGACCGCCGTGGAGGTCGCCGGCGCTGAGCTGCACCACCACTACCGGGTCGGCCGGTGGGTGCCGCACGTCTCGATCGCCACCCACGCCCAGGGCACCCGGCTGGCCAGCGTCGTCCGGATGGTCTCGGACCTGCTGCCGCTGACCTTGCAGGTCGACCGGGCCGCCCTTGTCGACAGCTCCACCGGCGAGACCTGGCCCCTCCCGCACCTCCTCTGAACACGAACCGAGGTCGCTGAGCGCTGCCCCCGCGTCCGGCACCATCGACTGGTGACAAGTGCACGGGGTGCGGGTGCGCAGGGCGGCCGCAGGGTCGATGCCATGAGAACTCCCGAGAAGACACCGTCATCCACCTCCGCGGCGACGAGCCCGCAGCCTGCCGGCACCCGACACTGCCTGGCGGTACCTCCCTGCCCTCGTCGGCCTCGCGGTCGCCGTCTCCCAGATCCTCACCGGCGTCGACGCCGAGGGCGTCGCCATCACGGTCACGGCCGCTGCCAGCTGCTACCTGGCCGCCGCGGCGCTGGGTCGGCCCTGGGTCGCGTGGGCCGGCATCCTCGTCAGCTCGCTCGCGGTCGTGCTGAGCGAGCTGGCCGGCATCCCCTGGTGGGTGGGGCTGGCAGGCTACGCGGTTGTTCTGGTCGGTGTCGGCCTGCGCGGTCCGACGCCGCGCCGCGTCCTGGCCGACCAGAGCCTGGCCCTGCTCGGCTTCGGCGGCCTCGCCGTGGCCGCCGTGCTCATCTCGCCGCAGCTCGGCCTCGCGCTGGCCGGCCTCACGCTGGTGAGCCACGCGCTCTGGGACTACCGGCACTGGCGCCGCGACGACGTGGTCAGCCGCGGTCTGGCCGAGTTCTGCTTCCTGCTCGACGTGCCGCTCGGGGCCGCGGCCGTGGCGCTGGCCCTGTCGACCTGAGCCACCCCTACCTGATCCACCCCTGGGCGCGGGCGATGGCGATCGCCTGGGCCTTCGAGGCGGCGCCGAGCTTGGCGGTCGCGGCCGCGACGTAGTTGCGCACGGTCCCGCCCGCCAGGTTCGTACGCCGTGCGATCACGGCGGTCGGGAGGTCGAGGGCCGCGAGCCGGAGCACCTCCAGCTCGCGGTCCGAGAGCGGGTTGGGCGGGGCGGTGAGGGCGTCCGCAGCCAGCGCGGGGTCGACGTACCGCTCACCGCGGTGCGCCCCGCGGATCACCTCTGCCAGCGTCCCGGCGGGCGCTCCCTTGGCGACGAAGGCGAGCGCGCCCGCCTCCAGGGCGTCGCGCAGGTGCGCGGGACGGCCCCGGCCGCTGAGCAGCACGACGGCGCAGTCCGGGACCGCCCGACGCAGCTCGGCCACCGCGGAGATCCCGTCGCCGCCGGGCATCTCCAGGTCGAGCACCGCCACGTCCGGCCGGTGCCGGCGAGCCTGCTCGACCGCCTCGTGCCCGTCGCCCGCCTGGGCCACCACGTGGAGGTCGTCCTCCAGGGCGAGCAGCGCGGACAGGGCGGCTCGGATGGTCGTCTCGTCGTCGGCGACGAGCACCCGCAGACGCTCAGCCATGGTCGACCGGGACCGTGGCGCAGAGCAGGAACGAGTCGGGCTCGCGACGTACCACCAGCTCCCCGCCCACCGCGGCCAGGCGCTCGCGCAACCCGGTCAGACCCGACCCGGCGGCGGACCCGTCGGGACCTGGACGGTCGTTGTGGACCGTGAGCCGGACCCGGCCCTCGTCGGCGTCGAGGGCGATCCGGCACCACTGCGCGTCGCTGTGCCGGAGCACGTTGGTGGTCGCCTCCTTGAGCACCATCGACAGCACGTCCACGGCCGGCGGCGACAGCGGCAGCGGCTGGGCGTCGACCTCGCTGCGCACCCCGGCCGTCGCCAGCACCCGGGCCGTCTCGGCCAGCTCGCCCGCCAGGTCGGCGTGCCGCTCGGCAGCCAGCGCGCCGCGGATCCGGCCCAGCGCCGCCTGGGCCAGGGCCCGGACCTCCTCGGACTCCCGGGCCGAGGTCGCCGGGTCGGAGGCGACGGTGCGCGCCGCCAGCTCGGCCTTGAGGGCGATCACGGTCAGGTCGTGCCCGAGGACGTCGTGCACGTCGCGACCGAACCGGTTCCGCTCCCGCGCGGCCGCCGCCCGGGCACCCGCCTGCTGCGTCGCGTCGGCGCGCACCAGCAGCTCCCACAGCCACACCGGGGCGGAGTTGAGCAGCGCGAGCCCGGCGCCGAACCCCAGGGTGATTCCGGCGTACGTCGTCCAGTCGCCGCCGAGCACGAGCGCCACCACGACGCTGGTCGCGGTGACCGCCCCGGCGACCACCGCCGTGGTCGACCATCGCCACAGCAGGGGCGCGGTCCCGACCACGCTCGCCCCCAGCCAGGCCCACGTCGCCCACCGGTCCGCCGCGACGGGCGCGACCAGGGGCAGGCTTGCGATCGTCGCCGCCACGAAGACCCCCTGGGCGCGACGGTGCACGGACTGCCGAGGCCCACGGCGTCACCGCGGACCACGTCACCAGCAGCTGCGCGGCGAAGAGCGCGGCCACCCCGACCACGCCGGTGACGCGCAGCAACGTGGAGTCCTCCCGGGCGACCCCCACGAGCGGCAGCAGCACGACGCTGAGCACCGAGGAGACCAGCCAGACCACGGTCAGCAGCCGCGCCCGAGCCAGCGTGGGGGTGCGCTCGGCGACGTCGTCCGCCGTGCTGTCCCCCACGGGTGCTGCCGCCGCCCCACGAGCTCGTGCCCGCTACTGCCCGGGCTGGCTGAGGATGCAGAGCTCGTTGCCCTCGAGCGCCTCTGCCCACCACTGCCCCAAGGCCGCCGGGTCCTGCGAGTGGACGATCACTTGTTCCCACGCCAAGGTCATCTGCCGAACCTAGCCAGGTGACGCGGCCCGGTGCCAGCGTTTTCGCCCGAGGTGCCCGATGATCCTCGGGAGGGCTCAGCCGGAGAGCAGATCCCGGAACCGCTCCGCGTCCCCGGTGCGCGGCAGGTTGTTGAACATGACGTACGGCGACGGCCGACCGTCGACCAGGTCCCGCAGCCGGCGCAGCTCGTCGTCGGTGTGGACGTGATCCCGCGGGTCAGGTCGCTGCCGAGTCCTGTCGGTCGGCCGACTTCGAGGCCGACGCGGCCTCCTCCCCCGCATGCGGCGGCATGAGCAGTCCCGAGAGCAGCAGCGCCAGCGCGACCACCGCCGAGCAGACGAAGACCAGGTGGATCGCCGGCGCCAGCACGCCCGCCGACAGGTGCTCGAGGTCGAGCGCGCCGCCCGCCGAGGCGCTCCCGGCCAGCCGGCTGTTCACGATCGCCCCGAAGGCCGCGACGCCGACGGCGCTGCCCATCGACCGGGCGAACATGTTGGTGCCGGTGGCCACGCCGCGGTGCTCCCAGCCCACCGACGACTGGGCGACGATGACGCCGGGGCTGGCGACGTACCCGAACCCGATGCCCATCACGAAGCACGGCAGGGCGAGCTGCCACAGCGCGCTGTCGGCGTCGACCGGGAGCAGCAGCGCCGCGCCGGCGATCACGAACAGCGAGCCCATCAGCACCGTCTTGCGGAAGCCGATGGACAGGTAGAAGCGACCGCTCGTCGAGGCGGCGATCGGCCAGCCGATCGTCATCGACGCCAGCGCCAGTCCGGCGACCAGGGCACCGTGGCCGAGCACGCCCTGGGCGTACAACGGCACGTACGACGTCAGCCCGAGCATCAGCACGCCGACGACGAAGGCGCCGGAGTTCGACGCGTTCAGCACCCGGCGCCGGAAGATCCACAGCGGCAGCACCGGCTCCGGAGCCCGCGACTCGACCACGACGAACGCGGCCAGCAGCACGGCTGCGGCGACGAAGATCGCGATGCCGGCGGACCGACGACCACTCCCAGCGCACGCCGCCCTCGAGCAGGCCGAGCAGCAGCAGCGAGCCGCCGGCTGCCAGCAGCACGGCGCCCAGGTAGTCGATGCTGTGCTTGCGCCGCTCCACCTTCTCGTCGAAGCGGCGCCACACCACCCACCCGGCGGCGATGCCGAGCGGGCAGGTTCACGAAGAAGATCCAGCGCCACGACAGGTAGTCGGCGAAGACCCCACCCAGGGTCGGCCCCACGACCGAGGACGCGGCCCAGACGCTGGCGATGTAGCCCTGCACCTTCGCGCGCTCCGCGAGCGAGTAGATGTCGCCCACGATCGTCATGCCCATCGGCTGCACCGCGCCGGCGCCGAGGCCCTGCACGAGCCGGAACACGATGAGCGACGGCATGCTCCACGCGATGCCGCACAGCAGCGACCCGAGGACGAACAGGCCGATGCCCAGCAGCATCACCGGCTTGCGTCCGTAGAGGTCGGCGACCTTGCCGTAGATCGGCACCGAGACGGCCTGGGCCAGCAGGTAGATCGAGAACAGCCACGGGAACGACGTGAAGCCGCCGAGGTCGTCGACGATCGACGGGCACCGCGGTGGCCAGGATCGTCGAGTCGATGGCGACCAGGCCGATGCTGAGCATGACGGCCAGCAGGATCGGTCCGCGCTCGCTGCGCAGACCGACGCTGGCACGGGTGATCTCGGGCGCAGTCACAGGGGGCTCAACCAACCGCGACCCGGCCGTGTTCCCGATCACTCCCCGAGAGGTCAGCCGGCGCACGCGACCGCGCCTGACCCGGCGGAATCCGCCACCCGGGCACCCGAACCCAGCCTTCGGCAGTCGTTCACCCGCCGGTCATCGCGACGTCGCTCCCCGGGTCCGGCAGCGTCCCTAGCGTCACGCGTACCCGCCGGGACCGCACCCGGAGACGCGACCGAGGAGCCGGACATGACGCACTCCCCCAGCCAGCCGCACGCTGCTGCCGATGCTCGGCCACACGCAGGGCACCCGCAGCGCCACCGTGTGCCACTGGCGGTGCGCCGACCAGTGCGCCACCGCCCACCCGGCCCGGAGCGAGAGCCCCGCCTTCGCCGAGGTCGCCCAGGAGGCGCTCGGTCGCCGTACGGTGCTGCGCGGCGGGCTCGGCGCGCTCGTGGCCGGCGGCACCCTGGCCCTGGCCGGACCCGCCGCGGCGGGTCCGGGCAAGGGCAAGGGGCCGGGCAAGGCGCCCGCCTCCGCGCTCCCGTTCACCCAGCTGCGGCCCGCACCGACCGCCGACGTGGACGAGCTCACCGTGCCGGCCGGCTACGACTGGACGGCGATCATGGCCTGGGGCGACCCGGTCGTCGCGGACGCACCGCTCTTCGACTTCGACCGGCAGAGCGCCGCCGCACAGCGGCTCCAGTTCGGCTACAACAACGACTTCCTCGCGTTCCTCCCGCTGCCGGGCAGGAACCGCGCGCTGATGGTGGTCAACCACGAGTACACGAACCCCGAGCTGATGTTCTCCGGGGCTCCGGCCGACGAGGCGGAGCGGCTCGAGCGGCTGGCGATCGAGATGGCCGCCCACGGGATGTCGGTGGTGGAGGTGTGCCGCCGGGGAGCACGCCACCCCTGGCAGCCCGTACGCCGCTCGCGCTACAACCGCCGCGTGCACCAGCAGACGGAGCTCGCGATCACCGGGCCGGCGGCGGGGACGTCGTACCTGCGGACCGCCGCCGACCCGCGCGGCACCCGCGTGCTGGGCACGGTCAACAACTGCGCCGGCGGCGTCACCCCGTGGGGCACCGTGCTCTCCGGGGAGGAGAACTTCCAGGGCTACTTCAAGGCCGGCCCCACCCAGGACCCGCGCAACCTGACCTACGGGATCGGCGGCGGCCGCGGCTGGGAGGCGGTCGAGCCGCGGTGGGACCTGGGGACCGAGCCGAACGAGGCCAACCGCTTCGGGTGGATCGTCGAGATCGACCCCCACGACCCGACCTCGACCCCGCGCAAGCACACCGCGCTCGGCCGGTTCAAGCACGAGGGGGCGACCGTCGACCTGGCCCCCGACGGCCGGGCGGTCGCGGTGATGGGCGACGACCAGGGCAACGAGTACCTCTACAAGTTCATCTCCCGCGACCGGTACCGGCCGGGCTCCTCGCGGTGGGCCCGGGCCCACAACATGCGACTGCTGGAGAACGGCGACCTGTACGTCGCCCGCCTGGACGCCGACGGCGACCCGGCCGGCACCTACGACGGCACCGGCGTCTGGCTGCCCCTGGTGGTCGGCGGCGAGTCCCAGGTCCCCGGCTTCACCGTCGAGGAGGTCCTGCTGTTCACCCGCGCGGCCGCGGACCTGGTCGGCCCGACCCCGATGGACCGCCCCGAGGACGTCCAGCGCAACCCGCGCACCGGGCACGTGTACGCCGCGCTCACCAACAACACCGGGCGCACCAGCGTCGGCCCCGCCAACCCGCGCACCGGCAACCGCTACGGCCAGGTCGTGGAGCTCCGCGAGAGCCGGCCCACCGACCTGACCTTCACCTGGTCGCTGGTCCTGGTCTGCGGCGACCCGAGCGACCCCACGACGTACTTCTCCGGCTATCCGAAGCAGCTGGTCTCGCCCATCTCCAGCCCGGACAACCTCGCCTTCGACCGCTCCGGCAACCTGTGGATCTCCACCGACGGCCAGGGCAACCTCGGGCTGAACGACGCCCTGCACCTGGTGCCCGTCGCCGGGCCGGAGCGCGGCCACGTCCAGCAGTTCCTCGCCGTGCCCACGGGCGCGGAGACCTGCGGGCCGGTGATCGACGAGGACTCCTCCTCGGTCTTCGTCGCCGTGCAGCACCCCGGCGACGTCGCCGGCGCCACCCCCGAGGCCCCGGCCTCCGCCTTCCCCTACGGCCGCACCGCCTACCGGGCGGCGAACGTGAAGGGTCCGCGGCCGGCGGTGGTGCAGGTACGACGGCTCTGAAGCTAGGTCGCGCCCGGGAAGCCGTGCTGGCGCCAGGCCTCGTACGTCGCCACGGCCGCGGAGTTCGACAGGTTCAGCGACCGGCGGCCCGCGATCATCGGGATCCGGACCTGCTCGGTGACCCGGGGGTGGCCGAGCACCTCGGGCGAGAGGCCGGTCGGCTCCGGACCGAAGAGCAGCACGTCGCCGGCCTGGAACTCGACGTCGGTGTGCCACCGGGTCGCGTGCGCGGTGAAGGCGAACACCCGGGAGGACGCGAGCGCGTCACTGGCCAGTGCCGTCTCCAGGTCCGGGTGCACCACCACCGACGCCAGGTCGTGGTAGTCCAGGCCGGCGCGCTTCAGCTTGGGCTCCGAGAGGTCGAAGCCGAGCGGCTCGACCAGGTGCAGGGTGGCGCCGGTCCCGGCCACCATCCGGATCGCGTTCCCGGTGTTGGGTGGGATCCGGGGCTCGAGGAACATCACGTGGAACACGCCTCAACCTATCCCGGAGGGGTCGACCCGGCCGAGGTCAGAGCCCCCCGATCGGGGCGACCACGCTCCGGCTCGCGGGACAGACCCACACCGCGGCCTCCCCCGAGGTCGTCGCCTCCAGCGGGTGGGAGTGCGGGTGCTCCGGGCAGCGCGGCCAGTTGGTCTCGGCCACGCCCCACAGCTGGGACTCGATGGTCTGCTCCTGCACCTGGTCGGCCGCCGCCGCGACCCGTTCGTGAGCCGGCGCCGTCCGGTCCACCGACACGCCCCGGCCGCTCCCGTCCGGGGCCCACATCACCGCCGAGGCGTAGCCCGGGAAGTCGTTCCACTCCCGGTCCTCCAGCCGGGGCGCCTGGAGGCCGGAGCGCTCCAGGTCGCGGCAGACCGGCTCGAGCGCCTCGCTCAGCACCTCGTCCATCGCTCTGCCTCTCCCCGTGGACCCGTCGCTCCGTCGGGCCTAGTCTGCTGAACATGAGCGACCTCGACCACCTGCCGGCGGTGGGCGGGCCGGCCACCCGGGGTCTCAGCGCTGCGGGCTACACGTGCCTGCGCGACCTCGCGGGGGTTCCGCGGGCGGACCTGGCCGCCCTGCACGGGGTGGGTCCGAAGGCGATCAGCATCATCGAGTCCGCGCTCGAGGCTCACGGACTCGCCCTGGGCTGAGAGTCCTCACCCGGGCGAGACCCCGGGCGGCCTCGGTGACTTGGGCGGCTTGGGCGGTCGCGCCAGCGCGCGCTCCACGGCAGGCGCCACCCAGGCCCGGAGGCTGGCGTCGTCGGGCAGGTCCGCCGCGGAGACCAGGACGACGCCGCCCATGGTGCGCTCCCCCATGGTCGCCCGCCGAGCGCCCCGGGCCAGCGCGTCGTCGATCCCGTCCGTGCCGACGTGCACCATCAGGTCGTCGTCGCCGCACCCGACGGCCATGTGGGTGTTGACCGTCCAGCACAGGCCGCCGAACATCTTGATCTCCCGGCTGGCGTGGTCACCGGCCGCCTCGTCGACGGCGTCCCGGACCCGCGCGGCCAGCTCCTCGTCGTACGACATGCGCACCTCCTGACCCGGACCGGCGCTCCGCCGCCCTCCGGTCGATCGTCCCGCCGCGACGGTTCGAGCGTCCAGCCTTGCGAGCAGTCAGATCGCGCACCGCGATCGTCGGCGCCGCCTCCCCTTCCGCTAACCTAAAGGTCTTAGGTTTCAGACGCAGGAGAGGAGACGGCGATGCCCCGGGCAGGACTCACCCCCGACCGCGTCACCCTCGGCGCGGCCGAGCTCGCCGACGAGATCGGCTTCGACGCGGTCACCATCTCGGCGGTCGCCCGGCGCTTCGGCGTCCAGGTCGCCAGCCTCTACTCCCACGTCGCCGGCTCCCGCGACCTGCAGCAGCGCGTCGCCGTCCTCGCGCTCGACGAGATCGCCGACCGCGGCACCCCCGCCCTCGCCGGGCGAGTCCGGGCGGGACGCGCTGGCCGCACTCGGCGACGCCTACCGCGACTACGCGCGCGAGCACCCGGGCCGGTACGCCGCCACCCGGTTCCCCCTGGAGCCCGACGAGTCCGCGGCGCGCGCGGGAGCCCGGCACGCCGAGCTGATGCTGGCCGTGCTGCGCGGCTACGCACTCACCGGCGAGCGACGCGACGCACGCCACCCGGCTGCTGGGCAGCGTGATCCACGGCTTCGTCACCCTCGAGCTGTCGGGCGCCTTCGACCACCGCGACCCCGGACCCGAGCAGAGCTGGTCGCGCGCGCTCGACGCGCTCGACGGCGTGCTCCGCGGCTGGGCGACCTCACCGCCGGACGACCCGGCCACCCACTCCGAACCCGCTGCCCACACCAGCCCACCCCGAGACGAGACGGACCGATGACCACCGACCTGATCACCACCCCCGTGACCGCCGACCTGCTGCGCGGCTGCCTGGAGACCGAGCAGACCGAGCGACGGCCTGCTCCCGCACCGGCTGCCCGCCTGGGCCCGCGCCCAGACCGACGACCCGCAGCTGCACCATGGTCGAGGCGCAGCCCTCCGGCGTACGCCTGGTCTTCCGCACCGCGCGCCACCGCGATCGAGCTCGACACCGTGCCCACCAAGCGGGTCTACGCCGGCAGCCCGCCGCGCCCGGACGGCGTCTACGACCTGCTCGTCGACGGCCGCCTGGTCGGCCAGGGCTCGCGTCACCGGCGGCAAGACCATGACCATCGACCTGATGACCGGCGCCGCGGAGACCACCCGCGGGCCGGTCGGCACCGCTGCGGTTCACCGGCCTGACCCGGCGCGACCAAGGACGTCGAGATCTGGCTGCCGCACGACGAGACCACCGAGCTGGTCGCGCTGCGCACCGACGCCCCGCGTCGCGCCGGCGCCGGCCACCGGGCGGCGTGCCTGGCTGCACCACGGCAGCTCGATCAGCCACGGCTCGGACGCCGCGAGCCCCACGCAGACCTGGCCCGCGCGCGCCGCCGCGGCTCGCCGGCGTCGAGCTGGTCAACCTGGGGCTCGGCGGCAGCGCGCTGCTCGACCCGTTCGTCGCCCGGGCGCTGCGCGACACCCCCGCCGACCTGATCAGCGTCAAGCTCGGGATCAACCTGGTCAACAACGACCTGATGCGCCGGCGCGCCTTCGGCCCGGCCGTGCACGGCTTCCTCGACACCATCCGCGAGGGACACCCGACCACGCCGCTGCTGGTCGTCTCGCCGATCCTGTGCCCGATCCACGAGGAGACCCCCGGACCCGTCGATGCCCGACCTCGAGCGCGCTCGGCGAGGGCGCGGATCGCGCTTCGTGGCCGCCGGCGACCCGGCCGAGGTCGCGGCCGGGAAGCTGACGCTGCGCGGTGATCCGCGACGAGCTGGCCCGGATCGTGGCCCAGCGCCAGGCCGAGGACCCGCACCTGCACTACCTCGACGGCCGCGAGCTGTACGGCGAGGCCGACGCCGCCGACCTGCCGCTGCCCGACCAGCTGCACCCGGACGCCGAGACCCACCGGCTGATCGGCGACCGGTTCGCGGCCGGCTCGTTCCTCACCGGGCGCGCGAACGTGCAGACCGCCCGGGCCTGATCACCGGCCGTGCTCCGCCTCGCCGCCGCGGCCTGGAACGCAGAAGGCCCCGACCGCAGTAGCGGTCGGGGCCCTTCAGTGAAGTCAATCAGGCGACGCGGACGTTCTCAGCCTGGGGACCCTTGGGGCCCTGGGCGAGGTCGAACTCGACCTTCTGGTTGTCCTCGAGCGACTTGTAACCGCTGGTCTGGATCGCGGAGAAGTGGACGAACACGTCCTCGCCGCCACCATCCTGAGCGATGAAGCCGAAGCCCTTGTCAGCGTTGAACCACTTAACGGTGCCCTGAGCCATGATCTGTTCCTTTGTTCGTGCGAGAGGACACTGTGCCCTCCGGCCTTGCTGAAGACATCCAACCTGTGCTGATGTCCAGCGAACCGAAAACCAGGAAGTACGAGATACAAGCTCCGCGATGGTGCGGGGCAAGGACGGCCCGGAGGCCATCCCTTCAACGAGGACAGACACTAGCCCACCTGGTCCGCATCCACCTATTCGGCGACGCATCCGGCCCGTTGCCGTCCGCCCGCACCACGTCCTACTCTCGAACGCGACCGCGCCTCCAGGGCGCGCATCGTCGCTTCTCGAGGGAGCCACCGATGACCGTTCGTCTTGCCGCACTGGAGTACGACGCCGTACGTCCCCGCGAGCTCGCCAGCTTCTGGGGGTCGCTGCTCGGACGGAGCGTCGCCGGCGACGGCGTCACCCTCCCGGCCTCCGGGTCACCCGGCTTCGCGCTCCGCTTCGTCGCCACCGAGCGGCCGAAGTCGGCGCGGAACATGATGCACTTCGACCTGACCAGCGACTCGCCCGCGGCCCAGGAGCACAGCGTCGCCCTGGCGCTGAGCCTGGGCGGGCGGCACTTCGACGTCGGACAGCGCGGCGACGAGGGGCACGTCGTGCTGGCCGACCCCGAGGACAACGAGTTCTGCGTGATCGCGCCCGGCAACCGCTTCCTCGCCGGCACGGGCCGGATCGGGGCGCTCGCCGGGGAGGGATCCCGCGAGGTGGGCTACTTCTGGAGCGAGATGCTCGACTGGCCGCTGGTGTGGGACCAGGACGAGGAGACGGCCATCCAGTCCCCGAGCGGGGGCACGAAGATCACCTGGGGCGGCCCCCCGCCCCTGCCCAAGCACGGCCGCAACCGGCTCAGGTGGGTGCTGGAGTGCGACAGCCCCCTGGAGCAGGAGTCGGAGCGGATCAAGGACCTCGGCGCGGTGCTCGTCGAGGCCGGACCGGGACGCGTCGAGCTGGCCGACCCCGGGGACCACGAGTTCGTCCTCGTGCCGGACCACCCGGCCTGAGCCTCACCCGAGGTCGACCCAGCGCTCCCCGACGCTGACCGGCTCCGCGCGCCCCGCGGTCAGCTCCGCGACCGTCCGGGCCAGCCCCGCGGCGTCACCGGTGCCGAGCAGCAGCCGCACGTGCGCGGCGTACTCCACGTCGAGCACCTCGACCCCCCGCGCCCGCAGCTCGCTCTCCACCCGGCCGGCGTCCGCATGGTCCAGCTCGAGCAGCCACTCCCCCAGCAGCCGCCGCTCCCGGGTGCCGACCTCGTCCAGGGCGGCGCCGACCGCGTCGCCGTAGGCGCGCACCAGCCCGCCCGCCCCCAGCAGCACCCCGCCGAACCACCGGGTCACGACCGCGACCGCGTCGCTCACCTCGCGCCCGCGCAGCACCTGGAGCATCGGCGCGCCCGCGGTGCCCGACGGCTCCCCGTCGTCGGAGGAGCGCTGGAGCGCGCCGTCGGGGCCGAGCACGAACGCCGAGCAGTGGTGCCGGGCGTCCCAGTGCACGCGGCGCTGCTCCTCGACCACCGCCCGGGCGTCGGCCTCGGACTCCACCCGCCTCAGCACGCAGAGGAACCGGGAGCGCTTGATCTCCAGCTCCGCCTCGCCGTCGCGGGCCAGGGTCAGGTAGGAGGTCACCGCCATCCGCCCAGCAGCCCCAGTCCCGCCGATCCGGACGATGAACCCGCTGACCACGACCACGAAGAAGACCCGGACGAAGGCCGCGCCCCTGCCGATCGCGGTCCGCGCGCCCAGGTAGCCGCCGGCCATGTTGGCCACGCCCATCAGCAGGCCGATGCCCCACAGCACCGCGCCCTGCGGGACGAAGACGACCAGCGCCGCCAGGTTGGTCGCCCAGTTGGCCAGCTTCGCCTTCGCCGAGGCCTCCAGGAAGCTGTAGCCCAGCAGCCCGACCAGGCTGAAGACGAAGAACGAGCCGGTGCCCGGGCCGAGCACCCCGTCGTAGAAGCCCACCACCAGGCCGATGCCGAGCGCCGCGATCGTGTGGTGCCCGCCGGTGAACCGCAGCTCCGTGACCTCGCCCAGCGACGGCTTGAACAGCACGTACGCGCCGACCAGCACCAGCGCCGCCAGCACGATCGGGTCGAACGCCTCGCGCGGCACCAGGCTCGCCACCGCCGCACCGCCGGCGGAGCCGACGAAGGCCGCGAGCATCAGCGGGACGAAGGTCCGCGGGTCGGGGCGGATCCGTCGGGCGTACGTCGCCGAGCTGACCGTGGTGCCGCAGATGGAGGCCGAGCTTGTTGGTCGCCAGCACCTCGACCGGTGCGGCGCCCGGCAGCGCCAGCAGCAGCGCGGGCAGCTGGATCAGGCCCCCGCCGCCGACCACCGCGTCGACGAAGCCGGCCGCGAGAGCGGCCAGTCCGAGCAGGACGACGACCTCGGTGGACAGCTCCACGCCGGTCTCCTCCTGCCTGCTCGCGGGTCCCAGTGTCGCCGATCCGTTGTGCCGATCGCGCGCGGGCAGCGTGATTGTCACCCCACCTGTCCCAGATTCCGGCCACGCGGCCTGTCGATCCGGCAGACTGCCGCCCATGTCGAACACACCCGCGCCCCAGGGATCGCGCCGCGCCCCCTTGGTGGTCGCGGGCGTGCTGCCTGCCGTGACCGCGGTGCTGTGGTTCGCCTCGGACAGCGCGCTGCCCCGCAACGACGGCTTCATGCCCGCGTTCCTGACCCTGGTGCTGGGCTGTCACCTGCTCACCTCGACCGATGCTGGTCGAGCACTACCGGGCGGGCGGCAGCGCCCGCCTGCTGCCGCTCTCCGCGGCGTACGTCTGGTCGGCCGTCTGCGTGGGCGCGCACGCGCTGGCGTTCCCCGACTTCTTCAGCCCCACCGGCGTGCTGGGCGAGCCGGACGAGAGCTCCGCCTGGCTGTGGCTGGGCTGGAACGTCGGGTTCCCGCTGCTCGTCGCGCTGGCCCTGGCGCCATGGCCCGCGGCCCGCGGCGCTGGCTCTCCCGGACCGAGGGCCGCACCCGCACGCACGCTGCTCGTGCACGCCGTCACCGCGCTGAGCCGCCCTCGGCTTCGTCGTGCTCTCGCACCGCGCTACGTCGACCTCCTGCCGAACGTGATGACCGGCCAGAGCTACCGCGGCTTCGCCGACAGCCAGGGCTACCGGCTCTTCGCCCTCAACCTGATCGCGCTCGGGGTCGCCCTGCTCGGCGTGCTGCGGCGCGGCGCCCGGCGGCGGCCTGGAGAACTGGGCCGTGGTCGCCGTGGTGGCCTCCTGCTGCGACTCCTGGCTGGTGATCAGCGGCGAGGCCCGGTGGACCGTCGGCTGGTACAGCGCCCGCGCCCTGGCCCTGACCGCGGCAGTGATCGTGCTGATCGCCATGCTGCGCGAGGTCACCTTCCTCTACCGGCAGACCCGGCGCACCGCCGACCTGCTGCGCGAGCACAACGAGACCCTGCAGGAGGCCCAGACCCTGCGCGAGCACCTGGTCGCGGTGGTCAGCCACGACATGCGGACCCCGCTCAGCGGCCTGGAGGGCTACCTGGAGGTGCTCGCCACCGACGACCTGACCCCGGAGCAGTCGGAGCGGATGCTGGCCCGGGCGCGGATGCTCGCCACCCGGCTCTCGCTGATGACCGAGGACCTGCTGGGTGTGGCCACCGCCGGACGCGCCGGGCTCTCCCTGCAGCTGGAGGAGGTCGACGTCACCCGCGCGCTGGTCGAGTGCTCCGCCGGCTTCCCCGAGCTGGACCTCCGCCTCGACGCCGCGCGGGGCGTGTGGGTCAAGGCGGACCCGCTGCGCCTGCAGCAGGTGCTCACCAACCTGGTGCGCAACGCGCAGAACTACGGCGCCGAGCCCGTGCGGGTCCGCGCCAGCCAGGTCGGCGACCGGTTCGTCCAGATCAGCGTGACCGACGACGGGTCCGGCGTGCCCGAGGAGTTCGTGCCCCGGCTCTTCGACGCCTACACGCGGGTCGAGGGCACCGGGCGGCACGGCTCCGGGCTCGGGCTGTCGGTGGTGCGCGACCTGGTCACCGCGATGTCGGGCAGCGTCCACTACGACGCGCTCGACAACACCTTCCGGGTCGTCCTTCCCGGCGGGATGCGCCGCGAGCACGCCGCGCCGTCCCCGCCCGCCTCGTCGGCGTGCGACGACGTCCGCGGCGACACCGGCGACCGGGTGCTCGTCCGGGACTGAGCCCGGCCGCCCGCCCGCGCGGTCAGCTGCGGGCGAGCACCGCCAGCAGGTCGTGCCGGGTCACCACGCCCACGGGCTTGCCGTCCTCGTGCACCAGCACGGCGTCCGCCTTCTCCACCAGGTGCACCGCCTCGCGGGCCGGCTCGGTGGAGCCGATCGTCGGCAGCGGCTCGGACATGTGGTCCTCGACCGGGTCGGTGAGCTTGGCCTGGCCGGTGAAGAGCGCGTCCAGCAGCGCCCGCTCGGAGACCGAGCCGGCGACCTCGGCGGCCACGATCGGCGGCTCCGCGCGGACCACCGGCATCTGGGAGACGCCGTACTCCTGGAGGATGTGCACCGCCTCGGCGATCGTCTCGGCCGGGTGGGTGTGCACCAGCGCCGGCAGCGCGCCGGTCTTGCCGCGCAGCACTTCGCCCACCGTGAGGGTGTCGCTCTCGGCGGCCTCGGTGGCGAAGCCGTACTGGCCCAGCCACGAGTCGTTGAAGACCTTGGTCAGGTAGCCGCGGCCGGAGTCCGGCAGCAGCACCACGATCACCGCGTCGTCACGCCCCTGCTCGGCCAGCTCGACGGCCAGCTGCTTGGCGGCGAAGGCGGCCATCCCCGACGAGCCGCCGACCAGCAGCGCCTCCTGCCGGGCCAGGCGACGGGTGAAGGCGAAGGAGTCGGCGTCGGAGACCTCGATGATCCGGTCGGCGACCGAGCGGTCGTAGGTCTCGGGCCAGAAGTCCTCACCGACGCCCTCGACCAGGTAGGGGCGGCCGGTGCCGCCGGAGTAGACCGAGCCGGCCGGGTCCGCGCCGACGACCTGGATCGTCGGGGTTGCGCTCCTTGAGGTAGCGCCCGATGCCGCTGATCGTGCCGCCGGTGCCGACGCCGGTGACGAAGTGGGTGATCCGCCCCTCGGTCTGCTCCCAGATCTCCGGACCGGTGGTCTCGTAGTGGGAGCGCGGGTTGTGCGGGTTGGAGTACTGGTCAGGCTTCCAGGCGCCCGGCTGCGAGGCGAGCCGGTCGCTCACGTTGTAGTACGAGTCCGGGTGCTCCGGGGCCACCGCGGTCGGGCAGACCACGACCTCGGCGCCGTACGCCTTGAGCACGTTGCGCTTGTCCTCGCTGACCTTGTCGGGGCAGACGAAGACGCACTTGTAGCCCTTCTCCTGGGCGACCATGGCCAGGCCCACGCCGGTGTTGCCCGAGGTGGGCTCGACGATCGTGCCGCCGGGCTTGAGCTCGCCGGAGGCCTCGGCCGCCTCGATCATCCGGGTGGCGATGCGGTCCTTCACCGAGCCGCCCGGGTTGAGGTACTCGATCTTGGCCAGCACCAGCGGGCCGGGGCTGTCCTGGCCGCGCTCGACCTGCAGCTCGGGACCCAGCGAGGTCGAGAGCCGCATCAGCGGGGTGTTGCCGATCAGGTCCAGGAGGGAGTTCACGTACTGCATCCGAACAATCTAGTCCGCCTGATGGACAACCGTGAACTCACTAGGGTGGGTGCGTGGGTAAAGCAGCCGCCGCACGCAAGCTCGCCTCTGCCGCGCTCTTCGGCGGAGGCGGACTCTCCCTGCTCGGCGGGGGCATCTACGGCCTGCTCACCCTCGAGGCCCGGGTCGCCCGGCGCGCCATCGGCAACACCACCGGCGCTCCCCCGGACGCCACCGGCTGGTACGGGCGCGGACGCCCCGGCCCCGCCCTGCGGATCGCCCTGCTCGGCGACTCCAGCGCCGCCGGGTACGGCGTGCACACCGTCGAGGACACCCCGGGCGCCCACCTGGCCTCCGGCGTGGCGGTGGAGGCCGACCGGCGGGTGCACCTGCGCTCCGTCGCCGTCGTGGGGGCGAAGTCCGCGGACCTGGACCAGCAGGTCGACCGGGTGCTGCCGAGCGAGCCGGACGTCGCGGTGATCATGGTCGGCGCCAACGACGTCACCCACACCGTCTCGCCGTCCGCGTCCGTGCGCCACCTCGCCGAGGCCGTACGCCGGCTCCGCGAGGCAGGCACCGAGGTGCTGGTGGGCACCTGCCCCGACCTCGGCACGGTCCGGCCGATCCCCCCGCCGCTCAAGCAGGTGGCTCGTGAGTGGTCCCGTCGCCTGGCCGCGGCGCAGTCGATCGCGGTCGTGGCCGAAGGCGGTCGCAGCGTCTCGCTCGCCAAGGCGCTCGGCCACGAGTTCGACGCCGCGCCGGCCCTCTTCTTCGGCCCCGACCAGTTCCACCCCTCGGCCGAGGGCTACCGCTCCGTGGCCGAGGTCCTGCTCCCCTCCACCCTTGCCGCCCTCGGGTTCGCGTCCGAGGAGGAGGAGCGCCCCGAGGCTCGTCGCGGCGAGCGGGTGATGCCGGTCGCCTCGGCCGCCGTGGAGGCGGCCCGGACCACCGGCACCGAGCTCGACGGCACCGAGGTGGCCGGGGCCCAGCGCGGCCTGCGGGGCCGCTGGGTGCAGCTGCGGCGCCGCCGAGGCCGCCCCTCGGGGCAGACAGAGGCGCCCGGCGCGGACGAGGCCGAACCGGCGGGTGTCGAGCCCGCGGGTGACTAGCCCCGCGCGCCCAGCTCCGCCGACCCGACGCACTCCGCCCCCGCCGCCGCGCGTGTAACGCTGCGCTATGACGTCTGACAGCCCGTTATAACGCGCTGGTGGACCTCAGAACGCAGCGTTACACGGGGCGTGCGCGCGTCGGGGGCCCGGCGGCTCGGGACGCAAGAAGGCCCCGACCACGCGTAGCGGTCAGGGCGCTTCAGCGAACAAGCTCAGGCGACGCGAAGGTCCTCGCCCTGGGCCCCCGCGACACCCCGAAATAGCCACAGGGCCCCGGGAGTACCCGGGGCCCTGCGCGATGGATCGAGTGCGATCAGTCCTGGCTGAAGATCGCCAGGATGCGCAGCAGGTTGGTGTAGATCCAGACCAGCGAGACGGTCAGCCCGAAGGCGGCACGCCACGACTCACGCTCGTCGAGACCGGCGGCGACGCCCTGCTCGACGAAGTCGAAGTCGAGGATCAGCATGAACACACCGAGCACCAGGCCGACGACCGACATCAGCAGGCCGAGGGCACCGAAGCCGAAGAGGCCGGTGTTGACGCCGGCGAAGCTGAGCACCAGCGAGAGCAGACCGAGGCCGACCATGCCGAAGACGGCGGCCATGACGCCCTTGCGGAACTTGTCGCCGACCTTGATGCCGAGGAACTTGTACGCCGCCAGGGTGCCGGCGAACGCGGCGAAGGTGCCGAAGACCGCGCCGGAGACGATGCCGTCACCGAACTGCGCGTCGAAGAGCTTGCTCAGGCCGCCGAGGGCGACACCCTCGAGGGCGGCGAAGGCGAGCACCAGCGCGGGGCTGATGACCTTCTTGAACGAGTTGACCATCGACAGGGCGAACGCGCCGAGCGAGCCGACCATGACCGCGGTCATGATGCGGCTCATCTGCTCCTGGGTGACCGTGCCGGACAGGTCGCCGGTCCACCACCAGGTGATGAACGCGGTGACGATGACGACGCCGAGCGTGGCGGCGGTCTTCTGGACCACCGAGTCGATCGTCATCCGGCGGGCGGGCGCCTGGGTGGGCGCTCCCGTGCCCCAGGTCGACGGGTCGCCGTAGTCCTGGTCCTGGCCGTAGCCGGGGTAGGTCTGGGTGCCGTACGCGTTCGACTGCCCGTTGAACTCGGCCGATCGCGCGAACACCGGGTTGCTGCTCTTCATGTTGGTCTCTCCTTGGAGGCCGGGAGGCGCGATCGCCCTGACCGCGCCGACGTCGTGACGCCCACTGTACGCAGGCGGCACCATGAGAACGTGTGACGAGGGCGCGGTGTTCCCGCATTTCGGTGCCCCCGCTGGGACTCGAACCCAGACTGTGCCGCTTTTAAGGCGGCTTCCTCTGCCATTGGGATACGGGGGCGCGAGCCGGTCGCCCGGCCCGCGGCAAGTGTGGCCCAGAATCGCTCAGAGGTAGGTCTGGCGGGCGTAGACCGCGTGCGCGCCGGCCACCCGGTCCAGGAAGAGCAGGCCGTCGCAGTGGTCGATCTCGTGCTGGAGGCAGCGCGCCTCGAACCCGTCGGTGCGCACCTCGATCTCCTCGCCGGTCCCCGGCAGCTGCCCGCGCACCAGCACCCGCGAGCCGCGCTTCACGTCGCCCGTCAGGTCCGGGACGCTCATGCACCCCTCGCGCGCCTTCTCCTTGCGGGTGGCCTCGACGACCTCGGCGTTGCACAGCACGAACGTGCCGTGGCCGGTGCGCGTCTTGGGGTGGTCGGTGACGTCGACGCAGAAGACCTTGCTGCCCACCCCGACCTGGGGCGCGGCCAGGCCGACGCAGCCGGGCGAGACCCGCATGGTGGCGACCAGGTCGGCGGCGAGCTGGACGACCTCGGGGGCGGTGGGGTCCACCCGGGCGCCGTCGGTGGACAGCACCGCGGCGGGAGCGCGTACGACGTCCAGGACGCGCCCGGTCACCCCCAGCTCGTCCTCGGTCCAGGCGACGAGCCGGTCGTTGGTCCCGCTCACAGCTCGTCGGCCTCCGCGGGCCGCAGGGAGGCGCCCACGCCGAGCGCCTCGGCGGCCTCCTTGACCGCGCGCTCGAGCCCCTCGGCGTCGGCGTCGGCGGGCAGGGCGACCTCGGCGAGGAGCAGGTAGAGGTCGCCGGACAGGCGGGTGGTCAGGTCGGTGATGTTGCCGCCGACGCGGGCCACCTCGGCCGCGATCCGGGAGACGATGCCGGGCCGGTCGCCGCCGTGCACCGTGAGCACCCAGGACGAGGCGGTCTCGTAGGCGGACTGCTCGCGCGGGACCTCGCGCACGGTCACCGTCAGGGTGCCGTCCTCGGCCAGCGGCGCCAGGGCGCTCTCCAGCTCGGTGTCCGACGCGGCGCCGGCGCAGACCAGCGTCATCGCGAAGTGGCCCCGCAGCAGGGTCATCGAGGTGTCCTCGATGTTGAGCCCCAGCGCGGCCAGCCGGTCGGTGGTCTCGGCGATGATCCCCGGGCGGTCGTGGCCCACCACGGTGATGGCGTGCAGCGTCCCTGCGTCAGTCATGGACGCCATTCTTACCCACCGGCCTCACCCCTCGGCGTCCGGCCGGTGACCCAGCCCGGCCAGGTCGCGGGCACGCCCCAGCACCTCGTCGAGCATCGCCGGCGTGAGGCGTCCGGTGAAGGTGTTGTGCTGCGACGGGTGGTAGCAGCCCAGCAGGGTGAGCCCGTCGAGCGGCACCTCGACGCCGTGGCCGAACTTGGGCTTGGGCGAGGGCACGGCGACCCCGGCGCCGCGCAGCGCGCGCAGGGCGCCGTCCCAGCCGTAGGCGCCCAGGGCCACCACCGCCCGCAGGTGCGGACGCACCACGGCGATCTCCTGGTTGATCCACGGCGCGCAGGTGTCGCGCTCGGTCGGCGTCGGCTTGTTGGCCGGCGGGGCGCAGCGGACGGTGGCGACCATCCGGGCGCCCAGCAGCCGCTGCCCGTCGCCGGCGTGCACCGACGTGGCCTGCGCGGCCAGGCCGACCCGGTGCAGGCTGGCGAAGAGCCAGTCCCCGGAGCTGTCGCCGGTGAAGATCCGGCCGGTCCGGTTGCCGCCGTTGGCGGCGGGCGCGAGTCCGACGATCAGCACGCCGGGCTCGGGGTCGCCCCAGCCGGCGATCGGTCGGCCCCAGTAGGGCTGGTCGGCGAACGAGGCCCGCTTGGTGTGCGCGACCTCCTCGCGCCAGGCGACCAGCCGAGGACAGGCCGAGCAGACGCTCACCCGGGCGTCGAGCTCGTCGAGCCGCTCGGTGCCGGCGAGCCGGCGTACGTCGTCCGCGTCGTGCGCGACCTCGGTGCCGGGCTGCGCGGGGTCGTCGGGCCAGCCGGTGCCCGGGGGCACCGGGGAGTCGAACTCCTGGCCGGTGACCGGGTGCCTCACCGCCGTCCGGGCACGGCGTCCACGCGCTCCTCCACAGCGTCACTGTACGCAGCGGAGGCGGGCGACGGCGCTCGGCGCCCGCCCGGGCCGAACCGGCCGAGCGCGGCGGTGGCCACCCCCAGCAGCAGGACGACCCCGCCGGCGGCCTCCGCCGCGTTCGGCACCTCCTCCAGCACCAGCCAGGCCGAGACCATCCCGACCAGCGGCACCAGCAGCGTGAACGGGACCACCGCCGACGTGCGGTGCCGGGCCAGCAGCGAGTTCCAGATGCCGTAGCCCACCCACGAGGCGAGCACCGCGGTGTACGCCGTGGAGAGCACCGCCGCGAGCGACAGCGAGGTCAGGGCGTGCCCGACCTCGGCGGGCCCGTCGACAAGCAGGCTGAGCGCCAGCAGCGGAACCGGCACCACGGTGGCCGACCACACCGTCAGCCCGAACCCGGACGCGGCACCCGCCCGGCGTGCCACCACGTTGCCGCAGGCCCAGGACGCCGCGGCCGCCACGGTGACCAGCAGCGCCAGCAGCGGGGTGGCCGCGCTCCGGCCGAGGGCGACGACGCCCAGCCCCAGCGCCCCGAGCAGCGACTCCGGCCACCTGGGCGGCGGTCGGCCGCTCGGCGAGCCGGACCGCCGCGAAGACGACGGTGAGCACCACCTGCGCCTGGAGCACCAGGGAGGCGAGACCGGGCGGCATCCCCATCGCCAGGGCGGAGTAGAGCAGCCCGAACTGGCCCACGCTCATGAAGAGCCCGACCAGCGCCACCTGGCGGAACGCGACGGCCGGCCGGGCGACCACCACGACTGCGAGTGAGACCACGGCGAACCGCAGCGCGGCGAAGAGCAGCGGCGGCATGTCGTCGTCGAGGCCGGCATCGATGACGACGAAGTTGACGCCCCAGATGACGGCGACGAGGGTGGCGAGCAGGGAGTCCTTGAGGGGCACGTCACCCATGGTCCGTCGAGCCGACCGTTCACGTCCATCGCACGATCGGGGGCTCGACCCGGTAGCGTTGCTTCATGATCGACCTCGTCGCCCTGCAGTCCCTGCTAGCCCTGGACGCCCAGGGCACCGTCGGCGCGGCCGCGGCCACGCTCGGCTACACCCCGTCCGCGGTCTCCCAGCAGATCAAGCGGCTGGAGGCGCAGGCCGGCGTCCCGCTCACCGAGCGGGTGGGCCGCCGGGTGGTGCTCACCGAGCAGGCCCGGCTCCTGGTCGCGGAGGGGCGCGACGTGCTGGCCCGGGTCGAGTCGCTGGAGTCGGCGCTGTTGGCGCACGGCGGGGAGATCGCCGGCTCGCTGCGGCTCGCCGCGTTCTCCACCGGCGTCCGCGGGCTGGTCGCCCCGCTCGCCGCGGACCTGCGGTGCAGCGCGCCCGAGCTCGCCCTGACGGTCACCGAGGTCGACCCCGCCGAGGCCGTCGGACTGGTCGCCTCCGGCCAGGTCGACCTCGCGCTGGTGCACAGCTGGGTGGGGGTCGGGCTGCCCGTGCCGAGCCGGGTGCGGGACGAGCACCTGGGCCTCGACGTGGCCGACCTGCTGGTGCACCGGGACCACCCGCTCGCCGCCCGGCAGCGGGTGGCCGCCGCCGACCTGCAGGACGAGACGTGGGCCAGCACCCACCCCGGCACCATCTGCCACGACTGGTTCCAGGTCATGTTCGCCGGCCTGCGCCTGCCGGCGGTCAGCTTCTGGTCGTTCGAGTTCGAGTCCCAGGTGCGGCTGGTCCAGGAGGGCGTCGCGGTCGCCCTGGTCCCCCGGCTGGGCCGCGGGCCGCTGCCCGAGGAGGTGGTGGCGGTCCCGGTCGTCGATCCGGTCCCCACCCGGACGGTGCGGATGCTGTGGCGCCGCACCATGGACGACAGTCCCGCTATCCGGCACCTGCGGGAGCAGCTCGTGCGCCTGGTGCGACACCGCGGGTCGTTGAGCACCGACCCCTTGTAGCCGGCGCGGTGATGCGGGGATCGTCTTGCCACGGCAGGCCCCGGAGCACTGTTGCCTTGCGACGTAGCCTCGCTCAAGGACACGATCGTCACCGGGAATTCCCGACCAGCACTGCGTGTCGAGGTTGACGGAGCCCACGTGCGATTGAGGGCCGGGTACAGGGATGGCTGATGAGTGCACCTGACGAGCGAGACCACAGGACAGCCGCCGAGCGCGTCGCCGTGCTGATGTCCGGTATCGCCGGTGCGCTGCTGGCGTCACTGGTGCCCGCGATGGTCGGCGCGTGGAACGACGTCGGGTGGTGGGTGCTGGGAGGCGCCTTCGTAGGTGGGGCCGCCGGGCTCGTCACCACTGTCGTGGCGCGTCGTGCGCCGCGCGTGGTCGCGCTCCTGTCGGGCGTGACGGCTGCCGGGACGATCGGCGTCGCCCTCGCCGCGTGGAGCGTCGGGGGGCAGCAGGACAGCCAGGACGCCGTGCTCGGACGCGGGCTGCTCGGCGCGGCGGCCGGACTGGTCTGCGCCTTCGTCGCCCTGCTGACGGCACGTCGTCGTGCGCACTGAAGTGCTCGAATCGGTAGCGCTGCTTGAGGTTGATCTGGTGGCGGTGCCGGTCGTCGACTCGGTCCCCACCCGCACGGTGCGGATGCTGTGGCGCCGCACCATGGACGACAGTCCCGCTATCCGGCACCTGCGGGAGCAGCTCGTGCGCCTGGTGCGACACCGCGGGTCGTTGAGCACCGACCCCTTGTAGCCCGGCATCCCGGAGTGCTACGACGGGCGGATCAGCCGATGGAAGGCAGCTCATGGCCACACCACTCGCGCAGCTCGATCACCGGCCTTTCGTGACCGACGGCGGACTCGAGACCGACCTGCTGTTCCACCACGGCGTCACGCTCCCCGACTTCGCGGCGTTCCCGCTGGTCGGCGACACGCGTGGCCGATCGCTGCTGTCCGACTACTACGACGGGTACGCCGAGATCGCCCGTCGCCACGACGCGGCCCTGCTGCTGGAGAGTCCCACCTGGCGAGCCAGTCCCGACTGGGCCGGCCGCCTCGGCTACTCCCCCGACGAGCTCGACCGCCTCAACCAGGGCGCGGTGGCGGTGATGCGGGGCATCGGCGCCCGCCACGACGACCTGCCCGCCGTCCTGGTCAGCGGCCAGGTCGGCCCCCGCGGAGACGGCTACCAGCCCGGCGCGGCCGCGGACTCCGAGGAGTCGACCGCCTACCACCAGGTGCAGATCGCCTCGCTGGCCGAGGCCGGCGTCGACCTGGTGACGGTGATGACCATGACCGGCACGGCCGAGCCGATCGGCATCGTCCGGGCGGCGCGGGCCTGCGGGGTGCCGGTCCTGGTCTCCTTCACCGTGGAGACCGACGGCCGGCTCCCGGACGGCACGACGTTGGAGGACGCCGTCGCCGAGGTCGACCGGGAGGCGCCGCCGGACTGGTTCGGGGTCAACTGCGCCCATCCCACGCACCTGGCCCGCGCCCTGGCCGACGGCGGCGCGTGGCGGGAGCGGGTGGTCGGGGTGCGCGCCAACGCCTCGGCGCTCTCCCACGCCGAGCTGGACGAGGCGGAGGAGCTCGACGAGGGCGACCCTGAGCAGTTCGCGGTGGACCACCTGGCCCTGGGCGCACTGCTGCCCCGGCTGAGCATCCTCGGCGGGTGCTGCGGCACCGACGCCCGGCACGTGGCCGCCCTGTGGGCGGCACCGCCTCAGGTGCTGCGCGAGGCCACCGACCAGGCGATGCCGTCGAGGATGTCGGACTCCGAGACCGTCCAGGAGTAGACCGACGTACGGCGCAGCACCCGGTCCAGGATCAGCGCGCCGGCGTCGATCACGTCGGCACGGCCGGGGTGCATGAACGGCATCCGCAGCCGCTCCGCGACCGGGGCGGCGACGACCCGGTCGATGAAGGCGTGGGTGTCGGAGACGGGCACCACCGCCTGGTCGATCGCCTCCCGGTCGTACGCCGGCAGGTCCAGGCAGCCGGCCGCGATCGTCGTGCAGGTCCCGGCGACCCCCACCACCGTCGCGGCCCGGCCCAGCTCGACCCCGGCCGACTCCGCGGCGTCCAGGGCGGCGTCCACGTCGGCGGCGCAGGCGGCCACCTGCTCGGCGGTCGGCGGGTCGTCGCGCAGGTGCCGCTCGTGCAGGCGCACCGACCCGATGTCCAGGGAGATCGACGCCTCCGGGGCGTGCGTGCCCAGCACCAGCTCGGTGGAGCCGCCGCCGATGTCGACCACCAGCACCGGCGGCTCCGCCGGGGTGCGCAGGTTGCGGACCGCCCCGTCGAAGGCGAGCGCCGCCTCCTCGTGGCCGGCGATCACCTCGGGCCGGACCCCGAGCCGCTCCTGCACCCCGGCGGCGAAGACGTCGGCGTTGCCGGCGTCCCGGGTCGCCGAGGTGGCGCAGAACCGGATCCGCTCCTGCGGCACGCCGTGCTGGGCGATCAGCGCGGCGTACTCGTCGATCGCGGCGAAGCAGCGGGCCAGCGCCTCGGCCGAGAGCAGCCCGGTGGTGTCGACCCCCTCGCCGAGCCGGACCATCCGCATCTCGCGGACCGCCACCTCGGGCATCGAGCCGATCAGCAGCTTGACGGTGTTGGTGCCGCAGTCGATCGCGGCGACGGGGTTTCGAGACGGGCGCGGGGCGCCCTCCTCAACCACCGTTGTTCTCCTCGGGGGCGACGCACGGACCGTCGGCCCACCACTCCCCCAGCAGGTCGAGCACCTCGTCGCCCAGCGGGTTGACTCCGCGGCCCTGGGCCAGCGACTGGCCGGCCAGCACGTGCAGGCACTTGACCCGGTCGGGCATCCCGCCGGCGGAGATGCCCTCGATCTCGGGGACCTCCAGCCCGGCCTCGCGGGCGATCTCGTCGCGGGCGGCCAGGTAGCGCTCGTGCGCGGCACGGTAGGCCGCGGCCAGCTCGGGGTCCTCGCCCAGGCGCGCCTGCATCTCCTTCATCAGTCCGCCGCCCTCGAGCGTCCCGATCCGGGACGCGGCTCGCGGGCAGGTCAGGTAGAAGGTGGTCGGGAACGGCGTGCCGTTGGGCAGCCGCGGCTCGGTGGTCACCACGTCCGGGTTGCCGCACGGGCACCGGTGGCCCACCGCGTGGATGCCGCGGGGCTCGCGTCCCAGCTGCTGCGGCGATCGCCTGCTCGTCGGACGGGTCGATCCTGGTCTGGCTCACTGCGTCTGTTCCTCGTTCTTCTTCACGCCGTCGATCTTCCGGGTCGGCTCGGGTGCCGGCGGCGGCGGGTTGCCCGCGAGCTCCACCGAGTCCCACGCGTCGCTCCACCACGGGGTCGGGGTCTGGTCGCCGACCGTCGCCGGGTCGGTCAGCCCGGTCGGGACCGTCGCAGCGGCTCGCCCTGCTCGTCGAGCACCCGGAAGCCGACCTCGCCCGGCATCAGGTAGCCGAACCTCGCGCGTGCCTGGGTGCGCACGAAGGCGGGGTCCTCCCAGCGCAGCTTCTCCCGCTCCAGCGCCTCGATGCTGGCCCGGCGCTGCTCGATCGCGGCCTGAGGTCTCCTCGATGTGCTCGCGCTGGTCCAGGTAGGCCCGCAACGAGGAGGCGTAGGAGACCGCGAGCACGGCGAGCACCAGCAGCAGCACGCCGGCGCGGCCGGTCAGTCGCGGGCGGCGCCGGGGCGGCGGGCCGGTGACGGGGTGCTCCCCGGTCCGCGGACCGGGGAGCCGGGCGGACGCGCCGACGACCCGGCCGCGCGGCGCTGGGCCACGCTGACCGGGTCGTCGGGTGCCGCCCGGAGTGGAGCGGGGGGTACGTCGTGTCGCCATCAGGCGACCAGTCTCTCCCGATCAGCCGGTGAAACGCGGGAAGGCGCCCGCACCGGCGTAGCGTGCCGCGTCACCGAGCTGCTCCTCGATGCGCAGGAGCTGGTTGTACTTCGCGACCCGCTCGGAGCGGGCCGGGGCGCCGGTCTTGATCTGGCCGCAGTTGGTGGCCACCGCGAGGTCGGCGATGGTGGTGTCCTCGGTCTCGCCGGAGCGGTGGCTCATCATGCTGCGGTAGCCGGCGCGGTGCGCGAGGTCGACGGCGTCGAGGGTCTCGGTGAGGGTGCCGATCTGGTTGACCTTGACCAGGATCGCGTTGGCCAGGCCGCCGGTCGATGCCGCGCTGGCAGCCGCTCCACGTTGGTGACGAAGAGGTCGTCGCCGACGAGCTGCGTACCGGGTCGCCGAGCTGCGTCGGTGATGCGCTTCCAGCCGTCCCAGTCCTCCTCGTCCAGCGGGTCCTCGATCGAGACGATCGGGTAGGAGGCGACCAGGTCGGCGTAGTAGGCGATCATCTGGTCGGCCGACTTCTGCGTTGCCCTCGAAGGCGTAGGCGCCCTTCTCGTAGAACTCGCTGGCGGCCACGTCGAGGGCCAGCACGACGTCGCTGCCCAGGCGTCAGGCCGGCCTGGCCGACCGCCTCGGCGATCAGGTCGAGCGCCTCGCGGTTCGACGGCAGGTCGGGGGCGAAGCCGCCCTCGTCGCCGACGCCGGTGGCCAGGCCCTTCTTCTTCAGCACCGCCTTGAGCGCGTGGTAGACCTCGGCGCCCTGCGCAGCGCCTCGCCGAAGGTGGGGGCGCCGATCGGGGCGATCATGAACTCCTGGACGTCGACGTTGGTGTCCGCGTGGGCGCCGCCGTTGAGGATGTTCATCATCGGCACCGGGCAGCAGGTGCGCGTTGCGGGCCGCCGACGTAGCGGTAGAGCGGCAGGCCGGCGGACTCCGCGGCGGCCTTGGCGACCGCGAGCGAGACGCCGAGGATCGCGTTGGCGCCCAGCTTGGCCTTGTTGGGCGTGCCGTCGAGGTCGATCATCGCCTGGTCGACGAGGCGCTGGTCGTCGGCGTCGAGGCCGATCAGCGCGGGGCCGATCTGCTCGATCACGGCCTGGACGGCCTTGCGCGACGCCCTTGCCGACGTACCGCTTGGTGCCGTCGCGGAGCTCGACCGCCTCGAAGGCGCCGGTGGAGGCGCCGGACGGGACCGCGGCGCGGCCGAACGAGCCGTCGTCGAGGAGGACCTCGACCTCGACGGTGGGGTTGCCGCGGGAGTCGAGGATCTCGCGGGCGCCGACAAGTTCGATGGATGCCACGTGCTGCTCCTGGAAGGTAGACAGGGTTTGTGGGACCAGACTAGTGCGCCACGTCTCACCCGCTCCGGTCGCGCCCGCGGTAGGAGGGAGGCGCGCTCAGGCGGGAGGGGCGGCGAGGCGACGCACGGCGTCGCGCAGCGCCTGCTCCGGGTCGACCCCGGCGACGCGTGCCCGGGCCACCACGGCGAGCAGCTCCTCCCCCACCTCGTCGGACGTCACGGTGTCCGGTCGCTCTGGCGACCGCTCCCCATGACCTCCCGCAAGGTCTGAGGATGCAGGGCCTGAGGCGGCAGCGCCGGCCCGCTCGAGCCGGTCCAGCACCTTGTCGGCGAGCAGCAGCGCCGGCAGCCCGGGCGGCAGTCCGTCGAGGACCGACGTGCGCTGCTTCTCCGCCGCCTTCGCCTGCTCCCACAGCTCGTTGACGGCGGCGGCGTCCAGCGCGCTGCCCTCGGGGGCGACGGCGTCGCCGAAGACGTGCGGGTTGCGGCGGCGCAGCTTCTCGGTGATCCCGCGGGCCACCTCGTCCAGGGTGAAGGAGCCCGACTCCTCGGCCACCGTGGCGTGGAAGTAGACCTGGAGCAGCAGGTCGCCGAGCTCCTCGCGCAGGTGGTCCCAGTCGCCGCCCGCGTCCCCGGAGTCGATCGCCTCGAGGGTCTCCCAGGTCTCCTCGACCAGGAAGCGGGCCAGCGACCGATGGGTCTGGGCGGCCTTCCACGGACACTCGGCCCGCAGTCGCCGCATCACCGCGGCGAGCTCGAGCAGCGGCTGCCCGTCCTCGGTCTCGCCCACGGCGTCCGTCAGCCGCAGCGCAGGTACGCCGGCAGCCCGGAGGCCGCCTGCTCGGGGTCGGTCGCGGACACGGCCGTCGCCGAGACCGGGAAGCTCACCTGGTCCGCGCCGCCGGCCGGACGGAGCTGGCCCTCGACCTCCTCGACGTCGAAGACCGGGTTGATGTCGAGGTCGAGGACCTCGGGCCAGGACCAGAAGACCTCCGAGCCCCGCTGGATCGCCTCCTCCTCGCTGGGCTCGTCGACCCCCTCCTCGGCGAGCAGCTGCTCGCCGGTCGCCTTCATCACGCCCTGGATCAGCGCGTCGGCCGAGGCCGCGACGACGAAGCCGTCCTGCTGCTCCTCGGAGAAGAGCTCGGCCTGCTTCCGCGCGGCGGAGCGGGCGCGCTCGTAGTCGGCGCCGGGATCCACCTCGTACTGGTCGGCGATCTGCTGGGCGGCGCCGGTGACCACGAGGATGTTGAGGGCCGACTGCCGGACCACCGACATCGGCACCTCCTGGCCCGCCTCGGCGAGCTGCTCCTCGGAGTCCGCGCACAGGGCCTGGGCCAGGTTGTCGACCTCGGCGACCGAGATCGCCTCGTCGCCCACGGTCGCGGCCGTGCCGGAGTCGGACACGGAGCCGCCACAGCCACCGAGCAGGACGGCGGCGGCCGCCAGGGTGACGATGCGAAGGGGGCGGGACGAGCTCACGGGTTCTCCTCTTGATCGAGCGGTATCGAGCGGGTCGAGCGGTCTGGACGGCTGCCTCAGCTGGCGGCGGCGCCGGCCGGGGCCCGGGTCGATGATCTGGTCGATCACCCCGTAGGCCCATTGAAGCAGGGCGATTCCGGACCCGTTCGCCGACCCGAGGGGACGCGGCACCATCAGGGCGTCGACCTGGCTGTGCAGCTTGCCCTTGGGGTAGAGCCGCTGGAGCCGCACCTGGCGCGAGTCGGGCAGCGTGACCGGCGCGAACCGGACGTTCTTGCCGGCCAGACCGATCTCGGTGAGGCCCGCCGCGCCGGGCCCGTGCCCGGAACCGGGCGACCACCAGCAGGGTCTCGACCACCTCCGGCGGCGGGCCGTAGCGGTCGACCAGCTCGGCGCGGATCTCCTCCACGTCGGCGTCGGCGCGCACCTCCGAGAGCCGCTTGTACATCTCCAGCCGCAGCCGCTCGCTCGGCACGTAGTCGTGCGGCAGGTGGGCGTCGACGGGCAGCTCGATCCGGACCTCCTCGTCCTCCTGGGACTCCTCGCCCCGGAACTCGCTCACCGCCTCGCCGACCAGGCGCACGTAGAGGTCGAAGCCGACGTCGGCGATGTGGCCGGACTGCTCGCCGCCGAGCAGGTTGCCCGCGCCGCGGATCTCCAGGTCCTTCATCGCGATCGCCATGCCGCCGCCGAGGTCGGAGTGCTGGGCCAGGGTGGCGAGCCGCTCGTGCGCGGTCTCGGTCAGCGGCTTCTCCGACGGGTAGAGGAAGTAGGCGTAGGCGCGCTCGCGCGAGCGGCCCACCCGACCCCGCAGCTGGTGCAGCTGGCTCAGGCCGAGGGTGTCGGCCCGCTCGATGATCATGGTGTTGGCGTTGGAGACGTCGAGGCCGGACTCCACCAGGGTGGTGCAGACCAGGACGTCGAACTTCTTCTCCCAGAAGTCCAGCATCACCTGCTCGAGCTGCCGCTCGTTCATCTGGCCGTGGGCGGTGGCGACCCGCGCCTCGGGCACCAGCTCCCGGATCCGCGCGGCCTGCTTCTCGATCGACTGCACCCGGTTGTGGATGAAGAAGACCTGCCCGTCGCGCAGCAGCTCGCGCCGGATCGCCGCGATCACCTGACGGTCCTCGTAGGCGCCGACGTAGGTGAGCACCGGGTGCCGCTCCTCGGGCGGGGTGGTGATGGTCGACATCTCCCGGATCCCGGTGACCGCCATCTCCAGGGTCCGCGGGATCGGGGTGGCGCTCATCGACAGCACGTCGACCGAGGTACGCAGCTGCTTCATCTGCTCCTTGTGCTCGACGCCGAAGCGCTGCTCCTCGTCGACGATGATCAGCCCGAGGTCCTTGAACCGCACCTCCTTGCCGAGCAGCCGGTGGGTGCCGACGACGATGTCGATGCTGCCGTCGGCCAGCCCGGCCAGCACCTCCTTGGCCTCCTTGTCGCTCTGGAAGCGGCTCAGGGCCTTGAGCACCACCGGGAAGTTGCTCATCCGCTCGGTGAAGGTGCTCAGGTGCTGGGTGACCAGCAGCGTGGTCGGCACCAGCACCGCCACCTGCTTGCCGTCCTGGACCGCCTTGAAGGCAGCCCGCACCGCGATCTCGGTCTTGCCGTAGCCGACGTCGCCGCAGACCAGCCGGTCCATCGGCACGGTCTTGCGCATGTCGGCCTTGACCTCCTCGACGGTGGTCAGCTGGTCAGGCGTCTCGGCGAACGGGAAGGCGTCCTCCATCTCCCGCTGCCAGGGCGTGTCCGGGCCGAAGGCGTGGCCCTGGGTCGCCTGCCGGGCGGCGTAGAGCTTGATCAGCTCCGCGGCGATCTCCCGGACCGCCTTGCGCGCCTTGTTCTTCCGCTTGGTCCAGTCGGCCCCGCCGAGCCGGTCCAGGGCGGGCTGCTCGCCGCCGACGTAGCGGGTCACCTGGTCGAGGGTGTCGGCGGGCACGTAGAGCCGGTCCGGCGGCGCGCCGCGCTTGGAGGCGCCGTACTCGAGCACCAGGTACTCGCGCACCGCCCCCTGCACGGTGCGTTGCTTCATCTCCACGAACCGGCCGACGCCGTGCTTCTCGTGCACGACGAAGTCGCCCGCCTTCAGCTCCAGCGGGTCGATCTGCTTCTTGCGTCGCGCGGGCATCCGACGCATGTCGCGGGTCGAGGACTTCTGCCCCGACAGGTCCTCCGCGGTCAGCAGCACCACCCGGCGGTCGGCCTCGACGAAGCCGTGCTGGAGCGGGCCGCAGGTCACCGTGACCACGCCCGGCCCGGCCGGCGGGTCGTGCGGCTCGGCCAGCCGCGCCGGCACGTCGTGCTCGCCGAGCACCGAGACCAGGCGCTGGGCCGAGCCGTGGCCGGGATACATCACGACGACCTGGTAGTCCTGGGTGAGCCAGGCCTTGATGTCGCGCAGCGCGTGCTCGAGGTCGCCGCGGTAGCTCTCCACCGGCTGGGCCGACAGGGTGCGCGACTCGACCGCGCCGATCCGCACGTCCAGGTCGAGCTCGGCGAGCTCGGCGGTGTCGCCGAGGCCGAACGGGCTCATCGACCACCACGGGCTTCCCCTGGGCCAGGGTCTGCTCCCGGACCTCGCCGACCTCGCGGTAGGAGGCGACCGCCAGGTCGATCGGGGCCGAGCCGCCGCTGGCCGCCGAGGCCCAGCTGGCCTCCAGGAACTCCTCGCTGGTGGCGACCAGGTCGTGGGCGCGGGTCCGGACCCGCTCGGGGTCCAGGACCAGCACGTGCGTGTCGGCCGGCAGCAGGTCGACGAGCAGCTCCATCTCGTCGACCAGCACCGGGGCGAGCGACTCCATGCCCTCGGCGGCGATGCCGTCGGCGATCTTGTCGGTCAGCTCGAGCAGCTGCGGGTGGGCGCGGCCCAGCTCGGCGGCCCGCCGGCGGACCTCGTCGGTGAGCAGCAGCTCGCGGCACGGCGGTGCCCACAGCCGCGAGGCCTCCTCCAGGGTGCGCTGGTCGGCGACGGAGAAGGTGCGGATCTCCTCCACCTCGTCGCCCCAGAACTCGACCCGCAGCGGGTGCTCCTCGGTGGGCGGGAAGACGTCGACGATGCCGCCGCGCACGGCGAACTCGCCGCGCTTCTCCACCAGGTCCACCCGGGTGTACGCCGCGTCGGCCAGGCCGCGCACGACGTCCTCGAGGGTGGTGCTCTGGCCCTTGGTCAGCTCCACCGGCACCAGGTCGGCCAGCCCCTTGACCTGGGGCTGGAGCACCGAGCGGATCGGCGCCACGACCACCGAGAGCGGCCCGTTGGTGGCGTCGTCGCCGGGGTGCACCAGGCGGCGCAGCACCGCCAGCCGTCGGCCGACGGTGTCGCTGCGCGGGCTGAGCCGCTCGTGCGGCAGCGTCTCCCAGGACGGGTAGTGGGCGACCCGGGCACTCGCCGACCAGGCCGCCGAGCTCGACGACCAGGTCCTCGGCCTCCCGGGTGGTCGCGGTGACCACCAGCACGAACCGGCCGGCGTCGACCAGGCCGCGCACCACGAACGGGCGCAGCGCCGCCGGACCGGTGAGGTCCAGGGTGCGCAGCGTCGCCGTCGCGGGCATCGGCCATCGACTCGGCGAGGGCGGGTTCCGCGAGGACCGCCTGGGTGAGCGAGGTGAGCGTGGAGCCAGGGCTCACAGGGGAAAGCCTTCCGACGACGGACGACACGAGACGAGCCCCCGGCCGGTGCCGGCAGGGGGTCTCCTCGAGTCTACGTCGCGACCGGAGCGGAGTCGGGCGTGCTCCGCCGGCTCGTGCGGGCTGTTCGGGTCAGACCCGCGCGAGGTCCCGGACCGGCTGGCAGGCGCAGCTGTCCGAGCACGGCAGGTAGGAGTGCATGGCGTGACCGCACTCGGCGCAGGGCCGGTCGTGCGAGAGATGGCTGGTGGCGGTGTCGATCGTGTCCCACATGCCTCCACGGTGACAGCGACCCCGGGTGGGCGGGTCGGTTCCGGCCAGAATGGCCCGAACGGGCCATGCGATGCGCAGTCTGCGAGGCAAGTGGTTTGGGGTACCCCCGATGGGGTATCACTTGCCCGGTGCCCTCGGGGGCCCCTCACGCCACGTGTGTCACACACGTCCACCTCTTCACGAAGGGAACACCGGGGAATGAAGACCACCCGCCTGATCGCAGGCCTCACCTCCGCCGGCCTGCTCGGGCTCGCCCCCCTGGCCCTCGCCGCTCCGGCGAACGCCACCGAGAACCTCACCACCACCGTCGAGCTCAGCGCGTACAGCAACGCCGTCACCTACGGCGACAAGCTCTCCGGGCTGAACGGCCAGCGTCACCACCTCCAAGGGCACCTCGGCGTACAAGGGCACCGTCACCCTGTACTCGGCCAGCAGCAAGGACGCCACCTGGGTGCCGGTCACCACCGTCCCGGCCAGCGGCTACATGTCCTTCGGCGACATCAAGCCGAAGACCAACTCGATGTACAAGGCGGTCTTCTCCGGCTACGCCGCGACCACCACGTACGAGGACAACCTGGCTGCCAGCGAGTCGGCTCCGTTCGCCATCGCGGTCCAGCGCAAGGTCAAGATCAAGACCAACAAGCTCTGGCTGAACGGCAAGGTCACGCCGCAGTTCAAGAAGAAGAAGGTCGTCCTCAAGCGCAAGCAGGGCAAGAAGTTCGTCAAGTGGCGGACGGTGAAGACCAACAAGAAGGGCGCCTTCCGGGTCAAGGCCCCGAACCGTCGCGGCTTCCAGTTCACCGTCACCATCCCCACCGACAAGCACTACACGGGCTGGACGAGCGGCTACCGCGTCTACTGACACCCGTACGACGTCCGCTGACGCCGGCGGACCGACACCACGACGGCCGCGGCCGCACCCCCTCGGGGGTGCGGACCGCGGCCGTCGTCGTACGTGAGCCGAAGCTGCGTCAGTCGGTGCCGTGCCGCCGGACGAAGTCGACGATCGAGTCGGCCAGCTCGGGCCGGCACACGATCAGGTCGGGCAGCGAGACGTCGTCCTGGTTGTAGGCCAGCTCCGAGCCGTCCACCCGGGAGCAGAAGAGGCCGGCGGCCCGGGCGACCGCGACCGGGGCGGCGTTGTCCCACTCGTACTGCCCACCGGCGTGCACGTAGGCGTCGGCCACGTCGCGCACCACGCTCATCACCTTGACGCCGGCGGAGCCCATCGGGACCAGGTCGGCGCCGAGCTCGGCGGCGAGCGCCTCGACGAAGGCCGGCGGACGCGACCGCGAGACCGCGATCCGCGGGCGCTCGGAGGTGCGCGCGGGCACCACCGGCGGCATCGCCGGTGCTGAAGGTCTCGCCCAGAGCGGGCTGCGCGACCGCGCCGGCGACCAGGTCGCCGTCCTGCCACAGGGCGACGTGCACCGCCCAGTCGTCGCGCGGCGGCTCGGAGAACTCCCGGGTACCGTCGAGCGGGTCGATGATCCACACCCTCCGGGCCTCGAGCCGGCTCTTGTCGTCGGCCGCCTCCTCCGAGAGCACGGCGTCGTCGGGCCGGTGCGTGGCGAGCAGCTCGGCCAGGAGCGCCTGGGCCGCGGCGTCGCCCGCGTCCTTGAGGGCCTTGCCCTCCAGGCCCTGGGTGCGGACCTCCAGCAGGCGGGCGCCTGCCTGGTCGGCCGCCCACGCGGCGAAGGCGTGGTCGTCGGAGATGGCTGCGGAAGGGATCTGCTTCGGCGTCTCGGTGGTCACTGCCCGAGCCTCTCATGGGCGGACGGAGGCGTCGGCCGTGACCACGCCGACGGCGAGCGTCGGCGATTCCCCTAATTGGGCGACCCAGAAGGCCGGTCGTGCGAGTGATACTCGCGGGAGTGGCACCCGTTCCGGTGCTGCCGGCACGAGGGGGATTCTCATGCGACGCTGCAGCTCACCGGTGCTCGGCCTGGTCGTCACACTCGCGTGCTGTGTCGGATGCTCCGACTCCGGGAGCCCGCAGCCGGCTACCCGGACGACCGACGAGTCGAGCCGGGCCAGCACCCCCTCGACCAGTCCCTCGCCCAGCCCCTCGACCGCCCCTCGCCCCCCTCCCCAGCCCCTCGCCCCGGGCGGAGGTCCCCATGGTCGGGACCTCGACCCCCTCCCCGCTGCCCGGGCTCCGAGAGGCGGGCCGGAAGCCCGTCCTGGTACGCCGGCCGCTCCCTACCGCCGCCGTCGTCACCGACCGCCTGGCCCCAGGCTTCCCGACCTATCTGGGCCCGGTGCCCGGCTCACGGGTCACCAGCAGCAGCCTGTCCCCGGCGGGCACGCGCCTCCAGGTGGCGTTGGACGCCTCGACCACCCTGCCCGCCACGCAGGTCCTGCTCGCCTACCGGACCCGCCTCTCGGCGCGCGGCATGACAGAGCGGCCGGTGGCCGCGGTGAGCGGGTCGGAGGCGACGGGCTTCGGTCGTGACCGCAGCTCGGTCGTGGTGACGGTGCGGCGCGAGGGCGCCCGGACGGCGTACACGGTCTACGGCGTGCTCCACGCCCGGGCGGGGTGAGGACTGGTGTACCTCTCGCTGCGCGACCGACCGTCGTCCGCACCGCCTTCCCAGCACGACTCGGCGGGCGGCACCGCCTCGTCGGGCCGGACGTGTGGTGGTGACCCTCGGCATGGTCAGCCTGCTGACCGACATCTCCTCGGAGTCGGTCGCCGCGATCCTGCCGCTCTACCTGACCGCGGTGGTCGGGCTCTCGACGGTGGCCTACGGGTTCATCGACGGTCTCTACCAAGGCGTCAGCGCTCTGGTCCGCCTGGCTGGCGGCTGGTTGGCCGACCGCACCGACCGCCCCAAGTGGGTCGCGTTCGCCGGCTACGGGCTGTCGGCGGTGGCGAGGGTCTTCCTGCTGTTCGCCGCCGGCGCCGCCAGCATCTCGGCGGTGGTCGCCGCGGACCGCATCGGCAAGGGCGTCCGCACCGCTCCCCGGGACTCGATGATCTCCTCGGCCACGCCCACCGAGCACCTGGGCCGCGCCTTCGGCGTGCACCGGATGCTGGACACGATCGGCGCTGCGCTCGGCCCGCTGATCGCCTTCGGCATCCTGGTGCTGATCCCCGACGGGTTCTCCGTCGTGCTGGTGGTCTCCCTGGCCTTCGCCGTCGTGGGGGTGGCACTGCTCGGGCTGCTGGCCCCCGACCAGCGGGCGCAGCACCGGCCCGAGGACGGGCACGGCGCCCGATCCGTTCCGCTGGTCCGACCTGGCGGACCCCCGGCTGCGGCCGCTGCTGCTGCTGGCCGGCGGACTTGCGCTGCTCACGGTCGGGGACGGATTCGTCTACCTCGCGCTGCTGGACCGAGGCGGCTTCGCGGCGACCTGGTTCCCGATGCTCTTCGTGGGGACCAACATCGCCTACCTGGTGCTGGCGGTGCCGGTGGGCCGGCTCGCGGACCGGGTCGGTCGCGCCCGGGTGCTCGTGGCCGGCCACCTGGTGCTGGCGGCGGCGTACGTGTGCGCCAGTGTGCCGACCTCCACCTGGGTCGCCACCCTCGGCACCGTGGCGCTGCTGGGGGCGTTCTACGCCGCCACCGACGGCGTCATCGCTGCGCTGGCCGGACGACTGGTCCCGGTACGGGCACGCACCAGCGGCATCGCGGCCGCCCAGACGGTGGTGGCCCTGTCCCGGATGACCTCCTCGTTCGGCTTCGGCGTCCTCTGGTTCACCCTGGGGCCCAGCGCCGCGCTTCTCCTGGTCGCCGGGCTGCTGCTGGCGGCCGTGCTCGTCGCCGCCACCCAGCTGGGCCGGCTCGGTCTCGACCGCGTGGTCGCATGAGCACCCGGATGCGGGTGAGCGTGTTCCTGGTCCTCGTCGCGGGCATCGCGACGGTGACCGCGTGGTACGCCCTGGACCAGTACCGCAGCGTCCAGGCGACCCGGGGTCGGGACCCGCAGGTGTCGCAGGTGCCCCAGGCCCAGCCGATCAGCGGCCCCCGCGTGGTGTTCCGGCACACCGGCCTGGACAACCGCTACGGCCTGGTGGCGATGGTGGCGCTCGGCGACCCCACGGGACCGCGGTCCTTCACCGACGTGCCGTGCGACCGGGTGGCGGCGGGCGACTCCGGAGCCTCCTGCTTGGTGGCGCACGCCGGCGTGGTCACCCGGTTCGAGGCCCAGGAGCTCGGCCCGGACTGGCAGGTCGAGGAGGCCTACCCCCTCCCCGGGGTGCCCAGCCGCACCCGGGTCTCCCCCGACGGGACGCGGGTGGCGACCACGTCGTTCGTCACCGGCCACTCCTACATGAGCGTCGGCTTCTCCACCGCCACGGAGGTCCGGGAGACCGGCGGCGGGCAGAGCTGGGGCAACCTGGAGGAGTTCGCCCTGGTGCTCGACGGGAAGCACGTCGAGCCGGTGGACCGCAACGTGTGGGGGGTGACGTTCCGCGACGACCGGCGCTTCTACGCCACCGTGAGCACCGGCGGCCGGGCCTGGCTCGTCGAGGGCGACCTGGAGAACCGGACGCTCACCTCGGTGGGCGAGGACGGCGAGTGCCCCTCGCTCTCCCCCGACGGCACCCGACTGGCCTTCAAGGTCGTCGTCGAGCCGGGCGACGCCCGGGAGTGGAGCCTGGCGGTGCTCGACCTCGAGACCGGTCGCCGTACCGACCTCGGGGACGGCCCGCGCGGGGTGGACGACCAGGTGGCGTGGCTCGACGACGACACGCTGCTCTACGGCTTGCCGCGCGCCGACCAGCCCGGCGTGAGCGACGTCTGGTCGCTCCCGGTGCGTTCCGGCGCCGACCCCGAGCTCTTCATCGAGGAGGCCTGGTCCCCCACCGTGGTGCGCCCTGGAGCGCCGTCGTGACGCCCCGATATACCGAAGACGGGCTATGACACGACCTCAGGACGCACGCACGATGAAGAGGTGGTCCGGGGGGCCCACCCGGTCGGCACTCCCGGCCTCGCGCAGAGTCAGAGGGCGGATTTTATGATCAGCGCAGAGACCGCTGCCGAGCTTGATCGAGAGCCCGCGGGGACGCGGTGAGGCTGCACCGGCCCCGCGTGGGCACCGAGCGGTCCTCTCGTCTCGGTGGTGATCCCCTGCTACAACTACGGCCACTACCTGCCGGAGGCCGTGCACAGCGTCCTGGCCCAGCCCGGGGTGGACCTCGAGGTGATCGTGGTCGACGACTGCTCGACCGACGACAGCGCCACGGTGGCCGAGCGGCTCGCCGGCCAGCACCCGCAGGTCCGCCTGATTCGCAACCCGGTCAACAAGCGCCACATCGCGACCTACAACACCGGGCTCGCCGAGGTCACCGGCGACTACGTCGTGCTGCTCTCCGCCGACGACCAGCTGGCCCCTGGCGCGCTGGGCCGGGCCGCGGCCGTCTTCGAGGCGTACCCGCGGGTCAGCCTCGTCTACGGCCAGGTGCTCACCTTCGCGGACGCACCGCTGCCGCAGCCCCGGCACGCGCGTTCCTGGTCCACCTGGCGAGGCGCGGACTGGGTGGGCCGCTCGTGCCGCACCACCGGCAACCTGATCACCAATCCCGAGGCGATCGTGCGGCGCGAGGTGATCGAGCGTTTCGGCGGCTACGACGCCCGGTTCCCGCACACCGCCGACATGCTGCTCTGGCTCCAGGCGGCCACCGTGGGCGACGTCGGACGGGTCAACGGCACGCAGGCCTACTACCGCGACCACGGCGCCAACATGCACAGCACGGACTACGCCGGAGTGCTCACCGACATGCGCGAGCGGTCGGTGCTGCTCGAGCACTTCCTGGGCAGCGGAGGGCCCGGGTCCGTACTGCCCGGGGCCTCCGGGATGCGGGCCGCGTCGCGTCGCACCTTCGCCCGTGAGGCGCTGCGCTACGCACTGAACGAGCTCGACTCCCCCGCTCCGCACCAGCCGGAACAAGTCGAGGCCCTGGTGGCGGGGCTGGTCGAGTTCGCCCGGGAGCAGTGGCCCGAGGCCACCGCCACCACCCGGGTGGGCCGAGCGGTGGCGGCCCGGCGCCGCGCCGGCGCACCGGCCTGGCACTCCCCGGCCTCCCGTCGGCTCTTCGAGGCCCGCTGGGCGCTGCGGTGGCAGCGTCGGCACCGGTGGGGCACGTGAGTGCCGTGGAGGCTCCCCTCGACCGGGCGGTCAAGTCCGGGCTCACCTGGAGCGCCCTGAACAGCCTGCTGCTCCGGGTGGGCTCGCTGATCGTCGGCATCGTGCTGGCGCGCCTGCTCACCCCGTCGGAGTTCGGCACCTTCGCGGTCGCGCTGACCGTGCAGACCCTGGTGATGAGCCTGAGCGACCTGGGCCTCGGCACCCAGCTGATCCGGACCCCGCACTTCGAGGCGACCGCGCCGACGATCGCCACGCTGGGGGCGCTCAGCGGTGCCGGCCTGACCGCGGCGGTGGTGATCGCCTCGCCGGTGATCGCGGCGGGCATGGGCAGCCCGGAGGCGACCAGCACCATCGCGGTGCTGGGCGTCACCATCGCCCTCGGCGGCCTCGGCGTGGTGCCGTTCGCCCTCCTCCAGCGCCACTTCCGGCAGGGTCAGCTGCTCGCGGTGACCGCCGCGGACTTCGTCTGCGGCACCACGGTCTCGATCCTGCTGATCGTGCAGCTCGACCTGGGCGCCCTGGGACTGGCCTACGGTCGCCTGGTCGGGCAGGGGGTGGCGACGCTGCTGCTGTTCGTGGCGGCCCGCCGGCGCCCGCGGTTCGGGTGGGACCCTGACCTGGCCTCCGACGCGGCCCGCTTCGGGATCCCGATCGCGGGGGCCAACGTGCTCTCCTGGACCACTCTGGGCATTCCCACCCCGGTGATCGCCCACGTCGCCGGACTCACCCTGCTGGGGTTCTACGCGCTCGCGTTCAACGTCTCCAGCTGGCCGATGACGGTGCTCGGGCAGGCTGTCCGAGCAGTGGCGCTGCCCGGGTTCAGCCGGACCACCGACCAGGACCAGTCGGCGGTGCTGCGGCGCAGCCTGCGTCTGACCTGGTCGATCGCCGCCCCGGCCGGGGTCGCCCTCGCGGTGCTCGCCGAACCCGTGATCCGCACCCTGTACGGCGACCGTTGGGTCGCCGCCTGGCCGGCCGCTGGCCGCCCTGGGGATCTTCGGGGCCGTGCGCGTGGTGTTCGACCTGTTCGCCTCCTTCCTGCTGGCCCACGGCAAGTCGCGCGCCGTGTTCGTGGTGCAGCTCGCCTGGCTGGTGACGCTGGTTCCCGCGCTGATCGTCGGGGTCAGGGTCGGCGGCCTCCTGGGCGCGGCGCTGGCCCAGGTCGTCGTGGTCACCGTGGTCTCGGTCCCGATGTACGTGCGGGCGCTGCACGGCCTGGGGGTCTCCGCCGCCGGCCTGGCCGGCGCGCTCGTCCGGCCCACCGTGGCCAGCGCCGCCGCGGGCGGCGCCGGGTGGTTGGCGAGCCAGGCGTTCTCGACGCCTCCGCTGGCACTCGCCGCCGGCGCGCTGGCCGGACTGGTGACCTACTCGGCACTGATGGGACGCCAGCTCCTCGACGAGGCCGGCATCCGACTCCGTCGCTCCCGGCGCGCACCGGTGACGCCATGACCGGGTCGGCGCCCCGTCGGGTGGTCCTGGTGACCCATGACGCGTCGCGGACCGGGGCGCCCATGGTCGCCCTGCTGGTCGCCCGCTGCCTGGTCGCCGACGGCGACCGGGTCAGGGTGGTCTCGCGACGGCGCGGACCGCTGCTGGCCGACTTCGAGGCGGTGGCACCCACCCGGCTCGAGCTCCTGCTGGGAGTACGCCGGCGACTGTGGCTGGTGCGCTCCCTGCGCCTGGTCGCGTGGCTGGTCGACGTGGCCGCAGCCACCGCCACCCTGGCCCGGCACCGACCCGACCTGGTCTACCTCAACACCACCGCGTCGGCGATCTACCTGCACCCGGCTCGGTGGCTCCGCATCCCCGCGCTCCTGCACGTGCACGAGTCGGACGCGAACACCGACCTGTTCCTGGACCAGGCCCGGGTCCTGGACCTGAGTGCGGTGCGGCTGGTCGCGTGCTCCGTCTCGGTGCAGCGCGACCTGATGGCCCGCACCGGCCGAGGCGACCACGAGGTGCTGCTGCTGCCCTCGGTCCCCGACGGCGACCGGGTCCGGATGCTGTCGGCGGGCAGGCCGGGGACCACGGCGGACACGGAGGCGCCGGACGCAGCCTCCGGGCGGGCGGCAGGACCAGTGGTCGGCGCCACCGGGAGCGTGGGGCTGCGCAAGGGCACCGACCTGTGGCTCGAGGTCGCGGCCACGCTGCACGCCGCCGAGGAGACCCGGAGCGCTCGCTTCGTCTGGGTGGGTGAGCTCGGCGATCCCGACCTGGCCGTCCCGCGGTCTGGGGTGGCGTTCACCGGGCCTCGGTCCAATCCCTACCCGGAGATGGCGCGCTTCGACGTGGCGACCCTGCCCTCGCGCGACGACCCGTTCCCGCTGGTGGTCCTGGAGTCGATGCTGCTGGGCAAGCCCGTGGTCGCCTTCGACGTCGGCAGCGTGCGCGAGCAGGTGGGCGACGGCGGCATCGTGGTGCCCGCCGGGGACGTGCCCGCCTTCGCGGCCGCCGTACGGCGACTGGTGCTGGACGCGGACCTGCGGGACGACCTGGGAGCGACGGCCCGGGCTCGCGCCGAGCAGCACTTCTCCGCTGCCTCGTTCGCGGGCCGGCTGCGCTCCGTCCTCGACCACGCGGCCGGCTCGTCGGCTCAGGCGCCGACGACGGCCGCGCGCCAGGCGAGGTACCGATGATCCCAGTCGTGCTCGTTCCGGAAGGCCAGCACCTCGGACCTGGTGGCCCGTGGCTGTCCGGCGCGCGGCCAGGACCTCGGGCGCCAGCCGCTGCCCGGGGGCGACCAGCCGGCAGTGCGGAGGAGAGACCGCGCATGGGACCCAGGTCGGTGGCGACGACCGGAGCCCCGGCGCCGAGGTACTCGTAGACCTTCAGCGGGCTCATCCCCTCGGTCTCGGGCAGGTGCGGCACCAGGCACACGGTGGCCGCGGCCATCATGGCCAGCACCTGGCGCCGGGGCTCGGCGGGCCGGATCAGCACGTTCCACCGTTCGGCGAGCGCAGCGAAGCACTCGGGCTCCTGCAGGGGGCCGACGAGCACCAGACGCCACTCGGGCGGCAGGTCGTCGGCGAGCTGGAGCAGTGCGGCGACGTCGATGCGGCGCTGGAGGCTGCCGGCGTAGAACGCCACCGGCCCGGGCAGGGCGTCGTACCACTCGGGCACGGTGCCGGGCGGCTCGAAGTCGGCGGCGACGATGCCGTTGGGCACCACGGTGCTGCGGCGGGCGCCGACGATCTCGACGATGGCGGGCGTGACGGCGACGACGTTGACCTCACGCGCGGTGATCTGGTCGTAGGCCCACTGCACCAAGCCGGCCGAGCCGGGAACGCCGCGGAAGTCGTCCCACGCGTAGAAGGCCACGTCGCGCCAGGCCGCCCGCTCGGCCACCGCGGCCAGGACCGGGTGGCTGGTCACCAGCACCGTGTCACGGGAGTCGACCAGTCCCCGCAGCCGGGCGTCGAGGCGCCGCTGGACCTTGACCGCCTCGGCGCGCTCGGTGGGTTCGCCACGCGGCCAGCGTCGCGGCTGCAGATGCCTGCGCGTGGGGTCGACGGAGAAGCGCGGCGCCGCGGGGCGCTCGGGCACCAGCCTCTTGAGGTGGCTGCGCACAGGGTCGACCAGCACCACCTGCGCCAGGGTGCGGTCATCGCGAAGCCGAACAGCGATCCGCTCGGGAGAGAAGGCGTAGCCGACCTTCACCCCGTCGGCCCAGGTGCGGTAGCCCAGGGCGTAGACCACGTTCGTCATGACGGGCCGACCTCACACGAGCAGCCGCGCGGGCCGCGACCGGGGCTCGGTCCAGATCTCGTCGCGGCGTCGAGCCACCTCGCCGATCAGCACCCAGTAGCCGATGTCGTCGTGGTAGCCGATGACGTGCGGGGCCGCCGCGATGCTCGGGCCAAGCTCGGCCAGGTCCGCCAGGCTGACGTTGGTCAGCAGACAGGCATCGTCAGGCGCCGCCCGCCCCGGGACGCTCCGCGAGCGACCCACTGGTGAACCGGACGTCGTAGCCGGCCCGGGGCAGGTGCGGTCCCGCCCGGTACGTCGGGGAACGGCTTGTCGGCGGGCACCACGTCGTGGATCTGGATCCGGCCCGGCACGTGGGCGGCGACCCGGTCGATGTCTCGTCGCAGGTCTCCCAGCACCAGGCTGCGGCTGCCGGCGGCCCTGCGGGCGGCGCGGACCGCCCACGACCCCTGGACCCAGCGCAGTCGCCACCGGTGGTCCTGGAGCAGACCCGCTCGGCGCGGCGTCCGGGTGCCGCCGGAGGCGGTGATCACGCCGCACGTCGTCTGGAGCGGCAGCCGGTCCGGGTGCAGCGCGGCCACAGCGGCGTGCGCCTCGTCGAGCCTGGCCAGGTTGGTCGAGAGCGAGTTGTGGGTCAGCGGGATGTCGACGGCTGCCACCGCGCGGCCCTGGTCGGCGCCGCGCAGTCCCCACTCGACCGCGTACGCGTGCCACGCCAGGTCAGGGCTCCTCCGACAGCGGGTCGGCCAGCAGGTCCTGGCGGCGCGCCAGGAAGAGCACCTCGTCGAGGCTGTCGACCGGCACCGGACGTCTGGCAGACCTCACCGATCAGCACCACCCGGTCGCGGATCCGGCCACGGACCCGGCCGCCGGAGTCGATGCCCACCGCTCCGACCATCGCCAGCGACGGGTCGTCGATCAGCAGGGCTGCCGCTTCCTCCAGGGCGACCAGGGAGTGGAGGTAGATGTCCTGCTGGACGAAGGCGACCACGTCCCGGGTCGCTGCTCTGACTCCCTCGTTGAGGGCCGAGCCCGCCGTGGTGCAGCGCTGCCCGCGGTTGTCGACCGCCACCAGCTCGGTGTCCGGCGCCGTGTGCCGCAGCTCGCGCAACGAGCGGTCCAGGCAGGCACCGAGCACCGCCGCGTCGTTCCACACCGAGACCACCGAGACCGCAACCCGTCGTCGGACCATACCGCCACCCTAGGGGGAGTCGATGCGACTACAAGGCCATTCCGGCCACCTGACCAGCACGTGGGAGAGCGTCGCCCTGAGCGCGCCGAACAGGGGGAACCATGGACTTCCTTGATGCACTCCGAGTGCTCGCCCGGCGCTGGATCGTGGTGTCCTCGGCCTGCTGCTCACCGCCGGAGCAGGCTTCTACGCCATCACCGTCGTGCCCACCGAGTACCAGGCCCGCGCCCAGTACGTGCTGCTGCTCCCGTCCTCGTCGACCGGCAGCAACAACCCGACGAACCCGTACACCAACCTCAACGCCGGGCTGATCTTCGCCGCGAGCCTGATCGCCAGCGACCTGAGCACCAAGACCGTGGCCCGGGAGCTCGTCGACGAGGGATTCGAGTCCGACTTCTCCATCGCCCTGGGCACCTCGGGCGGACCGGCGCTGGACGTGATCGTCACCGGGGCCGACCGGGACGACGTGCTGGAGACCCGCGACGAGCTGCTGCGCCGGTTCGACGACGAGCTGGGCTCCCTCCAGCGGATCCCCGGCATCCCGCAGAGCCAGCTGATCTTCTCGCGCACCAACGCGGTCGACCCGGTCGCCGAGGTGGTCCCGGGGGCCAAGCGCAAGGCTCTGCTGCTGATCGCCGCGATCGGACTGGTGCTGACCCTGATCGTCGCCTTCACCGTCGACGGCCTCGCACGTCGCAGGTCGCGGCGGAAGGCGGAGACGGCAGCCGGCCCGGACCTGGAAGAGGAGCGAGGGACGCCCCCCGCTGCAGAGCCCCGTCGCGGCGAGCCCGGCCGGTCCAGCCCGGCCACGACCACCGAGCGACACCAAGGCCGCACCGGTCGCCTGGTCGGAGCGGAGCGCGTCGGAGCGGTCCGACGGCGGAGAGTCCTGCGCCGACGGGCGTCGAGCTCGCCGAGCGCGACCCGGGCGCTCGCGGCCCCGGGCCGAGCCGCAACCGATGAGCGGGACCGCGGTGGCGTCCGCGCCGGCCGTCCCCGCCGAGCGCGCACCCACCCCGGCACGTCGGGGCGCGGCACTCCCCGCCGTGTCGCTGCTGGTGCTCTACCTGGCGCTGCTGCTGCTGATCCCCAGCGAGCTGGTGCTGGCAGAGGTCGGCTCCGCCGGCACGCCGGCCAACCTGCTGGGGCTGGCCTTCCTGCTGTGGTGGGTCTGCGCCCGCCTCGGCGGACAGGTCAGCGCAGGGCTCACCCCCATGCACCTGGCACTCGGGGTGCTGGTGCTCTGCGTGCTGCTGGCCCTGGTCAACGGCCTGGCGCACGGCTGGACCCGTCCCGTCGACATCCGCCAGGACTTCGACGAGGTGTGGACGCTGCTTCCCGTCACCGAGACGGAGCTGTTCGACAAGTCCGTGCTGGGCGCGATGCGGGGCCTGATCGCGCTGGGCAGCTGGGTGGGCGTCGCACTGCTCATCATCGACGGGATCAGGTCGTGGCCCGACCTCGATCGCGTCATCGACGTGCTGGTGGGGCTCTGCGCCGTGGTGGCCGCCCTCGGGATCTACCAGTACTTCACCGGGGACAACCTGGCTCGTCACGTCCAGGTCCCCGGTCTCTCCCCCACCTACGACGTCGGGGTCTCCATCTCCAGGTCCGTGCTCAACCGGGTCTCGGCCACCACCACCCACCCCATCGAGTTCTGCGTGGTGCTCACCACCGTGCTGCCGCTCGCCCTGCACCGCGCCTTCCATCCACGCCGCACGGGCACCGTGCGGCGGGTCCTCACGGTGTACCTGCCGGCCGCGCTCATCGCACTGGCCATCCCGATGGCGGTCTCCCGGTCCGGCATCGTGGCGCTGGGCACCGCCATGCTGGTGCTCTTCGTGGGCTGGCCCGCCAACCGGCGACTGTGGCTGCTGGTGCTCGCACCTCCGGCGGCGGTCCTGATGCGATCGGCTCTGCCCGGCCTGCTCGGCACCATCCGGTCCCTGTTCACCCAGTCGCTGACCGACCCCAGCGTGACGGCACGCACCGACGACTACGGCACCACCCTCGCCCTCTACTCCGAGCACGCGATCCTGGGCCGGGGCGCGTTCACCTTCATCCCCCAGTACTACCGCGTCCTGGACAACCAGCTGCTGTTGAACCTGATCGAGCTCGGCATCCTGGGACTGACCGCCACCCTGGGCGTCTTCGCCACGGGGTACTACCTGGCGCGCCACGCCAAGCGGCACGCCGACAGCGAGGAGCACAGGCACCTGGGACTGGCGCTCTCCGCTGCCATCGCGGCCATGTTCATCGCCTACTTCACCTTCGACGCCTGGGGCTTCGCCAAGACCGGCGCCGTCACCTTCGTGCTGCTCGGCCTCGCCGGCGCGCTCTACCGTCTCGAGCACACTGCCCGCGCTCCCGAGCCCGCGAGCACCGACCGATGAGCCCGCCTGCCGTCGACGTGGCCGTCGTCGTGGTCACCTACAACTCCGCCGACGTGCTGCCCGGGCTCCTCGACTCGCTCGCCGACGGGTTGTCCGGGCTGTCGTGGCACCTGGTGGTCGCCGACAACGACTCCTCCGACGACGTGGCGTCCCGCGCGCTCGACCTGGTGCCGGGATGCACGGTGGTGCGGATGGGGCGCAACGCCGGCTATGCCGCAGGGCTCAATGCCGGGGTGGGCGCCGCTCCCCCGCACCGTGCCGTCCTCGTGCTCAACCCGGACGTCCGCCTCGAGCCGGGATGCGTCGCCCGCCTGCTCGACGCACTCGACCGGTCCGGAGCCGGCATCGCGGTCCCGCGCCTGGCCGACTCCGGGGGCCACCTGCACCTCTCGATGCGCCGGGAGCCGACCGTGCTGCGAGCGCTCGGGGACGCCGTGATGGGAGCCCGGCGGGCTGGGCGCTGGAGCCGCCTCGGCGAGCTCGTCACCGACCCCCGGGCCTACGACCACCCGGCCACCCCCGACTGGGCGGAGGGATCGACCCAGCTGATCTCCGCCCGGTGCTGGCAGACCTGCGGTGGCTGGGACGAGTCGTTCTTCCTCTACTCCGAGGAGACCGAGTACGGGCTGCGGGCCCGGGACGCGGGCTACGCGACGGCGTACGTGCCCGACGCCCGGGCCACCCACCTGCAGGGCGACTCGACCACCTCCCCCGGCTTGTGGGCACTGCTGGTCGCCAACCGGGTGCGCCTGCACCGTCGCCGGCACGGGTGGCTGTCCGGCACCGTCTTCTGGGCCGTCACGGTCGCGCGGGAGGCCAGCCGCACCGCGCTGGGGCGTGCGACCAGCCGGGCTGCGCTGCAGATGCTCACCAGCCCCAGGCGGATGAGGGAGAGCCCGGGCCCACACACCGTCGCCTGGAGCGGCTAGGGCGCCCGCAGAGGGGTGCCGTCGCCCCAGGTGTTGTCCTTGAACACGTTGGTACCTCCCGTGGCCACCGCGGTCACAGCGCCGTAGACGCCGCACTTGCCGCTCGACCCGCGGACGAACACGTTGCCGGTCACGCTGATGTTCTCGGCCCTCCTGCCGTAGGGCTTGTTCGGGTCGTAGCCGCCGTACATGCAGTAGCCGGCCGGGCTGGGCACGAACTTGTTGTCCTCCACCGTCACGTTCCTGATCGGGGCGAAGTCGCCGTACAGCGCCACCGCCGCCGAGCAGGCGCCCCCGTTGCCGGTGGGCTTGGAGTCGCACGCCAACGTGTTGTGCCGCAGCACCATGTCGCTGCCACCGTTGGACAAGAACCCGTCACCGTGCCAGTCGCTGCCCGGCCTCATGTACTGGTCGTGCAACCACGAGTCGATCACCTTGCAGTCGCCGTCACAACCCGCCGAGGCACGAGCCCCCACGAGCTCGACCCGACGCAGCGTGTAGCCGGACTGGCTGACCGCGGAGTCCTGCGAGGTGCCACCACGCACCGTGGAGTCGGACATCGTCAACGAGCCCGAGCGCTCGATGTAGATCGAGCCCTTGAGCCGGCTGCGCGACACCACCACGCGAGGTGCCCTGATCACCAGCCGACCTTCGATCTCTCTCGCATCGATCACCGCGTCAGCCTGGTTGACCGTCATGGGGCCCTCGTACGCGCTCAGGTTCACGTCCTGCGGAACCCCGGTGTTCTTCTCGTTCGGGTAGTTCTCGTTCGAGGGCGGGTCGGGGGCGGGGTTGGGGGTCGGGCCGGGAGTAGCGCCGGAAGCGGCGAACACGACGTCGACCCAGTAGTTGGTCGCGCGGTAGGTGTTCGTCGGGAACGCGGTGTTGTCGGCGTACTTGTAGACACCTGCGCTGGCCGGTGCGGTCAGGCCGTTGCGCGAGATCGGCGTCCGGAAACCCTCCTGCGTCGCGGCATAGCGGCCCCGGGGCGCGTGGTAGGAGATGGTGTAGGTCCTGCCCGGCTCCAACGCCACCGGTGTCGGAGAAGTTCGCCTGGATCCAGCCTGTCTGGGTGGTCTGCGGGATGTTCACCCGGGCCAGGGCTTTGCCGGCACTCCACAGCGTGGCTGAGCTGGGGGTCCGGGACGCCCTCGTGGCCAGCTTGTAGATCTGGGCGCCGCGAGCACTGCCGGCGACGCTCGTGGAGAACCTCATGCCGAGCTCGACGGACGCGGAGTCGGTGTCGAGCGTGGCCTGGGGCACCGGCGACTCGTCGAACAGGCCGCCGGCGGTCAACGGCGCCGCGGCTGCTCGCGCGGGGGCGGCGGAGACGGCGGCGGCAGGGGCGCTCGACACCAGCGGGACGGCCAAGCCGGCGGCCAGGGCGAGTGCGAACAACGGCGACACTCGTCGTCCCAGTCCGCGGCCACGAGCGCCACCAGGAGCGGATGAGGGGAACATGGGAGTGCGCCTTCCTCAGAGGGAACCTGGACCTGGCCCAGGCGACCGCCACGGACGAGGCGGCATCTCTTCAATATGAGCGCCTTTCTCAGCACCCGCGACCCATGCGTCCCCCCATGAGTCATGCACGCCCACCGAGCACCGGAGAACGGACACCCGGGCCGCTACGGCCTCCTGAGCGGTCTGCCGTCGTCCCAGGTGTTGCCGCTGAACACGTTGCTGCCGCCACGGGCCACCGCCGTCGCCGCGCCGTAGACCGCGCACTTGCCGTTGGGCCCGCGGGCGAAGACGTTGTCGACCACCCGGACGTTCGACGCCTCCCCTCCGAACGGCTTGCCCGGGTCGTAGCCCCCGTACATGCAGTAGCCCGCCGGACTCGGCACGAAGAGGTTCCCCTCCACGGTCAGGTTCGTGACCGGAGCGAAGTCGCCGTACACCGCCAGGGCCGCCGAGCAGGCGCCGCCGTTGTCCGTCGGCTCGGAGTCGCACGCCAACGTGTTGTGCCGCAGCACCATGTCACTGCCCCCGTTGGACAGGAACCCGTCACCGTGCCAGTCGCTGCCCGGCGGCATGTACTGCCCGTGCAACCACGAGTCGATCACCTCACAGTTGCCGTCGCACCCCACCGAAGCCCGGGCACCCACGACCTCCACCCGCCGCAACGTGAAGTTCGACTGACTCACCGCCGCGTCCTCCGACGTGCCCCCGTCCACGGTCGAGTCGGACATCGACAACGACCCCGACCGTTCCGACGAACACCGTGCCGTCGACGCTGCTCCGTCTCACCACCACGTCCGGCGCCTTGATCACCAACCGGCCCGTGACCTGCTTGGCATCGATCACCGTCCCCGCCACTCTCACCGTCATCGGGCCCGAGTACGTCGACAGTGCCACCCCGTCCGGCACCCCCGTGTTCCCCGCGCCCGGGAAGCCCCCACGTGAGATCGAGCCCGCGGTGACCACGGGGCGCACCCGAAACCGGCGCTCGGCGAGCGCGGTGGCAGGGAACTGACCTCGGGGCCCGACGGCGCCGCTGACCGTGGTGTAGCCGGGGACCCGTGCCGAGCGGCGCTTGACGGCGAACGGAACTCCGGCGGGGACGGAGACCGAGGCCAGGTAGGTGGTGTCGCGGCTCACCGCCACCGGCGTCGGCAGGACCACCTGCTGCCAGCCGACCGTCTCGGTGGCGGGCAGCACGACCTTGGCCAGGAGGGTCCCCGACGCGCTCCAGACCCGTGCCGCGTGGCGGCGGTGGTCCCCCTTGAGCCGGTAGAACCCCAGACGCGTGACGTGGCCGGTCACCGACGGGCGGAACCGCAGGCCCCGCTCCTTGCCGGTGACCGCGGTGTCCGGGCGCGCCGACCCGGCACCGGACTGTGCGTCGGGTGCTGCCGTGCCCGCTTCACCGTCCAGCTCGGCTGCGGGCGACTCGCCGTCGCGAGCCTCGTCGGCCCCGGACGGCGATCGCTGCGCGGCGTCGGACTGACGTCCCGGCTGCGCTCCGGGTCGGGAGGCGTCGGACGCGGCGAGAACCCCCGCGCCCAGCGTGGCGCACAGGACCAGGACGAGGGCCAGTCGCTTGACGCGGAGGTCGAGCCGGTGCCGCTGCGTGGGTCATCCATGCTTCACCGAGGTCCTGACGGGGGAGTCACACACCGACGTGCTGTCCGACGAAGAACCGCCGGCCCCACATCTCCAGCGAGAGCAGCGTCCAGATCCGGATCTCCTCGTCGCGTCGTCCTCGGGCGTGGTCGTCCAGGATGGCCGCCACCACCGCAGGGTCCATCAGCGACTCCACGAACGAGCCGGGCCCGCTGAGCAGGTCCCGGGCCAGCTCCTGGAGCTCCCCTCGGAACCAGGTGTCCAGGGGGACCCGGAAGCCCACCTTCGGCCGGTCGACGACCCGCCCGGGAAGGTGCCGGCGCGCGACCTCCTTGAGCACCCACTTCGTCTGGCCCCGACGCACCTTCACCGCGCTGGGGAGGCGGTAGGCGAGCTCCACCAGCCGGTGGTCCAGGAACGGAGGCCGCAGCTCCAGCGAGGACGCCATGGACATCCGGTCCCCCCGTTCCAGCAGGTTGTCCGGGAGCCAGGTGTCGAAGTCCAGGCGTCCCATCAGGTCGATGGGGTCGCGGTGCCCCACGGTGCGCGCGGCAGGCCGGTGCGAGGTGCCGAGCAGCGCGTCGATCTCGTAGTCGGTGAACGGGGCGAACCAGTCCTCCATCCTGGTCCGAGGCTCGCCGGTCAGCGCCCGGACCGCGATCCGCAGCTTGCCGCGACCGACGGGCAGCGCACGCTCCAGCGCCCGCGCACCGATGGTCCGGGCCCGCGCCGGCAGCCGGTTCGCCAGCGCCGTGGCGCCGGCGTACCGGTACTTGGGGTAGCCGCCGAACAGCTCGTCACTGCCTTCGCCGGAGAGCACCACCTTGACCTGCTGACGCGCTGCGGTGGCCAGCTGAGCCACGGCGATGTCCGCCGGCTCGCTGACCGGAGCGTCGCGGTGCCACGTCAGGTGCTCCCAGCTGCCCCGGAAGTCCTCGGGCTGGATCAGCACCCGGTGATGGTCGGTGCCGAACATCTCACTCACCAGGGTGGAGTACTCGGTCTCGTCGAAGCGTGGGTCGCCGAACTCGGCGCTGAACGTGGCGATCGGCTCGCTGCTGCCGGCCCGGCGCCGGGCTGCGTCGGCCAGCGCCACGATCAGGCTGCTGTCCACGCCGCCGGACAGGTAGGCGCCGACCGGCACGTCGGCCACCAGGGACGCATCCACCGCGGAGCGCAGGGCCTCCTCGACCAGGTCGACGGCCTCCGCGGGCGAGCAGTCCAGCACGTCCTCGGGAGCGGGCAGCTGCCAGTACGGCGCGACCACGACCTCACCCCGGCCCGAGACCTGCACGACGTGCCCCGGCGGCACCTTGGCGATGCCGGCGAACAGCGTCGCGGGGGCGTGCACCGCCCGGGCTCGGAGGTAGCTGCGCACCTGGTCCCGGTCCAGTCGCACCTTGTCCCCGAGCACCTCCAGCAGCGCCTTGATCTCGGAGGCGAAGACCAGCCGCTCGCCGTCCACGTAGTAGTACAGCGGGAGCACGCCGGCGCGGTCGCGCACCAGCCAGGTGCGGTCCGTGCCGAAGTCGTGGTGGGCGAAGGCGAACTGGCCCACGAACTCCCCCGCACCCCGCGGTCCGCGCCGGGCCACGGTGGCCAGCACGACCTCGGTGTCCCCGTCGGTGCGGAAGTCGTGGTCGCTCCGCCGTCTCAGGTCGCGGTAGTTGAAGATCTCGCCGTTGAAGGTGAGCAGGTGGCGGCCGCCGGCTGTGGCCATCGGCTGCGGCGAGCCGGCGAGGTCGATGATGGAGAGCCGGACGTGGCCGAAGCCCACCGGGCCCCGGACCACCAGCCCCCGGTCGTCCGGCCCCCGGTGGGCCAGGACCCGCATCATGGCGCGCAGGTCGTCCTCGTCGACCGGTTGCCCGTCGAACCTCCTGATCCCGGCCACACCGCACACGGCTCAGTCCCCCTGACCCTCGAAGAGCGTGCGCAGCACGTCGGCGCGCGATGACCACGAGTCGTCCAGGACCGAGGCGCGGCGGCTCTCCGGGGTGCCGACCGACTCGCCGGCCAGCGCCTGCGCGACCATGGCCACGAAGTCCTCGGGCTCCTGCGCGACGGCCAGCACGTCGCAGTGAGCGCTGGCCTCCGGGTACGGCGTGGTCACCACCGGCAGGCCGAGGGCGAGGTACTCCTTGGTCTTGACCGGGTTGCAGAACCGGATCCAGTCGTTCTGCAGCCAGGGCATGATCGCCACGTCGAACCCGGCGCCGTAGCGCGGGATCTCGTCGTAGGGCTTCATCCCCAGCCAGTGCACGTTGGGCAGCGCGAGCAGGTCGTCCAGAGGACAGGTGGCGGCCCCGACGAGGACCACCGAGACGTCGGGCAGCGCCTGGGCCAGCCGGCGTACCAGCGGCAGGTCCACCACGTAGTCGTCGATCCCGCCGAAGAACCCGACGCGGGGGTGCGGCACCGCAGCCAGGTCCGTCGGCTCCGGCCCCGTCGCCGCGGGGTCGAAGTGCGCCAGGTCCACGCCGTGCCCCAGCAGCACCGCCCGCCCGGCCCCGCGCCCGGACCAGGGGCTGCTCCTCGGCCATCAGCGCGGTGCTGACATAGACGGCCGCGTCACAGGCACCGAGCATCGACCGCTCGAGGCCGTCCGATCAGCTCGGAGTCCGCCTCGGGCAGGCTGGAGTAGCGGTCGGAGCGGTTGACCACCACGCGTGCGCGAGCGCAGCAGGCGGGCCACGTCCCACGCCGTCGGCAGCGTGACCAGCACGTCCGGATCGCGGATGCCGACCAGGCGGGCCGCCATCCGCACCTGGACGCGCACGGACCACGCGTTGAGCCGGCTCAGCCGAGGGCTCGCGAAGACCGGCACGCTGATCGGGGTCATCACGTAGAGCTGCGGGTGCCTCGGCTCCGGCCGACGCAGCGCCCGGAGGGTGCTGGTCAGCTTGCGCGCCACCCGGCGAAGCGGCTGCGTGGTCGAGCCGCGCCGTGGCATCCGCATGCCCAGGCTGTTGACGAGCAGCACCGGCCGGTCGGCCGACAGCGCCCGCGCCAGCTGGACGTCCGAGTGAGCGCGATTGTGGTACCAGTAGTCCTGGGCCGAGAAGAGCACCGAGCCGACGGAGCCGACGTGGAGCCCGTGGAGTCCAGCGTCACAGGTCCACCTCGGGGGCGACCGCCGACGGCACCGGTCCGAGGACGCCGTAGCCCGGGGTACGTCGGCGGACGTCGGGTGCGCGCCCGGTGGCGCACGAAGTCGGCCAGGGCGACGGGGTCGTGGAGGTCGATGTAGGGCCGGCCCAGCTCGTCGTGCGACCGCCGCGTGGCGATGGACTCGGGCGGGGCGGTCGTGGAGCGACCGGTGAGCGAGTCCAGCACCGAGACGTACGCCGCCGCCTGGGCCTGCCAGTCCAGCTCGTCGGCGACTCGGCTCCGAGCCCGCAGCCCCAGCTCGACACGCAGGTCGTCGTCGTCGAGCAGCCGCTCGACGGCGTCGGCGAAGGCGCCCACGTCGCCGCTGGGGACGTAGAGCACCGTGTCTCCCCCGCTGATCCGGGTCTCCACCAGGTCGAAGGAGACCGAGGGCAGGCAGTACGCCATGTACTCCATGGTCTTGTTCATCGTGGAGAGGTCGTTGAGCGGGGACTTCAGGTCGGGGCACAGACCCACGTCCGCCGTTGCTCAGGTGTGCGGCCATCCCCAGCTGGTCGACCCGGCCGGTGAACTCCACGACGTGGTCCAGCTGCCGCTCCGCACTCTCGCGTCGCAGGTCCGCCAGGCAGTCGCCGAAGCCCATCAGCACCGCGCGCACGTCCTGGCGTCCGCGCCGGTGCACCAGCTCGTCCATCACGTGCAGCACCGTGTCCACGCCGTCCTGGGGACCCATGATCCCCACGTAGGCCAGCGGTGAACGTCTCCTTGCCCTCCGGCACCGTGGGCGTCGGCACGACGGGGCGCATCCGACGGGTGTCCGGACCGCTGCGCACCACCGTCACGTCCGCCGGGTCCAGGCCGCCGCGCTCCAGCGCCACCCGGCGGTAGGACTCGTTGGTGGAGGTGACCTTGTCCGCGGCGGCGAAGGTGCGGCGCTCCAGCCAGCGCAGGGCCCACAGCTCGGCGCGCTCACGCAGCCCGGTCGGCTCCCCGAAGCGGGAGAGGAAGAGCTCGGGGTTGAGGTCGTGGTGGTCGAACAGGAAGCGCACGCCCCGCCGTCTCCACCAGCGCGCGAGCAGCCAGTAGGTGTCCGGCGGGTTGCACGCCTGCAGGACGTCGAACGGGTGGTCGCGCCACACCGAGCGCGAGAGCCACGCGGTGCGCAGCCAGCAGTAGGCGAACTCCAGGACGTAGCCCGCCAGCCCGTTGGCCTCGGGCGGCGGACGGTACTTGTACAGGTGCACCCCGTCGATGACCTCCCGTGCGGGGTCGCCCGGTCCCTTGGGGCAGATCACGCTGACCTGGTAGCCGCGCGGGGCCAGCGCCTGGCACTCCAGCCAGACGCGGCGGTCCAACGGCACCGGCAGGTTCTGCACGATGATCAGCACGTGCGGACCTGCTCCGCGTGGCGCCGAGCGGGCCGTACGACGGGCCGTACGACGGGCCGCGAGCATGCCGCGCAGGTCCTTGATGCGGCCCATCACTGCCTCCCTTCCCCGACTCCGTCAGGAGCCAGGAGCTCGGCGAGGGCCTGCGCCACCGCCTCCTGCTGGCCGAGGGTGAGGTGGGGGTGCATCGGCAGGGACAAGATCTGCCCGGCCGCCCGCTCAGCCACCGGGAAGGTGCCCGGACCCTGCCCCAGGCCGGCGTAGGCCGGGGTCAGGTGCACCGGAGTGGGGTAGTGGATGCCGGCGCCGATGCCGCGCTCGGCCAGCCCGGACAGCACCCGGTCGCGCTCGGGCACCCGGACGACGTACAGGTGCCACACGTGCTCGTTGCCCGGGGCCACTCCCGGGAGACGGAGCCCGGCGGGTTCCAGGCCGGCGAGCAGCGCGGCGTACCGGTCGGCGGCGTCGCGCCGCAGCTGGTTCCACTTCTCCAGACGCGCCAGCTTGGCCCGCAGGTAGACCGCCTGGATGGTGTCCAGCCGAGAGTTCATGCCGATCACGTCGTGCCGGTACCTGGTCGGGGACCCGTGGGCGGCGAGGACGCGGACCCTGGCCGCCAGCGCCTCGTCGGGGGTCGTCACGGCACCCGCGTCACCGGCGGCCCCGAGGTTCTTGCCGGGGTAGAAGCTGGTCGCCGCGGCCTGCCCGAGCGTGCCGGCGGCCAGGCCGTGGCGGCGGGCTCCCTGGGACTGGGCCGCGTCCTCGACGACCGGGATGCCCGCGTCGGCGCACAGCGCCTGGACCTGCTCGACGGGGGCCGCCTGGCCGAACAGGTGCACCGGCACGACCGCCTGGGTGCGGGCGCCGAGCTTCTCCTCGACCCGGGTCGGGTCGATCAGCAGGTGCTCCTCGTCGACGTCGACCAGCACCGGCACCGCGCCGATCCGCGAGACCGCCTCGGCGGTGGCGATGAACGTGTTGGCCGGCAGGATCACCTCTCCCCCGGCCCGCACGCCGGCGCCGCGCAGGGCGAGCTCGAGGGCGTCGGTGCCGTTGGCCACCCCGACGCAGTGCCCGGCGCCGAGGTACGCGGCGTACTCCTGCTCGAAGAGCGACACCTCAGCCCCTGCCACGAACGCGGTGCGCGCGAAGACGTCCTCGACGCCCGTCCGCACCTCGTCGGCGATCTCGGCGTGCTGGGCTCCCAGGTCCACGAAAGGAATGCTCATCTCTCCACCTCCACGGCGGTGCTGCGCGCCGGGCGGGGACGCCCACCCAGGTCTCCCCGGCCGGGAGGTCGCGGGTCAGGGCCGCCCCCATCCCGAGCACTGCGTCGGCGCCGACGTTCCGGCCCTCCCGCACGCTGGAGGACATGCCGAGGTACGCCATCGGTCCGACGCGCACCCCGCCCCCCAGCTGCACCCCGGCGCACAGGGTGGCGAAGTCGTCCACCACGTCGTCGTGGGTGAGCGTCACGTGCGGCATCACCACCACGTGGGCAGACAACCGGACGTCGGCGGTCATCACCACGCCGCGCCAGCACGACGCTGCCGGCGTCGATCCGGCAGCTCTCGGGCACCAGCACCTGCGGGTGGATGCACGGTGGGGTAGCGCGACGCGCCCGACCCCGTGCTCGGAGAGGCGCTCCACCAGCGCACGGCGCGTCTGCCCCCGGCCGGCACAGACGAGCACGTCGTGGTCGGGGTACTCGGCGACGAGGTCGATGCCGCCCACCACCGGGTGCCCTGCCAGCTCGCTGCCCCACAGCGTCTGGGTCGTCGTCCAGGACCGCGATCCGCGGGTACCGGCCCAGCTGGGACTCCACCGCGAGCACCTCGCGGGCCAGGCCGCTGGCCGCGACCACCAGCAGGCCGGTCATCGGCGTCGCCCCGCGGTGCGCAGAGCCTCGGAGACCCGGGCGTGCTCGGACTCGGAGAGCTGGTGGTGCAACGGCAGGATGAGGGTGTTGTCGGTGAGCCGCTCGGTCACCGGCAGCGGCACTCCCCCGGTGTCGCGTCCGGCGTACGCCGGCTGCCGGTGCGCGGCCATGATGCCGCGCCGGGCCGAGATGTCCGGCCGCGGCGAGGTGCGCCATCAGCTCCTCGCGGCTCAGCGGGAACTCCGCGGACACCTCGACCCAGCAGGACTGGAAGTTGGTGGTGCCGCCGGGTGGGTCGGCCACCAGTCGCAGACCCTCGATCTCGTCGATCGCCTTGGCGTAGCCGGCCGCGAGCTCGCGGCGCCGCGACACCATGGCGTCGAGCTTGCCCAGCTGCACGATCCCGACCGCCGCCTGCAGGTCGGTCATCCGGTAGTTGAAGCCGACCTCGGCGTACTCCTCCGGCGGGGCCAGCACGCTGGCGTGCCGGTCGGCGGCCGACACGCTCATGGCGTGCTCGCGCAGACGGCGCGCGCGTTCCGCCCAGTCCGCCCGCGACGTGGTGACCATCCCGCCCTCGCCGGTGGTCAGCAGCTTGCGCGGGTGGAAGGACCAGGCCGCGATCTCGGCCCCGGCGCCCACCGGCGCTCCGGCGTACGTCGACCCGGCGCCGCAGGCGGCGTCCTCGACCACGACGATCCCCAGCGGGTCGCACAGCGCCCGGATCGGGCGCCAGGTCCACCGGCACCCCGCCCTGGTCCACCACGACCACGGCGGTGGTGGCGGGGGTCAGGGCTGCGGCCACGGTCTCGGCCGTGACGTTGCCGGTCAGCGGGTCGACGTCGCAGAAGACCGGCCGGGCACCGAGGTAGGTGGCCGCGTTGGCGGTGGCGACGAAGGAGAAGGACGGGAGCACCACGTCGTCCCCGCCCTGCACCCCGCAGACCACGAGCGCCAGGTGGAGCCCGGTCGTGCAGCTGGAGACCGCCACCGCGTGCCCGGCCTGCTGCCGCTGGGCGAACGCGTCCTCGAACTCCGCCACGCGGGGACCCTGGGCCACCCAGCCGGACGCGATGACGGCGGCCAGCGCCTGGGCCTCCTCCTGACCCAGCCAGGGCTCCATCACGTTGATCCGGCTCATCGCCACATCACCGGCGCGGCTCGCGGCGATCTCCTCGCGCAACGGCCGCCACCACTGGACCAGCTCGGCCAGCCCCTGCTCGAGCCCGGTGGAGGCGACGAACCCGAGGTCGCGCCGCGCCGCGGAGACGTCGGCGAGCCGGCGCACCACGCCGTTGACGGCCCGCTCGGGACCGTGCTCCACGGCGCGGTCCGAGCCCATCACCCGCAGCAGCGCCTCGGCCAGCTCCAGCAGGCTGGTCTCGGTCCCGCGAGGCGATGTTGTAGACCCCTTCGCGCACGTCGCTGGCCGCAGCCAGCACGTTGGCGCGGGCGATGTCGACGGTGTAGGCGAAGTCCATCGTCTGCCGCCCGTCACCGAAGATCAGCGGCGGCTCCCCGTCGGCGATCCGCTCCATCCATCGCACCAGCACCTCGGTGTAGAGACCGTGCACGTCCATCCGTGGTCCGTAGACGTTGAAGTAGCGCAGCAGCACGTAGTCCAGGTCGTTCATCGCGCGGAAGCTGCGGATCATGCCCTCGTTGAAGGACTTGGCTGCCCCGTAGAAGGTGTCGTTGTTGTGGTGGTGGTGCCGCTCGGTGGTGGGGAACTCCTCCGCCATCCCGTAGACCGATGCGGAGGAGGCGGCGACGAGCTTGTCGACCCCGGCGACGACCGCGGCCTCGACCACGTTGAACGTGCCGTCGACCATCACCTCCAGCGCCAGTCGTGGCTCCTCGGCGCACTGGGTGATCCGGATGGCGGCCTGGTGGAAGACCAGGTCCTTGCCCCGCGTCACGTCGTGCACCAGGTCGCGGTCCCGGATGTCCCCCTCCACCAGCCCCACCCGGCCGCTGGCCAGGGCTGACTCCAGGTTGTCGCGGCGGCCCCGGACGAAGTTGTCCAGCACGTCCACGTGGCCCACGCCGGCGGACAGGAGCTGGTCGACCAGGGTGGAGCCGATGGTGCCCGCGCCACCGGTCACCAGGACCCGGGCGCCCGTGAGCGCGGTCATCACCACGACCTCGAGCTCGGGGCTGGCTGGCCGCCGCGGCGACCAGGGCGCCACTCGCCCCGAGGCTCTGCGCCGCGGCCTCCAGGACGCGGAGCACCCGCAGCCCGGCCGCGCCGTCGGTGCGCGACGGTCGCTGCTCGCGGATGCTGTCGGCGAACTCGGTGACCATCGATCCGAGCGCCTCATGCTCCGGCAGTGCCGGCGCCCAGGTGTCGCCCAGCCGGTAGGAGATCGTCGACGCGGTGCGATCGGCTGCGGTGACCGAGCTGTGCTCCAGGTCCACCCCGCGGTCGTACACGCTGAGCCGCTGCTGCGGGTTGAGGTCGTCCCAGACCAGGGTGCGGCGGGTCCCGCTGATCACCATCTGCCGGATCTTGGTGGGGCTGAGCCAGTTGACGTGGACGTGCGCCATCGCGCCCCCGGCCAGCGGCAGGCTCAGGTAGCCCACGCAGCTCTTGCCGGCCGCCAACGGGTCCGCTCCCTGCGCCGCGACGCCGAGGGGTCTCAGCCCCTGGGGCAGCACGAAGTCGAGGATCGGAGAGGTCGTGCGGAGCCAGGTCCCAGAAGACGTCCACGTCCGGCTGGACCAGGCCGAGGTTGATCCGGACCGAGTCCACGAAGAGGATGTCGCCCAGCTCCCCCGACGCCACCAGCTCGCGGATCTTGAGCACCGCGGGGGTGTAGCAGTAGGTGTGGTCGGCCATCAGCACCAGTCCCTGCCGCCGTGCCATCTCCACCATCGCCTCGCCGTTGACGACGCTGTCGGCGAGCGGCTTCTCCACCAGCACGTGCTTGCCCGACCCGAGCGCCCGGAGCGCGATCCCCTGGTGGGTCCGGGCCGGAGTGGCGATCGCCACGGCGTCCACGTCGTCGCGGGCCAGCAGATCGTCGAGGGTCGCGGTCACCGAGACCCCGCTCCTGGCGCCGAGCACGGTGTGCGCTCGTGCCACGTCGAGGTCGCACACGGCGACCAGGTCCCAGTCCGTGCTGCTCCGGAAGTTCCGGATCAGGTTCGGGCCCCAGTAGCCCGCACCGACGACCGCCACGCCCAGGGGCCTGGTGGGGCCTGAGGCAGCTTCCCCCGTCACCGTCATCTGGTCCTCCTTCTCTCTGCCCTCACGGGCGGGTGACTTCTCAGCTCGACGATCGGAAGACCACGTCGACGAAGTAGTTGGCGGCGTTCCACGTGCTCTGCGGGAAGCCCCCGCCGGTGCCGTAGCGGTACACGCCGTTGGGGTTCGCCGGGGCGGTCAGCGGACCGACGACGTGGTCGCCGGAGAAGAACTGCTGGGTCAGGGAGTAGCGACCCACCGGCGCGTAGTACGAGACGACGTAGATCTGGCCCGCGGCGATCGGTACGGGCGTGCTCAGCACCGCCTCCTGCCAGCCCGAGGCCGTCTCGTTGCGGAACGTGACGGTGCCGAGCCGGGTGCCGCTGGAGGACCAGATCGAACCGGTGTGGGTGCCGGTGTTGCCCGACCCCTTGTAGAACCGGATCGCGGTCACGGTGCCGTTGACCGAGGAGCGGAACCTGGTGCCCAGCTCGACCGCAGCCTTCTCCGTGTCGGCGGCGACCACCGGTTGCCGACCGGTGAACATCGACGTGGTGGTCGGCGTCGGCGTGGGCGTCGGCGTCGGTGTCGGCGTCGGCGTCGGCGTGCGGCGTCGGCGTGGGCGTCGGCGTCGGTGTCGGCGTCGGCGTCGGCGTGGGCGTCGGTGTCGGCGTCGGCGTCGGTGTGGGCGTCGGCGTCGGTGTGGGCGTCGGCGTCGGTGTCGGCGTCGGCGTCGGTGTGGGCGTCGGCGTCGGGCGTGGCGCCCGCCTGGTAGACGACGTCGACGAAGTAGTTCGTCGCCTCGTACGTGCCGGCCGGGAAGCCCCCGCCGTAGACGAAGCGCCCGTTGTTCGCCGCCGGCGCGCTCAGGTCGCCGCGGGTCCACGAGGTGGTGAAGAACTGCGGCGTCCTCGCGTAGCGGCCCTGCGGCGCCAGGTAGGAGACGACGTACGTGGTGCCCGCCGTCACCGCGAGAGGCTGGACCAGCGGAGCGGTCTGCCAGCCCGACGCGGTCTCGTTGGCGAACGTCACCGTGGCCAGGCGCGTACCGCTCGCGGACCACACCGAGCCGGTGTGCGTCCCGGTGCTGCCGACCCCCTTGTAGAAGCGGACGGCCCTGATGAACCCGCTGCGGCTGGGCGTGAAGGCGGTGCCGAGCTCCACGGCGGAGGTGTCGTCGGTGGTCGCGTCGGCGGGGACCTGGTCACCGAAGAGGGTCTGCTCGGCGGTGGTCTCCGCGGTCCTGGTGCGGAAGCTCCAGGTCTGGGTCGCCAGGGTGACCCCCTCGGTGGAGACGGCGCCGGACAGCGTCGCCGTGACGTCCGCTCCCGCCGGGAGCGGCTGACCCGGCGTCCAGGTCAGGGTGGTCCCGGCGGCGTCCAGCGCGGCGGTGCCGGCAAGCGACGTCGTGCCCTGCTTGAGCTCCAGCGACCACCCGGGCGCCAGGGGCCTGGAGAACCCGAGGCGGACCGAGCTCTCGCGCGGCACGTCGACGGCGCCGGGGGCCGGTTGCCGCGACGTCATGGTCAGGGTCGGGGTGGTCTGGTCGAACACGACGTCGACCAGGTAGCTCGTCGGGGCGCTGCTCGAGGGGAACCCGGCGCCGTAGGTGTAGGCGCCCGCGGTGGAGCCCACCCGCAAGGGGGGCCGGGAGAGGTCGGCGCTGGCGAAGGCGTTCGGCGAGGCGGAGTACCGGCCCTGCTGGGCCCGGTAGGAGACCACGTACGCGGTGTCCTTGGCGATCGGGACCGGCGTGGCGAAGGTCAGCTGCTGCCAGCCGCTGGCGGTCTCACCGGTGAACGTGCCGGTGGCGAGCTGGGCACCACCGGCGCTCCACAGCGTCCCGGTGTGCGTGCCGGTGTTGTTGGGCCCCTTGTAGAACCGGACACCGGTCACCACCCCGCTGACGTCGGAGGTGAACCGGGTGCCGAGGGTGACCGCCTGCCTGTCGGGGTCCTCGAGCACCGTGGGCATCGTGTCGGGAGTGAAGAGCGAGCACGGGCAGACCCCGGGCGGGCTGGTGGGACTGGCGGTGCGGAACGTCCAGGTCGCACCGGAGCTGACCGTCGTGCCCTGGGTGTCGGTGCCCCGCACGGTGGCGGTGTGCTCGACGGAGCTGGCCAACGGGGCAGCCGGGGTGAAGGTGACGCGACGCTGCGTCTCGTCGTACGTGGTGGTGCCGGCCACGGTGGATCCCGCAGCGGTGCGCAGGGTCAGGCCGGCGGTCCCGGCCGCGAGCGGCTTGGAGAACCGTGCGCTCACCGTCGTGGAGACCGGCACCGCGACGGCCCCTGGCGCCGGAGACTGGTCCACCACGGCCAAGGGCGAGGCATCGGTGGTGGAGAACGCGACGTCGACGAAGTAGTTGGTGTTGCCGGTAGGACTCGGTGGGCAGCGTGCCGGTGGTCCCGAAGACCCCGGGCGGCCGGCTGCCGAAGCCGCCGACGACGCCGAGCGGCCCCGCGGTGTGGCCCCGATAGCTGAAAGCCTCCGGCTCGGACGCGTAGCGCCCGTTGGGCGCGGTGTAGGAGGCGGTGTAGGTCTGGCCCGCGGTCACCGGGACGGCGTCGGCGAAGCCGGCGCTCTGCCACCCGGTCGCGGTCTCGCCGGTGAACGTCACCTGGCCCAGGCGCTGGCCGGCAGGGCCCCACAGCGACCCCACGTGGGTTCCGCTGTTGCCGGATCCCTTGTAGAACCGCACCCCGGTGACGAAGCCGTCCACCCGGGGGGTGAAGCGGACGCCGAGCTCGACGGCCGCCGAGTCGTCGGTGGCCGGCAGGTCCGGGACGGTCTGCCCCCACAGGCTGCAGGGGCAGGTGACGTCGAAGGAACGGCTGGCGGCGACGCCGATGTTGGCGCTGTCGTCGACCGCCCGCACCTGGACCGGGGTGCTCCCCCGGCCGTGCTGGATGAAGGTGTAGCTCCACGAGGAGGTGCCGGCCGCGGGACGCCAGGAGGCCCCGTCGTCGGTCGAGACCTCGACGCCCGCCACTTGTCCCCCCACGTCGGTCGCGGTGCCGGAGATGGTGATCCGGTCGCCGTTCTTCTGCGCGACGCCGGCAGCGGGAGCGCTGATCGTCACGGTCGGCTTGGTCGTGTCGGCGCTCTTGACGGAGGGCACCAGGGTGCTCATCAAGGTGGCCGGCTGGACCCCCATGTCGGCGAAGAGGTTGACCTGGGCCTGCTGCATCCGCTTGTCGGCCGGCTCCGGGGCGTAGCTGGAGTCGTGCTCCTCGTCCAGGCCCCACGTCCACTGGATGCTGCCGGCGCTGAAGACCAGCGCCCCGCTGGGCGCCCGGTAGAGCGTCAGGTGATGGGTGGTGGTCCCCGGTGCGACCCGGTTGCCGAAGTCCTGGAGGTACTCCGGGACCGCGCCGGTGGTGGTCGAGAGCCGGATCAGCCCTGGCGGGCGGAAGCCGTTGTCGACGTCCTCGTTGGACTCGTAGCCCACGGTGTGCGGAGCCAGCCGTGCAGACCCCGACGTCATGCGTGGCGAGGCTGGTGTTGCGCCACAACCGCAGCTTGCCCTCGGCCGCGCTCACGCGTCAGGGGCAGGTCGTCGTGGTTGACCATGTAGGCGGTGCCCGTCAGCTCGTTCTCAGGCCGGCCGGCCCCCTTGTCAGGAGCGGCGAACCGGGGGTCGCGCCAGGTCCCCGTCCACTGGTCGCTGGGATCGATCTTGGCGTTGCCCCAGGTCTCCTTGTAGGAGACCAGGGTCCGGTACGGCGTCCGGCTGGCGTCGGCGGACGGCTCGTACCGGGTCCTCCAGTAGGCCTCGTTGCCGCTGAGGAACTGCAGGTTGACGCCGGCGTCCCGGGCCGCCTCGACGTTGGCCCGCTGAGCGCCGCTCCAGTACTCGTCGTGGCCGACCGAGAGGAACACCTTGTGGTTCGTCAGCAGCTGCACCGCGTCGATCGGTGTCGACCCCGGCGATGTAGCTGGTGTCGTACCCGTTGCGCTCCAGGAAGCGGACCAGCGGGTACTCGGCGGAGAAGAAGAAGTCACGTCCGTTGTTGTCCTTGCGGGTCATGACCGGTCGGTTGTAGCTCACCTTGTAGGCGCGGCCGTTGCCGCCGCCCTGGTAGAAGTCGGAGCCGCCGTAGGTGTTGTAGGCCTGCCACGTGGTGTCGGAGGTCTGGAAGACGACGTCGGAGTGGCTCGCCTCGTTGCGCACCACGAAGGTGATGTGGCTGGCTTCGCCGGTGTCGGTGCGGGTGAGCTTGGCGAGGTAGACCCCCGAGACCGCCGTCGAGGGCACGTTCCACGAGGCCGAGACCGCCCAGTTCCCGCAGTCGTAGAGCTCGGTGGTGCGGTCGGTGATGCACTCCGGCTGCCGTTGCGGCAGGGTCGCGCTCGGGTTGACCGAGGTGATCTTGCGCGCGCCGAGGCCCTGGTAGTAGCCCACGCGGTAGATGTCGATCTGATAGGCACGCGCGTCGGTGTCGACCTTGAAGTCGATGCGGCCACCGACGTTGACCGACACGTCGGTGGAGAACCCCTGGATGGCGTTGGCCCCTGCCCCGTCGATGTCCCAGACATCGGGATCCGTGCCGGGGAGGGCGTTCTCGCAGGCGATCGGGTTGGCCGCGAGGCCGCACTCGTCCGCCGCCATGGCCGGACCCGCCGGGGCCGCGACAGCCAGGGGAACCGCCAGGAGCGGCAACGCCACGAGGGCAACGAGCGCACTCCGCAGGCGGCGGCCACCGACCGGCCCACGGTCATGTCCCTGCCGGCCGCTCACCACGCCCCCCGGGGCCGGACCACGGCGTCCACCGTGAGCGCGGCCAGCAGCAGGTCGTCGCAGAGCCGGTGGTTGTCGGCGTAGTCGACGTCGAGGCGCATCGACTCGTCGCGTGCCAAGGTCGAGCGCCCGCTCACCTGCCACGGACCGGTCATCCCCGGGCGCACGCAGAGCCGGCGGTGCTCCATGTCGGAGTAGCGCGCCACCTCCTCCGGCAGGGCCGGCCGCGGACCGATCAGCGACATGTCGCCCCGGACCACGTTGACCAGCTGTGGGAGCTCGTCCAGCGAGTACTTGCGCAGCAGCCGCCCGACCCGGGTCACCCGCGGGTCCTCCCGCTTCTTGAACAGCAGCCCGTTGCCCTCGTCGCTGCCGCGCAGGACGCCCTTGACACGCTCGGCGTCGGCCCGCATCGTCCGCAGCTTGTAGAGCGTGAACGGCACCCCGTCGCGGCCGACCCGGACCTGGGTGAAGAGCCCCGGTCCCCGGGACGTGGCCCGGACCAGCCCGACCAGGAGGCCGAGCACCGGGGCGAGCACGATCAGCAGCAGGGAGGCCAGCACCCGGTCGGCGACGGACTTGACCACCCGGGTGGGCCACGGGGCGCGGCTCGAGCGCACCTGCATCACGCTCAGCCCGGCCAGCATCGTGTGCTGGATCCGGTGCGGGAATACGCCGTCCAGTCCTGAGGCGATGGCCAGGCCGGCACCGGAGCCCTCGAGCGCCCAGCCGATCCGCCGCACGCAATCGGCGTCCACCGCCGGACCGGGGAGCACGAGCACCACGTCCGGCCGGCACCGCAGGAGCGCCTCGCGCGGATCCTCGACGCCCGCGTAGCGCGCGTCCGGCGGGTCCCCCGGCTGCTCCTCCTCGACCAGGACGCTGCCGACCAGGCGGAGCCGCCGCTCGCCCTCCCATCGGGCGAAGACCTGGGCCACGTCCGCCGCGCCACCCACCACGACCACCCGGACCCCAGTGAGCAGGACGCGCCGGAGCACGGCCGCGACCAGGGTGACCACCCCGGCCGCCGTGACCGAGACCAGGCCGGCCAGCAGCACCGGGCGCCCCCACCAGCCGAGTGCCGCGCCGGCACCGAGCGCGGCGACCGGCATCGCCATGTCGCGCACCACGGTGCCGGTCACCGGGAGACCGGGACGGACCGCGTCCCGACCCGGGAGGTAGGTCAGCAGGATCGCCACCAGCCCGACCAGGGCGCACACCCGCAGGTCGGCTCCGACCGCCACGGCGGAGACCAGCACCGCGACGACCGCGGCGACCATCTCCGCGGCCAGCATCGCCCGGGAGACCGGACGCTGGGCCCCTCGCGGCGGCACCGTCGGCGCCGGACCGCTGCGCATCCGCGGCAGAGCCTGCCCCCCGAGGGGCTGGGTGGGCACACCGGCTCGCGTACGCCGAGACACCGCACCCCGGCTCATCGCCGACTCCCCCCTGCGGCCCGGACCCCCCGTGCGGCCCGGGCCCCCAGGACCGCCACGCCGCCCGCAGCCACGGCATGGGGCCGTGCTGGGGCGACGTGACGGCTGGATCCGCGGGAGGCGTGGGGGGTGTCTCCCCCGCGGACATTCGGCGCGTTCGCCGGGGCACAGCCCGGGCTCACGAGCGGGACGGGGCTGCCGGCGTTGAGCTGGGCGGCGAGCCCCTGACGAGATGAACGCGGCGCTGAGCGCGCGTCTGCACACAACTGAACCTGCATGGTAATTCCCCCGTACGCCCGTAACCACGGGCACTGCCGGATCCGACCCGATCCGTCATTTGGACGCTAGGCCCGGGGGTGGGCCGAGTCCATGCCCGAAATCGGTGAATGCTGACCCAGGGTCAACAGGCGTACGTTGCGAGGGTCGGCGGCTGTCGCGCGGGGGTCAGCGGTTGAACTGCTGCTGCGCCTTCTCCAGCCCCTCGGTGATCAGGCACTCCACCGCGTCGGCCGCCTCGACCAGCTGGATGGGCAGCTCCTTGCGCTCCTTCGCGGAGTAGTCGGAGAGCACGAAGTCCGCCACGTCCTGGCGCCCGGGCGGCCGGCCGATCCCGGCGCGGACCCGGTAGAAGTCCCCGGTGCCCAGGGAGGCACGCATCGACCGCAGGCCGTTGTGCCCGTTGTCGCCGCCGCCCTTCTTCAGCCGCAGCGTGCCGAAGTCGATGTCCAGCTCGTCGTGGACGGCGATGATCCGCTCGGGTGGCACGCCGTAGAACTTCGAGACCGCGGAGACCGGTCCGCCGGTCTCGTTCATGTAGCAGGTGGGCCGGACCAGGACGATCCGCGGCCCGGGCGAGCCGGGCGCGCCCGAGCCGCCCCTCGACCACGTCGGCCCGGCCGGACTTGTGCGCCCGGAAGCCGGAGCCCAGCCGCTCGGCGAGCTGCTCGTTGACCAGGTAGCCGACGTTGTGCCGGTTGCCGGCGTACTTCGGTCCGGGATTGCCCAGGCCGACGACCAGCCACACCTCAGCACTCATGCCAGGAGTATCTCGTACCGGCCCGGGACGCAGCACAGCGCCGTGGCCCGGAGGCCACGGCGCTGTGCGGACGTGCTGGTGCTGCTGCGCAGGAGTGCTTGCGCAGGTGCCGGCCGGGCGTCGCCCAGCCGCGGGTCACTCGGAGTCGGACTCGGCGGCGTCGCCCGACTCGGCCGACTCGGCGGCCGCCTCGTCGCTCTCGTCGCGCTCGATGCCGGCCTCGGCCTCGGCCTCCTCCAGCTCGGCCTCGAGGGCCTCGGCGGAGATCTGGCCGGTCACGTTGACGATCAGCAGCTCGGGGTCGGCCAGCAGGGTGGTGCCCTTCGGCAGCACCAGGTCGGCGGCGTGGACCATCTTGCCGATCGCCAGGCCGGTGATGTCGACCTCGATCAGCTCGGGGATGTGCGTGGCCTCGGCCTCGACCTGGATGGTGTTGTTCTCGGTGACGACGAGGCTGTCGTGCGCCGGGGTGCCCACGACCTGGATCGGGACGTCGACGGTGACCTTCTCGCCGCTGCGGACGGCGACGAAGTCGATGTGCTCGATGACCCGGCGGATCGGGTCGACCTGGACCTCGCGGGCCAGCGCGAGCTGGGCGCCGCCGGGCAGCTGCAGCTCGAGGACCGAGTTCGTGCCGCCGTGGCGCAGCGCCATCATCGTCTCGTGGCCCGGCAGGGTCACGTGGACCGGCGCCTCGCCGTGCCCGTAGAGGACGGCGGGGATCTTGTCCTCCCGGCGGATGCGGCGGGCGGCGCCCTTGCCGAACTCCTCGCGGACCTCTGCGGTGATCTTCTCGCTGGACATCTCGACTCCGATTGTGTGCGTGCGTGGTGGTGCAGGTCTGGTTCGCTGCCCGGCGACGCACGCCGTGAACGACGAACGCCGCGACCCCGACAGGGGGCGCGGCGCGGTGGCTGGCCTGCCCTGTCGATCACGGAGATCCCTTGGTGGGACTCCCTCGCCGAGGCAACTGCGCAAGCCTACCCGGGCCGGACGGCGGGAAGGAAATCCCGGCCGACCCGATCGCGGAGTAGCGTCGTGGAGCATGTCGCTCACCCTCGGGGAGGCACGCGCGCGCCGCGAGCTCCTGGCCGATGTCTCCTACGACCTGCACCTCGACCTGACCGGTCCCGGGCACGCCGAGTGCCGGGTGGTGGTCCGGTTCGCCTGCTCCCGGCCCGGGGCGGAGACGTTCCTCGAGCTCGCGCACGGCGACCGGGTGACCGTGGACGGCGAGCCGGCGGCGTACGCGGACGGGCGGATCGTGCTGCGCGACCTGGCGGCCCGCCACGAGGTGGTGGTGGAGGCCCGGGTCCCCTACGTCACCGACGGCGACGGGCTGCACGTCTTCACCGACCCGGCCGACCAGGAGACCTACGTCTCGGCGTACGCCGGGATGGACATCGCCCAGCGGATCTTCCCGTGCTTCGACCAGAACGACCTCAAGGCGAGGGTCACCCTCTCGGTGACCGCGCCCGAGCGGTGGAGCGTGCTGGCGAACGGCCGCCTGGAGCGGGCCGGCGGGCCCGGGGAGCCGTGGCGGTTCGCGCCCACGCCGCCGATCCCGGTGGCGATGTTCGTCCTGTGTGCCGGGCCTTGGCACTCCGTGCGCTGGGAGCACGCGGGGCTGCCGTTCGGGTGGCACGCGCGCCGTTCGCTCGCGGCGGCGCTCGATCGGGACGTGCCGGAGCTGCGGCGGGTCACCGAGGCATGCTTCGAGCACTACGGCGAGCTGTTCGACGAGCCCTACCCGTTCGACTCCTACGACCAGGTGATGGTGCCGGGCCACAACTGGGGCGCGATGGAGACCCCGGGCTGCGTCACCTACCGCGACGAGCTGCTTCCCCCGGACCCGCCGGGACTCGCCGAGCGCCGGCGGCGGACCGTGATCGTGGCCCACGAGATGGCGCACATGTGGTTCGGCAACCTGGTCACGATGACCTGGTGGGAGGACACCTGGTTGCAGGAGTCCTTCGCCGACCACATGGGCTTCCGGGTCGCCGAGGCGGCCGCCGGAGTGAAGGACGCCTGGGCCGACTTTCTGGTCCAGCGAGCACCCCAGGCCTACCTGGCCGACCAGCGCCGCTCGACCCACCCGGTCGCGGCGCGCGCCGAGGAGGTGCCGGACGTCGACACCGCGGCCGGCAACTTCGACGCCATCTCCTACGCCAAGGGCAACGCCTGCCTGCAGCAGCTGGTGACCTGGCTGGGCGAGGAGTCGTTCCTCGCGGGCGTCAACGCCTACCTGTCCCGGCACCGGTTCGGCAACGCCACCCTGGCCGACTTCGTCGACGCCCTTTCCTCGGCCAGCGACCGGGACGTGCGCGGCTGGGTGGACGACTGGCTGCGTACGACCGGCTTCGACACCGTCCGGGTCCAGCGCGTGGGGCCCGGGCTCGGGCTGCTGCGGGAGGGCAGCAGACGTCACCGGTTGCGCGTCGACCGGTACGACGCGGCGCTGGAGCCGCTCTCGGCCGAGCTGCTGGAGATCGCCGACGGGGTGCTGCCGCTTCTCGACGCCGCCCTGGTGCTGCCCAACGCGGGCGGTGAGACCTTCGCCCGGGTCCGGCTGGACCCCGCCTCGTGGCAGGTGGTGACCGAGCGGCTCGGTCAGATCCCGGAGCCGACCAGCCGGGCGCTGCTCTGGGCCGGCGTCTTCGACCAGGTCTCGGTCGGCGACCTGACGGCCGCCGGTTTCGTGGACCTGCTCGAACAGCACCTGCCGGGCGAGCGGAACGTCGCCGTCGTGACAGCGGTGCTCGGCTGGACCGGAGCCTCGCTGCTGCCGCGACACGTGCCCGAGCAGGCGACGACCGAGGTGCTGGCCAGGGTCGCCGGCACCTGCCGTGCGGCGCTGCGCGAGCTGCGCGGGCACGACGACTCCGACCTCGCGGCTCCGCTGACCCGCGAGCTGGCCGGCAGCACCTCCGACGTGGCGCTGCTGCGGAGCTGGCTGGACTCGCCCGGGGCGACCACCAGGGACGGGGTCGCGGTCGACTCCTCGCTGCGGTGGACGGCGCTGGGCCGGCTGGCGGCGCTGGGCGAGGCCGACGCGGAGGCGGTCGCGGCGGAGCAGGACCGGGACCGGTCGGCGACCGGCGAGCTCGGCGCCGCGCGCGCCCTGGCCGCCCGGCCCACGCCGGAGGCCAAGGAGGCGGCCTGGGCGGTGGCGTTCGAGGACCCGGTGATCTCCAACCGGATGTTCACCGCGGTCGCCGACGGCTTCTGGGACCCGGCCCGGGCCTCGCTGCTGCGCGGCTTCGTCCCCCGGTACGTCGACGCAGCACCCCGGCTGGTGACCGCACGGGGTCCGGGGTTCGGCCGGCTGGTCGGCGCCGCGTTCCCCCGGTTCGTGCTCGACGACTCCGAGCTGGCGGCGTTCGACGAGCGGATCGACCAGGGGGTGCCGACGGTGCTGCGGCGCGCCTGGCAGGACGAGCTCGACGTACGGCGGCTCAGCGCTCGCTGAGCCCTCAGGCCTGCCCGTCGAACATCGAGGTGACCGAGCCGTCCTCGAAGACCTCGCGGATCGCCCGCGAGAGCAGCGGGGCGATCGAGAGCGTGGTCAGCTTGTCGAACTGCTTGTCGTCGGGGATCGGGAGGGTGTTGGTGACCACGACCTCGGTGGCCACGCAGTTCTTCAGCCGGTCGACCGCGGGGTCGGAGAGGATCGCGTGCGTCGCGGCGATGACCACGCCGGTGGCGCCGGCGTCCATGCACGCCTCGGCGGCCTTCACGATGGTGCCGCCGGTGTCGATCATGTCGTCGGTCAGCACCGCGATCCGTCCGGCGACGTCGCCGACGACCCGGTTGGCGACGGTCTCGTTGGGGCGGTCGGTGCGGCGGGTCTTGTGGATGAACGCCAGCGGGACACCGCCCAGCCGGGCCGACCAGCGCTCGGCGACCTTGATCCGCCCGGCGTCGGGCGAGACCACGGCGAGCCGCTCGGTGCCGTACTTCTCGCGGACGTAGTCGGTGAGGATCGGCAGCGCCATCAGGTGGTCGACCGGGCCGTCGAAGAAGCCCTGGATCTGGTCGGCGTGCAGGTCGACGGTGATCAGCCGGTCCGCACCCGCGGTCTTGAACAGGTCGGCGATCAGCCGGGCCGAGATCGGCTCCCGGCCGCGGTGCTTCTTGTCCTGGCGCGCGTAGCCGTAGAACGGCATCACCACGGTGATCCGGTTGGCCGAGGCCCGCTTGAGGGCGTCGACCATGATCAGGTGCTCCATCACCCACTCGTTGATCGGTGAGGTGTGGCTCTGGATCACGAAGGCGTCGCTGCCGCGCACCGACTCCTCGTACCGGACGTAGATCTCGCCGTTGGCGAACCCGTACGCCGACTGGGGGACCAGCCCGGTGCCCAGGAGGTCCGCGACCTCGTGCGCCAGCTCGGGGTGGGCCCGGCCACTGAAGACCATCAGGTTCTTCTCCGTGCTGCGCTTCATTCCGCTCACGGTGAGACTCCTCGCGGGGGGTGAGGTGTGACCCTGCCGAGCTGGGCCCGTTCTTCTGGATTCTTTCCCACGGACCCGGCATCCCCCAACCCGGGGGGCCACGATCGTCCGATCAGAGTCGTCTAGGACACGTCCCCGTCCGGCTCACCCTGCACCACGCCGCCCTGGGCCGCCTCGGCCTGCGGGGTGCCCGAACGGCGGGAGACGACCCAGCCCTCGATGTTGCGCTGGGCGCCGGCGGAGACCGCGAGCGCACCCGCAGGCACGTCCTCGCGGACCACCGCTCCCCCGCCGGTCGAGGCGCCGTCCCCGATGGAGACCGGGGCGATGAAGGTGTTGTTGGAGCCGGTGCGCGCCTGTCGTCCGACGACGGTGCGGTGCTTGGCGACGCCGTCGTAGTTGGCGAAGATCGTGCCGGCTCCGATGTTGGCCCCCTCGCCGATCTCGGCGTCGCCGACGTAGGACAGGTGCGGGACCTTGGCCCGGTCGCCGATGACCGCGTTCTTGGTCTCGACGAAGCCGCCGATCTTGCCCTCGACCCCGAGCCGGGTGCCCGGACGCAGGTGGGCGTAGGGGCCGACCGCGGCGCGGTCGCCGACCACCGCGAGCTCGCCGTGCGTGCGCACCACCCGGGCCCCGACGCCGACCTCGCAGTCCTTCAGCGTGCAGTCCGGCCCGACCACGGCGTCCTCGCGGACGACGGTCGCACCCAGCAGCTGGGTGCCGGGGAGGATGGTCACGTCGGGCTCGAGCACCACGTCGGCGTCGATCCAGGTGGTGGCGGGGTCCATCACGGTGACGCCCTCCTTCATCCACCGGGTGACGATCCGGCGGTTGAGCTCGCGGCCGAGCTCGGCCAGCTGGGCGCGGTCGTTGGCGCCCTCGGTCTGGCGGACGTCGTCGACGATGTAGGCCCCGACCCGCAGGCCCCCGGCCCGGGCGATCTGCACCGTGTCGGTCAGGTAGTACTCGCCGCTCGCGTTGTCGTTGCCGATCCGGCCCAGGGCGTCGGTGAGGAAGGCCGCGTCGAAGGCGAGGATCCCGGAGTTGATCTCGTGGATCCGGCGCTGCTCGGCGTCGGCGTCCTTCTCCTCGACGATCGCGACGACGTCGCCGGTCCCGTCCCGGACGATCCGGCCGTAGCCCGTGGGGTCGGGGACGATGCCGGTGAGGATGCTCACCGCCCGCCCCGAGGATGCGTGGTCGGCGACGAACTCGCGCAGGCTCTGGCCGTCGAGCAGGGGCGTGTCGCCGGCGGCTACCACCACGGTGCCTTCCTGGACGCCGGCCGCCTCGCAGGCGACCCTGACGGCGTGGCCGGTGCCGTCCTGGGTCTCCTGGACCGCGAGCACGGCGTCGGGCACCAGCTGCTGGATGTGCGGTCCCACCTGCTCGCGCTGGTGGCCCACGACGGCGACGATCCGCGACGGCGAGGTCGCCTGGACCGCGCTCAGCACGTGGCCGATCATCGAGCGGCCGCCGACCGGGTGCAGCACCTTCATGGTCTTGGACTTCATGCGGGTGCCCCCGCCGGCGGCGAGGACGATGACGGTGAGGTTGTCCATGGTCAGCCACCCTAGTGGTGGGCCGCACGGATCCCCGGCTGTGCGGGGATCCACGCGGTTGGCGACCAGTGCGACACGTGCCAACCGCATGTACGCCGTGCCAAGTTCCCGGGGTAGGTGTCGACACGAGCCGCGCGGGGTCCTGGTCCAGAGATCCGCGAGTCCCGCCGAGTCCGCGGATGCTCCCCTCTCCGGAACGCGGGCAGACGAGGCTTTCGACCCTTGTCGCTGACGAAGAACGGGTGTCACGCTTCTTGGGCCGAAAGCGCGGAGCGGGCCCTGACTGGGGTCCTGACCCTCTGTGCTCGGGAGGTGCTCGTCCGTGAACTCCATCTTGCCGACCTGGCCCAGGAAGGCCCTGCGCGTAGCCGTGGTGCTGGCCCTGACGAGCCTGCTCCTGGTGGTGGGACGTCCGGCGCAGGCCGAGCCGATCCCCGGAGGAGAACTCCCCCTGCCAGGCGCGATCGGCCTTCACCGAGCTGCAGGTCCTGCCGATCAGCGGAGCGCAGGGAGTCAGCAACGTCGGCGCCGTCGACGCCCCGGCCGGTTTCAACCCGCTCGACGGGTACCCCGAGGCGGTGCCCGAGGGGTCGACTCCCCACGACATCTCCTACATGGGGCTGATCCCGGCGCGCGACGCCGACGGGGCCACCGCCCTGACCTACTGCATCGACCTGTTCACCAGCACCGAGACCGGCGTCAACTACGAGCGTGGCGACTGGACCGAGTCCAACGTGCCGAACCTCGGCTACGTCGCCCACATCCTGCAGAACTACTTCCCGACCGAGCCGCTGCCGGCCGACGTCCCCGACAACGTGAAGGCGGCGGCGGTCCAGGCCGCGATCTGGTTCTTCAGCGACAACCTGGTGCTGGACCCGACCGCCGAGCCGCAGCTGTTCCCGCTCACCTCGGCGATCGTCGCGGACGCCCTCGCCAACGGGCCGGTGGGCGAGCCCCAGCCGCCGGACCTGAGCGTCTCGCCGGAGTCGGCCGAGGCCCCGTCGACCGGCGAGCTCGTCGGCCCGTTCACCGTCGCCTCCGACGGCCCCGCCACGCTGCGCCTGGCCGGTGTCGAGGTGTTCACCGACGCGGCCGGTACGCAGCAGCTCGCGGACGGCGACCCCGTCCCGGCCGACGCGCAGCTGTGGGTGCGGACCGTCAGTGCCGACTCCTGAACAGGGGTTCGCCCTGCAACGCGAGGAGGAGGTGCGCGAGAGCACCGTCTACCTCTACGACGGCAGCAACCCCGACCGGGAGAGCGCGCAGAAGCTGATCCTCGCCCAGACGACCCGGATCGAGGCCGTCGCCGGGGTGCGGATCACCCCGTTCGAGGCCGGCGGGATCGAGGTCACCAAGACCGTCAGCGGTCCAGGTGCCGGGTTGCAGGGCCCCGTGACCGTCCGTGCCGTGCTGCACCCCTGCGGACGGCGGCGCACCGATCGAGCGCTGCTCAGGATCCCCGCCGGCACCGGCGCCGGCTCCGCGACGGTCGCCACGACCGGGCTGCCCGCCGGGGCCACGTGCACGATCAGCGAGCCCGAGAACGGCGACAACGACCAGGTCGACGTGACCGCGGTCGCCATCGCACCGGAGCGGGTCACCGTCGTCGCGAACCAGAACACCGCCGTCGCGGTCAGCAACACGTACGCGATCCAGCCGGTCATCCCCACTCCCACTCCCACACCGATCACCTCCCCGAGCATCGCGAGCCGCACCTCCGAGAAGCGGGTGGAGCCGGGTCAGCGGTTCCACGACCGGGTCCGCGTCACCGGGCTCGCCCGCGGGACCACGGTGCCGGCGACCGCGCGTCTCTACGGCCCCTTCCGGTCCCGCGCGGCGGCCCGGTGTGAGCCGTCGACCCTGGCCCGCACGGTCACCTGGCGTGCGGGAGCCGGCTGGAGCCGGACGCCTGGGGTGCGGCTGCGCCTGCCCGGGGTCTACACGTGGCGGGTGAACACCCGGGCGACCGCGGAGAACGGTGCCGCCTCCACCCGGTGCGGTCTGGCCTCCGAGACGACGACGGTCGCCAAGGCGCCGTACCGGGCCCCGGTGGTCAACGGCGGGTTCTCCGGCACTCTGCCGAGGACCGGGTTCGCCAGGGTGGCGCCGACGGTGGTCCGCGCCCCCGGCTCTGGGCCTCGACGCGAAGGTCGTGCCCACCACCGTCCGGCGAGGGCAGATGAGGCTGCCCGAGAACGTCGGCGTCACCGCCTGGCTGCGAAGGTCGGCGGGCTTCGGCGACGCCATCGGCACCGCCGTCGTGGCCGGTCACGTCTCGGACCGGCACGACCGGCCCGGCGCCATGTGGGGTCTGGGCCGAGCCGAGCGCGGGCAGGTCGTCACGGTCGCCAGTGGTGGCAAGACCTACCGGTACCGGGTGAGCGAGACTGCGCAGTTCGACCGGACCCGGAAGCTGCCGCAGCGGTTCTTCTCGACCACCGGCGCCCACCGGCTGGTGCTGATCAGCTGCACCGCCCGGGTCACCTACGCCAACGGCCGCTTCCACTACACCAAGTACCAGGTGGTCGTCGCCAAGCGGCTCGGCGGGAAGGGCTGACCCCCCTCGACCTCGCACCGCGCCCGGACGGTGCGAGGGCCTGCGCCCACGCCCGACACCTGGCTCCCCGGGTAGGAGTCGAACCTACGTCGCTAGTCCTGATTCAAAGTCAGGCGGGCCCTGCCGGCAGACCAACCGGGGAAAGTCCCGGTCAGCCTATCGGCGCGACGGGTCACGGGCTCTCCCCGGTAGCGGCCAGGCCCCCTAGGCTCGGCGGATGGACCTCCCCGTGATGCCGCCGGTGCGGCCGATGCTCGCCAAGTCCGTCTCCTCGGTGCCCACCACGGGCGGGATGAGCTTCGAGCCCAAGTGGGACGGCTTCCGCTGCCTGGTCTTCCGCGACGGCGACGAGGTGGAGCTGGCCAGCCGCAACACCAAGCCGCTGAGCCGCTACTTCCCCGAGATCGTCGCGGCGGTCAAGGAGCAGCTGCCCGAGCGGATCGTGCTCGACGGCGAGCTCTTCGTCGCCCGACCCACCGCGGACGGTGGCGAGCGCCTGGAGTTCGAGGTGCTCCAGGAGCGCGTCCACCCCGCCGCCTCCCGGGTCACCAAGCTGGCCGCGGAGACGCCCGCCGGCTTCGTCGCCTTCGACCTGCTGGCGCTGGGCGACGAGGACTGGACCGGCCGGCCGTTCGCGGAGCGGCGCGCCGAGCTGGAGCGGGTGCTCGGCGGGCTGGACGGCCCCTGCTTCCTCACCCGCACGACCACCGACGTCGCACTGGCCCAGGAGTGGTTCACCACCTTCGAGGGGGCAGGTCTGGACGGGGTGATCGCCAAGCCGCTGGACGCGGCGTACGCCCCGAACGCCCGGACCATGCTGAAGATCAAGCACGAGCGGACCGCCGACGTGGTGGTCGCGGGCATGCGCCCGCACAAGACCTCGACCCCCGAGCGCCCGCTGCTCGGCAGCCTCCTGCTCGGCCTGTACGACGGCCCGGACGGCGACGCGTCAGGGGGCGGGGAGCGGGCGCTGCAGCACGTCGGTGTCAGCGCGAGCTTCACCGAGAAGCGGCGCGCCGAGCTCTGGGACGAGATGCAGCCGCTGGTCTGCGACCCGGCTGACCACCCCTGGGGCGGGTGGGCGGAGTGGGCGGTGGCCAACCCCGACCGGGTCCCGGGCACCAAGAGCCGCTGGAGCGCCGACAAGGACCTCGGTTTCGTCGCGCTGCGACCCGAGCGGGTGCTCGAGGTCAAGTACGACCACATGGAGGGCCGGAGGTTCCGGCACACCGCCCACTTCAAGCGCTGGCGGCCCGACCGGGAGCCCGAGTCGTGCGACTACAGCCAACTGGAGGAGCCGGTGCGCTACGACCTGGCTAGGATCCTGGGCACAGACTCGAAGAGGTGAGAGCGGCATGAGCCAGAGCGGCGACAGCACACGCAACGACCGGATCGACGACGGGATCGGCACCTACGACGTGGTGATCCTCGCCGAGCACGAGGTCACCGCGGTCGACGCCCGGCAGATCCACAGCCTGCACGACTCGATCGCCGACCAGGTCGTCTACCACCTGCTCATCCCGGTCGAGGACGCTGCGGGCCGGATCGAGGCGGCGATGGGCACCCTCGGCACCGGCGAGCTGCTCTCGGCACCGGTGGTGCTGAGCGAGGTCGACCTGGAGGCGATCCGCGAGGAGAGCCAGGAGGAGGCCGACCACGAGCTGCACGGCAGCCTCGCGGCCCTGGCCGTCACCGGCGCCCAGGCCGTCGGCCAGCTGATCAGCGACGCACCGGTCGACGCCCTGGAGGCGAAGGTCAAGCAGGTCGACTGCCGCGAGGTCATCATCCTCACCCGCCCGCACGTGGTGGCGGAGTTCTTCCACGTCGACTGGAGCTCGCGGGCCCGCCGCAAGCTCGGCGTCCCGGTGCTGCACCTGCTCGAGCAGGAGAACTTCGACGAGCAGGCCGGCGGCGGCGAGGGCGTCACCGGGCTCTGATGCGCCGGCTCCTGCGGCGACGCGGCTCCGACCGGCTGCGGATCGCCTTCCTGGTCCTCAACCTGGACGGCATGGGCGGCACGTCGCGCTCGGCGATCACCCAGGCCGGCGCGCTCGCCGCCCGGCACGACGTCTCGCTGATCAGCGTCACCCGGAGCGCGGACGCACCGCACTACCCGATCGACCCACGGGTCGAGGTGCGCTACCTCGCCGACGTCCGTACGCCCGACCCCGGCGGCGCCGACCGCCGCCCGTCGGTGCTGGTCCCCGCCCGGTGGGACGGTCAGTTCTCTGCTCTGACCGACACCGCGCTGACCGAGGCGCTGCCGCGGGTCGACGTCGACGTGCTGGTCACCGTCACCCCGGCGCTGCTGGCCGCGGCGGTCCAGCTGACCCCCGACGAGGTGGCCGTGGTGCACCAGGAGCACCGCTCCTCCGCCGACCGGGTCGGGGGGATGGAGCCGCTGCTGGCGTTCGCCCCGCGGGCCGACGCGGTCGCCCTGCTCACCGACTCCTCGGCCAGCTGGCTGGCCGCCGAGCTGGGCCCGGTCGCCCCCGAGCTGGTGGTCGTCCCCAACCCGCTGCCCCCGGGCGACCAGGCCCGCTCCTCCGCTGGACCAGCGCCGGATCGTCGCGGCCGGCCGGCTGGTGGCGGAGAAGCAGTTCATCCACCTGGTCCGGGCCTTCGGCGAGCTGGTCGACGCCGGTGCTGCGGACGGCTGGACCTTGCGCATCCTGGGCGACGGCCCGCTGCGCGAGGAGCTGCGCGCCCACGTGGCCAAGGCCGGCCTGACCGGACGGGTCGAGCTCCCCGGGGCGGTCGACGACATGGGTCCGGAGTGGGCCGCCGCCTCGGTCTGCGCGCTCAGCTCGCGCACCGAGGGCTTCCCGCTGGTGGCGCAGGAGGCGATGTCGGCCGGCGTACCCGTGGTCAGCTACGACTGCCCGTCCGGCCCGCGCGAGCTCGTGGAGCACGAGGTCAGCGGGCTGCTGGTGGCCGCCGGCGCCAAGGCGGGCCTGACCGCGGCGCTGGCCCGGGTCTGCACCGACGACACGCTGCTGCGCCGCCTGGGCCAGGGGGCGTACGACGCCGCCCAGGCCTACCGCCCCGAGGTGATCGCCGCCCGCTGGGAGGAGATCTTCACCCGGGTCGCCGGCCGCCGGGAGGGCCGGAGCCGGGTGGAGGCCGCCAGCGGCGGGATCCGCGGCCCCCGGTACGCCGGTCCCCGGCACACCCAGGAGCGGGCCGCCGGCGTGCAGGTCCCCCTGGTCACCCCCGAGCAGGCCCGGCGCGAGACCCTGGACCTGCTGGTGGCCGCGGCCGAGCCGGCCGCGGACTGGTTCGTCGTCCCGCCGCACGCCGCCGACCCGACCACCGTGGTGGTCCCCGCCGAGCACCGGCGGACGGTGCTCGACCGGCTCGCCGCCGAGGCCCCCGCCCACCTGTCGCTGCTCGACCCGGGCGAACGCGGCTGGCCCGAGCGCCGCCTGCCGGTCCCGGAGATGGCGGCGCTCCAGCAGCGCGCGATGACCCCGCGCCTGGTGCTCGAGCCGTGGCCGCGCGGCGACGACGGGCGACCCACGCACCTGCGCGGCGCCGGGGTCAGCCTGGAGTTCTGGGACCGAGCCCCCGGCGGGGACCTGGTCGCGCCCCGGCCCAACGCCTACGCCTCCGACGGTCCCGGCCGAGGAGGCCACCGCGAAGGTCGCGGTGCACGAGCGGATCGTGCCCACGCTGCCGGGCCTGGCCGAGCCCCGGGTCGACGAGTGCCGCTTCCCGGTCGACGTGGTCTACACCTGGGTGGACGGCGACGACCCCACCTGGAACGCGGCCCGGGAGACCCGACTCGCCGCGGCGGGGCTGAGCGAGCAGCGGCGCGAGGCCAGCGGACAGGCCCGGTTCCGCAGCCGCGACGAGCTGCGCTACTCGATGCGCAGCGTGCACCTGTTCGCCCCCTGGGTGCGCACCATCCACCTGGTCACCGCGGGTCAGCGACCGGACTGGCTCAGCGACGAGGCCCTGGAGTCGGGCCGGGTGCGGCTGGTCGACCACCGGGAGATCCTGCCCGCCTCCGCGCTGCCCACCTTCAGCTCCCAGGCGATCGAGACCGCCCTGCACCGGGTGCCGGACCTGGCCGAGCACTTCGTCTACCTCAACGACGACGTCTTCCTGGGCCGCCCGGTGCGCCCGGAGCTCTTCTTCTCCCCCGGCGGCGACTTCGCGGCGTTCGTCGGCGAGGGCGTGCTGGGCCTGCCCGACGAGGACCCCGGCGACCTCAAGCCGTTCCTCCAGGCCGCCGCCAACAACCGGCGGCTGCTCTCCGACGACCTGGGGGTGCTGATCACCCGGGTGATGGCGCACACCCCGCACCCGCACCGGGTCTCGGTGCTGACCGAGGTCGCCACCCGGTACGCCGCGGCCGTGGACGCCACCGCGCACGCGCCGTTCCGCTCCCCCGGCGACGTCTCGATGCTCAGCTCGCTGGCCCAGCACTACGGCCTGGCCACCGGCACGGCGTACGCCGCGAGCGCCGAGCACGCCTTCCTCGACCTGAGCAACGCCCGGGTCGAGCGCCAGCTGCGCCAGCTGCGGGCCCGGGACAAGGACTTCTTCTGCGTCGGCGACCACCACGACTTCGCCCTCGACGCCGAAGCCGTGGACCGGGCGCTGGCGGAGTTCCTCGAGGTCTACTTCCCGGTGCCCGCTCCCTGGGAGCGCTGAGCGGCCCGACCGGCGACCGGGACGAGCGGTCAGCGACCGCGCAGCTTGGCCACCAGCCGGTTGGGCAGCGAACGGCGCAGCGCCGCGTTCTCCGCGCGCAGCGTCTCGAGCTCGCGGCGTACCTCGGCGAGCTCGGCCTCCTTGTTGCGCCGCACCTCGCGGCGCCCCGCGGTGACCCGCGCCGTGGTGGCGTCCATCGCCATCGCCTCGGCGTGCTCGAACATCTCGGCGTACTGCTCGCGCAGCGCGCCCAGCTCGGCGATCGCGCGCTCGTCGTGCGGTGCCTCGACCAGCACGTTCATCGCCTGCCAGGTCCGCTCGGCCAGGTCGCGCAGGGCGGCCGGCACCGAGAGGTCGTCCCAGCTGATCGCCGACCGGTTGAGCTTGGCGTCGATGAAGTCGTCGACCTCGTGGTGGCCGCGGTCGGCGAGGTCCGCGGAGTAGGTCAGCTCCAGCTGCTCCCCGGCCCGGGTCATCGCGGTGCGCCAGTCCTCGATCAGGTCCGGGTAGCGCACGAACGCCCGGGCCTGCTCGCGGGTGGCGAGCTCGGTCAGGTGGGCGGCGTTGACCCAGGCGGCGACGTTCGCGGTCTCCCGCTGCCGCCGGAACTTGGGCGTCTGCTCGGTCAGGTACGCCGTGTCGCGCGAGCGCACCACCTCGGTGGGGTGGCGCAGCATCGTCAGCGTGACCACGTCGGCGCCCAGGCCGGCGGCCACCTGGGTCCAGACCGGGAGGATCCAGAAGGCCCGCGGGTCCTTGACCAGGATCTGGCCCTCGTGCAGCGCGGGGTCCAGCTGCTCGCCCAGCCATCCGCGCAGCCGCTCCTCCACCTCGGGGGCGGAGCCGGCCTCGATGGCGATGTCGGCGGCGTCCGGACGGGTGTCGATGGTGCGCACCGGGACCGGGTTGAGCACGTCCTTGTGGAACTCGGTGACCCACAGCGGCTCGTAGTAGCCGCGGGGGTTGGCCTCGTCGGCCGGCACCTCGGGCTGCGGCACGTGCAGGCCGAGGCGCTTGAGGGTCCCGGCGACCGAGCTGGTACCGCTGCGGCCGGAGCCCGTGACCAGGACGAGCTTGGGACGGGTCGAGGAAGTCACGGGTGCAGGCTAGTCGGTGCCCGTTCCAGGTCCGACGTGGTGGCTCAGCTCGACGACCACGTCGAGGTGGCCGGCGTGCCGGGCGTACTCGGTGAGCACGTGGAAGCAGATCCACTCCAGCGTCGGCGGGTGGTCGGCGAACCGGCCGCCGACCGCGGCCCTGGCGGTGAGCGGATGGTCCCGCAGCACCTCCCGGGTCCGCTCGGCCACGGCCTCGAGGCGTTCGGCCAGCCGCTCGGCCGTGACGTCGTCGGGCACCGTCCACCGGGGGGACCGCTCCCCCTCGTCGAGCGACTCGTCGCGCCACGGGTCGCCGGCCGCCCAGTCGCCCCAGGGGTCCCGCACCTGCTCGCCCAGGAAGCCCCAGACGAACCACCGCCGCTCCATGTGCAGCACGTGGGAGAGCAGCTCGATCGGCGACCAGCCCGAGGGGACCAGCACCCGGCGCCGCTCCCCCGCGTGCATCGCCAGGACCGCGTCCACGAGGTCGGCCCGCTGCCAGTCCAGGTAGTCGCTCCACCGCTCGGCCCCCGAGGCACCGAGCTTGCCGGGCTCCCGGGTGCTGCCGGCCACCCGCCGGTCCTCGCTCACGGCTCGACCCGGTTCCCGTCGGCGTCCCAGTGCTCGGCGACCTTCTTGCTCGGCTGCACCCGCGGCGGCTCCCCCGGCATCTTCGGGTGGTCGGGCGGGTAGTTGAGCTCGCGCGGGTCGGCCTCCCACAGCTCCAGCAGCGGGGTCAGGTCGTGGGCGACGTCATCGATCTCCGCCCACGGGTCGCCGTCGGCCATCCGCTCGGGCACGGTGAACAGGTTGAGCGCGCGGGCGTCGCTGAGCCCGGCCAGCTCCTCCCAGGTCACCGGGGTGGAGACCGGGGCGCCGGGCAGCGGTCGCAGCGAGTACGCCGAGGCGATGGTCCGGTCCCGGGTGTTCTGGTTGTAGTCCACGAAGATCCGCTCCCCCCGCTCCTCCTTCCACCACGCGGTGGTCACCCCGTCGTCCCGCTTCTCCAGCTCGCGGCCGAACGCGATCGCGGCGTGCCGGACGTCGGGGAACTCCCACTCCGGGCGGATCCGGGCGAAGACGTGCACCCCGCGGTTGCCGCTGGTCTTGACGAAGGCCCGCACCCCCATGTCGGCGAAGAGCTCGCGCGCGACCAGGGCGACGCGCACCACGTCGGCGAACGTCGTCCCCGGCTGGGGGTCGAGGTCGATCCGCAGCTCGTCGGGGTGGTCGACGTCGGCGCTGCGCACCGGCCACGGGTGGAAGGTCAGGGTGCCCATGTGGGCGCACCAGACCGGCACCGCGATCTCCGTGGGGCAGATCTCCCGGGCCTTGCGCCCCGAGGGGAAGGTGATCTCGACCGACTCGACCCAGTCGGGCGCGCCCTTGGCGATCCGCTTCTGGTAGAACGCCTCGGCGTCCTTGTCCTGCGGGCCGGTGGCGAGCGTGAACCCCTCCCGCACCCCCGACGGCCAGCGCTCCAGCGCGGTCGGCCGGTCGCGCAGCGCGCGCATCAGGCCCTCGCCGGCGTCGGCGAAGTACTGGGCGACCATCAGCTTGGTCACCTCCGGCGTGTCCGCGGTCGCCTCGTAGATCACCCGCTCGGGTGAGGAGACCCGCACCTCGCGGTCCCCGGCCTGCACGAACGCCTCCGACGCCTTCGCCATGGGCTCATCATGGCCCGAACCAGGCGCCGTCGGGAATCCCGTCACCCCAGCTGTTTCACCGGTTGCTCTCGTCCACGTGCAGCGAGTCGAGCAGGTCGTCGAAGTCGTCCATCAGGTCAGGGCAGTAGACGTCCACCACCGTGCGGTCGTAGGCGACCAGGTCCTCGACGTGCTCCTCCGGCACCGCGCGGGTGACGCGTGCCCACCCCGCAAGACCGAGCGGTCGGTCCTCGAGGTCGCCGCACACCGCGTCCGCGTCCTCGCCGTAGAGACTTCGCGCCGTCCTGGTGGTCAGGCCGGGCGCGGACCCGTTGTCCTGCGTCGCTTGCACCAGCTGCTCGGCCCGCTGCTGCGCGATGTCGCTGTCGTCGCTGTTGCCGCAGGCCGCCAGCGAGCAGAGAGTCACAGCCACCAGCAGTGGCACCGCCAGCGCTCGTCGTGCGCGCATCACCGTCCCCCTTCCGATCCGGACGAACCCGACGAGCCCGGCGGATCACCGTCGTCGGACGCACCCCGGTGCTTCGGGGAGGCATCGGTCGCACTGCTCGACTCGGCAGAGGCACCGCCGTGGCCCCCCGCCTGCCCAGCAGCGGGCGTGATCGGGTCGCCCTGCTGCTCGGCCGTGCGCCAGGCCGGCTTGCGTGCGGCGTAGAAGAGCAGCGGCGGGACACCCAGGACCACGATCACCGCGATCATCACGTAGGGATAGAGGGACGGCGGGATGCCGACCAGGCCCGACGGCGGGACGAACCCGAGGATCAGGGCCAGCGCCGAGGCGACGAACCCGGTCCCCGCCACCAGCTTGACCGCCGGCACCCGATAGCTGCGGTGCACGTCGGGCTGAGTGCTGCGCAGCCTGATCACCGCGACGAACATCATCAGGTACATGATCAGGTAGAGCGCCGCCGCCATGTCGACGAGGGTGAAGAAGACCGCGCTGACGTTCGGGATGATCACGAACAGCAGGGCGAGCACGGTCACGATGACCCCCTGGACGGCCAGGATCCCCTCCTGCACACCCCGCTTGTTCTCCTTCTGCATCCAGGGCGGCAGCACCCCGGTCTTGCCGGCCGCCAACAGGCCCTTCGACGGGCCGGCGATCCAGGTGACCACGGAGGCAAGCGCGCCGATCGCGATCATCGCCGCGAGGACGTACGTCGCCCAGCCGAGGCCGTACTGCTCGAAGAAGACCCGGAAGGCCAGCATGATCCCGTCCGTCAGCCCGAGCGACGACTTCGGCACCATCGCCGCGACCATGATCGTGGGCACGATGAAGACGGTGAGGATGATGCAGGAGGCGATCAGGATCGCCTTGGGGTACTGCTTGCCGGGGTCCTTCATCTCGTTGACGTGGACCGCGTTGACCTCCATGCCCGCGTAGGCGAGGAAGTTGGAGACGATCAGCACGATCGAGGCGATCCCGGCGAACGGCGGGACCACGTCGGAGGCTTCCAGCGGGGTCTGCGACTTCTGTCCGTCGATCAGCCAGATCGCCCCGAGCGCGATCAGCAGGATGCCCGGGATGATGGTGCCGATGATCCCGCCCCACGACCCGACCTTGGCGAACAGGTTGCCACCGGCCAGGGTGACGGCCGTGGCGAGGTAGTAGAAGACCAGGATCACGATGGCGTTGAAGATGCCGTCGTTGGCCAGATGGTCCTGTCCCATCGCGAAGGCCACGGCGGCGGCGATGAACGCCAGCTGGACCGGGTACCAGACGACGTTCTGGATCCACTGGAGCCAGACCGCCAGGAAGCCCCACCGGTTGCCCAGCGCCTCCTTGACCCACCCGTAGATCCCGCCCTGCCACCCGGTGGCGAGCTCTGCGGCGACCAGCGCGGTCGGCACCAGGAAGACGATCGCCGGGATGATGTAGAGCGTGATCGAGCCCAGACCGTAGGTGGCCATCGTGGGCAGGCTCCGGAGGCTGGCGACGGCGACCACCGTCAGGATGGCCAGCTGCCCCATCCCCAGCATCTTGATCGCCGTTCTCGTGGCGCCTGGCCCCGAGCCCGAGGCCGACCCGGCGGACGATGCCGACGGGTGGGCGGCGCTGCTGTTGTCCGTCATCTCTGCTCCTAGTGGTGGAACATCTCGGTCTTCTGCTCACGCGGAAGCGGGCCGGGCAGGCTGTCCAGGTAGTCCACGCTGCTGCGCAGGCTGTCGAGCAGCCGGTCCGCGAGGTCTCGCGACAGACCGTTGCGCACGACGACGCGCTGCACCGTGCGCTCGGCGAGGTCGTCGGGCAACGGGTAGGCGGGCACCAACCAGCCGCGCTGACGCAGCTGGTCCTGGAGGTCGTAGAGATCCCAGTTGGAGGTGTGATCCTTCTTCAGCTCCCACGCGAAGACGGGGATGTCGGACGCGTCGTTCCACAACGTGAACGGACCCATCCTGGTCGATCTCGTGGGCCAGGTGCTGCGCGACGTCGAGGCTCTCCTGCTGCACTGCCGTGTAACCCTTGCGACCCGAGCCGCAGGAAGTTGTAGTACTGCAGCAGCACCTGGGCTCCGGGCCGCGAGAAGTTCAGGGCGAAGGTCGGCATCTTGCCCGCCGAGGTAGGAGACGTAGAAGATCAGGTCGTCGGGCAGGAACTCCTTGTCCTTCCAGACCACCCAGCCCAGGCCGGGGTAGACCAGCCCGTACTTGTGCCCGCTGACGCTGATCGAGTGCACGCGGTCGACCCGGAAGTCCCACAGCCGGTCCGGCTGCAGGAAGGGGGTGATGAACCCGCCGGAGGCGGCGTCGATGTGGATCGGGACGTCGAGCCCGGTGTCCTTCTGGATCTGGTCGAGCGCGTCGCTGATCTTGGTGACCTCCTCGTACATCCCGGTGTAGGTCACGCCCATGATCGGGACCACGCCGATGGTGTTCTCGTCGACGTACTTGTCCAGCTCGAACCCGTCCATCACCTTGTGCTCGTCGCTGATCGGGATCGTCCGGGTCTCGACGTCGAAGTAGTTGCAGAACTTCAGCCAGCACACCTGGACCGCCGAGCTCATCACCAGGTTCGGGCGCTCGGTGGACTTGCCGGCGGCGCGGCGGGCGTGCTGCCAGCGGCGCTTGAGGGCCAGGCCGCCGAGCATGCAGGCCTCCGACGAACCGATGGTCGAGGTGCCGATGGAGCCGCTGGGGTCGGGCGAGTTCCACACCTCGGCGAGGATGCGCCAGCAGCGCTCCTCGATCGCCGCGGTCTGCGGGTACTCGTCCTTGTCGATCATGTTCTTGTCGAAGGTCTCGGCGTACAGCTTCGAGGCCATCGGGTCCATCCAGGTGCCGACGAAGGTGGCCAGGTTCAGCCGGGCGTTGCCGTCGAGCATCGCCTCGTCGTGGACGAACTGGTACGCCGTCTCCGGCAGCATGGGGTCCTCGGGCAGGGAGAACTGCGGAATGTCCCGCGACTCCCCAGGACGGGCGAACAGCGGGTTGAGGGCCAGACGATCGGCGTCGCTCTCACTCATGGGGTTCTTCCTCTCTCAGCCTCAGTGCACTCGCATCCAACGTCGCACGCGAGCCGGGCGGGGTTCAGTGCCGAAGGACCCTGGTCCCGATTCACACGAGGTGGTTCTCTTCGGGTCCTGCATCCCACCCCTCCCGCTCACCGACGCGCGGCTACGCTCTTCGGCATGGGTTACCAGGTGGAGAAGACCGACGAGCAGTGGCGTGCTGAGCTGTCCCCCGAGGAGTACGCGGTGCTCCGCCAGGCCGGCACCGAGCGCGCGTTCACCGGTGAGTACAACGACACCGACACCCCCGGCACCTACTCGTGCCGCGCCTGCGGGCACGAGCTCTTCGAGGCCCAGACCAAGTTCCACTCCGGCTGCGGCTGGCCGAGCTTCTACCAGCCCCTGACCGACACCATCGAGTACATCGAGGACAACTCCCACGGGATGAAGCGGGTCGAGGTGCGGTGCGCGAACTGCGGCTCCCACCTGGGTCACGTCTTCCCCGACGGCTACGGCACGCCCACCGGCGACCGGTACTGCATCAACTCGCTCAGCCTCACCCTGAAGCCTGCCGACCAGGCCTGACCGGAGCCTGGGGAGCGCGTCGGGCCCCGAGCTCAGCCCCGGGATCAGTCGGCGTCCGAAGAACGGCCGGCTGCTCAGGCACGGCTGGCGAGGTGCTCCTTCGAGACCCTGGCCGACATGGACTGGATGCGGGCACGCAGGAGCCGCTGGAGCAGCACCGGGTACAGGTGCAGGGGCAGTCCGAGGGCCAGCAGCCACGCAGCGCTCCGCCACTCCCCTGTCGACAGCACGCCGCAAGCCACGGCCGTAGCAACGGCCAGGCAGATGCTGTGGCCGACCTCGGAGCGACGTGTGTGCTGATCGAGCTCCTTCAGCCCTTCCCGCGTGCCGCTGAACCCACGTTCTCTTGCTATCACCCGGTTCCATCCGATGAGGTCGAGCAGCTTCCCGAAGAGTCGGACCCCCAGTGCCGGGTAGAGCCGCGCCTCCCAGCGCCCGACCCGGAGCCAACGGTGATCCGGGATCCGTACCCGCGGGCCGACGACCGAGGACACCCACGCCAGAAGGATGAAGTGGGTGACCCAGGCGAAGGCGAACCCGGTCCGGCCGAGGAAGACCCACGCCGCTGCCACCCCACCGGCGGCGAGTGCCGTCGACAACGACGCGACCAGCATGACGCGTCCTGACGTGAGAGACGGGGGCACACGCCCACGCTATACAGGCTGGTCAGCGCCGCGCCCAGGGGCGCGAAGCGCACGCTCCGAGGGAACACGGACGCGCCGGCTCAGCCCGGGGCGGCGACCAGGGCTGAGCGGACCTCCACCCGGCCCTCGCCGTACCGGTCGTCGACCCACTCCTGGACCGAGCCGTCGTCGTGCACCACGGCGAGGGCGACCACGTCGCCCCACGCGGAGGTGTCGAGCACGCCCGGCAGCTCCTGCAGCTCGGTGGTCAGCTCCACCAGCTGCGCCTCGTCGTAGCGCGCCTCCTGGACGCAGAGCGGCCCGCCCCAGGTCTCGCGCAGCGCGTCCTCGGCCGCCCGGACGTCGGAGGTGACCCGGACGTTGAGGATCTGCTCTTCGGGGCGGGAGGTGTCGTTGGTGTCCAGCCACGACTCCGCGTAGCCGGGCAGCTGACCGGCCCGGCGCAGCGTCTCGTCCAGGGACGCCGAGGAGGCCTTCGCCTCGTCCACCACCCGCCAGCCGCCCTCGGGCTCCGAGCAGGGTGTGCCCGGCGACTCCTCGGTCTCGGGCTCGCTGTCGTACTCCGCCGCCGGCACCGCCTCGGTGACCTCGAGCGTCTCACCGTCCCAGGTCCCGGTGAGCGCGAAGTCACCCCAGCGGACGCTGTCGCGGACGGAGTGCTCAGGGTGCTTCGTCCAGTCCCAGCCCGCGAGGGGCTGCCCCGTGCACTGCGGCGGCGCGGAGTAGGCGACGCTGCCCAGGCACGCCACGGCCTCCGGGCCGTCCTGGAGAACCAGGACCGGACCCCAGGTGTGCACCGGGCCGGCGGCCGCCGGGATCGAGGTGGGCGCAGCGTCCTCGTCGGAGGTCGCCGCTGGGTCGGTCTCCGCCCCGCACCCCACCAGCCCCGTGGCCACGAGCCCGGTGGCGGCGACCGACAGCAGGAGCCGAGAGCGGCGGGGAGTCATGTGGCCGATCATGGCGTACCCGCCGCAATCCGGGGCGTACGTCCGGGCGTCATCACCCTGAAGCTGAGCGGTCTCATGAACCTCCGACGCCGGGAACGTGCCCGAGGTTCCCGACAAATCCTGTCACTTCTTGACCGTTGCAACGGTCAAGAACTGGTGGTTTCACCGGGGCCCCGGCGAAACCACCGCCGAGGCTCGGGCAGCAGGTCAGGGCAGGCGGGTCAGCAGCTCGGCGACCGAGGCCCGGGAGCCGGTGTAGAACGGCACCTCCTCGCGCACGTGCCGCCGCGCCTCGGAGGCCCGCAGGTGACGCATCAGGTCGACGATCCGGTGCAGCTCGTCGGCCTCGAACGCGAGCATCCACTCGTAGTCGCCGAGGGCGAAGGAGGCCACGGTGTTGGCCCGCACGTCGGCGAAGTCGCGCGCCATCTGGCCGTGCTCGGCGAGCATCTGGCGACGCTCGGAGTCCTCGAGCAGGTACCACTCGTAGGAGCGCACGAACGGGTAGACGCAGACGTGCGCCCGCGGCTCCTCGTCGGCGAGGAAGGCCGGGATGTGGCTGCGGTTGAACTCGGCCGGCCGGTGCAGCGCCATCTGCGACCAGACCGGGTCGAGGCGCCGACCGAACGCCGTACGCCGGAACGCGTGGTAGGCCGCCTGCAGCTGGGTGCTGTCCTCGGCGTGCCACCAGACCATCAGGTCGGCGTCGGCGCGCAGGCCGGAGACGTCGTAGGTGCCGCGCACGACCACGCCGTCGGTGGCGAGCTTGGCGAAGCAGCTCCTCGACCTCGGCGGCCTCGGCCGCGCGGTCGGCGTCGCCGAGCAGGTCGCGCAGCCTGAAGACCGACCACATCGTGTAGCGGATGGAGTCGTTGAGCTCGTTGATCCGGGCGGCGTTGGTCTGCGAAGCGTCGGTCATGGCACCCATTGTGCTCCCCCGACCCAGGCCGTGCCGAGCCGGGCGCGACCGACCACGACGGGCAGGAACTGTCGGGCGCCGCACCGTCGGCGGCCCTAGCGTGGCAGCCATGATCAAGCAGCTCAACGCGGTGGTGCAGGCGGTCGAGGGGCAGCTCGGCGACCCGGCGACCGACGAGCTCGACGTCGCCACGCTCGCGCACCGGCTCGCCACCACCGAGTACCACCTGCGGCGGATGTTCTCCGCGCTCGCCGGCATGCCGCTCTCGGAGTATGCGCGCCGCCGGCGGATGACGGCGGCCGCGCACGACCTGCTGACCGGGGACGACGACCTGCTCACCGTCGCGGTCCGGCACGGCTACGGCTCCGTCGAGGCCTTCACCCGCGCCTTCCGCGGCGTGCACGGGGCGACGCCCTCGGGTCGTACGACGCGACGGTGGGCCGCTGCGAGCGCAAGGACCGATCCGTTTCCACCTCACCGTCGAAGGAAGCACCGTCATGGACGCCCGTCTCACCGCCCTGCCCGCCTTCCGCGTCGTCGGACGGGCGGCCCGGGTGCCGCTCGTCCACCTGGGCGAGAACCCGCACATCCGCGACCTGGTCGCCTCCGTGCCGCCCGAGGAGCACGCCCGCCTGAAGGCGATGTCCGAAGGCGAACCGGCCGGGATCCTCGCCGTGAGCACCGACCTGGACCCGGACCGCCGGGAGGGGACGGAGCTGACCTACCTGCACGGGGTCGTGACCAGCCGGGACCCAGACGACTTCGACGTGATCGAGGTCCCCGCCCTCACCTGGGCGGTCTTCCGCTCGTCCGGGCCCTACCCGCGGGCGCTCCAGGAGACCTGGGCCGCGACCGCGACGGAGTGGTTCCCGGCCAATCCCTGGCTGCTGGTGCCGGGGCCGGAGATCGTCACGGTGCTGGAGCGTGCCGAGGACTTCTCCACGGCCACCACCGAGATCTGGCTCCCCGTCGAGCCGGACCGCTCCTGAGCCCGAAGACCTGCACGGAACCTTCACCGGCGCTCCCCCGCTCCCACCCGCTCGGGCCCCTAACGTGGAGCCATGACGACCTCCACCCTGTTCCGCCTGGCCCTCGGCGTCGGTGCCGGGACGCTCCTGCTCCTGGTCCTGTCGGCCGGCGCCCTGGGCATCGTCGGGGAGGGCGGCCGTGTCGACCGGGTCTACGTGACAGTGCCGGTCGTCGCGCTCGTCGGCGCGGCGCTGGTCGCGCCTCCGGCCGCGGGCCATGGCTCGGTGATGGGGGCCGCGGCGCTGACCCAGGCCGTGGTGACCACGACCGTGCTGCTCGCCGACGCTGCACCGGACCGCCGGGCGGCAACCTGCCGCGACCTGCTGATGGTCAACGTGATGTTCGTCGCGCTCCTCTGCGTCTCCGGGTGGCTCTTCCACCGAGCCGCGCACGCCGGGTCGACCCGCCCTGCCCACCCCTGAGCCTCGCCTCCGCCATCGCTGGACACCCTGGCGCACCCGACCGAATCCCTGCCATCCTGTCGGCGGTCCGTGGGGAGCGGACCTGAGGAGGGGTAGTGATGAAGGTTCTCGTGCGCCCGGCCACGCTGGCGCTGATGGTCGCGCTCTCGTTGAGCGCCTGCGGCGCGGACGAGGAGTCCGGCCGAGCCGACGGTTCGACCCGGCCGCGGCGGTCGAGACGAGGCCATCCGGGCCAGGGCAAGGACGGCCAGGGCAAGAGCGGCAAGCCGGGCAAAGGCGGCGAGAAGGCCCCGCCGCAGACTCCTACGACGATGCCGGCCGACTTCCCCGCCGAGGTGCCCCTGGTGAAGGGGAAGATCCGGTTCTCCAGCGCCGAACCCGGTTCCTGGGTGGTGACCCTCGACGTGACCGGCGACCACGACAAGATCAGCGACCGGGCCGTCGACCAGGTGCTCGCCGCCGGCTTCGAGGAGCAGGGACCGCGCCGCGACCGACGGCGTGGTCACGGTCGTCACCGGGAACCGGCAGTACGACCTGACCGTCTCCTCCCAGCGCAACGCCGGCTCCGACGACAGCACCGTCGAGCTACGTGGTGACCGAGGTCGCCGGCTCCTGACCCGCCGGTCCTGGGGCCCCTCAGCGGTCGGCGAGCAGCCGCTCGACAGCCAGCCGGGCGGAGGCGATCACCGCCGGGATGCCCGACCCCGTCGTACGCCGCACCCGCCACCGCGACACCCGCCGGCAGCGCGGCACGCACCCGGGCCACCCGGTCCAGGTGACCCACCGCGTACTGCGGCAGTCCGCCGCCCCAGCGCTGCACGTGCACGTCGACCGGGGCCGCGCCGGAAGCCGGTGGCCTCCGCCAGGTCGGCGAGCGACCAGGCGACCAGCTCGTCGTCGGTGGCCTGGAGCGCCGTCTCCTCGCCGTGCCGGCCCAGCGAGGTCCGCAGGTGCACCACGCCCTGCTCGGCACCGGCCGCCCGCACCCAGCCCCACTTGGCGAAGGAGAACGTCGAGGCCTTGATCCGCCGCCCGTCGACCGGCGGCACCAGGAAGCCCGAGGAGCCCGACGCCTCCAGGCCGGCGGCGTCCTCGGCCCGGAAGGCGAAGGTCACCACCGCCATCGAGGCGTACTCGATCCCGGGCCAGCTCGGCGGCGGCCACCGGGGCGACCTCCCCCAGCAGCCGGGCGGTCGGCGCCGCGGGCGTGGCCAGGAGCACCGCCGAGGCCTGCACCCGCTCCGGCGCGATGGTCGGGCCGATCGTGAGCGCGAAGCCGTCCGGGGTCCGGACCAGCTCGCGGACGGTGGCGTCGGTGCGCAGGTCCAGACCGGCGGCGAGCGCCTCGGGCAGGCGGCCCATCCCGCCGGGGATGCCGGCGAAGACCGGCAGGTCGTACGTCGTGGGGATGGCCGCGGCCTGCTCCAGCAGCGAGCCCCGCTCGGCGAGCGCGACCAGCTGCGGCACCGAGGCCCGGGCCGAGAGCCGGCGGGCGTGCCCGGCGTAGACCCCGCCGAGCAGCGGCTCGACCAGCCGGTCGACCACCTCGTCACCGAACCGGGCGGCCACCAGGTCGCCGACCGAGACGTCGCCCTCCACCGGTGTCGGCGGCAGCGACGGCTCGGTCCGCACCCGGGCCAGCCCGGCCTCCGAGAGCACCCCGGAGGCGGCCAGGGCGTCCAGGTCCAGCGGCACGCCCATCAGCGAGCGCGGCAGCGGCCGGAGCCCGCCCCGCGTCCAGATCCGGGAGGAGGCGACGGTGGGGTGCTCGACCGGGAGCCCCACGGCCTCGGCCAGCGCGACGCCCTCGGGCCGGCGGTTGAGCATCGCCTCGGCGCCGACGTCGACGGGGACCCCGGCGACCGGCTCGCGGCGGAGCTTGCCGCCCGGCTTGGGAGGCCGCCTCCAGGACCACGACCTCGTGCCCGGCGTCGACCAGCTGGCGGGCCGCGGCCAGCCCGGCGACGCCGGCACCCACGACCACGACGGGGAGCCGTTGCTGCATGGCTCCAATCTGTCAGACGCACGCCCGTGCCCGGTCTCCGGCCCCGGACCCGTTGCGTGCCGGCGAGCGCTGACCCGACGTCAGGCCGCGTCCTCGGCGCCGCCCGGCTCCCCCTCCCGGACGGGCTCACCGTTGATCCGCCCGTCCAGCGTCGCCGGGTCGAGGTCGTCGCGGTGCAGCCGCTTGAAGCCGCTCTCGTGGAAGACCAGCGGCGAGAGGTCGCCGTCGGCCCGGACGGTGTGCACGCGCAGCAGCACGATCACGTGGTCGCCGGCGTCCACCTCCTGGTGGATCGAGCAGGTGAAGGTGGCCACCGCCTCGTCGAGCAGCACCGCGCCGCCGGGACTGGTGCGCAGCGCGAGGTCGTCGAACCGGCTGTCGGCGGGTCCGGCGAGCTGGCGGCAGAGCTGGTCGTGGTGGTCGGCGAGCACGCTGATCCCGAGCTGGCCGGCCTCGCGCAGCGCGGGCCAGGTGTTGCTGGTCCGTGCCACCGAGAAGGAGACCAGGGGCGGGTCGATGCTGACCGAGGTGAACGAGCTGGCAGCCAGGCCGATCAGCTGCCCGCCGACGCGGCCGGCCACGGCGACCACCCCGCTGGGGAAGGTGCCGAAGACGTCACGCAGCACCCGGGGGTCCAGGTCCTGCTCGGTGGTCTCGGGGACGACGGTCATGCGCGTGCTCCTGTCAGCGGGGCGGGAGTGGGCCGGTCGAGGAGGGCGGCCACCACGGGCCGGGCCGCGGCGAGCCAGGGCTCGTACGCCGCGGGGTCGTCGTGCTGGGAGTCGAGCAGGTAGAGCCCGCGGACCGGGGTCGGGGCGCCGATCTCGGCCAGCACCGGACGCAGGGTGAGCTCCGGGGCGAGCGCGTGCCCCGGCCCGGCGCCGAGCATCAGCGGCACGGCCAGTCCGCGCAGCGTGCCCGGGGCGAACCGGTCCAGGAAGAGCTTGAGCAGTCCGGTGATCGAGGCCTTGTAGGTCGGGCAGGCGAAGACCACCAGGTCGGCCTCGCCCACCTGCTGCACCAGCGAGGCGACGTGCTCGTCGGCCCAGTCCAGCAGCGTCCCGCCCAGGGTGGCCAGGTCGACCACCAGGTCGGGCTCGCCGCCGGTGAGCTCGCGGGCCAGGTGGGTGGCCGCGGCCAGCGTCCGGCTGGCGGGCTTGGGATTGCCGACGACCACGGCCACCCGGGGCCGGGCCTGACCGGGCGCGCTCACGAGGCGGTCCGACCCACGGTCGCGAACGGCACCGCGGTGGTGCCGCGGGCGGCGGGGCGCGGGTCCTTCCACAGGCCGCGCTGGGCCAGGATCGGCAGCACGCCCTCGCCGAAGGTGTAGGCGCCCTCCAGGTGCGGGTAGGCGGAGAGGACGAACTCGGAGATGCCCAGGTCGGCGTACTCGCCGATCAGGTCGGCGACCTCCTCGTGGCTGCCGACCAGCGCGGTGCCCGCGCCGCCGCGGACCAGGCCGACGCCGGCCCACAGGTTCGGGTAGACCTCGAGGTTCGTCCCGGGAGCCGCCGTGCAGGGCGAGCATCCGCTTCTGCCCCTCCGACTCGCTCTTGGCCAGGCCGGCCTGGACGTCGGCCAGCATCTGCTCGTCGATCCCGGCAAGCAGCCGGTCGGCCTCGGTCCACGCCTCCTCGGAGGTGTCGCGGGTGATCGTGTGCAGCCGGATGCCGAACCGCATCGGCCGGCCGTTGCGGCTGGGCTCGGCGTCGGCCAGGGAGCGGATCCAGTCGATCTTCTCCTTCACCTGGGCCGGCGGCTCGCCCCAGGTCAGGTAGACGTCGGCGTGCTTGGCCGCGACCGTGCCGGCCGCCGGGGAGGAGCCGCCGAAGTAGATCTCCGGGATCGGGTCGGGGATCTGGTTGAGCCTGGCCGCCTCGACCGAGAGGTGCTCGCCGGAGAAGTCGACGGTCTCGCCCTCCCAGAGCCGGCGGACGATGGTGAGGAACTCGTCGGCCCGGGCGTAGCGGGCGTCCTTGTCCAGGAAGTCGCCGAACATCCGCTGCTCGTGCGGCTCGCCGCCGGTGACGACGTTGAGCAGCAGCCGCCCGCCGGTCATGTTCTGGAACGTGCCGGCCATCTGCGCGGCCAGGAACGGCGCGACCAGGCCGGGGCGGAAGGCGACCAGGAAACGCAGCCGGTCGGAGACCTGGCTGAGCATCGCCGTGGAGAGCCAGGCGTCCTCGCACCAGGCGCCGGTGGGGGTGAGCGCCGCGTCGAAGCCGGACTGCTCCGCGGCCCGGGCGACCTGGCCCAGGTAGGGCACGTCGGCCGGACGCCCGGCGGCTCCGGGGTTGACCCCGTGGCCGCCGCCGACCACGTGCCGGCCGTCGCCTCCGTTGGTGGGCAGGAACCAGTGGAACTTCAGGGACATGGCTTTCCTCTCGGGCTGGGTCTGGGGTGGTGAGGGGTGGAGCGGTCAGAGTGGGGCGGTCAGAGCTGACCGTGGTTGGGGGGCAGGACGCCTTCCAGCGCCCAGCGGCCGAGGTGCTGGACCTTCCAGGACGCCGGGTCGTGCAGCGTGTGGGTGCGGGCGTTGCGCCAGTGCCGGTGCAGGTTGAGCGAGTCCAGCGCCGAACGGGTGCCGGCCACCTCGAAGAGCCGCGAGGAGACCGAGACCGAGGCCTCGGTGGTCGCGGCGCGGGCTGCGGCCACGGCGAGGCTCGCCGCGCCGGCGGACTGCTCGGTCAGGTCGGCGTCGGCGGCGTCGATCGCGGACGCGGCCGCGGCGACGAGCAGCTCGCACGCCCTCACCGAGACCTCCATCTGGCCGAACGCGTGCACCACCAGCGGGTCGTCGGTGGCCCGGGCGACCCCCGCGTCGGGGTAGGGACGGCTCTTGGTGGTGACGAACTCGGCGGCCTCGGTCAGTGCGGCCCGGGCGATGCCGGCGTCGAGCGCGGCGTGCAGCACCTGGGCGAAGGCGCCGTAGGTCTGCGGGCCGGTGAACGTCTCGGCGTACCCGGTGACCAGCTCCGGGTCGACCCGGACCTCGCGCAGCGTGACCGTGCCCGACGCGGTGGTCCGCTGGCCCATGCCCGCCCAGTCGTCGACCACCTCGAGGCCGTCGGCGGTGCGGGGCACCCAGGCGACGACCATCGGACCGTCGACGCCGCGGTGGGTCAGCACCGGGATCCAGTCCGCGAACAGCGCGCCGGTGCAGTAGCCCTTCTCCCCGCTCAGCCGCCACTCCCCGTCGGGGTGCTCCACCATCGTGGTCCGGTGGTCGCGGACGTGCTTGGTGCCGATCTCGGACTGCGCGTTGCCGAACGAGGCGCCGGCCAGGACCTCGGCGAAGAGCCGGGCCTGCTGGGCGGGCGTGCCCTGGTGCTTGAGCAGGTTGACGTAGACGAAGTGGCTGTGCGGGATCTGGGCGATGCTCGGGTCACCGGCGGCGAGCAGTCGGAACACCTCGGCCAGGACGGCCACCGGCAGGTCCGCTCCCCCGTGCTCGGCCGGCACGGTGACGGCCAGCAGCCCGGAGGCCTTGAGCGCCGCCACCTCCTCGTACGGCGTGCCCCGCTCGGCGTCGCGCTGGGCGGCGCCCTTGGCGAAGACCGCCCCGAGCTCGGCGGCGACCTGGAGCGCGGCCGCGGCGTCCAGCACCGGGACGGCGCTCATGCCGCACCCCGGCCGGCGGCACGGTCCGCGTCGCGCGCGTCGTCCGCGAGGTGGCGCAGCGAGGCTCCGTGGTGCTCGTCGGGGAGCCGGTCCCCCTGACCGAAGAGCTTGTGCCGCAGCGTGCCGGTCTCGTAGCCGGTCGGGTAGACCCCGCGCTCCTGGAGCACCGGGACGACGTGCTCGACGACGTCGGCGAAGGTGCCGGGAGTGATCGCGTAGGCCAGGTTGAACCCGTCCACGTCGGTCTCCGCGACCCACTCCTGCAGCAGGTCGGCCACCTGTTCCCCGGAGCCGACCACGGTGGCGCCGAGGCCGCCGATCGCGGTGTGCCGGGCGATGTCGCGGATGGTCCACTCGCGGCCCTGGTCGTCGGCCTGCTGGAAGCCGGCGACCACGGACTGGATGGCGTTGCTCTGCACGTCGCCGATCGGGGCGTCCAGGTCGTAGGCGCCCAGGTCGATGCCGGTCCACCCGGAGTTGAGCACCAGGGCGCCCTCCTCGTCGGCGTAGGAGAGCAGGTCGGCGTGCTTGGCCCGGGCCTCCTCCTCGGTGGCCCCGGTGACGATGGTGAGCAGGCTGTAGATGCGCGCCGAGTACGGGTCGCGCCCGGCCTCGACCAGGGCCTGGCGGATGGCTGCGACGGTCTTCTTGAGGACGCTCTTGGTGGTCGACCCGACGAAGATCGCCTCGGCGTGCTTGCCGGCGAAGCCGATGCCCCGCGGCGAGGCGCCGGCCTGGTAGATCACCGGGGTGCGCTGCGGCGAGGGCTCGCAGAGGTGGATCCCGGGGACGTCGAAGAAGCGGCCGTGGTGGCCGATCGGGTGCACCTTGGCCGGGTCGGTGAAGGTGCGGCCCTCCGCGTCGAGCACGACGGCGTCGTCCTCCCAGGAGCCCTCCCAGAGCTTGTAGAGGACCTCGAGGTACTCGTCGGCGTGGTCGTAGCGGTCGTCGTGGTCCAGCTGGTCCGCGGCGCCCATGTTGCGGGCGGCGGAGGCCAGGTAGCCCGTGACCACGTTCCACCCGACACGGCCCTTGGTCAGGTGGTCGAGCGTCGACATCCGGCGGGCGAACGGGTAGGGGTGCTCGTACGCCGTCCCGGCGGTGAGCCCGAACCCGAGGTGCTCGGTCACGTGGGCCATCGCGGAGACCAGCATCATCGGGTCGTTGACGGGCACCTGGGTGCCGGCGCGCAGCGCAGCCTCGTTGCTGCCGCCGTACACGTCGTAGGTGCCGAGGACGTCGGCGATGAACAGCCCGTCGAAGACGCCGCGCTCGAGCAGCTGGGCCAGGTCGGTCCAGTAGTCCAGGTCCTTGTAGTGACGCGACCTGTCCTCGGGGTGGCGCCACAGACCGGCGGACTGGTGGCCCACGCAGTTCATGTCGAACGCGTTGAACCGGATCTGCCGGGGGCGCCGTTCCTCGTCGGGGGCGTGCTGGACCACGAGCCACCTCTTCCTGGTTTTTGTCTACTGACTTCGTAGACATTAACCCGGGAGCACCCCCGCGCCAAGCAGCAGGGCCGTTCCCGGACGTCGGTTCTGCCGACGGGGTGGACGGGTAAACCTATTAAGTCAGGTATTTAGGTAGTCTTTATCCATGAGAGTCGAACAGCTCGAGTGTCTGGTGGCGGTCACGCGCCACGGATCGCTCCGCCGCGCCAGTGAGCACCTGCACCTCTCCCAGCCCGCGCTGAGCGAGTCGATCACCCGGCTGGAGCGCGAGCTGGGGGTCCTGCTGCTGGACCGCCGACGCTCGGGCGCCCGTATCTCCCGCGACGGTCGCGAGCTCCTCCCCTACGTGGAGGCGGTCCTGGAGTCGGTGTCCCGGTTGCGCAAGGCCGCCGGCGACACGGACCTGGCCAGCCGCCTGCTCCGGGTCGGCACGGTGAGCACGGCCACCTCCACCCTGCTCAACCCCGTGCTGCGCACCCTGGCCGAGGAGCGGCCCGAGAGCCGGATCGAGGTGGTCAACGCGCGTCAGGAGGAGATCAACGAGGGGCTGCGCCGCGGCAGCCTCGACGTGGGTCTGGTCAACGTGCTCGGCGGCGACGACCCGCCGGCCGGGCTGGTCGACGTGCCGCTGCTCACCGGGCCGGTGGTCGTGGTGATGCCTGCCGACCACGCGTTCACAGCCCGCGAGGAGGTGGCGGTCTCCGAGCTGCTCGACGAGCCCTTCGTCGCCATGCGCGAGGGCTACCTGATGCACCGGCTCGCCCTGCGGGTCTTCGGCACGCGCTGGCCCCGCGCCTGGGCGAGCACGGACGGCGCCGAGCTGGGCAAGGCGATGGTCGCCGACGGCGCAGGCCTCACCTTCCTGCCGCGGTTCTCCGTCGACGGCGACGCGCTCCAGCGCGCCGGCGCCATCACCCACCGGCCGCTCGCCGGACTCGACGAGGAGGTGCACCTGGTCGTGCGCACCCGCGCCCAGGGACGCCGTACCGCGCCGCTGGACCGGCTGCTCACCCTGCTCCAGACACGCGCCGCCGGGCTCCGGGAGGTGCCGGCCGCGGACCGGATCGCCTGATCGGCGGCGCTGGTCCGCTCCGGCCCGGGAACCGCCGGCGCCGCGCCCGCGTCCCACCGCCATGACCAGACGACCCGCCCGAGCCACGGCGTACGCCGCCCTGGTGACCACCGCCCTGCTCCTGACCGGCTGCAGCAGCACCGGAGACGGCTCCACCCAGAGCGACACCTCGTCCTCCGGCGGGACGACCTCGGACGAGGCGGCCGCGGACGGCGTGGAGGCGCCCGAGGCGGCGTCCCGGCTCACCGGCGAGGCCGACAGCGCCCAGGCCGCCCCCGCCGTCGCCCGCCGCGCGGTGATCGCCACCGCCACCGTCGCCCTCGACTCCCCCGACGTCGCGAAGACGCCGTCAGGAGGTCAAGCGGGTCGCCGACGTCCTGCAGGGCGAGGTCAGCGACGAGGAGGCGAGCACCGACGACGGCCGGCTGACCTGGACCCGGATGGTGCTGCGGGTGCCGACGGAGCGCTACGAGGAGGCGATCCAGCGGATCGAGGAGACGGGTCGCCTGCTCGAGACCGAGCGGAGCACCGAGGACGTGACCACCCGGGTGATCGACAACGACGTCCGGATCCGCGCCCAGGAGCGGAGCCTGCGCCGGGTGGAGGTCCTGCTCGACCGGGCCGAGCGGATCGCCGACGTGGTCAACGTCGAGGCCGAGCTGACCCGCCGGCAGGCCGAGCTCGACTCGCTCAAGCAGCAGCAGGCCTACCTGGCCGACCAGACCGCGATGGCCACCGTCACGGTCCACGTCTCGCACCGCGACCCCGGGGAGGGTCCGGTCGAGGAGGACGACGACGGCTTCCTCCCAGGGCTGAGCGCCGGCTGGTCGAGCCTGAGCGGCACCGCGGTCGCGCTCGCCACCGTGGCCGGGGTGCTGCTGCCGTGGGCCCTCGTGCTCGCCCTGCTGGGCGTCCCCGCGTGGTGGGCGGCCCGCCGGCTGCCGCGACGGGGTCGTGGCCCCGCCGAGCCGCGTCAGTCCAACGGGTAGGACTGGACGAACTCGGTCAGCCGCGCGAGCTGGTCGGGGTCGGTCGAGGGGATCACGCCGTGGCCCGAGGTTGAAGATGTGCCCGCGCGCGCTGCGACCTGCCTCGATCACCCGCGCGGCCCGCTCGGTCATCACCTCGGTGGGCGCGAAGACCAGGGTCGGGTCCAGGTTGCCCTGGACGCCGCGGTCGCCGACCAGCTCGATCCCGCGCTCCAGCGGGGTACGCCAGTCGATCCCCACCACGTCGACCCCCGCCTCGCCCATCAGCGTGAGCAGGTTGGTGGTCGCCGACCCCGAAGTGGATGCGCGGCACGCCCGAGCGTCGCCGGCCGCCGCCAGCACCCGGGCCGAGTGCGGCATCACGTGCTCGCGGTAGTCGTCGGGGGTCAGCGCGCCGGCCCAGGAGTCGAAGAGCTGGACGGCCGAGGCGCCGGCGTCCACCTGCACCTGCAGGTACGCCGCGGCGATGTCGGCGATCTTGCGCATCAGCGCGTCCCACACCTCGGGGGCGCTGAACATCATCGCCTTGGTCTTCGCGTGCTCCTTCGACGGACCGCCCTCGACCAGGTAGGAGGCCACCGTGAACGGCGCCCCGGCGAAGCCGATCAGCGGGGTGGCGCCGAGCTCGCCGACCAGACCCTGCACCGCCTGGGTGACGAACGGCACGTGCTCGGGCGTCAGGTCCGGGATCGCCTCCACGTCGGCCAGGGTCGCGCACCGGCGAGGCGACCACCGGGCCGATGCCGGGCTTGATGTCCAGGTCGACCCCGACCGCCTTGAGCGGCAGCACGATGTCGGAGAAGAAGATGGCCGCGTCGACGCCGTACCGGCGGACCGGCTGCATGGTGATCTCGACGACCAGGTCGGGGTCCATGCACGACTCGAGCATGCCGACCCCCTCGCGCACCCGCAGGTACTCCGGGAGCGAGCGTCCGGCCTGACGCATGAACCAGACCGGGGTGTGCGGCACGGCCTCCCCCCGGGCTGCCTTGAGGAACGCACTGTCGCGGGCGGCTGCGAGGGACTCACGCCACCGATCATCGCAGGTCAGGCGGCGTGTTGGCACATCCCTGCGGGGCCCGCGAAGTAGGTTGGCGACATGGCTGTCAACTCCGAGCCGCATCCCGGGACGGGTGCGGACGAGGCTCCTGCGTCGTTCCGCGCCGCGGTCGCGCAGATGCGCGCCGCCGCGCTGCGTCCCGAGGTCTTCTGCGAGGAGATGCCCGCGCCCCAGCGGATCGCCCCGTGGTCGGCCGCGCTGACCGCCGACGTGAACGTCGGGGACGACGAGGTGGCCACGGGCCGGATCATCCTGCTGCACGACCCCGCCGGCAACGACGCCTGGAACGGCACGTTCCGCTGCGTGGCCTACGCGCGCGCCGACATCGACCCCGAGCTGGTCACCGACCCGATGCTCGGCGCCGTCGGCTGGAGCTGGCTGGTCGAGGCCCTGGGAGCGAACGGCGCCCAGTGGGCCAACGAGTCGGGCACCGTGACCCGGGTGGCCACCGAGAGCTTCGGCGGGATGGCCGACGAGGAGGGCACCGCCCAGCTCGAGCTGCGCGCGTCGTGGACCCCCGCCGAGGGCGAGGACGGTCCCGACCTGAAGCCGCACGTCGAGGCCTGGGGCGAGCTGCTCTGCACCGCCGCCGGGCTGCCACCGCTGCCCGAGGGCGTGACCGCGATGCCGAGCCGACGGGGCCAGCGAGGCCCGGACACCCCATGACCTCACCGCACGACGAGAGCACGACCCCGGATCCCGTCGACCCCGAGGCAGCACGCCGAGACCGAGCGCCGGAGCAGGCAGCACCGAGGCCGACGAGCCCGCCGCGACCGAGCCCGCTCCCCTGCTGACCCTGCGCGACGGGGTGCCCGACGTGGTCGACACCCCCGAGGGCCTGGCCGCGGCGTGCGCCGCCCTGGCCGCCGCCACCGGACCGGTCGCCCTGGACGCCGAGCGCGCCTCCGGCTACCGCTACTCCAGCCGCGCCTACCTGATCCAGCTGCGCCGCGGCGACTCCGGCACCTGGCTGGTGGACCCGATCGCGTTCGGCGTCCCACCTGCCCTCAGCTCGCCGAGGCGCTGGGCGACGAGGAGTGGATCCTGCACGCCGCCAGCCAGGACATCCCCTGCCTGCGCGAGGTCGGCCTGCGAGCCGGTCCGGCTCTTCGACACCGAGCTGGCCGGCCGGCTCCTCGGCTACCCCCGGGTGGGTCTGGCGACCCTGGTCGAGCAGATCCTCGGCCTGCGGATGCGCAAGGAGCACTCGGCGGCGGACTGGTCGACCCGGCCGCTGCCGCGAGTCCTGGCTGGAGTACGCCGCACTCGACGTCGAGGTGCTGGTCGAGCTGCGCGACCACATGGCCGCCGAGCTGGTCGCCCAGGGCAAGGACCAGTGGGCGCGCGAGGAGTTCCAGCACCTCACCGGCTTCCAGCCCACCGTCCGCGCCGAGCCGTGGCGCCGGACCAGCGGGCTCAACAAGCTGCGCGGCCGCCGCGCCCTCGGTGCCGTCCGCGCGCTGTGGCAGACCCGCGACGAGATCGCCCGGCAGCGCGACGTGACACCGGGCCGGATCATCCCCGACTCCGCGGTGGTCGCCGCCGCCTCCGCGATGCCGACGGACCGGAACGCCCTGCTCGCGTACGCCCGGCTTCCACGGCCGGGGCGCCGACCGCTACTCCTCCCGCTGGATGGCGGCCCTGGACGAGGTCCGGGCGATGCCCGAGTCCCAGCTGCCGACCCGCACCCTGCGCGGCGACGGTCCCCCGCACCCCCGCACCTGGGCGGACCGGGAGCCGGTGGCCGACCGCCGGTTCAAGGCGGCCCGAGAGGCGACCCTGGCGCTGGCCGAGGAGCACGGCCTGCCGGTGGAGAACCTGATCTCCCCCGACCACGTGCGTCGCGCCATGTGGGCCCCGCCCGCCACCCGCGACCCCGAGCAGCTGGCCCACGACCTCGCCGAGCAGCTCGCGTCGTACGGCGCTCGGCCCTGGCAGGTCGGGCTCGTCCGCGACGCCCTGGTCGCCGCGGTGCTGCACGGCGACGAGCCGGTGCCGGACCCCGAGCCCGAGACGGATCCGGGCGGCCGGCCCGGCGACCGCCTAGGACCCTCCGGGGCGTCCTTCGGCTGGCCCGGGACTACTGCTTGGGCTTGCCCGACGGGCTCGGCTTGGCCTTCGGGCTGGTCGTGGGCGTCGGGCTGGTCGTCGGCGTCGGGCTGGCGGAGCCGGACGACTCCGACTCCGGGTCGACCTCCACCGACTCCGGGTCCAGGACCGCGCGCGAGGCCTCGTCGATCTGCTCGGTGACCGCCTCCAGGTCCAGGTCGCCCGGGGCTGTGAGCAGCTCGAGCATCCACGGCGCCACCGCCTCCTCGAGCTCGGGCCAGGAGTGCAGCAGCGGGTCGATGGTCATGCCCCGCACGGCGGTGTTGAAGACGCGGCTGCGCTTGGGCTGGCGGGCGGTCTGCAGGAAGTCCTCCGAGCCGGCGACGGCCAGGTTGGCGGGGACCATCCCGCCGGCCTTGACCACCTCGCGGGTCGACTCCTCGCTCACCGAGTGGGCGATGAGGTCGGCTGCCGCGGCCGGGTGCTTGCTGTCCGAGGAGATGCACAGGCCGGTCACCTCGCCCACCGTGGCGGCGCTCTCGACCATCGGCATCGACATCACGTTGAAGTTGAGGTCGCGGACCTGACGCAGCTCGGGCACCAGGTCGCGGTAGCCGGCGATCATCCCGAGCTTGCCCCGCTTGAACCACTCCAGCGCGGGACGCTTGGCCAGCTGCTCGTCGGTCAGGGTCAGGCTGGCGTCGCGCAGCACGGCCAGCGACTGCTCCAGGGCGGCGCGGCTGTCGTCGTCGGAGAAGTTGAGCGAGGTGGGTGACTCGGCGTCGTCGAAGACGCTGCCGCCGCCGGACTCCACGAAGGGCGCGAGGCCGTGCACCGACGGCTCGATCCAGAACCCGCTGGTGCCCCGGGCGGGGCGCGCGGCGAAGTCCGCGGCCGCCTCGAACTCGGCCAGCGACCAGCGGTCCCAGCGCGAGGGCACGTCGAAGCCGCGGCGCTCCATCTTGTCGAAGTCCACGAGGTCCTCGTTGACGTACATCACCATCGGGGAGACCGCGTAGGCCATGCACTGGAGCTCGCCGTCGAAGCTGAAGGACTCCACCGCGTCGCGCGAGAAGTCGTCCCCGAAGTCGACGCCCCGCTCGTCGAGCAGCTCGCTGACCGGGCGGGTCAGGCCCTCCTCCAGGAGGTAGTCCAGGTCCTGGCGGTTGACCATGAAGACGTCCGGCACGTCGCCCTCGCGGACGGCGTCCATGGCGGACTCCCGGTCCTTCCACTCCACCAGGTCGACCTCGGCGCCGGCCCCCTTCGCGTTGAAGTCGCTGGCCACCGAGGACCACCCGGCGAGCTCGGGCTCGCTGCCGTAGACACCCAGGCGCAGCTGCACCGGCTCCGGGGTCGCCGTCCGGGTCGGGCCGGTCGCCGTGGCCTCGGGGCTGGGGGCGGGGTCGTCGCCCCCGTCCGAGCAGCCCCCCAGGACCAGGGCCAGGGACAGAGCGGCGACGGTCGCCAGGGCAGGACGACGGGACAGCATCGAGAGGGGCCTCTCCTTCGGGGCGGGCGCCGCCCGCGGGTGAGGGCGTGCGAGCACACCCTATCGACCCGCCGGGAGCCCGCCGGGATCCGCGGCGGCCGTGGCCGGCGACGAGGAGGCGCAGGCCACAGGGCGCGACCGCAGCGGCTCAGCCGAGGTCGTGGAAGCGCCGCGCCTCGGCGGCGACCATGTCGAACAGGTTCCGGTCCAGGGCCCCGCCCTCGCGCCGGATCGCGCCGTCCTCGAGCCGGAGCAGCCGGTCCAGGCGCACCTCGCTGGGTCGCCGCTGCCGGTCCCAGTCGCCGACGCCCACGTCCATCCAGTGCCGGCCCCAGCGGGCCTCGTCCTCGGCGTCCCGGTCGTGGTCCTGGCTGCTGAGCATCAGGCCGACCCACTGGCCGGCGTCGCGGCCCAGGAGCAGCACCGGGCGGTCCTTGCCCTGCCGTCGGGTCGTCCTCGTAGGCGACCCAGGCCCAGACCACCTCGCCGGGGTCCGGGGCGCCGTCGCGCCGGGCGGCGTACTCGACCACGGGGCGGTCCCGCCCGCCGGGTGCCGGGCGGAGCCGGACCGGGCGCTGGACCGGGGGGCGAGCACGTCGAGCGCGCGACGGAGGAGACCCATGCCCCGATGCTAGTGGCGGGGCGCGACGAGCCGTCGTCTGCCGAGACTGGTGGAAGTGCGCCGGACTGGGAGCGCCTCACGGCGCGTGGCCGCTCGTAGCGGCTTATTTCGGGACCCGGGGCTGCCGCAGCCCGACGCACCACCACGGACCATTGTAGTCGCCGCCCCGAGAGCCGCGGTGCGCGGTCAGGCCAGCTCGCCGCGCATCTCCAGGCGGGCCGCAGCCTCCAGCTGCTCGGCCAGCGTGAGCATCCGGGGCACCTCCTCGTGCGGGGCGTCCGAGCGCTGGGTGAGGATCGCCCGGCCGACCGCCACGACGTGCGCGAAGGCGGCGGCGCGGTGCAGCACGTCGGCGAAGTCGCCGCCCGCGATCCCGCGCAGCACCTCGTCGACCATCGCCTTGAGCTCCTCGGCCCCGGGCGGGTCGGCCACGCCGGCCACCACGACCCGAGCGAACGGCGCCGCGCCCCGGCCGGCCTCGTACTCCGCGGCGACCTCCTGCGGGGCCGGTGCACCCAGTCGCGCAGCAGGTAGAGCCGCCACAGCGCGCCGGCGAGCGAGTCGGCGGGCGAGCCCGACCAGAGCTCGGCCAGCACCTCCAGCCCCTCGGTCTCGGCCAGGTGCACCACCCGCTCGGCGACCGCCGCGTCCTCGCTGGCCCGGGCGCCGCGCACCAGCAGCGCGGCCGCCCGGTCAGCCGGCCTCCTGCAGGAGCAGCGGATCCGCACCGGACTCCAGCTCGGCGAAGAGCTGGTCGCCCGGCATCATCGGACGGTGGTGGGGTCGCTCGGCCATGCCCTCAGCGTACGACCGGCTGTCTGCGCCCCGTTCGGATCCCCGCACGCCGGGGATCCACCTGGTTCGGGCGTGTTACAACACGTGCCAACCCGCCGATCCCCGGCCAGCGGGGATTCATGAGGCGGCGAGGGCCTTGCGGATCCGCTGGTCGGAGACCGGCTGGGCGGTGCCGAGCTGCTGGGCCCACAGCGAGACCCGGTACTCCTCGAGCATCCACCGGACCTGGCGCAGCGCCGCACCGGGCGGGCGGCCCGGCGGGCAGGGCGGCGACCTGGTGCAGGTACGCCGCCTGGAGGTCGGCGACCTGGTCCATCAGCTGGCGGTCGCCGGGCCAGCTGCGGCGCCCAGCCGCTCCCGGCGCTGCTCCACCGCCGCGAGGTAGCGCGGGTAGTGGCGCAGCTGACGCAGCCCGGCCTCGCCGACGAACCCGCGGTGCACGAGCCGCTCCAGCTGGCCCCGCATCTCGGTCAGCGCCGGCAGGGTGTGCAGGTCGGCGCGGCCGCGACAGCGCCTTGTCGCACGCCCGCCAGGCGGCCAGCACCCGGATCACGTCGGCCACGGCCGCCGCGCACGGAGGCCTCCAGGTCGGTGCTCGCGACGGCCAGCAGGGCGTCGTACGCCGCCCGGTCCCGCACCGGCCGGTAGGCGTCGACCACGTCGGTCAGCACCCCGGCCCGCACGTCCTCGAGCAGCTCGGCGACGCTCGGGTACGGCGACGCGGCCAGCCCCAGCTTCTCGGCGTTGGACAGGCCCGGCCAGCACCTTCTCGGCGCCGGGCAGCGCGAGCAGCAGCAGCCGGCGTACGCCGAGCCGGTGCCGCGCGGCCGCCTCCTCGGCCGAGCCGAAGACACCCGAGCCCGACGGTGGCTGCCCTCGTCGACGAGCGCCGGGTAGCCGCGCACCTCGTGGCCGGCCCGCGTCTGGGTGAAGGACTCCTCCAGCGTCGCCGAAGGTCCACGTCGTCTGCCCGGTCGCGGTCACCCCGGAGTCGCCGGCGACCTCGGCCATCGCGGCGGCGAACGCCGGGCGCAGCGGCGCCTTGAGCGCGTCGAGGTCCTTGCCCCGTGCCGCCTCCGCGCCGTCCTCGCTCGACCACCCGGAACGTCGGGCCGCAGGTGCTCGGGCACCTTGTCCAGGTCCCAGGCCTCGCGCGGCACGTGCACGCCCGGTGGTGGCGCGCAGGTAGCGCTCCAGCGCGTCGAGCAGCGGCTCCTCCCCCGGCGGGACCGCGGCGAGGAACGTCCCGGGCCGTGTTGGGGGCCGGGACGAAGCAGACCCGCAGGTTCTTGGGCAGCGAGCGGATCAGCTCGACCACCAGCTCCTCGCGCAGCCCGGGCACCTGCCAGGAGAAGTCGTCGGTCGCCGACCTGGTTGAGCGTCGCGACCGGGACGTCGATCGGTGACGCCGTCGTCGCCGGCGCCCGGGCTCGAAGTGGTAGGCTGATCGGGAAGGTCAGGTGGTCCCCGTGCCACTGCGTCGGGAAGTCCCGGCGCGGCGACCTCGTCGGCGGTGTCGTGGGTGAGCATCGCCGGGTCGAAGGTGAGCAGGTCGGGGTTGCGTGCGCCGCTCCTTCTTCCACCAGGAGTCGAAGTGCGCGCCGGAGACCACGTCGGCCGGCACCCGGGCGTCGTAGAAGTCGAAGAGCGTGTGCTCGTCGACCACGATGTCGCGGCGGCGCGCGCGGTGCTCGAGCTCCTCGGCCTCGGCCGAGCAGCGCGCGGTTGCGGCGTCAGAACCGGTGCCGGGTCGTGCCACTCGCCCTACACCAGCGCGTGCCGGATGAACAGCTCGCGGGACAGCGCGGGGTCGATCCGGCCGTAGTTGACCGGACGGTCGGCGACCAGCGGGACGCCGTACAGCGTGACCTTCTCGAGCGCCATCACCGCGGCGCGCTTCTTGCGACCAGTGCGGCTCGGAGTAGGTGCGCTTGACCAGGTGGGCGCCGAGCCGCTCGGCCCACTCGGGCTCGATCGCGGCGTTCTGCCGGGCCCACAGCCGCGAGGTCTCCACCAGCTCGGCGGCCATCACGAACGCCGGGCTGCTGCCCTTGAGCACCGGAGCCGGGGAAGATCGCGAACCGGGCGCCGCGGGCGCCGAGGTACTCGCGCATCGCGCCGCCGTGCCCCGCCCTTGGCCGGGCTTCGCGTTCTCCCGCTCCTCCAGCGCGCCGATGTGGGAGAGCAGGCCGGACAGCAGCGCCTGGTGGATGCCGTCGGCGTCCGGTACCGTCGGCCGGGCTGCCCAGCGTCGACCTTCATCTCCTTGCAGACCTGGCGCAGCTGGGACTCGAAGTCCTGCCACTCGCGCACCCGCAGGTAGTTGAGGAACTCCGCGCTGCACATCCGGCGGAACGCGCTGGAGGACAGCTCGCGCTGCTGCTCCTTGAGGTAGCGCCACAGGTTGAGCCAGGTGAGGAAGTCCGAGGACTGGTCGGTGAACCGGGCGTGCAGCTGGTCGGCCTGCGCCTGCTGCTCGGCCGGCCGCTCGCGCGGGTCCTGCAGCGACAGCGCCGCGGCGATCACGAGCACCTCGCGCAGGCAGCCCAGCCGCTCGGCCTCCAGGATCATCCGGCCCAGCCGCGGGTCGATCGGCAGCCGGGCCAGCCGCTGCCCGACTTGGTCAGCCGCGGGCCGGTGGGCGCCCGTCGCCGCCCTTGCGAGGCTGCCCCGTCGTGCGCTCGCGAGCGCGCCGAGCTCCTCGAGCAGCTGGACGCCGGCGCGGACGTTGCGCTGGTCCGGCGGCTCGACGAACGGGAACCGGGCCACGTCGCCGAGCCCGAGCGAGGTCATCTGCAGGATGACCGAGGCCAGGTTGGTGCGCAGGATCTCGGGGTCGGTGAACTCCGGGCGGGCGTCGAAGTCCTCCTCGGAGTAGAGCCGGATGCAGATGCCCTCCGCGACGCGGCCGCAGCGGCCGGCGCGCTGGTTGGCCGAGGCCTGGCTGATCGGCTCGATCGGCAGCCGCTGCACCTTGGTGCGGGCGGAGTAGCGCGAGATCCGGGCGACGCCGGTGTCGACGACGTACCGGATGCCGGGGACGGTCAGCGAGGTCTCGGCGACGTTGGTGGCCAGCACGACGCGGCGCCGCGGGAGTGCTGGCGGAGAAGACCCGGTGCTGCTCGGCGGCGGAGAGCCGGGCGTAGAGCGGGAGGACCTCGAGCCGGTCCGGACTTCAGCGCCGGCCAGGGCGTCGGCGGTGTCGCGGATCTCCCGCTCGCCGGGCAGGAAGACCAGGACGTCGCCGGGCCCCTCGGCGGACGAGCTCGCGGACCGCGTCGACGATCGCCTCGGTCTGGTCGCGCTGGACCGCCTCGCCCTCCTCGTCGGCCTCGGGCGTGCTCGACCAGCGGGCGGTAGCGGACCTCGACGGGGTAGGTGCGCCCGGAGACCTCGATCGACCGGGGCGTCGCTCGAAGTGCTGCGGAGAACCGCTCGGGGTCGATGGTGGCCGAGGTGATGATCACCTTGAGGTCGGGGCGCCGCGGCAGCAGCTGCTTGAGGTAGCCGAGCAGGAAGTCGATGTTGAGGCTGCGCTCGTGGGCCTCGTCGATGATGATCGTGTCGTAGCGTGCGCAGCTGCCGGTCGCGCTGCAGCTCGGCGAGCAGGATGCCGTCGGTCATCAGCTTGACCAGGCGTGTCGCGGCGAGGTGCTGGTCGGTGAACCGCACCTGGTAGCCGACGGGTCGCCGAGCTCGGTGCCCAGCTCCTCGGCGATCCGCTCGGCGACCGTGCGGGCGGCGATCCGGCGGGGCTGGGTGTGGCCGATCAGGCGCCGGCCGTCCTCGCCGCGGCCGAGCTCGAGGCAGATCTTCGGGCAGCTGGGTGGTCTTGCCCGAGCCGGTCTCGCCGGCGACGATGACGACCTGGTGGTCGCGGATCGCCGCGGCGATGTCGTCGCGGCGCTGCGATGACCGGCAGCTCGGGCGGGTAGGTGATCACCGGGTCGCTGCTGGGCATGATGCCGCCCATTGTGCCCGGACGGTGTCAGTCGCGCTGCCACCGCTCGTCGAGGACGAACGCGACCGCGTGCTCCAGCGGGTACGACGCGGCGCCGCGCAGCCGCTCGACGCGGACCTCGGCCCAGGCCCTTGGGACCGCGGTGCACCACGTCCACCCGTGCGGAGGTGCTCCCGCTGGTCGCCACGAGCACCTCGCCGTCGCCGGACCCCAGGACCTCGCAGGTCGCGTAGAGCGTGGTGCACAGGTCCTCCAGGGCGGGGGCGTCGGACAGCACCGGGTGGACCGTCCACCTCAGCCCGGTCTCCGAGCCCCCGACCCGCCGACGCCCCGGACCTCGTCCGGCTTGACCGCCTCCCCCTTGACCTCGCCTCCGGCCGCGAGCAGCCGCTCCCCCACCGCGCGGAGCCCGTCGTCCTGGCCGTCGACCACGCCCAGGCTGGGGACGCCATCCAGGGTCAGGCGCGGGTCCGAGCCGCCGCCGCGAGCAGTGTCGTCGGCGTCGGGACGCCTCGGTCCGCACCGGGACCTGGGAGTCGTTGCCGAAGAGCGGGTCGAAGGTCAGCACCACCGTCTCGCCGTCCTGCCGCTCGGCCATGCACCGCGGTCGCTCCCGCCGACGAGTGGCCTGCCTCGGCCGCTCGCAGCCCCTGGCGCCGTCCTCGAGCGGCGCGACAGACGGCCTCCTCCGGCACCGTCGCGCAGGGCCAGGTCGACGGTCCGTGCGGCTGCCCGCGACCTCGACCTGGAGCATCCCCGCCCGTCCTGGCCCGGCTCGGTCCAGGCGTACTTGGACCCCAGCGCCTGCTGGCGCCGACGTGGAGCCGCCGGCCGTCTGCACGTTGCGGTGCTCCCGCCCCACGGCCGCAGGTGGGTACGGCCCGGGTCCAGGTGCTCGGCGAGGACCTCGTTCCACCCCGCCAGTGTCGGGGCGAAGATCTCCACCGGGTCCGCGGTCGTCGTGCGCTCCGCCGGGCCGCGGCTGCACCTCCCGCCCGCTGCCGAGCCTGCGGCAGGCCCGAGGTCGGGGCCGCGTCCGAGGGCACGTCGGAGGCCGCCGGCGCCGGGCAGCAGGTCAGCGTCGCCGCCGGTCGTCCCCGGCAGGATCACCCCGGCACCGACGACGGCCAGGGCCGCAGTCGAGGCGCCCAGCCCGACGACGCTCCGCGTCGTCGTCTGAGCCGACGCCGCCCGCGGGCCAGGTCCTGGCCGACCGCCGCTGCCGGCGGAGACCCGCGACGGGATCCGGCGCGGCCAGCTCGCTCCAGCTCTCGGTCGAGCACGGTCGGTGTCCGCCTCGTGGGGTTCCCTCATCTGGCCTCTCCGTTCGTCACAGGGATGAGCGCCGCTCGCAGCCGCGCGAGTGCGGCCGAGCTCTGGCTCTTGACGGTTCCGGTGGTCACCCCGAGGTCACGGGCGGTCTCCTCGACCGAGAGCCCCCAGTAGTGACGCAGCACCACCACCCGACGCTGCCCCGGTGCCAGCGCCCGCAGTGCCTGCCACAGCGTGTCGTCGGACTCGGACGCAGCGGTCCGCGCCGTCCACCGGCCCGTCGAGCTGGGTCGTCGGGCGCCGGGACGTTCGCGGCGCCACGGCCGTCGGGTCTCGTCGAGGTGCGCGTTCACCACCGTCCTCCGCGCGTACGCCTCGACCGAGTCCATCCGGGACACCCGCGGCCACGCCACGTACAGCTTCGCCAGGGCGACCTGAACGACGTCCTCCGCCCGGTGGCTGTCTCCGCACAGCAGGTAGGCGGTGCGGTACAGCAGGGCGCGTCGTGCCACCACGAACTCGGTGAACCCGTCGTCGCGCCCGTTCCGCGGTTGCCCGCCCATCCGTCCTCCTGTCCCGTGCCCTCACCCTCTCAACGGGACGCGGCAGCAGGAGGTTGGCTCTCCGCGCGAAGAAGTTCTCGGCCCCGCACCGGCCCGGCTCAGAGCCGGGCCAGGCCGGTGTCAGGCCGGTGTCAGTCCCGGCGCTCGCTCTGCGCGACCACCGGGTGCGGCCAGCGGTCGCCGCCCACCCGACGGCCGGTCACCTCGGCGAGCGAGATCAGCAGGCGCATCGTGCGGTGGCCGCCGGCCCAGGGCTCCGGGGACTCGGAGCGCTCGCCCGACCCGGCTCCCACGGCCTGCTCGGGCCCGCGATCGCACTGACCCAGCACGATCACGCTCCAGCCGCGTCCCAGCGGCCGGTCCAGGTGGTCGATCTCGAAGGCGACGCTGGTGCCCGGCGCGTAGGTGGCCAGCTCGGAGTACGCCGTCGTCCGGATCTCCAGCGCGTCGGCGCCCACGGTGTAGTTGACCGGCACGATCCGCGGTCCGCGGGGGGTGACGAACGCGACCCGCCCGACCACGTCCCGGCCCAGCAGCTCGCGGCACTCGTCGGTGGTGAGCTCGACCAGGTCGTCCATTCCCACATCGTGGCACGGCTCGGAGCCGGGCGCGACCGGGCGGGGGCGGCTATCGTCGCGCCATGAGGACACTCGACGGCAAGGTGGTGGCGATCACCGGCGCCGCCTCGGGGATCGGCCGGGCACTGGCGGTGGACGCGGCAGGACGCGGAGCCGCCTTGGCGCTCTCCGACGTCGACGAGACGGGGCTGGCCGCCACCGGCCGCCTGGCCACCGAGGCCGGCGCCCGCGAGGTGCTGCTGGACCGGGTCGACGTCTCCGACGCCGAGGTCGTCGCGGCCTGGGCCGAGCGCGTGGCCGAGCACTTCGGCCGGGTCAACGTGGTCGTCAACAACGCCGGCGTCGCGCTGGCCGGGGACTTCACCGACCTCGACCCGAGCGACATGGAGTGGATCATGGGGATCAACTTCTGGGGCGTGCGTGCACGGCACCCGGTCGTTCCTGCCGCACCTGATCGCCTCGGGCGACGGGCACGTCGTCAACCTCTCCTCGCTGTTCGGGCTGATGTCGATGCCTGGCCAGTCGCTCTACAACGCCGCCAAGTACGCCGTCCGCGGCATGTCCGAGGCGCTGCGCGAGGAGATGCTCGTCGCCGGCCACCCGGTCGGCGTGACCGTGGTGCACCCGGGCGGGATCAAGACCGCGATCGCCCGCAACGCCCGGGTCGCCGACCCCGACGACAAGCAGCGCACCGCCGACTTCTTCGACCGCAAGCTCGCGCGCACCGAGCCCGAGGAGGCCGCCGCGGGTGATCCTGGACGGGATGCTCGCCGGCAAGGCCCGGGTCCTGGTCGGCGCCGACGCGCACCTGGTGCACCACTTCGCCAAGACGCTCGGCTCGCGCTACCAGGACGTGGTGGCCGGGTGGCCCGCCGGGCGCTGCCCGCGCGCACCAAGGTGGTCTGAGACCGGTGCGCCCCGGGCAGCGGGTGCGCTGCGAGATCACCAAGTGGGGCGACCGGCCGCACTGGACCTACGAGGGTGTCTGGCTCGGCACCGACGAGCACGGCGAGTGGCTCGGCTTCCCGGTCGGCACGCTCTTCGCCCGGCCCGGGCACCGGTTCGTCACCGCCCACGACCAGGTCGGCCTGGTGCCGGCCGCGCGGTACCGCCCTGGTGGCTGGCCACCCTGCACGGCGAGGGCGCCGGCACCCTGCCGCCGCTGGCCGGCGAGCCGGTCGCGCTGTACGTCGACATGACCACCCCGGCGCACTGGGACGGCACCACGCTGCGCGCCGTCGACCTGGACCTCGACGTGGTCGGGGACGTGCACGGCCGGGTGGTGGTCGACGACGAGGACGAGTTCGCCGAGCACCGGGTCCGCTACGGCTACCCCCCGGAGGTGGTCGCCGCCGCCCGGGCGAGCTGCGCGAGCGTGCTGGCGGACGCCTCGGCCGGCCGGGCGCCGTACGACGGGGCGCACCTGCGCTGGCTGACCGCGCTGCGGGCGCTCAGCGCTTCGAACGGGCCCTGAAGACACCCACCAGCCGAGGTCCGGCGAGCCGCTGCTCGAGCCGGCGCGCCTCCCGCTCGACCGGCTGGGCGACGTACTCCCCCAGGATCACCCCGGAGGCCAGCGCGATCGCCACCGAGGCCGCGGTCACCATCGCCAGCAGGCCCTGGGAGATCGCGGCGCCGCCCTCGCCCATCAGCGAGAGACCGCGGTAGATCGAGAGTCCCGGCAGCAGCGGCACGATCGCCGAGACCACCACCACCAGCGGCGGCACCCGCACCCGGCCGGCGACCGAGTAGGCGACCAGCCCGATGGCGAACGCCGACGATGGCGGCCGCCCAGGTGCGGCCGAGCCCGGCGTCGTCGATCACCCGGAAGATGGCCGCCGCGGCGCCGGCCACCACCGCGATCGGCAGCAGGATCCGCTTGGGCGAGTACGCCGAGTAGGCGAACGCCGCCGCGCACAGCGCCGCACCGACAGCATCAGCACGCCGATGTCCTGCCAGCCGGAGAAGCCCGGCTCGAGCTGGCCGACGTCGACCCCGACGCAGCTCGCCCAGGGTCAGGCCGCCGCTGACCCCGGCGATGATCCCGGCGGTGGCCAGCAGGGCCTCGATGATCCGCGCGCCCGCGGTGACGTAGAACCCGGAGAGCGCGTCCTGGAGCGCGCCCATGAACCCGATGCCGGCCAGCAGCATGATGATGTTGGCGGTCACCACCAGCGACGGGTCCACGTCGAGGCTCGAGGCGGCGGCCGCGACCGCGAACAGCGTGGCCACCACGCCGCCGGCGACCTGGTGGTAGAAGGTCGGCAGCCGGCGCCGCGCCCAGGAAGAGCTGCACCCGGTCGATGCAGGAGGCGGCGACGAAGGCGATCGCGACCACCAGCCAGCCGCCGCCGAGGAAGAGCGCCACGCAGGCGCACATCACGCCCGGTGGCCAAGGTGACCGCCCAGCGCGGGCGGTCGTGGCCCGACCGAGACGATCGTGGCCATCCGGTTGCGCGCCAGGTAGAGGTCGAGCCGGCCGTCCAGCAGGTCGCGCACCAGGTGGTCGACCTGGGTGAGGTCCTCGTAGTCGATGTCGCGCTGCGTGACCTGGCGGATCATCACCAGCGACGGCATCGCCGCGTCGTACTGGTAGCCCATCGAGACCTGGGTGAAGGTCACGTCGATGTCGGTGTGGCGCAGCCCCAGGTGGTGGGCCACCGCTCCGCATCGTCGCCGTCACGTCGGCGGCGCCGGCGCCGTTGGCCAGCAGCATCTCGCCGATCCGCAGGCACAGGTCGATGGTGAGGTTGAGCTCCTTGACGTCCACCTCGCTGTTCTGATCAGGCACAGGCGTCATGCTGTCACGCCGGCGTCGGGAGGTCGCTGCCGCGCACCCGCCCCCTAGGCTGGCGGGGTGCGCATCGACTTCCACGGATCGCCCGAGCCGACGCTGGGCGTCGAGTGGGAGCTGGCCCTGGTCGACCGGGAGACCCGCGACCTGGTCAGCCGGGCCGCCGACCTGTTCGACCACGCCGTCCCCCGGCTGCGAGCACCCCGAGCGGCTGCACAAGGAGCTGCTGCGCAACACCGTCGAGCTGGTGACCGGCATCTGCCACGACGTCGCCCGAGGCGATGGCGGCACCTGCGCGAGACCCTCGAGGTGGTCGCCACCGGCCGTGACGAGCTCGGCGTCGACCTCTTCGGCGCCGGCTCGCACCCCTTCGCCAGCTGGTCGGCCCAGCAGATCACCGAGGGGGACCGCTACGAGGAGCTGATCAACCGCACCCAGTGGTGGGGCCGGCAGATGCTGATCTGGGGCGTGCACGTGCACGTCGGGCTGCCGCGAGCGCGACCGGGTGCTGCCGGTGCTCGACGGGCTGCTCAACTACTACCCGCACCTGCTCGCGCTCTCCGCGTCCTCGCCCGTTCTGGGCCGGGCAGGACACCGGCTACGCCTGCAACCGGGCGCTGATGTTCCAGCAGCTGCCGACCGCGGGGCTGCCGTTCCAGTTCGCAGCCTGGGAGGAGTTCGAGGCCTTCGTCGACGACCAGCTCACCACCGGGGTGATCGACGACCTCAACGAGATCCGCTGGGACCTGCGCCCCGTCCCCGACCTCGGCACCCTGGAGAACCGGGTCTGCGACGGCGTCTCCACGCTCGACGAGCTGGCGCGCGCTGACCGCGCTGATCCACTGCCTGGTCGTCGACCTCGACACCCGGCTCGCCGCCGGCGAGCAGCTGCCGACCATGCCGCCGTGGCACGTGCAGGAGAACAAGTGGCGCGCGGCCCGCTACGGCCTGGACGCGATCGTCATCCTCGACGCGCGACCACCGCGAGCGGCTGGTCACCGACGACCTGGCCGACCTGCTCGAGCGGCTCGAGCCGGTGGCGCGTCGCGCTCGGCTGCGCCGACGAGCTGCGCCGCGGTCGCCGACATCCCGCACCGGGGCGCCTCCTACCAGCGGCAGCGCGCGGTGGCCGCAGGAGCCGGGCGGCGACCTGGTGGCCGTGGTCGACTCGGTGGTCAGCGAGCTGCGCGGCTCCCTGGCCTGACCACGACCCTGGACGCGGCGTCCCGGGGCTGCGATGCTCGGGCCGTGGCCACGCTCCTGGACCCCGTAGCTCTCGGATTCCTGACGGTGGAGAGCCGCCAGATGCCGATGCACGTCGGTGGGCTCCACCTCTTCGCCCGTCCCGAGGACGCCGACGAGGGCTACGAACGCACGCTGGTGAGCCAGCTGCGCACCGTGCCCGAGATGTCGCCGCTCTACCTGCGCCACCCGCACCGCTCCGCGCGGACCGCCGGCCAGCTGGTCTGGGAGACCGACCGGGCCTTCGACATCGAGCACCACGTGCGGCACAGCGCGCTTCCCCGCCCGGGCGGGGGCCGGGAGCTGCTCGAGCTGGTGAGCCGCCTGCACTCGACGCGGCTGCCCTGGGAGCGACCGCTGTGGGAGTCGCACGTGATCGAGGGCCTGAGCGACGGCCGGGTGGCGATCTACCACAAGATCCACCACGCGCTGATGGACGGCGTCTCGGCGATCCGGCTGCTCAACGTGGTGCTCAGCGACGACCCCGAGGAGCGCGGGATGCTCGCTCCCTGGGCGCTCCACCCGGCGCCGGTCGACGGGTCCTCCCGGGAGAGGTCGGCAGCGCAGACCTCGCGCACGCCTCCCTCACCGCCGTCCGCTCGGCGCTCGGCCTGCTCGCCGAGGCGGCCGGGCTGCCCGGCGCGCTGGTCCGCACGCTGTCGCGGTCGGTGCGCGACCAGCCCTCCACCGTCTCGCTCCACTCCCCCCGGACGATGCTCGACCGGGAGTTCACCGGGGCACGGCGCTTCGCTGCCCAGGACTGGCCGGTGGAGCGGCTGCACGCGGTCGCCCGGTCCAGCGGGACCACGATCAACGACGTGGTGGTCGCGATGACCTCGGGCATGCTGCGCCGCTACCTGCTCCAGCACGACGAGCTGCCTCGGCAGAGCCTGGTGGCCATGGTCCCGGTCGGGCTCAAGGCCAAGGAGTCGCACCTCCCGTCGGCGGACGGCGGCAACGCCGTCGGCGCGGTGATGGTCCGGATGGGCACGGAGATCGCCGACCCCGCGGGGCGGCTCCGCGCGGTCCACGAGTCGATGAAGGCGGGCAAGGCCGCGCTGGCCTCGATGACGCCGCTGCAGATCATGGCGATGAGCGGGCTGGGCCAGGCCCAGGCGATGCTCCCGGTGCTGTGGGGGGCGAGCGGACTCACCCGTCCGCCGTACAACGTGATCGTGAGCAACGTCCCGGGGCCGCCGCACGCCAAGTACTTCAACGGCGCCCGGCTGCTGGGCAACTACCCGGCCTCCATCCCGATCCCGGGCGCCGCGCTCAACATCACCTGCACCTCCTACGACGGCAAGATGTGCTTCGGCCTCACCGGCTGTCGGCGCGCGGTGCCGCGCCTTCAGCAGATGCTGCCGTTCCTCGACGAGGAGCTGGCGCTGCTCGAGGACGCCGTGGGCGCCTGAGCCGCCCTACCGCTCCTCGAGCCCGCCGCCCAGCTGCTCGGCCACGGCGCGCAGCCGGGCCCGGGTGATGTCGGCGACGGTGGCGAGCCCGGCGCGTGCGGCGTGGGTGCCCGCCCTGGTGGGCTCGGCCCAGTTGATCGACAGGCAGTGCCGGCTGCCGCCGTCCGCGGCGTTGGCCAGGGCCACCGCGTGCCCGGTGGTGCCGCTGCCGGCGAACGGGTCGAGCACCCGGACGTCGGCCGGCATCGTCTGGAGCACCCGGCGCAGCAGGCCGGTCGGCTTCGGCGACTCGAAGACGTGGCCGACGGTCTGCTTCAGCTCGGCCACCGCGGTGTCGGTGGACCCGATCTCCTCGGCGTGCCAGATGGTCCGCAGCTTCTTGCGGCGCCCGCCCGGCAGCTCGAGCCAGTCGCGCTGGAAGACGTCGACCCGGCGCCCGCGCAGCCCGCGGATCTCCCGGCAGACCAGGTCCTCGGGACGCGCCTCGATCCGGGGCGCCGACCAGCGCCAGACCGCCGGCGTGCCGTCGCCGAAGACCGGGGTCACCTCGACCGCTCCCGGGAAGGGCGCCAGCGCGACCTGCCCGCCGTCCGGGTCGCCGTACACCGGGAAGTGCAGGGTCGGCGCGGTGGCCGGGTTGAACTTCTTGTTCGTGTTGCGCAGCGGCAGGTGGCGGAACCGCCGGCCGTCCCCGGTGACCTCGGGGAAGTCCGCGGCGTCGACCGAGTCCGCGGTCGAGGCGTCCAGCACGCAGCGGCGGGCGTCGCGGGCGTAGACCAGCAGGTACTCGTGGTCGGTGGCGAAGCCGCGCCCCAGCTGGCGGCCCTTGGCGTTGAGGTTGACCACCACCTGGGCCAGGAAGCAGTCCTCGCCGAAGACCTCGTCCATCAGCAGCCGCAGCCGGGCCGCCTCGTTGTCGTCGATGCTGACGAAGATCGCACCGGCGGGATCGAGCACCCGGTACAGCTCGACCAGCCGCGGGCGCATCATCGCCAGCCAGGCCTCGTGCCGTCCCGCGCGCCGGCCGTCGGCGCTGCGGAAGCGGTCGGCGTAGGCGAAGTCGTTGCCGGTGTTGTACGGCGGGTCCGCGTAGACCAGGTCGACCGAGGCCGACGGGAGTCGCGGCGAGCACCTCGAGGTTGTCACCCTCCACGAAGGTGTTCCAGACGCGCACGTGCGCCACATTAGTGCCGCCGCCCCCTACCCTGGAGCGCATGGCTTCTTCTACACGACGCTCTCTGCCTGCTCGACGGGCCGTCCGGCTGACCGTGGCCGGCCTCGCCGTCGGCTCCTGCGGACTGGCCCTGACCGTCCCGGGAGCCACCGCCCAGGGCGCCGACGGGGACCGGGGCGACCGGGGCGCCGTCGCCCGGCTGCCAGGCCGCCGACGCCCAGCGCGCCACGGGTGAGCGCGCCCCCGGCACCGGCACCGACGAGCGGCCCCAGCACACCAGCGACGGCAAGGCGGGGTGGGTGGCCGAGCCGCTGCCCCCGACCGCTCGCCGCGCTCCGGCCACCGTGCTCTCCGAGACCGCCTGGACGATGGCCCCCGGCATCGAGTACCGCACCTGGGACCAGCTGGAGCCGCGCGGGGCCAACATCCCCAAGACGGTCCGCTTCCAGCTGCTCACCGTCGACATCGTCAACCCGGCCAACACCTTCGACCTGGTCGCCACCGAGAAGGTCGCCTCCGGCACCTCGGTGGAGTGGATGGCCAAGCAGGCCGGCGCCGTCGCCGCGATCAACGGCGACTTCTTCGACATCTCCGACACCGGCGCCCCGCTGGGCGTCGGCAAGGCCCGGAAGGGCGGGCTGCGGCACGCCCCCGCCGCCGGCTGGAACAGCAGCTTCTGGGTGGACAAGGCCGGGCCGCCCGCACGTCGGCGAGCTGCCCTTCACCGGCAAGTTCCGCAAGGGCAAGCACCCGCGCATCACCCTGGCCGGCTTCAACACCCCGACCGTGCCCCGGCACAGCGTGGCGGTCTACACCCCGAAGTGGGGCAAGACCAGCGGCTACTCGGTCACCGACGGCCAGAAGCGGGCCCGCCAGGTCGTCATCCGCAAGGGCCGCGTCGTCTCCAACCGCTACGGGCTGACCAAGGGCAAGAAGATCCAGGGCAAGCTCCTGGTCGGCCGCGGCAAGGCCGCGGGCCTGCTCAAGAAGCTCAAGAAGGGCGAGCGGCTCGGGCTGCAGTGGCGGGTCAAGGGCGCCCCCAAGGTCGCCATCAGCGGTGACCGGCCGCTGCTGGTCGACGGCCAGCGCGTGGTGATCAACGACCAGCTGATGCACCCGCGCACCGCGGTGGGCATCGACGAGGACGGCAACAAGGTCTTCTTCCTCACCGTCGACGGCCGCCAGTCGTTCAGCCGCGGCTACACGATGGTCGAGCTGGCCAACATGATGCAGGCGCTCGGCGCGGAGAACGCCCTCAACCTCGACGGCGGCGGCTCCACCACCATGGTCGGCCACACCGACGCGGGGCTGCTCAGCGTGCTGAACTCGCCCTCCGACGGCACCCAGCGCCGGGTGCCCAACGGGCTGGCGGTCTTCTCGAACCCGATCAGCTGAGCGAGGGCCGGCGGACCGTGCCGCGCTTCACCCGTGCCGAGCTGGAGAGCTACCGGGACGCCGAGGTCCCCGACCTGATCGGGTCCGGGGTCCGGCTGCTCTTCGTCGGCATCAACCCCGGGCTGTGGACCGCCGCGACGCGCACGCACTTCGCGCACCCGGCCAACCGGTTCTACCCGGCGCTGGAGCGGGCCGGGATCCTCGAGCGACCGGTCGCCTCCCGGGGCGGTGATGACGAGGAGACCCAGGAGGTGCTGCGCGCCCGCGGCCTGGGCATCACCAACCTGGTGCCGCGGGCGACGGCAAGGGCCGACGAGCTGAGCGCCGAGGAGCTCGCCGCAGGCGCGGAGCGGCTGACCGCCCTGGTGGCGCGGACCCGGCCGCGGGTGGTGGCGGTGCTCGGGATCACCGCCTACCGGCAGGCCTTCGGCCGGCGCAAGGCGGTCGGCCGGGCGGCAGCCCGAGGGGATCGGCGACGCCGAGCTCTGGGTCCTGCCCAACCCCTCGGGGCTCAACGCCCACCAGACCGTCGACACCCTGGCCGAGGCGTACGCCGAGCCCGCGCGCGCCGCCGGCCTGCTCTGACGCCGGTCCCGGGCCGAGCAGGACCTCGCAGGGCAGGGCCGGGTCCCGAGCGCTCCCCTGTGGAGTCACGCGGAGCCAGGGCCCTGTTGTGCACGTCAGCGCCGCGGGCCTCCCGGGGACCGGCACCCTCGGGTCATGACCACCCACGATCCCGGGCCCCCGCCGACCGCTGGCGCTCCCCCGCCGCCGCTCCCCCCTGGCGCTCCGGCACTGGCGCCGCCAGGTCTCCCGGACCTTGTCGCGACGTCCGCCCGACGCCGACTTCCCTGCCTCCTCGGTGTGGCTGCTGCTGCTCACCGAGGACGGCGGCGCCTCGCGGGTGGTGGAGCTGACCGGCGCCCTGGCCCCGCCCGGCGGACCGGGCGGGCCGGGCGTGGAGCAGTGGGCCGAGCTGCTCGTGCTGCTGGCCCGCCCCGTCCGGGAGGAGGGCGGAGACCCGGAGGCGCCGGTCGTGGTCAGCCTGCTGCGCACCCGCCCCGGCGGCGGCCCGGCCACGCCTGACGACCTGCGCTGGCTGGAGACGCTCGAACGCGCCGCCGAGGTGGCCGGTCTGCCGTGCGTGCTGCACTGCTTCGCCAGCCGTGACCTGTTCCTGGTGCTGCGCCGCAGCGACCTGGCCGGGGTCGCCCGCTCAGCCTGAGGTCGGCTCGGCCTGGGCACCCGGACCGTGGTCACCACCTCGGTGACGACCGGGCGCCGGGGCGCGGAGCTGAAGCCGAACCGGCAGGGCGGGTCGACGGGGGCCAGGGCCCCGAGGTCCGCGCCGTCCAGGGAACCCGTCACCCACGCCACCGCGTGCACGTCCGTGGCGCCGTAGTACTCGCGCCGCCCGCCGCCGCGCGCTGCCCCGGGTGCGCACGCCGGGGACCAGGACCCGGGCCACCGGGTCGGTCAGCCCGGTCCACGCCGGTGCGGTGGCGACCCGCGCGGGCACCAGCCGCAGCGCCGCGCCCAGCGCCGTACGCCGGCCCACGCCGACCTCGAGCCGCAGCGAGGGAGTACGGACCGCCAGCACCTGGTCACCGGTGACCCGGACCGGCTCGATCCGTACCTCGTCGAAGGTGTAGGTGGCGGCGACGAACTCCGCGACCCGCTCGTCGGGCGCGAGCAGCACCCGGTGCCCGGCGGCGTTCTCCACCATCACGTCCGCGAACGCGCCGAGCGGCGAGGTGCGCCAGCGCCCGACCACGGCTCGCACCCCGCTGGTGGTGCCGACCCCGGTGATCTGCCCGGCGAACCGGGACTCGCCGGTCAGTAGGGCCACCCCGGCGGCGGGGTGTCGGTCACGGTGACCGACTCGCAGTCCTTGCCGTCGTACTTGTTGACCAGGCCGATCTTGTCCGCCGGATCGATCGACCCGACGTAGATCACCCGGTCGTAGCCCTCCTGGCAGTAGATCTCGTCGCGCTGGCCGTCGTGGAGGACGTAGAAGACGTCGTCGCCCTCCTCGGCGTAGAACTCGTCTGCGCCGGGGCCGAGGAAGATGGTGTCGTTGCCCGCGTCCCCGGTGCCGTTGTCGTTGCCGGGGCCGTCGACCAGCACGTCGTCGCCGTTCCCGCCGTCGAGCTCGTCGTCGCCGGGGCCACCGTCGAGGTAGTCGTTGCCGTCGCCGCCCGAGACGTGGTCGTCACCGTCGCCGCCGTAGACCGCGTCGTCGCCCTGGGCGCCCATCAGGCCGCCGACCTTGGAGCCGCGACGAGCGTTGTCGTTGCCGGCGCCGCCGTAGATCGTGTCGTTGCCCGGCGCCACCGGAGATCACGTCGTGGCCGTCGCCGCCGTCCAGGACGTCGTTGCCGACCATCCCGTCGATGGTGTCGTCGCCACCTTCGCCCCACGCGGTGTCGTTGCCCGAGTGCAGCATCAGCACGTCGGCGCCCGCACCTCCCCAGGCCTGGTCGTCCCCCGCGTGCCCGTTGAGCAGGTCGTTGCCGGTCCCCCCGTAGAGCAGGTCGTTGCCGACGTTGCCGTGCAGCTGGTCGTTGCCGGCACCACCCCAGATCGAGTCGTCGCCCGGGTGCCCGAAGAGCTTGTCGTTGCCGCCGCGGCCCTTGATCCGGTCGTCCCCGGCCAGGGCCTTGATCACGTTGGCCTTCCGGTTGCCGACGAGGACGTCGTCGCCCTTGCTGGCGTTCCTCGCCGCCACCGCCGGGGCCGCCAGTCCGAGGACGAGCACGGCGACGGGGACGAGGGTGAGGGAACGTCTGATGGGGTGCCTCCCGGGGTCTGCGGGTCCGTGGCCCCCGGCTGGTGGGCGCACGCACTGGACCTCCCAGTCTTCCAACCCGGTGGTCACGCGGAGCACGGAATCGCGAGATTGACCCGACTCCCCGGGTGCCGATTCTGCGGGTCCGTTGGGCACGGCGACGCGGACAGGGCAGGCTGGGAGCCATGGCCGACGCAGACCACCTCTCCCCCGCGATCCCGACCGAGGACGCGACCCCCGGCGCCCCGGTCCGCGAGGCCGTGCGCCGGTACGCCGCCCTCCAGCCCGCCCTGCGGCAGCCCACCCAGCGGTACGTCGACCTGGTCACCTCGCTGCTCGACGAGGCCGGGATCAACTACCTGTCGGTGGACGGGCGCACCAAGAGCGTGGCGTCGTTCGCCGCGAAGGCCGCCCGGCTGGTCGACGACGAGCCGCAGTACGCCGACCCGCTCACCGACATCACCGACCAGATCGGCGTCCGGGTGATCACCTACGTGCACAGCGACGTGGCCGCGGTCGCCGAGGTCTTCGCCGACCAGCTGCTCGGTCATCGACGACCGGGACCTGGGCCTGGAGACGGCGCGCGAGGGCCGGTGGGGCTACTCCAGCCGGCACCTGCTGGTCGAGACCGACGACCCGGCTCCGGAGGGGTTCACGCGACCTGGCCGGCCTGCGCGCCAGCATCCAGGTGCGCACCGTGCTGCAGCACGCCTGGGCCGAGTTCGAGCACGACATCCGCTACAAGGGCACCGTGCCCGAGGAGCACGCCCCCGACCTGGACCGGCGCTTCGCCCTGGCGGCCGGGCTGCTGGAGCTCGCCGACCAGGAGTTCTCCGCGATCCGTGCCCGCCTCCAGCTCGGCGGTGCCGCCACGCCGGCCGAGGACTCCGACCCCAGCGACCCGCGGATCAGCGGCCAGGAGCTGGCCGCCTTCCTCGCCGGCCGGTACGCCGATGCCGGCTGGTCGCGTACCGACCACTACAGCTGGATCTCCGGGCTGCTGCTCGAGCTGGGCGTCACCTCGCTCGACGAGCTCGCCGCCCTGCTCACCTCGGTCGACTCCCAGGCGATCATCGCGCGGATGGGCTACCGCTACCCCGCGGGTGCGGTGCGCCGCCTCGACGACGCCCTGCTGGCGATCTTCGGCGAGCAGTACGTCGGCCTCACCGGCAACGCGCACCGCGTCCCGCTGCTGCGCGCGCGCCTGGAGAAGCTGCTCGCGCCGGACCAGCCCGACCGCTGACCGGCGGCACCGGCGGCGGCCCGTCCGTCAGGACTGGTCGCGCCGAGGTCGCCGGGGACGACTGCGGCACGCTGGGCGCGCTGGTGTCGACGTCCGAGGCGGCCGCCACCTGCGCGATCGCCTCGGGCACCGGCGTGTCCGTGGCGGGCTGTCCGGCCGTCGACGACTTCTTCGCGGTCGCCTTGGTCGCCGACTTCTTCGCCGGTGGACTTCTTGGCGGCCGACTTCTTCGCCGTCGTCGTACTCGGCCGCCTTCTTGGCCGTGGTCTTCTTCGCAGTCGATCTTCTTCGTGGTCGTCTTCTTCGCGGTGGTCGGCGCGGTCGACGCCTCTGCACCGGGGTCGGCGCCGCCGCCGGGCCGGCCTCGCTCGGCACGCTCGTGTCCACGTCGGAGGCGGCCGCGACCTGGGCGATCGCCTGCGGCACGGGAGTGCCGGTGGCCGCCTTCTTGACCGGCGTCTTCTTCTACGACCGGGTCGGGAGCTTGGCGCCGGGGCCGCTGGGCGTCTGCGGACGGGGCAGCCGTCGCGGCGGAGCCGGCGCTTCGTCGGCGGGGGCGGGGGCCTTCTTCGCCTGCACGCCCGCCGGCTTGGCGGGCACCGCCTGCGGTGACGGCTTCGTCGCCGGCCGGGCCACCGGCCGCTTCGTCGCCGTGGGCCTGACCGGGTCTCCGTGCGGCGAGGGCTGGGGCGAGGGCTCCGGAGCGGCGCAGGCCCCGGCTCGGAGCGGGCTCGGGTGGGCTGGACCGCCGAGCGCGGCGTGGCGACCGGCCACGGCTCGTCGCTGCGCTCCTCCCGGTCGAGCAGCTGCCCGGCGAGCGTGACGGCGCCGCCGACCACCTGACCGGCGAGCTCGATGCCGGTGCCGACCGCGCCTCTCACGTCATCGACGATCTCGAGGACCGTCTCCTGCGGGTGCGTGACCAGTCCCGTGGTGCGACGGGCCACCTGGGCGATAGCTCTGCGAGGGTCCATGTCGTCTCCTTACCCCGTTCGGCTCCTCACCATGGGTGAGGAATCCGACACATGATGGCCTACCTCCCGACCTCCGCCGCCGCAGCGACAGGGCGTGGACGTCAGCGACCGCCCAGCAGCGGGCCCGCGCCACCCGTCGCCGGCGCCGCCTGCGTGGTCCGGGCGTACGTCGAGCTGCTCGTACGGGCCGACCTGGAACTGGCCGTCGGTGCGCACCCGCACCCACTGGAGACCGGCCGGCACGCCGTCGCGCGTCGTAGGTGATCAGCGTGACCTCGGCGTCGCGTCGGGGCTTGCTGCCGACCGCGATCGCGTACGCCGCACCGCCGGTCGTGCCGTTGGTCCACGTGTAGCCGACCTCCCCGTCGGGGGCGACCACCTCGTCGGGCCGTTCTGCACGTGCAGGTGACCGCCCACCGCGAGGTCGGCGCAGCCGCGCTCCAGCGCCTCCTTGGCCAGCTTGACGTCGTGCACCAGCAGCGTGTTGATCCGCTCCTCGGAGTCGCACGCGGTGTCGGCCAGCAGCTCGGCGACCTCGCCGAAGCTGAGCCCCGTCTCGTCCCGCCAGCTGCCCAGTCCGCTGCTCCGCGGGTCGTCGACGCCGAGGATCCGGCCGCCTCCCGGGCCCTCCTCGACCTCGCCGACCAGCCGGGTCCAGCCCAGGTCGTCGAGGTAGTCGCCGACGAAGTCGCCGTGGTCGTGGTTGCCGGCCACCGCCCACCGGTCCAGGTCCTCGAAGGACTCCTGGAGCGAGTCCAGCGAGAAGGCCTCCCACGGCTTGCCGGTCGAGGTGTCGTCCCCGGCGGTGAGCACCGCGGTGGCGCCCGGCGCGGTCGGCGATCGCCCGGGCGACCCGGTCCATCCCGACGTTGTCGTGCCGGTCGGAGACCAGCAGCGCGACGGTCTCGTCCTCCTCGGGCTCGCGCACGTCGATCTCCGCGGCCGCCTCGGCCGCCGCGTCGTACCAGACCTGGCTCTTGGCGTAGGTGTCGACCGCGCTCGCGATCAGCCGCTTGGTCTCGTTGCCGGTGATGTCGGCGCGGACCTCCAGCCCCGCCGCCTCGGCCGGCACCGGCACCTGCTCGCCCAGGAAGTCGGCCAACGGGATCCACTCCCACGCCCGGTCGACCTGCGTCTCGTCGCCGTACCAGGGCTGCCACAGGGCGACGACCAGAGCGCCGGCGAGCCCCACCCCGAGCAGGGGGCGGGCCCGGAGCCGGCGCAGCCCGCCGGCCAGGTCGTGGCGGCGGTCGCGGCCCAGCAGCAGGTAGACCAGCACCGGGACGGTGCCGACCGCGGCGCCGCGCAGCGCGGAGGCCAGCGCCATGTCGACGACCAGGTCCTGCACCTTGGCGACCTGGGACTGCGGGTTGGCGGCGATCAGCGCGTAGCGCTCGAAGAGCTGCTCGGTGGAGGCGGCGTCGGTCTTGCCCAGGTCGATCCGGACCCCGAGCACGCCGGGCACCTCGGTCCGGACGTCGGGCAGCACCGGCCCCGTGGCCAGCACGACGTGGCCGTCGAGGCTCGGGGTGACCACGGCGTCGTGTCCGGCCAGCACCGTGGTGCGGCTGCTGCCGAAGAAGAGGGCGAGACCGACGAGGACGGTGACCAGCAGCCACACGCCGCCGAGCAGGGTCCATCGCAGGACGCGGGAAGGACTGGGAGCGGCAACCATCGCGGCCACCGTAGCCAACGGCCCTCGTCGGTCAGGCGCGCGCCCTCGAGATCGCGTAGAGCGCGACCGAGGCCGCGACCCCGGCGTTGAGGGACTCCAGGCTGTTGGCCATCGGGATCGAGACCAGCTGGTCGCAGGTCTCGGCCACCAGCCGGGAGAGTCCCTTGCCCTCCGAGCCGACGACCAGGACCAGCGGTCCCTCGGCCAGGCCGCCCTCGGCGACCAGCTCGGGCAGCGACACGTCGCCGTCGGCGTCCAGGCCGACCACCATGCAGCCGGCGTCCTGGTAGGCCTTCAGCTGCCGGACCAGGTTGACGGTCTGCGCGACCGGGGTGCGGGCGGCGGCGCCGGCGGAGGTCTTCCACGCCGAGGCCGTCATCCCGGCGGCCCGGCGCTCGGGGACCACCACGCCGTGCGCGCCGAACCCGGAGGCCGAGCGGACCACGGCGCCGAGGTTGCGCGGGTCGGTGACCGAGTCGAGCACCACCACCAGCGGCGGCTCGCCGGCCTCCTTGGCGCGGTCGAGCAGGTCGTCGGCGTGCGCGTACTCGTACGACGGGATCCGCGCGGCGAGGCCCTGGTGGACGGCGCCGGAGGTCATCCGGTCCATCTCGTTGCGGGTCACCTCGAGCATCGAGAGACCGCGCTCGGCGGCCAGCTTGAAGGCCTCGCGGAGCCGGCCGTCGCGCTCGGCGCCCTCGGCGACGTAGATCGCGGTCACCGGGACGCCGGCGCGCATCACCTCGAGCACGCTGTTGCGCCCGGCCACCCACTCGGCGTCGGTGCTGCCGGCGGGACGCCGGGGCCGGGTGCTCGCGACCTTCTCGGCCTTGGCCCGCATCTTGTGCGCCTTGTGGTACGGCCGGTCCTCGGCCTTCGGGCGTGGGACCGCGTCCCTCGAGCCCGCGCTTGACCTTTCCGCCGGAGCCGACCGTGGCCCCCTTCTTCGACTTGCGGATCGATCCCTTGCGCTGGGAGTTGCCTGCCATGTCAGTCCTTCCCCTGCGTCGGGCCAGCGTCCAGCGCGGCCCCGACGGGGTGTCCTCGATCTCGATGCCGGCCGCCTTGATGCGGTCACGGAGTGCGTCTGCGGTGGCGAAGTCCTTGGCGGCCCGCGCCGCCGCACGCTGCTCGAGCAGCGCGCCGACCAGGGCGTCGACCGCGTCGGTCAGACGGGCGGACTCCTGGTCGGCTCCGCCGCGCCACGCGGGGTCGTCCGGGTGCAGCCCGAGCACGTCGAGCATCGCCAGCACCTGCTCGGCGGCCGCCCGGGCGTCGCCGCCGTCCCGGCGGCCGCGAGCAGCCGGTTGCCCTCGCGCACGGTCTCGTGCACGACCGCCACCGCAGCCGGGGTGCCCAGGTCGTCGTCCATGGCGGCGACGAACGCCTCGGGCAGCTGCTCGCGGGTCGCGGTGCCCGGCGTCGTCGTCGACCCCGGCCCGCTCCAGGAACGCCTCGATCCGGCGCAGGCCGGTGGCGGCCTCGTCGAGGGCCTCGAAGGAGAACTCGACGTGGGAGCGGTAGTGCGCGGCCACGAGGTAGTAGCGCAGCTCGATCCCGCGGTAGCGCTGCAGCACCGACGGGGATGGTCAGGCTGTTGCCGAGCGACTTGCTCATCTTCTCGCCGGCGGTGGTGATCCAGGCGTTGTGCATCCAGTACGCCGCGAACGGGTGCCCGGCCGCGCGGGACTGGGCCAGCTCGTTCTCGTGGTGCGGGAAGCGCAGGTCGACGCCGCCGCCGTGGATGTCGAACGGCGGTGCCGAGGTACTTGCCGGCCATCGCCGAGCACTCGATGTGCCAGCCGGGGCGACCCCGGCCCCAGGGCGAGGGCCAGGAGGCGGTGGCGGGCTCGGAGTCGGACTTCCAGCCCTTCCACAGGGCGAAGTCGCGCGGGTCCCGCTTGCCGCGGACCGGCGCGTCCTCGGCGGCCTCCATGTCGTCGATCCGCTGCCGGGTGAGCTCGCCGTACGTCGGCCAGGAGCGGACGTCGAAGTAGACGTCGCCCGAGCCGTCCTCGCTGGGGTAGGCGTGCCCGCGCTCGATCAGCGGCGGTGATCATCTCGACCATCTCCGGCACGTGCCCGGTGGCGTTGGGCTCGTAGGTCGGCGGCGCCACGTTGAGCGCGGCGTAGGCCCGGTCGAGCTCGCGGTGCATGTCGTAGGCGAGGTTGTACCAAGGACGACCCTGCTCGGCGGCCTTGGCGAGGATCTTGTCGTCGATGTCGGTGGTGTTGCGGATGAAGGTGACGTCGTAGCCCGAGGCGCGCAACCACCGCTGGAGCACGTCGAAGTTGACGCCGGAGCGCACGTGGCCGACGTGCGGCTCGCTCTGCACGGTCAGGCCACAGACGTAGATCCCGACCTTCCCCTCCTGGAGGGGGACGAAGTCACGGACCTCGCGCGAGGCGGTGTCATGGAGCCGGAGAGTCACGCGGTCAGTCTAGGGGCGGTCGTGGCCACGCCCCGCATCCGGCGAAGCCGGTGACGGATGGGGCTGGTGTGACGTATCGTCCCGCGAATGAGCCGCCTGCCCTCCCGCCCCGCTCGCCGCCCCCTCTCCGGGCTGGTCGCCACCGCGGTGGCGCTGGCCGTGCCGGCCGCGCTCGTGGTCGCCGCCCCGGCGACCAGCGCCCCGGGCGAGGACGAGCCGGCGCCCCGGCGCTCGACCACCCAGGTCGCCGACACCTCCTTCGACGCCGGCCACGAGCTGCGCCCCGGGCGCCGCGTGCGGCACGAAGATCGCCACGAGGCTCGGTCCGGCTCAAGAAGCCGACCCGCAGCCGCACCCACGACGGCCGGCGCTACGACGTCGGCGTGTGGACCTCGCCGTGGGTCACCGAGTCCTTCGCCTTCACCGAGCTGATCCCGTCCTGGCAGGCCACCACCCCCGGCGACAGCTGGATCGAGGTCAAGGCCCGGGTCCGTGCGCGCCGACGGGACGCACCGGCGTCCTGGGACACGCATGGCCCGCTGGACCTCGGGCAACCGCTGGGTCCGGCGCACCACCCTCGGCAGCCAGGACGACGACCTGGCCCGGGTCGCGGTCGACACCCTCAAGACGCCACGACGCCGCGGGCGCCGGTCGGCTGGCAGCTGAAGGTGCAGCTGATGCGCCGCAGCGGCACCCGCACCGCCCCCGTCGCTGGACCGGGTCGGCGCGATGGCCAGCCGGGTCGGCCCGCGCGGCGCGACCTCGGCCCGCCGGGGCCGCGGCCGGCACCGTGATCGACGTCCCGGCGTACTCGCAGATGACCCACCGCGGCCACTACCCGCAGTACGGCAACGGCGGCGAGGCCTGGTGCTCGCCCACCTCGGCTCGCGATGGTGCTGGAGCACTACGGCGTCGTGCCGGCCGCTGCCCGGACCTTCGCCGGCGGTCGCCACACCGACGCGCGTCGTCGACCACACCGCGCAGCAGACCTACGACCACGGCTACCGCGGCACCGGCAACTGGGCGTTCAACACCGCCTACGCCGGCACGCTGCTGCCCCGGACCTCGGTCACCCGGCTGCGCGACCTGCGCGCCGCCGAGCAGCACATCGCCGCCGGCACCCCGCTGATCGTCTCGGTCGCCTTCTCCTCCGGTCAGCTGAGCGGCGCGCCGATCCGCTCCACCGCGGGGCACCTGATGGTCCTCGTCGGCTTCACCGCCTCCGGCGACGTGGTGGTCAACGACCCGGCCGCCCCCACCAACTCCTCGGTGCGCCGCACCTACGACCGGGCCCAGTTCGAGCAGGTCTGGCTCGACGGGTCCGGCGGCCTCACCTACCTGCTCGAGGACTGAGCCTCGGCCGAGTCCGGCTCGAGTCGCTCCGGTCCGGCTCCTGCGGTGAACTCGACCGTGTGCCACCCGGTCGCGCCGTCGGGCAGCACGTCGCGGCGTACGCCGGTCTGCACCGCACCGTCCTTGCCGCGCGCCCGCACCCGGAGCACGTGCTCGCCCTCGGGGACCGGCACGGTCGCCGCCCACTGGACCCAGGTGTCGTCGGTCTTGGGCGAGGCGATCTCGGCCTCCTGCCAGTCGCCGCCGTCCAGGGCCACCTCCACGGCGGAGATCCCGACGTGCTGGTGCCAGGCCACGCCGCCGACCCGCACCTGACCGGCCGGCACCGAGTCGCCGGCGGCGGGGACGTCGATCCGCGAGGCGATCTTCACCGGCCCCTGCTCGGCCCAGCCGCGCTGGGTCCAGAACGCCTCCACCCGGTCGAAGCGGGTGACCTCCCAGTCGACGACCCACTTGCAGGCCGAGACGTAGCCGTAGAGCCCGGGCACCAGCGTCCGGGCCGGGAAGCCGTGCTCGATCGTGAGCGGCTCGCCGTTCATCGCGACCGCGACCATCGCGTCGCGCTCGTCGGTCATCGCCGAGAGCGGAGTGCTGCAGTCCCAGCCGTCCTCGGAGGTCTGGAGCACCGCGTCGGCGCCGTCCGGCACCCCGGCCAGCTCGAGCAGCGTGGCGGTCCGCACCCCGCTCCACCAGGCGTTGCCGACCAGCCCGCCGCCCACGGGGTTGGAGACGCAGTTGAGGGTCACCCAGGCCTCGGTCAGCTCCATGGTGACCAGGTCGTCGTAGGTGAGCACCACCTCGCGGTCGACCATCCCGTGGATCCGCAGCCGCCACTGACCCGGGTCGATGGTGGGCACCGCCAGGGTGGTGTCGATCCGGTAGAACTCCTCGCTCGGAGTGCGCCAGCTGGTGACGCCCTCGAGCCCGATCCGGGCACGGGCGGGCGGCGTCACGGTCAGTGACGCCGGGGATCCGCAGCAGCCGCCGGCTCTCCTGCACCGCGCGCTTGCGGTTGCCGATGATCCTGCCGATCGCGGTCGAGGCCACGGTGACGACAGCGGCCACCGACAGGCCCAGCAGCAGTCCCCGGCGACCGCCCCGCCACCGGGTCCCGGCACCGTCGCCCTCGAGGTCACCGTCCTTCTCCGGGTCGGCCCCGTCCGGGACGCGGCCCGCCCTGCCCAGGCCCGGCGGTCACCACCAGGGTGGTGACCAGGCCGACGGCCAGCGGCAGGGTCTCGACCATCCCGGCGCCGCGCTGCAGCAGGACGGCGAGCAGGCCCGCGCCGGCCACCGCCAGCCAGGCCAGCACGCCCCGCCACCAGGCGAGGCCCCAGGCCCAGCCGGCGAGGGCGAACGAGCCGAGCAGGACCAGCACCACCGAGACCATCAGCACCGGCTTGTCCGCCGGGCCCAGCGTCTCGATCGCCCACTCGGCCACCGGGCCGGGGGTCAGTCGCACGACCAGGTCGGCGGCGGCCACCAGCGGGGTCTCCCGGATGGTCAGCACCTTGGCAGCCAGATAGCTGGTCGCGAGCCCGGTCGTCCCGGCCACGACCCCCGCCAGGACCCACGAGCGAGACGACGTCATGCGGGGAATTGTGGCTCAGGCATGATCGACGGCGTGAGCCCCCGTCCCACACAGCCCCCAGTCCCGCTCCCGCGCGTCGGCGTCGGCACCGACGTGCACCGCCTGGTCGAGGGGGTGCCGATGCACCTCGCCGGTCTCTCCTGGCCGGAGGAGCCACGTGGCCTGGAGGGCCACTCCGACGCCGACGTGGCCGCCCACGCCGCCTGCGACGCGCTGCTCTCGGCCGCCGGTCTGGGCGACCTGGGCAGCAACTTCGGCACCGCCGAGCCCGAGTGGGCAGGCGCCTCGGGGGTCGCCCTGCTCACCGAGACCGCCGCCCGCGTGCGGGCTGCGGGGTTCGAGATCGGCAACGTCGCGATCCAGGTGATCGGCAACCGCCCGCGACTGGGTCCGCGGCGCGCCGAGGCCGAGCGGGCGCTGGGCGAGGCGGTCGGCGCACCGGTCACCGTCTCGGCCACCACCACCGACGGGCTGGGCCTGACCGGGCGCGGCGAGGGCGTCGCGGCGGTCGCGACTGCCATCGTGGCCGGGTGAAGACCTTCGACGGGCTCCGGCTCCACGTCCGCGTGCACGGCCCGACGCCCACTCCGTCGCAGGAGCCGGTCACCGTGGTGCTGGCCCACTGCTGGACCGCCGACACCGACGACTGGCACTACCAGGTCCTCGACCTGCTCTCCCGCTACGGCCACGACCTGCGGATCCTGACCTGGGACCACCGCGGCCACGGCCGCTCCGAGGCGGCCCCCGAGGCCAGCTGCACGGTGGCCAACCTGGCCCGCGACATGGCGGACCTGATCGACCTGCACGCACCCCGCGGGCCGCTGGTGCTGGCCGGTCACTCCATCGGCGGGATGACGCTGATGGCGCTGGCCGAGCAGCGGCCGGACCTCGCCGCCCGGACCGCCGGGGCGCTCTTCGTCGCCACCTCCTCGGGCCAGCTGGACACCGTCACCCTGGGCCTGCCCGAGCTCGGCCCGGGCGTCGCGTGCCCGGCTCCCCCAGCTGCTGGCGCTGCGGGCCCGGACGCTGAGCCGCCGGGCACGGCGTCGTACGCCGACGATCGAGCGCGCCGTGGTCAACCGGCTGCTCTTCGGCGACCCGCTGCGGCCCCGGGACGCCGGTCTGGTGGTCGACCAGATCATCAACTGCTCCCCCGCCACCATGCGCGGGTTCTACAACGACATGCAGGGCCACGACCGCGCCGCGGCGCTCGCCGCGTACGACCACGCCCCCACCCGGGTGCTGGTGGGCTCCCGCGACCGGCTCACCCCGGTGCCGCACGCCCGTCGGATCGCCGACCACCTGCGGCGCTCCCGGCTGGTGGTGGCCCCCGGCGCCGGCCACATGCTCCCGCTGGAGCGCCACGACCTGGTCACCGAGCACCTGGTCGACCTGGTCGAGCTCGCTCAGGCCAGCGCCAGCCGGTAGCCGCGCTTCACCACCGTCTGCACCGCGTCGGCGCCGATCGCGCCGCGCAGCCGCGCCACCGCCATCTCCACCGCGTGCTCGGAGCCCGCGGTGCCCGAGGGCAGGGCGCGCAGCAGCTCGGCTCGCCCGACCACGTGCCCGGACGCGCCAGCAGCGCCCGCAGCACCGCCAGCGGCGCGGGCGTCAGCCTGGTCTCCTCCCCGTCGACCAGGACCCGGTCGCCCAGGACCCGCAGCTGGTGGCCGCCGCGGACCTCGAAGGCGACGTCGCTGCGCCGGCCGGGCAGCCCGATCCGCTCCTCGGCCGCACCGTGAGGCAGTGACCCCGATCCGGGACCCGTGCAGCGGTCCGGTCGCGGGTCGGTCCTCATGCGCTGGCACGCCGCTCCTGCCGCGGCCCGACCTGGACCACGCCGTCCACCACCCGTACGTCGTAGCTGGCGACCCAGACGTGCTCGTCGTCCAGGCAGCGTCCGGTCCGCAGGTCGAAGGCGTGCTTGTGCATCGGGGAGGCGACGAAGTCGACGTCGTCGCGGCTGCCCACGATCCCGCGCGCCAGCACCGAGACCCGGCTGAACGGATCGTGGTTGCTCAACGCGAAGACCTGGTCGTCGGCGGTGCGGAAGATCGCCACCGCCTGGCCGTGCACCAGCGCCGCAGCACCCCGCTCGACCTCCAGGTCGTCCAGCCGGCAGACCGGCTGCCACTCCTGCCCGAGAGGCGGAGTCATCGCTGGTCGCTCCGCAGGCCGACGGCGGCCTGCCCGAAGCGGTGTCCCACCATGCCGTGACCGGCGACCCCGAGAGTCCTTCGCTGGTGCATGGGCACTCCTTCCGTCTGCTGAGGAAACCTAGGCTCGCGATGTTGTCGGGGGCGTTACCTCATGTTTCGCGCAGGAAAACCCTCACTCCCGACGTTCCGGAAGCAGCAGGGCGGAGTCGCCGAACTCGTGCCACAGGTAGTCGTGCCGCACGGCCTCGTCGTAGGCCCGCTGGGTCAGCGCCGCTCCGGCCACGGCCTCCACGAGCAGCAGGTGCGAGGCGACCGGGTCGTGCCAGCCGGTGACCAGGCCGTCCACCACCCGGGGCGGGTCCTGCGGGGTCACCACCCGGGCGGTCCAGCCCGTCGCCGCTCCCAGCCGGTCGCCGCGGGGCGAGACCTCGACCGCCGACTCCAGCGCCCGGGTGACGGTGGTCCCGACCGCCACCACCCGGCCGCCGGCCGCCCTGGCGCGCTCGATCCGGTGCGCGGCCGCACCGGTCACCTCGAACCACTCCGGCCCCGGCGCCTCGCCGGCCTCCTGGGACGAGAGCCCGGTGTGCAGGGTGATCGCCTCGACCAGCACGCCGCGGGCACGCAGCCGCTGGAGCACGCGCGGGGTGAACGGGCGCCCGGCCGACGGCATCTCGGCGCTGCCCGGCCGGGTGGAGAAGACGGTCTGGTAGGCGTGCAGCGGGTAGCGCCGGTCCAGGTAGCCGTAGGCGATCGGCCGGCCGACCCGCTCGAGCAGAGTGTCCAGGTCGCCGGTCGCACGCGCCCGCCACAGCCGGTTGCCCCGGCCGGACGGCGAGGAGGGGCGTCCCGTGGGCCAGGGATCGAGCAGCCGCAGCGAGACCTCGCCGACAGTGACCTCGTCCCCGGACCGGGCGTCCAGGACCGCGCGGGCGGCGTCGGGTGCCGTGCGCAGCTCCACCACCCGGGTGCCGTCCTCCAGCCTGGCGGCCGCGTGCAGGACCACCTGCTCGGCGCCGAGCCGGGCGTCCAGTGCGCCGGCCACGGTGGCCGAGTCGTTGACCACGAGCACGTCCCCGGGCCTCAGGTGGTCGGGCAGGTCGTGGAACCTCGTGTGCACGATCCCGTCGACCCCCGTGTCCACCCCCGTGCCCTCCCCCGTGTCCTGCGCGGTCCCGGTGGCGACGAGCAGCCGCCCCTGGTCGCGGCGCAGGCCGCGCCACTCCGCCGGCCGCGGGGCGAACGCGGAGGCCCGGAAGGTGGTCGTCGGGCGCACGTCGAGGCCGGTCACGAGAAGTCCTCGGCCCGGAACCTGCCGCTGGCGGGCCTGGCCGCCAGCAGCGCGGTCAGCCGCGGGACCACCGTCTCGGGCAGCGGTCGGTCGGAGATGTCCTCCCCCGGGAAGGCGTCCTGGTGCATCGCCGTGCGCATGTCGCCGGGGTCCACGGCGTACGCCGTCACCCCCGCCTCGGCGGCACAGGTCAGGACCAGGTGGTCCAGGGCCGCCTTGCTCGCGCCGTACAGGCCCCAGCACGGGTAGTGCTTCACGGCGGCGTCCGAGCTGATCGCCACCAGCACCCCGTCCGACGCGCGCAGCCGGTCGAGCAGCCGCGAGGTGAGCGCCAGCGGAGCCGCGACGTTGGTCCGCCAGACCGCCTCGAGGTCGCCTGCGGCCGCCTCGGCGAGGGGCCGCATCGGCAGCGGTCCCAGGGTGCTGGCGTTGTGCACGAGCAGGTCGAGGCGGCCGAGCTCGTCGACCTCCTCGGCGAGGCGCTCGCGGTGGGCGTCGTCGGTGAGGTCCCCCACCACCACGCGCACCTCCGGGGGCAGCTGGGTCTCCTCGAACCGCCCCGCGTTCCGGCCGTCGGTGACCACCGTCCAGCCGTGGCGGGCGAGGTCGAGGGTGAGCGCCAGCCCCAGGCCGGCGGACCCGCCGGTGACCAGGGCGACGGGTGTCAGGGGTTGCGTCGTCGTCGTCATGCGAGCATCCTTCAAGTTCAAGTGAACTTGAGGTCAAGAGGCGGACACCAGATGGACGCGAAGGACCTGCTGCTGATCGGCGAGGTGGTGCGGCGCAGCGGCTTCACCGCCTCCGCCCTGCGCTACTACGAGGAGCAGGGCCTGATCTCCGCCACCCGCTCCCCCGGCGGCCAGCGCCGCTACCGGCGCAGCGTGCTCCGGCGGCTCTCCTTCATCCGGGCCGCCACCAACGTCGGCCTCAGCCTGGAGGAGGTGCGTGACGAGCTGGGGCGCCTCCCCGACGACCGGACCCCGACCAAGGCCGACTGGCAGCGGATCTCCCGGCACTGGCGCGGCCGGCTCGAGGAGCAGATCGCCGCGCTCGAGCGGCTGCGCGACGGGCTGGAGAGCTGCATCGGGTGCGGCTGCCTGAGCCTGCGCAGGTGCGCCATCTCCAACCCCGGGGACGAGGCCGCCGACTCTCCGGACGGCCCGGGCGCGATCTACCTCCCCAGGGCATTGCGAAGGCCGTCGCCCAGCCGGTAACAAGGAGGGATGACGCGGCGCGTGACCTACTCGATGAGCACGTCGCTGGACGGGTACGTCGTCGGCCCGGACGGCGGCTTCGACTGGTCGGCGCCCGACCCGGAGGTCTTCGCGCTGGCCACCGACGAGGTGCGCGGCGTCGGCGTCCACCTGCTGGGCCGGCGCCTGTACGAGACGATGCTCTACTGGGAGACCGCCGAGGAGGACCCGGACGCTCGACCGAGCCGGAGCGGGAGTTCGCGGTGCTGTGGCGAGCGCTGCCCAAGGTCGTCGTCTCCCGCACGCTGACGCCCGAGGTGGTGCGCGGCAGCAACACCCGCCTGGCCTCGGGCACGCTGGCCGAGGAGGTGGCCCGGCTGCGCGAGGAGCCCGGCGAGGGCGACCTGGCGATCGGCGGGGCCACGCTGGCCGCCGAGGCCGCCGCCCTGGACCTGATCGACGAGTACCGGATCCGGGTCTACCCGGTGCTGGTCGGCGGTGGCACGCCCTACTTCGCCCGGCACCGGCGTCAGGTCGACCTCGAGCTGCTGGAGAGCCGGACGATCGGCTCGTTGCTCTACCTCCGCTACCGCGTGCCCCACTGAGCCTTCAGGCCGTGGCCCCGGTCTGCTCCTCCCCGGGCTCACCGCGCCCTCGAGCCCTCGCGCCCGGACGGCGTCCTGCTCGTCATAGGGTGCCTGCGTGACTGCCTCCGCCTTCGTGGTCCTCGCTGCCGGCTCGGGTTCGCGGGTCGGGGCGGTGGTCGACGGCCGCCCCCGCAACAAGGTGCTGCTGCCCCTGGCCGGGCGGCCCGTGCTGGCGCACTCGGTGGGCGCGGCCCTCGCGGTGCCCGGCGTACGCCGCGTGGTCGTGGTGGCCCGTCCCGGGGAGGAGCAGGCGGTCGCCGAGGCGCTGCGCCCGCACCTGGCCCTCCACGACGCCGACGACGGAGACACCGGCGAGGGGGCCGACGCCCCCGAGGTGCTGCTGGTCACCGGTGGGGACACCCGGCACGCCTCCGAGCAGGCCGCGCTGCAGGTGCTCGCCCCGTGGGTGGAGTCCGGGGAGATCGAGGTCGTCGCCGTCCACGACGGGGCGCGCCCGCTCGCCGGCTTCGAGCTGATGACCGGCCTGGTCGCCGCCGCCGCCGAGCACGGCGGAGCGGTCCCCGTGGTGGAGGCGGGTCCTCTGCTGCGTGCCGACGGCTCCCCCGGCCCCAGCGGGCTGGTGGCGGTGCAGACTCCGCAGGCATTCCGCTCGCGCCCCTTGCTGAGCGCCTACCGGGCCGCGGCCCGCGACGGTTTCGAGGGCACCGACACCGCCGCCACCCTGGAGCGGTACGGGGACCCGGACGACGGGGGCCGGCCTGTGCGGATCACCGCCGTCGCGTCGAGCCTCCCGCAACCTCAAGGTCACCTTCCCCGAGGACGTGGCGCTGGCCGAGCTGCTCCTCGACCTTCCGACGCCGACCGACTGAGCCCTCGCCCGACCCGCCGTCCGGCCGTCAGGTCAGGCGGTCCCTGATCCGGTCAGGCAGTTCCTGGTCAGGGGAAGACGGAGCGCGGGGCCGCGGTCAGCTGCTCGAGCAGCCGCACGTCGTCGGCGTCGTGCACGCGGCGTGCCTGCGCCGGCGCCTCGACCAGCTCCAGCCACCGGCTCCGGTCGGCACCGAGCACCAGGACCAGGCTCTCGAGCAGCGTCGGGAAGTCGGTGGCCGGCAGGTCCGGCAGGTGGGCGAGCAGGTCGGCGGGCAGCACCACCGGGGAGCTCACCGGCGCGCAGGTCCTCGCGGTCGACCGTGCCGCCCAGCACCCCGTCCGCGGTCTGCTTGACCGTGTCGGTGACCGGACGGACGCCGACCACCACGCGCCCGGTCTCCAGGCAGCGCTCGACGCAGTCGGCGAGGAACTGGGCCGGCGTCATCGGGCACAGCGCGTCGTGCAGGACCAGGGGCGCCCCCGCCTCCTGCACGTCGCTCCACGGGGTGTCGTGGTCGAGCAGCTCGATCCCGGCCTCCCCGACCGCCCAGGCGGCGCAGACCACCAGCGCCTCACCGTGCAGCAGCACGTAGGGGAGGCGGCCGCGGTCCTCGTCGAGCACGCGGCCGCGCGGACGCGGGTGCTCGTCGTCGTCGAGGTAGTACGGATCCCTGAGCATGGCACTCCACACCCTAGGCCCTGACCCGGGGCGGCAGCACCAGGGCAGGTCCGCCGACCAGGAACGCCGAAGGCCCCGTCGACCGAAGTCGTCGGGGCCCTCGTCAGCTGCGGGCGGTCATCGCCTCAGGAGGCGAGCACCTCGTCGAGGATGGCCTCGGCCTTGTCCTCGTTGGTGTGCTCGGCCAGGGCCAGCTCGGAGACCAGGATCTGGCGGGCCTTGGCCGAGCATCCGCTTCTCGCCCGCGGACAGGCCGCGGTCGCGCTCGCGGCGCCACAGGTCGCGGACGACCTCGGCCACCTTCATCACGTCGCCGGAGTGCAGCTTCTCCAGGTTGGCCTTGTAGCGGCGGGACCAGTTGGTCGGCTCCTCCACGTGCGCGGCGCGCAGCACGTCGAAGACCCGGTCGAGACCGGCCTTGTCGACCACGTCGCGCACGCCGACCAGGTCGAGGTTGCACGCGGGCACGCGGACCACGAGGTCCTGCTGTGCGACGATGCGAAGAACGAGGTACTCCCGGTCCTCCCCCTTGATCTTGCGCATCTCGATGTCCTCGATGATGGCGGCCCCGTGATTCGGGTAGACAACCGTTTCGCCGACGGTGAAAGTCATATGGTGAGTTCCCCTTTCAAGGACTCCCAGTCTAGCACGTCCGCTAGACACCTGTGAGAGCACGTTTCCGCAGGTCAGAGGCCTGATCGGGGCTTGACAGATGCGAGAATCCCTGTGGTGGAGCCCGGCTCCGGGTGGCCCGGCGGGCGGCTCCCGGCGCGGCGACGCTACGCTCTGCTCATGCACACGCCTCACCGTCGTACGACCGCGCTCGCGTCCCTCGCGCTCGTCCTCGCCCCCGTGCTGAGCTCCTGCGGCTTCGACTACGCCACGGACCGTGAGTACACGCCGGCCGTCGGCGCCAACAACCGCGACGGCATGGTCGACGTCCTGGGCGCGGCCGTGGTCCGGCCGAGACCGGCGAGTCGGTCTTCATCGCCGGCCTGGCCAACAACTCCACCGACCAGGACGTGAGCCTGGAGGGCGTCAGCAGCCCCGACGGCCTGACCTTCTCCGGCGTCGAGGGTGTCGACCTCGCTCCCCTGGGCTTCATCAACCTGGCCGAGGCCGAGAGTCCCGTGATCGTCGAGGGCGACCTCGAGGCCGGCCGGTACGTCGAGGTGGCCGTCGACTTCTCCACCGGTGAGACCATCGGCCTGAAGGTGCCGGTCGTGGAGAACTGCGGCGAGTTCGCCTCGGTCTCCGGCGTGCCCACCGGTCCGGCCGTGTGCGAGGTCAGCACCGGCGAGGACCACTGAGCGTGAGGGCTCTCCCTCCGTCCAGCACCACCTGGTTCGCTCCACCCGTTCAGCAGCACCCGCGCACCAGCACTCTCCAGCAGCCACCCCAGTAGTCCTGTCCGAGCTCACCACCCGAGGTAACGACGATGACCTACACCCTGGTCCTGCTCCGCCACGGCGAGAGCGAGTGGAACGCCAAGAACCTCTTCACCGGGTGGGTCGACGTGGCCCTGACCGACAAGGGTCGGGCCGAGGCCGTCCGCGGCGGCGAGCTGCTGCGGGCCGAGGGCGTGCTGCCCGACGTCGTGCACACCTCGCTGCAGCGGCGGGCGATCAACACCGCCGCGCTGGCCCTGGACGCCGCGGACCGGCACTGGATCCCGGTCAAGCGCTCCTGGCGGCTCAACGAGCGTCACTACGGCGCGCTCCAGGGCAAGGACAAGAAGCAGACGCTCGAGGAGTACGGCGAGGAGCAGTTCATGCTCTGGCGCCGCAGCTTCGACACCCCTCCCCCGCCGATCGCCGACGACGACGAGTTCTCCCAGGTGGGCGACCCGCGGTACGCCGACCTCGGTGAGGAGATGCCGCGCACCGAGTGCCTCAAGGACGTCATCGCCCGGTTCCTCCCCTACTGGGAGGCGGAGATCGTCCCCGACCTGAAGGCCGGCAAGACCGTCCTGGTGGCCGCGCACGGCAACAGCCTGCGGGCCCTGGTCAAGCACCTCGACGAGATCAGTGACGCCGACATCGCCGGCCTCAACATCCCCACCGGGATGCCGCTGGTCTTCGAGCTCGACGAGGACCTGCACCCGGTCACCGCCGGTGGTCGCTACCTCGACCCCGAGGCGGCGGCCGCGGCCGCGGCCGCGGTCGCCAACCAGGGACGCTGAGCCGGGCCGGGCCCGGCCCGGCTCAGCTCGCGGCCAGGACGGTCCGTCCGGTCACCACGAAGATCACCCGGTTGGCCACCGAGACCGCGTGGTCGGCGATCCGCTCGTAGTAGCGGCCGAGCAGCGCGATGTCGATCGCCGCCTCCACGCCGTGCTCCCAGTCGTCGGCGAGCAGGGTGACGAAGCTCGAGCGACGCAGCAGGTCCATCTCCTCGTCGTCGCGGGCCAGCGACCTGGCCGCCTCGACGTCGCGCTCGGCGATGATCTGGATGACCTGGGTGACCATGTCCTCGGCGACCTCGGCCATCCGGGTCAGGGTCGGGCGCATCGCCTCGGGCACGGCGACGTGCGGCGCGCGGAGCCGCGCCACCTTGGCCACGTGCACCGACAGGTCGCCCATCCGCTCGAGCTCGGTCACCATCCGCAGCGCCGCCACGACCAGGCGCAGGTCACCGGCGACCGGGGCCTGGAGGCTCAGCAGCGCGAACGCCTTGTCCTCCACCCGCTCACGGGCCCGGTCGATCTCGGCGTCGGCGGAGATCACCCGCTCGGCCAGGGCCGGGTCGCCCTCCAGCAGTGCAGCAGTGCTGCGCTGGAGTGCAGTTCGGACGAGCTCGCAGATGTCGACCAGGTCGTCGAAGACCGAGTCCAGCTGTTCATGGAAGACCTCACGCATGGCCCCACCGTAGGCCGCCCAGGTGTCCGGTGGGCGACCTGAGTTGAACGCCGGGTGAACACTCGGCGCCCGGCTCCGCGTCCGGCGGGTCGCGGTCGCGCCTGGCCTACGATCGGAGGGTGGACCCGACGACCCAGGCCGCCCTGGCCTCCCTGATCGGTGTCGTCGTCGGGGCCGTGGGCGTCCTCGCGTGGCACATCAGCGACCGTGAGCAGCGCCGGGAGTCCCCGACCGAGGAGCCCGTGCTGCCGCCCGGGGTCGACACCGTGCTGTCGGTGCTGCGCAGCAGCGCGGTGGTGCTCGACGAGGACGACACGGTGCTGAAGGCCTCGGCGCCGGCGTACGCCTTCGGGCTGGTGCGCGGCAACGAGCTGCTGATCGAGGACCTGCGCGACCTGGTGGGCAAGGTGCGCCGCGACGGGGAGATCCGGGAGACGGAGCTGACCCTGACCCGCGACCAGGCGGCCCCGCGCACCATCAGCGCCCGGGTGGCGCCGCTGGGGCCCCGCCTGGTCCTGGTCCTGGCCGAGGACCGCACCCGAGAGCGCCGGGTGGAGGCCGTACGCCGCGACTTCGCGGCCAACGTCAGCCACGAGCTCAAGACCCCGGTCGGGGCGATCCGGCTGCTGGCCGAGGCGGTCTCCGAGGCGGCCACCGACCCCGAGGCCGTGCAGCGGTTCGCCGGTCGGATGCTGGTGGAGAGCGACCGGCTCTCCCAGCTGGTCCACCAGGTCATCGAGCTCTCCCGCCTCCAGTCCCAGGACCCGGGCGACGAGCAGGCCACGGTCGCGGTGGAGGAGGTGCTCGCCCAGGCGGTGGACACCTCCGCCACCGACGCCGCGGCCAAGCGGATCGAGCTCGAGGTCGACACCGAGCCCGGCCTCTGCGTCCGCGGCGACGGGGGTCAGGTGGCGGCCGCGGTCTCCAACCTGGTCTCCAACGCCGTGACCTACTCCGACGAGGGCACCTCGGTGCTGGTCACCGCGAAGGGCACCGAGCGCACCGTGGAGATCTCCGTGGTCGACCGTGGCATCGGCATCCCGCCCGAGGAGCTCGACCGGATCTTCGAGCGGTTCTACCGCGTCGACCCGGCACGCCACCGGTCCACCGGCGGCACCGGGCTCGGGCTCTCCATCGTCAAGCACGTGGCCGCCACCCACGGCGGCGACGTCTCCGTGTGGTCCGTGGAGGGCGAGGGTTCGACGTTCACCCTCTCCCTGCCCCGCAAGCACCCCCGACCCGCGGGCGACCGCGGACTGCCAGAGGAAGGAAGCCGATGACACGCGTGCTGGTCGTCGAGGACGAGGAGAGCTACAGCGACGCCCTCGCCTACATGCTCCGCAAGGAGGGGTTCGAGGTCTCGCTGGCCGCGGACGGCGCCACCGCGCTGCAGGAGTTCGCCCGCCAGGGCCCCGACATCGTGCTGCTGGACCTGATGCTCCCCGGCGTGCCGGGCACCGAGGTGTGCCGCCAGATCCGGGCCACCTCGCGGGTGCCCGTCATCATGGTCTCCGCCAAGGACGACGAGGTGGACAAGGTGGTCGGGCTCGAGCTGGGCGCCGACGACTACGTCACCAAGCCCTACTCCCCGCGCGAGCTGGTCGCCCGGATCCGCGCCGTCCTGCGCCGCGGGGGCGAGCCCGAGCTCACCCCGGACACGCTGGAGGCCGGGCCGGTGCGGATGGACGTGGAGCGGCACGTCGTCACCGTCGACGGCGCCGAGCAGCGGCTGCCGCTCAAGGAGTTCGAGCTGCTGGAGATGTTCCTGCGCAACCCCGGTCGCGTGCTCACCCGCGGGCAGCTGATCGACCGCGTGTGGGGCGCCGACTACGTCGGGGACACCAAGACCCTCGACGTGCACGTCAAGCGGCTGCGCTCCAAGCTGGAGCCCGATCCGTCCACGCCCCGCTACCTGATCACCGTCCGCGGCCTGGGATACAAGCTGGACCTCTGATCGGCGCCTGCTGAGCGGCGCCGCGGGCCCGGACGCGGGGTCCGAAACCCGCGCGACGACTGTCGGCGCCTGCGCCTAGGGTCGGTCTGTGACGACGACGAGAAGCGGGGCGCCGGACGCGACCGCCGGGCACTCCCCCGCCCCGTGGCTCCCCCTGCTGGCGGTGGGCTTCACCCTGGTCACCTGGGCCTCGGCCTTCGTGGCCATCCGGCACCTCGGTGAGACGGTGCCCCCGGGCTCCCTGAGCCTGGGCCGGCTGGCCGTCGCCGTCCTCGCGCTGGGCGTGATGGTGCGCCTCCAGGCCGGCCGGGAGGTGCGCCTGGGCCGGGCCGACCGGATCCGCTGGCGGATGCCGCGGCGGGCGGACTGGCCCCTGGTCGTGCTCGGCGGGCTGAGCTGGATCGCGGTCTACAACGTGGCCCTCAACGAGGCCGAGCGGCGCATCGACGCCGGCACCGCCGCGCTGCTGGTCCAGCTCGGCCCGATCCTGGTGGCGCTGCTGGCCACGGTCTTCCTCGGCGACCGGCTCACCGTCTGGCTGGTCGCGGGCCTGGCGATCGGGTTCGGCGGCGTCGTGCTGATCGCACGCGCGTCCTCCCAGGAGTCGGGCAGCGACGTGCTGGGCGTCTTCCTCGGGGTGGTGGCCGCGGTCGGCTTCGCCATCGGCGTGCTCACCCAGAAGCGGTTGCTCGGCAGTGGGATGACCGCGCTGGACATGACCTTCTGGTACTACGCGGTCGGCCTGGTCGGCTGCCTGCCCTGGACCGTCGAGCTGGTCGGGGTGCTCGGGCGGGCCAGCGCGGCCGACCTGTGGTGGATCGTCTACCTGGGCGTCTTCCCCAGCGCGATCGCGTTCACCACCTGGGCCTACGCGCTCTCGCACGCCGAGGCCGGCCGGTTCGCCATGGCGACCTTCCTGGTCCCCTTCATCACCGCGCTGCTGGCCTGGCTGCTGCTCGCCGAGGTGCCCCCGGCGCTCGCCTTCGTGGGCGGTGCGCTCTGCCTGGCCGGGGTGCTGGTCAGCCGGGTGACCCGTCCGGTGCGGCCTCCAGCCAGCCCCTGAACGCCTCCAGGTTGGCCGTCGACTCGCCCCGGGAGGTGCGCCACTCCCACTCCTTGCGGATCGAGCTGGCGAAGCCGAGCTCGAGGATCGTGTTGAACGACTCGTCGGCATAGCTCAGCACCGACCCGAGGAGCCGGTCCAGCTCGTCGGAGTCCAGGCCGGCCAGCGGGAGGCGGGCGTCGAGGTAGATGTCGCCGGCGGCGTCGACGGCGAAGGCGACGGCGTACATCCGCAGGTTGCGCTCGAGCAGCCAGCGGTAGACCCGCTCGTGGTTCTCGTCGGGGTTGCGGCAGACGAACGCGTGCACGCCCAGCGCGTGCGGACCCACGTCGAGCCGGACCGGGGTCTGCAGCTTCTTGGTGCCCGGCAGGTTGAACGAGAAGACACCCGGGCGCGATGCTCGTCGTAGTCGAGCTCGTTCTCGGTGAGGTGGTCGCGCACCAGCGCCACCACCCGCTCGTCCAGGGTCACGCCCATCGTCCGGTCGTCGCTCACGCCGGCACCTCCGTCCGCATCAGGGACGCCGCGCGCCCGTAGGTCTCGAGCGTCTCGCTGGCCGTCCGCTCCCAGGCGAAGTGTGCCGCCTGGGCCAAGGCGCCGCGCCCGAGCCGCTCGCGCAGCCCCGGCTCGCAGAGCACCCGGCGCAGCGCGTGCGCCCAGTCCCGGGGGTCGTGGCCCTGCACCAGCAGGCCGCTGGAGCCGTCGGCGACCACGGTGGTCAGCCCGCCGACCGCGGCCGCGACCACCGGGGTCCCGGCGGCCTGCGCCTCCACCGCGACCAGCCCGAACGACTCGTTGTGCGAGGGGACGGCGACCAGGGTGGCGGCGGCGTACCAGCACGCCAGCGTGCTCCGGTCGACCGGCGGCACGAACCGGACCACGTCGCGCAGCCCCAGCTCGTCGGCCAGCAGCGCCAGCGACTCGGGGTGCTCCAGGCCGGAGCCCGACGGGCCGCCGACCACCGGGACCACCAGCCGGGAGCGCAGCCCGGGGTCGAGCTCGAGCAGCACGGCGACGGCGCGCAGCAGCACGTCGGGGGCCTTGAGCGGCTGGATCCGGCCGGCGAAGAGCAGCACGTGCGCGTCCAGCGGCAGGCCGAGCTGCCGGCGGGCCCCGGCGACGTCCTGCGGGCGGAAGACGCCCAGGTCGACCCCGGGGTGGACCACCTCGACCCGGGCGGGGTCGGCGTCGTAGAGGTCGACCAGCTGGCCGGCCTCCTGGGCGGTGTTGGCCACCAGCACGTCGGCGGCGGCCACCACCTGCTCCTCGCCGATCAGCCGGGCGGTCGGCTCGGGCGCGTCCCCGGTGGCCAGCGCGGCGTTCTTGACCTTCGCCATGGTGTGCATCGAGTGCACCAGCGGGACCTGCCAGCGGTCCCGGGCCAGCATGCCCACCTGGCCAGACAGCCAGTAGTGGGAGTGCACGACGTCGTAGTGGCCGACGGGTTGGCACGCCTCGGCCCGCAGGACCTCACGGGCGAACGCGCACAGCTGGGCGGGCAGGTCGGCCTTGGCCAGGCCCTCGTACGGTCCGGCCGCCACGTGCCGCACCAGGACGCCGGGAGCGGCCTCCACGGTCGCCGGCAGGCTGGAGGACGTCGCCCGGGTGAAGATGTCGACCTCGACGCCCTGCCGGCCGAGCCGGCGCGCGAGCTCGAGGACGTAGACGTTCATCCCGCCCGCATCGCCGGTGCCCGGCTGGTCGAGGGGTGAGGTGTGCAGGCTGATCATCGCCACCCGGTCCACGCGCGACCCTTTCGTCGTCGTCACTGCCGCAGGCGACAACACCGTCGTCGGGGTCGCTTGATTCCCCGCCCGCGCGCGGCCGGGGAATCACGGAGGCGCCGTTCAGACGTGCGCCTCCACCGGGTCCTGGACCCGGGGCTTGCCCTTGACGATGAGGCCGATGCCCGACCAGCACCCAGGCGATGCCCAGGACGCCGTGGAAGAGCAGGCCGTCCCCGACGACCTCGGCCCGGACCATCTCGTAGATGGCCCAGAAGAGCGCCGGCGCGGCGAAGCCGACCACGATGTCGAGCCACAGCGCCTGCCCCTTGACCAGGGTCAGTCCGACGCAGACGAGTCCGAGCAGCACGAGCGCGAGGCCCGCGTAGCGCAAGACGTCCGCGGGTCCGTCCGCCGGTGCCATCAGCCATCGCGCGATCCACACGATGCCGCCGAGGACACCCAAACCGCCACCAAGTTGACGTACGGTCATTGATTTTCGCTTCCTGTGAGGTGACGCAGGGAGAAAGTGCAGAGGTTAGCCGTGCCACGGCGTACGCGCGACACGGCTGCGTTGTGTGTCACATTTTACGCACGTTCTGGCGTCGCGTGGTGAAACCGCTGAACCCACCGGCCGTGCCGGCGGGTCCACCAGGAGCTGCGCAGGGCCACCTGGTCGCTCCCGACGCTGCGCCAGACGAGCAGCACCTGGTCCGGCTCGACCCGCTCCACCGTCACCACGTCGAGGGTCGTCTCGGGGATCGGACCGACCTCGGCGAGCATCTCCTCGCGCGACCACAGGCGTCCCGACGCGCCGATCTCCTGCCACTGCGGGTGGAGCAGCGCGGCGACCGCGGCGGGGTCGCTGCGCACCCGGTCGGTGAGCAGCGAGCGCTCGAGGTCGATGACCTCCTCCTCGGGCGTCGGCACGTGGTCCGGCTGCGCGGTCAGGCCGGAGAACAGGTCCGGCTCCTCCTCGACCTGCCCGGGAGCGGCGTCCGGGTGCGTCGTGCTGGCGCCGGCGTACCCGGGGCCCGGGTCGGGCGCCGCCGCCGCCCTGCCAGGCCAGGGCCGCCCCGTTGGCCAGCCGGTCGGCCTGCTCGTTGAGCACGTGCCCGGCGTGCCCCTTGACCCACTCGAAGGTGACCGAGCGGCCCGCCATCGCCTCGTCGATCGCCTTCATCAGCTCGACGTTGAGGACCGGCTTGCCGTCCTTCTTCTTCCAGCCCTTCCGCTTCCACCCGGCCATCCACTTGGTGACCGAGTTGATGACGTAGGTGCTGTCGCAGATGACGTGCAGCTCCTCGTCGAGGTGCGCGGTCTGCTGGAGCAGGTCGAGCACGCCCATCAGCTCGCCCATGTTGTTGGTGCCCCGGGGCCAGCCGCCGCACGCCCAGTGCTGGTCGTCGACGTACCAGGCCCACCCCGCCGGTCCGGGGTTCCCGAGGGCGGATCCGTCTGCTGCCGCAATGATCGTCACGAACCGCGATCCTGCCATCATGGTCCGATGAGCTCAGCCGCGCCCTTTCCCCGTACCGCCGTCGTCACCGGTGCCAGCAGCGGCATCGGCGCCGCCACCGCCCGCGCCCTGGCCGCCGCCGGGTTCTCCGTCGTCTGCGCCGCCCGGCGGGTCGAGCGGCTCGAGGCGCTGGCCGCGGAGATCGGCGGCACCGCCGTCGCCTGCGACGTGACCGACCCCGAGTCGGTCGCCGGCCTGGCCGCGGCCGTCGCGTCGCTGTCCCCCGGCTCGACGGCGGCGGGCCGCCTCGACGTCCTGGTCAACAACGCCGGCGGAGCGATCGGGCTCGACCCGGTCGAGTCCGCCGACCCGGGCGACTGGACCCGGATGTACGAGGTGAACGTGCTCGGGGTGCTGCGGGTCACCCAGGCCCTGCTGCCGGCCCTGCGGGCCAGCGGTGACGGCGTGGTGCGTCAACGTCGGCTCCACCGCCGGCCGGATCGCCTACGAGGGCGGCGCCGGCTACACCGCGGCGAAGCACGGGCTGCGGGTGATGACCGAGACGCTGCGCCTCGAGCTGGTCGGCGAGCCGATCCGGATCAGCGAGGTCGCCCCCGGGATGGTGGCCACCGAGGAGTTCTCGCTCAACCGCTTCGGCGGGGACGCCGACCGCGCCTCGAGCGTCTACGACGGCGTCCCCGACCCGCTGGTCGCCGAGGACGTGGCGGACGCGATCGCCTGGGTCGGCGACGCGCCCGGCCCACGTCAACATCGACGAGCTGGTGATCAAGCCTCGCGCGCAGGCCGCCCAGCACAAGGTGCACCGGGTCTGAGCAGGGCCCCGGCGCACCCGGTCCGCCGACCGGGTGCACCGAGGTGAGCACGGGCTCAGGGCATGACCGGGACGTCCAGCCGGCCCGAGGTGCCACGGGCGGCTGAGGCGGGCCGCGAGCAGCCCTGGCCGGCGCCCACCGTGGAGAGCCCGGTCAGGTCCCCGGTCCCGTAGCGCGGAGGCGTCGACGAGGTCAGCGTGGGATACATGACCTGGTCCGCCGGCTTGCCGGCCGGGGAGTGGCCCATGCCCAGCGCGTGGCCCACCTCGTGGGCCAGCGTCGCGGAGAGCTTCGCGGGGTCCACTGGAATCCCTGGGCCGAGCGGTCCTGCAGGACGTCGATGAAGACCTGCGTGTAGTCGATGCGGGCGTGCGAGCCCAGCGCGTCCGTCGCCCAGACGGCCGTGCCGCCGCCGCCCCAGCCGATCGCCGTCGACATGTCCTGGGTGGTGTGCTGGGGGCCGCCGAAGGTGATCAGCAGGTCGGTCGTCGCCAGGTCGATCCCGGGCAGCCCGGGGACCGGCCAGGAGTAGGACGTGGTGTCGCCCGCGTCCACGAAGGTCAGGCCGGTGGCCAGCCGGGCCTCGCGCAGCACCCGCTGGACGATCTCCCGCGTCCCCGCCGGGGCGTGGGTGTAGTTCACCCGGTAGCGGACCGGCTCGCAGGAGTCGTATCGCCACCGCTGCGTCGTCTGGGTGCCGCTGTAGGTCCAGTTGGTCGGGTCGGACCCGGAGGGGGCGTAGTCGAGGGCGACGCTGGTGCCGACCGGCTCGGAGACCGCTCCCAGCGCCTGTGCGGTCTCCTCCACCAGCACCCGGGTGGGGGCGTTGCGGACCCAGTCGTTGGGCAGCGTCGCGGAGAAGCTGCCGTCCGCCGCGCTCTCGGTGCGGGCCAGGGTGACCCAGTCCGCGCCGAGCAGGCTCTGCACCTGCACCCCGCGCCCGGCGGGCGCCCCGGTCACCTGGCCGGACGCCACCGTCGGCGCGGCGAAGGCCGTCACGGCAGGCGTGGTCCAGGCCGGGGCGACCCCGGTGGGGGTGCGCGGCGGCGGTACCGGCGGCGTCGCGGCCACCACCCGGACCCGGAACTGCTGCCGGGCGGGACGGACGCCGCGGCTGCGCGGCACGGTGACGACGTAGGTCCGGGTCCGGACCCGGGAGCCGGCCTTCAGCTTGAAGGAGAAGCGGCCCTTCTTGTTCGTCCTGGTCCGCGTGGCCTTGCGGAGCTTCTTGCCCTTCTTCTCCCAGACCGTGACGACCCGCTTCTTGCCGCGGAAGGTCTTGACCTTGCCCGGGATCCGGAACGTGCTGCCGGCCGCCACCTCGTACGTCTTGACCCCACGTGCCGCCGGGGCCGAGCGGTCGGCCAGCAGGCCCAGGTCGATCCGCTCGTGCGGCTCCCGTCGGGCTCGACCAGGTCGAACGTGACACCCGTGGGCGAGGCGGCCTGCACGGCGGCGGTCCCGCCGGGCAGGAGCGCCAGCGCGAGGGCTGCGGTCAGGGCGGCCGTGGCGGCCGTGGTCGAGCGGCGAGCGGTCATGAGTGGTTCCCCCGTGCTGGTGCGGTCGGACCCGGGCGGGCCCGGGGCATACCTTCCCCGATCGAGGGGATTCACACCTGGGAAACGCCGGAGTGCGAGATGCCGGGGCAGCGCCCGACCGGGGCCGGGGCGCTCAGTCGGCCAGGGCCAGGTCCAGCGCCGCCTGCACGTGCAGCGTGGTGCACCCCAGCACGGGGATCTCCACGTCGGCCTGGCGGACCAGCAGCTCGAGCTCGGTGCAGCCGAGGATCACGCCGCCGGCGCCGGCGTCCCACAGCTCCTCGACGATCTGCACGACCTCGCGCCGGGAGTCGTCGACCACCTTGCCGTGCACCAGCTCGCTGTAGATGATCCGGTCGAGGGTCTCGTAGTGCCGCTCCTCGGGCAGCACCACCTTGAGCCCGTGGCTGGCGATCCGGTCGGTGAAGAAGGTCCGCGACATCGCGAAGCTGGTGCCGATCAGGCCCACGGAGTCCAGCCGCTGCTCGGTGCTGGCCTCGGCGACCACGTCGGCCAGGTGGACCAGCGGGATGTCGATCGCCGCCTCGACCTGGTCGGCCACCCGGTGGAACGCGGTGGTGCAGAGCAGCAGGAAGTCCGCGCCGGCGCGCTCGACGCCGCGACCGGCCTCGGCGAGGATCTCCGCGACCTCGTCCCAGCGCTCGGCCTGCTGCAGCGCCGTCACCTCCGCGAAGTCGACCGAGGCGAGGACGCTCTTGGCCGAGGTCAGGCCTCCCAGCCGCTCCTCGACCCCTTCGTTGAGGAGCCGGTAGTACACCGCGCTGGATTCCCAGCTCATGCCGCCGACGAGTCCGATGGTCTTCACCCGGCTCAGTCTGCCAGCCACCGCCCCGGCGCGCACCTCCACCGCCCAGGCGCGACCCCGACGCACCGCCGACGAGCTCGACGGCCGTACGCCCCTCATCGCGGCGCCCGCCTCGGCCAGCACCGCGGCCAGCTCCGCCGGCCGGCTGACCATCGGCCAGTGGCCGGAGTCGAGGTCGACCAGGCTCAGGGCGCCGGCCTGCTCCAGCTCGGGCACGTCACCGGAGCCGATCCACTCCCGCGCCTCCTCGGGGCTGAACTCGGGGCAGAGCAGCGCCACCGGCACGTCGCGGCGGCGCGGGTCGCCGTACCGGACCACGCCCGGAGGTGACCGCCTCGGGCACCGCGACCGTGCGGGCGGCCAGGTCGCGGCGCGCGGCCTCGTCGAGGTCCGCGATGTCGGGGCCCTCGAAGGGCTCCCAGCCCGGGAACGGCAGCCACCCGTCGACTGGCTCGAAGTAGTCGAAGTAGGCACTCCCCTCGGTGGTGGGCACCCCTCCGATCAGCACCACCCCGGCGACCCGGTCGAGCCGGGCGTCGGCGGCCGCCCAGGCCAGCGTCGAGGCGGCGGAGTGCCCCACCACCACGACCTGGTCGGCCTCGGACGCGTCGAGGGCCGCCACCACGGCCGCGACCTGGTCCTCGTAGGTGGCGCGGGCGTCGCCGTCCCCCTGGCCCGGCAGCGTCACCGGCACTCCCCGAACTCCGCGCTCGGCGAGTCCCGGGAGCACGTCCTCCCACACCGTGCCGTCCAGCCACATCCCGGCGATCAGCAGCATGTCCATGGTCGAGCTCCTCTGCGTCGGTCTTCCCTGTTCCTCGACCCTAGGGACGAATCCGGACGTTCTGCTGCCGGATTCCGTCGTACTGTCGACGGATGGCCGAGACCAGCCCCACCGCACGCGCCCTGCGCGCCCTCGAGGTGCTGCAGACCAGGCCTGGCACCACCGCCGAGGAGCTGGCCCTCCGGCTGGGGGTGACCGAGCGCGCCGCCCGGCGCTACGTCGCGATCCTGCGCGAGGCCGGCGTCCCGGTCACCGCCACCCGGGGCCGACACGGCGGCTACCGGCTGGGACGCGGCACCCGGCTGCCCCCGGTGAGCTTCAGCCAGGCCGAGGCCCTGGGCCTGGTGATGGCGGTCCTGGACAGCCAACCCGCCGCGGCCGACCCGGACGACCTGGTCGGCTCCGCCCTGGCCAAGGTGATCCGGGCGCTGCCGGAGAGCGTGGGACGCGAGGCGGCGGCGCTGCGCGAGCACGCCGCGGCGACCCCGGACCGGCGTACCAGCCGGCCCGACCCGGGCCTCACCAGCGACCTGGTCACGGCGGTCGCCGCCTCCCGCCGGGTGCTGCTCGACTACCGCAGCGACGCGGGCTCGCGGTGGGAGTCGCTGGTCGACCCGTGGGCGGTGGTGGTCCGGTTCGGGCGGTGGTACCTGCTGTGCCACTCCCACCGGGCCGACGCCGTCCGCGCCTACCGGGTCGACCGGATCCAGGCCGTCACCGCCACCGAGGAGCGCTTCACCCCGCCCGCGGACCTGGACCCCGTGGCCGCGCTGGCCACCCACCTCGCCTCGGGGTGGGCGCTGGCGACCCGGGTGGTCTTCGCCGCGTCCGCCGAGGAGGTCGCCCCGTGGGCCGGGCCGCACATGGGGGTGCTGGAGCCGCACCCCGAGGGCTGCGTGCTGGTCGGCAGCACCCAGAACCCCCGGATGTACGCCGCGGAGTGGCTGGCCCGGATCCCGTACCACTTCCGGATCGAGGAGGGCCCCGAGCTGCGCGAGGCGATGGCCGAGGTCGCGCGCCGGTGCGCCGAGGCGGCCGGCATGCCGTAGGCCTGTCTCAGGCTGTCTCAGGCCGTCCGCCGAACCGCTCCACCAGGTCGGCGAGCTGCCGCAGCTCGTCGCTCAGCTGCGGCTCGGCGACCCGCCACGGCTCGCGCCCGGGGAGGCTGAAGGTGTAGACGAATCCGTCCGCCACCGGCAGCGCCGGCGGCGCCTGGGCTGCCTCGCCCCGGGCCGACTCCACCGACCGCAGGAGGGGCCCCAGCTCGGCGCTGCGCACCTCGGGCGGCACCTGCGCCGAGATCGAGCCGCAGCGTCGTGGTGATCCCGGCGAAGCCCCCGACCGGGTGACCACCACCTGACCCGGCGGCCGGGACCGGCGCGGGCACCGGGGCGGGGCGCCGCCTCCTCCCCCGCACCGGTGGCGCCGGACGTCGCGGTGACCCCGACGTCCGCCCATGCCTTCGCCACCATCCCCGCCGCCTCGGCGTCCCAGAGGTCGGCCGCTGCTTCGACGGTGGCCGCGGCGAAGCCGGCGAAGTCGCTGCGCGGCCCGACCCGCTCGCCGGTCAGCGCGGCGTACCAGACCAGTCCGGCGCGCTCCCAGACCCGGCCGCCCAGCGCGAGCGCGGCCAGGTGGAAGGCCTTGTTGGGGATGCCCGAGTTGAGGTGCACGCCGCCGTTGTCCTCCTCGGTGACCACGAAGTCGTCCAAGTGGGCCACCTGCGGGTCCGCGCCCAGCACCGGGTCGTCGTACGCCGTGCCGGGGGCCGCCAGGTCGCGCAACGCGCGGGCGCGCACCCCGGGCAGGAAGAGCCCCTCGCCGATCAGCCAGGACGCCTGGCCGACCCCTGGCCGGCCAGCCACTGCAGCAGGCAGCTGGCCAGGACGTCGGCGACCGACTCGTTGAGCGCCCCGGGCTGGTCGGCGTAGACCAGCCGGGCGCTCGCGTCGATCACCGCGTGCCCGAACTCGTGGGCCAGCACGTCGACCGGCTTGGTGAACCGGTCGAAGACCTTGCCGTCGCCGTCACCGAAGACCAGCTGGCGCCCGTCCCAGAACGCGTTCTCGTAGTGCTCCCGGTAGTGGACGCTCAGCACCACCGTCGCACCGCGTCCGTCGTAGGAGTCCCTGGCCAGGGCCTCGGCGAAGAACCGCAGCGTGCGCTCGATCCCTGCCGGCGGCCTCGTCGACCGCGAGGTCACCGGTCACCGGGTCGCCGGGCCCGCGGACCGGCGTGCCAGGCAGCCGGGTGCCACCCTCGGCGTCGTGCACCCGCCAGGCGAGCCCTCGGCTCGGCCACCACCGGGGTCGCGGTGTGGGCCGACAGCCCGGCCCGGGAGCCTTCGGTGCGACGCATGTCGCGGAACGACGCGTCGGCCCGCAGCGTGTCCTGGCACAGCGCGGCCGTCCCCGGGTCACCGGACCTGGCGATGCTGCGCAGCAGGTACGGCGGGACGAACCCGCCGCGTGCGACCCGGTCGTCCGTCATCTGGCTCCCCGATCCGTGGGCCGGTCACGTCCCCGCAGGACGCACCGTGCCAGCAGAACTACCAGACGGCGGCCCGGCTGACCAGGGTCGCGACTCAGCCTGCTCACCGTCTGCTGCCCTCGCCCCGCTGGTCGCCCACGGGTCGGTGCGGTCCCAGAGCTCGGGCAGGTGGAGCCGGACGCCGTCGCGCTGGGCGAGTCGGCCGAGCCGCTCCATGGTCACGTCCAGGTCGTCGCCCGCGTACGGCAGGCCGCGCGCCGGCGCGGTCAGCGGGCGGAAGAAGTCGTCCCAGTGCACCAGCACCACGTCGTGGGCGCCGACCTGCCCGACCGTCTCGGCCCAGTACTGCTCGACGTAGGCGGGCGTCCATCAGCCCGAGCTGGCCGATGCCGAGGTAGACGACCTCGGCGCGGTGGCCCGGCCAGGTTGCCCGGGACGCAGCCGGCCGAGCCCTGGACCATCAGCCGGCGGCCGCTGGGTCGGTGGTGGACCAGGGTCGACCACGCCTCGCCGCAGCGGTACGCCGTGCTGCGGGCCTTCAGCGGCACCGGCTCGGTGATCCTCCCGGGGAAGCGGTCCGGCGGGCAGTGCGACCCCTCGACCAGGGTGATCTCGTAGGCACCGACCGTCAGCGGCTCGCCGGCGGTCACCACCCGGATCCGGTCCTCCGGCAGCCCGTGGCCCGCGAGCGACGTACGCCGTCGACTCGCCGCCGACCACCAGCGCGCCGGTCCGGCGCGCCACGGTGGCCGAGTCGAGCACGTGGTCGTAGTGGGTGTGCACCGGGAGCACCGCGTCGAGCCGGTCGATCCCGGCGCGGCCCAGCGCCTCGTCGATCCGCGCCTCGTCGGGGCCAGCCGGCCGAGCGCGGTCCGGAGCAGGCCGGGGCGGCTGAAGAAGCCGTCGGTGAGCATCGCCGACTTCGCCGTCGTCGACCAGGACGGTGCTCACCCCCAGCCAGGTGACCGACGGGCCGTCCCCGGGGGCTGGTCCCCGGGTCGGCCGCGTGGCAGGTCACGCAGCCCGGCGTAGGCCTCGACGTCCGGACGGCCCAGCCGGCAGCCGCACCCGGGGCTACTTCGCCTCGGTGGTGGCGGTCGGGCGCTGGCCGAGCTCGTCGTCGAGACGCAGCAGGCCGGGGCCGTCCTCGTTGATCAGCTCGACGCGGCCGACGATCTCGCTGACCGTGGCCTCCTCCTCGATCTGCTCCTCGAGGAACCAGTTGAGCAGCGGGCGGGAGTCGAGGTCGCCCTCGGACTCGGCCAGCCGGTAGAGCGAGCGGATCGAGGCCGAGACCTTCTGCTCGTGCGCCAGCGCGGCCTGGAAGACCTCCAGCACGGTGGTCGCGGTGACCTCGGGGGCGCTCAGGGCACCGATCCGCGGGTGGTTGTCGCGGTCGGCCACGTGGTCGATGAACTTGTTGGCGTGGACGATCTCCTCGTCGGCCTGGTGCCGCAGCCAGGCCGCCATCCCCGGGAGGTCCTTGAGCTCCATCTCGATGGCCAGCTGGCGGTAGACCATCGAGGCGTGGAGCTCCAGGCTGATCTGGGCGTTGAAGGCGTCTTCGAGGGTCTGGGTGAGCTTCATGCCGCAACCCTAGGCGGGGACACGCAGCGCCGCATCCAAGGCAAGTCTTGCCTGACCAGGCTGCGGATGGCCCCTGTTCCGTGTCGCACCAACCCGGCAGGATGGCCGGCGTCCCGTTCTCGAGGGGTCTCCAGGAGGCCGACATGGGGTTCGAGCTTGTCCACGAGGCGATGCAGCGGGCGCAGGGAGACGTCCAGGAGGCAGCCTCGCGCGTCCGCACCCGGCGCCTCCAGGCGGACCAGCGGGTCTCCGCCTTCCTGGGATCCGGGTGGACGGGGGTGGCCGCCGACTCGTTCGTCGAGGCGTGGGACGACTGGCGGGCGGCCGCCGCGGACGTCGAGGAGGGACTGGTGGCGATGGCCCAGCTGCTGCGCGCCCAGCACGAGGACTACCTCCGCCAGGACGAGCAGTCCCAGCGACAGCTCGACGCGCTCTCGGCCCGCATCATCGACCGGCTCGGCTGATGGACGAGGCGTTCTCCGTCGACCACGACGAGCTCGACCGGATCATCTCGGACCTCGAGGCCACCGAGCGCGAGCTCAGTGCCATCGATGCCGACCTCGCCCGCCAACTCGCGGCGCTCCAGGGCACGTGGGAGGGCCTGGCCGCCCATGCCCAGCAGGAGGCGTACGACGAGTGGCGGCAAGGCATGGCGGCCATGCACGCGGCACTCGTCGACATGCGCAAGGCGGCCCGTCGCGCGCACACCAACTACACCGCCGCAGCTCGCGCCAACAGTCAGATGTGGGGGCAGGTCCTGTGACGATCACGATCGGCCCCGTCCACTACGACTCGGCGGTCAAGGCGCTGGTCGGGGGCAACCACCGGGCCGCCACGCAGTACAACACCTTGATCGGCAAGCTCGGCGGCTTCGGTGGGATGGCCGGCGACGACTCCACCTCCACGGAGTTCGCCGCCGAGTACGACAAGGCCGCGAAGGAGGGGGTCGACTGCTTGAACGGGGTGGTCGACTCCTTCGCCACCCTCGCCGCGCTCACCGCCCAGTCCGTGGAGAACCACCGCGCCGCCAACCAGGGGTCCGTGTACGGGAGGCCGCCAGTGCACACCGGCACGGCGGCTCCCAGGGGCGGACCTGTCGACGTGCGCGCGTACACCCCACCGAGCTGTGAGGGAGGAGACAACCAGGACACCCCCGACTTCTGGAACGAGATCCTGGACCACCTCGAGGGGTTCGCCTGGCCCAACGCGAACACCGACCGGCTGCGTAGCGCCGGCGACGCGTGGCGGGACGCAGGCGATGCGCTCGACGGCCTCACCTGGTACTGCGAGCACGCGTCCGACGAGCTCGCCGACCAGCGATCGCCCGAGGTGCCGCTTGCCCGCGAGGCCTACCGCGAGCTGAAATCGGCGATCAAGGAGCTCGCCACCGAGTTCCGGTCGATCGGTCAGGCCTGCCACGACTACGCCTCGCAGGTCGACACCCAGCGAGACACGATCAAGGGCATCGTGCGCGACATGGCGATCGAAGCCGGCATCAGCGTCGTCGCGGGGGCGGTGGTGGGCTTCTTCACCTTCGGCGGCGGAGCCGCCGCCGGTGGCGCCATCGCGGGCTGGCGGATCGCCTCAGCGGCGCGCAAGATCCTCGCGGCGCTGCGTGCCCTGAAGGCGGCGGCGAGGGCCAAGGCGGTCGCCTCCCTCTCCAGCGCCGCCGCGAAGTTCGGCACCGTCGGCGCGAAGCTCAAGAAGCTGGCCGGTGCCCGCCGGATCAAGAAGGCCGCCGACCCTGACGGACCCCCGCCCGGCAAGACGCCGCCCAGGAGACCCGGTGACCGACTACCGGACGACGACCGGCCCGGGTCCGCCGGCGAGGACTGGGAGGGCCGCGTCGCCGACAACGGGAAGGGGGACGTGTGGCAGAAGCCGGGGGCCACGGGCAACTCCAGCTCCGTGCGGGTCATGGAACCCACAGACCGTTACCCCGACGGCTACGTCCGGTACTACAACGAGAACAATCAGCCGATCGGCCTTGACGGCAAGCCGACGGTGCCTGGCGGCAGCAAGGCGGACAACCACGCCCACACCCACATCCCGAGAAACCCCGACGGCACCTACCCCGTCCCGAAAGGCTGGAAGCCATGATCGACCTCTCGGGCAAGACCCTGACGAGCGTGGAGCTCGACGACGCGGGCATCCTCTTCCTCGGTACCGCGGGTGGGTGGCTGGTGTCGGTGGAGAACGACTACGAGCTGATCGACCCCGGCGGGCGGCAGAGCACGCTGGACGGGGCGGAGGGCACGATGGTCGGCACGCTCACCGGGCTGGTGGGCGACGCCGTCACCGCTTTCCGCATCGATGGTGACGGTGGGCTCTCGATCGTGTGTGGGGGACGTCGAGCTCAGGGTCCCCTCCTCCCCCGACTACGAGTCCTGGAACGTGGTCGGCCCGAACCACGAGCGTGTGGTCTCGATGCCCGGCGGCGAGCTGGCCACCTGGGGCGTAGACGGTGACGCCTGACGACCTCACCAGCCTGACCGGCGGCGACGAGTCAGGCGACCGCCAGCTCCGCCGTGCACTCCGGGTGCTGGCGGAGCACCATGGGGGCACCCCGCTCGCGTCTGCGATTCTTGACGTCCTTTCCGGACGGACGAGCGCCAGGGAGTTGGCCGCGAGGCCTGACTTCACGAGTCTCGCGCACCGGGGGATGGAGGAGTACGCACGGGAGCGCGCAGCACTCGGTCCCGAGCAGCGCGCGGCCGCCGACCGGGAGGCAGCGCAGGTCGCCGGGTGGGCCCAGGCGGACGCCGCGGGCACGCCGTGAGCAGGCGTGACGTCGCCGAATCAGGCCCAGTGGCACCCAGCCCTTAGAATGGCGGACGGCCCGAACGGGTCCAAGACCCGATCCGAAAGTGACGCCGTACTTCATGTCTTCCACCCGCAGGAACGACCTGCGCAACGTCGCCATCGTCGCCCACGTCGACCATGGCAAGACCACCCTCGTCGACGCGATGCTCCGTCAGGGCGGGGCGTTCACCGCTCACCAGGCCGAGGGCGTGGCCGACCGCGTCATGGACTCCGGCGACCTGGAGCGGGAGAAGGGGATCACGATCCTCGCCAAGAACACCGCGATCCACTACGCCGGCGCCGCGGCCGAGGGCAAGCCGATGGTCATCAACATCATCGACACCCCCGGCCACGCCGACTTCGGCGGTGAGGTCGAGCGCGGCCTGTCGATGGTCGACGGCATCGTGCTGCTCGTCGACGCCTCCGAGGGCCCGCTGCCCCAGACCCGCTTCGTGCTCCGCAAGGCGCTCAACGCCGGCATGCCGGTCATCCTGGTGGTCAACAAGACCGACCGCGGCGACGCCCGGATCGCCGAGGTCGTCGACGAGACCTACGAGCTCTTCATGGACCTGCTCGACGACACCCACGGCCAGGACGCGCTCGACTTCCCGGTCGTCTACGCCTCCGGCAAGGCCGGCATCGCCGCCCTCACCGCACCCGGCAACGGCGAGCTGCCTGAGGGCGACAGCCTGGAGCCGCTGTTCAAGACGATCCTGGAGCACCATCCCGGCCCCGGAGTACGACGAGGGCGCGCCGCTGCAGGCCCACGTCACCAACCTCGACGCCTCGCCGTTCCTCGGCCGGCTCGCGCTGCTCCGGATCCGTCAGGGCAACCTGAAGAAGGGCCAGACGGTCGCCTGGATGCGCCGCGACGGCTCGGTCAAGAACGTCAAGATCACCGAGCTGCTGGTCACCGAGGGCCTCGAGCGCCAGCCCGGCGAGTCCGCCGGCCCCGGCGACATCGTCGCCGTCGCCGGCATCCCGGAGATCACCATCGGCGAGACCCTCGCCGACCCGGAGAACCCGGTCGCGCTGCCGCTGATCCACGTCGACGAGCCCGCGATCTCGATGACCATCGGCACCAACACCTCGCCGCTGGTCGGCCGGGTCAAGGGCTCCAAGGTCACCGCCCGCCTGGTCAAGGACCGGCTCGACTCGCGAGCTGATCGGCAACGTCTCGCTCCGCGTGCTCCCCACCGAGCGCCCCGACGCCTGGGAGGTGCAGGGCCGCGGCGAGCTGGCGCTGGCGATCCTGGTCGAGCAGATGCGCCGCGAGGGCTACGAGCTCACCGTCGGCAAGCCGCAGGTGGTCACCAAGGAGGTCGACGGCAAGGTGCACGAGCCGTTCGAGCGCCTGACCATCGACGCGCCCGGAGGAGTACCTCGGCACGATCACCGAGCTGCTCGCCGCCCGCAAGGGCCGGATGGAGGGCATGACCAACCACGGCACCGGCTGGGTGCGGATGGAGTTCGTGGTCCCGGCCCGCGGCCTGATCGGCTTCCGGACCGACTTCCTCACCGAGACCCGCGGCACCGGCATCGCCCACCACATCTCCGAGGGCTACTTCCCGTGGGCCGGCGAGATCCGCTCGCGCAACAACGGCTCGCTGGTCGCCGACCGCGCGGGTGCCGCCACGGCGTACGCGATGACCTCGCTGCAGGAGCGCGGCGTGATGTTCGTCGAGCCCACCACCGAGGTCTACGAGGGCATGATCGTCGGCGAGAACTCCCGCGCCGACGACATGGACGTCAACATCACCAAGGAGAAGCAGCAGACCAACATCCGGTCCGCCACCTCCGACAACTTCGAGAAGCTGATCCCGCCGCAGCAAGCTGTCGCTGGAGCAGTGCCTGGAGTTCTGCCGCGAGGACGAGTGCGTCGAGGTCACCCCCGACACCGTCCGGATCCGCAAGGTCGAGCTGGACGCCAACGTCCGCGCCAAGCACGCCTCGCGGGCGCGCAAGGCCAACAAGAGCTGATCCGCTCATCCCCTGCGAGAAGGGCCCCGGTCACCTGGTGACCGGGGCCCTTCTCATTTCGCGACCGCGCCCGGTGGTCGGCCCGAGCGGGCGTCGCGGTGTCCCGCTAGCGTCGGTCCCGACGTCGATCTCGGGGGGACCCATGCTGCGTGCTCTTGGCCGTTACCTCGGCCTCCTCAAGGAGGACGGGACGCCCGAGACGGAGACGGACTGGTGGTTCGTGGCCGTCTGCTGCGTGCCCGTCGTCGCCCTGTCGGTGCTGGACCTGCCGTTCTGGGGCTTCCTCGGTCTCTGCGTCCTCATCCCGCCGGTGGTCGTGCTCGGGGCACACCTGCTCGACCGACTGCGCTGAGCGCACGTGCACCCTTCTTGCTGCCGATCCGCCGGCTCGGCAGCAAGAAGGGTGCACGTGGTCGCTCGGGGCTACTGGCCGTCGGGGCGCCCCTCCTCGGGCGCGTTGAGGGTCGGCTCGGTGTCCTGGTCCTCGGACTCGGCGCCGGACTGCTCCTCGAGAGTCTCGTCGGTGGGCTGGGGCTCGTTCTCGTGCTCGCTCATGACTGATCCGTACCCAGCCCGCTGTGCCACACTCGCGAGGTCATCGGGGACGTCGGAGGGGAAACCATGAGGAACGTCGTGAGGACGATCGGGGAGTACCTGGGACTCACCGGCGACGGGCGCAACCCAGAAGGGTGGGAGTGGCTCTGGTACGCGCCGTACGTCGTCCTCCCGATCTTCATCATGCGCCTCGGTCTCTCGTTCCTGGAGACGCTCCTGGCGTCGGCGGTCTCGGGTGTGCTGCTGGGTCTGCTGCTGGGCCTGGCACGGATCGGCGTGGCGACCCTCCGGGGACGCTGGTCGCCTCCACCGCCCCCGTCGAGCTGACCAGTCCGCCCGGTCCGCCGCGTCAGTCGTGCCCGACCGCCAACGCGTGCACGACCAGCGAGGCCAGCTCGGCGTACGCCTCGGCGTCGGTCATCTCCATCCGGGCGAAGAGCTCGCCGCGCTGGATCGCCGCCATCGTGGCGGCGACCACCTCGGCGACGAACTCGGCGTTGACCGCACGGAAGGCGCCAGCCTCCATCCCCTCGGCGATCAGCTCGCGGATCCGGGTGGCGGCCGCTCCGGTGTTCAGCGAGTAGACCTCCGCGGTCGCCCGCGAGGCGAGCAGGTCCGCCATGAACTCCCGCGACAGCGGGCGGAGCTGGTCGGCGACCGCGAGCAGGTAGGCGGTGACCCGCTCCCCCGGGTCGCCGGCCTGCGCGACCCGTGCCTCCACCACCGGCACCGAGGCTCGGAAGAACTCCTGCACCGCCGCCAGCACCAGCTCCGGCTTGGAGGAGGCGAGCGCGTAGAGGGTGGTCTTGGAGCAGTGCAGGCGCTCGGCCAGGTCGTCGAGGGTGAAACGGGAGAACCCCTCGGCGGCGAACAGATCGACCAGCCGGCGCAGCAGGTCCTGCTGGCGCGCCGTACGCCCATGGCGCAGCGCGGACCCGCCGGCCCGCCGGCCGCGCGGGGAGGTCTCTCGGTCCATCGGTCCCCCTCGCTGACGGACGGCCGGGTGATGAGCCCGGCGTAGGATGCGCCCACACCGATACTGCTGAGCAGTTCGCAGTATCGCAATCCAGTCTCGCACCACCACCGCCGACGAGGCCGGGACCGTCTCAGGTCCAGCCCACCGCCCACCGATTGGGAGCCCCCGATGACCGCCACGCGCCGGATGCCGACCGAGGAGTCCGCCGAGCTCCTCTCCCTGGTCCGCGACCTCGCCGCCCGCGAGCTCGCGCCTCGCAGCGCCGAGGCCGAGGCCACCGAGACCTTCCCCCGCGACGTCTTCCGGCTGCTCGGCGAGGTCGGCGTGCTCGGCCTGCCGTACGCCGAGGAGCACGGCGGCGGCGGCCAGCCCTACGAGGTCTACCTCCAGGTGCTCGAGGAGATCGGCGGCCGTCTGGTCCAGCGTCGGCGTGGGCGTCTCGGTGCACGCGCTCTCCTGCTTCGGCCTGGTCAACTTCGGCACCGAGGAGCAGAAGCGGCGCTGGCTGCCCGACATGCTCGGCGGCGACCTGCTCGGCGCCTACTGCCTCTCCGAGGCGCACGCCGGCTCCGACCCGGCCGCGATGCGCACCACGCGCCCGCCGCGACGGCGACGACTACGTGCTCAACGGCGCCAAGGCCTGGACCACGCACGGCGGCCAGGCCGACTTCTACAAGGTGATGGCCCGCACCTGCGACGACCGGAACGGCATCTCCTGCTTCCTGGTCCCGGCCGACACCCCCGGCCTGAGCGCCGACCCGCCCGAGCGCAAGATGGGCCTGACCGGCTCGACCACCGCGACCATGCGGCTCGACGACGTCCGGGTCCCGGTGGAGCGCCGCCTCGGCGCCGAGGGCGACGGCCTCAAGATCGCGCTGGCCGGCCTCGACTCCGGCCGGCTCGGCATCGCCGCGGTCGCCACCGGCCTGGCCCAGGGCGCGCTCGACCAGGCGGTCGCCTACGCCCGGGAGCGGGAGACCTTCGGCAAGCCGATCATCGACCACCAGGGCCTGGCGTTCCTGCTCGCCGACATGGAGGCGGCGGTGCAGAGTCCGCCCGGGCGACGTACCCTGCACGCGGCCCGGCTCAAGGACGCCGGGCCTGCCGTTCGCCCGGGAGGCCGTCGATCGCCAAGCTGGTCGCCACCGACAACGCGATGAAGGTGACCACCGACGCCGTCCAGGTCCTCGGCGGCTACGGCTACACCCGCGACTTCCCGGTCGAGCGCTACATGCGCGAGGCCAAGGTGATGCAGATCTTCGAGGGCACCAACCAGATCCAGCGGATGGTCATCGGCCGGTCGCTGGCCCAGGACGACCGCGGCCCGTCACCACCCGCCCGCACAGCAAGGAGAACTGATGCAGCTCGACGACACCGCCGCCATCGTCACCGGCGGTGCCTCCGGCCTCGGCGCCGCCACCGCCGCCGCGCTCGCCGCGAAGGGCGCGCAGGTCTTCGCCCTCGACCTGCCGGCGGCGATCGAGACGGCCCCCGAGGTCGACGGGCGTCACCTACGTCGCCGTCGACGTCACCGACCCCGAGCAGGTCGCGGCCGCCGTCGAGACCGCCGCCGGCGCCGGCGTCCCGCTGCGCACGGTGGTCAACTGCGCGGGCATCGGCCCGTCGATGCGGATCCTGGGCAAGAAGGGCGTGCACGACCTCGCGCTCTACGCCAAGGTGGTCCAGGTCAACCTGGTCGGCACCTTCAACGTGCTCGCCCTGGCCGCGGAGAAGATCGCCGCCACCGAGCCGCTCGAGCACGGCCAGCGCGGCGTCGTCGATCAACACCGCCTCGATCGCGGCGTACGACGGCCAGGTCGGCCAGGCCGCCTACGCCTCCTCCAAGGGCGGGGTCGTCGGCCTCACCCTGCCCGCCGCCCGCGACCTGGCGCAGCACGGCATCCGGGTGCTGCACCATCGCCCCGGGCATCGTCGAGACGCCCGATGCTGGCGACCGTCTCGGAGGAGTTCCGCGCCGGGCTCGCCGCCGGCGTGCCGTTCCCGCGCGCGCCTGGGCCGGCCCGAGGAGTACGCCGCAGCTCGCCCTGTCGATGGTCGAGCACGACTACCTCAACGGCGAGGTCGTCCGGATGGACGGCGCGCTGCGGATGGCGCCGCGCTGACCGCAGCACGTCCCAAAGCAGCACCCAGCGGCACCGCTCAGCAGCAGCGCGACCGGGCCGAGGACTCCAGGTGCTCGGCCCGGTGGCGTTCGAACTCCCGCCGGCTGCTCGGCTCGACCCCGAGCCGTCGGCACTCGCTGAGGTAGTCGTCCCACTTCGCCTCGCCGGTGAACTCGCGGACGAGCCGCCACACGCGCGCGACGTTCACGGCCGCTCCTCCCAGGCACCGCCCGCCGTCGCCGGCTCGCTCTCCTCCCAGCGACGGACCGCCTCCTTCTCCTCGGCGGTGGCGAAGAAGTCGGCCGGGGCGACGATGTACGACGGCTGCGCCGGCACCTCGGTGGTCGGCAGCCCGCCGGCGCGCAGCGCCCGGACGCAGACCGACCAGCGGCGTTGACCACCACCACGATCACCAGCAGCGCGAACAGTCGCCTGCAGGGTGCCGTTGAGCGTGGAGTTGAAGACGATCTGGTCCATCTGGTCGGCGTCCGTCGCCGGGGCCAGCAGCTCGCCGGCGTCGCGGGCCTCGGCGTACCGGGCGCGCTGGGCGAAGTAGCCGATCGCCGGGTTGTCGGAGAAGACCTTCTGCCAGCTGGCGGTCATGGTGACCACCAGGTCCCAGACCAGTCCGATGCCGGGCACCCAGACCCACTTCGGCCTTGCCGTGCTTGATCAGCAGGGTGACGCACAGGGTGAGCGCGATCGCCGCCAGCAGCTGGTTGGCGATGCCGAAGAGCGGGAAGAGCTGGTTGATCCCGCCGAGCGGGTCGGTGACGCCGACGTAGAGCATGTAGCCCCACAGCGCCGACCACGACGGCGCTGGCCGACCAGGAGGCCGGGCTTCCACGAGAGGTCGGCGTACCGCGGCCAGACGTTGCCGACGGTGTCCTGCAGCATGAACCGGCCCACCCGGGTGCCGGCGTCGACGGCGGTGAGGATGAACAGCGCCTCGAACATGATCGCGAAGTGGTACCAGAACGCCGCCAGCCCGCCGCCGAACGCCTCGGAGAAGACCGAGCGAGATGCCGAACGCCAGGGTCGGTGCGCCACCGGTGCGCGAGATCAGCGTCTGCTCCTCGACCGACGTCGGCCGCGGCGCTGCAGCGTCGGCCGGGCTGATCGTGAAGCCGAGGTTGGTGACGAACTCCGCGGCGGTCGCCGGCGTCGCCGCCGGTCACTCCCGCCGGGGAGTTGATCGCGAAGTAGAGGCCCGGGTCGATCACGCAGGCGGCGATCAGCGCGCTGATCGCGACGAACGACTCCATCAGCATCCCGCCGTAGCCGATCATCCGGACCTGGCTCTCCTTGTCCACCATCTTCGGGCGTGGTGCCCGACGAGATCAGCGCGTGGAAGCCCGACAGGGCGCCGCAGGCGATGGTGATGAAGACGAACGGGAAGAGCTTGCCGGCGAAGACCGGGCCGTCGCCGTCGATGGCGAAGTCGGTGACCGCCTCGGCTCTGCAGCACCGGCGCGGCGATCACCAGGCCGACCGCGAGCAGCACGATCACGCCGATCTTCATGAACGTCGAGAGGTAGTCGCGCGGGGTGAGCAGCATCCACACCGGCAGGATCGAGGCGACGAAGCCGTAGACCACCAGCGCGAGGGTCAGCTGCTCCTTGGACAGGGTGAGCGCGCTCTCCGAGGCCCCAGCTGCTCGACGTACCCGCCGCCGATGATCGCCAGCAGCAGCAGCACCACGCCGATCGCGGTCACCTCGGCGACCCGCCCCGGTCGCAGCACGCGCAGGTAGAAGCCCATGAACAGCGCGATCGGGATGGTCAGCCCGATCGAGAAGACGCCCCACGGCGACTCGGCCAGGGCGTTGACCACGACCAGCGCCAGCACCGCCAGGATGATGATCATGATCGCGAAGACGGCGATCAGCGCGGCGATGCCGCCGACCACGCCGATCTCCTCGCGCACCATCTGGCCCAGGCTCTTGCCGTCGCGGCGCATCGAGAAGAACAGCACCACCATGTCCTGCACGGCGCCGGCGAAGATGACGCCGACGATGATCCAGATCGTGCCGGGCAGGTAGCCCATCTGCGCGGCCAGCACCGGACCGACCAGCGGGCCGGCGCCGGCGATCGCGGCGAAGTGGTGGCCGAAGAGCACCCGGCGGTCGGTGACGTCGAAGTCGCGGCCGTTCTCCAGCCGCTCGGCCGGGGTCGCGCGGGTGTCGTCGACCTCCAGCACCTTGTAGGCGATGAACCGGGCGTAGAACCGGTAGGCGATCGCGTACGACGAGAGCGCGGCGAACAGGATCCACAGCGCCGAGACCTCCTCGCCGCGGGAGAGCGCGAGCACCGTCCAGCAGATCGCGCCGACCAGCGCGATCAGGATCCACACCGACAGGGCGATCGGCGCTGAGCCGACCGGACGGGCGGCGGCGGCTGGGCGGGGGCCGTGCGGGTGGTCTGCTGGGACATGGGTGCTCCTCCGAGAAAGGCGCGTCCCGGGCGGGGACGCGGACTCCACCCTGTTCTCTACCCCCTCTGTGACCTGGACCACAAGCAACCACCGGGCCCGACGCGGCGCGAGCGGCTGTGAATCCGCGAGGTCGGGGCTCAGGCCGAGAGCCGCTCCCCGGAGACCGGGTCGAAGACGTGGACGGCGTCCGGGTCGATCACCAGGCCGATCTGCTCACCCCGGGCCAGCTGCTGGTGCCCGTCGATCCGGACCACCACCGGCACCGGGACGGCGCTCGAGTCGCCGTCGCGACGGGCGTAGAGGAACGCGTCGGAGCCGAGCTCCTCGACCACGGTGACCGTGACCGGCACCGCTCGCTCCTGCGGTCCGACCACCCGCCAGGCGTGCGGGCGGACGCCGAGGACGACCTCCTCGCCGGCCCGGGCGACGACCTCGCGCGGCAGCGGGACCGGGCAGCCGTCCACCCAGGCGGTGCCGTCGGCGACCCCGGCGGCGAGCAGGTTCATCGCCGGAGAGCCGATGAAGCCGGCGACGAAGAGGTTGACGGGACGGTCGTAGAGGGCGAGCGGGGCGTCGACCTGCTGGAGCCGGCCGTCCTTGAGCACGGCCACCCGGTCGCCCATGGTCATCGCCTCGACCTGGTCGTGGGTGACGTAGACCGTCGTGGTCCCGAGCCGCTGCTGGAGCGCGGCGATCTGGGTGCGGGTCGAGACCCGCAGCTTGGCGTCGAGGTTGGACAGCGGCTCGTCCATGCAGAACACCTGCGGCTGGCGGACGATCGCGCGCCCCATCGCCACCCGCTGGCGCTGTCCGCCCGACAGCGCCTTCGGCTTGCGGTCCAGGACATCGACCAGGTCGAGCATCGCGGCCGCCTCGCGGACCCGCCGGATCCGCTCGTCCTTGGCGACCCGGGCGACCTTGAGGGCGAACCCCATGTTGTCGGCGACGCTCATGTGCGGGTAGAGCGCGTAGTTCTGGAAGACCATCGCGATGTCCCGGTCGCGGGGCAGGTCGCGGGTCACGTCGCGCTCGCCGATGGTGATCCGGCCGGCGTCGCACTCCTCCAGCCCCGCGAGCATCCGCAGCGAGGTGGACTTGCCGCAGCCCGACGGGCCGACCAGCACCATCAGCTCGCCGTCGGCGATCTCCAGGTCGAGGGAGTCCACGGCCGGACGGTCGCTGCCCGGATAGCGCCGCTCCGCGGAGTCGAACTTCACCTGTGCCATCTGCCGGATCCCTTCGCCGGTCCTCGACGAGGCCGTCGAAGAGGGGTGACCGTCACCGTACGACGTCCCAGACCGGCCGTCTAGTGGAAGCGCTCTCACACTTTTCGGACGGGGACTTACGGCTCCCATTGACAGTGAATGTGACGCGTGCCATGGTCGATCAGCGAAACAGATGGAAGCGCTTCCACGTCATGGCGGCCCTTCCGGAGCCCCCGCCGGAGATGGTCCGGCGTCCCGCCAGGCAGGAGAACAGCGGTGCAGACACACGACGCAGCACAAGACCCCCACCCCGGTGGGACACCCGGACGACGACCCCGGCCCGGCACGCGTGGCAGGCAGGGCCGCAAGGCCCTGGCCGTCCTCGCCACCCTCGCCCTGGCGGGCACGCTGGCCGCCTGCGGCGGCAGCGACGACGAGGAGTCGGCCGACGGCAAGATCCGGCTCACCGTGGCGACCTTCAACGAGTTCGGCTACGAGGACCTGATCACCGAGTACAACGAGATGCAGGACGAGGTGGTGGTCGAGCAGAAGAAGGCCGGCCAGGCCAACGAGCACCAGGACAACCTCTACACCAAGCTCGCCGCCGGGTCGGGCCTCTCCGACATCGAGGCGATCGAGGTCGACTGGCTCGCCTCCCTGATGCAGGAGTCCGACGCGTTCGTCGACCTCAGCGACCCCGAGGTGGAGGGCCGCTGGCTGGACTGGAAGACCGAGGCCGCCACCACCGACGACGGCAAGCTCATCGGCTACGGCACCGACGTCGGCCCGCAGGCGCTCTGCTACCGCGCCGACCTCTTCGAGAAGGCCGGGCTGCCGACCGACCGCGCGGAGGTGGCCAAGCGGTTCACCACCTGGGACGACTACTTCGAGGCCGGCAGCGACTTCGTCAAGAAGGTCCCGGACGCCGCCTGGTACGACTCCTCCGGCGCGACCGCGCAGGCGATGGTCAACCAGACGCAGTACACGTTCGAGGACGAGGACGACAACGTCATCGCCGCGGACAACCCGGACGTGAAGCGGATCTTCGACACCGTCACCTCCTACTCCGAGGAGGGCCTGTCCACCCGACTCCCCCAGTGGGAGGAGGACTGGGTGGCCTCCTTCCAGAAGGACGCCTTCGCCACCATGGCCTGCCCCGGCTGGATGCTCGGCGTGATCGAGGGCAACTCCGAGGGCGTCCAGGGCTGGGACGTCGCCGGCGTCTTCCCCGGCGGTCCCGGGGTGTGGGGCGGCTCCTACCTGACCGTCCCCGCGCAGGGCGAGCACCAGGAGGAGGCGATCGAGCTGGCCAAGTGGCTCACCGCCCCCGAGCAGCAGGCCAAGGCCTACACCGCCAAGGCGACCTTCCCCAGCCAGGTGGAGGCGCTCGAGGACCCGGTCGTGGCTGAGAGCCGCAGGGAGTTCTTCAACAACGCACCCGTCGGCGAGATCCTGGTCCAGCAGGCCAAGGCGATCGAGTTCATCCCGTACAAGGGCCCGAAGTTCGCCGACATCAACACCGCGTTCCAGCAGGCCATCCAGCGGGTCGACGAGGGCCAGGAGTCACCCGACGAGGCCTGGGAGTCGTTCCTGGCCGACGTCGAGCGGCTGGGCTGAGCCGATCCCATGACGCTGGAGTCCAGCAGCCGCCCGGACCGGGCGGCCGGATCCCCGGCCGGGGAGGGTGCGACCCCTTCCCCGGCCGGTGGACCGGACCTGCTTCAGGAGCCCGGGAGCACGGACGGCCAGGACAGCGCGCCGGAAGAGCGGGCGCCGGTCGTCGCGGCCCGACGCCCGGGCTCGTGGCGCAGCCGGTTCTTCCGGCTCGAGGCCCGCACCGCGCCCTACCTCTACATCTCGCCCTTCTTCCTGCTGTTCGCCGTGGTCGGGCTCTTCCCCCTCCTCTACACCGCCTACGTCTCGGTCCACCAGTGGAGCCTGCTCGGCGGCCAGGGCGACTTCATCGGCCTGGACAACTACCGCCGGGTGCTCGAGGACCGCTACTTCTGGAACGCCCTGCGCAACACCCTGAGCATCTTCCTGCTCTCCTCGGTGCCCCAGGTGGTGATCGCGCTCTGCCTGGCCGGCCTGCTGGACACCCAGCTGCGGGGCCGGACCCTGTGGCGGATGAGCGTGATGCTCCCGTTCGTGGTCGCGCCGGCGGCGGTCGCCCTGATCTTCGGCAACGTCTTCGGCGACCGGTACGGCCTGGCCAACTCGGTGCTGGAGGCGATCGGCGTCAGCGGCGTCGCGTGGCACACCGACACCCTCGCCAGCCACCTGGCCATCGCCTCGATGGTCAACTGGCGCTGGACCGGCTACAACGCGCTGATCTTCCTGGCCGCGATGCAGGCGGTGCCCCGCGACCTCTACGAGTCCGCGTCCCTGGACGGGGCCGGCCGGGTGCGGCAGTTCCGCTCGATCACCCTGCCGATGATCCGCCCGACCCTGCTCTTCGTCATCATCACCTCCACCATCGGCGGGCTGCAGATCTTCGCCGAGCCGCGGCTCTTCGACACCAGGGGCCTCGGCGGCTCGGACCGGCAGTACCAGACGCTGACCATGTACCTGTGGGAGCTCGGCTGGCGCGTCCGCGACCTGGGCATGGCCTCCGCGGTGGCCTGGCTGCTCTTCCTGATCATCGTCGTCTTCGCCGTCGTCAACCTCTGGTTGAGCCATCGCGCGGGCTCGCTGTCCCGCGGCTCGCGACTCACCTCGCGCGGCCGGTCCCGGCGGCGTACTCCCGCCCCACCCACCCTGGAGGCGCCATGACCCGCCGCCCCGGCTTCCTCGTCTACGGCCTGCTCGCCGCCTTCCTGCTGGGCTCGTGCGCGCCGCTCTACTGGTCCTTCCTCGTCGGCTCGCACAGCCGCAGCGAGCTGACCAGCCGGGTGCCCCCGCTGTTGCCCGGCGGACACTTCCTGGCCAACGCCCAGCGCGCGATCGAGGCGGTGCCGTTCTGGAAGGCGCTGGGCAACAGCCTGATCGTCTCGGGCACCGTCGCCACCTCGGTGGTCGTCTTCTCCACCCTGGCCGGGTTCGCTTTCGCCAAGCTGACCTTCCGCGGCCGTACGCCGCTGCTGGTCTTCGTCGTCGCCACCCTGGCGGTGCCGACCCAGCTCGGCGTCATCCCGCTCTTCATCGTGATGGCCGAGCTGGGCTGGGTGGGCTCGCTGTGGGCGCTGATCGTGCCCGGCATGGTGACCGCCTTCGGCGTCTTCTTCATGCGCCAGTACCTGCTCGACGCGGTGCCCGACGAGCTGATCGAGGCGGCCCGGGTCGACGGCTGCTCGCTGCTGCGCACGTTCTGGAACGTCGCGGTGCCCGCGGCCCGCCCGGCGGCGGCGATCCTGTGGCTCTTCACCTTCATGGCCACCTGGACCGACTTCTTCTGGCCGCTGATCGTGCTGCCCGCCAGCAACCCGACCATCCAGATCGCCCTCCAGCAGCTGCAGAGCGGCTACTACGTCGACTACAGCCTGGTGCTCGCCGGCACCACGCTCTCGATCGTGCCGCTGCTGATCCTCTTCGTCCTCACCGGTCGCCAGCTGGTCGCCGGCATCATGCAAGGAGCAGTCAAGGGATGACAGTCCGACAGACCCACACCGACGTCCCGGCCCCCTCCCCCCGCCCCGAGGCGCTCGCGCCGCGGCGCTTCCCTCCGGGCTTCACCTGGGGTGCCGCCACCGCGGCGTACCAGGTGGAGGGCGCGGTGGCCGAGGACGGCCGGACGCCGTCGATCTGGGACACCTTCTCCCACACCCCCGGCGCGGTGCTGCACGGTGACACCGGCGACACTGCCTGCGAGCACTACCACCGGATGCCGGACGACGTGGCGCTGATGTCCGAGCTCGGGCTGGGCTCCTACCGGTTCTCGGTGGCGTGGCCGCGGGTGCGGCCGGACGGCGGCCTGGTCAACGCGGCGGGGCTCGCCTTCTACGACCGGCTGGTCGACCGGCTGCTGGCGCACGACATCGCGCCCTGGCTCACGCTCTACCACTGGGACCTGCCCCAGGCGCTGGAGGACGCGGGCGGCTGGACCAACCGGGAGACCGCCTTCCGGTTCCTGGAGTACGCCGCCAGCGTGCACGACGCGCTCGGCGACCGGGTGCCGACCTGGACCACCCTCAACGAGCCGTTCTGCGCCTCGCTCCTCGGCTACGCCGCGGGGCACCACGCTCCGGGTCGGCAGGACGGCGCGGCCGGACTGGTCGCGGCGCACCACCTGATGCTGGGCCACGGCCTGGTCGTCGAGGAGCTGCGCCGGCGCGGTGTGGAGGGCGAGCGCGGTCGGATCGGGGTGAGCCTCAACTTCACCGTCGCCGACCCGCACGACCCCCGCGACCCCGTCGACGTGGACGCCGCGCGCCGGGTCGACGCGCTGCACAACCGGCTCTTCCTGGACCCGGTGCTCCGCGGTCGCTACCCCGAGGACCTGCTCGCCGACACCGCGCACCTGACCTGGGCGCAGGCACCCTGGAGCGAGGTGGTCCGCGACGGGGACCTCGCGCTGATCTCGGCCCCGCTCGACGTGCTGGGCGTGAACTTCTACCACGGCAACGCCGTCTCCGGGCACCCGCACACCGACGTGATGGCCCGCGACGCGGACAAGCCGCCGCGGCCGACGAGCTCGCCGTTCGTGGGCTCCGAGCACGTCACCTTCCCCAGCCGGCCGCTGCCGGTCACCGACATGGGCTGGGAGGTGCACCCCGACGGACTGCGCCGGCTGCTGCTGCGGCTGCACGAGGAGTACGCCGCTCCGCCGATCTACCTGACCGAGACCGGCGCCGCCTACCCCGACGCCCCGGACGGGCAGGGCCGGGTGCACGACGCCGACCGGATCGCCTTCCTCGACGCGTACCTGCGCGCGACCCAGCGACGCGATCACCGCGGGGGTGGACGTGCGCGGCTTCTTCCACTGGTCGCTGATGGACAACTTCGAGTGGGCCTTCGGCTACGCCAAGCGGTTCGGCCTGGTGCACGTCGACTACGCCGACCAGCGCCGTACGCCGAAGAGCAGCGCCCACTGGTACGCCGAGCTGGCCCGGACCTCGACCCTGCCCGAGGGCGAACCGGAGCGCTGGCTACGGTGAGCCGCGTGAACGGGAACGGGTCACCCACCCTCGACGAGGTCGCGCGCGTGGCCGGGGTCTCGCGGGCCACCGCCTCACGGGCGATCAACGGGGGGATGCGGGTCAGCCCCCAGGCGCTGGCCTCGGTGGAGTCCGCGGTGCGCAGCCTCGGCTACGTGCCGAACCCGGCCGCACGGAGCCTGGTCACCCGGCGCACCGACTCGGTGGCCGTGGTGGTCCCGGAGCCGGACGAGCGGATCTTCTCCGACCCCTTCTTCGCCGGCACGCTGCGCGGGGTCACCCGGGTGCTGACCGAGCACGACCTGCAGCTGGTCCTGCTGCTGGCCCGGCCCGGCGCCTCCAGCGCCCGCACCCTGCGCTACCTCAACAACCGGCACGTCGACGGCGCCCTGGTGGTCTCCCACCACCGCGACGACGGGCTGGCCGAGCAGCTCGCCGGCACCGACCTGCCGTGCGTCTTCGGGGGCCGCCCCTGGACGGCCGGCGACCGGGTCGCCTACGTCGACGTGGACAACGTGGCCGGGGCGAGGCAGGCCACCGAGGCGCTGATCGAGCGCGGCTGCCGGCGCATCGCCACGATCGCGGGCCCGGCCGACATGACGGCGGGGGCCGACCGGCTGGAGGGCTGGCGGCAGGCCATGGCGGCGGCGGGGCTGCCGCTCGACGCCGTCCACCAGGGCGACTTCACCCAGGAGAGCGGGGAGGTCGCCGCCCTGGCGCTGCTGGAGACCCACCCGGACCTCGACGGCCTCGTGGTGGCCTCCGACCTGATGGCCGCCGGGGCGCTGCGGGTGCTGGCCCGGGCAGGTCGCCGGGTGCCCGACGACGTGGCCGTGGTCGGCTACGACGACCTCGGGGTCGCGGAGCGGACCACTCCCCCGCTGACCACCATGCGCCAGCCGGTCGAGGAGATGGCCGAGCGGGCCACCCGTCTGCTGCTGGAGCAGATCGAGGGCCACGGCAACGGGCGACCGATGCGCGTCATCATCCCCCCGCAGCTGGTGCGGCGGGCGAGCGCCTGAGGTCGGGCTCGTCCCGCGTTCTTCTGCGCGCCCCAGCCGTGGGCACGCGAGGCCGTCCGCGGGCGCCGGTCCCCCCAAATCGGTGAACCTGTCCTCGGCCCGCGCCACCGGGCGCTCTCCGCACTAGTCTCGGGAGATGCCGTACGAGTACAAGGTGGTCGAGCTCCGCGAGAAGCTCATGGGCGGGAAGATGTCGGGCGACAAGCTCGAGAAGGTCCTCAACGAGCACGCGCGCCAGGGGTGGCAGCTCAGGGCGATCACGTCGACCGAGGTCAAGGGCCGGGTCGGTCCCGGCGGCGTCGAGGGCCTGCTCGTCACGTTCGAACGAGCGACCTGACCGGGCGTCACGGGAGGCCGCGGAGACGGCGTACGACGGGTGACCGGCGGAGCCCTCAGCGGTGACCGGAGACCGCGTGCGGCTCGTACCCGCGCTCGAGCTCGGCGACCTCGTCGTCGGTCAGCTCGACCTCCAGCGAGGCCAGGGCGTCGGTGAGGTGCTGCGGCTTGGTCACCCCGACGATCGGGGAGGTGACGACGGGCTTCGAGGACAGCCAGGCCAGCGCCACCTGCGCCCGCGGGATCCCGCGCCGCTCGGCCACGGCCGCCACCGCGTCGACGATCGTCTTGTCCCCGTCGCGGTAGAGGGTGGCACCGAACTCGTCGGTCTGGGCGCGAGCGGTCTCGGCCTCCCAGTCGCGGGTCAGCCGACCGCGGGCCAGCGGGCTCCACGGGATCACCCCGACGCCCATGTCCTCGCAGAGCGGGAGCATCTCCCGCTCCTCCTCGCGGTAGATCAGGTTGTAGTGGTTCTGCATCGAGACGAAGCGGGTCCACCCGCCGAGGTCGGCCGCGTGCTGGGCCTTGGCGAACTGCCAGGCGTACATCGACGACGCCCCGAGGTAGCGGGCCTTGCCGGCCTTCACCACGTCGTGCAGCGCCTCCATCGTCTCCTCGATCGGAGTCGTCGGGTCCCACCGGTGGATCTGGTAGAGGTCGACGTGGTCGACCCCGAGCCGGCGCAGGCTGGCGTCGACCTGGGTCATGATCGCGGCCCGCGAGAGCCCGGAGCCGGCCGGGCCCGGACCCATCCGCCCGTGCACCTTGGTGGCGATCACCACCTCGTCGCGCGGCGCCATCTCCTTGAGCAGCCGGCCGGTGATCTCCTCGCTGCTGCCGCCGGAGTAGACGTTGGCGGTGTCGAAGACCGTGATGCCACCCTCGAGCGCGGCCCGGAGGATCGGCCGGGCGGCGTCCTCGTCCATCACCCACGGGTGTCCCCCGCGGCTCGGGTCGCCCCAGCTCATGCAGCCCAGCGTCAGCGCTGAGACCTCGAGCCCGGTGCTGCCCAGCTTCTCGTACCGCATGTCGTCCACCCTCCGTCGTCCCGGCCTCGCACGATAGCCGTGCCCGGACGACGGCGCCGCAGACCCGGCGGTCCGACTCCGACCACGCCGGCCTCCCGACCACTAGCCTGCCGGGCATGGACATCACCGGAGCATCCGCACTCGTCACCGGAGGCGCGTCGGGCATCGGCGCCGCCGCCTGCCGCCAGCTGGCCGCCAAGGGCGCCCACGTCGTCGTCGCCGACCTCAACGACTCCGCCGGCGAGGCGCTGGCCGCCGAGATCGGCGGCGTCTTCGTGCACGTCGACGTGACCGACACCGACCAGATCAAGGCCGCCGTCGACCGGGCGACCGAGCTCGGCCCGCTGCGGGTGCTGGTCAACTCCGCCGGCATCGGCTGGGCCCAGCGCACCGTCGGCCGCGACGGCGAGTACGACTCCGCCCACGACCTCGAGGCCTACAAGAAGGTGATCGCGATCAACCTGATCGGCACCTTCGACGCGATCCGGATCGCCGCCACCGCGATGGGCCGCACCGAGCCGCTGGCCGACGGCGAGCGGGGGGCGATCGTCAACATGGCCTCCGCCGCCGCGTTCGACGGCCAGATCGGCCAGGCGGCGTACTCGTCCTCCAAGGGCGGCGTGGTCGGCATGACGCTGCCGGTGGCCCGCGACCTCGCCGCGATCGGCGTCCGGGTCAACACCATCGCCCCCGGCCTGATCGACACCCCGATCTACGGCGAGGGCGAGGCCTCGGAGGCGTTCAAGGCCAAGCTGGGCGAGTCGGTGCTCTTCCCCAAGCGGCTCGGTGTGCCCGACGAGCTGGCCAGCATGGTGGTCGAGTGCGTGACCAACTCCTACATGAACGGCGAGACCGTCCGGGTGGACGGCGGCATCCGGATGCCCCCGAAGTAGGCACCCCCGTCCTCACGCCACGGCCCCTGCCGCGCCCCTCACCGGGACGCGACAGGGGTCGTTCGGGTCAGCGGCTGACGAACCGCTCGATCAGCGCCTGCGCCTCGGGGCCGGTGACCCGCGAGCTGATCGTCCGCGCCTCCTCGGCGCCGGTCGCCTCGCGGTCGAGCTCCCAGCCCGCGCGCAGCAGCCGGCGTACGTCGCCCAGGGCGCCCGCCGCGGCACCCGCCAGGCCGGCGACCAGCTCGCGGGCGCGGGCGGCGGCGTCCTCGGCGACCTCGGTGACCATCCCCCACTCCTGCGCGGTCGCCGCGGTGACCGGCCGGCCGCTGAGCGCGAACCCGAGCGCCCGGTGGGAGCCGATCGCGCGGGGCAGCAGGTAGGAGACGCCACAGTCGGGCGTCAGCCCGATGCCGGGGTAGGCGAAGACGAACTTCGTGCCCTCGGCCGCCACCACCAGGTCGCAGCTGAGCATCACGCCCAGGCCGGCGCCGGCCACCGCGCCCTGCACCGCGCAGACCACCGGCTTAGGCATCTCCGCCAGCCGCCGCAGCACGCCGTCGAGGTGCAGCGCCAGCTCGTGCAGGTACGCCTGCTGGTCGCCCGCGGCGACGAACGAGGCGACGTCGCCACCCGCGCAGAACCGGGCACCGGCGCCGGTCAGCAGCACCGCCCGGGCAGCGTCGTCGGCGGCCGCCCGGTCGACCGCCTCGCCGAAGGCCTGGGAGGTCGGCAGGTCGAACGCGTTCGCCGCGTCCGGCCGGTTGAGCTCGAGGTGGGCGACACCGTCGCGAACCTCGTAGGTGACCAGCTCGGTCATGCTCACACCCGCCGGAAGAGCGCGGCCAGGGCCTGGCCCCCGCCGATGCACATCGTCACGATGCCCAGCTCGAGGTCGCGGCGGACCATGTCCTTGGCCACCCGCAGGGTGAGGATCGCGCCGGTCGCCCCGACCGGGTGGCCGAGCGCGATCGCGCCGCCGTACGGGTTGACCTTCTCCGGGTTGAGCTCGGCGTCGCGGATCACCGCGACGGCCTGGGAGGCGAACGCCTCGTTGAGCTCGACCACGCCGATGTCGCCGGGCGTGGTCCCGGTCTTCTCGAACAGGCTCTGCAGCGCCAGCACCGGGGCGTAGCCCATCAGCTCGGGCTCCATCGCCGCGGTGGCGACGGCCTCGATCGAGACCAGGCCGGTCATCCCGTGCTCGGCGGCCGCGGACTCCCGGGCCAGCACCAGCGCGGCGGCGCCGTCGTTGATCCCCGAGGCGTTGCCGGCGGTGACGGAGCCGTCCTTCTTGAAGGCCGGCCGGAGCCCGGCCAGGGTGGCCAGGGTGGTCTCGGGCTTGGGGTGCTCGTCCTTCTCGACGGTGAACGGCCGGCGGCCGCCGACCTCGACCGGGACGATCTCCTCGGCGAACGCGGACTGCGCGGCGTCGGTGGCGGCGCGCCGCTGCGACTCGGCGGCGAACTCGTCCTGGCGCTGCCGGGAGACGTCGTACTTCGTCCGCGACGTTCTCCGCGGTGACGCCCATGTGGATCCCGTGGAACGGGTCGGTCAGCATCATCACGGTGCCGTCGGCGAGCTCGCGGTTGCCGAGCCGGTAGCCGTTGCGCGCGCCGAAGTCGTAGAACGGCATCCGGGTCATCGACTCGTCGCCGCCGGCGAGGGTGAAGTCGAGGTCGTTCCAGCGCATCTCCATCGCCGCGGACCAGACCGCCTGCAGGCCGGAGCCGCAGAGCCGGTTGACCGTGTACGCCGGCACGTTGGTCGGCAGGCCGGCGGAGACCGCGACCCGGCGGGCGTTGTAGGCGTCCGGCCCGACCTGGCCGATGCACCCCATGACCACTTCCTCGATCTTCTCGGCGTCGACGCCGGAGCGCTTCAGCGCCGCGCGAGCGGCGGTCGCGCCGAGCTCGTGGCCGGGCACGTCCTTGAAGACGCCGCCGAAGCTGCCGATGGGGGTCCGGGCACCGTCGAGGACGACGATCCTGTCGTTGTTCATGGGGTCCTCTCTGCAGGTCTCAGGCGAGACGCGGGTGGAGCGGGCCGACCGGACGACCTCTGGTCGTCCGGTCAGCGGGTCCGTCAGTGGGTGTGGAAGCCGCGGCCCGTCTTGCGTCCGAGCAGGCCGGCGTCGACCATTCTGGCCAACAGCGGCGGAGCGGCGTACAGCGGCTCCTTGAACTCCTCGTAGAGCGACTCCGCGACGGCCTTGGCGGTGTCCAGGCCGATCAGGTCGGCCAGCGCGAGCGGACCCTGCGGGTGGGCGGCGCCCAGCACCAGGCCGCGGTCGATGTCCTCGGCGGTGGCGAACCCGGACTCCAGCATCCGGATGGCGGAGAGCACGAACGGGATCAGCAGGTCGTTGGCCGTCGTCGACGACCCCTGGCCGCGGCAGCGCCCAAACACTAGGTTCGGGTGCGAGAACAGCCCACTGACATCTCGGAGGAATCATGAAGCTGTTCATCGTGGGTAGCCCTTGCGCTCGCCGCGGCTCTCTGCCGGGCGCAGCCCAGGCCACCGAGGAAGCCCGCAGCCATCCGATTCGATGGGATGACCTTGACACCGGCTCTCAACTGCGGCGGATGACATGAGTGAGCGACTGGGAGCGCGTCCCGAAGAACACTCGTCGTGCTGGCTGGTCTACCTCGGCAGCGGGATACCCGGACCGGACGAGGGAGACGACTTGACGCTGGCTGCCGTCACCGGGACCGAGGAGGACGCCCTGAATCTGCTCGACCAGGCGCGGTCGGTACGCACCGACCGCTCGAACATGTGCGAGGACCGGCCGTTCCGCTCGGGTGCGGAACGGCCGGTCCTGGCGACGGGTGAGCAGCGCACCGTCTACGTGCTGGTCACCGGCGACGAGAACCACGAGGAGGGCCGGGAGGTGTGCACGTCGCGCGAGGACGCCACCGCCCGCCGGGACGACCTGCTATCCCGCGGGCTCCTCGATGCCCGGGTTCGGGAGGTCCTCACGAACACCTGGCTCGTGGACCTGTGAGCGAGACGCCGGCCTCGAGCTGGTGCTGCTCCAGGCGCTTGGTGGCGCCCCTCATCAGGAGTAGGTGTAGAAGCCGCGGCCCGTCTTGCGCCCGAGCAGGCCGGCGTCGACCATCCGGCCAGCAGCGGCGGAGCGGCGTACAGCGGCTCCTTGAACTCCTCGTAGAGCGACTCCGCGACGGCCTTGGTGGTGTCGAGGCCGATCAGGTCGGCCAGGGCCAGCGGACCCTGCGGGTGCGCGGCGCCGAGCACCAGGCCGCGGTCGATGTCCTCGGCGGTGGCGAACCCGGACTCGAGCATCCGGATGGCGGAGAGGACGAACGGGATCAGCAGCGCGTTGACCACGAACCCGGCGCGGTCCTGGCAGTCGATCGCCTGCTTGCCGAGCACGCCCTCGACGAAGTCGCGGGCGCGCTCGGTGGTCTCCGCGGCGGTCAGCAGGCTGGGCACCAGCTCGACCAGCTGGAGCACCGGGACCGGGTTGAAGAAGTGGATGCCGATCACGTGCTGCGGGCGCTTGGTGACCACGCCGAGCTTCATGATCGGGATCGAGGAGGTGTTGGAGGCGAGGATCGCGTCGGGGTCGGTGACCACCTGGTCGAGCGTGCGGAAGAGCTCGGTCTTGGCGTCCTCGTCCTCGACGATCGCCTCGACCACGAGCTGGCGGTCGGCCAGCTCGCTCGAGGTCGGTGACGACGCGGATCCGGTCCATCACGGCGGCCGCGGAGTCGATCTTGCCCTTCGACTCGGCCCGGGCCAGCGACTTCTCCAGGCGGTCCCGCCCGGCGGTCGCGGCGGCGTCGGAGGACTCGACGACCACCACGTCGAGCCCGGCGCGGGCGCAGACCTCGGCGATGCCGGCTCCCATCAGGCCGCAACCGACCACTCCGACCTTCTCCATCGTGACAACCTCTCCTCGGGGAAATGTGGAACTCAGTACCGCTCGACGGTACTCAGTACCGACGAGTAGCCGAAACCGGCCCCCCTCCCCGCCCGCCCAGGGATCACTCAGGCGCGGCGGTCGTCGTACCGCAGGCCCCAGGCGGCGATCACGCCGCCGAGCGCGCCGAAGAAGTGCCCCTGCCAGGAGATGCCGGGCTGCCCGGGGAGCACGCCCCAGAGCATCCCGCCGTACAGGATGAAGAGCAGGACGCCGAGCGCGATCTGTCCCGGCCGGCGGGTGAAGAACCCACGGGCCAGCAGGTAGAGCAGCCAGCCGAAGACCAGGATCGAGGCGCCGAGGTGGACCGTGCCGGGCGCGCCGAAGAACCAGGTGCCGAGACCGCCGACGATCCAGACCACCGTGGTCACGATCGCCCAACGCCCGACCCCCGAGAGCAGGACCAGGAAGCCCAGGACCAGCAGCGGCACGGTGTTGGCGACCAGGTGTGCCCAGCCGGCGTGCAGCAGCGGGGCCAGCAGGATCCCGGCGAGCCCGTCGCTGGAGCCGGGGCGGATCCCCTCGACGTCGAGCCGGTTGCCGGTGGCCGCGTCGAAGAGCTCGATCAGCCACAGCAGCCCGACGAACCCGAGGCTCCAGGCGCCAGCGCGCCACCACGCGTCGAACCGCGACGGCCCTCGCTCGACGTAGGGACCAGGCGAGGCGGGCGGCCATCCGGACATGGCCCCACGCTAGGCGAGCACGGCAAGCGGCGGCGCCGCACGGAACTACGTGGACGTCCTACTAGGTGCGCTAGCGTGGCGCCATGACCTCCCCCGCCTCCACGTCCGGGCCTCCCGGCACCGGCGGACGCGACCCGATCCGGGAGGCGCACGCCCAGTGGCAGCGGCACGGCTGGTCCGAGGCCGCCGACGGGATGGCGATGGTCACCTCCGTGGTCCGGGTGCACCAGCTGCTGATGGAGCGCATCGACGCCCAGCTGCGCCCCCTGGGGCTCTCGTTCGCCCGGTTCGAGGTGCTGCGCCTGCTCTCGTTCGTCAAGTCCGGGTCCCTGCCGATGACCAGGCTCGGCTCGCTCCTCCAAGTGCACCCCACCAGCGTCACCAGCGCCGTCGACCGGCTGGTCAAGCAGGGGTACGTCGAGCGCCGCCGGCACGCCGACGACGGCCGGGTGGTGCTCGCCTCCCTGACCGACGCCGGCCGGGACGTGCTCGAGCGGGCGACCACCGCGCTCAACACCGAGGTCTTCGAGCAGCCCGGCCTGCCGCGCCAGGACGTGCTCGCGCTGACCCGCCTGCTCGCCGAGCTGCGCGCCGGGGCCGGCGACCAGGTCTCCCCCGACCTCACCCGCTGACACCCCGACCGGCCGCGAGCACGGGCCGGGGACGCCCGGTCAGATGAAGACGGCCGGCGCCTGCCGCCACGGAGCCAGCTCGACCTCGCGGTCGCCGTACTCCTCCGGCAGGTCGTCGGTCAGGTCGAGGGACGAGTCCATCCGCCCGTAGCCGACGAACGACCCGACCAGCAGGCAGAGCTCCATCATCTCCGGCTCGGTGAAGTGCTCGCGCAGCCGCGCGAAGGTGGCGTCGGTGATGCTCAGGTGGTCGGTGGCGAGCAGGTCGGCGTAGGCCAGCGCGGCGCGCTCCGCCTCGGTGAGGTCCGGCGCCTCCTTCGGCTTCTCCAGCGAGCAGACCAGGTCCTCGTTGATGCCGCCGGTGGAGTAGCGGATCGCCATGCAGCTGCGGCACTGGTTGTGGAAGGCCACCCGCAGGCGCACCAGCTCGACCAGCCGACCGGGCAGGATGCCCTGGGTCTTGAGCGCCGTCATCCAGGCCACGTAAGCCTCGGTGAGGTGCGAGGCGTTGGCGTGCACCTGACGTCGCACGGGAGCGTCCGCACCGAACAGGGGCGCGTAGACGTCGGCCGGGGCAGGGGGGATGCGGGACACGAGGCTCTCCTTCGACCGGGACACGGACCCCCTCGACCGGGGTCGAGGTGGTGGAGGACAGCGCAGCCGACCGCCCGACCTCTGTCAAGGGATCCTGCTTCCGCGGCCGCACTTCACAGAACTACTTGGGCGTCCTACCATCTAGGTACTAGGAAGTCCTATCAACTGCTCTGCGAAGGTGCCCCGATGTCCTCCACGCCCGCTCCGTCCGACCTGCACGTGCCCCAGCACCCGGTCCGCCTCGTCACCGCGTCGAGCCTGTTCGACGGCCACGACGCGTCGATCAACATCATGCGGCGGATCTTCCAGAGCCAGGGCTGCGAGGTGATCCACCTCGGGCACAACCGCTCGGTGCAGGAGGTCGTCGACGCCGCGCTCGAGGAGGACGTGCAGGGCGTCGCGGTCTCGTCGTACCAGGGCGGCCACGTCGAGTACTTCGAGTACCTCGTCGAGTCGCTGCGCGCAGCGCGGCGCCGGCCACGTCCAGGTCGTCGGCGGCGGCGGCGGCGTCATCGTGCCCGACGAGATCGCGCGGCTGCGCGAGTCGCGGCGTCACGCATCTTCTCCCCCGAGGACGGCCAGCGGCTCGGCCTGGTCGGGATGATCAACTCGGTCGTCGCCGACTGCGACGTCGACCTGTGGGACCGGTCCGGCAGGTCGACCGCCGAGCGCGGTGCTCGCCGGCGACCGGGCCGCGGTCGCCCGCGCGATCACCGGCGCCGAGACGGGCCGCCTGCGCCGACGACGTGCTCGACCGGCTGCGCGAGCCGCGGCCGCGCGCACGCGTCCCGGTCCTCGGCATCACCGGCACCGGCGGCTCGGGCAAGTCCTCGCTGACCGACGAGCTGGTCCGCCGCTTCCGCGTCGACCAGCAGGACAAGCTGCGGATCGCGGTGATCGCGGTCGACCCGACCCGGCGCAAGGGCGGCGGCGCGCTGCTCGGCGACCGGATCCGGATGAACTCCCTCGACGGCGACCGGGTCTTCTTCCGCTCGCCTGGCCACCCGCGGCGCCCACGAGCTGCCCGAGCACCTGGCCGACGTGATCGCCGTGCTCAAGGCCGCCGGCTTCGACCTGGTCGTCGTCGAGACCCCCGGCATCGGCCAGGGCGACGCGGCGATCGTGCCGTTCGTCGACACCTCGCTGTACGTGATGACGCCGGAGTTCGGCGCCGCCTCGCAGCTGGAGAAGATCGACATGCTCGACTTCGCCGACGTCGTGGCGATCAACAAGTTCGAGCGCCGCGGCGCCAAGGACGCGCTGCGCGACGTCGGCCGCCAGCTGGTCCGCAACCGCGAGGCGTTCGGCAAGCAGCCCGACGACATGCCGGTCTTCGGCACCTCGGCCGCCACCTTCAACGACGACGGCGTCACCGCGCTCTACCAGCACCTGCGCGACCTGCTCGCCGAGCAGCGGCCTGCCGGTCGGCCGAGGGCACCCTGCCGCCGGTCGACGTCCGGCACTCCTCCGGCATCCGCCAGGTCGTGCCGGCCGAGCGGGTGCGCTACCTCGCCGAGATCACCGAGACCGTGCGCGGCTACCACGCCGAGCACCGAGCGAGCTCGCCGAGGCGGCGCGCCGGGTGCAGCGGCTCGACGTCGTCGACGGGCGAGCTGGCCGACGACCGGCGACGCGCCGACAGCGTGCGCGGCGCTGCTCGAGCAGGCGCGCAGGCGAGCTGCCCGCCGAGGTCGCGCGACCAGATCGACGGCTGGCCGGCGGTCGTGGAGTCCTACTCCGGCGACGAGCAGGTCGTGCGGGTCCGCGACAAGGAGATCCGCACCCCGCTGACCCGCGAGTCGCTGTCGGGCAACAAGATCCCGCCGCGTCGCGCTGCCCCGCTACACCGACCACGGCGAGCTGGTGCGCTTCTGGCGCCGCGAGAACCTGCCCGGGCTACTTCCCGTTCACCGCCGGCGTCTTCCCGTTCAAGCGCGACGGCGAGGACCCGGCCCGGATGTTCGCCGGCGAGGGCGACCCGTTCCGCACCAACCGCCGCTTCAAGCTGCTCTCGCCGAGGGCGAGGCGCACCCGGCTGTCGACGGCGTTCGACTCGGTCACGCTCTACGGCCGCGACCCCGACCCGCGCCCCGACATCTACGGCAAGGTCGGCACCTCCGGGCGTCTCGGTCGCCACGCTCGACGACATGAAGGTGCTCTACGACGGCTTCGACCTGGTCGCGCCGTCGACCAGTCGTGTCGATGACGATCAACGGCCCGGCGCCGACCGTGCTGGCGTTCTTCCTCAACACCGTGATCGACCAGCAGGTCGACGCGTTCCGCGAGCGGGAGGGCCGCGAGCCCGACGAGGCCGAGCGCGCCGAGCTCGCGGCGTACGCGCTGGCGAACGTGCGCGGCACCGTGCAGGCCGACATCCTCAAGGAGGACCAGGGCCAGAACACCTGCCTGTTCTCCACCGAGTTCTCGCCTGCGGATGATGGCCGACATCCAGGAGTGGTTCATCGAGCAGGAGGTCCGCAACTTCTACTCGGTCTCGATCTCCGGCTACCACATCGCCGAGGCCGGGGCGAACCCCATCAGCCAGCTCGCGTTCACCCTGGCCAACGGCTTCACCTACGTCGAGTCCTACCTCGCGCGCGGCATGGACATCGACGACTTCGCGCCGAACCTGTCGTTCTTCTTCTCCAACGGCATGGACCCGGAGTACTCCGTGCTCGGCCGCGTCGCCCGCCGCATCTGGGCGGTCGCGATGAAGGAGAAGTACGGCGCCGACGAGCGCTCGCAGAAGCTGAAGTACCACGTGCAGACCTCCGGCCGCTCCCTGCACGCGCAGGAGATGGACTTCAACGACATCCGCACCACGCTGCAGGCGCTGATCGCGATCTACGACAACGCCAACAGCCTGCACACCAACGCCTACGACGAGGCCGTCACCACCCCGTCCGAGGAGTCGGTGCGCCGCGCGCTGGCGATCCAGCTGATCATCAACCGCGAGTGGGGCCTGGCGATGAACGAGAACCCGCTCCAGGGCTCGTTCATCATCGACGAGCTCACCGACCTGGTCGAGGAGGCCGTGCTCGCGCGAGTTCGACCGCGATCAACGAGCGCGGCGGCGTGCTCGGCGCGATGGAGACCGGCTACCAGCGCGGCCGGATCCAGGACGAGTCGATGCTCTACGAGCACCGCAAGCACGACGGCTCGCTGCCGATCGTCGGCGTCAACACCTTCCGCAAGCCCGGACGCCGACGACGGCACGCCCGCCGACGTCGAGCTGGCCCGCGCGACCGAGGACGAGAAGGAGTCCCAGCTGCGCCGGGTGCGCGACTTCCAGGCCGCGCACCGCGACGAGGCCGCCGCAGGCGCTGGCCCGGCTCAAGGACGCCGCGATCACCGGCGAGAACGTCTTCGCCGTGCTGATGGACGCCGCCCGGGTCTGCTCGCTGCAGCAGGTCACCGAGGCGTTCTTCGAGGTCGGCGGGCAGTACCGCCGCAACGTCTGAGCCCGGCGGCTCGCGGTCCGTGCGGCCCTCAGGCCAGCCGGGCCGCGAGCCGACTGGCGTTCATGTGGGCGATCGCCTGCGACCGAGACCATCGGGTTGACGCCCGAGGCGGTCGGGAAGGTGGAGGCGTCCGCGACGACGAGGTCGCGGACCTCCCAGGTCGCGCCGTCCGGGTCGAGCGCCGAGGTCGTCGGGTCGCCGCCCATCCGGACCGAGCCCATCAGGTGCAGCGCGGCCATCGCGCACCGGCCCGGCCCGTAGCCGGCGGCCAGTGCCTCGGCGGCGAACGACTCGATGCTGCCCCGCCGGCCCGGCTCGAAGCCGGCCCCGGCCTGGTGGCCGGAGAAGATCGTGCGCGCCCCGGCGGCCTCGACGATCCGGGCCGCGCCCACGACCCCGTGGTGCAGGTGCGCGCGGTCGCGCGCGGAGAGCCGGTAGTGCACCACCGGCTCGCCGTCCCGGCCGACCTCGACCTGCGCCGGAGTCGCGGTCGCGGGTGATCACGCCGATCACCCCCGCGTGCGGCAGCTGCCGCATCGTGTCCAGGTGCCGGCGGCCGCCGCGCCAGGTGCAGGAACGCCAGGGCGCGCGCGCCGGGTTGCGACGGGCCGGTCTCGTAGATCACGCCGTAGCCCGTCGCCGTCGAGGTCGACGTGCTCGTCGCAGTACCGGGTCTGCAGCGCCCCCTCCCAGGGCGGACCGGCTCGTGGTGCAGCGCCCAGACCGCCGTCGCGGGGTGCAGCCGCAGGTGCCGGCCGATGTTCGGCGTTGTCAGCCCGGAGCGGCGCAGCAGCGCCGGGGTCTGCAGCGACGCCGCCGGCCGCGACGACCGCCCGCGCCCGCACGGTCACCGTGTGGCCGCCGGCGGCCACCGCCGCGACCCCGACGGCGCGCCCGTCCGCGCATCGAGCACCCGCCGAACGTCGGCGCCGACGACCAGCCGCGCGCCGGCGTCGGCGGCGTCGGCGAGCCAGGTCTTGGTGGCCGACTGCTTGGCCCCGAGCCGGCAGCCGTAGCCGCACCGGCCGCAGTCGATCGCCCTGGTCGCAGCCGCGCACGTTGCGGGGCATCGCGTCCACGTGCCAGCCGAGCGCCTTCGCGCCCGCGCTCCAGGACCTCGTCGCGCGCGCGAGGGCACGGCTGTGGTCGCGGTTGACGCCGAGCCGCGCGTTCACCACGGCGAGCGCCGTCGGTGTACTCCGGGCTCGGCGAACTGCCGCGCGCCGAGCGGCGGCCCACTCCTCGCGCACCCGGTCGGGCGTGCGGAAGCTGGTGGTCCAGTTGACCACGGTGCCGCCGCCCAGGCAGGAGCCCTCGACGCAGCGAGAGCTGGCCCTCGGCGGTCGGCGGTCGGACCGCTCGCGTAGAGCCGGCGCGAGGCCGGACGAGCTCACCGCCGTCGAAGTCGCGCGTCGTCGTAGTAGCCGCCGCGCTCCAGGACGACCACGTCGAGGCCGGCCGCGGCGAGCACCGCCGCCGCGGTGCCGCCGCCGGCGCCCGAGCCGACGACCACGACGTCGCAGTCGAGCGTGGTCTCGGCGGCCGAGCGGCTGCACCTGAGAGCGGCGGGGGCGGTGCGTCGGGCCGCGGGCCCAGCGGCCCGGGGTAGCCGATGGCGTCCCAGACCGGCGAGTGCCCGGTCGGGCCGGGAGCGAGGTAGTAGCCCAGGGTGGCGCGCTCCCGCGAGCGCGCCGAAGGCTGTGCGTCGCAGCGGCACCCGCGACCGGACATCGCCACCAGGGCGGCCTCGCGCTCGGCGGGCGACCGGGCGAGAACCGGCGCGGGCTGCCGGCCAGCAGGAGCCCGCCGAGCCGGGTGTCCCACACCGACAGCAGGCGGGTGAAGGCGTCGCGGTCCGCGGCACGCGGCGTCGCCGGCGACGAGGCCCGCGACCGCTCCGGGACGCCGAGCCGCCTGGCGGGCGGCACCGCGTCGTCGCCGGGCGCGAAGGTGTCGCAGATCAGCCGCAGGGTGTGCGCCCGGCGGCGTCGAGCGGTTCGGGGCGCTCGGGCTGGACGGGGGCTGGGGCACGGGGCACCTCCGCACGGCGAGCCGGGCGGACGGCCCGCGCTGTGCCCAGCGACGCTAGGGGCTCGCGGCCGACCCGTCCAGAGGAAACTCGAGACCGACCTCAGTTTTCGCTCGCGCCGCGCCCCATGCCCAGGGCGCGCTCCCAGATCCGGTTGAGCGCGTCGACCATCGCGTCCTCGTCGTAGTCCGCACGGCCGGTCAGCCACGCCATCGCCACCCGCTCGACCATGTAGGTCAGCGCGTGGGCGGTCAGCACGGGGTCGAGGTCCTCGTAGGCCAGACCCTGCGGCCTGCCAGCGGCGTACGGCGTCGACCGCCCGCTGCTGGAGGTGCGCGGTGATCTCGTCGCCCTGCCGCTGCACCCCGTCGTCGACCTCGCCGCACCTGGTACATCAGGTTCATCAGCCGCGCGTTGCGGCGGATGGCCGCGGACGTAGACCCGGTTGGCGTCGCGCAGGCGGACCACCGGGTCCCGGTGGCTGCCGATCCGCTCCGGGCGCCGCCTCGGTGAGCTCGCGCACCACCTCGGCCATCACCGCACCGAAGATCTCGTGCTTGGAGGCCGAAGTAGCGGTACAGGGTCCCCGAGGCGACCTTCGCCTCGTCGGTGATGTCGACCAGGCGGGCGTCGAAGAAGCCGTCCCGCTCGAAGACCACCCGGGCGGCAGCGACCAGCCGCAGCGGGGTCTGCTCGCGACGTGGGTCCCGACGGCGACGAACGGGTGCAGCGGCGGTCCCGTCGTCGCCGCTGTCGTCGGCGCTGTCGTCGGCCAGAGCCGGCCCGTCGGCTCGGGCAGGGGCGGTGCGTGGGGACATGCGACTCCTCCAGGTCGGACTCCGGCCAGCCTAGGCGGGAGGACGGCGACGTCAGCGCCGCGGCGCGCAGGCACCCAAAACTAAGGTTGACGTCAACCTCACTCTTATCCTACGTTCCCCGAAGTGAGCCACGTCACACCCCCGAACCTGGCTCGAGTCCGTGACCGGGTTCTCCAGGAAGGCAGCACATGCGACCGATCCGACGCGCCGGACCCGGCGCCAGCAGCAGGACCATCCCGAGGGCGGTGCCGGCACTGCTCGCGGCCGGCGTCCTGCTCGCCGCAGCCGCCTGCGGCGGCACCGCGGAGTCCGAGGACGAGGCCTCCGACGACGCCCCGACGGGGGAACCCGTCCGGATCGGCTTCTTCGACCCCTCGGCCGGGGGCTACAAGTCCCCCGGAGTGGGCGTCGGCGCTCGCGCGGCGGTCGACCACGTCAACGGCGAGCTCGGCGGCGTCCACGGGGGTCCGCTCGAGGTGGTCACCTGCGCCACCGACGGCACCCCCGAGACGACGATCTCGTGCGCCAACAAGTTCGCCGAGGAGGGCGTCGTCGCGGCGCTCGACGGCTACAACACGACGTCGAGCTCCGCGATCGACATCCTCACCACGGCAGGGATCCCGCTGGTCGGCGGCATCCCCTTCGACTCCGCCACCGGCGCCGAGGTCGACAACCGGGTCTTCTTCAGCGCGCCGCAGGCGGCGTTCCTGATCGGCGCGCTGCAGGCCTTCGGCGAGGAGGGGAAGAAGTCGGTCACCCTGGTGGCGGCCGACATCCCGGCCACCCACCAGAGCGTCGACCTGGTGCTCAAGCCGGTCGGGGAGGCGCTCGGCATCGAGGTCGAGGGCCTCTACTTCTCGCCCACCAACCCGAACTTCAACGCCATCGCCGCGACGATCAAGGAGAGCGACCCCGACGTCGGCGGGCTGATGGCCGCACCCGACCCCTCGGCCTGCACCATGCTGGTCCAGAGCCTGCGCCAGCTCGGGTACGACGGCACCATCTTCACCGCCGCCTGCACCGAGTTCATCCAGCAGGCGCCGACCGAGGCCGAGGGCGCGGCGCTCTACTCCTCGCACTGGCTGCCCCAGGCCGCCGACTTCGCCCCCGAGGAGGTGCAGGAGCAGCTCGAGGTCGCGCAGGACGCGATCACCACGGAGGGCGGCACCGCCGACTTCTACGCCTTCGGCCAGTTCGCGGTCACGGTCGACGCTCGCCGAGGCGCTGAACGCCTCGCCGGACGCCGAGCTCGACGGGCCGAGGATCCTGAAGACCCTCAAGGGCCTGGACGGCTTCGACGTCGTTCATGGGCCCGGAGCTGAGCTGCGGCGGGAAGACCACCCCCAACTGCACCTCGCAGATGCTGCTCTTCGAGGTCGACGGCGAGGGCCGCACCGAGCCGGTGACGGGCGACTGGATCACCCCGCTGCCCGACGTCCTGGCCAAGATCCCCGGCGCGGCCTGAGCCACCCCCATGGACCAGGTCATCCAGTTCGCGGCCCTCGGCCTCTCCACCGGAGCGGTCTACGCGGTGCTCGCCTGCAGCCTGGTGGGCGTGTACGCCGCCACCGGCCTGGTCAACTTCGCCCAGGGCTCGATCGCGCTGTGGGCGGTCTGGCAGGTCGCCGCGCTGCAGCACGACGGCACCCTGGTCCTGCCCGTCGGCAGCGTCTCCCTCTCCGCGGAGGCGCTGCCGGCGTGGCCGGCCGTGGCGATCGGGGTGGTCAGCCGGCGACGGCGTGGTGCCTGCTCGCCCACCTGCTGGTCTTCCGGCCGCTGCGCCGGGCGCCGGCCCTCGCCCAGGTGGTCGCCTCGATCGGCGTCATGCTCTTCCTCCAGTGCGCTGGTCGACCCTGCGCTTCGACACCGCGGCCATCACCGTGATGCCCAGCCTGCTCCCCACCGGGACGGTCGACGGTCGGCGGAGCGGTGCCTGGCCCGCGCGACCTGCTCCTGGCCGCCCTCAGCAATACGATGAGTCGAGCAGGCTACACAACAT
>CAVPUI010000002.1:0-587942 GCA_963708945.1 uncultured Actinomycetota bacterium | reverse complement strand
CTGTCGCCGCGAGCGGCTCTCCGCCACTGGCCTTCTTGGCCGAAGCAGGGGGGCAAGTCGTGGGTGGCCACTCGGATCGCCCCGGTTTGACTGGGGTGGTCCAGCCAAGTAAAGTTGGCGAGGTTGCGCCGAGAAAAGGTCCGGAAGGGCTGGCCTCGGGTGCGTCTGATCCTTGAGAACTCAACAGTGTGTCATAGTCGACGAATTAGTTTGTTATGCCCCGTCAACATGATGTGGTTTGTCGTGTTGGTGGTTTCTTTGGTTGACAATAGTTTCTGACGATTTATCGTTAGTGTGTTGTCCGTCAGGGGATGTGGCTCTCTTTTTCTCGCATGCCTTGGTGTGTGGGGTTTGTTTTTCAATGGAGAGTTTGATCCTGGCTCAGGACGAACGCTGGCGGCGTGCTTAACACATGCAAGTCGAGCGGTAAGGCCCTTTCGGGGGTACACGAGCGGCGAACGGGTGAGTAACACGTGAGTAATCTGCCCTTCACTTCGGGATAACCACCGGAAACGGTGGCTAATACCGGATATGACCTGTCCCTGCATGGGGGTGGGTGGAAAGTTCTGGCGGTGAAGGATGTGCTCGCGGCCTATCAGCTTGTTGGTGAGGTAATGGCTCACCAAGGCTTCGACGGGTAGCCGGCCTGAGAGGGTGACCGGCCACACTGGGACTGAGACACGGCCCAGACTCCTACGGGAGGCAGCAGTGGGGAATATTGGACAATGGGCGAAAGCCTGATCCAGCAACGCCGCGTGAGGGATGACTGCCTTCGGGTTGTAAACCTCTTTCAGTACCGACGAAGCGAGAGTGACGGTAGGTACAGAAGAAGCACCGGCCAACTACGTGCCAGCAGCCGCGGTAATACGTAGGGTGCGAGCGTTGTCCGGAATTATTGGGCGTAAAGGGCTCGTAGGCGGTTTGTCGCGTCGGGAGTGAAAACTCAGGGCTTAACTCTGAGCTTGCTTCCGATACGGGCAGACTAGAGGTATGCAGGGGAGAACGGAATTCCTGGTGTAGCGGTGAAATGCGCAGATATCAGGAGGAACACCGGTGGCGAAGGCGGTTCTCTGGGCATTACCTGACGCTGAGGAGCGAAAGTGTGGGGAGCGAACAGGATTAGATACCCTGGTAGTCCACACCGTAAACGTTGGGCGCTAGGTGTGGGGTCCATTCCACGGATTCCGTGCCGCAGCTAACGCATTAAGCGCCCCGCCTGGGGAGTACGGCCGCAAGGCTAAAACTCAAAGGAATTGACGGGGGCCCGCACAAGCGGCGGAGCATGCGGATTAATTCGATGCAACGCGAAGAACCTTACCTGGGTTTGACATATGCCGGAAAGCTCTAGAGATAGAGCCCCTTTTAGTCGGTATACAGGTGGTGCATGGCTGTCGTCAGCTCGTGTCGTGAGATGTTGGGTTAAGTCCCGCAACGAGCGCAACCCTCGTCCTATGTTGCCAGCACGTTATGGTGGGGACTCATAGGAGACTGCCGGGGTCAACTCGGAGGAAGGTGGGGATGACGTCAAGTCATCATGCCCCTTATGTCCAGGGCTTCACGCATGCTACAATGGCCGGTACAAAGGGCTGCGATCCCGTAAGGGGGAGCGAATCCCAAAAAGCCGGTCTCAGTTCGGATTGGGGTCTGCAACTCGACCCCATGAAGTCGGAGTCGCTAGTAATCGCAGATCAGCAACGCTGCGGTGAATACGTTCCCGGGCCTTGTACACACCGCCCGTCACGTCACGAAAGTCGGCAACACCCGAAGCCGGTGGCCCAACCCTTGTGGAGGGAGCTGTCGAAGGTGGGGCTGGCGATTGGGACGAAGTCGTAACAAGGTAGCCGTACCGGAAGGTGCGGCTGGATCACCTCCTTTCTAAGGAGCACACGCCCCGACCCTCACCGTTCGTGTGGGGGCGCATGGTGGTGTTCACTAGTGGAATCGTCGATGAATGGTCTGGTGCAGGGTTGTTCTGCTCCTCAGTACTGCTGCTGTCTTCTGCCTTTGGGTGGGGGTGGTGGTGTGGAACCTGGGGTGGGGGAGTCCGGTGGTTGGGTCGTGACACACTGTTGGGTCCTGAGGGATCAGGGCTGCTGGTCTGGGCGTGTGCCGTTGGGTGCGGGTCTGGGGTGGTGGTGGTTGGTTCTTCTTGTCCTCCCTTTGTCTGCTGGTCCCGGTTCGGGGTTGGTGGGGGTTGGTGGGGTTGTTGTTTGAGATCTGGATAGTGGACGCGAGCATCTGATGCCCGCATGCGTGCCCTGGTGGGGTGTGCTGGTTCGTTCCCTTGTTGAGGGGGTGGGTTGGTGTGCTGTGTTGGGGTGTGTGGTGTGGGTGTCTGTGTGATTTTTTGTGCTGCCTGCCTTTGATTGGGGTGGGTGGCAGTGGTCTTTGTAGTTGAGTTGTTTTGACGTTGTTGAGACAAGCTATGAAGGGCACATGGTGGATGCCTTGGCACCAAGAGCCGATGAAGGACGTAGGAGCCTGCGATAAGCCCCGGGGAGTTGGCAACCAAGCTGTGATCCGGGGGTGTCCGAATGGGGAAACCCAGCTGGAGTCATGTCCAGTTACCCTCACCTGAACACATAGGGTGAGTGGAGGGAACGAGGGGAAGTGAAACATCTCAGTACCCTCAGGAAGAGAAAACAACAGTGATTCCGAGAGTAGTGGCGAGCGAAATCGGATGAGGCCAAACCATGCCTGTGTGATACCCGGCAGGGGTTGCAGGTGTGGGGTTGTGGGGCCGTTCTATCAGATCTGCCGGTCTGGTACAGAGTAAGAAATCTTCAGTGAAGTCGAAGCCGGTTGGGAAGCCGGGCCGTAGAGGGTGATAGCCCCGTAGACGTAAGCTGCAGACTCTGGAGCGTGACCCCAAGTAACACGGAACCCCTGAAATTCCGTGTGAATCTGGCGGGACCACCCGTTAAGCCTAAATACTCCTTGGTGACCGATAGCGGACAAGTACCGTGAGGGAAAGGTGAAAAGTACCCCTGGCGGGGAGTGAAATAGTACCTGAAACCGTGTGCCTACAATCCGTCGGAGCGATCCCTTGTGGGTTGTGACGGCGTGCCTTTTGAAGAATGAGCCTGCGAGTTTGCGTTGTGTTGCGAGGTTAACCCGTGTGGGGAAGCCGTAGCGAAAGCGAGTCCGAATAGGGCGTTTCAGTAGCGCGATCAAGACCCGAAGCGGAGTGATCTATCCATGGGCAGGTTGAAGCGCGGGTAAGACCGCGTGGAGGACCGAACCCACTTAGGTTGAAAACTGAGGGGATGACCTGTGGATAGGGGTGAAAGGCCAATCAAACTCCGTGATAGCTGGTTCTCCCCGAAATGCATTTAGGTGCAGCGTCGCGTGTTTCTTGCCGGAGGTAGAGCACTGGATAGCTAATGGGCCCTACAAGGTTACTGACGTTAACCAAACTCCGAATGCCGGTAAGTGAGAGCGCGGCAGTGAGACTGCGGGGGATAAGCTCCGTAGTCGAGAGGGAAACAGCCCAGACCATCAGCTAAGGCCCCTAAGCGGTGACTAAGTGGAAAAGGATGTGGAGTCGCATTGACAACCAGGAGGTTGGCTTGGAAGCAGCCACCCTTGAAAGAGTGCGTAATAGCTCACTGGTCAAGTGATTCCGCGCCGACAATGTAGCGGGGCTCAAGTCATCCGCCGAAGCTATGGCATTCATACGTTAGCTAAGCCGCATCTTCGGGTGTTGGTTCAGGTGTGTGGATGGGTAGGGGAGCGTCGTGTGGGCAGTGAAGCAGCAGAGTGATCTAGTTGTGGAGCCTACACGAGTGAGAATGCAGGCATGAGTAGCGAATGAAGAGCGAGAAACTCTTCCGCCGAATGATCAAGGGTTCCAGGGTCAAGCTAATCTGCCCTGGGTAAGTCGGGACCTAAGGCGAGGCCGACAGGCGTAGTCGATGGACAACGGGTTGATATTCCCGTACCGGCAAAGTAGCGCCCATGACGAACCTGGTGATGCTAACCATCCGAAACCATGTTGACCGGACCCTTCGGGGCGAGGCGATGTGGCAGAGCGTGGGACCCGAGCTGGTAGTAGTCAAGCGATGGGGTGACGCAGGAAGGTAGTCCAACCGTGGCGATGGTAGTCCACGGCTAAGGGTGTAGGACGAGCGGACAGGCAAATCCGCCGCTCATGTGTCTGAGACCTGATGGGGACCCCGTATGGGGGAAGTGGATGATCCTATGCTGTCGAGAAAAACCTCTAGCGAGCTATGCGCCGCCCGTACCCCAAACCGACTCAGGTGATCAGGTAGAGAATACCAAGGCGATCGAGACAACCATGGTTAAGGAACTCGGCAAAATGCCCCCGTAACTTCGGGAGAAGGGGGGCCGGATCCGTGAACCACTTTTCGTGGGGAAGCGGTGATGGCCGCAGAGACCAGGCCCAAGCGACTGTTTACTAAAAACACAGGTCCGTGCGAAGTTGTAAGACGATGTATACGGACTGACTCCTGCCCGGTGCTGGAAGGTTAAGGGGACCGGTTAGAGGAGCAATCCTCGAAGCTGAGAACTTAAGCCCCAGTAAACGGCGGTGGTAACTATAACCATCCTAAGGTAGCGAAATTCCTTGTCGGGTAAGTTCCGACCTGCACGAATGGAGTAACGACTTGGGCGCTGTCTCAACCATGGACTCGGCGAAATTGCACTACGAGTAAAGATGCTCGTTACGCGCGGCAGGACGGAAAGACCCCGGGACCTTTACTATAGTTTGGTATTGGTGTTTGGTTCGGCTTGTGTAGGATAGGTGGGAGACTGTGAACCGGCCACGCCAGTGGTCGGGGAGTCATCGTTGAAATACCACTCTGGTCGTACTAGATGTCTAACCTAGGTCCGTAATCCGGATCAGGGACAGTGCCTGATGGGTAGTTTAACTGGGGCGGTTGCCTCCTAAAATGTAACGGAGGCGCTCAAAGGTTCCCTCAGCCTGGTTGGCAATCAGGTGGCGAGTGTAAGTGCACAAGGGAGCTTGACTGTGAGACAGACATGTCGAGCAGGGACGAAAGTCGGAACTAGTGATCCGGCGCCAGCATGTGGAAGCGGCGTCGCTCAACGGATAAAAGGTACCCCGGGGATAACAGGCTGATCTTCCCCAAGAGTCCATATCGACGGGATGGTTTGGCACCTCGATGTCGGCTCGTCGCATCCTGGGGCTGGAGCAGGTCCCAAGGGTTGGGCTGTTCGCCCATTAAAGCGGCACGCGAGCTGGGTTTAGAACGTCGTGAGACAGTTCGGTCCCTATCCGCCGCGCGCGCAGGAAACTTGAGAAAGGCTGTCCCTAGTACGAGAGGACCGGGATGGACGAACCTCTGGTGTGCCAGTTGTCCCGCCAGGGGCACGGCTGGTTGGCTACGTTCGGAAGTGATAACCGCTGAATGCATCTAAGCGGGAAGCACGTTTCAAGATGAGGTTTCCCACCACGTAAGTGGGTAAGGCCCCCAGCAGAACACTGGGTTGATAGGCCGGAGGTGTACAGCAGTAATGCCTAGCCGACCGGTACTAATAGGCCGAGGGCTTGTCCCAACACCGTACAAAACCACTCAACGGTGACAAGCACCACTGCGCACAACAAAAGAGCACAAGCTGCCCGCGTCCACTAACCAGTTCCCAACCAACAAACCACCACCACAGGTGGGGGCGATGGTTTCTGCGAACACACAACACAACAATGAGCTTGGCCCCACCCAGCACCCAACCCACACGAACGTGGGCTGGGGTTGCGGGTGGGAGACCACAAGAGTTACGGCGGCCATAGCGAAAGGGAAACACCCGGTCCCATCCCGAACCCGGAAGTTAAGCCTTTCAGCGCCGATGGTACTGCAACCGAGAGGTTGTGGGAGAGTAGGACGCCGCCGGACAACACTTAGAAGAGGGACCGCCCACCGGGCGGTCCCTCTTCGCATTTCACGACCCTCTTCGCGTCGCGGTGACGGAGGTACGAGCCGGTTTCCAGGGTCTGCTAGCCCAGGATCCCGCGCTGGTAGCCGGCCGCCACGGCAGCGGCGCGGTCGGTGACGCCGAGCTTCTCGTAGACCCGGACCAGGTGGGTCTTGACCGTGGCCTCGCTGACGAAGAGCTCCTCGGCGATCCGCCGGTTGGACCTGCCGCGAGCGACCAGCACCAGGACCTCGCGCTCCCGGGTGGTCAGGGCGCCGGTGCGGGCGGGCGAGCGTACGTGCGAGGCAAGCCTGGCCATCACCGTGGGCGAGAGCACCGTCTCGCCCGCCGCAGTGGCGCGCACGCCGGCCGACCAGAGTCTCGGTGGGGGAGTCCTTCGAGCAGGTAGCCGCTGGCGCCGGCCTCGATCGCCTGCCACCGTGTCGGAGTCGGTGTCGTAGGTGGTGAGCACCAGCACCTGGGCGCGGAGCCCGAGCCGCGCGCATCTCCCGGAGCGCCTCCACCCCGCCCCCGCCGGGCATCCGCAGGTCCATCACCACGACGTCCGGGTCGAGCTCGAGGGCGCGGGACACCGCCGCGGGGCCGCTGTCCGCGTCGCCGACCACCTCGAAGTCCGGGACGGCTCCCAGCAGGCTGCAGATGCCGTCGCGCACCACCGGATGGTCGTCGACGACCAGGATCCTGGTCACGAAGCACCCGGTTCGAGGGCGGGGAGCCGGACGGAGATCGCGGTGCCGCGGCCCGGCTCGGACTCCAGGTCCAGTCACCCCGGCGAGTCGCTCCGCGCGCTGGCGCATGCCGCGCAGCCCGAACCCAGGGCCCACCTGGTCGGGCGAGAAGCCGATGCCGTCGTCGCGGACGTCGAGGATCACCTCGTCCTCGGCGTGGGTCAGGGTGACGCCCACCCGGTCGGCGCGCGCGTGCGTCGGCGACGTTGGTCAGCGCCTCCTGGGTCACCCGCACCACGGTGGCCTGCGACCTCCTCGTGCAGGGGTCGCGGCTCGCCGGTGATCACCAGGTCGGCCTTGGCCGGGTGCTGCGGCGTCCCACTCGGTGACCAGGGCGCGCGAGCGCGTCCGGCAGCGAGGTCTGGGCCAGGACGTCGGCCCCAGGTCGAGCACCGAGCGACGGGCCTCAGCCAGCGCGCCCCGGGCCAGGACCGTGGCGCGTTCGACCCGGTCGCGTCGTACCCGGGCGTCCGGCTCGTCCTGGCTGGCCTGGAGCTGGGCCACCACGCCGGCGAGGCTCTGGGCGAGGGTGTCGTGGATCTCGAGCGCCAGACGCTGACGTTCTTCCTGGACCCCGGCCTCGCGTGCCTGGGCGACCACTTGCTGCTGAAGCGCTCCGTTGCGGGCCACCGTCTGCCCCAGCTCGTGGTTGAGCCGGGCGAGCGTCGGCGTTGGTCGTGGCCCGCTCGGCGCTGACCTGTTCCATCTGGCGGTGCAACAGGGTGAAGAAGAGCGCGAGACCGAGGTTGACCGCGACCAGGATGACGAAGATGCCCGTCTGCTCGGTGCCGCGCGGCGGGAAGCCGCCGGCCTGGGCTCCCGCCTGGGTCAGCGCGGTGACCGCGACGCCGACGAAGGCAGCGCGTCGGCGGAACAGGTCGAAGACGTCCAGGTAGCCCACGAAGGCGAAGATCGCGAAGAGCGGGTTGAACGAGGCGAGCAGGAACGCGAGGGCTGTGCGGACGACGTACATCACCTGGAGCCCGCGCGGGGTGGGCGGCAGCACGTAGGTCCACAGGACGATCCAGGCCGCCGTCCCGGCCGCGACGGCCATCACGACAGGCAGGCTCACCCAGGTGTGTCCAGGCTGCCGTGCACCAACACGGCGCCAACGCTGCCCAGGGCGAGCAGGACCAGGGGCAGGAGCCGCTGCCAGCGGTCACGCGGCTCCCAGGCGTCCTGCACCGGTGGCGGTGCCTGCGGCCTGCTCACGGGCCCACCCTCTCATCCCTCAGCCGATCCGTCTGGGCGTCTGTTGCCGTCATCTCTGGTCCTCCGATTCAGTCCCAACGGAACGACGCGGACGGCCAGGAGGGCCAGCCCGACGGTCCAGGCGGCGACCACGACGAGGTCGACCGCGTCCGGGAAGTTGCCGGTGCTCGCGGTGTGCAGCGCCTCCGAGGCGGCGCCGAGCGGGGTGAGCACCACGACGTCGCGCAGCAGGCCGCCCATCGCCTGCACGGGGAACCAGACGCCGGCGGTGAACATGGAGGGGAAGAAGAAGACCATGCCGATCGCCGTACCGACCCGGACGTTCGGGGAGACCGCGGCCACCACCGCGCCGAGGCTGAAGGCGGCAGCCAGCGCCAGCAGGAGTGCCACGGCGTAGCCGAGCGCCGAGCCGGGCAGCGCGATGTCGAAGGCCAGCTCGTCCGAGGGCCAGCAGCAGGACGATGGAGGCGAGCACGGCGGCGGCGTGCAGGGCTGCCTGGGTCAGCAGCACGGTCCCGGGCGGCACCGGGGTGGTGCGCAACCGGCGGAGGATGCCGCGCTCGCGGTATCCCATCAGCACCGGGGGCATGGCCATCAACGCGGCCATGATCATCGAGAGCAGCACCGTGACCGGGCACGTACAGGTCGATCGTCCGCAGCCCGCCCAGCTCGGGCTCGGGGTCGCGGAAGCTCGGGATCGCGCCCAGGATGCACAGCAGCACGGCGGGGAAGAGCATGATCCAGAAGAGCGAGCCGGGCTCCCGGGCGAAGAGCCGGGCCTCGGTGCGCAGGACGGCGCGGGTCGGGGTGGTCATGCGATCTCCTGGGGCTGGTCGGTCGGGTCGCCGGTGAGGTCGAGGTAGGCGGTGTCGAGGGAGCCGTCGGCCACTCGGAGGCGGTGCGGGACGACGCCCTGGGCGGAGAGCCAGGACAGCACGGTCACGGCCGCGTCCTCGCCGCCCTCCACCACGACCCGGCCGGCGTCGGTGCGGGCCGTCGAGACGCCTGCCAGACCGCCCAGGGCGGTCAGGTCGACCGGTGTCGGCTGGGGACGAACGAGGTGACCGTGGCCCGGGAGGCACGGCGGATCAGCCCGTCCGGGGTGTCCAGGGCGCGGATCCGTCCGTCGGCGATGATCGCGATCCGGTCGCAGAGCGCCTGGGCCTCCTCCATCAGGTGGGTGACCAGCAGCACCGTCACGCCGGTGTCGCGCAGGTCGCGGACCAGCTGCCAGACGTCGCTGCCGGGCCCGCGGGTCGAGCCCGGTGCTCAGCTCGTCCAGGATCGCGACCCGTGGCCGCCCGACCAGGGCGAGCGCGATGGAGAGCCGCTGCTGCTGGCCGCCGCTGAGCTTGGCGAAGCGCGCGTCGACGTGCGTCGGTCAGCCCCAGTCGCTCGACCAGACCCTGCCAGGGCACGGGGTCGTCGTAGAACGCCGACCAGAGCTCGAGCGCCTCGCGGACCGTGATCTTGTCCTGGAGCCTGCTCTCCTGGAGCTGGACGCCGACGATCCGGGTCACCTCCTCCCGCTGGGTCCAGGGGTCCAGCCCGTGCACCCGGATCGCTGCCGGAGTCGCCGGTGCGCAGCCCGGCCACGCACTCGACCGTCGTGGTCTTGCCGGCGCCGTTGGGGCCGAGGATGCCGAACACCTCCCCGGGCCGCACCTCGAGGCTGATCGCCGTCCACCGCGGTCCTGTCGCCGTAGGCCTTGCGCAGGTCGCTGACCTGCACCGCCGCTGTCTCGTCCTGGAACATGACCCCAATCCTGGCTGCGCAGGTCGCCGCGCATCCGGCGACCGGTGGTGCTCGGTGTCCACCGATCGGTTGACCACGAGCGGCCCGCGGTCGTGGCTTCGGCCGCTGGCCCGTGGGCAGGTCCGGCGTGTCCGCCCGCGCCGGGTGGTTGGATGGGGCGCATGTCCGACGCACGCGCCGTACCCGTCCTCGACCTGAGCCTGCGACGCCGTGGCGCTGACCGAGCAGCTCGTCAACATCGAGTCGGTGAGCCACGACGAGGCGCGGATCGCGGACGCCGTGGAGCAGGCGCTGCGCGCCCTCCCGCACCTCGAGGTCGTTCGGCGCGGCCACACGCTGGTGGCTCGCACCGACCTGGGCCGCGAGGAGCGGGTCGTGCTCGCCGGGCACCTCGACACGGTGCCCGTCAACGACAACCTGCCGGCCCGGCTGGAGGACGGCATCCTGCACGGTCTGGGGACGTGCGACATGAAGGGCGGCGACGCCGTGATGCTCCGGCTGGCCGCGACGGTGCCCGAGCCGCGCCGCGACCTCACCTTCATCTTCTACGAGGCCGAGGAGGTCGCCGACGTCCACAACGGGCTGCGGCTGCTCGCCGAGAGCGACCCCGAGCTGATGAAGGCCGACTTCGCGATCCTGATGGAACCGTCCAACGCCCTCGGTCGAGGCCGGGTGCCAGGGCACCCTGCGGGTCGAGGTGCGCACCCACGGCGAGCGTGCCCACTCCGCGCGCAGCTGGCGCGGGGTGAACGCCATCCACGCCGTCGCACGAGGTGCTGGCGCGGCTCGCCGGCTACCAGCCGCGCCAGCCGGTGATCGACGGCCTGACCTACCACGAGGGGCTCAACGCCGTCCGGATCCGCGGGGGAGTGGCCGGCAACGTGGTCCCCGACGAGTGCGTCGTCGAGGTCAACTACCGCTTCGCGCCCGACCGCACACCCGAGGAGGCGTCGCCTACGTCACCGAGTTCTTCGACGGCTTCGAGCTCGAGGTCACCGACCTGGCTCCGGGGGCGCTGCCGGGCCTGGACCGGCCGGCGGCCCGGGCCTTCGTCGACGCGGTCGGCGGTGAGGTGGCACCCAAGTTCGGCTGGACCGACGTGGCGCGGTTCAGCGCCCTCGGCGTCCCGGCGGTCAACTACGGCCCGGGCGACCCGCTGTTCGCGCACAAGCAGGACGAGCACGTGCCGGTCGCCGACATCGTGCGCTGCGAGGAGCAGCTGCGAGCCTGGCTGGAGGGCGGACGCATGAGGGACCAGTTCAAGGGGCCGGTGCGGATGCGCCGTCAGCAGGTGGAGAACACCACCACCGACCAGCGGCTGCTGGACTCACGTGGGCCGTCGGACTGGGTGCACACCGACCCGTGGCGCGTCATGAAGATCACCGCCGAGTTCGTCGAGGGCTTCAACGCGCTCGCCGAGCTGGGCCCGGCGATCGCGGTCTTCGGCTCCGCCCGCACCGCGCCCGAGCACCGCTACTACGCGCTGGCCGAGCAGCTGGGCCGGGGCTGGCCGAGGCCGGCTTCGCGGTGATCACCGGCGGCGGTCCGGGCGCGATGGAGGGCGCCAACAAGGGCGCCAGCGACGCCGGCGGCGTGAGCGTGGGTCTGGGCATCGAGCTGCCCTTCGAGGCGGGGCTCAACCCGTGGGTCGACATGGGCATCAACTTCCGCTACTTCTTCGCCCGCAAGATGATGTTCGTCAAGTACTCCCAGGGGTACGTCGTCCTGCCGGGCGGGCTGGGCACCTTCGACGAGCTCTTCGAGGCGCTCACCCTGGTGCAGACCCAGAAGGTGACCTCCTTCCCGGTGGTGCTGCTGGGCGTGGACTACTGGTCGGGGCTGCTGGACTGGATGCGCGGGACCGTGCTGGCCGAGGGCAAGATCTCGGCCTCCGACCTGGACATGATCACGCTCACCGACGACGTGGACGAGGCGGTGGCGTTGATGGTCGCCGCGCGGGAGGGCCGGTGCACCGGCCGCCCCGGCGGCGGCGCGGAGGTGCGGCACCGGCCGCGCGCCGGCCGCGCACCCCGGGCGGGTCGAAGGACGGGGCGGACGAGGGAAGGACCAGGAGATGACGTCGAGATGATGTGGTGGATCGCGGTCCTGCTGGTGGTCGTCCTCGGCGGCGTGGCGGCGGTCGCCGCCGGTCGGGTCGGGACCTGGACCGAGCCCGAGCGGGACCGGGTCAGGTCGCGGCTGCCCGAGGGCGACCTGGGCGGCGCGGACCTGCGACGGGTCCGCTTCCCGCTCGCGGTCCGCGGCTACCGGATGGCCGACGTGGACGCGCTGCTCGACCGGGTCGCCGAGCAGCTGGAGCGCACGAGCGAGCGACGGACCGCCCGCGGAGCAGGCGGGCCGAGGCGGCGACATCGCCGGAATAGGGTGTTTCCATAGCGTGATCCAGGTCTCTAGTGCACACTTCCCTGCGTGGAGTCGAAAGAGATCATCGTCTGGGTCCTGACCGGTCTGGCCCTCGTTGTCATCCTGCTGACCCGGGTGCGCCTGGGCAAGGACGAGACCGAGGGACCGATGAAGGTCAACAAACCAGCCCTCAATGTGCACACGTTCATCGGCCTGCCCGCGTTCGCCCTCTGGGTGGCGTGGCTGCTGACGCCGAACGACTCGCTGACGGGGGGTGACGTCGCCGGCATCATCGCGCTGGCCCTGTGGTGGGTCACCTGCCTCGCGGGCCTGTCCCTGCTGATCCGCTGGCTTCCCTCGCGCGGCCGGCACGCCACCAACGTCGAGGAGGACAGCTGGAGCGAAGGCCCCGGCCTCTCGGTCCTCGCGCACGGTGGCCTGCTGATCGGCGTCTTCGTCTTCACCTTCTACTACCTCACGGCGGGGTGACCGCGCCTCCCGGACCGACGTCGCTGCGGCCGTCGCGGTGCGGGACGGGCCTGGTGGCACCGCCTGGTGGCGGGCTCGTCCGGGGCCTGCGACCGTCTTCCTCGCGGTCGGCCTGGCGGTCGGCCCCGGCTCCACCCCGCTCCTTCCCACGCCCGTCTCGGCCGCTGCCGAGGCGGGCGTGGTCGCGGCTGCCTCCGGCCAGCCGCCGGGCGGTCGGAGCCGGAGCCCACCGCGGCGTACGAACGACGGGTGATCGGCCGTGCCCGGGCCGGACGGCCGATCTTCGCCTGGCGGCTCGGTGAGCCTGGCGGTCGCCCGGTGGTGCTGCTCTCCACGATGCACGGCGACGAGCCCGCGACCCGGTCCGGCACCATGACCGGCTGGTTCAACGCGCGGTTCCCGGGGCCGCCCTCACGGTCGAGTACGGCGTCCGCCCGGCCCGGCACCGGATGCGGGTCCAGGCGCCGGGACAGCTCCTGCGGGTGCTCGGGGCGCGTCGCCCCGGGCACGGCCTCGGTGCGCACGAGACCCCCACTAGCGAGCAGGGTCGGTCAGCGGCCGCGGAAGACCGGTCGTTCCTTGGCGAGGAAGGACTCGACCGCGGCGACGTGATCCGCGGTGCCGCCGCTGAGGCGCATCATCTGTCCCTCGAAGGCGAGGGTCTCGGGCAGCGTGTGCTCCGCGGCGTACGCCAGTGAGCGACGGATCGCGCCGAGGGCGACGGTCGGTCCCTGGGCGAGCCGCCCGGCCAGCTCGCTGGCGACGGCAGCGAGCTCGTCGTCGGCGACCACCCGGCCCGCCAGCCCCAGCCGGACGGCCTCGCTCGGCGCGCACGCTCTCGTGCAGGTAGAGCAGCTCCAGCGCGCGCTCGTGGCCGACCAGCCGGGGCAGCGTCCAGCTGACCCCGCTGTCGCAGGAGAGGCCGACCCGGGTGAAGGCGAAGTTGAACGCGGCGCTCTGCGCCAGGACCCGGAGGTCGCAGGCGAGGGCGAGCGAGGCGCCCGCCCCGGCGGCGATCCCGTTCACCGCGCAGACGACCGGCTTGTCCATGGTGGCCAGCGTCGAGATGATCGGGTTGTAGTGGCGCTCGACGGTCTCGAAGACCTGCTCGGCCTCGTGTCGGCGCAGCAGCGTCACGTGCTCGTCCAGGTCCTGCCCGACCGAGAACGCCCGCCCCGCGCCGGTCAGCACCACCGCGCGGACCTCGCGGATCTCGCGCGACCTGCTCGACCAGGTCGCCCAGGCGCTCCTTGGTCTCGACGTCGAGGCTGTTCATCGCCTCGGGACGGTTGAGCGTCAGCGTCGCGACACCGTCGCGTGTCTCCAGCAGCACCGAGTCGGCCATCTGGCCAGTGTGCCCACCCGGACGTCTGCGCGTCACCCCCTGCGGGCCGGCCAGTGGGTCAGAACGGGGCGAGGGCTCGGGCCACGAACCTGTCGGCGGCGGGACGCAGCCGCTCCGCCGCCTCGGCGAAGAATCGGGCCGCGCGAAGGCCGGGCCAGTCCGGGGGCAGCAGCTCGCCGGGGAGCCCGGGGTCGGTGAAGAGGAACTTGCGCCACTCGTGCACCAGGTGGAAGCGGGCTGCGAAGGCTGCCTCGTCGGGGTCGGCGTGCAGGGCCAGGTGGTGGCGACCGAGGCGGTCGCCGACGCCATCCACTCCTCGTAGGACCGCGCGAGCCCGTCGAGGTCCCAGCAGTCCAGCGGGGTGCCCGGCGGGTCGAAGGTGGCGACCGAGGCGAAGACCGCGTCGGTCTCGCAGCGGGCGAGCACCTCGCCCAGCTCGTCGCGCGGATGCGGGCTCAGCCAGCTGTGCGGGCGCAGCTCCGCGTAGCCGAGGTAGCCCAGCTCGCGCTGGAGGCGCGCCCGCTGGGTCCGGGTGCTCGGGCCGGAGACCAGGACCAGCTGCCAGCGCCCGTCCCACTGCTGGGGCTGGACGCGGTAGATGCGCTGGGCGGCGCGGGCCAGACGGCGTACGGCCTGGTCGGTGGCGGCGTAGCCACGTCCCTCCGCCAGCAGCACCGGCTTCAACCAGCCCTGGGCCACCATCCGGGAGATCGCGGTGCGCACGGCGGGCGGCGGCGATGCCGACCGGCTGCAGCAGCCGGACCAGTCCGGCGACCGTCGCGCGGTCGTCCCGGGTGGGCAGGAGGTCGCCGTACACGTCGAAGAGGGCGGATCTGGCACGCATCCACGCAGTCTGACAGTCAAGAGATGTCGTGTCCTACAGGCCTGTGGTGCCGGTCACCGTCCGGATAGGGGATAATGGGCCGTCACGGTACTTTTGCGACCCCACGGTCGCGCGAACACAGGAAGCAGAGGTGCGCTCATGGCGGCCATGAAGCCGAGGACGGGCGACGGACCGCTTGAGGTCACCAAGGAGGGGCGCGGCATCGTCATGCGGGTTCCCCTCGAGGGCGGGGGACGCCTCGTGGTCGAGCTGAACGCCGAGGAGGCCGGTGCTCTCGGTGACGCCCTCAAGGACGTCGTCGGCTGATCGTGGCCACCACGACTCCCGCCGCCCTGCCCGCCCAGGTCTCGCCGCCTGAGTTCGCGCTCTCCGAGCACGCCCCGCACGAGATCGGGGGTGTGGAGTGCTGGGCCTTCCCGGTCCTGCCCGGAGAGGACGGAGCGGTGGAGCTCGGTCCGGGTGCCGACGAGGCCGGCGAGGCCCTGGGTCTCGACCTGCTCGACGTGCTCGAGTCCGCGCGCGCCACCGGGCGCACCGGTGAGGTCACCGCCGTCCCGACCGCGACGGGCGACGTCCGCCTCGTCCTCCTGGTGGGTGTGGGCGACCAGTCGGTCACCGACTTCCGCCGGGCCGGGGCCACGCTGGCCCGAGCCGTCAAGGACCGCGCCAGCGTCGCGACGAGCATCTGCGCGATCGCGCCCGAGGGTGCGCTTGGAGGCCTTCGTCGTGGGCGCGATGCTGGGCTCCTTCGGCTTCCACTGGCGGTCCGAGGGCCCGGCCGAGCAGCCGGTCCGGCAGATGGTCGTGGCCGGCGTGCTCGACGCCGACTCCCGGCGGCCCGAGCTCGAGCGCGCCCTGGCGCTCGGCGGCGCCGGCTGGCGCTCGCGGATGCTCGCCACCGTCCCCTCCAACGTGAAGAACCCGGCCTGGATGGCCGAGCAGGCCGTGTCGGTCGCCGATGCCGCTGGGCTCGAGGTCACGGTCTGGGACGAGCACAAGCTCGCGGAGCACGGCTTCGGCGGGATCCTGGCCGTCGGCGCGGCCTCGGCCACGCCTCCGCGCCTGGTCCGGCTGGACTACCGGCCGGCCCAGGGGGCGGGCAAGGGCTCGGGCAAGGTGCCGCACGTGGTCCTGGTGGGCAAGGGCATCACCTTCGACACCGGCGGCCTGGACATCAAGCCCGCCCAGGGCATGAGCACCATGAAGCGGGACATGACCGGAGGTGCCGTGGTGATCGCCACCATGGCGGCGCTGGCCGAGCTCGACTGCCCGGTGCGGGTCACCGGGCTGGTGCCGCTGGCCGAGAACGCCGTGGGCGGCAACGCGATGCGTCCCGGCGACGTGATCGTGCACCACGGCGGGCGCACCTCCGAGGTCAACAACACCGACGCCGAGGGCCGCCTGGTGCTGGCCGACGCCATGGCCTACGCCGTCTCCGAGCTGAAGCCGGACGTGCTCGTCGACGTCGCCACGTTGACCGGGGCGATGAAGGTCGCGCTGGGGCAGCGCACCGGCGGCTTCTTCGCCAACGACGACGCGCTGGCCGAGGCGATCTCCGCAGCCGGGTCCGCCTCGGGGGAGCCCGTGTGGCGGATGCCGCTGGTCGCCGACTACGAGGAGAAGCTCGCCTCCAAGATCGCCGACGCCGACAACGCCGCCGGGGGCGCGGGGGCGATCACCGCCGCGCTCTTCCTGCAGCACTTCGCCGGCGACGTCCCGTGGGCGCACCTGGACGTGGCCTCCGTGGGCGACTCGCCCGAGGAGCGCTACGAGTGGACCACCGGCCCGAGCGGGTTCGGTTCCCGGCTCCTGCTGACCTGGCTGCGCCGGCCCCGACCCGGTGGCTGGGCTGCGATGAGGGGCCTGACCGTCCGGTGGTCGCTGGCCGAGGCGCCGGACGGCGTCGAGGAGGCGCTGGCGACGTACGTGGCGCAGACCTCCCACGCCCGGTTCACCGGCATGTCCGGGCTGCGGTTCAAGACCTGGCGGATGCGTCCCGGTGAGTGGTTCGAGGGCTGCTACGTCTTCGTCGACGACCAGGCGCGGGCCGACTTCGAGGAGTCGTTCCGGGCGGGCGCCGACGACTCCCCGGGCTCGCAGATCGTGGGGTCGTCGCCGGTGCTGATCGAGGCGTGCGAGGTCGTGGCGATCGCCGAGGGCTGGGAAGGGTTCGAGGCGACGCCGGACTGACCGGGTCGGGGCCGGGGGTGGGTTCGGGGGCGCCCGGGAGGCTCAGGCCTCGCCGGCCCACTCCTTCTTGGCCACGAGCAGCCCGTCGCCGACCGGCAGCAGCACCGGGACCAGCGACTCGTGCTCGGCCACCTGCCGGCCCAGCTCGCGGATCGCCACGGTCTCCTCGTCGCGCTGGGCCGGGTCGGCGACCCGGTCGTGCCACAGGGCGTTGTCGAAGGCCACCACGCCGCCGGGACGCAGCAGGCGGAGCGCCTCCTTGAGGTAGGCGGAGTACTCCCGCTTGTCGCCGTCGCAGAACACCAGGTCGTAGTGGCCGTCGGTGAGCCGGGGGAGCACGTCGAGGGCCGCGCCGCTGATGGTCCGCGCCCGCTGCGGGGGGATGCCGCCCTCCTGGAAGGTCTCCTTGGCCAGGCGCTGGTGCTCCGCCTCGATGTCGACGGTGGTGAGCACGCCGTCAGGGCGCATGCCGCGCAGCATCCACAGCCCGGAGACACCCGTCCCGGTCCCGATCTCCACCACCGTGCGCGCCTCCAGCACCGCGGCCAGGAACCGGAGCGCGGCTCCGCCGCCGGGGCCGATCGGGGTCACCCCGACCTCGTCGGCGCGGGCACGCGCTGCGAGGAGCACGTCGTCCTCCGCCACGAACTGCTCGGCGAAGCTCCAGCTGGTGGGGCTCATGGCGACGGTGATGACGACCTCCTGGGTTCGGGCGGGAACCGGGGTGCGCGAGCGCCTCCCCGACCGGGCCGACTCTATCGCGTCGGGGACCCGTGCGCCGAGGTCCACGGTCCGGGCGCTCGGAGCGGCTGGGGCGCGGGCGCTCCGGCGGGCCGCTGCCCGGAACATCGGGGGCGTGCGGATCGTTGGGTAGGGACACGGGGTCCGCCCCTCGGGCTCACAGGTTCCTCTCAGGCGAGGCACCTACGCTCGACACCTCGAGTCAGGGAGACACAGCATGTTCGGCTCGACACACCGACGACCCCAGTCTCGTCAGGAGGCACCCGTGGAGAACCCGGCGGAGACCGTCCCGACGTGGGACGAGATCGTCGCGCGGCACTCGGACCGGGTCTTCCGTCTGGCCTACCGGCTCACCGGTGACCGGCACGACGCCGAGGACCTCACCCAGGAGGTCTTCGTGCGGGTCTTCCGCTCCCTGGACGGCTACACTCCCGGCACCTTCGAGGGCTGGCTGCACCGCATCACCACCAACCTCTTCCTGGACCAGGCGCGCCGCCGCCAGCGGATCCGCTTCGACGCGCTCTCCGACGAGCGCGCCAGCCGACTGGTCAGCGCGTCGCCGTCGCCCGACGCGGCGTACGACGACCGGACCTTCGACGACGACGTCGAGCGTGCGCTCGCCACGCTCCCGCCCGACTTCCGCGCCGCCGTCGTGCTCTGCGACGTCGAGGGGCTCTCCTACGAGGAGATCGCCGCGATCATGGACGCCAAGCTGGGCACGGTGCGCTCCCGCATCCACCGCGGCCGCACGATGCTGCGCAAGGCCCTGGCCCACCGGGCGCCGGCCGAGGGACGCCAGCGGTACGCCGGTCCGACGCCGGTGCTGGGGGGCTCGGCGTGATCGGCCACCTCGGCACCCGCGTCAGCGCGCTCCTCGACGGCTGCCTGAGCCCGGCGGAGGAGGAACGCGCCTGGGAGCACGTGCACGCCTGCCACCCGTGCCGGGACGCGGTCGAGCGCGAGGGCTGGGTCAAGACCCGGCTGGCCGAGCTGACGCACTGCTCGCCGTCCACGCCCCGCCGGGCCTGGAGCAGGGCCTGCGTCGCTCGCTGATGATGATGGCCCCGGACGGGGCCTCGCCGATGGAGCGGCACGTGCTCGAGGTGTCGCAGCCCGCTCCGCTCCCGTCCCCGGCACCTGGCCGCGCTCGGCGGTGGGGCCGTCGGGGTGGCGGTCGTCGGCGTCCTGGCGCTGGGCTCGGTCCCGGCGAACGCTCCCCAGACCGACCGTCGTGGTCCGGTCACGAGCATGGTCCCGCCGAGCACCGTCAACGACACCGGCTCGACCAAGACGCCTGCCGGCGCGACCCTCCTGGCTGCGTCCGGGTGGTGTTCGCGCGACACTGGTGCCGTGAACGACCACTCCTCCCGCGACGACGGCAGCGACGACTGGACTGACGGGCCCGCGCAACGCTGACGATGGGGTGCCCTCACCCCAGGACCGGGACGGGACCACGACCTGACCGGCGGCTCGGAAGCGCCGCCCGTCGCCGAGCCGGACGCCAGCCGAGCCGTCTGCTCCGAGCGCCTGGGACGCCGAGCCGAGCCGCTGCCGGGCCGCCTCTCACGAGCTGCCGCGAGAGCGAGCCGCGCGACGCGGAGCCCACTGTTCCGCTCGACGGGCGTGGGCGCGACCAGCCCGTGGGCGCCGCCGTAGCCGCCGGCCTCGGTCCGGCCGGGACGCCGCGGCTGGCTCGCCGCAGGGCTGCCGCCGGCCGCCGCGCCCGGCCGACCCGGCGGGCCGGGCCTGGCGCTGGATGTGGCCGGCCGTCGCCGCCGTCGCCCTGGTGGTCGGTCTGGCCGGCGGTGCGCTCGGAGGCGCGCTCTACGAGGGCCTGCGCCTGGGCGGCACCGGCCTCGACCCGGCGAGCACCCGGACCGCCCCGCCGCTCGACGCGGGCAACCAGTCGGTCTCCGCCGTGGCGGATGAGCTGCTCCCGAGCACCGTGCAGGTGCTCGCCGGCGGACCGGGCGCAGGGTGCGACCGGGTCGGGCTTCGTGCTCGACGACCAGGGGCACGTCGTGACCAACCAGCACGTCGTCGCCGGCGTCCAGCGACGACGACCTCCGGATCGTCGACTTCGAGGGGCGCGTCTACGAGGCCTCGGTCGTCGGCGTCAGCCAGGTCTACGACATCGCCGTGCTCGACGTCGACGGCGCGGACGAGCTCCCGCGCCGCCAGCCTGGGGGCGTCCCGCAGCCTGCTGGTCGGCGATCCCGTGGTGGCCTTCGGCGCTCCGCTCGGTCTGAGCCAGACGGTGACCTCGGGCATCGTCAGCGCCCTCAACCGGCCCGGTGACCACCGGCGAGAGCGACGACGAGACGTCCTTCATCAACGCGGTCCAGACCGACGCGGCGATCAACCCCGGCAACTCCGGCGGCCCCCTGGTCAACCTCGAGGGGCAGGTGGTCGGGGTCAACTCCGCGATCGCGACCACCGGGGGCATGCTCCGCGAGGCCGGCAACATCGGGGTGGGCTTCGCCATCCCGATCGAGCAGGTGCGGACCACCGCCGACCAGATCCTGCGCACCGGTGAGGCGCGCTACCCCGTCATCGGCGCCACGGTGCAGACCGGCGGCGACCGGGACAACCTCGGCGCCCGGATCGACGAGGTGCTCGACGGCACGCCCGGCGGAGCGGGCAGGGCTGCGGGTCGACGACCTGGTGACCGAGGTGGACGGCGACCGCGTCGCGGACGGCATCGCGCTGATCGTGGCCATCCGGACGCACCGGCCGGGCGACACCCTCGACCTGACCGTCATGCGCGACGGCGAGGAGCGCCGGGTGTCGATCACCCTCGACTCCGAGGTGGGCTGAGCCTCAGTCGTCGCCCATCGAGGCGTCGGCCTCCACGAACGGGTGCTGGTCGACGAACTGCTTGGTCTCGGCGTACATCCGCTCGATGAACGTCTCCAGCTGCGCGTGCTCGACCCGCCACTGGCCGCGGCCGCCGATCTTGATCGCGGGCAGGTCGCCGCGGCGGACCAGGGCGTAGACCTGGGCGCTGGAGGTGTTCAGCACCTCGGCGACGTCGGCGAGGGTGAGGAAGCGGGGCGAGCCGGGCATGCCTCCATGGTGCCACCTCACACGGCGGAGGTGGTGCGGCGCGGCCTGCGTTGTGAAGCGCCGCTCCCTCTGTGGACAGTCCGCCACCCTGCCCCGCCGGAGGCGCAAGGATGCTGGTCGTGCTCTCGAGTCCAGGAAGCGAAGACAGCCCCGCGGCCCAGCGAAGCCCCGTGGCAGGGTGGCGCGACCCCCGGTTGTGGATCGGGGTCGCGCTCGTCGCCGTCTCGGTCGTGGTGGGGGCCCGGGTGGTGGGCGGGGCCGACGACACCGTCGCGATGTGGACGGTGGGCACCGACCTGGCCGAGGGCACCGAGGTGGACCCCTCCGACCTGGTGGCTCGACGCGTCCGGTTCGCGGACCCCTCCGACGCCGAGCTCTACTTCACCACCGGCGACGCGCTGCCCACCGCGCGCCACCTCGCCCGGGGCGTGACGGCAGGAGAGCTGCTGCCCCGGACGGTGCTCGGCGAGCCGGACGACGAGACGCCGCTCGTCTCGGTCTCCGTCCCGCCGTGCAGCTGCCTCCCTCGGTCGTCGGCCGGCTCCGTGGTCGACGTGTGGATCCTGCCGCCCAGCGGTTCCCCGGAGTCCAGCAAGGCCAAGCTCGCGGTCGCCGACGTCCGGGTGGCCGACGCCCCCCGCGGCTCGGCGGACCTCGCAGGCTCGCCCACGGACCGTCAGCTGGTGCTGGGCATCCCGGACGACGGGGTCAACCTGGCCCGGGTGCTCACCGCCAGCGGAGACGGGCGCCTGATGCTCGTCGGACGAGGTTGAGATGGTCTGCGTCCTGGTGCTCGCCTCGGGGGCGGGATGGGAGTCCGAGGCGCTGACGCGGCTGGGTGAGGCCTCCCGGGTGGTGGTCCTCAAGCGGTGCGTCGACGTGGACGACCTGATGGCCACCGCTGCCACCGGTCAGGCGGACGTGGCTCTGGTGGCCCTGGAGGCCCCCGGGCTGGACCGCTCGGCGGTGGAGCACCTGCGGCGGCACGGCGTGCGGCCCGTCGCGGTGGTCGCGGACCCGGGGCGCGACGACGTGGCTGCACGGCTCGCCCGTCTCGACGTCGGCTCCTGGGTCCCTGCCGAGGACCTCGCCGAGCTGGCCGCCACGGTCTCCCGGGCCGAGGACCTCGGGGACACGCGCGCGTCGGCTCCGAGGGACGGCCCGGCGCTCGGCATCCTGGCGCGGCCGGCACCGGGCCGGGCGACTGGACACAGCCCGAGACGCTCGGGCCGTCGGGGGCCGGGGCGACCGGGACGCGTGGTCGCCGTCTGGGGCCCGGCCGGCGCGCCTGGCCGCACCACCGTGGCCACCGCGACCGCCGCCGAGATGGCCCGGCGGGGGACCCCGACGCTCCTGGTGGACGCCGACCCGCACGCGGCCTCGGTGGCCCAGCACCTCGGCGTCCTCGACCAGGTCTCCGGCGTGCTGGCCGCCTCCCGGCTGGTCGCCGCCGGGACCCTGCACGAGCGCCTGCCCGCGACCTGCCGGACCGTCGCGCCGTGCCTGGCGGTGATGACCGGTCTCCCGCGTCCCGACCGCTGGGTCGAGGTGCGTCCCGGCGTGCTGGGCGACGTGCTGGAGGCGTCGAGGTCGCGCGGCAACGTGGTGGTCGACACCGGCCCCGACCTCGCGGTGGACCACGCCGCAGGTCCCGCGGGTGCGCGCAACACCATGACGCTCGAGGCACTGGAGGTCGCCGACGAGATCCTCGTGGTGGGCGTCGCCGACCCGGTGGGCCTCTCCCGGCTGGCCCGCGCGCTGGTGGACGTGCGCGAGGTGGTCGGGAGCACGCCGCTGCGGGTGGTGGTCAACCGGATGCGCCCCAGCCTCGGGTGGTCGGAGGCCGACGTCGTCGGGCATGGTCGAGGGCTTCGCCCGGGTCAGCGCCCTGCACTTCCTGCCCGACGACCGCGCCGCCGTGGACCGGGCGCTGGTCGCCGGACGGGCCCTGGGCGAGGTCGGGGACTCCTCGGTGAGCCGGGCGGTCGCCCGGCTGACCGACGCGGTCGACCCGGGCGGCGTCGGGGCGTCCGGCGCCCGGCGGTCGGCGGCGCGCGGGCGGCTGGCGCGGCGGGTCAGGCCGCGAACAGCAGGTACAGCCCGCCCGCGGTGAACGCGACCATCGCGAACAGCAGCGGGAGCTGCCCGGTCAGCTGGTGACGGCGGGGCAGCAGGCCGACGGCGCGGTCGTGGGCGGCGATCACCCCCAGGACGTGACCGAGGACGACGCCGAGCACCTTGATGTTGGCCAAGGTCGTCGGGTGGTAGCTCAGCCACCTGTTGACCTGCCAGTCCGCGGTGCCGAGCAGGTTGTCGCCCTGGGAGAACGGGTCGCTCATCTGGTTCACGGTGACCTGGCCGTACTCGACGAAGTAGGACAGGTAGTGGGCCACGACGTACCCCACGATGATCGGCACCATCGAGTGCGCGAAGACGGCTGGGCAGGTGCCGGCGGTCGAGGTCGTCCCCGACCCCGGTCGCCATCGTCGCGACGGTGAGGACCAGGCCCACGCCGCACGCAGAAGACGACCAGCGCGGTGGTGCCGAGCAGGGTGGGGTCGACCGTGGAGTCCTGGACGAACCGCAGCCACGGGGGCGACTCGCGGAACGAGTCGAAGCCGGTGCTGCCGAAGAGCACCGCGACCACCGCGACCAGACCCGGCAGCGCGGGCACCGTGGCCAGGTTGGCCAGCGGCGAGCGCAGCACCAGCTCGCCGTCGCGACGACCCCAGACCGACAGGTGCCCGACCAGGGTCGAGTAGACCTCGAACGGGTCGGCGCGCTCGAAGAACCGGGTGCCGTAGACGGCGCCGCCGAGCAGCATCACCGCGACGTAGATCGCGACCCACAGCCGGACCGTGCCCAGCTGGGTGGAGTCGGGGTGCGACCAGCTCGAGCCAGACGAAGGAGAACAGCCCCAGCGCGGCCGGCCAGTAGCCCAGCCGCTCCGGGTAGGCGCGCAGTCCCTCGCGCGGGTCGGACCCGGTCAGCCGGACCAGGCCGGCGTGCAGCGTGCGGACCGGGCTGAGTGCCTTGTACGCCGGCCCGAAGACCAGGCTCAGCGGCACGATCCCGACCCAGAGCAGCACGTAGAACATGCCCAGGGCCGGGTTGATCAGCAGGTTCTCGCCGAGGACGGCGGCCATCACGAACCAGCCGAAGAGCGCCAGGCCCAGGGCGCGGGTCAGCGACGGTGAACCAGGCGGAGTCGACCGCGTCGCTCAGCCAGGCCGGCGCCGGGCGCCCCGAGGGGCGGTCGAAGCGTGGGGTGCGCCAGGCCAGCGCCAGCACCGTGAAGGAGACGACCAGAGCCGCGACGGCGCCGGCGATCGCCAGCTCGGGGGAGATGGGCAGGTCCTTGGCCCCGCCCAACCCGTGGGCGAGGAGGTCGCGCTCCACGTCAGCGGGCTTCGAGCTGCAGCACGACGATGTCGGGGTCGTGCGACTCCACCTCGACGATGCCGGGGCGGTCCAGGACCAGCTCGTGCTCGGAGGCGCCCTCGGAGAAGGAGATCTCCTGCTCGGGGGTGGAGTGCACGTGCAGCTCGCCCTCGCGGTCCGAGTCGATCTCCAGGGTCACCGGCTCGCCCACCGAGACCTTGACCCGCTCGCCGGCCGGAGTGATGCTGTCGCCCTCCACGGTGACCTGGATGGACGTCGGCTCCGAGCTCTCGTCCGGGGTCGCGGTGCTCGAGTCCTCCGAGCAGCCGGAGAGTCCGAGCAGCGCGAGTCCGGAGATGGCCGCCGCGGCGGTGAGTCGCAGTCGCGGACCGAGGGGGGCAGACATGTGGGCGTTCCTCTCGAGCGGTGGTCTCGTTCTGCCAGAATCCCATGTGGACGAAACTCGGGCGACGGAAGGGCAGACATGAGGGACCGGCTGAGGTCGCGGGACCTGGCGTTCCTGGCCACGGACTCGCCAGCCACGCCGATGCACAACGCGACCCTCGAGATCTTCGAGCCCGGACCACGCGGGTTCGAGTACTCCCACGTGCTGGAGCTGATCGCCGAGCGGATCTCCTACGTGCCGCGGTACCGCCAGCGTCTGCAGGCCGTCCCGGGTCGGCTGGCCAACCCGGTGTGGGTCGACGACGAGGAGTTCGACCTGAGCTACCACGTGCGTCGCTCGGCGCTGCCCCGGCCGGGCAACGAGGACCAGCTGCGCGAGCTGACCGCCCGGATCGTCTCCCGGTCCCTGGACCGGACCCGCCCGTTGTGGGAGGTCTACGTGATCGAGGGGCTCGCCGAGGGTCGGGTCGCGATCCTGGCCAAGTCGCACCAGATCCTGGTCGACGGGGTGGAGACCGTCGACCTCGGTCAGGTGATGCTCGACGTGGACCCCGACCAGGAGCCGCTGGGCCTCGACGAGTGGCGCCCGGCCCGGGCGCCCACCCCCGCCTCCCTGATCGCCTCCGCGGTCGCGGGAGAGCCTGGAGCGTCCGCAGCACCCTGGTCAGCACCGCCCGCGGCAACGTGGGGGCGCTGCTGCGCACCGCCGACGCGGCACGGACCCGGGCCGACGCACGTCGCGGGCGCGCTCTCCAACCGCAGGCCGGCCCCCGACACCCCGGTCACCGGGTCGCTCTCCCAGCAGCGGCGGGTGGTGACGATCGCCACCGACCTGGCCGACTACCGCCAGGTGCGCCGGGTGCACGGCACCAGCGTCAACGACGTGGTGCTGGCCACCGTCACCGGCGCGCTGCGGGCCTGGCTGATGACCCGGGACGAGGCGCTGCACGGGATCAAGCGGCTCAAGGCGGTCGTGCCCGATGTCGGTGATCGACGACGAGCTCGAGGCGACCTCGATGGGCACCCAGGTGACCGGGCACGAGGTCTACCTGCCCGTGGGCGAGCCCAGTGCCGTGGTGCGGCTGCTCCAGGTCAGCTACGGGTTCCACAACCACCGCGAGACCGGTCGTGCGGTGGCGGCACAGCGGCTGGCCGGCATCGCCGGCTTCGCCCCGACGACCTTCCACGCACTCGGCTCCCGGGTGGCGGCAGCCGAGCTGCGGCGCGGCTTCCACCTCTCGGTGACCAACGTCCCCGGCCCGCAGTTCCCGCTCTACGCGGCCGGCGCGCGGATGCTGGAGAGCTATCCGGTGCACCCGCTGCAGCCGGGCCACGCGCTGGCCATCGGGGTGACCTCGTACGACGGCAAGGTCTTCTACGGCCTCACCGTCGACCGGGACCTGGTGCCCGACGCCGACGTCCTGGGGCAGTGCGTGGTGGAGGCGCTGGAGGAGCTCAAGGACTCCGCCAGCGACTCGCGTCCTCGCGCTCCGCGGGGCCGGCGCCGGACCGGGTCACCGACCCGTCGCGACCGCAAGGAGGGGAGCCGGCCGGCCGGCACGCCCCCGGCGAGCCCCCGGGAGGAGAGCACGTGAGCGGTCGTCTCTACCTGCCCACGACCCGGGCCGGGCTGGGCCGGCTGGTCGCCACCGGCGAGCTGCCGGAGGACGAGCTCGCCCCGGAGGGACCGGTGCAGGCCGAGGGCGAGGACGAGGAGGCGGAGTACGCCGCGCTGATGACCGCGGCCGACCTCTCCACCGCGCTGGCGGCGACCCGGGCGGAGGCCGGGCTGCGCCGGGTCGTGCTCGTCGCAGAGCCCGGGCACCCCGCGGGGCCGGTCCGGCTGAGCGACGTGGTCGCCGTCCACCTGGACACCGAGGACCGGGACGAGGCCGACGACCCGGACGACGACCTGGCCTGGTTCGCGCCCGAGGAGCTCCCGCACCTGATCTGACCCGGCGGTGCCCCGGCGGTGTCGCCGCTCACCCGGGCGCGGCTATCGTCGCGGGATGGACGGCATCACGCACCCCCCGCTCCCGGTCAACGAGCCGAACCTCACCTATGCGCCCGGCACCGCCGAGAGGGCCGAGCTGGAGCGCGAGCTCGCCCGGCTCGAGGGCTCAGCCCGGACGCTGCCCGCCTACGTGGGCGGGCAGTGGCGCGACGGCGGCGGCGCCGAGGTGCAGGTCGTCCAGCCGCACGACCACCAGCACGTCCTCGGCACCTTCCGGTCCGCCACCACGAGCGACGCCGAGGCGGCCGTCCGGGCGGCCGCGCAGGCCGCTCCTGAGTGGAGCAGGATGCCCTTCGACGAGCGCTGCGCGATCCTGCTCAAGGCCGCCGACCTGCTCGCCGGCCCGTGGCGTCAGCGGCTCAACGCCGCCACCATGCTGGGCCAGTCGAAGACGGCGCAGCAGGCGGAGATCGACTCGGCCTGCGAGCTGATCGACTTCTGGCGGTTCAACGTGCACTTCGCCGCGCAGGTGCTGGCCGAGCAGCCGCTGGTCTCCGCACCCGGGGTCTGGAACCGCACCGACCACCGCCCGCTCGAGGGGTTCGTCTACGCGATCACCCCGTTCAACTTCACCGCGATCGCCGGCAACCTGCCCACCGCGCCCGCGCTGATGGGCAACACGGTGATCTGGAAGCCGTCGCCGACCCAGCAGCTGGCGGCCAGCCTGACCATGGAGCTGCTCGCGGAGGCCGGGATGCCGCCCGGCGTGATCAACATGCTGCCCGGGGACGGGCTCGACGTCTCGAAGGTGACCCTGGCCCACCCCGACCTGGCCGGGATCCACTTCACCGGCTCCACCGCCACCTTCCAGCACCTGTGGCGCACGGTCGGGGAGAACATCTCCTCCTACCGGTCCTACCCGCGGATCGTGGGGGAGACCGGGGGCAAGGACTTCATCGTGGCCCACCCCTCGGCCGACCCCGACGTGCTGCGGGTGGCGATGGTGCGCGGCGCCTTCGAGTACCAGGGACAGAAGTGCTCGGCCGCGTCGCGGGCCTACGTGCCGCGCTCGGTGTGGGAGCGGATCAAGGACCAGCTGGTCGCCGACGTCGAGGCCCTGACGATGGGCGACGTCACGGACCTGTCCCACTTCATGGGCGCGGTGATCGACCAGCGCGCCTTCAACCGGCTCCGCGCCGCGATCGCCCGGGTGCAGGAGACCGACCACCTCACGCTGCTGGCCGGCGGCCAGACCGACGACTCGGTCGGCTGGTTCGTGCGTCCCACGCTGGTGGAGTCGAGCGACCCCACGCGACCCGGTCTTCTCCGAGGAGTACTTCGGGCCGATGCTGGCCGTGCACGTCTACGAGGACGACCGGTTCGAGCAGGTCGTCGCGCAGATGGAGTCCTTCGCGCCGTACGCGCTGACCGGGGCGATCATCGCCCAGGACCGGGCGGCGATCGCCTGGGCCGCCGAGGCGCTGCGGTTCGCGGCCGGCAACTTCTACGTCAACGACAAGCCCACCGGGGCGGTGGTGGGGCAGCAGCCGTTCGGCGGCGGCCGCGCCTCGGGCACCAACGACAAGGCCGGCGCGGCGCTCAACCTGCTCCGCTGGACCAGTCCCCGGTCGATCAAGGAGACGTTCGTGCCGCCGACGCAGATCGGCTACCCGCACATGGAGTGACCGGTGAGCAGCGGCGCCCGGACGACCGAGGCCGGTGCGGGCGCCCGCTCCGCCGATGTGCTCCGTGCGCGGTGCTGGGGGAGAATGGCGGCATGCCCCACCTGCTCGGCCTGCTCCACCCGACGCCGGACCGGGTGCCTGGACCTGGGCGCACTGGATCTGGACGCACTCGGATCTGAACGCACTGCACCTCGGCGCACTGCATCCCTTCGAGCAGGCGCTCACCGTGCTGCTCGCGTTCGGGCCGTTCGTGCTGCTGGCGTTCGTCGCTGTGGTGGCGCGGTCGCGCCGACGCTGCGCGAGGAGGCGGGGCGTCTCGGGGGCTCAGACTGCGGACTCGGCGCCTCAGACCCCGGCGAGGTAGGCGCGACCGACCCGGTCCTCGACCTCGAGGGCCTTGACCAGCAGGTCGCGGATGAGTCCCTCGAGCTTCCCGCCGACCAGCGGGATGCGGATGCCGATGTCGAGCGAGACCGTCTCGGTCGTCGTCCCGGCCGACTCGGTCAGCACCGCCGTCCCGGTGATCTCTCCCGGCTTGCCGGGGATCTCCACCCGGTAGTCGGCCCGCTCGTGGTCGTGCCAGGTCTCGGTCTGCACGACCTCGATCCGGTCCCCGACCACCTTCGCGGCGAAGGACGGGATGCCGCGCGCCTCCAGCACCCGGGAGACGGTGACCGACGGTCGCGGCGCCCTCGGTCTCCACCGCGACGTCGGACTCGAGCGCCTTCTGGCCTGGCAGACCTGCTGGCGGAACGCGGGGTCCCGCAGCATGGCGGCCACCTCCTCCAGCGGAGCCGGGTAGGTGAGCTGGTGGGTCAGTCGCGTGGTCATCCGGCCATTCTGACGGGTCGCGGGGCGGACCGCGTGACGCGCCGAGGCCGGCGCGTGTTGTGCGTGTCACAGCCGTGTGCCTAGGGTCGGGTCGTGGGCGGACAGGTGGAGGACGAGAAGGCGAAGCTGTTGGAGCAGGCGGCGGGCCAGGAGTCGCGGCGCACGACGGCGAGGAGGCGGGCGCGGAGACGGGCGAGGAGACCGGCGCGGAGACGGGCGAGGCAGGCGGAGCCGGGGAGACGCGGGTGGTCGCGGACGTCGACGTGCTGCTGCCGTCGTACTACCGGCACGTGGCTCCCGAGGACGTGGCCGAGCGCAGCCCCGCCGACCTGCACGGCGCCTGGGCCAGCCACCTGGAGGTGGCAGCGGCCCGCCCCCAGGGGCGCGCGGTGGTGCGGGTGAGCACCCCTGACGTGGAGGGCAGCGGCTGGTCGGCCCGCGGACACTCCGTGGTGGAGATCGTCACCGACGACATGCCGTTCCTGGTCGACTCGGTGACCATGGAGCTGACCCGGGCGGGCTCGAGCGTGCACGGCGTGGTGCACCCGCGCTTCCTGGTCGAGCGGGACATCACCGGACGGCTGGAGGCGGTGCACGCGGTCGACGAGACCGAGGTGACCAGCGCGGCCCAGGAGCGTGGCCGGGTGATCGAGTCGTGGATGCACGTGGAGATCGACCGGCTGGTCGGCGAGGAGGAGGCGGAGGCGCCTGGAGGGGCGCCTGCAGCGGGTGCTGCAGGACGTCCGGGACGCCGTCGAGGACTGGGGCCGGATGCGGGCCGAGGCCGAGAGCGTGGTCGAGCAGCTGCGCAACGACCCTCCGGACCTGCCGCGGCACGAGGTCGAGCAGGGTGCCGACCTGCTGCGTGGCTGGCCGACGACCACTTCACCTTCCTCGGCTACCGGCGAGTACCGGCTGGAGACCGACGAGCGGGGTGCCCTGCTCCGCGCCGTCCCCGGCACCGGGCTGGGCATCCTGCGCGCTGACCCCGACATGACGGGGGAGTCCTCGCGCCTGCCGGAGATCGCGGCACGGAAGGCGGCGGAGCCGACGCTGCTGGTGCTGACCAAGGCGAACTCGCTGGCCACCGTGCACCGGCCGGCGTACCTGGACTACGTCGGCGTGAAGACCTTCGACGACCAGGGTCGGGTGGTCGGGGAGCGCCGGTTCCTCGGGCTGCTCTCCAGCGGTGCCTACACCGAGTCGATCACCCGGATCCCGCTGCTGCGGGAGCGGGCCGAGCAGGTGCTCGCCCGGGTGGGCTTCGACCGGCGCAGCCACGCCGGCAAGGAGCTGATGGACACCCTGGAGAACTATCCGCGCGACGAGCTCTTCCACACCCCGCTGGACGAGCTGGTGCCGATCGCGGAGAGCATGATGCACGCCGGCCAGCGCCGCCAGCTGCGAGCCTTCCTGCGTCGTGACACCTACGGCCGCTACGTCTCCGCCTTGATCTACCTGCCCCGCGACCGGTACAACACCGGCGTCCGCGAGCGGTTCGCCACGATCCTGCGCGAGCAGCTCGGCGGTGACCACGTCGAGTTCACCGCCCGGGTCAACGAGTCCGTCACCGCCCGGGTGCACTTCGTGGTGCACCCCGGTCCGCGACGGGGCGATCGCGGAGTTCGACCCGGCCGAGATCGAGCGGGCGCTCAGCGAGGCCTCGCGGTCGTGGACGCGACGACCTGCGGCACCGAGCTGGTCGCCCAGTTCGGCGAGGACGAGGGATCCCGGCTCGCGCGCAAGTACGCCGGGGCCTTCCCCGAGGCCTTCAAGGAGGACTTCTCCCCGAGCCGGGCCGCCCAGGACGTCGCCCGGCTGGAGGCCGGCTGGAGCCCGGCGGGCCGCTCGACCTGGTGCTGGCGCGCCGACGAGGACCCGATGCGCCGCAGCCAGGCGCGGCTCAAGATCTTCCGGATCGGCGACCCGCTCTCGCTCTCGCAGGTGCTGCCGACGATCTCCTCGCTCGGCGTCGAGGTGGTCGACGAGCGTCCCTACCAGCTGGAGGGGCTGCCCGAGCACGACCTACATCTACGAGTTCGGGCTGCGCGACGAGCGGGCCATGGTGCCCGGACGCGCGCCGAGCTCGCGGTCGACACCCTGCGCGCCATCTGGGCGGGGCTCAACGAGACCGACGGCTTCAACACCCTGGTGCTCTCCGCGGGCCTGACCTGGCGCCAGGCGACCGTGCTGCGGGCCTACGCCCGCTACATGCGGCAGGGCGGCACGCCGTTCGCGCTCTCCTCGATCCAGGCGGCGCTGCGCACCAACCTGGACATCACCCGGCTGCTCGTCCGGCTCTTCGAGGCCCGCTTCGACCCGCCGGCACGCAGGAGGTCGCCGCGATCGAGGAGAAGCTGGCCGCCGCGCTGGACGACGTGGTCAGCCTGGACCACGACCGGATCCTGCGCTCCTACCTCACCCACATCGCAGGCCACGCTGCGGACGAACTTCTTCCGGCCCCTCGACGACGACCCGGAGCGCGGGCCCACGTCCCTACCTCTCGCTCAAGCTCGACCCCTCCGCGCATCCCCGACCTGCCGCAGCCGCGGCCGGCGTTCGAGATCTTCGTCTACTCGCCCCGGGTCGAGGGCGTGCACCTGCGGTTCGGCGCGGTGGCCCGCGGTGGCCTGCGCTGGTCGGACCGTCGCGACGACTTCCGCACCGAGGTGCTCGGCCTGGTCAAGGCGCAGATGGTGAAGAACACCGTGATCGTGCCGGTCGGCGCGAAGGGCGGCTTCGTGGCCAAGCAGCTGCCCGACCCCTCCGACCGCGAGGCCTGGCTGGCCGAGGGGATCGCCTGCTACCGCACCTTCATCCAGGGCCTGCTGGACGTGACCGACAACCTGGTGGACGGGCGCACGGTGCCGCCGCCGTCGGTGGTGCGCCACGACGGCGACGACGCCTACCTGGTGGTGGCCGCGGACAAGGGCACCGCCGTCGTTCTCCGACATCGCCAACGAGGTCGCCCACGACTACGGCTTCTGGCTCGGGGACGCCTTCGCCTCGGGCGGCTCGGTGGGCTACGACCACAAGAAGATGGGGATCACCGCCCGCGGCGCCTGGGTCTCGGTGCAGCGGCACTTCCGCGAGCGCGGCGTGGACTGCCAGAGCGAGGACTTCACCTGCGTGGGCATCGGCGACATGTCCGGCGACGTCTTCGGCAACGGCATGCTCTGCTCCGAGCACATCCGGCTGGTGGCTGCCTTCGACCACCGCGACATCTTCCTCGACCCCGACCCCGACGCCGCGCACGTCGTACGCCGAGCGGGCGCGGCTCTTCGACCTCCCGCGCTCGAGCTGGCGCGACTACGACCCCGAGCTGATCTCGGCCGGCGGCGGCGTGCACAGCCGGGCGAGCAAGTCGATCCCGCTCAACGACGCGGTCCGGCGTGCGCTGGGGATCGCCGACGACGTGGCGGCGATGACGCCTGCCGAGCTGATGCGGGCGATCCTCACCGCCCCGGTCGACCTGCTGTGGAACGGCGGGATCGGCACCTACGTCAAGGCCCGGAGCGAGAGCCACGCCGACGCCGGGGACAAGGCCAACGACGCGATCCGGGTCGACGGCGCCGACCTGCGGGCCGGCTGCGTCGGTGAGGGCGGGAACCTCGGGTTCACCCAGCGGGGCCGGATCGAGTACAGCCTGCACGGCTGCGAGGGTGCGGGCGGCCGGATCAACACCGACTTCATCGACAACTCCGCCGGCGTGGACACCTCCGACCACGAGGTGAACATCAAGATCCTGCTCGACCGCGGCGGTCGACGACGAGCGGCTCGACGGCGAGGACCGCAACCAGCTGCTGGCGGAGATGACCGACGAGGTCGCGACCCTGGTGCTCCGCGACAACTACGAGCAGAACCTCACCCTGGCCAACGCCGCCAGCCAGGCGCCGGCGATGCTGCACGTGCACGAGGACTGGATGCGCGAGCTCGAGGCCCGCGGCGTCCTGGACCGTGAGCTGGAGGCGCTTCCCGACCGCACCGAGGTGCGGCGCCGCATCGAGCGGGGAGAGGGGCTGACCACGCCCGAGCTCTCGGTGCTGATGTCCTACACCAAGATCGTGCTGGCCGACGAGCTCCTGGACAGCGAGCTGCCCGAGGACCCGTACCTGGCCCTCGACCTGATCACCTACTTCCCCTCCCGGATGCACCAGGACTACCGCGCGCAGATGATGGAGCACCCGCTGCGGCGCCAGATCATCACCACCCAGGTGGTCAACGCCCTGGTCAACGGTGCGGGCATCACCTACTGGTCGAGGCTGGGCCGCGAGACGGGCGCCAGCGCGGCCGAGCTGACCCGGGCCAACTTCGTCGCCCGGGAGCTCTTCGGCTCGCTGGCGCTGCGCCGCCGGCTGGAGGAGGAGGACAACCGGCTGCCGGCCGCGGTGCAGACGCAGATCCGGCTGGAGATGCGGACGCTGGTCGAGCGCGCCTCCCGCTGGCTGGTCACCCACCGGCGACCCGCTGCACAGCGAGGAGCTGGTCGACACGCTCAGCGTGCCGGTGCAGCGGGCGATGGGCGACCTGCCGGACCTGCTCGTGGGTCGTGAGCGGGCGGCGTACGAGCAGCGACGGGACCAGCTGCTCGAGCACGGCGTGCCCGAGGAGCTCGCGGTGCGGGTGGCCGGGCTGCCGGCCTGCTACGCACTGCTCTCCATCGTGGAGACCGCGCAGAGCCAGGAGCTCGACCCGCACGAGGTCGCCCAGGTGCACTTCGCGCTGGGGGAGCGGCTCGCGCTGCCGATGCTGGTCCAGCGGATCCAGCAGCTGCCGCGCGACGACCGCTGGCAGACGATGGCCCGCGCGGCCCTGCGCGACGACCTGTACGCCGTGCACGCCGAGCTGACCCTCCGGGTGCTGGCGCCGGGGGAGCACGAGTCCGCCGAGCGCCGGGTGGCGGACTGGGAGGAGGAGCGGTCCGACGCGGTGGCGCACGCCGTGCGGATGCTGGAGCAGATCTGCCTGGACGACGACGCCGACCTGGCGCGGATGTCGGTCGCGCTGCGGGTGGTGCGAGCGGCCTGCTCGACTGAGGTCAGTGACCGGCTGAGGCCGGGCGACCGGGGCCCGGTCGGGGTCAGCTCGCCTTCCGGGTCTCCGCCTTCTTGGCCGTGCTCTTCTTGGCGGCGGTCTTGGCGGCCGTCTTCTTCGCGGGGGCCTTCTTGGCCGACGCACTTCTTCGCGGTCGACTGCTTGGCGCTCGTGGACTTGCGCGTGGTCTTCTCGTGGACTTGGCCGTCGACTTCGCCGACGCTCTTCTTCGCCGAGGTCTTCTGGCCGGCTTCTCGTCGGCTCTCGTCGGCTCTCGTCCGCTTCGTCCGTCTGGTCCTCGGCGCTCCTCGTCGGCGACGTCCTCGCCGCGCGCCTTCTTGGCCGCGGCGACCGACTTCTGCAGCGCGGCCAGCAGGTCGACCACCTCGCCGGAGCTCTTGGTCGAGGTGGCGGTCCGCTTGCACCTCACCGCCCTCGATCTTGGCGGTGACGAGTGCCTCGACCGCCTCGGCGTAGTCGTCCTCGAACTCCGTGGGGTCGAAGTCGCCGGCCAAGCGTCTCGACCAGCATCTGCGCCATCTTGACCTCGCCGGCCTTCACCTCGCCGGCGTCGACCGAGAAGTCGGGGGTGCGGATCTCGTCGGGCCACATCATCGTCTGCAGGACGATCACGTCGTCGCGCACCCGGAGCACCGCGACCGAGGTGCGCTGGCGCAGGGCGACGGTGACCACGGCCATCCGGTCGGCCTCCTGGAGCGCCTGGCGCAGCAGTGCGTACGGCTTCGCCCCGGTCTTCTCCGGCTCCAGGTAGTAGCTCTTCTCGAAGAGCATCGGGTCGATCTGGTCGCTGGGCACGAACTTCTCCACCGCGATCTCGCGCGAGGAGGTGAGCGGCAGCTGCGCCAGGTCGTCGTCGGTGAGGATGACCATCTCGCCGTCCTCGGTCTCGTACCCCTTGGCGATGTCGGCGTACGGCGACCTCCTCGCCGTCGATCGAGCAGACCCGCTGGTACTTGATCCGCCCGCCGTCCTTGGCGTGCACCTGCCGGAACGACACGTCGTGGGACTCCGTGGCCGAGTAGAGCTTGACCGGCACGTTGACCAGCCCGAACGAGACCGAGCCCTTCCAGATCGCGCGCATGTCGTCTCCCTCTGCTCTCGTGCTGCCTCGTACGGCTGCGGGTGGCCTCGGATGCCTCGGTGATGGTGGTGCTGGTCTGACCCAGTATCGCCAGAGGTACCCCCAGTCCGCGAGGATGAACCGGTGCGTCCCATGCTCGCGACCCGCGGAACCAGGCTGCCCGGTGGTGAGGAGTGGCTGCACGAGGTCAAGTGGGACGGGATGCGGGTGCTCGCCGAGGTCTGCCTCCGGGCAGGTGCGGCTGTGGTCGCGCAACGAGAACGACGTGACGGTCTCCTTCCCCGAGCTCGCCCGCCTCGACGTCCCCGACGCGCTGCTCGACGGCGAGGTCGTGGCCTTCGCCGACGGGCGCCCGAGCTTCGGGGCGCTGGCCGAGCGGATGCACCAGCGCAACCCGCGGCGGGCGCAGGCCCTGGTCGCCTCCCGTCCGGTCACCCTCCTGGTCTTCGACCTGCTGCGGCTCGAGGGACGCGACCTGATGGACGACCCGCTGGAGCGCCGGCGACAGGCGTTGGAGGGGCTCGGCCTCGGCTCGGACCGCTGCCAGGTGCCGCCGGCGTACGACGACGGCGAGATGCTGTGGGAGGCGACCCGCCAGCAGCGGCTGGAGGGGGTGGTGAGCAAGCGGCTCTCCTCCCGCTACGTCCCGGGTCTGCGCAGCCCGCACTGGCTGAAGTTCCCGCACCGCGAGCGTGCCTCCTGGGTGGTCGGGGGCTGGCGTCCCGAGACCGGCTCGGCGGACCGCCTGGGGGCGCTGCTGGTGGGGGAGCCGACCCCCGACGGCCTGGTCTTCCGCGGCCGGGTGGGCAGCGGAGTCACCGGCCGGGCCGCGGCGCGGCTGCGGGAGCTGGTGGAGCCGCTGGCGGCTCCGGCCTCCCCGTTCATCGACCAGCTGCCCCGGGTGGACGTGCTGGGCACCCGTTGGGTCCGTCCCGAGCTCGTGGTCGACGTCGAGTCGCTCGGCTACTCCCACCACGACCGGCTGCGCCAGCCGTCGTTCCAGGGAGTACGGACCGACCTGGCGCCCGAGGACCTGCTCGAGCGGCAGGAGCCGAGAGACCAGGAGGCCGGCGATGAGTGAGGTGCACGTCGAGGTCGACGGCAGGACGCTGCGGATCAGCAACCTGGAGAAGGTCCTCTACCCGCGGACCGGCACCACCAAGGGGGAGGTGCTCCACTACTACGCCCAGGTCGCCCCGGTCCTGCTGCCGCACCTGGCGGACCGGTGCGTGACCCGGATCCGCTGGCCGCACGGCGTGCAGGGGGAGAGCTTCTTCGAGAAGAACGTGCCGCGCCGCAGCCCCCGGTGGGTGCGGACCGCGGAGGTGCCCACCACCGGCTCCCGAGCGGGGGACGACGCCTCGGGGACCCTGGTCTTCCCCGTGGTCGACGACCTGGCGACCCTGACCTGGCTGGTCAACCTGGCTGCCCTGGAGCTGCACGTGCACCAGTGGCTGGTCGAGCCGGACGGCACCCTGCTGCCGCCCGACCGGCTGGTGATCGACCTCGATCCCGGGGAGCCGGCAGGACTGCACGAGTGTGCGCAGGTGGCACTCCTGGTACGCGAGCTGCTGGCCGAGCGCGGCCTGACGAGCAGCCCGGTGCTCAGCGGCAGCAAGGGCATCCACCTGTACGCCGGGCTCGACGGGGAGCTGGACAGTGACGGGACGACGGCGCTGGCCAAGGAGGTGGCCGAACGCCTGCAGCGCGAGCGGGGCGACCTGGTCACGGCCACGATGACCAAGTCCCGGCGCGGCGGCAAGGTGTTCCTGGACTGGTCGCAGAACGCCGGGTCGAAGACGACGATCTCGCCGTACTCGCTGCGGGGCCGGGAGCGGCCCACCGTGGCGGCGCCGGTCACCTGGGCCGAGGTGGAGGAGGGGGCGGAGGACCCGCTGGCCCTGGAGCAGCTGGACCTGGCGACCGTGCTCGAACGGATCGAGGAGCACGGCGACCTGTTCGCCCCGGGCTCGCCTCAGTAGGCGCCCTGGTGCCCGACCACGGCCCGGACGGTGCGCAGGGTGATCAGCAGGTCGAGCCGCAGCGACCACTGGTCGACGTAGCGCAGGTCGATGCGCTGGCTCTCCTCCCAGGAGAGGTCGGAGCGGCCGGATACCTGCCACAGCCCGGTCAGGCCCGGCTTCACGGTGAGCCGACGGTGCACGCCGGCCGGGTACGCCGCGACCTCGTCGGGCAGCGCGGGGCGCGGGCCGACCAGCGCCATGTCCCCGCGGACGACGTTCCACAGCTGGGGCAGCTCGTCGAGCGAGTAGCGCCGCAGCAGCCGGCCGAGCCGGGTGACCCGCGGGTCCTCGCGCATCTTGAACAGCACGCCGTCGGTGTCGCTGCAGCCGGCGAGGTCGGCGAGCACCTCCTCGGCGTCCGGGCGCATCGTGCGCAGCTTGAGCAGCACGAACTCGGTGCCGTTCCGGCCGACGCGCACCTGCCGGAAGACGGCCGGCCCGCCCCGGTCGGCGCGGATGGCCAGGGCCAGCAGGACCAGCAGCGGCAGGGTCAGGACCAGCAGCAGCGCGGCGAAGAGCCGCTCCCAGACGTCCTTCACGGCCCGACGCACCGGAGCCGGGTCGATCGGCTGGAGCAGGACGAGCCGGGCGGGCTGCCCGCCCGGGAGGGGCTCGACCCCCGGGGCCCTGCGGGGCGTGGGGACGCGGCTGAGACCGGGTGCAGGGCCGGCTGCGAGGTTGCGGGTGACGTCGGGTGCGAGGACGGGGTCCGGGACGGAGGCCAGCTCGGTCATCGACGCCTGGCCCGCTGGTGGAGCTGGTCCACCAGCTCTCCGAAGCGGACGGTGGTCTCGGCCCGTTGCGTCGGGACGTCGGCGGCGATCCGGCCCATCACCTTCGCCAGCTCGACAGCCTCCCGGAGCTGGTCCAGCGAGTTGACCAGGCGGATGTCGCCGCGCTCGTCGAGGCGCTGGGCGAACCGGATCTGGTGCCCGTCCACGTGCTCACCCAGGGCGGGATCGCGAGGCACCACGATCGGGATGTGCCGGGCCGCGCGGGCCTCCATGATCAGCCCGGGGCCACCGTGGGTGACCACCACGTCGACGGAGCCGAGGAGCCGGGTCAGCTCGCGACCGCCCAGCATGCGGCGTCCGTCGAGCTCGGGGTGCAGCTGGCTCGACCCGTGCTGGACGAACCAGGGGTCCGGGCTGCCGGCGGCCAGGGTGGCGGCCCACTCGACGAGCCGGTCGAAGGGGTGGTGGTCGGTGCCGAGGAGCACCGCGACCCCGCGGCCGGCGGGGCTGCGGAGGATCGTGGGGACCGCCCGCTGGCTGGGGATCCTGACCTGACGCGAGAGCACGGTCACCACACCTTCCCGAGGAGCACGGAGTCGCGGTAGAGGCGCTCCTGCTCGGGCCACTGGACGAGGAACAGGTCGGTCACCGGCCGGCACAGCCGCGCGGTGAGGGTCTTGGAGTCGATCCGGTCGAAGACCTCGAGGTACACCGTCTGGGCCCCGACGATCCGCTTGAGCCAGAAGAACGGGACCGCGACCCCGGCACCCGTGGTGAGCACGACGTCCGGGCGGTACTCGCGGAGCACCCGCCAGGCGAGGCGGGTGTTGCGGAGCAGGTTGCGCAGGTTGCGCGTCGTGGGGTGGTAGGCGTGGACCACGTCCTCGGAGGCCAGCTTGGTCACGGCGTCCTCGGTGTCGAACGTGACCCAACGCCGGTCGTGCTGGGTCCACCAGGACTCCAGGCACATCAGCTGGGTGAGGTGTCCACCGGAGGAACACACCATGAGCACTCGCATCGACCGCTTCTTCCCCCCACGGGAATCCCTGCCAGGCAGGATCACCCACACGGGCGACCGGGCTCACGCTAGGGAACGCTCGATTCGAACGCATGCCCCAAATCGGGCATGTGGGCGTTTCGGCCCGATCTGTCACAGGTGACTGTCGCGGACAGCCACCACCGGCCTAGACCGGTCAGGACGAGATCGGGGCCACCCAGCCGGCGTGGTGGGCGAGACCGACCGCGCCGATCTGCGACGTCACCTCGAGCTTGGCCAGGATCGACTTCACCTGGGTGCGCACGGTCGCCTCCGAGACGACGCTCTCCTCGGCGATCTGGCGGACCTGCCGGCCGTCCATCAGCTGGCCCAGCACCTCGGCCTCGCGGGCGGTGAGCCGGTTGAGCCGGTCCTGCAGCTCGCTGACCGCGGCCCGCTCCTCCTGCCAGTGCCGGACGAGCTCCTCGCGCTCCTGCACCGGCATCACCGGGCGGCCCTCGCCGATCAACCGGATGGTCGCCAGGATCTCGTTGAGCGGGGAGGTCTTCACCATCACCTTGCGGGCGCCCAGTCGCAGGCACTGACCCCAGCGGGCCCGGTCGCTGCTGCCGGTCAGCACCACCACGGCGGTGCCGGCGCGGGCGACGGGCTCGATCAGCCGGCTGCCGTCGGCGTTGCCCAGGTCCAGGTCCAGCAGCAGCACGTGCGGCTGGTGCTTCATCACCGCCGGGAGCAGGCTGGTGGCCTGGTGCAGGTCGGCCGGGAGCGGCACGCGGCGTACCTCGTGACCCTTCAGCTCCAGGGCGATCTGCAGGGACTCTGCGAAGAGGGTGTGGTCCTCGATGACACACACGCGCGACGAGCCTCTCATCGTGCCTCCAACTCCTCGCCCCGATTGGTCCTGCTCGTCCCGGCACCACTGATCGTGGACCGGGATCCTGCTGCCGGCGACGGTCTGCTTCCGGCAGGCGGGGGCTGGATCATGCACCCTCGTTCCCCCCAAGCAGCGACAGTACGGCCTGCACTTCGCCCCCGTCATCCGGTCTCGTGAATCCGTTGGATCAATTTGGGTATGTCGGTCGGTCCGGGCAGCGATGATGCGGGAGGCGGGGCGAGACCTCGCCACAGACCTCACCAAAAGTGGGGATTAACCTTCCGGTTCCTCCGACAGCGGACCGGAAGGACCGACCATGGCTGCTGGGCCGGCCGGCTCGTGCGAAGAGGGGTTTGCTGGGTGAGTGGTCTCGACGACCTGTACGCGAAGCCGGAGGACCGGTGGAGCCGCCACGTCCTGCGCTGGTTGCGGACCGGCACGGCCCTGGCCGTGGCGGTCTGCCTGCTCGGGCTGCTCGCCGGTGGCTGGTACGGCGCACGTCGGGCGGCGTACCACGAGGCGACGGCGGTGGTGCTGATCAGTCCGCTGGCGGGCAACGCGTTCAGCCCGGACGGGACCGGCAGCGACCTGGTCAACCTCGAGACCGAGGCGCAGCTGGTGCGCTCGAACTCGGTGGCCGACGACGTGCTGGCCGACCTCGGGCTCAGCCTGAGCCCCGCCGAGCTGCTGGAGACCGTCTCGGTCGAGGTGCCGCCCAACACGCAGATCCTGCGGATCTCCGCGGAGGACAAGGACCCGGACCGGGCGCTGAGCGCCGCCCAGGCGTTCGCGGAGTCCTACCTGGACTTCCGTCGTGCCCGGGCCCTGGCCGCGTCCAGCTCACTGGCCGAGCAGGTCGCCGAGCAGGTCGCGGAGCGACAGAAGGAGCTCAACCGCAGGTCGCGCGACCTCGCGGCGCAGGCTCCTGACTCGCCGGGCGCGCTGCTGCTGCGCCAGCAGATCCTCGACATCAACACCCAGCTGGTCCAGCTGCGCGCCCAGCTCTCCGCCCTGCAGGCCACCCGTGCCGAGCCGGGCGAGGTGGTCACGCCCGCCGCGCTGCCGGAGACCGGACTGCTCGGCGAGCGCGAGCTGATGGCGGGCCTCGGCCTGCTCGTCGGCGTCGGCGGCAGCCTCGGGGTGGCGGCGGTCCGGGCCCGGCGGGACGGGCGGGTCCGCTCGGTCGACGACCTCGCCGAGGTCGGGGTGCCGGTGCTGGGCGAGGTCAGCGCCACCGACGACGGGGACGACCTGACCACCGCAGGGCTGCGCTCCGGCATCCTCGCGGCGCTCCCGCAGCGACCGCTGGTGCTGGCGCTGGTCAGCGCGGGCCGTGAGGTGCACGTCGCCGACGGGCTGGCCCGCAGCATGGCGCGCGCCCGGTACGAGGCGGTGCTCGTCGAGCTCACCTCCGGCGCCGGCCACCGCGAGGGCGTCTCCGACCTGGTGCTCGACCGGGCCTCGGTCGACGACGTGCTGGTCCCCGTCACCTCGCACCTGTCCCGCGTCGTCCCCGGCCGTATGCCGGAGCGGCTGCCGGACCTGCTCGGCTCCCCGGACATGGGAGCGGCGCTCACCGAGATGGGCAAGCGTGCCGACGTGGTGGTGCTCGAGGCCGGCTCCGCGCACGAGCCCTGGAGCCAGGCGGTGGTCAGGCACAGCCACGGCGTGCTGCTCGAGGTGCACGCCGACAGCACGACCCTCAAGGACATCTCCGCGGCGCGCTCGATGATCTGGAGCTCCGGCGGCCAGGTGGTCGGTCTGGTCCTGGTCCACCAGCAGGAGGGTGACCTCGGCCGATGACCGAGGCCCGACAGCACCTGCGCCTGGTGGCCCGGGGCGCCAGCCTCTCGCTGCTGGGCTCGGGTGTGTCGGCGGTGGCCACGTTCGGGCTGGTGCTCGTCGTCGCCCGTGCCTTCGATCCCGGTACGTCGGGCCTCTTCTTCGCCGCGAGCGCACTCTTCCTGATCCTGGTCGGCTTCGCCGGGCTGGGGATCGACAGCGGGATGGCCCGCTTCGGCCAGCGGCTCGAGCACGAGGGCCGGCCCGACGGGGTGCGCGTGCTGTTCCGGACCGCCGGCAGCACCGTGACCGGGATCGCGGTGGGGCTGGGCGCGCTCCTGCTCCTGGTCGCGGGACCGGTGGCCCAGGCCCTGGACTGGGGCCGAGGCGGTGCCGACCTGCTCCGGCTGGCCGGCCTGGCCCTTCCGCTGGCGGTGGTGGCCGAGTACGCGCAGGCAGGCACCCGCGCCTTCGGCCGGATGCACGAGACGGTGGTGATCGACCGGATCGGCCGGTCCGTCGCCCAGGTCGCGGGGGTGGCGGTCGCCGGCGCCGCGGGCGCCGGCGAGTCGGGGCTGATGCTCGCCTGGCTGGCCTGGTACCCGGTGGCGGCGCTCTGGTCGCTGCTCGCCCTGCGCCGGTTCCTCGGCGACCGGGTGCCCTCCGAGCCGGTCGACGGCCTCGGGCCTCCCGGGACGCCCCCCGGTGCCGCGGCGGCCCGGCCCCGCTGGGCACCGTGCGCCGGGAGTTCTGGCGGTTCACCTGGCCGCGCAGCGTCTCGGTGCTCGCCCGCCTGGGCATCCAGAAGAGCGACGTGGTGCTGGTCGCCGCCCTGCTCACCCCCCAGGACGCCGCGGTGTACGCCGCCGCCACCCGGTTCGTCGCCCTGGGCCAGGTCGCGGCCACCGCCGTGACCCAGGTGCTCCAGCCGCGGTTCGCCGCCCTGGTGCTGGAGGGCTCACGCGACAACCTCGCCACCGTCCACCAGACCGCCACCGCGTGGAACGTCCTGCTCTCCTGGCCGCTCTACCTGCTGGTGGGCTGCGCCCCGGCGGCGTACCTGGGCCTGTTCGGGTCCGGCTACGACACCGAGCAGAGCCGCTGGGTCGTGGTCGCGATGACCGTGGCCATGCTGGTCGCGGTCTCCACCGGTCCGGTCGACACGCTGCTGGTGATGGCGGGACGCAGCGCCACCAGCATGGCCACCGCGGTGGCTTCGCTCGTGGTCGACCTCCTGCTCTGCCTGCTGCTGCTCCCGGTGCTCGGCATCCTGGGGGCGGCGCTCGCCTGGGGTGCCGCGGTGCTGCTCAAGGCGGGGCTGGCGGTGCACTTCGTCCGGCGCGAGGTGCAGGTCTCCGGGATCGCCCCGGTGGTCCTGCTCGCCGGTGGGGTCTGCCTGCTCACCGTCGCGGTGCCCGTGCTGGTGCTGACCGGCGCCGGGGTCGCCTGGCCGTTCGCCGCCGCGGTCGCTGCGCTCGCCTACCTGGTCGCCGTACGCGTGCTCCGGCGCCAGCTGCGCCTCGACGTCCTCGGCCGATCCGCGGCCCCCGCCCCGCTCAGGTCGCTCACTCCGCTCGCCTCGCCCGGCCCTTCGGTCCCGCAGCAGGCGCGGACCGCACCGACGTACCTGGAAGGAGCTCCGCTCGTGCCGCTCAGAAGGATCACCTCGACCGTCCGCCGACGCGCCCCCGACCGCTGGTCCGCGCGCTGCGCGCCGTCGCGCTCGGCTGGGGGTGGCTCACCGCCGACCTGCGGATGACGCCCTCGGTGGTGGTGGTGGGCGCCCAGCGGTGCGGCACCACGACCCTGTTCCGGATGCTCGAGGACGCATCCGAACCTGATGCGTCCAACCCAGTCCAAGGGAACCGGCTACTTCGACGACGACCACGCCAAGGGCGCTGCGGTGGTACCGCGCGCAGTTCCCGTTGCGGCTGACTGGTCGGCTCCTGGGTGGTCGGGAGGCCCGGGCGTTCGAGTGCAGCGGGTACTACCTCTTCCACCCCCTGGCCGCTCAGCGCCTGGCCGCCGAGCTCCCGGACGCCCAGGTCGTGGTGCTGGTCCGCGACCCCGTGGAGCGGGCGATGTCCGCGCACCGGCACGAGCTGGCCCGGGGGTTCGAGGACCTGCCGCTCGACGAGGCGCTGGCCCGCGAGTCCGAGCGGCTCGCTGGGGAGGCCGAGCGGCTCGCGGCCGAGCCCGACTACCGCAGCTACGCCCACCGGCACCACGGCTACCTGGCCCGCGGCGAGTACGGCGAGCAGATCGCCCGGTTCGTCGACGCGCTGGGCCCCGACCGGGTGCACGTCGTCGACGCGGACGCGCTCTTCGCCGACCCGGTGCACGAGTTCGTGGACCTGCAGCGCCGCCTCGATGTCCCGGTCCACCTGCCCGAGCGGGTGGAGCAGTGGAACGCCCGCCCCGGCGGCGCCCGGCTGCCCGTCGCCGACGGGCCGAGCTGCTCGCCCACTTCGAGTCCTCGGACGCGCAGCTCGCGACGTACCTGGGCCGGCCGCCGCGGTGGCGCCAGCAGCAGAGGACGCGCCGGACCAGCGGCGCCGGCGGGCCAGCACGGCTCGGCGCGACCGGCGGTCGCTACCGGACCCGGACCCACTCCTCCAGCAGCTCCAGGGCGGTGACCGCCCGGGGGACGATCAGCCCGCCTCCGGGGGCGCCCGACATCTCCAGGTAGCGGGAGGTGATGGCCACCAGGTACGCCGCACCGGTGCTGGCGCCCGTGCTGGCCTGGCGCTGGCCTCGGCGCCGGTCGCCAGCAGCGCGTTCCGCACCACGTCCGCGGTGGCGCCGTGCCGGCGGGTGGCGGCGTTGACCGCGAAGTGCAGGGCATCCATGCCGGACGGCACCCCGGTCTCGAACGCGCTCCCAGTCCCAGACCAGCAGCGCGGCGCCCCGGCGCCCCGGCGCCATCTCCCGGCGCCCCGGCGCCATGTTCCACGGTGTCCAGTCGCCGTGCCACGCGCTGACCGGGACAGGGGTCGTCGTACCGGTCGGCGACCAGCTCCATCGCCTCCCGGAACCGGTCGGCGAGCGTCGGTTCGGCCGCGGCGCCCGCCGCTCGGAGCAGTGCCGCCACCAGTCGAGCGAGGCGAGCGGAGCCGGGTCCTCGGCGAACGCCGCCTCGAGCTCCGCCTCGGCGCGGTGTGCCAGCGCGGGCGTCCGGACGAGCGCGCTGCCCGGCCGACGCCGAGGTCCTGCTGGACCAGCACCTCGATCCCCTGCCACGCCCGCGGTGCAGGAGACGCGGCACCCGCAACGTGTCGAACCGCCGGGTCGCCAGCACCTCGAGTGCGTCCGACTCGGCGCGCACGTGCTCGCGCGGCGGTCGGCGAGTCGCCCAGCTTGGCGAAGCCGAGCGACCGGCCGTCGGCGTCGAACAGCTGCAGGACGGGCTTGCGGTTGACCCGGGCGGGCCCCACGGTGAGGCTGAAGGTGGGCGCAGCGATCCCGAGCGCGTCGGCGAGGTGGTCCACCAGGGGAGGTGGGCGGGGGCGCTGGAGGAGCCGGCGAATACCCGGACCCGGTCCGGTAGCGCCCGGGTGGCACCGACCCGCAAGGCGCCCGAGGCCGCGGTCCGGGCCGCGATCTCGCCCGGCCCGGCGGTCGCGCTGAAGCGCCGGACGGCGGCGGCGGCCGCGGCCGGCGCGCGGGCAGCAGCATCCGCGGGGCTCGCGCCGAGGGCAGCACCAGGAACTCGACCGTCGCCGCAGGGTCGCTGCGGCGCGAGCGCACCGAGCTCGACCGTGGCCTGCGGCCAGAGCCGGCCGAGCGTCTCACGCAGGACGCCGAAGGCGTCGTCCCGCGGCGGGGCCGGAGCCGGGTCGGGGCCGAGGGCGGGAGGACTCACGATGGACATCCTCCCGCAGCCGCCGTCCTGCCGGCCCGGCGCCCCGGACCGCGGCACCCGGCTCACCGCGGAGGCAGCAGCGGGGCCTTGCTCTGGGCGGCGGCGAACGAGGCGAACTTCGCGGGCCCGGTGATCGGGTAGGAGTTGCCGTAGCTGTTGAGCTCGGTGTTGAAGTAGGCCATCGCCAGCCCGCCGGTGGCGACCAGCTGGTCGTAGGTGCGCTGCAGCCACGTGCTGTCGTGGGCGAACGCCTCGTCGGTCAGCCCGGTCTCGGCGAGCGCCCAGGTGGTGTCGTTGGCCCGGGCCCAGGCGGAGAACCGGTCGAAGTAGACCGAGCGGATGTCCTCGGTCTTGGTCACCATCGTGCCGTTCGACCGCGTGGTCATGTGCCAGTTGTAGACGTCGAAGCCGGCGACGTCGACCTTGGTGCGCGGCCAGATGTTCTCCAGCCGGAACTCGGCCGGTCCGTAGAGCTGGTTCCACCCGGTGGTGATGACCGTGAAGGCGGCGTTGGGTGCGGTGCTGCGCACGATCGGGCCGAGACGCTCCTGCATCGCCCGCCACGGCCTGGATGTCGCCGTCCTTCTCCGGCTCGTGGTGGAAGGCGACCCAGACCGGGCCGTTCAGCGTCCTCAGCTTGTTCGCCAGGTCGTAGGCCCAGGCGTCACCGGCGCCGGCCGCCATCTGCTCCCACGAGAGCGGCAGCTTGAAGCTGATCCACGGGAGCCGACCGGCCGCCAGGTCGGCGCGGGAGACCGCGACCGCCTTGTCGACCTGGTGGCCCTGGTAGTAGGTGCGGCGCACGCCCAGCCGGTGCCCGGTGGCTGCCTCCATCGGGGCCGGGTCGGTGTTGGCGCCGTAGGCGGAGCCCAGGTAGGCGCCGCAGGCGGGGATGCCGCGGCTGCTGTAGGAGCAGCCGTTGCTCAGGTAGCCCGCCACGTCGTCCGGTGGCCGCGGCGGCTCCGGGGTGGGGACCGGCGTGCCCTTCGGCTTCTCCTTGCGGGCTTGTTCTTGGGCTTCTTCCCACCCGGCCGCTTGCCCTTCGGCAGTCGCACGACCCGGACGTCGTCCAGCAGGACGCGTCCCTTCCGTGCCTGGCGGGTGCGGACCTCGACCCGCATCACCGAGGAGCCGGACTTCCGGGTGACCTTGACCTCGGCCCTGGACCAGGACCGGCGGACCAGCACCTTGCTCCGGCGTACGTCGAGCACCTTCCCGGTGGCCGGCTCGACCTCCCGGACCACCAGCCGGGCCGGCACCCGGCCGCTGGGTGAGCGGAGCCGGGCGCGGACCGCGTGCCGCGCGCCGCGGGCGTCGAAGGTCTTGCGGTAGACCGCCCGAGGCGTCGGGGCCTCCGTGCCCGCAGCGGCAGCCACGGTCGAGGCGGCGGGCGAGCCGGCAGCCGGCGAGCCGGCGGGAGCGGCTGCCGGCGAGGCGGGCACGCCGAGCGCGCTGGTGGCCACGCCGGTGGTCAGCGAGACGGCCAGCGTGGTGGCCAGGGCGGTGGTCAGGACCGGGAAAAGGGCGCGCTGAACCACGGAGCGGGGGTGGATCACGGGAGGGACCTCCGGGAGAGGGCGTCATGCCGGGACGGGAGAAGCCGATGCGGACGTGAGGCCGAGGAACCGGAGGGGAAGGAGTTCTCAGACCGTCCTCGGAACGTACCCCAATTTCGGTAGGTGCGCTGCCCGTCTATCCCTCAATTGAGGTAAGTCCTCCGGGTCATCCCGGGACTACCCACCCGGGCGGCCGCGGTGCGCACCGGAGGAGGCCAGAGGTCCCGAGAGCTCCCCGAGACGTCCCGGGGACTCAGATGCCCCGGCCGTGCCGGTGCGCCAGGTCCATCAGCCGCTCGGCGGAGACCAGGCGGAGCGCCACCGCGAGCGCCAGCGCGGTACGCCGCTCGGCGCGGCCGGCAGCGGAGCGTCTGCCGGATCGCCGGCCAGACCTCCGGGCTGCGCATCGCGGCCAGCGCGAACGCCCGCTGCCCGCTGCAGCCGGGCCAGGGCGTGCCGGTCGGCGCGGAACTCCGGGTGCTTGGCCAGCCAGTAGTCGGTGGCGGCCACGATGGTGGCCCACCGCTGGGAGAACAGGGACTGTCCCCAGCGTCACCTCGACCAGGGCTGCTCGACCACGGCGAAGCCGGCGTGCCGGGCCGCCCGGATGATCCAGTCGTAGTCCTCCCCGTGGCTGCCCGGGATCTCCTCGTCGACCAGGCCGATCGGCGCCCTCGAGCGCCTCGCGGGCCACCACGACCGTCGACGGGTGGGCGGCCATCACCCGGTGCCGCACCAGGTTGGCCAGGGTCAGCTCGGCGCGGGTGGCGACCCGCGTCGTACGGGTGCTCGCCGTAGGACCACGACGATCCCGGTCACCGACGTGGGAGCGCCGGTGCGCGCCAGCTCGGCCGAGCTGCGCGGTCAGCTTGTCCGGCAGCCACCGGTCGTCGTCGTCGCAGAAGGCCACCCAGGGCGCCCGCCCGGCGGCGATCCCGCTGTTGCGGGCACCGGCCAGTCCCGGTGTCCGGGTGTTGCCGAGCGCGGTGACCGGCCGGCGCGGGTCGTCGCTGGCGACGGACGGGTCCACCGGTCCCTGGTCGAAGACCACCCAGGTCCGCGCACCACACCCGGGTGGTCCTGGGTCGCGGACGGCCTCGAGCGCGCGGGCGAGCAGCTCGGGGCGATCCTCGGGTCGCGATCACCACGTCGACCTCGGCGAGCGGGCGTCGACCTCGGTGGCCGTCTCGGCGGTGGGCGTCAGCCACGTGGTCGTCTCCTCGGTCGGGGCGGGGTCAGGGTGATCAGGATGACAGCACCCAGCAGCGCCGAGCGCAGCGCCCGACATGGTGAGCAGCTCGTACCGTCGTCGGCCGGGCTCCGGAGGCACCGTCCGCATGACCTCGCCCACCGAGCGCGCGGTCGCTCTCCAGGTCGCTGATCGCCCGGGTCAGCTTCGTCCGTGGCTCCGTCGCGGTCTCGCTGGCGTCGCCCTGCAGGGTCCGCAGCTGCTCGCGCAGCTGGGCGAGCAGGTCTGGCCCGGCGCTGGTCCAGGTAGTCCTCGCGAGCCTCGAGGTAGGCCCCGCTGACCGCGTCGGCCAGGCCCGGGATCTCGGCGGGGTCCGGGCCAGCGCACGTGCAGCACCAGGACGCTGGAGTTCGGGCTGCGCGGTGACGACCAGGCCGTCGCGCAGGTCGCCGGGGCGTGGAGTCCACGGACCGGGCCGCCGCTCGCAGCGTCTCCTCGGACATCAGCAGGGCGGCCTCGGTGTCGACGGTGATCGCCTGGCGCGCCCGGCGGTCGGTCTCCTCCTCCTCGTCGTCCTCCACCTCGGTGTCGAGGTAGACCGGGGCCGGGGTGATGGCCATGAAGACCCGGGAGACGTGGTCCGGAGGCGGTGCCAGCAGGGCGGCCGAGAGCCCCACCAGGGCGCCCGCCACCGTGCCGGCCACCAGCACCGGCAGCCCGCGGACGTACCTCGCCGAGGCAGCCGGGAGCCGGTGCTGAGCAGCCGGGGCGGGCCGGAACCCTCCTGCTCCCGGCGCTCGCGGGCGACCAGGCCGATCGCCAGCATCAGACAGCATCAGCGGCAGCCCGAGCGTGTCGTAGATCGGCAGCTGGAGCAGGAAGAAGGCCAGGGCGAAGGTGCACATCGCCTCGTTCACGGTGCGGCACCGCGCGGCTCTGGCCAGGCGCCAGCAGGACGAAGGTCATGAAGAACAGGAGCCCCGGCCAGCCCTGGGAGAAGAGCACCGTCCACAGCAGCCCCTGGGTGCCCAGCGGCGGCACCCCGCAGTCGGGGCACTCCGGGGTCGAGGCCCCGGTGATCGAGGCGAAGCTGCCCTGGACGTCGCGGGTGCCGCCGAAGCCCAGGACCGGCGAGCCCGTCGGTGACCGAGGTCGTGGTCAGCGTCAGCAGCCCGCCGCGGCGGTCGTTGCTGTGCTGGTTCTCCAGGCGGTCGGTCACCAGGCTGCCGAGCGGGGTGACCAGCACGGTCAGCAGCCCGATGCCGGCCAGCACGCCGCACGCCATGAGCAGGGCGGGCCGCCCCTTGGTCGCGGCGAGCACCGCGAGGCCGACGCCGCCCAGCGCCAGCGAGCCCCACAGCCCGCGGTTGAGGGAGTAGAGCACCGGGACCATCGCCGCGGCGACCGCGACCAGGGTGACGACCGACCAGCGGACGCGGGACCGACCGCGGGCGCGGGCCAGCCAGGCGCCCACGAAGACCAGGGACATCGCGATCACCGAGCCCCAGGTGTTGGTGTAGGCGAAGGGGGCCTTGGGGCGGGTGCCGGCGTCGCCCAGCACGGTCTGGACGTCGGCGACCTTGAGGTGGACCAGGGACTGGCACGAAGGCGTTGGAGGCGATGTGGCTGGGCAGCAGCATCTCGAACGGCGTCCGCAGCTCGAAGGTGGGCACGGCCAGGGCCAGCAGGCCGCCCACGGTGCTGACCAGGAACATCCAGCGCGGCCGAGCCGTGCACCAGCCGGTCCGGGACGGTGCTGCGCGGCATGGTGGTGATCCACACCAGGGCGACGGTGCAGGCGACGTACCAGGCGAGCTTGAAGCCGAAGACCAGCACCCGGCCGGCCCCGCCGCCTCCCGGCACCGCCCCCGGGGCGTCGATCCAGAGCATGGTGACGCCCAGGACGACCCAGACCAGGAAGAGCAGCCACCAGCCGAAGCCCCGCGGCAGGTGGATCTCGGGCTGCCGGAACAGCTGGACCAGCATCGACCAGGGCGATCAGCAGCGGGACGGTCTCGGCGAGTCCCAGGACCCACCACACCGGCCAGCCCAGGAGCATGCACCGCCAGCGGCCATCCCTGGCCGAGCCGCCGCCACCAGGGTGGAGTCGCGGTGACGAGGGACGCCGACGGCGCGGGGGCCGGCACCGCGGTCGGCAATGGAGTCGATCCGGCAGATCCAGCGGCCGGTCCGGGGGCCGGTGCAGGAGCCGACGACCCGGGGGAGTGCGGCGTCGTCGGGGGCGCCGCGCCCACCCGTTGCGTCATGCGGTCCATGAGAAGTCGCGGTCCCTCCGACCAACGTCACCAATTGAGGGGAAATCATGCCGCGTAAACGCTCTCCCGTCCGGCACAGGGCCAAGATTCCCCCTGACCACCGGCTGGGGGACGGTCCGCGTGCCCGACGGGACGTGTCATGTGTTGGTGCTAGGGAGAACGGGTGGGCGAAGGATGAAGAGCGGGTTCAGCCGTGCGCTGGTGCTGATGCTGACGGGAGGCCTCGCGACCCTCGTCGGGGTGGTGCGGCCAGCTGCCGGCGATGGCGGTCGACCAGCCGGGCGGTCGGCTGGTCCAGGAGCGGGCGGCGTCGCGGACGCCGCACGTCCTGGACGGGATGGTCTACTCGGTCGCCGAGGCCGGGGGACAGATCGTGCTCGGCGGCGACTTCACCAAGGCGCGCAACGACGGCACCAGTGCCCAGCTCCCTCGAACCAACCTGCTCGCGTTCAACCCCGCCGACGGCCGGGTCAGCACCGGTTTCGTGCCCCAGCCCAACGGCGTCGTGCGGGTCGTGCTGCCGGCGGCCGACGGGAAGTCGGTCTACGTCGGCGGCAAGTTCACCAGCATCGGCGGCGAGAACCGCAAGAACCTGGCCCAGGTCAGGATCTCCGACGGCGCGGTGCTGCCCTTCGACGCCGGCAAGATCGCCGGACAGGTCCGGGACCTGCGCCTGGCCGGCGGGCGGCTCTGGATCGCCGGGCACTTCACCCACGTGAGCGGCCACGCCCAGGCGGCGCTGGCCACCGTGGACGCCCGCAGCGGCACCTTCCTCCCCTTCATGCGACTCGGCATCGCCGGCAACCACAACAGGGGGGCCACCAACGTCCTCAAGATCGACGTCAGCCCCCGGGGAGACCGCCTGGTCGCGGTCGGCAACTTCGACACGCTCGACGGGGTGGTCCGCCACCAGCTGATGCAGCTCGACATCAGCGGCGACGCCGCGCGGGCGAGCAGCTTCAACACCCGGTTCTTCACCGCCTCGTGCAACCAGAACTTCGACACCTACATGCGCGACGTCGACTACTCGCCCGACGGCTCCTTCTTCGTGGTCACCACCACCGGCGCGTACGGCGGCCCGGACTCGCCGTGCGACGCGACCGTCGCGTTCGAGACCTACGCGGCCGGCGCGACGGTGCAGCCCTCCTGGGTCAACCTCACCGGCGGGGACACCCTCTACGCGGTCGAGGTGACCGACTCCGTGGTCTACGTCGGAGGCCACTTCCGCTGGCAGAACAACCCGTTCGCCGGCGACCTGGCCAGCTTCGGCGCCGTGCCGCGCGAGGGGATCGCCGCCCTCGACCCGGCGAACGGGCTGCCCTACTCGTGGAACCCGGGGCGGTCCCGCGGCATCGGCGTCTTCGACTTCCTGGTCACCGAGGCCGGCCTGTGGGTGGCCTCGGACACGGACCGGATCGGGACGGACCGGCAGACCCGGGCGCGGATCGCGCTGCTCCCGACCGGCGGACTCACCGTCCCGCCGGTGCGCTCGGCGCGGCTGCCCAACGACATCTACACCGTCGGGGCCTCGACGGTGACCGCCCGCTCCTACCGCGGCGGCACGGTGGGAGCCGCCCGTCCGGTCTCCGGGCTGAGCGCCAGCACGGTCAAGGGCGCGTTCATGGTCAACGGGTGGCTCTACCTGGCCCAGTCCGACGGCACCTTCGTCCGCCGTACCTTCGACGGGACCACCTTCGGCGCGGCCGAGCGGGTCGACACCGCCGACCGGCTCAAGGCCGACGCCACCTGGCGCGAGGACCTGCTCAAGGTGACGGGCATGTTCTTCGACGACGGCCGGATCTACTACACCCTCGCGGGCAGCAACGAGCTGCGCTACCGCTACTTCACCCCCGAGAGCGGGGTCGTGGGCGCCAAGCGCCTGCTCGCCTCCGGCAACGTGAGCGGGATCAGCTTCTCCGGGGTGCGCGGCATGTTCCTCGCCGACGGCAAGCTCTACTGGTCCGACGGGCAGGGCGTGCTGCGGCGCATCGACTGGCGCTCCGGCGGTCAGTCGGGCGTTCCGGTGGCCGGGACGGCCGCGGCGGTCTCCGGCCCGCAGATCGACCGGGTCAGCTGGACCTCCCGCGACCTGTTCGTCTTCCAGGACGCCCAGGGCCGCGGAGCGGTGATGGAGCCGCAGGCGGCCTTCGAGGTCGGCTGCACCAGCCTGACCTGCAGCTTCGACGGCACCTCCTCGCTGACCCCGGGCGGTGAGGTGGCGAAGTACGTCTGGGACTTCGGGGACGGGGCGACCGCGACCGGTCCTCGCCCCCAGCACGTCTACACCCAGGGCGGGACCTTCCAGGTGCGGCTGACCATCACCAGCACGCGTGACCAGAGTGCGACGGTGACCCGGGCCGTGCAGGTCACCCGGGTCAACCAGCGTCCGGTGGCCGCGTTCACCGCCTCGTGCCAGAGCACGCTGTGCGCGTTCGACGCCTCGGCGTCGAGCGACGCCGAGGGCCCGGTGACCTACTCCTGGGACTTCGGGGACAACACCTCCGGCACCGGGGTGAGCCCGACCAAGGTCTACTCCGCGGAGGGCGCCTACCGGGTCACGCTGACGGTCACCGACAGCGACGGGGTGACGCACTCGGTGACCCAGGACGTGGCGGCCAACCTGGCCAAGGTGCAGTTCGTCAGCGCCGCCTCGGCCAACGGCAACTCCACCACCCACCGGGTCGGGCTGCCGGCGCAGGTGGCGCCCGGTGACGTGATGGTGCTGACGCTCGCGCTCAACAGCGACGTGGCGATCACCGACCCCGAGGGCTGGACCCCGCTGGAGTCGGTGGCTGCCGGCGGCGTCTCCGGTCGGTCGTGGTGGCGCCGGGCCGAGGCCGGCGACGCGGGGAGCAACGTGCGGGTGGCGGTCGGCGCCGCGGCCAAGGGCGACCTGTCGGTCGCGGCGTACCGAGGCTCGGAGGGACGCCTGGCGTACGTGGCCCAGCAGCAGGCGAAGGCGCACACCTCGCGCGGCACGGAGTTCACCTCGCCGCAGGTGACCGCCCCCGCGGGCGGCGGGTGGCTGGTGACCTACTGGGCGCTGAAGTCGCCGGACGAGGCGTCGTGGCGTGAGATCGGCGGTCAGACCGCACGAGCCACCTCGTCGGGGGTGGGCTCCGGCCGGATCACCGCGACGGTGGCCGACTCCGCCGGGCCGGTCCCCGCCGGGCAGACCGGTGGGCTGGTGGGCCGGACCACGGTGGAGGTCCCGAGGGCGATCGTCTTCTCGACCGCGTTGGGACTGCAGTAGACCCGTCAGAGAGGTGAGCAGGGGAGTGAGGAGACGGACGCACCGTGGCGCCGACGTTCCGTGTCCACGGCCACGGCCGTGGCCCTGGTCGGCGTGGTCTCCGGCGCCTCGCGCTGAGTGCGTGCGGCGGTCCGACCGCCGCGACCGGGTCGACGGGTTCGACGGTGGCGATGACGATGACGCCGGTGCGCGGCGAGCTCGTGCTCGAGTTCGACGAGGGGCTGAGCGCCGAAGGTGACTCGATGGAGCGGATCCAGAGCTCGGGGACGGCGACCCTGCGGATCGGCGTCAGCACCGCGGGCGGCGGCTTCCTGGAGCGGGTCGAGGGGCGCTCGGGGTACGCCGTGCGTACTCCGGCGTTCAGCCGCGACCGGGAAGACGCCCGCCGCCGTGCTGGTGATCAAGCCGCGCGGTGCCGACCGGCTGAGCCCGGGCACGCGCCCGGTCCGCTGGGGGATCGACGTGATGCTCGACGAGGAGCAGGGGGACGCCCCCGCCGACAACGGGGACAACCTCCTGCAGCGCGGCCTCTTCGACCACCAGGCGCAGATCAAGCTGCAGATCGACCACGACGTCCCGTCGTGCCGGGTGCGCGGGTCCGAGGGCGAGGCCCTGGTCGTCGCCGACACCGCGGTCGAGCGAGGGGTCTGGTACCGGCTCGCCTGCCAGCTGCGCGGGGGACGAGCTGAGCCTGACGGTCGGTCTGCCCGGACGTCCGGCGCCCGCAGCGGTGGTCGGTGCCGGCCTCGGTGGGGTCGATCGAGTTCCGCCGGTCGGAGCCGGTCGCGATCGGCGGCAAGGTCGACCGGCGCGGCAACATCCAGCCGCGGGACACCGACCAGTTCAACGGCCTGCTGGACAACGTCTACCTGGACATCAGCTCATGAGTGCGCCCCGCGTGGTGGTCGTGGCCGAGGGCTACCTGGTGGGGGAGGCGATCGAGGTGGCGCTGAGCGCCCGCGACTTCGAGATCGACCGGATGGCCAGCCCCCGCTCGCGCCAGGAGCTGGTCGAGGCCCGGCGCGAGATCAGCCGGATCAAGGCCGGCGTGGGGCTGGTGGTCGCCGAGATCGACGACCTGGGGCAGTGGCGCGACGCGCTGGCGCTGATCGAGTCGGTCCGGATGCGCTGGTTGGTGGTCACCGGCTCGCGCAACCCGGCGCGCTGGGGTGCGCTGGTGGCGGCCGGGTGCCAGGGGGTGGTGCCGATGTCGGCCGGCCTCGACGTGCTCACCCGCACCCTGTGGGCGGTCTCGCGCGGTGGTCCCGGGATGCCGCAGTCGGCCCGCGAGGAGGTGCTGGCGGAGTGGGAGCGGCTCGGTACGTCGCGGCGCTCGCTGATCCTGCGCATCTCCGCCCTCTCACCACGCGAGTGGCAGGTGCTGGAGCAGCTGAAGGAGGGCCACTCGATCAAGGCGATCGCCGAGACCGGCGGGGTCAGCGAGGGCACCGTGCGCAGCCAGGTCCGGGCGATCCGGCAGAAGCTCAACGTGAAGTCCCAGCTCGCCGCGGTCGCGGCGTACCAGCAGGCGACCGAGCTGAACTACGGCCAGACCGGCTGAGCAGGCGCTGTGGTGCGCACGCTGTCGTGCGGGCAGGGCACCTTCTTCGGGTCCGGTCCGTCTGAGCGGTAGGAGAGTCTCCTTCACCGCGACCCAGAACACCCCGCCGCCGCTACGCTTCGGCTCAATGGTCAGTGTCCTTGCGCTCGTGATCCCGCTGGCTTTCGCGGGCGCTATCAGCCCGGTCATGCTCACCGAGCAGACCGTGCTGTTGGCTGGGCGCGACGGACGCCGCGTCGCTGGGGGCTACGCCGTCGGAGCCGGCGCAACCTTGCTGGTCCTCCTGTCGCTCCTGGTGCTCTTCGGCAGTGCCATCGCCCTCCCGGGGGAGCCTCGGCTCAGCGCCTCCCTCGACGTCGTCCTGGGCTCCCTCCTGGTCCTCATCGCTGCCGTCCTGCGTCTCCGCCGCCCGCGCACCCCGAAACCCGAGAAGTCGCGCGACCGTGGGCTCACCCCGGGCCAGGCGCTGGGCTTCGGTGTGTTCTCGATGGCGACGAACTTCACCACGTTGGCGGCGATGGTCCCCGTGGCCAAGGAGATCGCCGCCAGTGACCTCGGCCTGATCGGACGTCTGATCGTGATCGGCATCGTGGTCGTGGTGGCCGCACTGCCGGCGTGGCTCCCGCTCGCGATGACCCTGGTGGCGCCGGCCCCCACGCGGCGCGGTCTGCAGGCGCTCTCGCACTTCATCGACACCCGTGGCCGGTTGGTCACGGTGCTGCTGCTGACGGCTGTAGGACTCTTCCTGGTGGCGCGCGGCATCGTGCACATCATCGGTTCCTGAGGCACCGCCGAGCGTGACCGTGGCCGCCTGCGGTCGCGCAGCGGGCGCGACTGGCCTGTCGACGTACGTCAGGTGAGGTAGGCCGCGTACGCCATGGTGGGTAACTTCCCCGGCTCCGCGGCGAGTTGTCCCCAGCGGGCCGAAACGGCCGTCTGTCGCGGTGGCGTGCGCACTAGCGTCGTTGGCGTCGTCGTTCGGGTGGTCGGACGAGCTCGGGGGGAGTGCCATGACCGCGTCGCCGTTCTTGCCAGCGTCGTCGACGCCTTCGGCCCGCTCGTCTGGGGCTGGCGCCCACCTCGCCAGGCCCGGAGCTCCGGGAGCGGCCGTCGACTCTGCACGCGGCCCACGCCGCCCGGCGTCCTGGAGTCGCTGGACGCCCGGTTGCGTCAGCTGGTGCGCCGCGAGGGGGTCGACCCGCAGCGCGACACGGTGCTGGTCCGTCAGCTCGCCGAGCGGCTGGTCGCCGAGCACGACGAGTGGTCGATGACCGGGGCGGTCGAGCCGCTGCCGGCACCGGAGCAGACCGTGGGCGAGCTGGTCGCCCGGGTCGCCGGGTTCGGCCCGCTGCAGCCGCTGCTCGATGACCCCGCGGTCGAGGAGATCTGGATCAACGACCCGAGCCGGGTCTTCGTGGCCCGGCACGGACGTCACGAGCTGACCAACCTGGTGCTGACCCGGCGCCCAGGTGGACGAGCTGGTCGAGCGGATGCTGAAGAGCAGCGGACGCCGGGTCGACCTGAGCCAGCCCTTCGTCGACGCGATGCTCCCCGAGGGGCACCGGCTGCACGTGGTGCTGCAGGGGATCAGCCGAGGGCTTCACCGCCGTGAACATCCGCAAGTTCCGGCTGCAGGCGGCGCGACTGACCGACCTGGTCCAGCTGGGCAGCCTGCCCGCCACCGCCGCGGCCTTCCTGGACGCCTCGGTCCGGGCCGGGCTCAACGTGCTGGTGGCCGGAGCGACCCAGGCCGGCAAGACCACGATGCTGAACTGCCTGGCCGCGGCCATCCCGGGCGGCGAACGGGTGGTCAGCGCCGAGGAGGTCTTCGAGCTCAAGTTCCCCCACCCGGACTGGGTGCCGATGCAGACCCGGCAGGCCGGGCTCGAGGGCACCGGCGAGATCCGCCTGCGCGACCTGGTCAAGGAGTCGCTGCGGATGCGTCCCTCGCGGGTGATCGTCGGCGAGGTGCGGGCCGAGGAGTGTCTCGACCTGCTGCTGGCCCTCAACTCCGGGCTGCCCGGGATGTGCACGCTGCACGCCAACAGCGCCCGCGAGGCGCTGGTCAAGATGTGCACGCTGCCGCTGCTCGCCGGCGAGAACATCTCCGCCAGGTTCGTGGTGCCGACGGTGGCCAGCTCGGTGGACCTGGTGGTCCACCTGGGGATCGACGTCGGCGGCACCCGCCGGGTCAACGAGATCGTCGCGGTACCCGGGCGGGTCGAGGAGGACGTGATCGAGATCGAGCCGATCTTCGAGCGCAGCGCGGGACAGGGCTCGGAGCCGCGGAGCTGCGCTGGACGGGTGGGGTCCCGCACCGGCCGGAGCGCTACCAGCGGGTGGGGATCGACGTCCACCAGCTCCTGCACGGTGGGGGCCTGCACGGTGGGGGCCTGCACGGGGGGACCCGCTGATGGGTGCCCTGGTCGGTCTCGGGTTCGGCACCGGCGCGCTGCTCGTCTGGTCGGCCTTCTTCCTGCCCCGCGGGACCCGCGCCGGCTTCCCGGCGTGCCGGGCCGGTGGAGGAGCTGCTGGCCCGGGCCGGCATGGGCGAGATCTCGGTCGCCAGCCTGTACGCCCTCTGCGCCGTGCTCTCGCTCAGCGTCCTGGTCGTGGTCCAGCTGGTCGCCGACGCGTGGCCGGTGGCGCTGGCGTTCGGCGTGATCAGCGGCTACCTGCCGCTGGCGGTGCTGCGCAGCCGGGTGCGGCGCCGGCAGCGGGAGTTCGCCGAGGTGTGGCCCGAGGCGGTGGACAACCTCGCCTCCGCGGTGCGGGCGGGGCTGTCCCTGCCCGACGCGCTGTCGGGCCTGGCGGTCAGCGGGCCGGTGGCGCTGCGCGACGCGTTCGCGCAGTTCGCCCTGGACTACCAGGTGACCGGCCGGTTCGGCGAGAGCCTGGACCGGCTGAAGGAGCGGCTCGCCGACCCGGTCGGTGACCGGATGGTGGAGGGGCTGCGGATCGCGCGCGAGGTCGGCGGGGGTGACCTCGGGCGGCTGCTGCGCAACCTCTCCGGCTACCTGCGGGAGGAGGCCACGGACCCGCTCCGAGCTGGAGTCGCGGCAGGCCTGGACCGTCAACGGCGCCCGGCTGGCCGTGGCCGCCCCCTGGGTGGTGCTGCTGATGATGGCGTTCCAGAGCGAGCTGATCGCGAGGTACGCGACCGCGACGGGTGCCCTGGTGCTGGCCGTCGGCGCCGCGCTCTGCTTCGGCGCCTACTGGCTGATGCTGCGGATCGGCCGCCTCCCCGTCGAGCGCAGGATCCTCTCGTGAGCCCCGCGTTGACCGGTGCCCTGCTGGGGCTGCTCGTTGCGGTCGGGTTGCAGGTCGTGCTGGCCCGGGTGGTGGCGATCCGGCGTACGCAGATCTCCGTCCGGGTCCTGCCCTACGTGCGTGACCTGCCGCAGGTGGGCCGTTCGGCCCCGCTCCGGGCGACCGCCGTCGCCTCGCCGCTGGGGGCCGCCCAGCAGATCTTCGGTCCCGCCCTGCGCCGGGCCGCCGACCTGGTCGAGCGGGTGCTCGGGCGGCGGTGCCTCCGTCGCGCGCAGGCTGGAGCGCGCCGACCTGGAGAAGACCGTGCACGAGTTCCGGGTCGAGCAGGTGGTGTGGGGGCTGCTCGGCTTCGCCGGGGTCGCCGCCTGGCAGCTGCTGGACGCGGTGACCGGGTCGGCCTCGTTGCTCGGCTCGACGCTGCTCTGCCTGGTGGGCTTCGCGGGTGGGGTCGTGCTGCGCGACCAGCGGCTGACCGCCAGTGCGGTCGACGCGCGAGCGGGAGATCGTGGCCGAGTTCCCGATCATCGCCGAGCTCCTCGCTCTTGCGGTGGCCTCGGGAGAGAGTCCGGTCGCGGCCCTGGACCGGGTGGTACGACGCAGCAGCGGCGCGCTCTCGGTCGACCTGGGCCGGGTGCTCGCCTCGATCAGGACCGGCGAGCCGGTGGCCGTGGCCTTCCACGAGCTGGCCCGACGTACGGGCCTGAGCCTGGTCGCCCGCTTCGCCCAGGGTGTCTCCGTGGCGGTCGACCGAGGGCACGCCGCTGGCCGACGTGCTGCACGCCCAGGCCGCCGACGTGCGCGAGGCCGGGCGGCGTGCCCTGATCGAGAGCGCGGCGCGACGCGAGGTCTTCATGCTCGTGCCGGTCGTCTTCCTCGTGCTCCCGGTGACAGTGCTCTTCGCCTTCTACCCCGGCCTGGTCGGCCTGCGCCTGACCACGCCATGACCACCCATGACCCTGACCCGTGGCCGGACCCAGACCCAGACCAGCCGACCAGACAGGCCCATGACCCAGCCAAGGCACGTGCAGCATCCCGACCGGCACCTGGCCGGTCGGTCTGAGGGAGGAGAACACCATGAAGCACCTCGACCCCGTACGACTGCTGGTCCGGATCCAGACGAGGCTCGCCACCCGCGCCACGGAGGAGCGCGGCGACGTGCCCGGCTGGGTGCTGATCACCGTGATGACCGCCGGCCTCGTCGGCGGACTCCTCAAGATCGCCGGACCCGAGCTGGGAGAGATCCTGAAGAAGGCGCTCAACAGCGTCACCGGACCTGCGGCCTGAGGCCTGAGGATGTGCCGAGCCGGGCTGTCGCCCCCCGGCGCCAGGGCAACGGGCGTGAGCCGGGACGGAGGAGGACGCGCGAGGACGAGTCCGGCTCCGCGGTCGTCGACTTCGTGCTGGTGCTCCTGATCCTGCTGCCGCTGGTGCTGGGGATCCTGCAGGTGGCGTTGGTGATGCACGTGCGCAACACGGTCAGCTCGGCGCTGGCGGAGGGCGCGCGGTTCGCCGCTACCTGGGAGGCGACGCCGCAGGACGGGGTGGCGAAGGCCCGGGCCCAGTACGGCGCGGCGATCGACCCGCGTTCGTCGCGCGAGCCGCAGGTCGACCTGGTGACGATCGACGGGGCGCCGGCGTACCGGATGAGCGCCGAGGTGGACGTGCCGGCGCTGGGGCTCGGAGGGCCGCGGCGTCTCCTTCACGGTCAGCGGCAACGCCATCTCGAGCCCGACCCCGGCCTGGGGAGGAGTCGTGAGGTCCCGGCGCCGAGACGAAACCGGCAGCGCGCTGGTCGAGATGACGTGGCTGGGCGTCCTGCTGCTCGTCCCGCTGGTCTGGATCGTGGTCTCGGTCTTCGAGGTGCAGCGCGGTGCGTTCGCCGTCGACGCCGCCGCTCGCGCTGCGGGTCGGGCCTACGCCCTCGCCCCGGACGAGAGGACCGCGTTGGCACGTGCTCGCGCAGTGGCCGCCCAGACGTTGAAGGACCAGGGGGGCGACGGCATGAAGGCCGAGGTCCGGGTGACGTGCAGCAACGGTCCGGGCACGATGCCTGGAGGGGACGTCGGTGATCACCGTCGTGGTCGTCTCCGGCGTCGACCTGCCGGCGATGCCGAAGGTGCTCAGCGGGCGGTCGGACCAGCTTCGTGCTCGAGTCCAGCCACACCGTCCCGATCGGGCAGTACGTCCAGGCGGCGGCGAGAGGCTGGGATGGCTGGGGAGCGCAGCCGCGACGAGCGAGGCCAGGTCTCGCTGCTGATCATCGGGTTCGCGGCGGTCCTGCTGCTGGCCATCGCCGTCGTGCTGGACGCCTCGGCGGCGTACCTGCACCGGCAGGGGCTCAGCACCCTCGCCGACGGTGCTGCCCTGCAGGGCGCGGACCTCGGCGCCACCGGGGTCTACGCCGAGGGGCTGCCCGACGAGCGCCTCCCTTGGACGAGGACAGCGTCCGCGCGGCGGTGGAGGCCTACCTGGACCAGGTCGGGGCCGGATCGGCGGTTCCCCGGGCCTGAAGCACGCGGTGCGGGTGGACGCCGGAGGCCGGACTGGTCCGGGTCACGCTGCGGGCCCCGGTCGACCTGCCGCTGCGAGTGCCCTGGATGGAGAAGCCGCCCGCGTCGGCGCCGTCGGCTCCGCCGCGGTCACCGTCCAGCGGTGACCGGCTACGGTGTGCAGCCTCCGTCCCTCGACCACCCCGCTTGACTCCACGAATCACCCACGGATCACCCCACGACTGTCCCTCGCGAGGAGCCCCGACATGCGCATCAGCCCCCCGGTCACGCGCACCGTGCTGCTGGCCGTCACGGCCTTGTCCACCTGCTCTGCCGTCCTCCGCGCTCGCCGCCACGGGTACGACGGGCGGTGCGGTAGCCGCGAGCACTCCCAGGTCGCGCCCACGGCCCTCACCCAGGATCGGGCCTCGGCCGACGCGGCAGCGCGTCCGGCAGCGCGGCAGGCGGCGGGGAACAAGTACGCGAAGAAGGCGCTGCGGGCCACCAACGTGCAGCGCCGCAACCAGGGCCTGCGCCCGCTGAAGTCCCAGCGGTGCCTCGTGCGCGCGGCCCGCAGCCAGGCCCGGGCGATGGCGAGCAGCCAGTCGATCTACCACCAGGACCTCTCGCCCGTGCTGAGCCGCTGCCGGATGCGGATGGTGGGGGAGAACGTGGCGATGGGCTACCCCACGGGCCGGGCGGTGGTCCGGGGCTGGATGGGCTCGCCCGGTCACCGGGAGAACATCCTGCGCCGCGAGTACCGCCAGGTCGGGATCGCGGCCGCCCAGGGGTCCGACGGCCGGTGGTACGCCGCCCAGGTGTTCGGTCGTCGCTGACCTCTCGTCAACGTGCGGCACCGTGCGGAGCAAGGGCGAAGCCCCAGCTGGCCGGAAGTTACCCCGATTTGGGCACAACAAAGTGGGGTCGGGTGACATCACACTGTCGAGCCTGCAGGACCAGATGCCTGCAACCGACGAGGGAGAACACCCCATGAACCGCACGATCATCGCTTCCGCGGCCGCCGCCGCCCTCCTGCCCGCCGTGTTCGTGGCAGCACCCGGTCAGGCGGCCCAGGGTCAGACAGTGCAGGGTCAGACAGCGCAGGGTCAGACAGCGCAGGGTCAGACAGCGCAGGTCGACTCGTCCGCCGACCAGGTCGCGGCTCGCGCCCAGGCGAAGCCGAAGAAGCAGGCCAAGGTGAGGGTCTCCATCGACCAGGACGTCGCCGTGGTCGGCGAGGACACGCTCTGGTTCAACGGCACGGTCCGGCCGAAGATCAAGGGCCAGACGGTCGTCCTGCAGCAGCGGCTCGAGGGCAAGACCCGGTGGAGCAAGTCCAGCTCGGCCAAGGTCCGGAAGAACGGCCGGTTCGTGCTGAGCGACGAGCCCAGCGCCCGCGGCACCCGCTACTACCGGATCATGAAGCGGCCCGGCAAGGGCGTGAAGCGGGGGTTCAGCGAGGAGATGAAGGTGGTCGTCTACCGGTGGGACGGGCTGACCTCGCGCAGCTACGGGCCCAAGGTCAACGTCGACGAGGGCGCCGTCCAGATCGGCGCCCAGACCTACTACAACAGCCTGTTCACCAAGACCCCCGATCAGGGCACGATCGAGTACACCCTCGGCGGCAAGTGCACGAAGCTCTCGGCGACCTACGCCCTGACCGACACCAGCGCCAGCGGAGCCACCGGCACCGCCAAGCTCGAGGCGGACGGCGTGACCAAGGCCTGGCAGGAGCTCGCCATCGGCACGATCGCCCCCGTGGTCAGCGACGTGACCGGCGCGTTCCGGGTGGCCTTCCGGTTCACCGCGAGTGCGACCCCGGCCGCCCAGGTCGCGGCCGCCGACGTCAAGGTCCTGTGCACCAAGTAGTCAGCAAGTAGTCAGCAAATAGGCAGCAGGCAGCCGGCCGGCGCCGCCGATGACCGTGGGACCCCGAGGCTGGAACCTCAGCGGCAGGGTTTCGACAGGTCACCGGCGGCGCCGTAGTGTGAAGCCTTGTGGCAGGCCCCGACATCGACACGCAGATCAAGCAGCTCCAGGCGACCATGCGCACCATCGAGCAGGTGCTCGACGTGGACGCGATGCGCACCGAGATCGCGGACCTCGGGGACCAGGTCGGCCGCACCCGACCTGTGGGACGACCAGGCGAACGCCACCCGGGTCACCGGGCGGCTCTCCATGCTGCAGGGCGAGCTCGACCGGTTCACCTCGCTGAGCGAGCGGATCGACGACCTGGAGATCATGGTCGAGCTCAGCCAGGAGGAGGGCGACGCCGAGGCGCTGGCCGACGCCGAGCGCGAGCTCGAGCGGATCAAGGGGTCGGTCGAGTCCCTGGAGATCCGCACCCTGCTCTCCGGCGAGTACGACGCTCGCGAGGCGCTGGTCAGCATCCGCGCCGGGGCCGGTGGCGTCGACGCCGCCGACTTCGCCGAGATGCTGATGCGGATGTACACGCGCTGGGCCGAGCAGCACAAGTACCCCGTGGAGGTCTTCGAGACCTCCTACGCCGAGGAGGCCGGCCTCAAGTCCGCCACCTTCGCCATCCACGCGCCGTACGCCTACGGCAACCTCTCGGTCGAGGCGGGGACCCACCGACTGGTGCGGATCAGCCCGTTCGACAACCAGGGTCGCCGCCAGACCAGCTTCGCCGCGGTCGAGGTGGTGCCGGTGCTGGAGCAGACCGACGAGATCGACGTCCCCGACGAGGAGATCCGCGTCGACGTCTACCGCTCCGGCGGTCCCGGCGGGCAGTCGGTCAACACCACCGACTCCGCGGTCCGGCTGACCCACATCCCGACCGGCACGGTCGTCTCCTGCCAGAACGAGAAGTCCCAGCTGCAGAACAAGGCCTCCGCCATGGTGGTGCTCAAGGCCAAGCTGCTGGCCCGGAAGAAGGCCGAGGAGAAGGCGCACCTCGACGAGATGCGCGGCGACGTCCAGGCCAGCTGGGGCGACCAGATGCGCAACTACGTGCTCAACCCCTACCAGGTCGTGAAGGACCTGCGCACCGGCTACGAGGTGGGCAACCCGAGCGCGGTCTTCGACGGCGACCTCGACGGCTTCCTCGAGGCCGGCATCCGCTGGCGGCGGGGCGCCGAGAAGGCCGAGTCCAACTGACCCGCGCGGCGCGACCCCGCGCCGCCTGTCTCAGAGCCGCCTGTCTCAGCGCCGCCTGCTCTCGGAGCCGACCGTCTCAGCGTCGCCTGTCTCAGCGCGGGCGGACTGCCCTGGTCCAGCCGGAGCGCTTCGACCAGCCCCCGGTAGTGCCGGCCTGGACCTGCACCTTCCAACGCCCACGGCTCAGACGCAGCTCGCGGGAGAGCGTCGTCGCCGTGACGGTGACGGTGCGGGCCTTGCCGACGGCCTTGCCGCGCGCGTTCACCTTCTGCAGCGTCAGGCGGTAGTGGGTGGGGCGGTCGTTGCCCATCGACCTCGGCGCTCGCCAGGTCACGCGGACCGTGGTCTTGCCGCCCGCCGAGCCGGGCGTGACGCTGACCCTCCTGGGCTTCCCGGGAGCGACAGGTGTCGGCGTGGGAACGGTGCCGGCAGTCGGCGGAGCGGACGGTGAGGAAGAAGGCGAAGGGCTCGCCGGTGCGGGCGTCGCGGTGGGCGTCGCGGTGGGCGTCGGTCGTTGCGGTCGGCGTCGGCGTGGGGGCGTGGGGGTCGGCGTCGGGGTCGGGGTCGGCGTGGGGGTCGGCGTCGGTACGGTCTGGATCTCGACCGTCACCGGCATCGCGACCGCGGTGCTGTGAGCGGCAGCGTTCACCGCGCGTACGGCGAGCGTGTGCTCACCCGGGGTGAGGTCGTCGAAGCGCCTCGTGAAGGTGTAGGCGTCCGCCGTCGCCCAGGCGCCCTCGTCGAGGCGCACCTCGTAGGTCGTCAGGTCGCCGCCGTCGTCGGCCGGGGTCGCCCAGCCGAGGGTCGCCGTGGTGCCGTCGACGGTGGCGGTCACCTCGGTCGGCTCCGTCGGCGCCACCGGGGCGAACCGGACCCTGAACGACTTCGCCGGACCCGTCCCGGCCTCGTTGGTCAGGGTGAGGCTTGCCGTGGTGCCCGCCACGAAATGTTCCCCTGGCAAGGTTGCGCCGTTCGGGGGGAGTGTCGGGAAGTGAGCCTGTCCGCCTCCCGTCGAGGTGAAGGTCAACCGCGCCGTCACGCCGTCCAGGCTCTCGCCCGGCCGCGTGACCGTCCGCAGCTGCACGTGGTCGGGGCCCAGCGTCCTCAGCGAGACGTGCAGCGGCGCGCCCGGCGGGATGAGGGACGTCACCTCGGCCGCCTCGGAGGGCCCCGCCGCGTTGACGGCGCGTACCCGCGCGGTGACCGGGGCGCCGGGGGTGGTCTGCACGACGTGTCGACGTGTCGCGGCGTCGACGGTGACGTCTTCCTGGCCTCCGACCGAGATCACGTAGCCGGTGACGGCTCCGCCGCCGGAGGTGGCGGGCGGAGCCCAGGTCACCGTCGTCTGTCCCGCGGCCGTCGTGACGGCCTTCAGCGCCGTCGGCGGCCCGGGGGCGTGCACGGCGGAGCCGCAGCCTGTCACGTCCAGGGTGTAGCCGCCGACGGAGTGCGAAGCCGGGTAGGCCTGCGGAGTGCCCCCACTGCCGTCGGGGAGCACCACCAGGTAGTGGCGCGAGCCGTCGAGCTGGCGGCTGATCTCGGCGTCCACCCCGGCGTTGCGCACGGGCGTGCCCCGGACCGTGGCGGGAGCGTCGGTGGCCACCACGCGGCCGTCGGCGTCGACCAGCCGGATCGCGACGTCGAGGTTGGGGGTGACGGTGGTGGTCGTGACCCGGGCGACCAGGTCGGTGCAGTCGTCGAGGCGGTACCAGTCCTGGTCGCTCTCGGAGGTGATGACGAGACCGCGTCGGTCCATGTTTCACGGTGCCAGCGTCGAGCGTCTGGGCGGTGAGGCCGTCGGTGCCCGGTTCGTCGGCGCGCAGTGGCAGCCCGTACGTGGTCGCGCGCGTGCGTTCGACCTCGGACCAGAAGCTGGCGGGCCGCGGGGAGCCGTAGTCCATGATCCGGAAGTGCAGGTCGCTGACGTCGGATCCAGTTGCCACCGGTCCGTAGGGCGCGTCCCACACGTGACTGAGGCCGATGTTGTGGCCCACCTCGTGCGAGATGGTCCAGGCCAGCAGATCGGCGTCGGCACCTCGCATCTTGCCGCTGAAGACGAGGGCAGGGCTTCTCTGGGCCAGGGTGTTGAGTTGGTTGAACGAGCCCACGTACCCCAGTCCGACCGTGCCGCCCTGAGCGCTCGAGCCGGTGAGGGCGGTGGCGAGCGTCGGGCTGTCGCTGAGCAGGGCCCGCGCCCCGTATCGCTCGTCGCCAGGGGAGGTGCGGTAGAGCGCGTCGTCGCCCGGGTTCCGGGTGGTGACGTTCACGTCGAAGGCCGCGAAGTCCTCGGCGACTCGCGCCCAGACCTCCTGCAGCAGGCGACGCTCCTCGGCGGAGAACCCGGGTCCGTCCTGGGCGGGGTCCCACCCCTGGTGAAAGCCCGTGGCGGCCGGGTAGGTCGCCGCCCAGGCGGTGTGCGACATGTCGTGCCCGTCCACGTCGATGAAGATCGTGCGCCTCGCCCAAGGCTTGCTGTGCAGGTGGAACACGTCGTCGGCGACGGTGGTGGGAGCAGCAGACCCGGCGCTCTCGGGGTGCGGCGTCCGCTCTCCGCCGTGCTGGTGCTCGCAGGTGCTGGTGGGGCTCATGATGCTGGTGGGGCTCATGGTGGGTGAAGTCGTCGGCGTAGAAGAGTCGGCCCGAGGGGTCGACGTGGAGCGAGTCGTCCTCGGCCAGGCTCTCCGCCAGGTCTGCCGGACGCAGGTCGTGCGCCTCGGCCACCGCCGCGAGGTCGGCGCCACCCGCACCGCCCAGCGCGTCGACCGCTTCCGGACCCGAGACCGGTCCGTCCAGGCGTACGACGGGCTCGTCCGCCGGCCCCTCGCCCGCGTTCGCCACTCCCACCGGGATGCCGACGGCCACGAGTGCGGCGGCCAGGACGAGGGAGACGGGGAAGCGGCGAGGACGGGTCCGTGGGGCGGCAGGCAGTCGTGTCACCGGCCCGAGGATATGGCGCACGAGGGGCCTCCCGCAGGCGAACGAACGAAAGCGAAGGAGAACTCTCGTGGCCTGTCACACACCAGGGGGACCCAGCGCGGCGTGCGTCCCGGCCGCCCGTGCGTGCTCGGCTAGTGTCGCTTCACGTGATTCGCTTCGAGAAGGTCACCAAGGCCTACCCCGGGCACGCCCAACCCGCGCTCGACCAGGTCTCGGTCGACATCGAGAAGGGCGAGTTCGTCTTCCTCGTCGGCTCCTCGGGCTCCGGGAAGTCGACCTTCCTGCGCCTGGTGCTGCGTGAGTACCGTCCCTCGTCGGGACGGGTCTACGTGGCCGGCAAGGAGATCAACAGGCTGGCGAGCTGGAAGGTGCCGCGGCTGCGCCGCGACATCGGCACGGTCTTCCAGGACTTCCGCCTGCTGCCCAACAAGACCGTCAGCGAGAACGTCGCCTTCGCGCTGCAGGTGATCGGCCGCTCGCGCTCCGACATCAAGGACCTGGTGCCGGAGACCCTCGAGCTGGTCGGCCTGGACGGCAAGGGCGACCGGATGCCCGACGAGCTCTCGGGCGGTGAGCAGCAGCGGGTGGCGGTGGCCCGGGCGTTCGTCAACCGGCCGATGATCCTGATCGCCGACGAGCCCACCGGCAACCTCGACCCGACCACCTCGGTGGGCATCATGAAGCTGCTGGACCGGATCAACCGCACCGGCACGACCGTGGTGATGGCGACCCACGACGCGGGGATCGTGGACCAGATGCGCAAGCGGGTCATCGAGCTGGAGCACGGGCGCGTCATCCGCGACCAGTCCCAGGGCGTCTACGGCGCGCAGAACTGACCCCCGCACTTCCCCCGTACCGACGAGAGGCAACCCCACCCCATGCAGCTGCGTTACGTCTTCTCCGAGCTCGGCCAGGGGCTTCGACGCAACCTGTCGATGCACCTCGCGGTCATCCTCACCCTCTTCGTCTCCCTCACCCTCGTCGGGCTGGGCGTGCTGCTCAACCAGCAGGCGAACAAGGCCGCCGACCACTGGGGCAGCCAGCTCCAGATCACCGTCTGGCTGTGCAAGGCCGAGGACAGCTCGGCCGCCTGCACCGGGGAGGTGACCGACGCCCAGCGTGACGCCATCGTCCAGGTGGTCGAGGAGAACCCGGAGGTCGCCGGCTACCACCTGGAGTCCCAGGAGGTCGCGTTCGAGAAGGTCAAGGAGCTCTTCGGCCAGGAGCGGTTCGAGGGCCCCAACCCCGCGGCGTCCGTGGAGGACATGCCCGAGTCGGTGTGGATCGAGCTGAAGAACGCCGAGGAGTTCGAGGGCATCGTCTCCGCCGTCCGCGGCCTCGACGGGGTCTCCGGGATCCGGGACATGCGCGAGACGCTGACGCCCATCTACGGCTCGATCAACGCGCTGAAGTGGGGCGCGCTCGGCACCGCCGGCTTCCTCGTGCTCGCCGCGCTGCTGCTGGTGGGCAACACGATCCGGCTCGCCGCGTTCGCCCGGCGCAAGGAGATCGGCATCATGCGGCTCGTCGGTGCCTCCACCCTCTACATCACGCTGCCCTTCCTGCTGGAGGCGCTGGTGACCGCCCTGGTCGGTGTCCTGCTGGCCGCGGGGGCGCTGGGCGCCTTCATGTACTTCGGGATCCACGAGCGCACCGCGGACGACCTGAAGTTCATGCCGTGGATCGGACTGGGGGAGTACGGCACCGCCGTGGCGGCGATCGCGCTGCTCGGTCCGCTGCTCACGCTGCTTCCGACACTCGTGCTGACCCGCAAATACCTCAAAGTCTGACCGCGCTCGGTTACCGTCAGGTCGTTCACTTCCCCGGACACCGAAGGCAACCTGGTGCGTCACTTCCCCCGTACCACTCGCCGACGCATGGCCTCCGCCCTCGCGGCGAGCGGCATGGCGATCGGTGTGCTCGCCGTCCCCCCAGCCGTCTCGACCTCGGCCTCCACGCCTCTCGCGCCGCGACCGTGGGGATGCAGTCGAACCCGGACGACCTGAAGAAGAAGAAGCGCCAGGTCGAGCAGGACATCGAGCGGGCCGAGGACGACCTGCACTCCTCCAGCGCCCGGATGCAGCAGGCCTCGGCGGCCCTGGCCACCGCCCGCGAGCAGCTCGGCGCGGCGAAGGTCGCCCTCGCCGCCGCGGAGGCGAAGGTCGCCACCGCCGCTGAGCGTGACGCCCAGATGCAGGCGGAGCTGGACGAGGCGACCCTCGCCCTGGAGCAGGCCCAGGCCGAGCTGGAGAGCAGCCGCGTCGACCGCGCCGCCCAGCGCGACCAGGTGGCCACCACGATCACCGACATCTACCAGCAGGGCGACCCCGAGCTCCTGGCGTTCGCCTCGCTGCTCGACGCCAAGACGCCGGCCGACCTGACCCGCCAGACGAAGATGCGCGACGCGATCGTCGACCGGGAGTCCCGGACGTACCAGGAGCTGCAGGCCTCCGAGGTGCTGCTCGAGGTGCGCGAGGCCCAGGTCGCAGCCGCGAAGGAGGTCGTGGCCACCAAGCGCGCCGCCGCGGCCGCCCACCTGGCCGAGATGCAGGAGTACGAGGCGGAGGCCGCCAGCGCCCAGGCCGCCGTGGCCGCCCGCGTGGGGGAGCGGCGTACGGCGCACCTGGCCGCCGCGCAGGCCCGCAGGCCGACCAGGAGGCGCTCGCTGCCCTGGAGCGTGAGGAGGCGGCGCTCGCCGAGAAGCTCCGCCGGCTCGCGGAGGCGGCCCTGCGCGCGCAGCGGGCCAAGCAGGCGCAGCAGGGGACGTCGTCCGGGCAGGCCGGTGGCTTCCTCACCTCGCCGGTCTCCAACGCTCAGGCTCTCCTCGCCGTTCGGCTGGCGGACCCACCCGATCTACGGCTACTGGGGGCTGCACGACGGTCAGGACTGGGCCGCGGACTGCGGCCAGCCGCTCGTCGCCGGCGCCGACGGGCGGGTCGTCTCGTCGTACTACTCCTCGGTCTACGGCAACCGTCTGGTGATCGACCACGGCGCCGTGGCGGGTCGAGGTCTGGCGACCGTCTACAACCACGCCTCGAGCTACCGCGTCGGGGTCGGCGCGCGGGTCTCGCGCGGGCAGGTCATCGGGTACGTCGGCAACACCGGCTGGTCGACCGGCTGCCACCTGCACTTCTCGGTGATGGCCAACGGCCAGACCGTGGATCCGCGCGGCTGGCTCTGAGCTGCTGCCGGCGGATCCGGGCTGCTGCCGCCCAGGGGTGGCGGATCGGGCGGACCGGCACCAATCCGGTTGCGCCGAGTTGAGAGGATGAGCCCCATGGCCAAGGAGCAGGGCACCAAGACGGTCGCGCAGAACCGCAAGGCGCGGCACGACTACCACATCGAGGACACCTGGGAGGCCGGGATCGTCCTGGTCGGCACCGAGGTGAAGTCGCTGCGGCAGGGTCGCGCGTCCCTGGTCGACGGGTTCGCCGAGGTCGACGGCGGCGAGGTGCTGGCTGCACCAGGTGCACATCCCGGAGTACTCCCAGGGCACCTGGACCAACCACTCCGCACGCCGCAAGCGCAAGCTGCTGCTCAACCGCGCCGAGATCAACAAGATCGAGCGCAAGGTCTCCGACTCCGGCTACACGCTGGTGCCGCTCCAGCTCTACTTCAAGGACGGCCGGGCCAAGGTCGAGATCGCGCTGGCCAAGGGCAAGAAGTCCTACGACAAGCGGCACTCGCTGGCCGAGCGTCAGGCCAACCGGGAGAAGGAGCAGGCCGTCCAGCGCCGGCTCAAGGGCTTCAAGGACTGAGGCGGCGTGCCCACCGAGCAGCAGGCGACCGCGGACGAGCTCGCCGCCGACGCCGCCGACGTCCGTGCCTGGACCGAGCGGCTCGGGCTGCCCGGGCTCTTCGACGTGCACACCCACTTCCTGCCGCCGCGGGTGATGGAGAAGGTGCGGGCCCAGTTCGACTCCGCCGGCCCGCTGATCGGCCGGCCGTGGCCGCTGCGCTACCGCGACACCGACGCGGCCCTGGCCCGAGGTGCTCACCTCGTTCGGGGTACGCCACTTCTCCGCGCTGCCCTACGCGCACAAGCCGCAGATGGCCGAGTTCCTCAACGACTGGGCCGAGCAGTTCGCTGCCCGCACTCCGGGTGCGCTGCGCTGCGGCACGTTCTTCCCCGAGCCCGGTGCGCGCCGACTACCTGCGGCGGCGGATCGAGGGTGGTCTCGAGCTCGTCAAGGTGCACGTCCAGGTGGGGGCGTTCCACGTCACCGACCCGCTGCTGGACGACGCCTGGGGCGTGGTCGCCGAGGCCGGCACCCCGGTGGTGCTGCACGCCGGGAGCGGCCCGATCCCGACCGAGCACACCGGGCCGGGACCGGTCGGCCAGCTGCTCGCCCGGCACCCGCGGCTGCAGCTGGTGGTCGCGCACATGGGCGCCCCCGAGTACGACGAGTTCCTCACGCTCGCCGAGCGCTACGAGCACGTCCGGCTCGACACCACGATGGCGTTCACCGACTTCTTCACCGAGATGGGCGGTCCGTACCCGAGCGACCTCCTGCCCCGGATCGCGGACCTGGGGGAGAAGGTGCTGCTCGGCTCGGACTTCCCCAACATCCCGTACCCCTACGTCCACCAGCTCGAGTCCCTGGAGAGGGTCGCGGCCCGCCACCCCGGGCTGGGCGACGCGTGGCTGCGTGCGGTCTGCTGGGAGAACGGCGCGCGGCTGTTCGGCCGATGACGCGGAAGCCCCGCGCCCCGGTAGCGTGGGCACGTGGGTGCAGTCTCCAAGGTCGACGACTTCCAGCGACGTCACAGCGTCGTGGGCTTCCCAATCGCCGTCGTCTACAAGTACTTCGACGACCAGGGCCCCTACCTGGCGGCCGGGCTGACCTACTACGCGTTCGTCGCGATCTTCCCGCTGATGCTGCTGGGCACCTCGATCCTGGGGTTCGTGCTCCAGGACAACCCCGAGCTGCAGGAGCAGATCCTGAACTCCGCGCTGGGGCAGTTCCCGATCATCGGGGACGAGCTGGGCCGACCGCAGGGCATCCAGGGCTCCCTCACCGGTGCAGTGCTCGGCGCGCTGGCCGCGCTCTACGGCTGTCAGGGACTCGGTCAGGCGCTGCAGAACCTCCAGCACACCGCGTGGTCGGTGCCGCGCAACAGCCGGCCCAACCCGATCTACGCGCGGGTCAAGACGCTGTTGCTCCTGGTGACCGCGGGCATGTCGCTGATGACGGTCTCGGTGCTGACGACGGTGGCGAGCACGACCGACCTTCTCTCGGGAGCCCTCGAAGGCTGGTTCCGGACGCTGCTGCTGCCGGCGATCGGTGTGCTGGTCGTCGGTGCGTTCCTCTCGCTGCTCTTCCGGTTCGCCGCGACGGGCCAGCACTCCTTCTGGCGGGCGGCGCCAGGCGGCTTCGCGCTGGCGTTGATGTGGCAGGGGCTGCAGTTCCTCGGCGCCAGGTACGTCGAGCACGTCCTGGTCGACACCAGCTCGATGACCAAGACGTTCGGCCTGGTGCTCGGTCTGATCGGGTTCCTGTGGATCGGCGCCACCATGGCCGTCTTCGCGACGGAGATCAACGTGGTGCTGGGTCGCCGCCTGTGGCCACGCGCCCTGCTGACCCCGTTCACCGACCGGGTCCACCTCACCCAGGCGGACCGACGGGCCTACGCGAGCTACGTGCGGATGCAGCGGCTCAAGGGCTACGAGCAGGTCGAGGTGGTCTGGAAGGACGGGCCCGACTGGGAGGCGGACCTCTCCGGGACGGTGCTCTCCGAGGTGGGCGACCCAGGGACCGGCGCGCCCGACGGAGAGCGCCTGGACGACGGAGTCCACGGCCGGCCGACCAGGCCGGCCAGCGCGAGCAGGCCGCCCAGGCCCGGCTGGCGTCGCGCGCGGCCACGGACGGCGACCCGCACCCTGCCCAGGATCGCTGACCTGAGGCCCGGCGACTGGCTAGGGTGACGGCCGTGTCCCCAGCCTGGTTCCCCGTCCTGTTCATGCTCAGCTGGCTGGCGATCCTGCTGCTGGTCGTGCGGCATCCTGCTGATCGCGTTCAAGCGTCGGCCGCAGCGACGGGGCTGGGCCCCGCAGCAACAGGTCTCGCAGCAGCACGTCTCGCGCAGCGGCCGGCCGGCGCCCGGGGGCTGGTCTTTCGCGGGGGAGTGGAACGCCGCGGTGGTGCCGGCAGGCAGCGGACTTCTCTCCGTCCGTCGCGACTACGGGTCATCCGTCTGGAGTCGGGGCTGCTCTCGTTCACCCCCGACGGGGCTGCTGCCCCGGTCTGGACCGTGCCGTGCGACCAGCTGGTGGCTGACCGTCGGTCGTACTTCTCCCTCGACGGCGGCGACGTCCAGCTGTCGGGGCCGATGGGCGTGGTCCGGTGCGCGGTCAGCACCGAGCACATCAACCGGTTCAGCACGAACACGGCCAAGGACCTCCGCGAGCGTCGGTACGCCGCACAATTCGTCGCCCTGCTGCACGCCCACGGGGCACGTCCCTCCGCGGTGGCAGACCCCTACTCCTGAGCTGCCGGCGCAGCACGCTCCCGGTCGACTCACCGTCGCCTGCTGAACCGGACGTCGCCGTTCGGCAGGCGCTGATGGAGGTACCGGTCGTCGTGGATCCGGTGGTGATGATGGCTGCACAGGAGCACGCCGTTCTCCAGGTCGGTCGGTCCCAGCCGACCCCAGGGCAGCAGGTGGTGTGCCTCGCACCAGGTCGCGGGGATCTCGCAGCCGACTGCTCGGCACTGTCGGTCGCGCAGGGCCAGGGCGCGCGCTGGCCGGGGGAGAAGAGACGGGCGGTGCGGCCGAGGTCGAGCAGCTCTGACCGGGTGCCGAAGACCGCGGGCACGAGATCGGCGGTGCAGGCGAGGCGACGGACCTCGCCCGCGCTCATCGTCTCGCCGGTCGGCGAGCTGGGCGGCGCCGACTGCCTTGCAGGAGCGCGTCGAGCTCCATCGTCACCACCAGCGTGGTCGCCGACCCGCCGTGCAAGGGGCAGTCGCTGCGGGTCCAACCCCTCGAGCAGGGCGCAGAACGCGTGGCCCAGCCGCATCTCGTAGGGCAGGTCCTCGCCCGTCGCGTCGTCGGCGCGGTGGGGTCCGTCGGGCTGCGTCGCGTCACCGCACTGCTTGCGCGGGTTGGTGAACGCCTCCAGGGTGGTCGTCAGGCGGGTGGCCATGTGCTCGGGGATCCGCGCCTTCACCAGGACGGTGCCGTCGCCGAGTCGCTGGGTGGTCAGGCGAGTGACCCGACGTGCGTGCCGCTCCTCGTCGCTGAGCTTCTTGGCCTCCGCCTCGTCGGCCAGGTGAGGTGCCAGCACCTGGAGGATCCGCGCACCGAGGCGCGCGAGGTCGTCCGGTCCGAAGTGCGCGGCCTGCTCGACCAGGTGGGCCTCTGCCTCGTCGAGCAGCCCGGCGCGTCGGTCGGGAGTGAGCACGGGCGCGAACGAAGCGTCCCCGAGCAGGTCGGTGAGCACCCGGCCCAGGTCGTCGAGGGCGCGGGAGACGACGTGCGCCTGGTCGACGTGGACAGCCCCGGTGGTCAGGGCTTGCCCGAGTCGCCGCCAGCGACCGTCGCAGGCGTCCGCCAGTCGTTGCTCCCGTCGCTGTTGGCGCCGGTCGCCGCGGGTGCGGTGGGCCATCCAAGACGCCACGTCGCGGTGTCCCTCGGCGTCCGCGACGTCGGCCGACGCAGCCACCACCCGCAGTTTCAGGGCGGTGACGCGGGAGGCGAGTCGTTCCAGGGCGGCGAGGCTGTCCCGCTTCTCGGTCACCGACATGAAGACCGGATCGACGTCGATCACGTCGTCCAGCGCGGCCTCCAGCGTCGCCGCACACTGCAGCAGCCGGTGCGGCGTACTGCTCGGCTCGCCCACGTGTCCGGTAGCGGCACCGGCGTACGGCCCGCGTTGAGCGCGCCGACGTGCCGATGGACGTGCGACCCGAGGCGCGGGCGAGGAAGAGGTGTGTTGTCCACGTCGACCTCCCCCGAGTCCGATCAGCCAGCTCCCGCAGCGGCCGCTTCCCACTATCGTACAGGTGTTCGAATAGGAGCGCAAGGTCGTAGTTCAAGGAATGCCGGCCCTGACGGCCCGTCGCCGGGTTCCGGTCGGCCGGCGAGAAGCGCGCAGCCGCTCCAGGTCATCGGGAACGTCGCCCACGCCGCTCCTCGCGTGCCGGTCGCGGGTGGGTGCCGCGGTCAGCACGGCGGGACGACACGGCAGGTGGTGGTCGGCGCCGGACCACCGGGCGTGCGGCCGCAGGCGAAACCGGGTGGGGGAATGAACGGCGCTGGGTTAGGGTTGCGCCAGTACAACTCAAGAGGGGCTGATCGGTTTCGACTTGGGACGTTAGTTCCAGGGGAAGCGGGTCGAGAAGCCAGCGTCATCTCGTAAACGATCGCTGGAACACACAGTTGCCGACTCTAATCGCAACGACTTCGCTCTCGCTGCCTGAGCAGTGATCGAAGGGTCTGACCGGGCATCCGTCCTCGTCCCGGACCCAGGCCTCATCTAGAGGACTAGCTGTTCATCTCCTGTCAGGAGGGGTGAGCGGGACTTTTTCCTGACTGAGCCTGTCGACGACGTGTCCGTTGCGAGCGTCGGGGCTGAGAAAAGCGACATCACGGACTGCACCCGGAGAAGACCTGGATCGACGCTCGAGGACCGGGGTTCGATTCCCCGCAGCTCCACCACCACCACCACGGGGTCTTCGCAGAACAAGCGTGGACTCTTCGCAGAACTACCGGTCCCGGTGGGTCACACCACTGGGAGCCAGCCCTCTTGAACGTGAGCCGCACCGACCACCAGTCGGTGCGGCTCTCGTGCTTTCCGCGGCGGGCGGGCACAGTGTCGCCCGTGAGAATTCGCTCGGGCCGGCGTGGCGCCCACGTGCTGGCCGCACTGGTGGCGTTGTTCGTGCTCGGCCCGGCCGCGATCGTCCACGCGGAGGACGACCCTGCCTCGCTCGAGGAGCGACACTTGCCGACGGCAGTGAACGCCCCGGGGACGTGGTCCGGCGACGAGGACGTGCGGTGGCCGGTCGCAGCGATCGGCGTGGCGACCCGGACGGAGCCGGTCGGGCTCGTGGAGAAGCGGGAGTCGCTTGCCCTCTTCGCGGTCTCGGCGCTCGACGGCCACGCCGCCTGGCTCCGCACCCCGGGGCTCTCGCTGGACAGCTGGGGGTTCGGGGGCTTCGCGGTCTCGCCCGACGGGCGAGTGGATCGGGTGGGTGCGGCCTCACCGACCCGAGGGGCCGTCGTACCCCGGGCGCGTCGCCGGCTGGTCGATCATGGAGACGACCACGGGCGCGATCCGCGAGCTCGACGTACCGGGCGTCCCCTGGGTGAAAGGGACGATGACGGAGCTCGCGTTCTCCGGGGACTCCCGCTACCTGCTGACGAGCTACGAGAGCCCCGGTACGCGGAACGCGTCGCAGCCCGGGAGCCACCAGCTCGTTGCCTGGGACACCGAGGACGGGAAGCCGACGGTGATCGAGGAGCCCGGGCCCTCCTGGCTGCCGAACCTGGGGTCGGCGCCCACCGGGGTGACCTGGGCTCGGGGACGGAACGTGTTCCGCGTGGACCCGGCGTCCGGAGAGATGACCACGGTGACGCTCCCGCAGGATGTCATCGCTGCCTCCTGGGGCCCCGACGACACCAGCTTCGCCTACATCGGGCGGACGGCCGGCAAGCCGAAGTCGCCTTGGCGTCTGTACGCCGGGCGCACGTTCGCCGAGGCTCGGGGCCGCGCCGTGGACCTGCCCTCCGGCGTGGGCGTGGACCAGCTGCTCGGGTGGCGCGATCCCGGCCACGTCGTCCTGGGGCACTTCCGGACGTCGGTCCACGTGGTCGATGTCGTGACCGGCGCGGTGGAGAAGATCGATCTGAAGGGCGACGGGAAGCAGGTCAATGCGCCGTACCTGGCCAGCGACCTGTGGGAGCGGCCACTCGTCGTTCCCGAGGAGCCGGAGGGGGCCACTGACCCGCGACAGCCGTGGTGGTGGGTCTCCGGCACCCTTCTCGTGCTGCTCGCCGGGGTGCTCCTGAGTCGTCGGTGGCGCCGTACGACGGAGCAGCCAGCCGAGCTGACCCGTCCGCCGTGGGAGCCCGCTCGTCCCGGGCAGCAGGCCCAGGTGGGCCCTGGGGACGGCGGGTCCACTGCTGACTCACGCCCGTGGCGACCTCTGGCCACGGCCGCCACCGGCATGCTCCTGGTGCTGCTCGACTTCCGAGTCGGGGGAAGTCCCGACCTCATCCCCGACCCTCTCGGGTGGGTGATCGCCGCGCTGGCGCTCGGCTCGCTCGCGGAGGTTCATCCGGGCTTCCGCCTCGCCGGGGTGGCGGCGTGGGTGGCCGCGGTCCCGTCGGTGCCGGAGTGGTTCGGCGTCGAGAGCACGCTGATCGACGTCTCGGTCGGCCTCGCGCTGCTCGTCGTCCAGGTCGCGACCTGCACGGCGCTCATGTCGGTGAGTCCTGCCCGGAGGCCGTCGGCCTCGACCATCCGATGGCTCGCCGTCGGTCTCGACATCGCGCAGGTCCTCGCGATCGCCGGTGCGTCCGCCGAGCCGAGCGCGGCGGTGCTGGCCTTCACGGTGGGCCTCGCGTCCCTCGGCGTCCTGGCGTGGTTCCTCGTGCTGTTGTACGGCGCCTCGAAAGACGTGCCTCGTACGGGTGCGCCGCGGCAGCTGGCGGTGCGCCGGTGAACGTCAGCCCTCGGACCCGCAACGTGAGAGCATCCGGCTCATGGCCGACACCACACCAGTCGTCGGAGGCGGCGACAGTGCACTGGACCAACGACTCAGCGACGAGCTGAGCAAGTACAACGCCGCTGCGACGCCCGGGGTCGCCCCGGAGGAGGAGCTCACCGTCCGGATCGAGGACGACGGAGAGCTGCTGGCCGGCCTGTCCGGTTGGACCTGGGGCCAGGCCGCCGGGATCGGCCTGACCTGGGTGCACGCGGAGCACCGCCGCAGCGGCTTGGGGTCAGCACTCCTCGCTGCTTTCGAGGAGGAGGCCAGGCGACGGGGATGCACGCACGTCTTCGTCACCTCGTTCACCTTCCAGGCACCCGACTTCTACCAACGTCATGGCTACGAGGAGACGTTCCGGTGGGAGTCGGTTCCCACGCCCGGGCGGGACGACGTGCACATGCTCAAGCACCTCTGAGGCCGCGGGCAGTCCGGCGCCAGGGCGGGACGTCTCAGGCCGTCGGATGCACCGGGTCCACGTCGCGCAGCACGGTCCCGTCGCGCAGGGTCACGTCGTAGCGCAGCAGGGGCTCGGGCTCGCCGTCGGGCAGCCCGGAGGCCGCGTCGGCGACGACGTCCGCCGGGTCGAAGATCCGCCCGGGCCACCACGCGGCGTACGTGCCGTCGGCGACGGACGCCTCGACGGTGGTCCCGCCGGCGTGGATGGTCACGCCGACCACGTCCGGACCGACCTCGCCGTTCGTGGTCGCAGCCCGCTCCTGCTCACCCATCCCGAAGGGGCCACCGCCGACGGCGAGCTCGGCCATGGGTCCCTCGACGAGCTGGTCGCCCGAGGGGGCGGCCCATCCGCCCCCGCCGGTGACGGCATGGGTGATCTCGGACGGCCCGTCCGACGACCCGGCCGGCAGTCGGCCCAGGCAGGCGACGGTGAACTGGTAGCGCCCGGGTGCGGTCGCGGTGAGCAGCACCGAGACCCACTCGCCCCGCCGGTCGGTGAGACGGGTCGCGAGCTCGGCGCTCGGCACCTCGGGGGCACCGTCGCCGCCCACGCTGTCGCCCACCTGCTCCAGGCACGCCTCTCGCAGGACCTCGGCGTCCCGATCCGAGGCCGCGGCCGGCTCCGCGGTCCACGACGCGAACGCGGGCTCGCCTCCGTTCGTGAGGGGGAGCGCCACCGAGACGCCAGCCAGCGTGACGGCGGCCGCGGCGCCCCAGGCGACCCGTCGTACGGGACGACGCGGGCGACGGGGCGGCGGCACCGGCAGATCCGCGACGGGCTGCGCCGGCTCGGTGGCCAGCACCGACTCCAGCAGGCGAGCCCTGCGGTCGGCGTCGACGGGGGTGTCGTGGGGGACGGGGTCGAGCGCCCGCAGGCGCGCGTCGAGGGTGCGGTCGTCGATCATCGGGAGGTCTCCTGGGCGTGGGTCGCGGCGGCGCGCTGGCCGGCGGCGCGGGAAGGGGAGGGGGCGTCGAGGGGCTGAGCTCCATCGAGGTGGCGGGACAGGCTGGCGCGGGCGCGAGCCAGCCGCACCCGGTACGCCGCCGCCGAGATGCCGAGGACCCGGCCGGCCTGCGGCGAGGTGAGGTCCTCCCAGACGGCGAGCGCCAGCACCTCCTGCTCGGCCGGGGAGAGCTGGCCCCAGGCCTCGACCACCTGGAGGCGGTCACCCGGGTCACCCGCGGCCGCCGGGCCCGGTCCGGTCCGGGCGGCCAGCCGGACCGCCACCGCGCGCTGCCGGTCGTCACCCCGCGTGGCGTTGAGCAGGCAGTTGCGGGCCACCGTGTAGAGCCAGGGCAGCGCCTCGCCGGTGCGCCGGGGCACGTCGTCCAGCCGCCGCCACGCGACGAGGAACGTCTCGGCGACGACGTCGTCGGCACGGGCGGGGTCGGTGCGGCGCAGCGCGAACCGGAGGACGGGGTCGTGGTGGTCGGCGTACAGGGAGCGGAACCGCTCCTCCCGCGCCGATCTCGTGCGTCTCATGCCCCTCTATGTCCGGACGACCCGTCGGTGCAACACGCTCCCCGCTGCGCACCTGCGACCGGCCACGCTAGCGCCCGCCGCGGCTCGCGGTCCTGCACTTCCGCGGGACCTGCGGCCCTGGTTCGCCGGCCGAACCACCTCCTGGGGCCCGGGTCATCCGGCCCGTGTCAGGTCCCGGCGACCACACCTACTGTGGTCAGCGATGGGGCTCGGGCCCGCTGCTCTCGCCGTACGGCGTCCGCGCCACGTCGGCGCGGAACCGGCGCCCGGCAAAGGAGAGGCCATGACAGCCGAACGGACCCCGCAGGACCAGCAGCCCCCGGACACCCCGCGGCACGCGAAGGACCTCGACGCCGCAGAGGCGGAGGCCCTGGCGATCGACCCCAAGCGCTCGATGATCCGGGCCGTGGCGTGGGTCCTCGGCGTGCTCTTCCTCCAGTTCGCCTTCATCTACAGCTACGTCGGTGCCTTCCACGACCCCGAGCCGCACGAGCTCAAGGTGCAGGTGGTGGCCCCGCAGGGCGGCCAGGCGCCAGGGTGAGCAGCTGGTCGACCAGCTCAACAAGCTCTCCGACGACCCGCTGGACGCCTCGTTGGCCGACTCCGAGGCAGCAGGCGCGCAAGGACGTCCGGAACGGGGACCAGGTCGCGCGCCCTGGTGCTGCGCCCCGAGCAGAGCAGCGACCTGCTGCTCATCGCCTCCGGCGGCGGCGTCTCGGAGGAGGAGGCCGCCGCTGCCGTGCTCTCCAAGGTGGTGACCGAGCAGCGGCGGACGCGTGGAGAAGGAGGACCTGGTCCCGCTGCAGAGCGGCGACGCCCGCGGGCTCACCGGCTTCTACCTCGTGGTCGGCTGGGCGGTCGGCGGCTACCTGTTCCCGACGGTGATCGCCCTCGCGCGCGGTGACCGGCCCACGTCCGTGCGCTTCGCGGCGCTCCGGCTGGCCGCGCTGGTCCCGTACGCGCTGGCCTCCGGGTTCGGTGGCGCACTGATCGTCGGGCCGATGCTGGACGCCCAGACGGGGCACTTCTGGCAGCTGGGACTGCTCGGGGCCGCGGTGTCGTTCTCGATCGCCGCGCTGGCGATCGGGCTCGAGGCGATCTTCGGGGTGATCGGGATCGGGATCACCCTGCTGCTGATCGTGATCATCGGCAACCCCAGCGCGGGCGGGGCCTTCCAGGCCGGGGTGATGCCCACCTTCTGGCGGGTGGTCGGCGACTGGATCCCGACCGGTGCGGGCGTGGACGGGGTGCGCCAGATCGTCTACTTCGGCTCCGACGACCTGACCCGCCCGTTGTCGGTGCTGGCGGCGTACGCCGTGGTCGGCATCGTGCTCACGCTGCTGATCGCCGGCCGCGGCCGCCGTCCGGAGGTGTTGGTGACCGTCTGAGTCGTGGCTCGTCCGGCCGCGGTCTCAGACCTCCAGGGCGCGCAGGGCGCGACCGCGTCGCGGACCGCAGACGACCGAGCGGACCCGCCCAAGCCGGAGACGTCGATCCCCGGAGGCTGTCGAGCTGGTGCGGGTCGGTGGCGAGGTCGTAGAGCTCGCACTCGCCCCGCTCGTGGTGGTCGATGAAGACGTGCGACCCCTCCCGCAGCATCGCCCACCCGAGGTTGGTGTTCTCCACGAGCAGCCGGTGTCGCCAGCCGGACCAGTCACCGGTGGTCAGCGGCGCCAGCAGCGAGCGGCCGTCCAGCTCACGACCCGCGTCCGGGTCGAGTCCGGCGATCTCCAGGGTCGTCGGCATCAGGTCGACCTGGGAGACCAGGGCGTCGCTCACCGCAGGCCGCACGCCCGGCCCGCGGACGACGTACGGCACGCCGGCGGACTCCTCGTAGGGCTGCTCCTTGCGGAAGAGCCGGTGCTCGCCGAGCAGGTAGCCGTTGTCGGAGACCAAGAAGATCCAGGTCCGCTCGTGCTGACCCGTCTCCCGCAGCACGTCGAGGACCCGGGCGACCTGGTCGTCGAGGTCCTGCAGCTCCTCGAGCTTTCCTTCGTGGACCTCGCGCATCCGCGCCCGGTCCTGGGGCGGGAGGTCCCGCAGCCAGCTCGGCTTGTCACTCATGTCCGGCTCGTTGAGCGCGGGCGGATCCCAGCGCACGCCGTCGAAGTCGTCGCGGTGCCGACGGCTCGGCGTGTAGGGGTCGTGCGGCGTCGAGGTCGACCAGACGGCGAACCACGGACCGCTGTCCGCCTGGCGCTGCAGGTAGGTGGCGAGCCGGTCCAGCGCGAACCGGTCCGCCGCCCGCTGCGACCCGAGCTCCCGGTTCTCGCCGTCGACGTTGACCCGCCCGCCCGACCCCACCGTGGTCACCCAGCGGCGCCACCCGGGAGCGACGTACGCCGGGTCGCGGGACAGGCCGTTCATGTACTTGCCGAAGTAGCCGGTGTCGTAGTCGGTGCCCGCGCGGAGCCGGGTGGCGACCGTGTCCTGGTCGAGCCCGCGCTGGACGAACGGCGCGTGCGTCTGGTTGGTGCTGCAGCCGTGGTGGTGCGGGTAGCGGCTGGTCAGCATCGACGCCCGCGCCGGGCCGCACCACGGCATCGCCGCGTACCCCCGGTCGAACCGGACGCCGCGCTGCACCAGCCGGCTCCACGTCCGCGGCATCCGCTCCAGGGTGGCGCGCGGCTGGTCGTCGGTGATGATCCACAGCACGTTGTCGGACATGCTGCGGCAGCCTAGCCCGGTTGCGCCCAACCCCCGAGCGCCCAACCACGGTGCGGTCAGTCCGGTGCGAGCACGCTCGGGGCCAGCACGAGGTCCGGCGCCAGCTCGCCCAGCAGCGCCCGCACCCGGGTGTCGAGGTCGGCGAGGATCCGCCGCACGGTGGCGTCGTCCTGACCGCCCGGGTCGTCGACCGGCCAGTCGCGGTAGGTGACCCCGGGGACGTAGGGGCACTCCTCGCCGCAGCCCAGCGTGATCGCCAGGTCGCTGCCGGCGATCATCTCGGTGGTCAGGTGCTTCGGCTGCTCGCGGGAGGTGTCGAGGCCGAGTCGTTCGAGCACCTCGGCGACCTCGGGGTGGATGTGCTCGCCGGGCTGGGTGCCGGCCGACAGGGCGATGCACGCGGCCCTGGGCGTAGTGCTCGGTGAGCACCCGGGCGGCCACGGAGCGGCCGCCGTTGCGGACGCAGGCGAAGACGACCTGCGGGACCCGTTCGTTCGTGCGGTGAGCTCATGGCGAGACTCCTGTGCCGGGTGTCGGGGAAGAAGCGGCGCGCCCAGAGGCTGACGTAGACCAGGCCGACCAGGACCGGGACCTCGATCAGCGGCCCGACCACGCCGGCGAGCGCCTGGCCGCTGGTGACGCCGAAGACGGCGATGGCCACCGCGATGGCGAGCTCGAAGTTGTTGCCCGCCGCGGTGAACGCGACGGTGGTGGAGCGGGCGTAGCCGAGCCCGGCCCGGTGGGCCAGCACCAGGGAGCCGGCCCACATCAGGGCGAAGTAGACGACCAGCGGGACGGCGATGCGGACGACGTCCAGCGGCTGGCTGGTGATCGTCTCGCCCTGGAGGGCGAACAGGACGACGATCGTGAACAGCAGCCCGTACAACGCCCACGGCCCGAGCCGCGGGAGGAAGCGCTGCTCGTACCAGTCGCGGCCGCGGCGCGCTTCGCCGACGCGTCGGGTCAGGTAGCCGGCAGCGAGCGGGATGCCGAGGAAGACCAGCACGCTCCAGGCGATCTGCCACGGGGAGACGTCGAGCCCGGTGGTGGAGAGTCCGAGCCAGCCCGGCAGGAGGTCGAGGTAGAACCAGCCGAGCAGGGCGAACGCCACGACCTGGAAGACGGAGTTGACCGCGACGAGCACGGCCGCGGCCTCCCGGTCGCCGCAGGCCAGGTCGTTCCAGATGATCACCATGGCGATGCACCGGGCCAGGCCGACGATGATCAGGCCGGTGCGGTACTCCGGCAGGTCGGGCAGGAAGAGCCAGGCCAGGGCGAACATCAGCGCCGGGCCGACCAGCCAGTTGAGGACCAGGGAGAGCACCATCATCCGGCGGTCGCGGGCGACGTGCCCGACCTCGTCGTAGCGCACCTTCGCCAGCACCGGGTACATCATCACCAGCAGACCGAGCGCGATCGGCAGAGAGATCGATCCGACCTTGATCGCGTCGAGCGCGTCGGCGATGCCCGGCACCCAGCGTCCGAGCGAGCAGGCCCGCGAGCATGGCCAGCCCGATCCAGGCCGGCAGGTAGCGGTCGAGCGTGGAGAGGCGCTGGGCGACGGGCGGGTCCGCCGGGACGGTGGCCGTCACGCCGGCTTGGTGGCGCGGACGATCGCGCCGTGCATCCCCGGCACCGCCTCGTGGGTGAACTCCACCTCGGCGTCGGCGAAGCCGGCGGCGGCCAGGCCCTCGAGGTACTCGGTGCGGGAGAGGGCGCCGGCGATGCAGCCGACGTACGAGCCGCGCTCGGCCCGGTCAGCGGGGGAGAGGTGGTCCTCCGCGACGACGTCGGAGATGCCGATCCGGCCGCCCGGCGTGAGCACGCGGAACATCTCCGCGAGCACCTTCGGCTTGTCGACCGACAGGTTGATGACGCAGTTGGAGATCACCACGTCGACCGAGGCGTCGGGCAGCGGGACGTCCTCGATGGTGCCCTTGAGGAACTCCACGTTGGTCGCCCCGGCCTTCGCGGCGTTGGCGCGGGCGAGGTCGAGCATCTCGTCGGTCATGTCGACGCCGTAGGCGAAGCCGGTCTCGCCGACGCGGCGGGCGGAGAGCAGCACGTCGATGCCGCCGCCGGAGCCGAGGTCGAGCACCCGCTCGCCGGCGCGGCAGGTCGGCCACCGCGGTCGGGTTGCCGCAGCCGAGGCTGGCCGCGACCGCCTCGGCCGGCAGCTCCTCCTGGTCCCCGCTGCTGTAGAGCGCCGCGCCGAACGCCTCGTCGACCGTCGTGTCGCTGCTGCAGCACGACGACGTCGCCGCAGCTGTCGTCGACGACCTGGAGGTCGTCGTTGACCTCGGTGTTGGTGACGCCGCGGCCGACCGCGCTCGCGGCCTGGGCGTAGCGGTCGCGGACCTGCTCACGCACCTCGTCCGGGGTCACCCCGGCCTGCGTGGGTGCTTGCGGATTGCTCGTGGTCATGGCGGCGTACTCCTTCGATGACGTATCGGTGGTTCTCGATGTATCGAGATTCGTCGATCTATCGACGTTTGTCAATACGTCTGGCACACTGGGTTCATGACCAACCGAACGCCCCTGCCCGTCCTGGACGCCAACGCCGCGCGCCGGCGTGCTGCTCGACGGTGACCGGCGGCGTGCTCGACGCCGACGAGGCGCAGCGGCTCGCGCGCATGTTCAAGGCGCTGGGTGACCCGACGCGCGTCCGGCTGCTGTCGCTGATCGCCGCGCAGCCCGACCGCGAGGCCTGCATCTGCGACCTCACCGACCCCGTCGGGCTCTCGCAGCCGACGGTCTCCCACCACATGAAGCAGCTCGTCGACGCGGGACTCGTCGTCCGTGAGCAGCGCGGACGGTGGGCGTTCTACCGGCTCGTCGAGGACACCCTCGCCGCGCTCAGCGGGGCTCTCAAACCCTGAGCGGCACTTCGTCGCCGCGGCAGCCGCTCCATGGGACCCCGCGAGCCTTCTGGAAATCACCTCCCAGCCGGCACCCCGCGTCGCTAGGGTGAGCCGTTCTGTTCAGGGTGAAGGCGGAAGGCAACCATGGGACTCATTCAGGCAGCGGTCGGCGCACTCGGGGGAACCCTGGCGGACCAGTGGAAGGACTTCTACACGGTTCCCGGGGACCTGGCACCCACCGCCGCGCTGTTCTCGGCCGCTGCCCGGGGCACGAACGCCGGTCGTGGATCGAACGCCAAGGGGTCTGACGGCGTCATCACCAACGGCAGCAGGATCATCGTCCCCGAGGGCTACGGCCTGGTCCTGATGCAGGACGGCGCGATCACCGGCTTCGCGGCCGAGCCCGGAGCGTACGAGTGGAACTCCGAGGCCCAGGACTCCCAGTCGATCTTCGCCGGCGACGGCATCGTGGGCCCCCTGGTCACCACCTCGTGGGAGCGCTTCAAGTTCGGTGGTCGTCCCAGCGCCCAGCAGCGCGCCTACTTCGTGGCGCTCAAGGAGCTGCCCAACAACCGGTTCGGCACCCAGTCGGAGATCTACTGGGACGACGCCTACCTGAACGCCCAGGTCGGCGCGGTCACCCGCGGCACGTACACGCTGAGCATCGTCGACCCGATCCTCTTCATCAAGGCGTTCGTGCCGGCCAGCTACCTGGAGCCCGGCCGGGTCTTCGACTTCACCGACGTGGAGAACGACGCCGCCTCCCAGCTCTTCAACGAGGTCGTCGGCTCCCTGGCGCCGGCCTTCTCGATGTATACGAACGACCCGTCGAAGGGCAACCGGATCACCGAGATCCAGCAGGACTCGGTCGGGTTCGCACAGAGCCTGTCGGCCGCGGTCGAGGAGAACTACAAGTGGAGCACCGGCCGCGGGCTGGAGATCGTCTCGGTCGCGATCGTCTCCATCGAGTACGACGAGTCCACCCGTGAGCTGCTCCGCAACGTGCAGCGCGCCGATGCCCTCTCCGGTGCCCGCGGCAACTCGAACCTGCAGGCGTCCGTCGCCGCGGGCTTCGAGTCGGCCGGCGAGAACGGCGGCCCCGGCGGCCTGATCGGGATGGGCATGGCGGCGAGCGGCGTCGGCATCGGCGGCCTGCAGCAGCCGGTGCCGGGTGTGGGTGCCCAGTCCACGGCCGCCCAGTCGGGGGCTCCCGCGGCCCAGCCGGCCGCCCCCGCCGCCGAGGACCCGATGGCGATGCTCACCAAGGCCAAGCAGATGCTCGACGCCGGCCTGATCACCCAGGCCGACTACGACGCGGCAAAGGCGAAGGCGCTCGGTCTGTGAGCACCGAGGCCACCACGGGTGCCGGCCCGGGGGAGCCCACCGCTCCCGGCGAGCCGGTGATCATCACCGCCAACCAGGGGCTGGAGGACGGGGTCAACCGCTGCCCGGCCTGCGGAGCGACCGAGATCCAGCTGCGGGTCTCCACCTCGATGCTGATCTGCCTGTTCTGCCGGCACGAATGGGCTGAGGCGACGATCGAGCCGCTGGTCTCCGGGGAGGGGACGCTGCGCGACCTCACCGGCACCACGGTGGCCTCGGGCGCCTCGGACATCGCCGCAGACGCCGGCATGCTCACGATGAAGTGCTCCGGCTGCGGTGCCGAGGTGGTCGTGAACACCTCCGAGGCGACGTCGTCGCGCTGCCACTGGTGCCGGCACGTGCTCACCGTCAACGAGCAGATGCCCAACGGGGCGGTGCCTGACGCGGTCCTGCCGTTCAGCCTCACCCGCGACCAGGCCGTGGAGAACATCAAGGAGTTCGCCGGCAGGCGGAGGAGGTTCGCGCACCGCCGGTTCCTCCGGGAGTTCACCCCGGAGAACGTGATCGGCGCCTACCTGCCCTACATGGTCGTCGACTGCAACGTCAGCGGTGACGTCCAGGGGGTCGGCGAGGTGGAGACCCGGCGTTTCGGCAGCCGCGACGACAGTGAGACGGTCTACAACGCGGACGTCTACCGGGTCGACCGGCACGTGGACTTCACCGTCGACGACCTGACCCTGGAGTCCTCGACCGAGCGCGCCAACATGCGCGCGTTCGTCAACACCAACAACGTGATCAACACGATCCTGCCGTTCGACACGAAGAACGCCGTGCAGTGGAACGCCAGCTACCTGGTCGGCTACTCCTCCGAGCGTCGCGATGCTGACGTCTCGGCGCTGATGCCCAGCCTGGAGCACCAGCTGCTCTCGATCACCCGGTCCGAGGTGTACAGCTCGGTCAGCCAGTACGACCGGGGCGTGCGCTGGGAGGCGGAGAAGGTCGAGGTGCACGGGACGAAGTGGGTCTCGATGTACCTCCCGGTCTGGCTCTACTCCTACTACCACGAAGAGGGAGGGAGGGCGATGGTGCACTACATCGCCGTCAACGGACGGACCGGCGAGACCATGGGCAGCGTGCCGGTCTCCCACTGGCGACTCGCCCTGGCGGCCCTCGCGACGGGCAGCGTGGTCGAGGCGATCGTCTTCGCGCTGCTGGTGGCCTGATGAACGCCCTCGTCCTGTCGCTGTCCCAGCCTGTCCTCCAGGCCCTGGAATCATCCGACGAGCCCGTGGACCTGCTGATCCTGCTGCTGGGACCGGTGGTGGCGGTCATTGTCTACTCGGGGCTCTACCGCTACTACCGCAACACCGACAAGTCGCACGACTTCGAGAAGGAGACCCGGATCGAGGCGCAGCCGGTGACCGCGCGGGACCGCAAGGTGGACACCGTGCGCGGGACGAAGCGGACCGAGGTCAAGGGCAACAACGTCTCCGACCATCGCAAGCGGGTGCAGCGCCTAGGCTGACTCCATGGCTGCCGATCAGGGTTCCCAAGGCCGGTCCTTCGGACGCCGGCTGGAGAAGTGGGTCCGCGACTCGGCGGAGCTGCGGGAGCTGTGGGGGTCGGTCCGGGGTACGCCGAGCTCGCCCGAGGAGGCGAGCCTGCGGCGCTACCGGCGCTCGACGACCCGTGAGGTCGCGCTGCCGCATCCGTCGTCTCCCAGCGCAGGTACGACGCGTTGAGCCAGCGGCACCGGGAGCTCGTCGTACGCCTGGTGCTGGGGCTGATGAGCGTTCCGCTGCTGCTGGTCCTCGGCGCAGTGGTCGATCCGGTCGGCGCGCGGGTGGCGATCTGGGCGTCGGTGGTGCCGGTGATCGCGCTGGGGGTGCACCACGGGCGGGCGCTGGCCCGGGTCGCGACCGAGCGGCACCTGACGTTGAAGGGTGGCCTCGCGGACGCGTGGGGGGACTGGGTCGCCGCGCGCGACCAGCTCGACGCGCTCGAAGGCGCCGCGCAGGCGCGGGCCGCGCTGGCCGCCAACGAGGCCAGGATGCAGGCGCTGGTGCTCGCCCTGGGTCGGGCGGAGAGTCACCCGGACCATCGGGACACCGAGGAGCACAGGGAGTCCCGCGAGTGGGTCTTCCGGAGTGCAGCCAAGGCCCTCTCCCTCGCGACGGCGGAGAAGGAGCTCGAGGCAGCCATCCGCAGCGAGGTCGCCGCCGGTGACCTCGGCCTCGCGCCGGACGGCGACCTGGACGCCCTCGACCAGGCGCTCGACACCGCCCGTGAGCTCACCGACCGTACGCCCGAGCCCCGCCGATGGCCCCTGGACGACGGGTAGGCCCCGACGTCGCGCCCCACCTCGTCTCAGGGGGCGATCACCAGGCTGGCGATCAGGTCGTCGGCCACGGCGAACCGGTAGCGGAGCACGGCGACGCCGCCGGGGAAGTCACCCTCCAACCGGATCACCGCGATCCAGTTCTCGTCGTCCACGCGCTCCGCGCCGAGGACCTCGGTCGTGTAGGTGAACTCCGCGCCTGCGTGCCGCAGGAAGTCCAGGACCTCCCCGGCGCCGCGGTAGGTCCGGCCGTCGTCTACGACCTCGGCGGTCGGGGCGAAGGCGCGGATCGCGGCGTTCGCCTCCCCGGCCGCGTGCGCTGCCAGGTAGGCGCGGATCGTGGCGGGGAGATGCGAAGGGGGGAGAGGCGTCGGTGTGGTCATGCCACGAGCGTGCGGCGTCGCGCCGGAGGAGGGTCAAGCGCTGGAGTCTCCCGCAGGGAGAGAGTGCAGACTGGGCGCATGTTGGCGATCGGCGAGTTCTCGCGCCTGACCCACCTGAGCGTGCGCACCCTGCGTCGCTACCACGACGCGGCGCTCCTCGTGCCGGCCACAGTGGACGCGTCGAGCGGCTACCGCTACTACAGCGTCGACCAGATCCCGACCGCTCAGGTCATCTACCGGCTGCGCGAGCTCGACGTCCCGCTCCCCGAGGTGCAGCGCATCCTGCGCGCCGACGACCCCGGCGACCGGTCGGCACTGGTCGCCGACCACCTGGCGCACCTCGAGGAAGAGCTGGAACGGACCCGCGCCGCCGTGGCGTCGCTGCGCCGTCTGCTGCAGCCTGCTCCGGCGCCCGTGCAGGTGGAGCTGCGTGCTGTGCCGGAGACGACGGTCGCCGGGGTCGAGGAGACCGTGCTGCGCGACGACCTGCTCGCCTGGTACGCCGGGGCGATCGCAGAGCTGGACGCCGTGGTGCCCGCGCCGGCGGGGCCGACCGGTGGCTGCTTCGCCAACTCCCTGTTCGAGGTGGGCCGGGGGAGTGCCCTCCTCTACCGCCCGACGGAGCGACCACCGGTGCGGGGCAGGGTGCGCCCGGTGACGCTGCCTGCCGTCGAGCTCGCCGTCACGACCCACGTCGGCGCGCACGACGACATCGAGGTCACCTACGGCGAGGTCGGTGCCTGGGTGGTGACCAACGCACTCGCTGTCGCAGGCCCCATCCGGGAGACCTACCTCGTCGGACCGCGGGACACCCCGGACGCGTCCGCGTGGCGCACCGAGATCGGCTGGCCCGTCTTCCGGGTGGGCCAGTACTGAACGACCGAACGAGACCCCGGCGGGGCCATGTTTGCCCCCGGGGGCGCCAGGGCAAGAACGGCCCATGACGTCCTTCGACTCCCAGGCAGGCCGACGGTTCCCCCTCACCAAGTGGCGTGAGGGGTACGCGATCGAGGAGGTGGACGCGTTCGTCCACCGCTGCGAGCTGGCGCTGGAGCGTCGGGCGGGCGCCGTCACGGAGGAGGAGCTGCGCCAGGTCAGGTTCACCCCGACCCGGTTCAGGCACGGGTACGACCAGGGGAGCGTCGACGACCGGCTGGACCAGCTCTCGGTGGCGCTCCGCGCCGCCGATCCGCGGACGGCCTGACGCATCGCCGCGACCCGTATGCCCGGGAGCGTCACCCGGAGCCCTTCCTCAGCCGGGAGCGGCGACTTAGCCTGACCCTCATTCACGTCTCTCCGACCTGCGGAACCGCGCGTCCGGAGACCGAGCGAGAGGGCGCACAGATGACGACGAAGTCGATCCCGCGGCACGGAGGGTGGCGCCGGACGGCGGCCCGGACCGTGCCCCTCCTCCTGGTGGCGGGCGGGCTGGTGGGGACGGCCACCGCCCCCACGCAGGCGGCCGACGCGGTGGACGGGGCACAGACCGCCGGGGACGCGATCTTCCCGCACGTGGGCAACGGCGGCTACGACGCGCTGCACTACGACGTCGACATCGCCTGGGACGCCAACGGCGTGGTCGACGGCTACATGACCGGCGAGTTCCGCAGTGCCACCGCGACCATGCGGGCCCGGACCACCGGCGCCCCGCTGCGCTCCTTCTCCCTCGACTTCGAGGGCCTCCAGGTCGACGCGGTCACCGTCGACGGCGTGCCGGCGACGTACGAGCGGGTTCAGGACGCGGAGGCCACCAAGTTCAAGCTGGTGGTCACACCTGAGACCCCGGTGGACGGGGAGTTCACCACCGTCGTGACGCTACTCGGGCGTCCCGCAGCACCACGTGGACGCGGACGGCTCCTGGGAGGGCTGGACCGCCACCTCCGACGGCGCGATCTTCATGGGTCAGCCGATCGGCGCGATGGCCGGCATCCCGCACAACAACACCCCCGGCGACAAAGCCACCTGGACCTTCTCCCTCGACGTCCCCTCGACGCTGACCAGCGGCACCGGCACCGGTCCGGCCGCCGCGGTGAGCAACGGCGAGCTGGCGGACAAGCAGGTGAGCCCGGACGGTGAACGCACCACCTGGGAGTGGGTCCAGCGCGAGCAGATGGCCAGCGAGCTGGCCCTGATCACCGTCGGCAAGTACGACGTGATCGAGTCGGAGGTGACGCTGTCCAGCGGCCGGGTGATCCCGGAGTGGTCGTTCATGGACTCCTCGCTCAGCGAGGCCAGCAAGACCACCATCAGGAACCGGCGCGCCCTGCTGGGCGAGATCACCCGGCGGTTCGAGCGGATCTACGGGCCCTACCCGGGCAACAGCACCGGCGTCGTGGTGGACACCGTGCCGAGCGGGATCAACTACGCCCTGGAGACGCAGGACCGGTCCTTCTTCCCCAGCGCCGGCTCGGTGGCGGGCAACACGCTGCTGCACGAGGTGGTCCACCAGTGGTACGGCGACGCGGTCTCACCGGGTCTGTGGACCGACATCTGGATCAACGAGGGGATGGCGAGCTGGGGTCCGACCTACTACAACCAGGTGCTGGCCGCGCCCACGCCCAACCCCGCGGCGGTGGAGAACACCTACTTCACCAGCTGGAGCAACAAGGCCGCGAACCACCCGGACTGGACGACCCCGCCCGGGGCCCAGACGGACCCCGCGAAGCTCTACGGCTACCAGACCTACACCCGGGGCGCCCTGTTCTGGGAGGCCCTGCGCACCGCCCTGCGCGACGAGGACTTCCTCGCGGTGGTGCGGCAGTGGCAGGCCCGGTACGGCGGCCAGAGCCGCCGGGGCGACGACCTCAAGGCGCTCGCCGAGGAGATCTCCGGCCACGACCTCGACGCCTTCTGGCAGGACTGGATCCTGGACGCGGACAAGCCGGCCTGGCCCGCCAAGTACGACGTCTCGCTCGCGTCCACGCACCCGCAGGGCACCGTCGCGGGCGGGACGCCGGTGACCTACACGCTCACCGCCGCCAACACCGGCAAGGTGCCCCTCTCGGGCGCGGAGGTCACCGTCGACCTCGCCGACGTGCTGGACGACGCCACGCTGGGCGCATTGCCGGCCGGTGTCACCCGCACGGGCACGACGCTGACCTGGCAGGTCCCGGCGACCGCGGTCGGCGCGTCGGCCTCGGTGGCCGTCCCGGTCACCACCGGCCCGGGCCTCCGCGACGACGTCTTCGCCACCGCCGCCCCGGCCACCCTGGGCGGGGCGTGCCTGGTGTGCGGCGGTCTCGAGTCCGCCCCTCGGCCGACGCTGAGCGGCACCCCGACGGTGGGGACGACGCTGACCGGCAGCGTGGAGGGCTGGCCGGCCGGGACCTCGTTCGACTACGAGTGGTCGACGGGTGGCACGCCGGTCGAGGGCGCCACCGGCGCGACCTACACGCCGGTCGCGGCGGACCTCGGCCGTGCCCTGACCCTCACCGTGACCGGGACGGCTCCCGGCTACGCCCCGACGTCCCGGAGCAGTGCGCCGGCCGAGGTCGCTCCGGGCGCGCTGGGCACCGCGCCGACGCCGACGATCAGCGGGCCGACCGTCCTCGGCGGCACGCTCCTGGTCGAGCCGGGGGACTGGGGTGCCGAGGTCGCGACGCAGGTGCAGTGGCTGCGCGACGGCGCGGTCGTCCCGGGCGCCACGGAGACGTCGTACCCCCTCGGTGCGGCCGACGTGGGCGCCCGCCTGTCGGTGCAGGTCACGGGCTCACGCCCGGGCTACGCCTCGGTGACCCGGATCAGCGCCCCGACGGCGGCGGTCGCCGAGCAGCGGCTCACGCGCGGCAAGGTGCGGACCGTCGGCAAGGCCGAGGTGGGGCGGGTCCTGCGGGCCAGGGTGTACGGCTTCGACGCCGGCGTCGCGCTGACCTACACCTGGTACGCCCGCGGCCAGGAGGTGCGCTCGGGAGCTCGGCTCCCACTGACCAGGGCGCTGGCGCGCAAGCGGATCCGGGTCGCCGTGACGGCGAGCAAGCCGGGCCACACCACCGTGACCGTGCGCAGCAAGGCCACCGCCAAGGTCACGCCCAAGAAGGTCCAGAAGGGCAAGAAGCACAAGAAGGGCCGGGCCGGGAAGAACGGCGGACCCCGGAGGTAGCGCCGGACCAGCACGCCAGCAGAGAAGCACGCAGCAGAGAAGCACGAGGGCCGCCCGCGGGAAGCGGGCGGCCCTCGTGCTTGCTAGGTGCTGCTGTGTTCAGGTGCTGCTGGTGCCGAGTGGGTCAGCTGACGCTGGTGACCACTGCGACGCCCTCGATCCGGACGGGCTTGCGCTTCCCGACCTTGATCGTGAGCTTGCCGCTGCGCGGCTTGTCGAACTTCACCGTCTTCAGCTTGTTGAAGGCGCTGGCGCCCTTCAGGTTGAAGGTCGTCACCTTCTTGCCGCCCACGAAGACGTGCACCGGGCCGGACTTCGGCAGCGGCGCGGCCACCAGCGAGACGCTGGTCGCCTTGTTGATCCGGGTCGACAGGGTGGCGCCCTTGGCCGACGACTTCAGGAAGTCGCCCCCGAAGGCACGGGCCTTCTTGACCTGCTTCCACTTGCCCTGGCGGTTCAGCTGCCCGTCGTTCAGCGGCACCGTGAAGGTGCGCGTCGCGGGGGTGGCGTCGGCCGAGCCGTCAGGCGCGACCGCGGCCACGCTGAACAGGTGCGTGCCCGGCTTGAACCGCTTGGTCAGGCCAGCCGCGGCGCAGTCGACGGGGTCGCCGTCGACGGTGCACACGAACCGGGAGCCGGCGACGTCCGCGGAGAACGCGAACTTCTGCTCACGGTCCAGCACGACCGAGCCGTCGGCGGGGCCGTCGGTGATGGTCGTCTCCGGCGCCTTGGCCGCGGCGGTCACGGTGATCGTGAACTCCGTGGTGACCGTGGCGGTCCCGTCGGTGATGCTGACGGTGACGGGGTAGGTGCCGGCGGCCGCGGTCACGGTGCCGGTGGTGCGCCAGGTGGCGGTACCCGGACGGACCGTGTCAGCCGAGACGGCGACCTGCTCCAGGGAGACGCCCGCGGGCAGTCCCGTGGCCGTCGCCGCGAGCTCGGCACCGGCGCTGCCGCGGGTGCTGGCCGACAGCTCCGCCGCGGGGACGGCCTGGCCGCTGACCACGGTGAGCTTGTCGTTCGCCGGACCGGTGACGGTGAGCGAGGAGACGATCTCGAAGTCGGCGTCGTTGACGTCGAAGAAGTAGTTGTCCACCGCCTCGATCTTGATCCGCGCCTTGGTCGTGGCGACGTTGGGCCAGACGACGCGCTCGGTGCCGTCGTTCGGGGTGCTCGCGGCCAGGACGATCGGGAACGTCTTGCCACCGTCGGTGGAGAGCGTGATCCTCACGTTCTCCGCCAGCTCCGGCTTGTCGGTGCCGTTGACGGCCCAGGTGACGATCTCGCTGCGTCCGCCGATGGCGCCGGCGTTCGCGACGTTCTTGGAGGTGACCAGGAACGGACCCGCGGTCTTGTCGAGCGTCAGCTTGACGTCGTCGTAGGCGTAGCCGCCTGCGTTCGGGTCGAGGTCACGCGCGGTGAACCGGAAGTTGAGCGAGGGCTCGGTGTTGCCAGCCGCCGCGTTGCCGACGTAGTCGGCGGTCGGCAGCCACTCCGCGAAGCACTCCACGACCGGGACGGGCACGTTGGTGGCGCCACCGGTCACCGGCTTGGCCGGCATGGCCGGGCAGGTGCCGGTGGCCGCGTTGGTGTTGTTCGTCGAGGATCTGCTCCATGTCCGGGAAGACCCGGGTCGGGGTCGGCCGTGGCGAGGTTCTCGCCGGGCGAGTTGATCAGCAGGGTGCCGGCCGGGGTGACCGGCGCGTACTTGCCGAAGATCCGGAAGAGCGGGCCGTTGGTCTTGGTCTGGCTGCCCAGGCGGCGTGCCGGTACCGCGGTCGTTCTGCTCCCAGAGGTAGATCATCGAGTCGCCGTCGGGGTCGGTGGCCGAGCCGGTGAGGGCGAACGGCGTCCGCAGCGGGATGGTCTTGTCGGCGGGGGCGGTCGCCACGGGGGCGTGGTTGCCGCTGGCGGTGACGGTGTAGCCACCGTTCTCGACCGGCCCACCCTTGCGGTCTCGCCGACGAAGCCGGAGACGTCACCGGAGACGGTGGTGAGGACCAGCGACGTCGACGTCGGTGTTGTCGGCGACGCCGCCGTTGAAGGTGACCTGGAAGCCGGTGTCGTTGAGCGTGCCGGCGCCGCCGAACGCCGCCACGGTGACGGTGTCCGTGCCGACTGGACCGCCTCGAGGGCCGCGTCGATCGCCGCGGTCGTGTAGTTCGTGCCGCGGACGATCGGCGCGGTGGTCTGGCCGTCGAAGGAGAGCGTGAACGACTCGCCGTCCGTGTCGAAGCCGCGGAGCGAGACCGTCTGCACCTCGTTCTCGTCCGGACGGACGCGGAGCACGTGTGCTGGTGATCTCGTCGATGCTGCGCTGCGGAGAAGTACGGGTCGGTGTGCGGCTGCAGGTCGTCCTGCTGGCAGATGCCGGCGTAGGCCATCACCGAGGAGCCGGAGCCCGGCTCGACCGACGGCGAGCCGCTCGCGGTTGCCGCCGACAGTTGAGCTGGGTGCCGTTGAAGGTGTGGTTGCCGCCGAACTGGTGGCCCATCTCGTGGGCGACGTAGTCGACCGCGATAGAAGTCACCGTCGGGCTGGGGGAGACCGGTGCAGCCCGGGCCTTGCCGCCGCCGCCGACCACGCCGAGGCCGGCGACGCCGCCGCCGTTGATGCCGAGCCCGATGTGGCCGATGTCGTAGTTGTCGGCGCCGATGAGCTGGCCGAGGACGATCGCGGTTGCGGTCGAGCAGGCCGCCGGTGCAGCCGGCCGAGGTCGCGCGGTGGTGAAGCAGGCCGCTGGCGCCGCACGGACCGTTGGGGCCGGTGGCCTTGGCGGCGGTGTCGAGGTTGAGCTTGTCGGTGCTCGTTGATCGAGGAGCATCCGGATGCGCCAGGTCGTCGTTGTAGATCTGGTTGACCCGGTTCATCAGGGTGACCTTCTCGGCCAGCACGTTCGTCGGTGCCCCGAAGTAGCGCCGCGTAGGACGGGTCGGTGAGCAGCGCCAGCCGGTAGGTGCGCAGGTCGACGTCGGCGCCCGGGGCCTCGCCGAGCGCTGCTCGGCGTCCGCGTGCGCCTGTGCAGCCCGGTCGAGCGTGCGCTTCGTCGAGCTCGGGCTCGATCAGGCCCTTCTCCGGCGCGCGGGCAGGGCACGGCCGAGGTAGGAGAGGTAGAGGCTGTCGTCGCCGTTCCAGGCCGGGTCGACGTACCAGGCGCCGGCCGCCGTCGCCGCGCACCGAGGCGTGGAAGCCGATCGGGGTGACGTCGAGGCGGATGCTCGCGGTGGGTCCGTCGACGCCGCGGCCGGCGTAGGTCCGGATCTCCGGGTTGGCCGCCTGGAGCTCGGCCTCCATCACCGGGGACTCCTTGACCTCGAAGGCGACCAGGTCGCCGTTCGGGGCGGGCACGTAGACCGTCTCGGCCTCGGCGCCGACCTGCTCCTCGAGGGGCGCGTCGCGCAGCTCCCCGCGCAGGGCGGCGTCGTCGAGGGTGAAGGCCGCGTACTTCTTCGGGCTGACGCGGAGCGCGCCAGCGGCACGCGAGGCGTTCGGCTTGGCCGAGGAGGCCGACCAGTAGTCGCCGCTGGCGGAGGGGGTGGCTGTGGCAGGCGTGGAGGCGAGCAGCGCGAGGCCGCCCGCACCCAGGACCACCGCCAGGGTGGAACCGAGCACTCCCCGAAGTCGGGGGCGTCGGTGGGACGCATGTGGCATGAGTGTCTCTTTCTTACAGAAGAGGTAGGTGAAACATGGCGAGTGTCACACGATTTGCGGGGGGTGAGAAGACACACCTTCGGAGGTGGACAGGTCGAATGGCACTGGTCCTGGTGTGGTCGCGGGCCCAGCCTGGGGACATGGCACGCATCTTCATCACCGGCTCGACCGAGGGTCTGGGGAGGGCCGCGGCCGAGGCCCTGCTGGACGAGGGGCACGACGTGGTGGTGCACGCGCGCGACGACGAGCGGCTCCGAGCGGTCGAGGACCTGGTACGCCGCGGCGCCGGCCACGTGACCGGCGACCTGGCCGACCCGGACCAGACCCGCGACGTGGCCGAGCAGGTCAACCGGCTGGGCCGCATGGACGCGGTGATCCACAACGCGGGGGTCTACCGCGGGCCGGACGTGCTGCCGGTCAACGTGGTCGCGCCGTACCTGCTGACCGCCCTGATCTGGCGACCGTCGCGGCTGGTCTACCTCAGCAGCGAGGAGCACCTGACGGGTCGCCCGGTGCTGCGAGGGCAGGACTGGAGCGGCCGGGAGTCGGAGGGGTCCTACCCCGACAGCAAGCTCTTCGTCACCACCCTCGCAGTCGCCATGGCCCGGGTCTGGCCCGAGGTCCTGAGCAACGCCGTGGACCCCGGCTGGGTGCCCACCCGGATGGGCGGTCCCTCGGCGCCCGACGACCTGCGGCTCGGGCACCGCACCCAGGTGTGGCTGGCGACCAGCAGCTCGCCCGAGGCCATGACCTCCGGCGGCTACTGGCGCCACGAGGCGCGCGAGGAGCCGGCGCCGGCCGTCCTTGACCACGAGTTCCAAGCCGAGCTGCTGGTCGCCCTGAGCGACTACACGGGCGAGCCGCTGGCGCCCAGACCGCTGGCGCCCGTGGACTGAGCCACGGGCGGGGCGGGGCGCGAGGTGCCTTCCGGCTGCTCCACGGTCTCGAGCGCGTCCGGCTCCTCCGAGCGTGTCTCGTCCCGGAGGATCCGCAGCGCCTGACCGGTGCCGCGCGCGAGCTCCGGCAGCTTGCGCGCTCCGAAGAGGAGCACGAAGACCGCCAGCAGGATCAGCAGCTCGGTGCTGCCCAGGCCCGCCATCACCGCTTCTTCTTGTCCGGGAAGGCGGCGTCGACCTCGACCTCGACCAGCCACCCGTTGACCGGCAGGTTCTCGATCTCCAGCGCGAACCGCGAGGGGCGGGCCGGGTTGGTCACCATCGGGGCGGCCGGTGCCGCGGTGCCCAGCGGGACGGGCACCGGCTTGCCGGTCGACAGGCTGGTGTTGGCGAAGAACTGGCGGTAGGCCCGGTTCCAGCCGGCGAAGTCCATCTTCTCCTCGCCCGCCGGGTTCTGCAGGAAGACCCGCATGGTGATCACGTCGTCGTAGCTCAGGCCCACCTTGGCGAGGTTCTCCCCGATCCGGCGCAGCACGTTGAGGCCCTGCGCCTCGGTGATCGTCACACCCGGCGGGAGAGCGCCGCCGACCAGGTCGACCGGGTCGATGTAGCGCTCCTGCGACCCCGCGGGCGCCGCGGTGTTGAGCGCCGCCGGGGCCCAGGCCGCTGGTCTTGTAGAGCGCGACGTCCTTCCCGATCGCCACGCCCTCGGCGATCATCGGGTTGTCCTGACCTGCGGGCAGGATCGAGACGGTCTCGTCCTTCTTGGGCTCCCAGTACCTGCTTCCGGCGACCGCGGCGGGCGGCGCGACCAGGGCGGCCGTCACCACGGCCGCGAGGATCATCTTCGTGCGGTGGCTCATCGTCGTGCGCATCAGGCGGTCACCCTCTCGTGGATCTGCTGGACGGTCGTGCGGGCCGAGGTCATGGCCCCGTGCTGCCAGGCGATGGCGTGGCTGAGGTGGTCGCCGGCGAAGTAGATGTTCTGCGTCGCGCCGAGCAGGCTCCGGTAGCCGGCGCCCGTCTGGCCGCCGGCGGCCGCTGGGCCAGCCCACCCAGGCGGCCTCGGAGAACTTGGACGACGCCCAGTCCTGGCTGAAGTGCGCCGCGACCTCTCGCCGTACACGTCGCCGAAGATCTTCTTGCCCTGCGCGACGCCTCGGTGAACCGGTCGGCGGGGGTGAGCGCGCCGTAGAAGTTCGCGTTGGTGCCGGTGTTGTAGTAGCCGATCATCGTGCCGCGCTTGCCGTGGTAGTCGTACGACGGGTGCCAGACGTTGGCGAGGTTGGTGTTGGCGTTGGTGATGCCGCCGTAGATGCGGAAGTCCTCCTCCCACCAGCGGCGCGTCGTACTCGATGCCGATCTTGCCCGCGTTGGTCTGGCTCACCGACCCCAGCGCGGTGACCACCTCGGCGGGCAGGTTGCTGCGGGATGCGGGCGGCGATGTGCGGCGGCATGGTGTTGACCGCGAAGTCGGCGGTGATCTTCCGGGTCCCGCCCAGGCCGCGGTACAGGACCTCCACGCCCGTGGTGGTGTTCTTGTACTCGACGACCTCGGCGTTGTAGCGCACGTTGCGCGAGCCGACGGCCTCGGCCAGCGCGTACGCGATCCGGTCCATGCCGCCGACCGGCTGGTACATCATCATCGCCTGGTCGAAGCCCATCTCGAAGGAGAAGTAGTTGCCCAGGGTGGAGCGGAAGACGTCGGAGACGTCGTACTGGGGCAGCGGGGTGCCGGCCTCCAGGTGCGCCCCCGGCTCGGGGTCGTAGCCGCGGCGGCCGCCGCCGACGTACTCGTTGGCCGAGTTGATCGCCGCCGAAGCTGCGCAGGTAGGAGATCAGCGCCTCCTTGTCCGCCGCGGTCAGCTCGGCGTCCGAGCGCCCCCTGGCTGGTCGCCTTGGCCAGCAGCTCGGCGGTGTAGCCGTAGGCGTCGGCCTTGACCGCCCGCTGGCGCACCGGCACGCCGTTGAGGGCGCCCGGGACGTCCTCCCGGTAGAGGAACGCGTCGGCGTTCTGGTTGGTGAACACCTCGATCGGGACGCCCAGCTCCTTGCAGTAGTCGAGCGTCACGTGCATCTGCGGGATCCGGCCGGGACCGGCGTTCATGTACTGGCCGCGGGAGAACCGGGCCCGCTGGGACGGCCCGTTGAGGTCGGTGTAGGAGTCGCCGCCGCGCACGGTCCAGTTGCGGCCGCCGGGCCGGTTCCGGCCCTCCAGGACGGTGACCGAGTAGCCACCCTTGAGCAGCTCGTACGCCGTGGTCAGGCCGGCGATGCCGCCGCCCAGGACGACGACCGACTTGCGGCCGCCGACGCTGGAGCCCTTCGCGGTCGAGCGGGGTGAACGGGGGAGTCTCCGCGTGTGCGGCCGGCGCGAGGCCGAGGGCTCCCATCGTCTGGAACATGACTCCCGCTCCGCCGGCGACGCCGACGCTGCGCAGGAATGCGCGACGTGTCTGTGACAAGTTGACCTCCGAGATCGCCCGGCCTGGGGCCGGGTGTGACGTGCGTGGTGACCGGGACGCTAGGCAGCGGGGGTTTCGCCTGTGGGTCCGCTCACGTCACGTGCGCGTTTCCGAACGGGCGGGCGTCGAACAGTCGTGTGTCCGGATGCGCACAGGGGCGGACCGAGATCTGTTCCCAGGGCGGTCGGGCCCGCTGACGCCGGCCGCGTCGCTGCCCTTGCGCGCAAGGGCCTGCTCCCTATCGTGGGCGTATGACTCCTCTCTACACAGCCAGTGCCGTCGCCACCGGGGACGGTCGCAACGGACACGTCGAGACCACGGACGGCCTGCTGGTCGTCGACGTGCGCACGCCCAAGGAGATGGGCGGGCTCGGGCGGCGCGACCAACCCCGAGCAGCTCTTCGCCGCCGGCTACGCCGCCTGCTTCCACTCCGCGCTCCGCCTGGTCGCCCAGCAGGCGCGGGGCCGACGTGACCGACTCCGAGGTCGGTCGCGGACGTCTCGATCGGCGACAACGGCAACGGCGGCTTCGCCCTGGCCGTGGCCCTGGAGGTGACGCTGCCCCAGGTCGCCCGCGAGGACGCCGAGAAGCTGGTCGAGCAGGCCCACCAGGTCTGCCCCTACTCCAACGCCACCCGCGGCAACATCGAGGTCGCCCTCACAGTCGCCTGACGGCGGGAGGCGGGCCGCCCGCCGGCACTCCGAATCTTGACTTGTTCAAGAAAAGGACGGATGCTTGGGGCATGCAGACGCCTGACTTCGAGGCCTCGCTGCGCACCGCGTCGCTGCGCGTCACCAGGCCGCGGATCGCGGTGCTGAGCGCGGTCCACCAGCACCCCCACCTGGACACGGACGCCGTCATCGACCTGGTCCGCCAGGACCTCGGGACGGTCTCGCACCAGGCGGTGTACGACGTGCTCAAGGCGCTGACCGACGCCGGACTGCTGCGGCGGATCCAGCCGGCCGGTGCCAACGCGCGCTACGAGGCCCGGGTCGGCGACAACCACCACCACGTGGTCTGCCGCAGCTGCGGGACGATCGCCGACGTCGAGTGCGCCGTCGGCCACGCCCCGTGTCTCACCGCCTCCGACGACCACGGCTTCGTGGTCGACGAGGCCGAGGTCGTGTACTGGGGCACCTGCCCCGCGTGCGCGTCCGCCACCACGCACACCCAACGCCAGCCGGAAGGAAGCAGATGAGCCAGGAAGAGAACACCCCGCAGAGCCCCCAGGGGGTGGACCGCAAGGCCGAGGCCGGGTGCCCGGTCATGCACGACTCGGCGGCTGCGCACGGCAGCGAGAGCGAGAACCCGGCGATCGACTCGCCCAGCCCAAGACCGGCGGCCGTCCGCACGGCCTCAAGGACTGGTGGCCGAACCATGCTGGACCTCTCGGTCCTGCACGCCCACTCGACCAAGGTCAACCCGCTGGACGAGGACTTCGACTACCGCAAGGAGTTCGAGCAGCTCGACGTCGAGGCGCTCAAGGCGGACCTCGTCGAGCTGCATGCACTCCTCCCAGGACTGGTGGCCGGCCGACTTCGGGCACTACGGCGGCCTCTTCATCCGGATGAGCTGGCACGCCGCCGGCACCTACCGGATCTACGACGGCCGCGGTGGCGCCGGTGACGGCGGCCAGCGGTTCGCGCCGCTCAACAGCTGGCCCGACAACGCCAACCTCGACAAGGCCCGTCGCCTGCTCTGGCCGATCAAGAAGAAGTACGGCCAGAAGATCTCCTGGGCCGACCTGCTGGTGCTGCGCCGGCAACGTGGCGCATGGAGGACATGGGCTTCGAGCACCTTCGGCTTCGCCTTCGGCCGCGAGGACGTCTGGGAGCCCGAGGAGATCTTCTGGGGCCCCGAGGACACCTGGCTGGGCGACGAGCGCTACACCGGCGAGCGCGAGCTCGACGAGGTCGCTCGGCGCGGTCCAGATGGGTCTGATCTACGTCAACCCCGAGGGCCCCAACGGCAACCCCGACCCGCTGGCCTCGGCCCGCGACATCCGCGAGACCTTCGCCCGGATGGCGATGAACGACGAGGAGACCGTCGCGCTGATCGCCGGTGGCCACACCTTCGGCAAGACCCACGGTGCCGGCGACGCCGACCTGGTCGGCCCCGAGCCCGAGGGCGCGCCGCTGGAGCAGCAGGGCCTGGGCTGGAAGAGCGAGTTCGGCTCCGGCAAGGGCGGGGACACCATCACCTCCGGCCTCGAGGTCACCTGGACCTACCACCCGACCCGCTGGGACAACGAGTTCTTCCACATCCTGTACGCCTACGACTGGGAGCTGTTCAAGTCCCCGGCCGGCGCCAACCAGTGGCGGCCGAAGGACGGTGCCGGCTCCGACATGGTGCCCGGTGCCCACGACGCGACGAGCGCCGCGAGCCGCGGATGCTCACCTCCGACCTGGCGCTGCGCTTCGACCCGGAGTACGACAAGATCTCGCGCCGGTTCAAGGAGAACCCCGACGAGTTCCGCCTGGCCTTCGCCAAGGCCTGGTACAAGCTGCTCCACCGCGACATGGGTCCGGTCTCGCGCTACCTCGGCCCGTGGGTGCCCGAGCCGCAGCTGTGGCAGGACCCGGTGCCGGCGGTCGAGGGCGAGCTGATCGGCGACGCCGACGTGGCCGGCGCTCAAGGCCAAGGTGCTCGACTCCGGCCTCTCGGTCTCCGAGCTGGTCTCGCACCGCGTGGGCCTCGGCCGCGACCTTCCGGTCCACCGACAAGCGCGGTGGCGCCAACGGTGCCCGGATCCGCCTCGAGCCGCAGCGCGGCTGGGAGGTCAACCAGCCCGAGCAGCTGGCCAAGGTGCTCGGCAAGCTCGAGGAGATCCGCTCCGAGTTCAACGGCCAGGGCGGCGCCCAGGTCTCGCTGGCCGACCTGATCGTGCTGGCCGGCAACGCCGCGGTGGAGAAGGCGGCCAAGGACGCCGGCGTCGAGATCACCGTGCCGTTCCACCCGGGCCGCACCGACGCCACCCAGGAGCAGACCGACGTCGACTCCTTCCGGGTGCTCGAGCCGCAGTTCGACGGGTTCCGCAACTACCTGCGCCCGGGCTCGAAGCGGGAGCCGGAGACCCTGCTGGTCGAGCGCGCGTACATGCTCGACCTGACGGCGCCCGAGATGACCGTCCTGGTCGGCGGCCTGCGCTCGCTCGGCAACAACCACGGAGGCGCGCAGCACGGCGTCTTCACCGAGCGTCCCGGCGTGCTCACGCAACGACTTCTTCGCCAACCTGCTGGCCCCCGGCACGCAGTGGAAGGCCTCGGAGTCGGAGGAGGGCGTCTACGAGATCCGCGACCTCTCCTCCGGTGAGCTGAAGTGGACGGCCACCGCGGTCGACCTGATCTTCGGGTCGAACTCGCAGCTGCGTGCGCTGGCCGAGGTCTACGCCAGCGACGACGCCCAGGAGAAGTTCGTGCGCGACTTCGTCGCCGCCTGGACCAAGGTGATGGAGCTCGACCGCTTCGACCTGGTCTGAGTACCTGAGCACCTGAAGGCCTGAGGGCCTGAGCCCGAGCCCCGGTCGCCCGCAGTGCGGGTGGCCGGGGCTCGGTCGTTCCTGCGTGTGGTACGCCGTCTCAGCTGGCGGTGCGCAGCCGCATGGTCTGCATCTGCAGCGGAGAGCCCTCGCGCAGCGGCACCCGCTCGCCGGTCGGCTCGAAGCCGTGCGACTCGTAGACCGACCGGGCCGGGTCGTTGCCGTCGGTGACGTGCAGGTGGACGTCGAGGGAGTGCTCCCGGCACCACTCGACGAGCTCGCTCACCACGCGCCGGCTCAGGCCCTGGCCCCGCGCCTCGGGTGCGGTCCAGATGCCCCACAGCCACGCGGTCCGCGACTCGGGGTAGGCCAGCGCCCCGCCCATCGCGACCGGGTGCTCGCCGTCGAGGATCAGCAGCGTCGGGCCGGCCTGGTCGGCCCGGGCCCGCCAGGCGTCCTCGGGGTCCTCGCTGGACTGCTGCAGACTGGCCTGGAAGGCGTCGGGGGAGTCGGCGAGCGCACGCAGGCGGATCTCGCGCAGGGACATCCAGTCCTCGCCGGTGAGGATGCGGGAGACGTAGGGCATCGGGCAATCGTGAGGGCCGAGGCGTCCCCGTTCAAGCGGTCGAGACGAGCGCCACACCAGCACCACACCAGCACCACACACCAGCACCAGACGAGCACCACACCGGCGCCACGCGGGTGGGCGCGGCGGGGCCGGTGCTACCGTCAGCCGTCGGCCTGAGCGTGGGCGTGGTCGCGCACGGCTCGGTAGGCGCAGCGGGTGGAGAGCGCCTTGCCCAGGTCGTCGGTGATGCCGGTGAAGAACTGACGCCGGTAGGTCTCGTCGGTGACCGCGTAGACGGCGAAGTAGAGGCCGGAGAAGGCCGCGAGGAAGACCGAGACCCGGACCAGCTCCCAGGTCAGCGCCCCGACGGCCCGGGTCGGCTCCACCCCGACCCAGCTGGTGGCGACCTCGTCCGGGATGGCGACCACGCCGAAGCCCAGGAAGAAGGCGAAGACCGCGACGCTGAGCAGCAGCACCTGGACGGCCTGCGAGGCCAGCAGCACCAGCACCAGGTTGGCCCGCTCGAGCCGCGAGGGGACGCTCACGTCCGCGGCGCGCCCCACCTGGCCGACCACGCGGCGAACGGGGTGCCGGCGCACGCGCTCTCGATGCCGTCGGGGTCGAGCTGCTCGGTGAAGGAGTCCACCTCCTCGGGCAGCTTGAACAGGAGGAAGCCCACCGCGGCGGCGGCGAAGCCGAGGACCGCCGCCCACATCACGCCGCCGGAGAGCCGGGCGGCGACCTGCCACACCTCGGCGTTGATGAACAGGAAGGTGATGAAGAGCATGAGCATCGGCAGCGCCCGGGCCACCAGCGGCACCATCAGCCCGAGGGAGGAGAACGTCTTGCCGGTCGCCCACCGCAGCCACAGCCACACCCGCAACGTGGCCAGCGCGTAGCCGGCCACCACCACCCCGAGGGTGGTCAGCGCGGCAGAGGCGGCGACGTACCGGTCCGAGAGCGGCAGCGTGACCGCCCCGGCGACCGCCGCGAGCAGCACCGCGACGACCGCGACCCCGACCAGGCGGGGACGACGCAGGCCGCCGGCGACCCGGGCGCGCACGTCGTCGACGAAGTAGGGCAGGCCGTGGTCGAGGAACCATCGTTCGGCCGCGGCCATGGTCCCCGAGTCGATGCCCGGCCGTTCCTGCCGGTGCCCGCGCGTCCGTCGGGTGCCCGCGTCGGCTCGCGTCTGGTGCATGGTCGTCCTCCTGCCCGGCGGCCGCTCCGCGGCGTCCGGCGCATCGTCGCACGTCGCGCCGCGCCTGGCCGCCCTCGGCACTTCCCGTGACGCGAGACGGGCTGCGCGGTTAGCGTGACGCGTGCTGTCCGATCCCGCCCCCTCGCCGCCCCGCCCCGCTCGCCGCCCCCGTGCTCGGGCTGGTCGTCGCCCTCCTCGGTGCCGTGCTGGCCCCCGTCGCCCGCCGCCGGCCAGGACGGTCCCGGTCACCGGCGTCGGGCCGGCGGGCGCCAGGACGGAGCCGCGGGAACCGGCGGCCCGGCCGGCACCGCGTCGCGAGGTCTGGCAGGCCGCCGAGCCGGCGTACCCCGAGAACCGGCGCAACCCGCTCGCCGGGCGGGTGTGGGGCGTCTACCAGGGACCGCAGGACCAGGTCTGGGCCCCGTTCCAGGCGACCACCGGCACCGAGCGGCGAGCTGGTCGGGAAGATCGCCCTGCGACCGCGGACCAAGTGGTACGGCACGCACGTGCCCGACGACCAGATCGAGTCCCGGGTGCGGGACTACATCGCCGCCTCCCAGCAGGGGGACCCCGAGGCGCTCGTGCAGATCGCGGTCTTCCGGATGCAGCCCTGGGAGCACGAGGCGTGCACCCGGCCCTCCAGCCGGGCGGAGCGGCAGAGCTACCGCACCTGGATCGACAACCTTGCGCGCGGGATCGGCGCCACCCCCACCCTGGTGGTGATGCAGCCGGACGGCCCGTTCCTGTGGTGCGTGCCGGACCGGGGCAAGAAGTCCCGGCTGCTGACCGAGGCGACGCGCACGCTCAGCGCGCTGCCGAACACCGAGGTCTACCTCGACGCCGGCGCGGCCGACTGGTGCGAGAACGACCGCGGCAACGAGCCTCGGCGGTGCGCCCAGATCCTCAAGCGCACCGGCATCGAGCACGCCCGCGGCTTCGCGCTCGACTCCACCCACTACACCGGACCGCGCGACAACATCCGGCACGGCCACGAGATCGTCAAGATCCTCAAGCGGTGGGGCTACGGCAAGAAGCACTTCATCATCGACACGGCCAAGAGCGGCCGCCCGACCCGGTGGCTCGACATGGTGCCGGCCTCCAAGCACGACCTGACCGACAACGCCCGCACCTGCACCACCCGGCGGATGGAGCGCTGCGTGACGCTGGGCATCCCGCCGACCGTCCGGGTCGCGGCCCGGCGCTGGGGACTGCCGACGCAGGACCGCCGGGTGGCCGCGCGCTACGTCGACGGCTTCGTCTGGTTCGGCCGGCCCTGGCTCTACAACCAGGCCGACCCGTTCGTGCTCCAGCGGGCGCTGGACATGGGCCGCACCACCCCGTGGCCCGGACCGCTGCTCTGAGCCGCCGAGCCTGGCGGGCGCCCGCGTCGTCGCGGTGTGTGAACATGCGGGCATGCGTGCACTGCTCGTCTCCCTCCTCGGTACGGCGGCGGTGCTGGCCGGCCTGCCCGTCGGCCCGCAGCCTCCCCGGAGCCCCTGGCAGCACGGCTCGCGACTCCCTCGCCGTACGCGGATCCGCGAGCGGCGTGCTGCTCACCCTCACGCAGCTCACCCGGCCCCGCCGACGACCTCACCTCGGTGACGCTCACCGCGACCGGGGTCGACGGGCTCGGCCTGGCCGACGCGCCGGTGACGATCGAGCGGGTCGGCGCGGGGTCGTGGGTCAGGGCGGCCGACGTGGTGACCGACGCGGTCGGGGTGACCACCTTCGCGCTCCCGGTGGCCCGGACCCCGGACGACAACCGGCTGCGGGCGACGTACGCCGGCGACGCGACGCACCCGGCTGCGGTCTCCGCCGAGCACGTGCTCACCCTGGTGCCGCGCGAGAGCAGGCTGCGCCTGCGGCGGCCCGAGGCGCGTGGTGGACGAGCAGACGGCGACGCTGCGGGTGGAGTGGACCACCGCCCGAGGCGCGCCGGTGGCCGGGCCCGGTGCAGCTGCAGCGCCGGCTGGTGGCCCGCCCGGGCGAGCGGATGACCCCGGCCCAGCGGCGCGCGCAGCCTTGGCGCACGGTGCAGCAGGTGGAGACCGCGGCCGACGGGTCAGCGTCGGTCGAGCTGCGTCCGCGCGCGACCTTCCGGTGGCGCGCGGTCGTCGGTGACCAGTCCTGGCTCTCCGGGACCCGGAGCCGGGTGCTGACCCTGCGCAACCTCCCGCCAGGTGTCCCGGTGCGGCTGCCCCGTGCCGCGCCCCGGCCGCGGATCTCCCTGCCTCCGCAGCCACGGGCGACCGGCCCGGGGGTGCACGCGGTGGTCCGGGAGATCCCCGACGGCGTGTGGCGGCAGATGGTGGGCCGCTCGTGGCGCCCCGGCTGCCCCGTCGGCCGGGCCGGGCTGCGGCTGGTCCAGCTCAACTACTACGACTTCGACGGCTACCGGCGCCGCGGCGAGCTGGTGGTCAACGCCGGGATCACCGGCCAGGTGGTGAGCGCGTTCACCGAGTGGCACGAGCGGCGGATGCCGATCCGTTCGATGTACCGGGTCGACCGGTTCGGCTGGTCCCCGCGACTGCGGGGTGCCGACGACTACGCGTCGATGGCCGCGGGGAACACCTCGGCGTTCAACTGCCGCCAGGTGGTCGGCAACCCCCGGGTCCGGTCGCCGCACTCGTGGGGACGCTCGGTGGACATCAACCCCTGGGAGAACCCGTACCGACAGTCGCGCCGGGATCGTGCCCAACACCTGGTGGGCGTCGCGCTCGCACGCCCGCGTCGCCTGGCGCTCCCCGAGCCACCCGGTGGTGGCGCTGATGCGCCGCCACGGGTTCCGCTGGACCTACGGTCGCCGGGACAACCACCACTTCGACGCCGCTCGGCGCCACCGGGCGGCTGGCCGCCGCTGCTCGCCGGCGACCGGTGCGGGGGAGTGTGCAAGTGAGCCCCGGGGACGAAGCACCGGCGGCGCCGAGCCGGGCTGCCTGTTCTGCGCGCATCGTCGCCGGGGAGGCCGAGGCCGAGGTGGTGCTGCGCACCGACGACCACGTCGCCTTCCTCGACGTACGGCCGGTCTTCAAGGGCCACGTCCTGCTCGTGCCGCGCGCGGCACGTGGTCACCCTGCCCGACCTGCCCGCCGAGCTGCGCGACGGCTTCCTGGCCCAGGCCCAGCGGCTGGCCACCGCGGTCGTCGACGGGCTCGGCGCCCAGGGCTCCTTCGTGGCGATGAACAACGTGGTCAGCCAGTCGGTGGCGCACCTGCACCTGCACGTGGTGCCGCGGACCAAGGGCGACGGGCTGCGAGGCTTCTTCTGGCCGCGCACGAAGTACGCCGACGACGCCGAGCGGGCCGCGTACGGCGAGCGGCTGCGCGCGGTGCTCTGACGACCGGATCGCGCCGCGGTGCCGCGACGAGGCGGCCGCCGATGGTGGGCGGACCGCCCAGAGCCAGGGCCGTGCGCAGCGCCTAGAGTGACCACCCGGAGCGGGGACCGGCCTCGCACACCCCGAGGAGGTCACCTGACATGGGTCGTTTCGACGGTCGCGTCGCAGTCATCACCGGAGCCGCACGAGGCATCGGCTTCGGCACCGCCCAGCGCTTCGCCGCGGAGGGCGCCAGCGTCGCCATCATCGACCTCGACGAGTCGGCGGCCGCCGAGGCCGCCGGCCGGCTGCGAGACGGTCGGCCAGGCCAAGGCCGTCGGGATCGGCGCGGACGTCAGCGACGCCGCCTCGGTCGACGCCGCGGTCGAGCGGGTCGTGAGCGAGCTCGGCGGCATCCACATCCTGGTCAACAACGCCGGCATCACCCGCGACAACCTGCTGTTCAAGATGACCGAGCAGGACTGGGACCTGGTCATGGGCGTGCACCTCAAGGGCGCGTTCCTGATGACCAAGGCCGCGCAGAAGCACTTCGTGGACCAGAAGTACGGGAAGATCGTCAACCTCTCCAGCGTCTCCGCGCTCGGCAACCGGGGCCAGGCCAACTACTCGGCGGCCAAGATGGGCGTGCAGGGCTTCACCCGGACCCTGGGCATCGAGCTGGGCCCGTTCGGCATCAACACCAACGCCGTCGCGCCCGGCTTCATCGCCACCGAGATGACCGACGCCACCGCCGCCCGCCTGGGTCTGGGCGTGGAGGAGTTCCGCGAGCTCAACGCCAAGAACAACCCCGTCCGCCGGGTCGGCTTCCCCGAGGACATCGCCGCCGCGGTGACCTTCCTGGCGCAGCGACGAGGCGTCGTACATCACCGGTCAGACGCTCTACGTCGACGGTGGCGCCAAGCTCGTGAGCTGAGTCACTTCACGCTCCCGGACGGGGAGACTTGGCTCACGTCGCAGGCGTGGCCGGGTCTCCCCGTTTTGCGTTGACCCAGGGTCATGTGCCTGACTCGGGGGGTCGAGAGATCGACCGACAAGTCAAGAGTTCCCCGGGTACGCCGAGTCCTGCCCTCCCGGATGGAACACCGCAACACCATGCATGGGCAGGAGTGGGGGACCCACAGGTTTCTCGCCGTCCGTCGGACGGCTCGGGGTGAAGTCACCTCTGGTGGCGGAGCACTTTCCAGCTCCAATCCGACAGCTCACCTCACAGGCGTGGGAAAGGAAACCGCTCCACCATGCCTGCTTACGCACGACACACTGCTGCGCGCCCTCGTGCGCGCTCGCACCCTCACCGCCACCCTCATGCTCGGACTCGTCACCGGGCTCGGCCTCTCCGCCCCCGCCGCGACGCCCGTCGCCCAGGCGGCTCCCCAGGTCGCTCCCGCAGACCGAGGTCCCGGTGACCCCCACCTCGGGCGAGCCCAACGCCGCCGACACCACCGCCAAGGACCGCGCAGCCCAGCGCAAGGCCCGGGTCGCCAAGCGCAAGGCCCGGATCGCCAAGCGCAAGGCCCTGCGCGCGAAGCGGGCCAGGATCGCGGCCCGCAAGGCCAAGTGGTCGAAGATCCGCCAGATCGGCCGGGCGAAGAACGTCGCCCTGGCCCAGCGCGGCGACGCGTACGTCTACGGGGCCACCGGCCCGAACGCCTTCGACTGCTCCGGCCTGGTCCAGTTCGCCTACCACCGGGCCGGGTTCAGCGGGCATGCCCCGCACCTCGGGCGCCCAGGCGGCCCACACCCGGCGGATCTCCAAGGCCGCGATGAAGCCCGGCGACCTGATGTTCTTCGCCAACGGCGGCGGGGTCTACCACGTGGGGATCTTCGCCGGCCGCGGCAAGGGCGGCACGCCGCTGATGGTGCACGCCTCCCGTCCGGGCACGCCCGTGCAGACGGCGGCGCCCTGGACCTCCAGCTGGTTCGCCGGCACGGTCCGCTGACCGGGCGCCGACCTGGCCCTGACCGAGGCCGCGGACTACGGTGGAGGCGCGGGTGTCTCGGCCCGTTCCGCGAGTCCTGCGGCGCTGTGCCTGCGGGCACCCGCAGACTGAGCGGGATACCAGCACCACGATCGGAGTTCCTGTGCGTCGCGTCCCTGCCCTCACCGCTTCCTTCCTCACCGCCGCCCTGCTCCTGACCGGGTGCGGCGGCGGCGAGGAGTCGACCTCCTCCACGCCCGCCGAGACCCCGGCGGCGCAGTCGCCCGGCCGAGGAGGCCGAGCCCGAGACCTGGCCGTTGACCGGGCTGCCGGTGCCGGACGGCGACTCGGCGGCGTCGAAGCACCCGGTGCTGGTGACCAAGATCGACAACACCGCCAGCGCCGCACCGCAGCTGGGGCTCGGCAAGGCGGACCTGGTGGTCGAGGAGCTGGTCGAGGGCGGCACCACCCGCCTGGCGGCCTTCTTCTACAGCCAGATGCCCGACGTGGCCGGTCCGGTCCGCTCGATGCGGGCCAGCGACATCGGCATCGTCACCCCGGTCAAGGCCCAGGTGATCACCAGTGGCGCGGCGCCGGTGACCAAGAACCGGATCAGCGGCGCGGGCATCACCTTCTACGAGGAGGGCGCCAAGGGCCTGTTCCGCGAGAGCAGCCGCTACGCGCCGTACAACCTGATGGCGCGACCCGGCGAGGTGGCCGGCGTCGCAGCCGGCGCCAAGGCGCGGCCCGGCCGACTACTTCACCTTCGGCGAGCGTTCCGACCTGCCCAAGGGCAAGAAGGCGACGACCCTCAACGCGAACTTCGGCCGGCACACCACCAGCTGGCAGCTCGACGGCGGCGACCTACCGCAACGTCAACGGGTACGCCGGTGCCGGCGACGAGTTCGTCGCGGACACCGTGCTGGTCCTCCGCGTCCGGGTCGGCGACGCCGGCTACCTCGACCCGGCCGGCAGCTTCGTGCCGGAGACGATCTTCGAGGGCTCCGGCCCCGCCCAGCTCTTCCACCGTGGCCGCGTGGTCAACGCGACCTGGTCCAAGTCCGGGCTGAAGGGCCAGCTGAAGCTGGAGGCCGGCGGCGAGGAGATCCCGGTGCCGCGCGGGCGCACCTGGGTCGAGCTGGTCCCCCAGGGCACCGGCGCGGTGACCTTCTCGCGCTAGTCCCGCCGGACGCCGCGGGCCTCGGCGGCAGCACCGTCCTGGTGATCTCGGACAGCGGTGCGCCCGACTCGACCAGCTGGCGGATCGAGGCCAGCATCAGGCCGATCACCTGCTCGACCCTCGCGGCGTCTGTCTCGGGGTGCTCACTGGTGGCCACGCCGGCTCCGGCCGTGTTGAGCGCGCCGAAGAAGAGCCGGGCGAAGGTGCGCAGCACCTCGTCGTCGACCTCCCAGGAGCCGGAGCCCAGGATGTTGCGCAGGATCCCCTCGACCAGCGCGAAGGTCGGCCGTGCCTCCTCGCGCAGCCGCTCGGGGCTCAGCACGGCCGGTCCGTCCTGGACGACGATCCGGCGGTAGCCGGGGTCGCGGACGGTCTGCAGGAAGACCCGCAGCCCGGCGCCGGCCTGGGCCCACGGGTCCTCCTCGGCGTCGACGGAGCGGTGGATCAGCCGGGCCGACTCCTCGTCGATCTGGGTGAAGACGGCCTCGAAGACCGCCTGCTTGCTGCTGAAGTGGTGGTACAGCGCGCCCTTGGTGACCGAGGCGCCCGGCGACGATCGCGTCGAGCGAGGTAGTGGCGTACCCCTGCTCGGTGAAGAGCTGTGCGGCGGCCGCGAGAAGGTCCCGGCGTGTGGCCGCGGAGTAGTCCTGCCGTCGCGCCACCCGTGGCGTCCTGAGCTCGGTCATCCCGGCAGTCTAGGGAGTGCGGCTCCCCAGCGCGGTTGTGCGGAGAGTCACTCATTGAACGTTTGCATACCAGCGGTATGCCGACGTACGTTTAAAGCGTGCTCAAGGACCTTCGGGTCCGTCCCCCGATGAGCCAGACAGCCCCGTCCCTGCGCCGCGGTCTCTCCCAAGGCACCGCACCTCCCTCCCTCCCTGAGCGCCGGGCCGGGGCTGTCGTCTTCTCCCGGACGTGCCCCATGATGGAGACATGGGTGACGCCGAGTCAGGACGCGGAGCGCGAGCGCACGGTCAGGGCCGGCTCGCTGCTGGTCGCGACGCCGGGGATGACCGATCCGAACTTCGCCGACACCGTGGTGCTGATGCTCGACGTCGACGCCGACGGCGCCCTGGGCGTGGTGCTCAACCGCCCGTCGCCGGTGCTGGTCCCGAGGTGCTGGGGGAGTGGGGCGAGGTCGGCCACCGAGCCGGAGGTGCTCTTCCACGGGGGTCCTGTGGGCGTGGAGGGGGCGCTGGCGGTCGGGCGTGCTGGCCGACCCGGCGGACGAGCCCGTGGGCTTCCGCCCGGTCTGGGTCAACCAGCGGCACGGTGCTCGGCATCGTCGACCTCGACGCCCCCCTCGAGCTCGTCAGCGGGTCGCTCTCCGGGCTCCGGATCTTCGCCGGGTACGCCGGCTGGGGCGCCCAGCAGCTGCGCGGCGAGGTGGCCCGGGGCGACTGGTACGTCGTCCCGGGTGAGGAACGCGACGTCTTCCGCCTGGACCCAGGGTCGCTCAGGCGGGATGTGCTCCGTCGGCAGCCCGGCGAGCTGGCCTGGCACTCCACGCGGCCTGACGATCCTGCCCTCAACTGACCTAGACTGACCGGACCATGACCCAGATCGGATTCTCGCCCGGAGCCTCGACAGTCGAGGACACTCGCACCGTCCCCACCGACGACGGTGACCACGAGCGGTTCTCCCACTACGTGCCCAAGGACAAGCTCACCGAGGCCATGGTCATGGGCACCCCCGTGATCGCGCTGTGCGGCAAGGTCTGGGTGCCCAGCCGTGCCCCGGAGAAGTACCCGGTGTGCCCGGAGTGCAAGGAGATCTGGGAGTCCCTCAAGCCCGGCGGCGGAGGGAAAGGCCCCGGTTCGGGGGGCAACGACGCGTGAGTGACCGGGCAGAGACCGGCCCCGTCACTCCTGCGCTCTCCCCGGCTTGGCCGGAGCGTGCCGCGTGGGGCACCGCGGGATCCCTGCGCGCGTGGCAGGCGGCCGCCATGACGAAGTACTTCGAGGAGCAGCCCGCGCGACTTCCTCGCGGTGGCGACCCCGGGGGCCGGCAAGACGACGTTCGCGCTCACCGTCGCCGCCGAGCTGCTCGGCCGGCGGATCGTCGACCGGGTGACGATCGTGGCCCCGACCGAGCACCTCAAGGTCCAGTGGGCCGAGGCCGCGCAGCGGGCGGGCATCCCGATCGACCCGACGTACGCGGCCGGCAAGGGCCGCACCTCCAAGGACTACCTCGGGATCGCGGTCACCTACGCCGGGGTGGCGGTCAACCCGCTGGCGATGCGGATCCGCACCGAGCGGTTCAAGACCCTGGTGATCCTCGACGAGGTGCACCACGCCGGCGACGCACTGGCCTGGGGCGAGGGGGTGCGGGAGGCCTTCGACCCCGCCACCCGCCGCCTGGCGCTGACCGGTACGCCGTTCCGCTCCGACGTGAACCCGATCCCGTTCGTCACCTACGAGCCCGGTCCGGACGGCATCCCCCGCTCGGCCGCCGACTACACCTACGGCTACGCCCAGGCGCTGGCCGACCACGTGGTCCGCCCGGTGCTCTTCATGGCCTACTCGGGCGAGATGCAGTGGCGCACCCGGATGGGCGACGAGATCACCGCCCGGCTCGGGCGAGCCGCTGACCAAGGACATGCACGCCCAGGCGCTGCGCACGGCGCTGGACCCGACGGCTCGTGGATGCCGTCGGTGCTGGAGGCGGCCGACACCCGGCTCACCGAGGTGCGCCGGCACATGCCGGACGCCGGTGGGCTGGTGATCGCCTCGGACCAGGAGAGCGCGCGCGCCTACGCCAAGATCCTGCGCGGGATCTGCGGCGAGTCGCCCACGGTGGTGCTCTCCGACGAGAAGCTGTCGTCGAAGAAGATCGCCGAAGTTCTCCGAGTCCGAGGACCGCTGGATGGTCGCGGTGCGGATGGTCTCCGAGGGGGTCGACGTCCCCCGGCTCGCGGTCGGGGTCTGGGCGACCCGCACCTCGACGCCGCTGTTCTTCGCCCAGGCCGTGGGCCGCTTCGTCCGGGCCCGCAAGCGCGGCGAGACCGCCTCGGTCTTCCTGCCCTCGGTGCCCAACCTGCTGGGCTTCGCCTCCGAGATGGAGGTCGAGCGCGACCACGTGCTGGGCCGCAAGGTCACCGACGACGGCGACATCTTCGCCGCCGAGAACGACCTGCTCGCCCGGGCCCAGGCCTCGGAGGGCGCCTCCGACGACCTGGAGGGCGACGTTCGAGGCGGTGGGCTCGACGGCCTCGTTCGACCGCGTGCTCTACGACGGGGGCGAGTTCGGCCACTCCGGCGAGGTGCACGTGGGCTCGGAGGAGGAGATGGACTTCCTCGGCATCCCCGGCCTGCTCGAGCCCGACCAGGTGCGCGAGCTGCTGCACTCGCGCCAGAGCGAGCGCGCGGCCCGGCAGAAGGCGGCCGCACCGCGCCGGGAGGCAGAGGAGTCGGTCGCCGCGCTGTCGACGCACGAGCAGCTCGCGGTGCTGCGCCGCGAGCTCAACGGCCTGGTCGCCTCCTGGTACCACCGCACCGGGCAGCCCCACGGGGTGACCCACGCGGCGCTGCGCAAGGAGTGCGGCGGGCCCGCCGCAGCGGTGGCCACCGCGGAGCAGCTGCACGCCCGGATCGACACGCTGAGGAATTGGGCGGTCCGCAAGTCGTCCTGATCGGCCTACACTCGAAAATATGGCCGCTGAGACGTCACAGACCCTGGACCGGGGCATCCGGGTGCTGTCCACCTTGGCGGGAGAGCCGGACGGGCTCACCGTGACCGAGCTGGCGGTCCGGCTGGAGGTCAACCGCACCGTCGTCTACCGGCTGGTCTCCACCCTGGAGCAGCACGCCCTGGTCCGGCGCGGCCCGCACGGGCGGCTCCAGGTCGGGCTGGGCGTGCTGCACCTGGCCTCCGCGGTGCAGCCGGTGCTGCGCGACCTGGCGGTCCCGGTGCTGCGCCAGCTCGCCGAGACCGTCGGGTGCACCGCGCACCTCACGGTCGCCGACGGCGACGAGGCGCTGGCCCTGGCGGTCGTCGAGCCGTCGTGGACCGACTTCCACGTCGCCTTCCGGGTGGGTTCCCGGCACCCGCTCGACCAGGGGGCCGCCGGCCGGGCGATCCTGCTGGGCCGCCGCGAGTCGGACCGGGACTACGTGGTGAGCCAGGGCGAGCTGCAGTCCGGCGCGCACGGCCTGGCCGCGCCGATCCGCGGCGTGCAGGGCCTCGACGCCTCGGTCGGGATCGTCACCCTGGGACGTCCGGTGGACGAGTCCGTGGTGGCGCCCCGGGTGGTCGCGGCGGCACGCGAGATCGCCTCCCGCCTGGTCTGAGCCGTCGTCCCTGGCCCAGGTCAGGCGAGAGGTCCGGAGGTCCGGCTCCGCACGGTCGGCCTCGTCCGGGTCCGGGGTGGACGGGGTGCGTGCGAGCGGGAGCACCCGGTGCGGGACCTGCTCGGTCAGCGCGATCACCGTGGAGCAGCGCACGATCGCGGCGTCGTCCAGCGCCAGGTCGATCACCCGCTGCAGGTCCGCGTTCGACCGGGCCACCACCCGCGCCCACATGTCACCGGCGCCGGTGATGGTGTGCACCTCGAGCACCTCGGCGATCGCGGCCAGGTGCGCGGCGACCGCTCGGTGACCCGAGCCCTGCCGGATCTCCAGGGTGAGGAAGGCGGTGACCGGGTAACCGAGCGCGGCGGGGGAGAGCCGGGGCGCCCAGTCGGTGATCACCCCGGTCCGGGCGAGCCGGTCCAGCCGCGCCTGGACCGTGCCTCGTGCCACCCGAGTCGGCGCGACGCCTCGAGGACGCCGATCCTCGGGTCCTCGGAGAAGAGATCGAGCAACCTTGCGGTCCAACGCGTCCATCGTGAGCCTTCGGTTCGAGCAATTTGTCCACCCTGTTGGAGGACGATTGCACACCTTGCGCATCGAGAGACAGTCTGTGACTCATGACACAGACCCCGTCGACGCCCACCCGGCCCCAGCCGTCCACCGGAGCCGCGCTGACCGCGGACGAGCTGCGCGCCGACCTCTCGCTGGACCAGCTCAAGCAGCTCGTCGGGCTGGTGGAGTACGACCCCTCGCAGCGACCCGTTCCCGGTCACCGGGATGGACGCGATCTGCTTCGTGGTCGGCAACGCCACGCAGACCGCGACCTTCTACCAGCTGGCCTTCGGGATGGAGCTGGAGGCCTACCGCGGGCCGGAGACCGGCCTGCGGGACGCCAAGGTCTACGTGCTGCGCTCGGGCTCGGCGCGGTTCGTCTTCGCCGGGGGAGTGACCCCGGACAGCCCGCTTGCTCGAGCACCACCGCAAGCACGGCGACGGCGTCGTCGACCTGGCGCTCGAGGTGCCCGACGTGGACCGGTGCATCGAGCACGCGCGTTCGGTGGGCGCGACCGATCCTCGACGAGCCCTACGACCTGACCGACGAGCACGGCACGGTGCGGATGGCCGCGATCGCGACGTACGGCGAGACCCGGCACACCCTGGTCGACCGCTCCCGCTACGACGGCCCGTACCTGCCGGGGTTCGTGGCACGTCGTTCGACCGTGGCCCGCGGGGAGGGGCGCCCCCGCCGGCTCTTCCAGGCCGTCGACCACTGCGTGGGCAACGTGGAGCTCGGCCGGATGGACGAGTGGGTGGAGTTCTACCAGCGGGTCATGGGCTTCACGAACATGGCCGAGTTCATCGGCGACGACATCGCCACCGACTACTCCGCGCTGATGTCGCAAGGTCGTCGCCAGCGGCAACCACCGGGTGAAGTTCCCGCTCAACGAGCCGGCGATCGCGAAGAAGAGGTCGCAGATCGACGAGTACCTGGAGTTCTACGACGGTGCCGGGTGCCAGCACATCGCCCTGGCCACCTCCGACATCCTGCGCTCGGTCGACGTGCTGCGCGACCACGGCATCGAGTTCCTCGACACCCCCGACTCCTACTACGACGACCCGGAGCTGCGGGCTCGGATCGGTGAGGTCCGGGTGCCGATCGAGGAGCTGAAGCGGCGCGGCATCCTGGTCGACCGCGACGAGGACGGCTACCTGCTGCAGATCTTCACCAAGCCGATCGGGGACCGGCCCACCGTCTTCTACGAGCTCATCGAGCGGCACGGGTCGCTGGGCTTCGGCAAGGGCAACTTCAAGGCGCTCTTCGAGGCCATCGAGCGGGAGCAGGAGGCGCGCGGCAACCTCTGAGGCTGGGTGGCGACCGAGCTCGCGCGGGAGGGACGTGGGCTCGGTCGCCCCGGTGTCCTATGTCCTAGTTCAGCAGCAGTCCCACGCCGAGCGAGCCCATCACCACGGCGATGGCGGAGTCCAGGACGCGCCACGCCGACGGGCGGGCGAAGAGGCCGCGCAGCAGGCGGGCGCCGTACCCCAGTCCGAAGAACCACCCGGTGCTCGCGACCAGGGTGCCGAGCACGAACCACCAGCGGTCGGCGCCGAAGCTGTTGGCCACCGTGCCGAGCATCAGCACGGCGTCGAGGTAGAAGTGCGGGTTGAGCCAGGTCAGCGCCAGCGTGGTGAGCACCGCGCGCTGCCAGGTCATCGCCGAGCCGGTGCCGGAGTCCAGGCCCTTGGGCCGCCAGGCCCGCATCGCGGCGTGCAGGCCGAACCCGATCAGGTAGACGGCCCCCAGGACCTGCGCGACCGGCAGCACGCCCGGCCACCGCTCGAGCACGATGCCGAGCCCGGCGACGCCGGCGGCGATCGCGACGACGTCGGAGACCAGGCAGACGACCACGATCGGGAGCACCTGCTCCCCGCGGATCCCCTGGCGCAGGACGAAGGCGTTCTGCGCGCCGATGGCGACGATGAGGGCGAGACCGGTCAGCAGGCCGGCAAGGACGACGTTCAGCACGTGACTAAACGCTAGGCACCGTGAAGTCATAAAGCCAGCGAACGATTCTGGGCAATCATTAGAATGTCTTGTGTGAAAGACCTCACCCAGCTGGACCCCGTCGCACTCCGCACTTTGGCTGCCGCCGTCCGCGCCGGCACCTTCGAGGCGGCCGCCCGCGAGCTGCACGTCACCCCCTCGGCGGTGAGCCAGCGGATCAAGGCGCTGGAGGCGCGGGTGGGCCGGGTGCTGCTGCACCGGGTCAAGCCGCTGGAGACCACCGAGGCGGGCCAGGTGCTGGTCCGGCTGGCCGCCCAGACCGAGCTCCTGGAGCGCGAGGCGGTCGCCGAGCTGACCGAGGTGGACGACGACGAGGACGCGCCGTACGCCGCCGTGCCCCTGGCGGTCAACGCCGACGCGCTGCACACCTGGCTGATCGACGCCCTGGTGGAGGTGCAGTCGCCAGCACCGGGTGACCTTCGAGCTGCTGCGCGAGGACCAGACCCGGACGGCGGAGCGGCTGCGCCGCGGCGACGTGATGGCGGCGGTCACCTCGGACCCCCGGCCGGTGCCGGGCTGCCGGGTGGTCCAGCTGGGCCGGATGCGCTACCTGGCGGCTGCCACCCCCCGGTGGGTGCGCGACCACCTGCCCGACGGGGCGACGGCGTCCGCCCTCGAGCGGGCGCCGATGATCGCCTTCGACCGCTCCGACACCCTCCAGCACGACTTCATGCGGAAGGTGACCCGTCGCCGGCTGACCCCGCCGGCGACCTACATCCCGTCGGTCAACGAGTTCGACTCGGCGGTCCGGCGGGGGATGGGTTGGGGGATGGTGCTGGAGAGCCACGCCGCCCGTGACCTCGCCACCGGCCGGCTGGTCGAGCTGGCCCCGGGGCGGCACGTCGACGTCCCGCTGTTCTGGCAGCACTGGCGGCTGGAGTCGCCGGTGATCACCGACCTGACCGCCGCCGTCACCCGGACGGCGTCGGCCTGGTTCGGCTGAGCGGGCGGGTGACCGAGCCTCAGAGGACCTTGGAGAGGAACGCCCGGGTGCGCTCGTGCTGCGGCGCGGCGAGCACCTCGGACGGGAGGCCCTCCTCGACGATCACCCCGCCGTCCATGAAGACCAGCTTGTCGCCCACCTCGCGGGCGAACCCCATCTCGTGGGTGACCACCATCATCGTCATCCCCTCGGTGGCCAGGTCCTTCATCACCGCGAGCACGTCGCCGACCAGCTCGGGGTCCAGCGCCGAGGTCGGCTCGTCGAAGAGCATCATGTCCGGCTGCATGGACAGTGCCCGGGCGATCGCGACCCGCTGCTGCTGCCCGCCGGAGAGGTGCGCCGGGTAGGCGTTCTCCCGGTCGGCCAGCCCCACCTTGGCCAGGTTGGCGCGGGCGATCTCGACCGCCTCGGCCTTCTTCCGCCCGGCCACCTTCTCCTGGGCGATGGTCAGGTTGCGCAGCACGCTTCATGTGCGGGAACAGGTTGAACTGCTGGAAGACCATCCCGATCCGGGCGCGGAGCTTGTCCACGTCGGCGTCCGGGTCGGTGATCTCGTCGCCCTCGACGAAGATCCGGCCGCTGGTCGGGGTCTCGAGCATGTTGACGCAGCGCAGCAGCGTCGACTTGCCGGAGCCGCTGGGCCCGATCACGCAGACCACCTGGCCGTGACCGACGTGGAAGTCGATGCCCTTGAGCACCTCGTTCTCGCCGAAGTACTTGTGCAGGTCCTGGACGTCGATCGCGGCCGCGCTGCGGTCGGCGACGGACGGGGTGACGGTCGGGTCGGTCATCAGCGGGCCCTCTCCGCACGGCTCTCCATGCGGCGTACGACGATGGACAGCGGGATCGTGATCAGCAGGTAGCAGAAGCCGATCACCACGATCGGGGTCAGGTTCGCGGCGCTGTTCATGCCCTCCCGGCCGAACTTGGTGAGCTCGTACTGGGCGAGCGGCGAGCCCCAGGATGTAGACCAGCGAGGAGTCCTTGGTGAGCAGGATCAGCTCGTTGGTCAGGGGCGGCAGGATGATCCGGAACGCCTGGGGGATGACGATGCTGATCATCGCCCGCGAGTGCGACATGCCCAGCGAGCGCGCGGCCTCCATCTGGCCCTTCGGGACCGCCTGGATACCGGCCCGGATCGTCTCGGCCATGTAGGCGCCGCCGACCAGGCCGAGCGCCAGGGTGACGACGCCGAGGTTGCCGAACGGGATCTCCCGGCCGGGGAAGGCCAGCCGGAAGCCCGGTGCCCAGGGCGATGAAGACGACCAGGGCCGGCAGCCCGCGGAAGAGCTCGATCACCGCGGTGCGCGATCCACCGGTAGGGGCCGACGCTGGAGAGCCGCATCAGCGCCAGCACCAGGCCGAGCACCAGGCCGAAGGCGAAGCCGCACGCGGTGTAGATGATGGTGTTCTTCAGGGCGACGGTGATCACCCGGGGGAACTGCTCCTTGACCAGCTCCCAGTTGAAGAACGCCCGCTGTAGCTCGCCCCAGTCGGCGACGTAGGCGAGGGCCGCGACCACGGCCACGAGGACGGCGTACTGGACGTAGCGCCACCTCGCGGCGCGCTGTCGGGGACTGGCCATGCTGGATCTTCCTGCTCGGTCGGACGTCAGGACTCGCGCGGGTGGCTCAGGAGGCCGTGGTGCCGAACCACTTCTCGTACGCCGCGTCGTACTCGTCGCTGGCGATGGCGTCGTCGATCACCGAGATCAGCTCGTCGTTGCCGTCCTTCTTGACCGAGAACCCGTAGCTCGTCGCCGGTCTGGAACTCGGTGACGACCTCGACGTCGGGGTTCTGGCTGACGAAGTAGTTGAGCAGGCCGTTGTCGTTGACCCCGGCGTCGGCGCGCCGGACTTGACCGCCTGCTGCATCAGCGCGGAGTCCTCGAAGGAGATGATCTCGGCGTCCTCGGGCGCGTTCTCCCGGACGTAGCTCGGCGCCGGTGGTGGCGTCCTGGACCGCGATGGTCTTGCCGGCGAGGTCCTCGAGCGAGGCTGTAGCCCGCGCCCGATCTTCATCAGCAGGGCCTGCTTGGCCTCGAAGTACGGCTCGGCGAAGTCCATCACGGCCTCGCGCTCGTCGGTGATCGTCATGGCGCCGGCGGCGACGTCGCACTGACCGGTGTTGAGCGCCTCGCCGGAGACGATGGTCTCCCACGAGGTGTCGACGACCTTGGTGTCGAGCCCCTCGGCCTGGGCGGCGATGTCGAGCACGTCGATGTCGAAGCCGACGACCTCGCCGCCCTCGGTGAACTCGAACGGCTCGTAGGGCAGGTGCGTGCAGATGGTGAGCACGCCGTCCTCGACCAGCTCGACGCCCGACTCGGTGGTCGTGGTCTCGGTGTCGCTCGCGCACCCGGCGAGGACGAGCGCGGCGGCTGCGAGGCCGATACCAGAGGTCATCGATCGAAAGTTCATTCCAGAACAATAACCACAAAGATGTGTTCCACGTCTCCACCGGGTCCGCGGCGCAGACCGTCCGGGTCCGCCACAATGGCGCCGTGCTCGCCCGCGCGGCGGACACCCGCGACGACGCGGAGGGGGCCAGGCGCCGCGACGGCGGTGCCTGGGAGAGAGGTGGTTTTCGATGATCGCGGGAGAAACCCCGGAGGGGTGGTACGCCGACCCGACGGTGCCGCACCCGGCCGCCGAGCGCTGGTGGAACGGCGTGCAGTGGACCGCGCACTCCCGGCTCTCGATGCCGGACGACCTGCACGACAGGCTCGAGGCTGCCCGCGCCCGGCGATCCGGCGCGGCACGCGCCCGTGGTCCCCGCCGTGACCGACCAGTCCGCCCCGCCGTCCCTGCCCTGCCCGCGCCGCCGGTGCCGCAGGCGCAGGCCCGAGGTCCCGGTCACCCCGTACGGGGTGGCGCTGGCTGACTTCGGGCCGCGGATGACCGCCTTCGTGCTCGACCTCTTCATCGTCGCCGTGATCGCGTGGCCGCTCGGCCGGCTCGTCGGCGCGGCGTTCGACGGGGTCGTCGGTCGTCCAGGACTGGCTCACCGGGCTCGCGCCGCTGCTGGTCTTCTGGGTCTACCAGTGGACGACCCTGTCCGCGCACGGCGCGACCTGGGGCCAGCGGGCCGTCGGCGTGGGGGTGCGTCCCTGGCAGGAGCACGGCCGGCTGACCCGCGAGCAGCTGGCGGTGCGCACCGCGGTCGAGCTCGGTCTGCCTGGTGGGCGCGCTCGTGCCCGGCATCCAGTCGGTCGGAGCCCTCGCCTGGCTGGTGATCGCCGGCAGCGCCGTCGTTCGACGGTGCGCACCGGCGCGGGCTGCACGACACCTGGTCGGAGACCTGCGTGGTGCGGACCCGCTGACCGGCCGGGTCAGCGGCCGCGGAACTCCGGCCGCCGTTTCTCGGAGAACGCGAGCATCCCCTCGGCCGCGTCCTCGGTGCGCAGCAGCAGGGACTGCCCGCGCCGTTCCGCCTCCAGGGCGGGCTCGAGCCGCTCCAGCGCCGCCGCGTTGACCGCGCGCTTGGTGGCGGCCTGGGCCAGGGGAGCCCCGCCGGCCAACCGCCGGAGGATCGCGTCGACCTCCCGCGGGTGGTCGGCGTCCTCGACCAGGTGGCTGACCAGCCCGGCCGCGTACGCCTCGGCAGCGCTCAACGCCTCGCCGAGCAGCCCCATCCGCATCGCCCGGGCCCGCCCCACCGCGGCGGTCACGGTCGCGGTCGCGCCGCCGTCCGGCATCAGCCCGACCCGGGTGAAGGCGAGCAGGAAGGTCGAGCGGGCGCTGGCGACCACCAGGTCGCAGGCCAGGGCGAGCGAGCAGCCGAAGCCGGCCGCCACGCCGTCGACCGCGGCGACCACCGGCTGGTCGGCGTGGACGATCGCCCGGACCAGGCGGTTGGCCTGGTCGACGGCGCGGACGTCGAGGTGACGGTGCGCGTCGGGGCCGGAGAGGTCCGCGCCCGGAGCTGAACGAGCGGCCGCTGCCGGTCGAGCAGCACCACCCGGACGTCGTCGCGCCGAGGCAGCCCCTCCAGCAGCGCGGTGAGCTCCTCGACCATCTCGGCGCTCAGCGCGTTGTGCACCTCGGGCCGGGCGAAGCGGATCCGCAGGACGCCGTCCTCGACGGCGACCTGGAGGTCAGACAAGGTCGATCCCCGCCCCGGACATCGTGGCGAGCGCGGACTCGGTGGTCCCCGGGGCCACCCCGGCGCACAGGTCGACCAGCACCCGGGTGGCGAACCCCTGCGTCCACGGCGTCCAGCGCAGTGGCCCGCACGCAGTGGTCGGTCGCGATCCCGCACACGTCCACCTCGGTGACCTGGTGCTCGCGCAGCCAGTCGCCCAGGGAGGTCCCCTGCCGCCGTCAGTCCCTCGAACCCCGAGTACGCCGCGGCGTACCGGCCCTTGAGGAAGACCGCGTCGAACGGCTGCGGGTCCAGGTTGGGGTGGAACGCCTCCCCGTCGGTGCCGACCTCGCAGTGCACCGGCCAGGAGTCCACGAAGTCGGGCTCGCGGGACCAGTGCGCCCCGGGGTCGACGTGGTGGTCCTTGGTGGCGACGACGTGCGAGTACGCCGGCGCCGTCGGCCGACTTCGCGTGCCAGGCCCCGATCAGCGTGGAGATCTCGGCGGCCACGCGTGCGCCTCCGGTCGACCGCGAGGGAGCCGCCCTCACAGAAGTCGTTCTGCACGTCCACGACGATGAGTGCTCGGGTCATGGCGAGAGGCTACGCCGCGGCCGCGTCCCCTGTCGGGATCCCCGCTCAGCCGGGGATCGCGGAGGTTGGCGGGTGTCGTACCACGTGCCAACCACGCACAACCCCGCACAGGCGGGGATTCGTGGGGACGGGCGGGTCAGGAGTCCAGGTGGACCGTGGGGATCACCGGCTGCCCCTTGCTCAGCATGCGCGCCGGCAGCGGCAGCTCCTCCCGGCTGGCCAGGTGCCGCTGGCGGGCGGCCTCCAGGCTCTCGCGGCCCACCACCTCGCCGTCGCGCACCAGCGGCACCAGGAGCGAGCGGTCGTCGCCGTCGTCGACCGGCTCGGCGCCGATGCCGACCACCTCGGCCTGGGCGACGCCCTCGGGGGAGAGCCGGCGCAGGGCGTACTTGCGGCCGCCCACCGACGCCTTGTCCTTGCTCTTCTTGGCCACCGGCAGCATCCGGCCCTGCTCGTCGGCCCGGCTCACCAGCTTGTAGACGAAGCCGCTGGTGGGGTGCCCGGAGCCGGTGACCAGCTGGGTGCCGACGCCGTAGCCGTCGACCGGGGCGGAGGCGAGTGCGGCGATCGCGTACTCGTCCAGGTCGCTGGTGACCACGATCCTGGTGTCCGGTCGCGCCGAGCGCGTCGAGCTGGGCCCGCACCTGGTGGGCCAGCACCCCCAGGTCCCCGGAGTCGAGCCGGACGGCGCCGAGCTCCGGGCCGGCCACCTCCACCGCCAGCCGGACCGCCTCGGCCACGTCGTAGGTGTCGACCAGCAGCGTCGTGCCACGCCCCAGCGAGGTCACCTGCGCCCGGAAGGCATCCTCCTCGCTGTCGTGCAGCAGGGTGAAGCTGTGCGCGGAGGTGCCGGTGGTCGGGATCTGGTAGCGCTCGCCGGGCCGCGAGGTTGGAGGTGGCGTCGAACCCCGCGACGTACGCCGCCCGGGCGGCCGCGACCGCCGCCTCCTCGTGGGTACGCCGCGAGCCCATCTCGATGCACGGGCGTCCCTGCGCGGCCCAGGTCATCCGGGAGCCGGCGGAGGCGATCGCGGAGTCGTGGTTGTAGACCGAGAGCAGCAGCGTCTCCAGCAGCACCGCCTCGGCGAACGTCGACTCCACCACCAGCAGGGGGGAGTAGGGGAAGTAGACCTCGCCCTCCGGGTAGCCCCAGATGTCGCCGGTGAACTCGTAGTCGGCCAGCCAGGCGAGGGTCTGCTCGTCGACCACCCGCTCCTCGTCGCAGGATCCCCAGGACGTGGTCGTCGAACCGGAACCGCTCGACCAGGTCGAGCGCCCGGCCGACGCCGGCCACGACGCCGTACCGGCGACCCTCCGGCAGACGCCGGCCGAAGAGCTCGAAGACCGAGCGTCGCTGCCACGTGCCCGAGGCCAGCGACGGCCTGCAGCATGGTCAGCTCGTAGTGGTCGGTGAGCAGGGCCGTGGAGGGCAGGTCGACGGGGGTGCGGGCGGTCACGGCAGTCACTGTGCCACGATGAGGGCGTGTCCGCCGCGAGCCCCGTCGAGGTTGAACCCGACCTGACCGCCGACGAGTCGACCCTGCTGGACAAGGCCTGGGTGACGATCGTCTGGAACGATCCGGTCAACCTCATGTCCTACGTCACCTACGTCTTCCGCACCTACTTCGGCTACGACAAGAAGAAGGCCGAGAAGCTGATGCTGGAGGTCCACCACGACGGTCGCTCCGTGGTGAGCACCGGCAGCCGCGAGGAGATGGAGCGCGACGTCCAGGCGATGCACGAGTACGGGCTGTGGGCCACGATGGAGCGCTCCGCATGAGCGGCTTCACCCGGCACCGGCGCAGCGGCCGGACCATCGCCAACTTCACCGGCCTCGAGGCCGACCTGCTGCGCTCGCTCTCGGCCCAGGTCGTCGAGCTGCTGCGCAACGAGCAGGCGGCGCCGGCGAGCGAGGTGGACCCGCTCGAGGCGATGCTGGACTTCTCCGGGCCGACCAGCGAGCCCGAGGACCCGGTGCTGCTGCGCTTCTTCCCGACCGCCTACCGCGACGACGACGACGCGGCGGCCGAGTTCCGCCGCTACACCGAGGCCGCGCTGCGCGACGGCAAGGCCCGCACCGCGGTGGCGCTGATCGAGACCCTCGAGGAGGCCGGGCTGCCGCCCGAGCCGGACGACGACGGGCTGATGATCGACGTCGAGCTCGAGCCCGCCCAGGCCCAGGACTGGCTGCGCGCGCTCAACGACATCCGGCTCGCCCTGGCCACCCGGCTGGAGGTCGAGGAGGGGGACGAGGGGTACTGGGAGTCGCTGCCCGAGGACGACCCGCGTGCCCAGGCCCACGACATCTACGAGTGGGTCGGCTACCTGCAGGAGACCCTGGTCGAGTCCCTCACCTGACCCGAGGACCAGGCGCCCGGGCCAGGTCCGGTCAGGTGCTCCGGGTCAGGCCTTCTGGTCAGGCCTTCTGGTCAGGGCAGGGCGACCACGCCGGGGAACCGGTCACCGTCGCCGCTCGCGCGCGCCGGTCGCAGGCAGCCGGACTGGAGCCCGGCCGAGCGCAGCCCGGTGAGGTCCCCGGCGCCCCAGACCAGGTTGGCGCCCTCGGAGACCGGATACATCACCTGCTCGGGCATGTCGGCGTGGCCCGAGCCCCACCGCGTGACCGACCTCGTGGGTCAGCGCCTCGAGCATGGAGGCCGGAGTCCAGGCGTGGTCCGCCTTGAGCACCGCGCCGCCCTGCACGATCCGCCACACCTGGCCCAGCGTGGCGCTGCGGGCGCGGACGCCGTGGGCCGAGCCGCCCCAGCCGATGGTCGGCCCGGTGTCGAACGGCGCTCGGGTCTGGGCCGCGGTGCCGAAGCCCACGACCAGCGTCGCGTCCTTGGGGTACGCCGCGTTCGCGCCCTCGCCGTCGAACAGTGCGGTGGTGGCGCCCAGGTGCTGGAAGCGCAGGCCGGTGGCCAGGCTCACCTGGCGCAGCGCCTCGGTGACCGCCTCCGCGGCGCCGGGTGGGGCGGCGTCCAGGTTCGTCCGGTAGCCGATCACCCGGCACGGGTCGTAGCGCAGGGGCGTCTCGTTGAGCTCGGTCCAGTCGCGGGGGGAGCCCGGCGGTGCCCAGGTGGGCGTGATCGTCAGGCTCCAGGGCGCCGAGCGACCCTCCGGCGCTGCCCGCGCCCGACGGGCACCAGGACCCGGAGCCTGGTCGAGTAGAGCCAGTCCGAAGGTGCGGCCAGGGCGAAGGAGCCGTCCTCGGCCACCGGGGTGCTCGACACCTGGCGCCACCCGGTCGGCAGCCTCAGCTGGAGCCGAGCCGTGCGGCCGGTCAGGTCGGCGGCGGAGACCAGGCCGGTCACCGTGACCGGCGTGCCCAGCGGCGCGGTGGCGGCGGACCAGGTCGTGGTCACCGTCGTCGGCGCCTGCACCCGGACCTTGACCCGGGCCCGGGCGAGCACCCGGCCGCGGGCGGTGGCCTGCACCCGGAAGGTGCGGGTCTGCTCCTTGCCTGCCCGCCCGGAGCGTGACCGCGAAGGAGCCCTTGCGGTTCGTGCGGTCGCGACCGACCTTGCGCCACCGCGCGCCGCGCTTCTCCGTCACCGTCGACCACGCGCACGCCCGACCCGGCGCGCACGGTCCCGCGCACGGTGAAGCGGCTGCCGGCCGCCGTCGACCGCGGGGCCTTGACCGTGATCCGGGCGCGGCGGGCGACCGCGTCCCCCTGTCGCCGTCGCTCGCGCCGACGCCTCGACTCCCTGCCCGGGTCGACGGAACCGGCTCGGGTCGGGGGACGAGGCCGAGGTCGCGGCCGTGCCCGGCAGCAGACCCGGCAAGGTGGCGGCTCCCGCGGAGAGCACCGTGGCCGCGGTCGAGCAGGGCGGTGCGGACGGCGCGACGGTGCGAGGGCGGCGGGGCGGAGGCGGGAGTCCGGGGGCACGGTCCACGCTAACCCGGGAGCGGTCGTCGCGTCAGGGCCGACGCCGATCGGCCTCGCCCCCGTCGCGACGCCCAGGTCGGCCGTCGAGGGTCCAGGTGGTGAGGCGGACGTCACGAGTCGGCCCGGCCAGGTGAGACGGCTGAGGCGCGGCTCCCGACCGAGTCTTAGGATGCGGGACGTGTTGACCATCAGCCGGGAGATCCGCGACGCCATCGTCGCCCACGCCAAGCGGGACCATCCCGACGAGGCCTGCGGGGTCGTCGCCGGCCCCGAGGGCAGCGACCGGCCCGAGCGGCTGGTGGAGATGGTCAACGCCGCCGGCAGCCCGACGTTCTACGAGTTCGACTCCACCGAGCTGCTCGCGCTCTACAAGGAGATGTGGGACAACGACGAGGAACCGGTCGTCGTCTACCACTCCCACACCGCCACCGAGGCCTACCCGAGCCGCACCGACATCGGCCTGGCCAGCGAGCCCGGCGCCCACTACGTCCTGGTGAGCACGCGCGAGCACGGGAATAACGACGGTCCGGTGGAGTTCAGGTCCTACAGGATCGTCGACGGCGAGGTGACCGAGGAAGAGGTCGTCGTCGTCGAGGGCGACGCCTCACCCGAGGACCAGGCGCCCGGCGGTCCGGCAACCCAGGCATCCACACCGAGGAGCAACGACTGATGGCCATCGAGGTCCGCATCCCCACCATCCTGCGTACCTACACCGGAGGCGAGAAGGCGGTGAACGGCCAGGGCGACACGCTCAAGGCGCTCATCGACGACCTCGAGGCCAACCACCCCGGTCTCGCCGAGCGGCTGCTCGACGGCTCGGACCTGCGCCGCTTCGTCAACGTCTACGTCAACGACGAGGACGTGCGCTTCATCGGCGGTCTGGACGCCGAGCTCAACGACGGCGACCAGGTCGTGGTGCTCCCCGCCGTCGCCGGCGGCTGAGCGAGGTGACGGGTCGGCGCACCTTCGTCCTGGTCGACGGGGAGAACATCGACGCCACCCTGGGCAACTCGCTCCTGGGCCGTCGGCCGCTGCCGGAGGAGCGCCCCCGCTGGGAGCGCGTCACCGACTACGCCCGGGAGCTGTGGGACCAGCCGGTCACCGGCCTGTTCTTCCTCAACGCCACCAGCGGGCAGTTCCCGCAGACCTTCGTGCAGGCGCTGCTGGCGATGGGCTACCGGCCGATCCCGCTGGCCGGCCGGGCCGACGAGAAGGTCGTCGACCTCGGTATCCAGCGCACGCTGGAGGCGCTGCTGCGCCACGACGACGACGTGCTGCTGGTCAGCCACGACGCCGACTTCGCCGACCACCTCGAGGCGCTGCTGGGCGGTGGTCGACGGGTCGCCGTGGCCGCGCTGCGCGAGTACGCCTCGTCCCGGTTCGACGCGCTGGGCCTGGAGCTGCACGACCTCGAGGACGACGTGGCCGCGTTCAACGTCCCGCTGCCGCGGGTCCGCATCATCTCGCTCGACGACTTCGACCCCGAGATGTTCCTGCGCTGAGCCGGCCCCTCCGCTCAGCCCGCTCCGACCGCTCGTGAAAGGCTCGTGACCATGCGCCACGACAACCTGCTGGCCTCGGTCGGCGACACCCCGCTCGTCGGCCTGCCGCGGCTCTCGCCGTCCCCCGACGTACGGCTGTGGGCCAAGCTCGAGGACCGCAACCCGACCGGCTCGATCAAGGACCGCCCGGCCCTGAAGATGATCGAGGTCGCCGAGGCCGACGGCACCCTGCGCGCCCGGCTGCACGATCCTGGAGCCGACCAGCGGGAACACCGGGATCTCCCTGGCGATGGCGGCCAAGCTCAAGGGCTACCGGATCGTCTGCGTGATGCCGGAGAACACCTCCATCGAGCGCCGCCAGCTGCTGCAGATGTGGGGGGCGGAGATCGTCTCCTCGCCCGCCGCCGGGCGGGTCGAACGAGGCGGTGCGGGTGGCCAAGGGGCTCGCTGCCGAGCACCCGGACTGGGTGATGCTCTACCAGTACGGCAACCCGGCGAACGCGCTGGCGCACGAGGAGGGGACCGGCCCCGAGCTGCTGGCCGACCTGCCGGAGATCACCCACTTCGTCGCCGGGCTCGGCACCACCGGGCACGCTGATGGGGGTCTCCCGGTTCTTCCGGCGCGGCCAAGCCCGAGGTGCGGATCGTCGCCGCCGAGCCGCGGTACGGCGAGCTGGTCTACGGGCTGCGCAACCTCGACGAGGGCTTCGTCCCCGAGCTGTACGACGCCTCCCTGATCGACGCCCGCTTCAGCGTCGGGCCCCCGCGACGCGGTGCGCCGGGTGCGCGAGCTGCTCGAGCTGGAGGGCATCTTCGCCGGGGTCTCGACCGGGGCGATCCTGCACGCCGCGATGGCGCAGGCCGCCAAGGCGGTCCGGGCCGGCGAGAGCGCGGACATCGCCTTCGTGGTCGTGCGACGGCGGCTGGAAGTACCTCTCCACCGGTGCCTACGAGGGCACCGTCGACGAGGCCGAGGACCGGCTGGACGGGCAGCTCTGGGCCTGAGCGGCGTGTCGGTCGCCACCTGGTCCGCGCGTCCGGTCGCGACCTACTCTGGGGGCGTGCGTGACCGGTGGACCGTGGTGCTCAGGTCGGCTCTCGTGGCCGGCCTGCTGGTGCTGCCCCCGCTCACCGCGACCTCGGCGTCCGCCCGGCCCGCGTCCGCGCAGTCCGGGGTCCACCCCGCGCTGATCGGCCTGCCCGCACCCTCGCCCAGCCCGTCGCCCAGTCCCGCTCCGGCCCCCGATCCCACCCACCGGCCCGACTCGACCGGCTCGACCGAGACGCCCGGGACCGAGCCCGGCCCGGAGACCGACCCGGAGCCGAGGAGCCGGGCATCGAGTCGGTGCGCCGGCCTCGGGTGCTGGGGGAGGCCCGCTGGTCGCGCACGCTTGCGTGCCCACCCGGGCCGCTGGACGCCCGCGGCGGGCGGAGACCCGCTACCGCTGGCTGCGCGACGGGACGCCGATCCCCGGTGCCCGGCAGCGCCGGTACCGGATCCGTCCCGAGGACGTCGGCAGCCGGCTCCGGGTGCAGGTGCGTGCGCGGCTGGCCGGAGGGTCCTGGGCGACCGCGGTCTCCCGGCCGACGCCCCCGGTGCGGCACCTGGTCCCCGTACGCCGGGTCGTGACCTACCAGGTCGAGACCCGCGGAGCCGTCAGTGGCGTCCGCGAGTTCGCCCGGCTGGCCCAGCAGACCTTCGACGACCCGCGGGGCTGGCGCAGCACCGGCGTCGAGCTGCGCCGGGTCGACCGGGGCGGGTGACCTGAGCCTGGTGCTCGCCGAGCCCTCGGAGGTGCCCCGCTTCTCCTCGTCGTGCAGCGCGACCTGGAGCTGCCGGGTCGGGCGCTACGTGGTGATCAACCAGGCCCGCTGGCGGCACGCCTCCCCGGCCTGGAACGCCGCCGGGCGCAGCCTGCGCGACTACCGGCACATGGTGGTCAACCACGAGACCGGCCACTGGCTCGGCCGCGGGCACCGCACCTGCCCGGCTCCCGGACGGCTCGCCCCGGTGATGATGCAGCAGTCCAAGGGCCGGGCGGGGTGTCGCTTCAATCCGTGGCCTACCCCGTCGGAGCGGTGAGCAGCAGCGGCTCGTCGGCACCGCAGCACACTGCCCGGCACGGGCGGCAGGCCGAGCAGGTCCAGCGCCACGTTGGCGACCATGCCGTTGCGCACCGGCTGCCGCTCCTCGGCGTACCCCGGACGGCCGCGTCCGGGATCCTGCGTACGCCGGGTTGAGCGCGTAGAGGTCGGCACCCGCGTGCCGCGCCCGGGCCGCGTACGACGAAGGGCACCCGGTAGTTGGCCGGCTCGTTCTTCCGCGAGTGGTCGGTGCTGCGCCCGCCCCCGTGGTCGGAGGTCAGCAGCAGGGTGGTGGCGGGAGCGTCGTCGCGATCGATCGTGCGCAGCACCCTGCCCAGCCACCGGTCCACCTGGCGCACCGCGTCGAGGTAGTCGCGGCCGCATGAAGCCGTGGGCGTGGCCGGCGGCGTCCGGGGCGGCGAGGTGGACGAAGCGCAGGTCTCCGGTCCCGGGTGCGCAGGTCGCGGAGCAACGAGCGGACGAGCCCGGCGCCGTCCTGGCGGATCACCACCCGGTCGAGGTCCTGGCCCCAGGAGCGCCGCCAGAGGCTGAACTTGGACTTGCCGGCGAACAGGGCGGTGGAGCCGCCGGCGCTGCGAGACCACCGTGAAGACCGAGTCGACCCGCTCGCCCGCGGCCCGGCCCACGGTCGCCGGGCGCGCCCGGTCGACGTTCCAGTTCACGCCGTGCCCGCCGCGCGCGGCGTCGATCCGCCGTCCGGTGACCATGCCGGTGTGGTTGGGCAGCGTCACCGTCAGCTCCACCGCGGTGCGTGCGTTCAGGGTGCCGGCTCCCTCGTCGAGGAGCCGGTGCAGGGTGGGGGCCCCGGCCCGGCCCAGCCGGCTTCAGCGCGCTGCGGGTTGAGGCCGTCGACCGAGACCACGAGCACGGAGTCGGTGTCCGGTCCGGTGCTCGAGGACCCGCTCGCTCCGGTGGCCGGGTGCGGCTCGCCCGCCAGGGGATCCGGGCGACGTCGGCGCCGGCGGAGCCCGCGGCGGGCACCAACGCGCAGACGGCGACGAGGGCGAGGGCGCTGGGCCCGGACCGGCTGCGCGCGAGGAAGCTCATCCCACTCACGGTAACCCGCCGTGCCGCGGCGTGTGACGCAGATGAGCAGAGTGCCCGTGCGCCCAGTGCCCGTGCGCCCAGTGCCCGTGCGCCCAGTGCCCGTGCGCCCAGCGCCCGTGGGCCCAGCGCCGGGCGGGCAGTGTGACCCAGGCGATGGGTGACATGGGTCGCGTCCGGATGACCCCAGGACGGCGACCCCCTAGCCTTGTCGCTTGTGTCTCTCCCACCCCCCGGACCGGTCGACGCGCCGATCGGCATCTTCGACTCAGGCTTCGGGGGACTCACCGTCGCCCGCTCCGTGATCGACCAGCTGCCGCACGAGTCGATCATCTACTTCGGCGACACGGCCCGGCAGCCCTACGGCGCCAAGCCGATCGGGGAGGTGCGCGAGTACGCGCTGGAGTGCCTCGACCACCTGGTCACCCTGGGCGTCAAGGCGCTGGTGATCGCGTGCAACTCCGCCAGCGCCGCGATGCTGCGCGATGCCCGCGAGCGGTACGACGTGCCGGTGATCGAGGTCATCTACCCGGCCACCCGCCGGGCCGTCGCCGCCAGCAGGACCGGCCGGATCGGGGTGATCTGCACCCGGGCCACCGCCGAGTCGATGGCCTACGAGGACGCCTTCGCGGCGGCTCCGCACATCTCCCTGCACACCCAGGCGTGCCCGTCGTTCGTGGACTTCGTCGAGGCCGGGATCACCGGCGGCGACCAGCTGCTCCAGGCGGCGCACGACTACCTGGACCCGTTGGTCTCCGAGGGGGTCGACACCCTGGTCCTGGGCTGCACCCACTACCCGTTGCTCACCGGCGTCATCTCCTACGTGATGGGTGGACAGGTCACCCTGGTCAGCTCCGCGGAGGAGTGTGCGAAGGACGTCTACCGGCTGCTGGCGACCAAGGGCCTGATGCGAGAGGGTGGGGAGGCGACGTACACGTTCCTCACGACGGGCACGGCTTCGGAGTTCGAGACCATCGGACGACGGTTCCTCGGCCCCGAGCTGAGGACGGCGCACCAGTTCGTGGGAGGGATGGCATGAGGCTCACCGTCGTCGGGTGCTCGGGGTCCTACCCCGGACCCGAGTCGCCCGCCAGCTGCTACCTGCTCGAGGCCGAGCACCAGGGCCGCACCTGGCGGGTGCTGCTGGACCTGGGCAGCGGCGCGCTGGGGGCGCTGCAGCGCTACGTGGACCCGCTCGAGATCGACGCGGTGCTGCTCAGCCACCTGCACCCCGACCACTGCATGGACCTGTGCGGCTACCACGTGCTGCGCCGCTACCACCCCGCCGGGCCGCAGCCGCGGATCCCGGTCTGGGGGCCGGCCGGGACGGCCGAGCGGATGGCGCTGGCCTACGACCTGCCGCTGGAGACCGGGATGACCGGCGAGTTCGACTTCCGGGAGTGGGGTGAGGCGTTCCGCTTCGGGCCGTTCGAGGTGCAGGCGGTGCCGGTGGTCCACCCGGTCCCTGCGTTCGCCCTGCGGGTGGCCACTGAGGACACGGTCGTGGCCTACACGGGCGACACCGGCCCCTGCGAGGCGCTGGACCGGGTCTCGGCCGACGCCGACGTGCTGCTGGCCGAGGCGTCGTTCCAGGAGGGCCACGTCAACCCGCCGGACCTGCACCTGACCGGGCGCGAGTGCGGCGAGCTGGCCACGCGTGCCGGCGTACGGCGGCTGCTGCTCACGCACGTGCCGCCGTGGCACGACCCGGAGGTGGCGCTGCAGGAGGCCAAGGAGGTCTACTCCGGGCCGCTCGAGCTGGCGTACGCCGGCCAGGTGCTGGAGCTCTGACAGCACTCACCCGCCGGCACGGCCGAAGGCCGACGACGAGCGTGGTCAGGCCAGGCCCGCGTCGTGCACCACGATGGCGATCTGCACCCGGTTGGTGACCTCGAGCTTCTCGAAGAGACGCGAGACGTGCGCCTTCACCGTGGCCACCGACAGGTGCAGCGCCCGGGCGATCTCGGCGTTGGAGAGCCCGGCGCCCACGGCCAGGGCCACGTCCTGCTCCCGGGCGGTGAGTGAGGCCAGCCGCTGCCGGGCCGCCCCGGCGCGGTCGTCGGGCGCCTGGGCGCGCACCTGGGTGACCAGCGCCCGGGTGGCGCTGGGGGAGAGCATCGCCTCGCCGTCGGCGACCCGGTGGATCGCCTCGACGATCTGCGCCGGAGGGGTGTCCTTGAGCAGGAACCCGTCGGCGCCGGCCGCCACGGCGCCGACCACGTGCTCGTCGGCGTCGAAGGTGGTCAGCACGATCACCCGCGGGGGGTTCGGGCGTGCGTGCAGGAGCGCCGTCGCCTCCAGGCCGTTGAGCACGGGCATCCGGATGTCCATCAGCACCACGTGGGGACGCAGCCGCTCGACCAGGGCCACCCCGGCCTGACCGTCGGCGGCCTCGCCGACCACCCGGATCCGGGACCGGCCGCCCAGCATCAGGCTCAGCGCGGAGCGCACCAGCGGGTCGTCGTCGACCACGACCACGTCGAGCGGAGTCACGTCGTCCACGGCAGCCACCCCTCCACGACGAAGACGTCGCCCTGGCGGCCGTGCGTGAGTCGACCTCCGCGGGCCTGGGCGCGCTCGGCGAGGCCGACCAGGCCCAGCCCCGACCCTGGCGCGGCGGGCACCGTGGCGAAGCCGAGCCGGTTGCTCAACCGCAGGCTCAGCCCCTGCTCGGGGTCTCCGGCCAGCTGGATCTCCAGACGTGCCGCGGGGGCGTGCTTGCGGGCGTTGGTGATCCCCTCCTGCACGATCCGGTAGACGGCCCGGCCCGCCACCTCCGGGACGAGCCGCGGGGTCCTCCACCCGGTCCTCGAGCACGACGGGGGTGCCCTCGGCGCAGGCCTCCTCGACCAGCTCCCGCACCGCCGCGTACGTCGGCAGCGGCCGGTCCGGCGCCGTGCCCTCGAGGTCGCGCAGCACCCCCAGGACGCCGCGCAGGTCGTCGAGGGCCTGGTGCGACTTCTCCCGGATCTCCGCGACGCCCGCGCGCAGGGTGTCGGCGTCGAGGTCGTCGCGGAACGCCAGCGCCCCCGCCTGCAGGGAGATCTGGGAGATCCGGTGCGCCAGCACGTCGTGCATCTCCCGGGCGATCCGGTTCCGCTCGGCCGACCGGGCCTCGCTCTCGCGCAGCGTCTGCTCGGTCTCCGCGCGCTCGGCCCGCTCGCGCAGCGTGCCGATGAGCTGGCGCCGGGAGCCGAGGTACATCCCCCAGCCCATCAGCCCGACGGTGACGGCCGTGTTGAACGCGAGGTCGAGCCACCACAGGCTGGTGCCGGCGAACGGCTGCACGAGGGGGAAGACCATCCCGGCGGCGACCATCGCCACGCTGGTCACCGCGATCGGCACGAGCCGCAGGTGCGTCGCGAGGGAGACCGCCGACAGGGTCGCCGGGCCGGCCGCGATCCCCGAGCCGATCATCATCGCCTGGGTGAGCAGCGCGACGGTCAACGGCCAGCGCCGCCGGAACAGCACGAGCACGTAGGAGGCCAGCCCCACGACCACGTCGGTCCACCACAGCGCCCGGTGGTCCTCCCACTGTCCCTCCACCACGGTGCCCCAGACCAGCAGCGAGACGAGCAGGCACACCAGCAGGCGCCAGACCTGGTCCCAGACACCGAGCGAGGGCTGGTGGGGCTGGGAGGCGGAAGGGGCGGGCGGGGGCACGCAGCACAGGCTAGGCGGCGGTCGCCGGCAGCGCAGGAGCCGGCCGTCGGGGCAGCACCCCCTACTTAGGTAGGGCCGCGACGCGACCCGGGGAGGGCGAAATTCGGTGGACGCCTGAGGCAGGCTGTTCCCATGATCGAAGTCCAGGGACTGACCAGAAGGTACGGCGACTTCCTCGCCGTCGACGACGTGAGCTTCGCCTGCCAGCCGGGGAGGGTGACCGGGTTCCTCGGGCCCAACGGTGCCGGCAAGACCACCGCGATGCGGATCGTGGTGGGGCTGACCGCTCCGACCGCGGGTCGCGCGACGATCGGCGGGCAGCTCTACCGCGACATCCCCAACCCCGGGCTGCACGTGGGCGTGCTGCTCGACGCGGGCGCCCAGCACGGGGGCCGCACCGGCCGGGAGATCCTGCAGCTCGGCGCGAGCACCATGGGCCTGCCCACCTCGCGGGTGGACCAGATGCTCGAGCTCGTCTCGCTCTCGCCGAAGGAGTCCAAGCGCCGCCTGCGCAACTACTCCCTCGGCATGAAGCAGCGGCTCGGCCTCGCCCACGCCCTGCTGGGGGACCCCTCGGTGCTGATCCTGGACGAGCCGGCCAACGGGCTCGACCCGGCGGGCATCCGGTGGATGCGCGACCTGCTGCGCGGCTACGCCGAGCGTGGGGGCACCGTGCTGCTCTCCAGCCACCTGCTCAACGAGGTCGAGCTGATCGCCGACGACATGGTGCTGATCGGCCGCGGGAAGATCCTCGCCCAGGGCGACAAGCGCTCCCTGCTCGCCAGCCGGGGCGGCGCGGCGACCCAGGTCGCCTCCCTCGACGACCAGGCGCTCGCGACGGCGCTGACGGGCCTCGGTCACACGGTCACCGCGACCGGGGACGGCCTGCGGGTCGACGCCGAGCCCGTGGTGGTGGGCCGGGCCGCCCTCGAGGCGGGCATCGTCCTCACCGACCTGCACCAGACCGGCGGCGGTCTCGAGGACCTGTTCCTCGAGCTGACCGGCCAGACCCAGCGCGAACAGCTCGCCGGCTCCACCGGCCCCCAGACAGGAGCGCACGCATGAGCACCCTCGACTCCGCGCCGCGGACCCTCGACGTCAGCGGCACCCCCAAGACCCCGTTCGCGCGGCTGGTGAAGGTCGAGCTGCGCAAGTCGTTCGACACCCGCGCCGGCCTCTGGCTGATCGGGTCGATCGTGGTGATCACCGCCCGGTGATGGCGATCGTCTACTTCGTCTCCGCGCCGACGAGCGCACGTTCAGCAACTACCTCTCGGTCGCCTCGACCCCGCAGTCGCTGCTGCTCCCGGTGCTCGGCATCCTGCTGGTCACCAGCGAGTGGAGCCAGCGCACCGCCATGGTGACCTTCGCCCTCGAACCGTCCCGGTCGCGGGTGGTGGGCGCCAAGACCGTCGCCGCGTTGATCTTCGGCACGGGCGCCTTCGTGGCGGCGATCGTCGCTCGGTGCCCTCGCCACCCTGCTCTCGGGCGGGACCGACGGCTTCGCCGGCTTCGAGTGGGGCGACAGCCGCGCGTTCTTCCTGCTGCAGCTGTTCACCATCCTCCAGGGGCTCGCCTACGGCCTGCTGCTGCTCAACACCCCGGCGGCGATCGTGCTCTTCTTCGGCCTGCCGATCGTGATGAACCTGCTGTTCAGCCTGGTCGACGCGCTGCGCGACGCGGCACCCTGGATCGACCTGGCCACCGCCCAGATGCCGCTCTTCGGCACCAGCATCGACCTCTCCGGCGAGGAGTGGGCCCAGCTGGGCAGCACCACCCTGATCTGGATCGTCATCCCGTTCGTCCTCGGCTGGCTCCGCCTGCTCAAGGCCGAGGTCAAGTAGCGAGCCCCAGGGCAGCGACGTAGCAGGAGCACCGGCGCCGGGAGTGTGAGGGTTCACCCACGCCCGGCGCCGGTCTCTGCCTAGGATCGGCGCCATGTCTGCCAGCCTGCTCCGTGGTCTGCGCATCCTGGAGATGCTGCGTACCGAGCCGCTCGGTGTCTCCGAGGTAGCCCGTCGACTGCAGGTGGACAAGGCCGGAGTCTCCCGGGTGCTGCGAGCCCTCCTGGACGAGGGCTGGGTCGAGCGGACCGGCCGCCTGCACGTGCTGGGGCCGCGGGCCCTGCTCCTGTCCTCCGGCGCGTTCACCACCCCGCTGCGCGGCCGCGCCATCCAGCTGGCCCGTCGGTTCCGCGACCAGACCGGCCAGACCACCGCCGTGGTCCAGCTGCGCACCAGCGGCGCGCACCCGCTCGCCGTGGAGCCGCGGGAGCCGGACGCCCCGCTGCCGGCCCCCGCCGAGCCGGCGGAGCACCTGTGGGAGACCGCCGCCGGGCTCGCCCTGCTGGCCCAGCTGCCGCCCGCGGACCTGTCGCCGCACCTGGATCGTCTCCCCGTGGCCGACGCGCGCCGAAGGTGTGCCCGCGGAGCCCCGAGGAGGTGCACGACCTGCTGGAGCGACTGCGTCGCGGCGAGCCCGTCGTCGAGCGTTCGTGGAACCTGCCGGGCGTCGGCTGCCTGGCGCTGCCCTGGCCCCTGCCCCGCGCGGATGGTGAGCTCGAGACGGGCGAGGACGGCCTCGACTCCGAGGGGCCGGCGGCGCTCGGTCGTGCTCGGTCCGGAGCAGGAGATCCTGCGCGACCACGACCGGCTCGCCGAGCTGCTGCGTGCCGCGGCCGAGGACGTCGCCTGAGGGTCGGCCCGGTCGGTGGCCACGACTAGGGTCGGGGCCATGACTGAGACCTGCCAAGACCCGCGCCGACGGGCGTGCCGACGACGAGCTGCGCGAGATCCGCTTCACCCGAGGGTGGCAGGACCACCCGGCCGGCTCGGTGCTGGTCGAGTTCGGCCGCACCCGGGTGCTGTGCGCCGCCTCCGCCTCGGTCGGTGTGCCCCGGTGGCGCAAGGGCTCCGGCCTCGGCTGGGTCACCGCGGAGTACGCGATGCTCCCCTCGGCCACCAACACCCGCTCCGACCGCGAGTCGGTCAAGGGCCGGATCGGCGGTCGCACCCACGAGATCTCCCGGCTGATCGGCCGGTCGCTGCGGGCGGTCATCGACTACCAGGCGCTGGGGGAGAACACGATCCAGCTCGACTGCGACGTGCTGCAGGCCGACGGCGGCACGCGCACCGCCGCGATCACCGGCGCGTACGTCGCGCTGGCGGACGCCATCGAGCACCTGCGCGGCACGGGCTCGCTCACCGGGGAGCCGCTGACCGGCTCGGTGGCGGCGGTGAGCGTGGGCATCATCGACGGCGTGCCCCGGCTCGACCTGCCCTACGAGGAGGACGTGCGGGCCGAGACCGACATGAACATCGTGATGACCGGCGAGGGCAAGTTCATCGAGGTGCAGGGGACCGCCGAGGGTGCCGCCTTCGAGCGCTCCGAGCTGGACGCGCTGCTCGCCCTGGGGGAGAAGGGCTGCGCCGACCTGACCCGGCTCCAGCGCGAGGAGCTCGCCAAGCCGCTCCCGGGAGGCCTCCGTGGCTGAGGTCTTCCTCGCCTCGCGCAACGCCAAGAAGCTCGCGGAGATGCAGCGGATCCTCTCGCAGTGGCTGCCCGACGTGGTGGTGCTCGGCCTCGACGACGTCGCGGCGTACGACGAGCCGGTCGAGGACCAGCCGACCTTCGAGGGCAACGCGCTGGTCAAGGCGCGGGCGGGCGTCGCGGCGTCGGGTCGGGCGACGATCGCCGACGACAGCGGGTTGTGCGTCGACGCCCTCAACGGCATGCCGGGCGTGCTCTCGGCCCGGTGGAGCGGGGCGCGGGGGCGAGCGCGCCGAGGTGGACGCGCGCAACAACGCGCTGCTGCTCGACCAGCTCGCCGACGTGCCCGACGAGCGACGCGGGGCGCACTTCGCCTGCGCGGTCGCGCTCTGCCTGCCCGGCGGTGAGGAGCACGTGGTGGAGGGCCGGATGGGCGGCCGGATCATCCGCGAGGTCCGCGGTGCCGGCGGCTTCGGGTACGACGTCCTCTTCGTCGCCGACGAGCACGCGGCAGGACGGTCGGACCTCCGCCGAGCTGGACCCGGACGAGAAGGACCGAGATCTCCCACCGGGGGCGGGCGCTGCGGGCGCTGGCGCCGGTGGTGGCGCAGGCCCTGGGCTGATTCGTACTGGGCTGATTCGGGTTGGGCTGATCAGGCCGCGACGGCGGGGGCGGGCTCGTCGGCCCGCACCCGCCGCGCGACCCAGGTGCCCCAGAGCGCGGCGAAGACGAACATGATGATCGAGTAGACCGCGGCCGGCACCGAGATCTCCGTGGAGTCCAGCACCTCGACCGCGACGAAGATCGCCAGGGTGGAGTTGTGCACCCCGATCTCCATCGACGACGAGATCGACTGGGGGCCGGAGATCCCCAGCGCCCGGGGCACGGCGTACCCCACGACCAGGCTGAGGGCGCAGAAGAGTGCGGCGACCAGGCCGATGTCGGCCAGGTAGTCACCGACCTCGGTGCGCTGGTCGACCAGGATCCCGATCACCAGCACCGCGAGGATCACCGCGGAGCCGATCCGCACCGGCCGGTCCATCGCGGCGGCGAACGCCGGGCGCCGGTCACGGACCAGCATGCCCAGCCCCACGGGCAGGATGATCAGGGCGAACACCTTGACGATCTCGTCCAGCGGCATCGACGACCTCGTCCTGGCGGTCGTAGAAGGCGATCGCCGCCCCGGTGATCAGCGGCAGCGTGACGACCGCGACCACCGAGTTGATCGCGGTGAGGGAGATGTTGAGCGCCACGTCGCCGCGGAAGAGGTGGCTGAACAGCGCCGCGGTGGTCCCGCCGGGCGAGGCGGCGAGCAGCAGCATGCCGATCCCCAGCAGGGCGGGCAGGTCGAAGACCACCACCAGTCCGAAGCAGATCGCCGGCATCAGCACCAGCTGGCACGCCAGCGCGATCGTCACCGCCTTCGGCGTCCGGGCGACCCGGCGGAAGTCGCCGAGGGTCAGGTCCAGACCGAGGCCGAACATGATGATGCCCAGGGCGATCGGCAGACCGATGGTCGTCAGCGCGGAGTCCATGGCCGGACCGTAGTGGTTCAGGTCACATCCGGGAAGAGCGGACGCTCACCCGCTCCTGGTGCCGAAGGCGGGACTCGAACCCGCACACCCGAAGGCACAGGTACCTAAAACCTGCGTGTCTGCCAGTTCCACCACTTCGGCGTTCGCCGCCGCGTGAGCGACGGCCGCTGCAGTCTAGGCGGCGTCCAGCTTCAGGTCGCGACGGAGCTTGGCCACGTGGCCGGTCGCCTTCACGTTGTACTGCGCGAGCTCGACGTTGCCCTCGGGATCCACGACCACGGTGGAGCGGATCACGCCCTCCACGACCTTGCCGTAGAGCTTCTTCTCGCCGAAGGCGCCGTACGCCTGCATGGTCGCCTTGTCGGGGTCGGAGAGCAGGGTGATCGTCAGGCCGTCCCGCTCGCGGAACTTCGCCAGCTTCTCCGGCTTGTCGGGGGAGATGCCCACCACCTCGTAGCCCGCGGCCTGCAGCGAGGCGAGGGAGTCGGTGAAGTCGCAGGCCTGCTTGGTGCAGCCCGGCGTCATCGCGGCGGGGTAGAAGTACACGATCACCCGGCGGCCGCGCAGGTCCGGCCAGGGAGACCTGCTCGCCGGTGTCGGAGGTGAGGGTGAAGTCGGGGGCCGGGTCGCCGACGGTGAGGCGGTCGCTCATCTGTGCTGCTCCTTGTTGCCAGTCATGTGCAATTGGCTATTGCCAATCGTTTGCAGTGCGCTCATGGTGGAGCGTATGCACGTACCCGACGGATTCCTCGACGCACCCACCTCGGTGGTCACCGGGGTGGTGGCCGCCGGGCGGGATCGCGGTGGCCCTGCGCGGTGCTCGTCGGGAACTCGACGACCGTACCGCCCCGATGGCCGGGCTCGTCGCCACCTTCGTCTTCGCCGGACAGATGGTGAACTTCCCGGTCGGGGCCGGCACCAGCGGGCACCTGATGGGCGGCGCCCTGGCGGCGGTCCTGGTCGGGCCCGTGGACGGGGGTGCTGGCGGTCGCCGTGGTGCTGGTCGTGCAGGCGCTGATGATGGCCGACGGCGGCATCACCGCCCTGGGCACCAACGTCACCCTGCTCTCCCTGGTCGCCGTCGGGGTCGGCTGGCTGGTCTTCACCGGACTGCGCGCGGTCCTGCCGAAGCGGCTCTCGATGGTGCCGTTCGCCGCCGGCGGCGGTGCTCTGGTGAGCGTCCCGGCGGCCGCGCTGGTCTTCACCGGGCTCTTCGCCGTGGGCGGGACGGCGCCGGTGGACACCGGCACGCTGCTCGCCGCGATGCTCGGCTGGCACACGCTGATCGGCGTCGGCGAGGCGGTGGTGACCTTCCTGGTGGTCGGCAGCGTGATCGCGGTCCGCCCGGACCTGGTCTACGGCGCCCGCCCCCTGCTGGGCTCGCGGCCGCTGGAGATCCGTCCCTCCGGGATGCAGGGATGAGCACGGAGCAGCTGGACTCGCCCCGCCCGGTCCGGAGTCGGCGCGGCACCCGGCTCTGGCTGGCCGGTCTGCTCGTCTCCCTCCTGGTCGCCGGCGGGCTGAGCTACTACGCCAGCAGCAACCCCGACGGGCTCGAGCACGTCGCCGAGCAGACCGGCTTCCTCGACAGCGCCGACGAGCACGCAGCCGGGGACGGCCCGCTCGCCGACTACCAGGTCAAGGGCGTCGAGGACGCCCGGCTCAGCGGTGCTCTCGCGGGGCTGCTCGGGTCCGGGACGGTGCTGCTCCTCGCGGGCGGGATCTTCTGGGTGGTCAGGCGTCGTGGTTCCGGTCCCGACTCGAGTCGGGAGTAGGGGTGGGCGCCGGGCACGGCCACCTGCTGCACTACCACGGTCACAGCCCGGTGCACCGGGCTCCGGCCCACCTGAAGATCGTCGCGGTGCTGGTCTTCATGCTGGTCGTGGTCGCCACCCCGCGTGACGCCTACCCCGTCTTCGCCGGCTACGCGCTGGTGCTGCTGGCGGTCGTGGCGACCTCCCGGGTGCCCTGGGGCTACCTGGCCCGGCGGATGGTGATCGAGCTGCCGTTCGTCGTCTTCGCGCTGCTCGTGCCCTTCGTCGCCGTCGGCCCGCGGGTCGACGTGCTGGGGCTCCCGCTCTCCGAGGCCGGCCTCGTCGCCGCCGCGGGCCTGCTGATGAAGGGGACGTTGGGCGTGGTCGCGGCGCTGACGCTCGCCGCGACCACCGAGCCGCACGAGGTGGTCGGCGGTCTGGAGCGGCTGCGGATGCCCGACCTGCTGGTGCAGATCATGGGATTCATGGTCCGCTACCTGGAGGTGGTGCTCGACGAGCTGGCGCGGATGAGGACCGCGATGCTGTCGCGGGGCGTCGACCCGCGTTCGCCGCGCCACTGGCCGGTGCTCGCCCGTTCCCTGGGGGCGCTGTTCATCCGCTCCTACGAGCGCGGTGAACGGGTGCACCTGGCGATGCTCTCCCGCGGGTACGACGGGCGGCTGCCCCGGTGAGCGTCCCCGTGCTCGAGGTGCGTGGCCTCGCGCACGCCTACCCCGACGGCCACCAGGCGCTGTTCGGCGTCGACCTGCACGTGCACGCCGGCGAGCGGGTGGCGCTGCTCGGGCCCAACGGCGCGGGCAAGACCACGCTGGTGCTCCACCTCAACGGCATCCTGACCGCGGGCGCCGGGAGCGTCACCGTCAGCGGGCTGCCGGTGGCCGGAAAGAACCTCGGGGAGATCCGTCGCCGGGTCGGGATCGTCTTCCAGGACCCCGACGACCAGCTCTTCCTCGGCACCGTCCGCCAGGACGTCGCGTTCGGGCCGGCGAACCTCGGGCTGCGCGGCGCCGGAGCTGGAAGCCCGGGTGCTCGCGGCGCTGGAGGCGGTCGGGATGGCCGAGCACGCCGACCGGCCCCCGCACCACCTCTCCTACGGCCAGCGCCGGCGGGTGGCCGTCGCCACCGTGCTGGCCATGCAGCCGGAGATCCTGGTGCTCGACGAGCCCAGCTCCAACCTCGACCCGGCCAGCCGGCGCGAGCTCGCCGACATCCTCCGCTCCCTGGACATCACCGTGCTGATGGTGACCCACGACCTGCCCTACGCGCTCGAGCTGTGCTCCCGCTCGGTGGTGCTCAGCGAGGGCGTCGTGGTGGCCGACGGGTCGACGTACGACGTGCTGACCGACCGCGAGCTGATGGCTCGGCACCGCCTCGAACTGCCGTTCGGCTTCGACCCCACCGCCATTGGTAGCCTTCCAGAGTGACCCAAGACGTGTCCGCGCTCGAGCGCGAGATCGAGATGACCCGAGACCGCCTGGCCGGAACCATCGACCAGCTGCTCTACCGTGCGAGCCCGAAGACGATCGTGAACCGCGAGGTGGCTTCGACCAAGGCGCACTTCGTCGATCCCGACACGGGCGCCCCGCGCACCGACAACATCCTCAAGGCTGCGGCCGGGGTGGTGGGCGTGGTGCTGCTCTTCGCGGTGATCCGCAAGATCGCACGTGACTGAGCCGAGACCTCCTGCTCGGGCGGCCGGGCCGGCGCCGCGATCAAGATGCTGCACGACCGGATCCTGGTCGAGCCCGACCAGGAGGCGGGGGAGCGACGCTCCAACGGCGGCATCGTCATCCCGGCGACCGCGGCGATGGGTGCCCGGCGGCTGAGCTGGGCCAAGGTGGTCGCCACCGGCCCGCACGCCCGCGCGGTCGAGGTCGGTGACCGGGTGCTCTTCGACGCCGAGGACAAGGCCGAGGTCGAGGTCAACGCCGAGGTGTACGTCGTGATGCGCGAGCGCGACGTGCACGCCGTGGCCGCCGAGCGGCTCGAGGGCGGCGACACCGGCCTCTACCTCTGAGCCACGTTCCCGGGGCCAGGCTCCCGGGCCTCTGCTCCCCGGGCTCAGGCTCCGGAGCGGCCGAGCAACCGCCGGGCGCTGACCAGCTCGGAGGCGCCGTTGCCCAGGTGGGTCAGCAGGTCGTCGGCGGCGGCGTGCAGCTGCTCGTCCGTCATCGGGTCGAGAGCGTCGAGGATGAAGATCGCCGCCGTGGTCTCGTCCCGCAGCTGCGTACGGCGTCCCTGGCGCCAGTTCCACCGGCGGCAGGTGACGCCCTCGGCGTCGCGCCACACGACTTCGCCCGGCTCGGGGTGCTCGGTGACCGGCTCGCCCTGGGCCAGCGTGTCGAAGGGCTCCTCGCCGGTGGCCCGCACCAGCTGCGGGGAGCTCGCGTAACGGTCCAGGTCCTCTCCGCCCAACGGCACCTGGTGGAGCACCGAGACGGCGTTGTAGAGGTCGGTGAGCCGGTTGACCCGGGGCAGCCCCGAGTCGGCACGGCGCATCAGCGCCTCCAGGCTGTTGCGCGTGCGCTGCGGCTTGGCGCCGAAGGCCCGGTAGGCCTCGCGCCAGGCGGCGACGTGCGGCAGGTCCTGCACCGGTGCCACGGCCAGCGACTCGCGGGCGGACTGCTCGGCGGCGAGCAGCAGCTCCTCGCTCTCCTCGTCGCTGGAGGCGGGAGCGAGTCCGCTGACCGCGACCAGGAGCGCCCGGTAGTCCGGACGCAGGTCGAGGACCGCCGGGTCGACCCGGGCGTCGGAGAGGAAGGACTCGAGGTCGGACAGCGTGGCGGACATGTCCTCCAGCCTGACCCGTGCGTCGCGCGGACGCAACGCGCGACGGCGCAGGATGTCGGGCCCCACGTTCGCAGCGACCTCGCCCGTGTCCGCTGCACTGACCCCAGGCACGAGAAAGCCCCTGACCGGGACTCCCGGTCAGGGGCTTTCCTGTGCTGCGATCTGTACGCCATCAGGGACTCGAACCCCGAACCCGCTGATTAAGAGTCAGCTGCTCTGCCAATTGAGCTAATGGCGCCCGGTGAAGCGATGGAAACACTACCAGCGGGTGGGGCGCGAGAGAAATCGGGTGCCGGTGGCGGCCATCCCGGACCCCTCGCGCGGTCGGTTCACACGGTGGAGCCGGGCTCGACCCGGGACCCGGCCGGCAGCGATGTCCGCTCCGCCACGGAGGAGTCCTGGCCGACCATCACCAGCTCCTCCTCCCGGGCCACCCGCGAGGTCGGGCGGGGTGCCGACGACGGCGTCCCGTCCGACCTCGACGCCCGCGTCCAGGATGCTGGTCGTGACCCGGGCGCCGCGGCGCACCACGGTGCCGGCGAAGAGCACGGCGTCCTCGACGAGCGCGCCCTCCTCGATCACCACGCCCGGCCCCAGCACGCTGCGGCGCACCGCGCCGGCCACGTCGCAGCCGGGCGCGAGCAGGCTGTCGGAGAGCTCGCCGCTGGGACGCACCCGCGAGGGCCCGCGGTCCGGCCAGTGGGTGAGCACGGGGCGGTCGGGGTGGTCGAAGACGTCGACCTTGCCGGCGAGCAGGTCGCGGTGGCCCTGGAGGTAGACCTCGGGCCGGCCCAGGTCGCGCCAGTATCCGGGCAGCGGCACCGCGCGCACCAGTCCGCGCTCGACCAGGTCGGGCAGCAGGTGCTCGCCGAAGTCGCCGATCCCGCTGTCGTCGTCGTCGGTCTCGCCGGCCAACCGGGCGCGCAGGCGGTAGAGGGCCTCGAGCAGGGGCGCCGTCTGGTAGACGAACACCTCGGTGGCCACCGTCCCGGTGACCGGCCGCGACGGCTTCTCGTGCACCGCCGTGACGGTGCCGTCGGAGGCGGTCTCCAGCACCACGTTGTGGCTGGCCTCCTTCTTGGTCACCTCGCTGGTGAGCACCGTGGCGGCGGCGCCGCTGAGCAGCGGTGCTCGGCGATCATCTCGCGCAGGTCGGCGTTGAACACGTGGTCGGCGCTGGTGACCACCAGGGTCTCCGCGGCCCTGGCCTCCAGGTCGCGCGCCATCCGTAGCAGCAGGTCGCCGTTGCCGAAGGCGAACGCCGTCCTCGGTGGCCGGTCCGCTCCCGGTCTGCGGCACCATCCGGCGGAACCCGCCGCGACTGGAGTCCAGGTCCCAGGGCCGGCCGCCCGCGAGGTACTGGTCGATCGAGGCCACCTGGTACTCCAGGCTGACCCAGACGTCGCGCAGCCCGGAGTGCAGCATGCTGCTGAGCGCGAAGTCGATCAGCCGGTGGGTGCCGCCGTACGGCAGGGCCGGCTTGGCGCGCTCCCGGGTCAGCACGTCCATCCGGGAGCCCTGGCCGCCGGCCTGGACGATGGCCAGCACGTCGCCGTTCACAGCGACTCCAGCACGGCCCGGGCGGCGTTGTGGCCGCCGATCCCGGAGACGGCGCCGCCGCGCCGGGCGCCGGAGCCGCACAGCAGCACCGCCTCGTCGTCGGTGGCCACGCCCCAGCGTTGCGCGGGTGTCTCCAGCCGCGCGCGGTTCGGCGCCCAGGGCCACTCCAGGTGGCCGTGGAAGATGTGTCCGCCGGGCATCGCCAGGTCGGCCTCGACGTCCTGGGGCACCTTCGCCTCCAGGCACGGGCGGCCCTCGGCGTCGGTCATCAGGCAGGAGGCGATGGGCTCGACCAGGTGCTCGTCGAGCGAGGCCAGCGCCCGCTCCACCGCCTGTGCCTTGGCGGCCTCGCGGTCCCCCTCGAAGAGCGAGGCGGGGGTGTGCAGTCCGAAGTACGTCATCGTGTGCGCTCCCGTCCCGACGAGGTCGCCGAGGATCGAGGGGTCGGTGAGTGAATGACAGTAGACCTCTCCCGGTAGCACGTCAGGCATCCGCCCGGCGGCCGCCTGCGCCCAGGCAGCCTCGACCTGCGAGTAGTCCTCGGCCAGGTGCAGGGTGCCGGCGAACGCGACCTCGGGATCGATGCCGGACCGCAGGCGGGGGAGCCGCTCCAGCAGCAGGTTGATCTTGAGCTGGGAGCCCTCGGGCTTGCTCGCCGGTTCCTCCGGCTCGCCGAGCAGGATCTTCAGCACCCACGGCGCCACCCCCGACAGCACCCGCCGGCAGGTCACCCCGTGCTCACGGGTGCCGTCGTGCCAGGTCACCTCGGCCCCGTCGCCCTGGGGACGGATCGCGCTCACCCCGGCGCCGGTGACCAGCTCCGCGCCCGCCTCGACGGCCGACCGGGCGAGTGCGTCGGTCACCGAGCCCATCCCCCCGACCGGGACCCGCCACTCGCCGGTGCCGTTGCCGACCAGGTGGTAGAGGAAGCAGCGGTTCTGCACCAGCGAGGCGTCGTCGAGCGAGGCGAACGTGCCGATCAGCGCGTCGGTGGCCACCACCCCCCGCACGGTGTCGTTCGCGAACCGGCGGCGTACGGCCGTCCCCAGCGGCTCGCGCACCAGGTCGTGCCACAGCTCGGGCTCGACCTTGGCGGCCACGTCCCGCTCGAGGGGGAGCGGCTGGGTCAGGGTCGGGGCCACCACCTCGGCGAAGGTGCCGACCTCGTCGTAGAAGCGGCGCCAGGCGTCGTACTCCTCGTCGCTGCCGGTCAGCTCGCGGAAGGAGCCGCCGGGTGGCCTCACCCTCCCGGCGCTCCACCAGCAGCCCGCCGGCCATGCCCCGTCGCGGGCGTACGGGGTGTAGGAGGCGGTCCGGCGCGAGACCAGCCGCACGTCCAGGTCCAGCTCGGCCATCACCTGCTCGGGCATCAGGCTGACCAGGTAGGAGTAGCGGGAGAGACGGGCCGGCAGGCCGGGGAAGGTCTGGGTGGAGACCGCGGCGCCGCCCACGTGCGGGAGTCGCTCGAGGACCAGAACCGAGAGGCCGGCCCGGGCGAGGTACGCCGCGGAGACCAGGCCGTTGTGGCCGCCGCCGACCACGACGACGTCGTAGTCATTTCTAGTCATGCTGGTGGTCACCTGGTCAACCTAAACCACCGAACGGGGGATCCCCGCCCCGAAACCGCGGCAATAGGTTTCCGGCAAGTTTAGTGTCGGCGGCAGGATCGTCATGGGGGAGGAGGCGCCGGGGATGACCCGTGGGAACCGGATCGGGCTGCTCCTTCTGGTGGGCTTCTACGCGCTCGTGGGCTTCTACGCGCTCGGCGTGCAGTCGGACGCCGCCGTCGTCGCGGAGGCGTTCCCGGTCGGCCTGATGGCCGGCGTCCTGCTGCTCGTGCCCCGGCCCGCCGCGGCCCGCGCTGCTGGTGCTCCTGGTGGCGATCGCGGTCGGGCTCTACCTCGCGGCCGGACGCGACCCCGTGGTGGCGGTGGGCTGGAGCCTCGCCGGCGGGCTGGGTGCCTGGCTGGTCTCCGAGGTGACCACCCAGCGCGGACAGCGCCGCCCGGCGCTGCTCAACGAGCGGGACCTGCGGCGCTTCATCGCCGCCAGTGCTGCCGGGTCGGTGGCCGCCGCCGTGGTGTGCACCGGGGTCGGGCGTGGCCGTCGGCCTCGCCGAGTGGTGGGTGATCGCGATGGCCGTCGTCCTGCCGCACCTGGCGTCGTACCTGGTGATGGTGCCGCACTTCATGGGCCGGGCCCGCTACCGCGGGGTGGCACCGCTGCCCGAGCGGGTGCTCCAGTGGGTCGGCACGCGTGACGGCGACCGTCGTGGTCTTCTCCCCGCTGGACTCCCCGGTCAGCCTCGCCTTCGTGCTCATCCCCTTCCTCGGCTGGGCGGCGCTGCGTGCGCCGATGCGCGAGACGCTGGTCCAGCTGATGGTGGTCGCGGTGATCGCCCACTCCATGACCACCCAGGGTTTCGGTCCGACGGCCGTCGACGAGACCACCACCCACCTGGAGGCCGAGCTCTTCGCCGCGGTGCTCGCTCTGTTCATCTGCGCCTGCGCGCTCAGCTGCATCCCGTTCGCGATCGCGGTCGGCGCGCAGCGGCGGCAGAGCTGGCAGGTCGGGCGTGAGAAGGCCAGGGTGGAGCAGCTGGTCCAGGGCGCGTCGAGCATCGCGATCATCGGCACCAACCGGAACGGTCACCTCGACCTCTTCAACCCCGGGTGCGTCCGCGCTGCTGGGCTACGCCCCCGAAGAGGTGCTCGGCCGCTCGCCGCGGATGTTCCACACCGCCGCCGAGGTCCAGCGCCTGGCGACGCGGCTGGGGATCGAGGCCGACTACGCCGCGGTCACGCTCGAGCTCGCCGACCCGGGCGTGGGGCGATGGACGTGGAGTTCCTGCACAAGGACGGGTCCGTGCGCACCCTCCAGCTCTCCATGTCGCGGCTGGTCGACGAGAGCGGCGCACCCATCGGCTACGTCAGCACCGGTGAGGACGTCACCCACCGGGTGCAGCAGCAGCGCGTGCTGGAGGAGGCGCTCGAGGTGGAGCGGCGAGCGCTGGAGCACCAGCGCGAGGTGGACGCGGTCAAGGACTCGTTCGTCTCCGGTGTCAGCCACGAGCTGCGTACGCCGATCACCAGCATCCTGGGCTACCTGGAGATGCTGGAGGAGGGCGGGTTCGGGCCGCTGCACCAGGGCCAGGTCCAGGCGCTGGGCCGGGTGAAGGGGAACAGCCGGCGGCTGCTCTCCCTGATCGACGACCTGCTGATGCTCTCCCGCATCCAGGACGGGAGCCTCGCGGTCGCCACCTGCCAGCTGGACCTGCGGGACGTGGTGGCCGGCGGCCCGCGAGGAGATGAGCGCCGGCGATGCTCTCGGCCGAGATCGACTGCTCCCTGTCGCTGCCCGAGGAGCAGGTCCTGGTGATCGGCGACGAGGAGCGGCTCGGCCGGGTCCTGGTCAACCTGCTCGGCAACGCCGTGAAGTTCACCGAGCCCGAGGGCCGGATCGACATCTCCCTCGAGGTCCAAGGGGCCTGCGCCGTGCTCGCCGTGCGCGACACCGGCATCGGCGTGCCGCCCGAGGAGCAGGGCCAGCTGTTCGACCGGTTCTTCCGCTCCCGGATCGCGCACGAGCGGGCCACCCAGGGCAGCGGCCTGGGCCTGTCCATCGCTCGGGCGATCGTGGAGTCCCACGGCGGGGTCATCGACATGGAGTCCGGGCACGGCGTCGGGTCCACCTTCCGGGTCCGCCTGCCGCTGGAGGGGGCCGACCCCGTTCCCGGTGCAGCTCGCCCGGGGCGTGGCGCGACCGCGTCGAGCGTGCCGGGACAGCCGGGCAGAGCGTCGTACGGCAAGGACGAGACGAGCACGCCAGCTGATCGCCGAGCTCGCCAGCGGACGCGGCTGGGGCAGTCGCCGCCGGGAACGGACGAAGGCCCCCGGTCCGCGTCTCCGCGGCCCGGGGGCCTTCTACCTGGGGTGAACGACGGGACTTGAACCCGCGACATCCGCGACCACAACGCGGCGCTCTACCAGCTGAGCTACGCCCACCATGAGGCCCCGGTGGTGCCGGGGCCGTGGAAGAGTGTAGCCCTAAGGAGCCGTATGCTCCGCATCCGGGCTGCCCCCGGTGGAGTCGGCCGCTCTGCTCCGACTCCGGGCCGAGGCCGGTCAGGGCGCCGGCGTGCTTGGCGGCGATCTCCTTCGCGGTCGCGGAGTCCGGGCCGGGAGGTGCCACGAAGACGGCCTCGCGGTAGTAGCGCAGCTCCTCGATGCTCTCCTGGATGTCGGCGAGAGCGCGGTGGTTGCCGCGCTTGGCGGGCGAGGCGAAGTAGGCCCGCGGGTACCAGCGACGGGAGAGCTCCTTGATCGAGGAGACGTCGATGTTGCGGTAGTGCAGGTGGCCCTCGAGGGTGGGCATGTCGCGGGCCAGGAAGGCCCGGTCGGTGCCGATCGTGTTGCCGGCCAGCGGGGGACGGCTCCCGTCGGGGCAGTGCTCGCGGATGTAGGCCAGCACCTGCTCCTCGGCCTCGGCCATCGTCATGCCGCCGTCGAGCTCCTTGAGCAGGCCCGAGGTCTCGTGCATCGAGCGGACGAAGTCGACCATCTGCTCCAGGGCCTCGGCCGGGGGCTTGATGATCACGTCGACGCCGTCGCCGATCACGTTCAGCTCGAAGTCGGTGACCAGCGCGGCGACCTCGATCAGCGCGTCCGCCCCGAGGTCGAGGCCGGTCATCTCACAGTCGATCCACACCAGTCTGTCGCTCACCTGATCCACCCTACTGGCCCAGGTCCGTGGTCCGTCGGTCCGCGCGTGTCCAGGCTCACGCTGCCGCTTCACGCCCCGCTCAGCGCGTACTCAGACTCCCGACCTAGGGTGACTACGTGCAGCGCAACCTCTGGCCCGTGGCCCGGCCGTGGATCGGTACCGTCGCCCGTCTGGTGACCGGCGGGGTGTGGATCGTGGCCGGCGCGCTCAAGCTGCCCGACCCCGTGGAGAGCGCCCAGGCGGTGCGGGCCTACGAGATCCTGCCCGAGTCCCTGGTCCCGACGGTGGGCTTCCTGCTGCCGGCGATCGAGGTGGTGGTGGGGATCTGCCTGGTGCTCGGCGTGCTGACCCGCGCCGGCGGAGCTGGTCTCCGCCGCTCCTGTTCGCGGTCTTCATCGCCGGCATCGCCTCGGCCTGGGCCCGCGGCCTGGAGATCGACTGCGGCTGCTTCGGCGGCGGCGGCGAGAAGGAGGGCGCCTCCTCGGAGTACCCCTGGGAGATCGCCCGCGACGTGCGTGCTGATGCTGGTCTCCCTGTGGCTGGTGCGGTGGCCGCGCACGCGGCTGGCGCTGGACAACCTGATCTTCCGCCCGGACGGGCGTGACCCGGGACCTCGACCCGGAGCTCGACGTGGAAAGGAACGACGATGGCGAACCCGCCGAAGAAGCCCGCTCGCTCGAGGGCTGAGGAGAAGGCCGCTCAGCAGGCCAGGCGCGAGGCACGTCGGGAGAAGGCCGCCCGGCAGGCCGAGGCGCTGGCCGCGCGAGCGCGCCCGGCGCAAGCTCAAGGAGCGGCTGATCGTGGGCGGCGTCGTGCTGGCCGTGATCGCGGCCATCGGCGGCATCTTCTGGTACCAGCAGGCGCAGGACTCGGCCCGGGAGAACGCGGCCGTGCCCGCGAACGTCACCGACGAGTTCGCCCTGGCCGCCGGCGAGGACGACGCCCCGCGCACCGTGGAGATCTACGAGGACTTCCTCTGCCCGGCGTGCGCCCAGTTCGAGCTGGCCACGGCCGACATGCTGGCGAAGGCGGCCGAGGACGGCAAGGTGCAGGTGAAGTACTACCCGATCGAGATCCTCGGCCAGTACGGCGACTACTCCAAGGACGCCGCCGAACGCCTTCGCCGTGGTGCTCGACAAGTCGGGCCCCGAGGTCGCCAAGAAGTTCCACGACCTCCTCTTCGAGCAGCAGCCCGCCGAGTCCGGCGAGCTGCCCGACAAGGACTGGCTGATCGACCGTGCCGTCGAGGCCGGTGCCGAGGAGGACGACGTGCGCCCCGGCATCGAGGACGGCACCTTCGACCTGTGGGTGGAGAACGCCACCGAGCACGCCTTCGAGGAGGGCGTCACCGGCGACGCCCGACGGTGCTGGTCGACGGCGAGCGGTTCGAGGGCGGCCCCGCCGAGCTCGCGCACCTGCTGGGCTGAGGAGGGAGCCGTGCAGGTCGAGCGGGTCCAGAAGTGGATCATCTCCGCGCTGGTCCTGACCACCGCGGCTCACTTCGCCGGCGGGCTGGTGCTGCTGGCGCTCACCGTGGACAACCCGGGGGCGTTCCCGGTGCTGATCACCATCGCCACGATCGTCTGCCTGCTGGCGATCGTCGGGACCCGGGTGATCAACCAGATGTCGCTGCTGACGCCGTGGCTGATCGCGGGGCTCGCTGCCGCTGGCGCTGGGGCTCTACTTCGCCTGACTCCGGTTGGCTGACTCCGGTTTGGCCTGGCCCGGCCCCGGCGGGGCAGACTGCGCGCCATGGATCTGACCTCGTTCATCGCCGGCCTGCCCAAGGCGGAGCTGCACGTGCACCACGTCGGCTCCGCCTCGCCCCGGATCGTGGCCGAGCTGGCGGCCCGCCACCCGGGCACGGTCCCGGCGGACCCGGAGCAGCTGGCGGCGTTCTACGAGTTCCGCGACTTCGCGCACTTCATCGAGGTCTACCTGGCCGTGGTCGACCTGGTCCGGACCCCGGAGGACGTCCGGCTGCTGACCTACGAGGTGGCCCGTGAGCTGGCCGCAGGGCCAGCAGGTGCGGTACGCCGAGCTCACCTGCACGCCGTACACCTCGGTGCGCCCGCACGAGCCGGACCGGGGGATGCCGATCGAGGCGTACACCGAGGCGATCGAGGACGCCCGGGTGGCGGCCGAGCGCGGACTTCGGCCTGGTGCTGCGGTGGATCTACGACATCCCCGGCGAGGCCGGGATCCCGGCAGCCGACGCCACGCTGACCTACGCCACCGGGCACGCGCCCGACGGCCTGGTCGGCTTCGGCCTCGGCGGGCCGGAGATCGGCGTCCCGCGACCGCAGTTCCAGTCCGCACTTCGACGCCGCGCGGGCGGCGGGCCTGCGCTCGGTGCCGCACGCGGGCGAGACCACCGGGCCGGGGACGGTCTGGGACGCGCTCAACCTGCTGGGCGCCGAACGGATCGGCCACGGCACCTCCGCGGCCCAGGATCCCGAGCTGCTGGCGCACCTGGCGCGGACCGGCATCCCGCTGGAGGTCTGCCCCTCGTCCAACCTGGCCACCGGCGCCGTGGCCTCGCTGGACCAGCACCCGATCGTGGCGTTCCGCGACGCAGGGGTGAGGTTCTCGGTCAACTCCGACGACCCGCCGATGTTCGGCACGACGCTCAACCGGGAGTACGAGATCGCGGCCGAGCTGCTCGACCTCGACCGGGACGGCGTGGTGGCGCTGGCCAAGGAGGGGGTCGAGGGCTCGTTCGCCGCGGCCGACGTGCGCTCCCGCCTGCTCGCCGAGATCGACGCGTACGCCGGCGCGACCACGGAGTCGGGGGACGGTGCCGCGGTCGTCTAGCGTGAGGCCATGACGACCAGCGACCTCCCCGGCGTGATGACGATGCGTGAGCGGATGCTCGCCGGCCAGCCCTACGTCGCCGACAGCGAGATCGGTGCGCTGACGGCGGCCGCCCAGCAGCGGATGGCGGCGTACAACAGCACGGATCCGGGCGACCCGCAGGCCCGACGCGAGCTCCTGGAGGAGCTGCTGGGCGAGGTGGGCGAGGACGTCGAGGTCCGGCCGCCGCTCTACCTCGACTACGGCGACCGGATCACGATCGGGCCCCGGACCTTCGTCAACTTCGGCCTGACCGCGTTGGACGTCGCTCCGATCACCATCGGGGCGGACGTGCAGATCGGACCGCACGTGCAGCTCCTCACCCCGACCCACCCGCTGGACGCGCAGCAGCGCAAGGACAAGTGGGAGGGCGCAGCGCCGATCACGATCGGCGACAACGTCTGGCTCGGGCGGCGGCGTGATCGTCTGCCCGGGCGTGACGATCGGGGACAACACGGTCGTCGGCGCGGGTGCGGTGGTGGTCTCGCGACCTGCCCGCCGGGGTGCTGGCCGTGGGGCAGCCGGCGAAGGTGATCCGCCGCCTGGAGTAGGGCCCTTCTCTGGGGATGCGGCGTCGGAATCTGAGAAATTTCGGATTGGGCAAATCCAGCGGAGCCCTCCTGGCGCGAAACACCTTCAGAAGGGCTGCATCGGGCAGTCCCGCTCAGGGAGGAACCCCATGAAGATCCGTACCACCCTCGCCCTGCTCGCCACCACCTCGCTCCTTGCTGCGGGGGCCGCGCTGCCGGCCCAGGCGGCCGGGTCCGACGAGCCGCTGGGCAACCGCAGCCTCGCGGCGGTGCTCACCTCCGACGGCAACCAGTTCGACGCCAACGCCGGGGACTTCGACATCCTGACCGAGGCCGTCCTCGCGGTACTGGCGGCCAAGCCCGACAGCCCGGTCAAGGTGCTCACCGACGGCAACACGCCGCTCACCGCGTTCGCCCCGACAGACCTGTCCTTCCGGCTCCTGGCCAAGGACCTGACCGGCAGGTTCCAGTGGTCGGAGAGGGCCACCTTCCAGACCCTGGTCGACGCCGTCGGCGTCGACGCGATCGAGCAGGTGCTGCTCTACCACGTGGTCCCGGGGGCGACGATCGACTCCAAGACCGCCCTGCGGTCCGACAACGTCGCGCTCACCACCGCCCAGGGCGGCAAGGTCACGGTCGACGTGCTGGCGCCTCGGCTGGGGATCGTGCAGCTGCGCGACGCCGACCGGAACGACATCGACCCGTTCCTCCAGCCCGGCAAGCTCGACATCAACAAGGGCAACAAGCAGATCGCCCATGGCATCTTCCTGGTGCTCCGTCCGCTGGACCTCTGAGCCACGAGGTCCGGAACGGACGAGGGGAGGGGCCCTGACCGGCGATCCCGGTCAGGGCCGCTCTCGTCCTCGGCGCCCCCCGGCCAGGTCGCAGGCCCGACAGGTCAGCCCACCGGCGGCGTTCGCCACTCCTTGCGGCTGAGCCGGTACTCGCTGTCGAGCGGAGCACCGGGTGCGGCGTCAAGGGACTGGAAGTCGCGCACGTGAGTCATGCCTACGGCATCCAGGAGCCGCCGCGAGCGGTGGTTGTCCGACCGTGTCTGGGCGAGGACCGCCCGCATGCCGACCGATCCGAAGGCATGTGTGAGCAGGAGGCGGACTGCTTCACGGCCGTAGCCGGCTCCCCATGCGGGTGGGGAGAGCCGGTAGCCCAGATCAGCCACGCCCGGATCGTCCGGTTGGTCCGGTCCATGAGCTGGAGGCAGCATCAGCAGGCCGACGAACAAGTCACCGGCGAAGCCGACCCAGAACCCGAGGCCGTCGCGTCGCCGGCCCAGCTCCATGCGGCGTGCATGGGACCGTTCGACCACCGTCCTGTCGAGGGCCGGTCCGCCGACGTAGCGCATCACCTCGGGGTCGGTGTCGAGCAGGTACTCCAGGTCCATGTGCTCGTCGCTCAACGGCAGGAGCCGGAGCCGATCAGATCGCAGGATCACGTGCGTCACGATCAAGTTCTCGCACTGGACGACCGCGGGCGACAAGGGGTTTTCACTCGTGCTCCCCACTGCCGCACCCAGAAGAGGCGAACTCGAGATGACAAGCACCCGGACCCACGTGTCCGTGGGTCCGGGTGCCGTCCTGAGCGATCACACGGGCGCCCCCGGCAGGATTCGAACCTGCGACCGGCGGATTAGAAGGCCGCTGCTCTGTCCAGCTGAGCTACGGAGGCGGGGGGTCGGGATTCCCATCGGGACAAACATCGGGATAACTCTGTTGTAGTTCGATGAGGTCTCTAACCCAGGCACGAGTCTAGGGGCCAGCGGGGACGCGCGGCGCAGTCCCTTCGTCATCGAGCTAGCGGCGGACCAGAACACGCGGTCGTTGGCGATTGCTTCGGCTCGGTCCTCGGCCCGTCGCCCGGGATGCCGCTGCATGGGTGGCGTCTGAGTCTCGCTGAGAGGCGTCCTCGAGCAAGGACACTTCGCCCACAAGGAGTCATCCAGGAGACCGCGTCTGGTCTGGTCGACACCCGCTCGAGGATCAGCCCAGCCGACCTAAGTTGTCGCGCGGCGAACTGAGCAACTTGGGACCTCACACGACCGGCACGTTGGGAGATCCGAGTTCGCTAGCGTCGCAGCTCGGCAGAGCAGGCTCGAAGTCTTCGGCGTGCGTCAACCAAGGCCTGAGTCGGCGACGGCGATTCTTCAACTGCCCCGCCGCCCGCCCCATCGCTCGGGCGTTTGCGTCCGTCCTCATCGTCGATGAGTCCATACGGCGGCTCCCCCGGTCTGGTTGACACTCGGGGTTTGCGGTAGTCAGGCCACTTCTGCGGCCGTGTAGATCATCTCAAACTCGACGGGGGTGAGCTTGCCGAGGGCTCGTTGGCGACGTCGGCGGTTGTACTTGGTTTCGATCCAGGTGACCATCGCTAGGCGGAGGTCTTCGCGGGTGTCCCAGCGTCGGGTGTTGAGCACGTTCTTCTGCAACAGGGAGAAGAAGCTCTCCATGCTGGCGTTGTCCCCGGCGCCGTAGGAGCGGCCCATCGACCCGACCAGGCCGTTGTTCGCGAGCAGCCGCTGGGTCTTCTTGGCACGAAATTGGCCGCCCCGGTCGGAGTGGCAGATCGTGCCGGAAGGTGAGCGCAGCGCGATCGCGTTCCGCATTGCCGAGACTGCCAGCGATGCCTTCATCCGCGAGTCGATGGAGTAGCCCACGATCTTGTTGGAGTACACGTCCTTGATCGCGCAGATGTACAGCTTGCCTTCCCGCGTGGCGTGCTCCGAGATGTCCCAGAGCCAGACCTTGTTCGGTCCGTCGGCGGTGAACTCGTGGCGGATCACGCCGTGCTCGTCGACGACCGCGAGTAGGTCGTCGTGCGGCGCTGGACCGGTGGCGCCGGCCTTGGACCGCTTCTTGTGGTGGCTGGCGGAGATTCCCGCGAGGCGACACAGCCGGTGCACACGGTTCTCACCCACCACCAGGCCGTGCTCGTCGGCCAGCTCGTCGGTGAGGAACCTGTAGCCCAGCGTGGCGTCGTCCTCGTGCAGGTCGTAGAGGACATCGATGAGGTGGGCGTCGTCCCAGTCCCGCTGGGAGACCGGATCTTTGAGCCACTTGTAGTACCCCGCAGTCGTCAGACCCAGGACCCGGCACGCCACCGCGACCGGCACCCTGATGCGGGCACCGGTCGCGGCCATCTCACGGACGAGCGGGAAGACTATTTTCCCGGCAGGTTCGCCTGGGACAGGTAGGCCGCAGCGCGGCGCAGGACCTCGTTCTCCTGCTCGAGCAGCCGGATCCGCTTCTTCGCTTCACGTAGTTCGGCCCGGTCGGCCTCGGTCAGGCCGGGACGCTTGCCGTCTTCGACGTCGGCGGCCTTCATCCAGTTCGTCAGCGAACCTTCGGAGATGCCGAAGTCCTTCGCGATCTGCGCCAGCGGCGCCTGGCCCTTGCGGGCCACGGCCACGACATCGTCGCGGAACTCCTTGGGATACGGCTTTGCCACGGGGACATCCTTCCGTGCGAGGACGGATCCTCACAGGTCATGGCTGCCCCGATCGGCAAAGTCGCCAAGCCCTTCAAGTACGCCGACGATATTCACGACGCAATTCGTGGCGGCGAAGAGGCCGCAAAGGCCGGTCGTGTACTCGGCCCGGCCAGAAATACCGACCTGGTGCTGGACTCCTTCCGGAAACTTGGCCCGGGCCATCAAGCCCATGTCCGCACCGCAGGTTCGGTCAACGAACTGCAGGGCACCTTCAATGCTTGGACTGTTGGTGCTGAACGGATCGCGTCGCGTGGCCCGAAGGTTCCTGACGTGTACCGGCTGCAAGATGGTGGCGTGATCCAATGGCGTACAGCTTCGGGAACCGGTGGACCAACGATCGACATCTTCCCTGTGAGCGGGCGGCAGCGCACCGTGCATCTTGCGGACGGGGTGCCCTGGTGACGCGAGCGCGAGCCGTCAGCGAACTGTTGGTGGCCGGTCTCGTTGACTGGGTCTCGCTACACGATGTCGTGTGGCTCTGCACTCGCGGCGTCATCAAGCCGGAGACGAAGCGCATCGTGCTGGACGTCCTTAGAACCCTGTACTCAGACGACCTGATGGTTCCGGGCAACCTGGGCGAGTCAGGATTCGAAGACTGGGACCTTCCGTCCGACGGGTGGGTTCTCCGCTCCGAAATCGAACTTGACCGCTTGGGCTGGAGCCCGATGGGCGACGGCTTCTGGCTGAGGCTGGCGCCTAATGGGGAGCAGATGGCTCGTCAGTTGGAGGCCGGTGGGAACGATGATTACGGGTAGGCAGATGTGCTGCTGGGGGGCTTCTGGTGGCCTGTAGCGACGTGGCGGTTGGCCATCGAGCCGATGTCCTGGTCCGGCTCAACGAGTCGGACCAGGACTCGGCTGGCGGGCGTCGTCCGGGAGGGGTCGCGCAGCGTAATGTTCCGATTCGCCGAGGCGGGCGCGCACGAGGATGGCGACATGTTCGGCGCGATCATCGAGGAGCTCACTGAGCAGGCCGACGGCCGGCTTCGCGCGCATCTGCTGTTCTGGAACGAGCTCGCCCGGGTCTACGTGACGCCGGGTGCCACATTCGAGGTCTGGTTCGTCCACACGATCGGCGACGGAGTCGTGCTGTCGTAGTTCAGCCCGCGCCGCTGGTGATGCGGCGAAACTTGGACCCGGTGACGAGGGCGTCGATGACGTTGGTGATGGTGGCGCGTTCTTCGTCGGTGAGTTGGTCGAGGTAGGCGAGTCGGGCTTCGACGGGGCCGTTGAGCGCGTTGAGCGGGCGTTTGTGTAGATCTTCTCGGCGAGCTCTGCTGGGGCCAGTCGGCTTCGGTGCCAGCGCCTTGAGTCGGTCGCCGTGGAAGCGTCTGGGGATCAGGTGACCGTTCCCCTCCTGGTGCTCCGCACAAGGGAAACGTCCGCGCACCTGCCTGCTCCGAGTGGGAGGGGAAGTGGTGGGGACACAGCGGGCCCTCCCCGTTGCCTTGGCACTCGGTAGCCAGTCGCGTTCCGCCTGGTCCTCGAACGCGTTCCCGGGTGGGAACCCGTAGGCCCAGAAATCACGAGAACGTGCTGGTCAAACTGGATTTCCGACCCCCCACGGAGGCGGGGGGTCGGGATTCCCCTCGGGACAAACATCGGGATAACTCCCGTGTAGTTCGAAGAGATCTCAACCTTGCCAGGAAGTCTAGGGGCAACCTCGGGCAGGCGCGGCCCGACCCGTTGCCATGGGCCCGACACGCACTGCCCGCATCGACACACGAGGTCGGTTCGTAGACCGGCGGTGCTGCCGGGTGCTGTCGGGGGAGCTGCCCACGCACCAGTAACTCCGGCCTCGTGCGTCCACGCGGCTCGTCTAGGCACTCTCGCCGACCAGGTCGCGGTCGAAGAACAGCGCAACGACGACGACTCCTGGGCCATCACCCGCTCCTACGTCTACGGGCCCGAGGGCCAGAAGATCGGCATGGTCAAGACCCCCGTCGCAGGGCGGCACCGGCACGTACGACATGGGGTTCCGCGACTTCGACCCCGGCCTCAACCGGTTCCTCACCCGAGACTCCTACAACGGCGCCCAGGCGGCCCCTGTGCCCTGCGCGTCCGCGTCGGACGTCCCGGACGCTGGCGTCATCAGACGGAGTCCTCACACGTTGCCTTGGCGCTCGGTAGCCGGGCGCGTTCCGCCTGGCCCTCAAACGCGTTCCCGGGTGGTAACCCACATGGCCAGAAGTCACGAGAACATGCTGGTCAAACTGGATTTCCGCCCCCACGGAGGCGGGGGGTCGGATCTGTGTCGGGAGAACGTCGGGATGACCGCTGTCACCCGGCTTGGATCTGACACCTCGAACAGGATGCCGCAGCCGAGCGCCCGGCCTCCCGAAACCCGCTCGGTCCGGCAGGGAGAGCGCTACCCGAGCACGGCCAGGTAGCGGAGGTCCAGCGTGAACGTCCCGACGTCGAACGCGTTCGGGCCGTCGTTCCAGAACACCCAGAAGGCGCCTGCCGGCACTCGGGGAGCTCGGGGCTCGTCCGGGTCGCGGTCGCGCCCGGAGCCGAGGTGCGGGTCCTGCACCCAGTCGGTCCGTCCACCCGTGGAGGAGGAGACCATGGGCGGATCCGAGACCGGCCCCCCGGCGTTGAGGTTCCCGGTGGCCACCGTCCCCGGGACGGTCGGCTCGCCGGAGAACGCGACCCGGACGGCGTCCACCCCGCGCACGGCGTCCGGCACGGGCACGAAGTGCGCCGACACGGCGTCGGCGGGCCTCTCCGGGTCGTCGCACGGCACGGTGCGGTGCGTCATCCCGCCCGGCAGCCGGGTGCTGGGCGAGACCTCGCCACAGCTCGAGGGGAACTCGTAGCACTCCGGGGTCCCGCTCCAGTCGCAGGAGTCGACGTGCGTCTGCTGCGCGGTGAGCGTGCGCGTCTCCTCCCGCCACGTCAGCCGGTCCCGGGAGACCCAGAGCCGCAGCGGCTTGCCGGAGCCGGAGTTGCCGGCCGCGTCGGTCCCCGAGACGCGGGCGACGTACCGGCCCGGCGGCAGCGGACGGCCCCGTCCGTCTCGGGCCTCCCATGCCATCTCCGCCTCGTTGCCGAGCGAGCGCAGGGTCCGACGTGCGACGACCCGTCCGGCGAGCGTTGCGGATCGTCAGCTTGCCGCGCCGGGTCCCGGCTTCGGGGATCGCCTGCAGCCGGACGGCGTCCCGGACCACGCGTGAGCGGGGGTAGACCTTCGGCACCTGGCGGCCGGGGGCGCCGTACCGTTGTGCGACCGCGACCCGGGCCTCGAACTTCCGGTCCACGTCGACGTAGGCGAGGGCCTGACCCTGCGGCGTGCGCAGGGTGATCCTGTAGGGGCCGTGCGGGACCACCCGCCCACGCTCGATCGCGCCCGTCCCAGGTCCAGGCGTGCCGCCCGGCCGGCTTCTCACCCAGCCGGACGACGTACGGCGTGAAGCCCTTCCTGGCCGTGCGCCCCACGCCGATCCGCAGCTGCACCGGTCCGTCCGCGTGCAGTCGGTACCGGAGGGTGACCCGCTCCCGGCGCCCGTCCCCGTTCGGCGACAGCTCCCGCTGGCCGCTGAGAAAACGAGGTCGCTCGTCCTCAGCCGTCACCGCAGCGGCGGGCAGCACGGCGCCTGCCTGGACTCCGACGAACGCCGCCAGCAGCATCGTCACCAGCACGCGCCACCCCAGTGATCTCCCCATCCGGGGAGGGTAGGCGACGTGTACACCCGCGTGGCACGGGCGTACGTTGAAAGATCCGATCCCGGATCCCAGGACCTCGCATGGACCGTCCAACCAGCATCCGCTCCCGTCGGACCTCACGCGCCAGCAGAGGGAGCCGCCGCGCGACCGTGGCCGCCGGCGTGGCGGCCGCACTCCTCGCCGTCTGCGCACCCGCACCCGCCGTCGCCTCCGCCCCGCCCGGGACGCCGGCGATCAGCGAGCCACCCGTCTTCGACGCCCCGGCGGGCGGGAAGGGCGGGATCCAGAACCCCTTCGTGCACTGCCACAGCGACCGGATCGAACCGCGGGCGGTGATGGCGATCGTCAACCCCCAGAGCCGGTGGCTGAGCATCCACCGGTGGCGGGGGGCGCTCCCCGGCGTGCGCTTCCCCCGGCTGTGGCCCGGGACGTACAAGGTCGAGACCGACCGTCTGGTGCGGGCGACGGGTGCAAGACCGCACGCAGGACGGTCACCATCAAGGAGAAGACTCGGGAAGGCACCTTGTCCCGGGCGGAGTACGACGCCGTACGCCGTGGCATGACCTACGAGGAGGTGACCGCGCTGGTCGGCATGCCAGGACGGGACCCGTCCACGTACCGCGACACCACCAGCATCACCTACGACAACATGGCCTTCTGGGCCTGGTCGATCATCGAGTACCGCAACGACCGCGTCCGCGCCAAGTACTGGAAGGTCGGCCACGACTGACTCCAGCGCGGGGCGGGTCGTGACTGCGTAGACTCCGGGCCACCCGGCCCTAGGAGCACCGACACAGATGAGCGCCCTCCAGACCCTTGATCGAGGCCTCGAGGCGATCGAGATCATCTCCCAGCGCACGAGCGGCGTCTCTCCGGCCTCGCTGGCCGACGAGCTGGGCGTGCACCGGGCGGGGGCCTACCGGATCCTCAGCACGCTGGAGGAGCGGCACCTCGTGGTCAAGGGGGGCGACGGTCTCTACCGGCTGGGCAGCGGCGCGCTGGTCTTCGCCGGCCGGTTCATGAGCCAGTACCGGTCCGCCGTGCAGCCCGTCGTCCAGGAGCTGGCGTCGCGGACCGGCTTCACCGCCTTCGTCTCCATCGCCGACCGGGACGAGTCGGTGGCGCTCGCCGTGGCCGAGCCGGTCACCCGCGACCCGCTCGGGATCAGCTACCAGGTGGGCGCCCGGCACCCGATCGAGGAAGGCGCCGACGGGCTGGCGATCCTCGCCCAGCGCCCCGAGCGAGCCACCGACAGCGACGCGGTCCGGCGGGCCCGCTCCTTGGGGTACGCCCTCTCCGACGGCGAGGTCCAGCCCGGCGCGGTGGGGCTGGCCGTCGGCACCGGGGGTGGCCCCGGCGCCGCGGTGGAGGCTTCCATCGGCGTGGTGCGTCTGGGGCTGCCGGGCGACCTGGACGTCGACCAGCTGCTGCCGCTCGTGCAGGCCGCTCGCGAGGCGATCCTCGGGCTCTACTGAGGGTCCGCTCCCGAGGAGCCCTACTGCCGGACCGGTCGCGTGCCCGGCCGGTCTCGCCTGGTGGAAACCCTTGACCATTCGATGTGACGCACACTACGTTGTGCGGACAGCGCACAAGAGTGTGCTCTGACCGCACAAGGGAGTCCGTTGCATGTCTGCCTGCCCCGTCTCGCCTGAGGCCGCCGACTTCGACCCGTTCGGGGACGGCTACCAGCAGGACCCGCCCGGGTACGTGGCCTGGTCCCGCGAGCGCGAGCCGATCTTCTACAGCCCGAAGCTCGACTACTGGGTGGTCACCCGCTACGACGACATCAAGGCGATCTTCCGCGACAACATCACCTTCTCCCCGGCGGTCGCGCTGGAGAAGATCACCCCCACCAGCGAGGAGGCCAACCAGGTCCTGGCCTCCTACGACTACGGGATGGCCCGCACGCTGGTCAACGAGGACGAGCCGGCGCACATGGAGCGCCGCCGCGCGCTGATGGAGCCGTTCGCCCCCGAGCACCTCGCCGAGCACGAGCCGGCGGTCCGGGCCCTGGTCCGCGAGTACGTCGACCGGTTCATCGACGACGGCCGCGCCGACCTGGTCAACCAGATGTTCTGGGAGATCCCGCTGACGGTGGCGATGGAGTTCCTCGGCGTCCCCGACGACGACCGGCCCAAGCTGCGGGAGTACTCGGTCGCGCACACGGTCAACACCTGGGGCCGTCCCGAGCCCGAGGAGCAGGTCGCGGTGGCACACGCCGTGGGCAACTTCTGGCAGTACGCCGGGGGAGTGCTGGAGCGGATGCGCGAGAACCCCGACGAGCACGGGTGGATGCAGTACGGCATCCGCAAGCAGCGCGAGCTGCCGGAGGTCGTCACCGACTCCTACCTCCACTCGATGATGATGGCGGGCCTGGTGGCCGCGCACGAGACCACCGCCAACGGCATCGCCAACGCGGTCAAGCTGCTGCTGGAGAACCGGCACGTGTGGGACCAGATCTGCGCCGACCCGAGCCTGATCCCCAACGCCGTCGAGGAGTGCCTGCGGCACAACGGGTCCCAGGCGGCCTGGCGCCGGATCGCCACCAAGGACACCGTGGTCGGTGGCGTCGCCATCCCCGAGGGCGCCCGGATCCTCATGGTCTCCGCCTCGGGCAACCACGACCCGCGCCACTTCGAGGACCCCGACCTGGTCGACGTGCGGCGCGACGACGCGGCCGACCACCTGACCTTCGGCTACGGCGCGCACCAGTGCCTGGGCAAGAACCTGGCCCGGATGGAGATGCAGATCTTCCTCGAGGAGCTCACCGGCCGGCTGCCGCACATGCGGCTGGCCGAGCAGGAGTTCACCTACGTGCCCAACACCTCCTTCCGCGGCCCCGAGCACCTGTGGGTCGAGTGGGACCCCGCGCTCAACCCCGAGCGCACCGACCCCTCCGTGCTGGCGCCGCGGGTCCAGGTCAACATCGGCGAGCCCGCGCCGGTCCACCGCAGCCGCCCGATGCGGGTCGAGCGGATCGTCGAGACGGCCGCCGGCGTGCGGCACCTGATCCTGGCCAGCGCCGACGGCACCGAGCTGCCGGCCTTCACGCCGGGCGCGCACATCGACATCGAGTGCGGGGACACCGGCATCGTCCGGCAGTACTCGCTCTGCGGGCTGCCGCCCGCCCCGGTGCAGGCCGAGGGCTGCCCGGTGCCGCACACCCCGCGTCCGGAGACCTACGAGATCGCGGTCCTGCGCGACGAGGACTCCCGCGGCGGGTCCGCCTGGGTGCACGACCACGTGCGCGAGGGCGACGTGCTCACGGTGTGGGGGCCGCGCAACCACTTCCGGCTGCCCGACCGGACCGAGCGCTACCTCTTCGTGGCCGGCGGCATCGGCATCACGCCGATCCGCGCGATGGCCGCGCAGGCCGCGCGCGACGGCGTCCCCTACGAGGTGCACTACCTCGGCCGCGAGCGGACCAGCATGGCGTTCCTCGACGAGCTGGCCGAGCAGCACGGCGACCGCCTCGTCGTCCACTGCGCGGGGGAGGGCACCCGCGCCGACCTGCGGGCGCTGCTCGCCGCCCACGCCGAGGACGGACGCTCGGGCCGGCTGCACGTCTACGCCTGCGGCCCGCAGCGGATGATCGACGACCTGACCGCCGCCAGCGACGACTGGCCGGAAGGCTCGGTGGTCTTCGAGCACTTCTCCTCCCAGCTCGGCGAGCTCGACCCCGAGCAGGAGCACGAGTTCACCGTGCACCTGGAGGACTCCGCCGTCGACCTCGTCGTGCCTCGCGACCGGACCGTGCTGCAGACCCTGCGCGAGGCGGGCTGGGAGATCCCCTCCAACTGCCTGGAGGGTCTCTGCGGCACCTGCGAGGTGCCGGTGCTCGACGGCGCGGTCGACCACCGCGACGTCGTGCTCACCGCCGCCGAGCGACGGGCCGGCGACCGGATGATGACCTGCTGCTCCCGTGCGGTCGGCGACCGGATCGTCCTCGGGCTCTGACCCGGCCACCTGCTTCCTCTTCACCCGGCTTCTTCTGTCACCAGCTTTCTCAGCACACTCTTCCTATCCACCCACCCACTCCCTAAGGCGCACCATGTCGTTTGCCATGCTCGGCATCCTGCTGTCACTGGCGGTCCTGATCACCCTGGCCTACCGCGGTCACTCGGTGATCGTGGTCGCGCCCGTGGCTGCCTCGATCGCCGTCCTGATGTCCGGAGCACCGCTCCTGGCCAGCTACACCCAGATCATGATGCCCGCGCTCGGCGGGTTCATCGTGTCCTTCTTCCCGCTCTTCCTGGTCGGAGCCGTCTTCGGTCGGCTGATGACGGTCAGCGGCTACGCGCAGGACCTGGCCGGGTGGATCTCCGGGCTGCTGGGTCCGCGGTTCGCGATCCTGGTCACCGTGCTGGCCACCGCGCTGCTGACCTACGGCGGCGTGAGCGCCTGGGTCGTGGTCTTCACGATCTTCCCGATCGCGCTGGCCCTGTTCGAGGAGGCGGACATCCCGCGGCGCCTGATGCCGGCCGCCATCGCGCTGGGCATCTTCACCTTCGCGACCGCGGCGCTGCCCGGCTCGCCGCAGATCCACAACACGATCCCCACCAAGTTCTTCGGCACCAACACCTTCGCGGCGCCCGGCCTGGGTGTCGTCGCCGCGATCCTCGTGTTCGGCCTCGGCATGCTCTGGCTCGACCGCCGGGCAGAAGCAGCTGGCGCGCGCCGGTGAGTCCTTCGCGACCCGACCGCTCGCCGAGCTCAAGGAGGCCCAACGAGGTGGGCGCCCCGGTCCGTCCGGCTGAGGGCGCAGCCGATCGCCACGGCGTGCCCGCGGTCGCCGACCCCGACAGCCTGGACGGCGACGGCGGCAGCCTGAGCCGCGGGCGGCGGGGCCGCCGTGGCCACCCGCGGCAAGCCGGTCGGACCGTGCCGTCGCCTCGGCGCAGCGGACCTCCGCGCTCACCGGCCTGATCGGGATCAGCCCGGTCCTGGCAGTGGTGGCGATGAACGCGCTCTGCACCTACGTCATCTTCCCGGCCCTGGACTTCGGCTACCTCGCCGAGGACAAGTACGGCGCGACCTCGATCGACGCGCTCACCGGCGTCTGGGCGGTGACGGTCGCGATGCTCACCGGCATCGTGCTGATCTTCGCGATGCGCCCCGGCCGGTTCACCGAGTACGTCGAAGGCCTCACCGAGGGCGCGAAGAACGCCGTCCTGCCGGTCTTCACCACCGCCAGCGAGGTGGCCTACGGCGCGGTGATCGCCTCCCTGGCGGTCTTCGCGGTGATCCGCGACGGCCTGTTCGGCCTCAGCGACAACCCGCTGATCATCGCCGCGGCCTCCACGTCCGGCATCTCCGGCCTCACCGGTTCCGCGTCCGGCGGCCTCACCATCACCCTGCAGACCTTCGGTGACGAGCTCGCCGCGATGGCCACCGACCAGGGCATCGCGATGGACCTGCTGCACCGGGTCACCGCGATGGCCTCGATCGGCTTCGACTCGCTGCCCGCACAACGGCGCGATCATCACCTTGCTCCTCGTGTGCGGTCTCTCGCACCGTGAGTCCTACAAGGACATCTTCGTGGTGACCGTCGTCGTCCCGGTGATCGGCCTCCTGGCCGTGCTGGGCCTCGGCTTCACCGTCGGCTCCTTCTGACCCGTTCCCACCGGCAGGCCCCGGCCTGCTCGACCCGAAAGGCGTGATCATGGCCCACTACCGCCAGATCGGACCGGTGCCCAAGCAGCGGCACACCCTGTTCAAGGACGAGGACGGACGGATCCTCTACGAGGAGCTGATGGGGGAGGAGGGGTTCTCCTCCGACTCCTCGCTGCTCTACCACCGGCACATCCCGTCGGCGATCGTCGGCGCCCGGCCCTGGGAGCTGCCCGACCAGTCGCTGGACGCCCAACGACCCGCTGCTGCCGCGGCACCTCAAGCTGCACGACCTGTTCACCGAGGAGCAGGCCGCGACGACCGACGCGGTCACCGGTCGCCAGCTCGTCCTGGGCAACCCCGACGTCCGGATCTCCTACGCGTACGTCGGGACGACCTCGCCGCTGTACAAGAACGCGATCGGCGACGAGTGCGTCTACGTCGAGCGCGGCTCGGCGCTGGTGGAGACCCAGTTCGGCGCGCTGGAGGCGGCCGAGGGCGACTACGTCATCATCCCGCGGGCGACCATCCACCGCTGGGTGCTGCGCGAGGGGGAGACCGCCCGGCTCTACTTCATCGAGGCGAACAGCCACATCGCCCCGCCGAAGCGCTACCTGTCGAAGTACGGCCAGCTGCTCGAGCACGCGCCGTACTGCGAGCGCGACCTGCACGGCCCGAGCGGAGCCGCTGCTGCGCGACGAGACGGACGTCGACGTCTACATCAAGCACCGCGGCCGGGGGCCGGGCGGCCTCGCCGGCACCGTGCACACGGCTGCCGAACCACCCCTTCGACGTCGTCGGCTGGGACGGCTGCCTCTACCCCTACACCTTCAACATCCGCGACTACATGCCGATCACCGGCAAGGTGCACCAGCCGCCGCCGGTGCACCAGGTCTTCGAGGGGCACAACTTCGTCATCTGCAACTTCGTGCCCCGCAAGGTCGACTACCACGAGCTCGCGGTGCCGGTGCCGTACTACCACTCGAACGTCGACTCCGACGAGATCATGTTCTACGTCGACGGCGACTACGAGGCGCGCAAGGGCTCGGGCATCGGCAAGGGGTCGATCTCGATCCACCCCGGCGGGCACCCGCACGGGCCGCAGCCCGGAGCGGTCGAGGCCTCGCTGGGCGTGGAGTACTTCGACGAGACCGCGGTCATGGTCGACACCTTCCGGCCGCTCGACCTCGGGCCGGCCGCCCGGGCCACCGACGACGGCGTGTACGCCTCGTCCTGGACCGGCGGGCCGCTGGCTCTCGGACGCCTCGGAGAACGCATGAGCCCTGAAGACCGGACCAACCCCGAGGATCCGACGAGCGAGGTGCCGGCGCAGTTCCTCGGCTTCTTCGACGACGCCGCGACCTTCCCGCCCGGGCCTGGCCCCGGTCGAGCAGGCGGTGACCGAGCACGTACGGCGCAGGTCGCGTCTCGCTGGGCCGCCTCGGTCGGTCCCGCCGTGCTCGCTCTGGCCGACCTGGACGCCGCGCGTCGGGTGGCCGCCGGCCTCGACCTGGCCGACGGACCGGTCGAGGTCTCGGTGGTCACCCCCGCGGGCGCGCTGGACGAGGCGCTCGCGGCCGGTGACCGGCTGGCCCCGCAGCTGCGGGTGGTCGCGATCGAGCTCAAGACCGACCCGGACGACGAGCAGACCTGGACCGAGCAGATCCGCGCCGCCGCGGCGGTCGAGGGCCTGCCGGTCTTCGTCGAGCTGTCGGCGCGGCAGGTCGGAGCCGGGGCGCTGGACCTGCTGGCCGGCACCGGGCTGCGGCTGAAGTTCCGCACCGGCGGGATCGAGGCCCACCTCTTCCCGACGCCGACGGAGCTTGCGGACGTCCTGGTCCGGGCGATCGACGCCGGGATCCCGTTCAAGCTCACCGCCGGGCTGCACGAGGCGGTCCGCTACACCGACCCGGCCACCGGCTTCGACCACCACGGGTTCCTCAACATCGCGATGGCCGCCGAGGCGGCGCGTGCGGGGCGAGCCGGACGACGCAGGTGGCCGCGCTCCTGGCCGAGACGGACTCCGCGCGCGCTGGCCCGGCTGGGCGCGCCGCTCCGACGGCGCCTGGCGCGAGTCCTTCCTCTCCTTCGGCACCTGCAGCGTGAGCGAGCCCGTCGAGAGCCTTCGCCGGCTGGTGCTCTTCCCGCCCGCCGCGGACTGACCGGTCCGTCCCGGACCGGCGCACCCCCACCACACACCACCCTTCCCAGACCAGCGATCCAGGAGGATCACACCGCATGAGCACCGCCGCCGACCGTTTCGCCACCGAGGGCTTCGGGGTCGAGAACCTGCCCTACGGCTCCTTCTCCGTCGCGGGAGGTGAGCGTCGGCTCGGCGTCCGCCTGGGTGACCGGGTGCTCGACGTGGCTGCGCTGGCCGCCGCTCTGGAGGCCGACGGTCCGTCCCTGGACGCGACGGCACGCGCCGCCGCGTCGGGGCCGGACCTCGACCTGCTGCTGGCGGCCGGCCACACGGCGTGGCGTCCGCTGCGGTCCTGGCTCCAGCAGGTGGTGACCACCGAAGGGCTGGACTCGGCCGTCGAGCAGGCCTCGACGCCGCTCTCCGAGGTGCGGTTGCACATGCCGTTCACCCCGGCTGACTACGTGGACTACTACGCCTCGGAGCACCACGCGTCCAACATCGGGCGGATGTTCCGCCCCGACCAGGCGCCGCTGCTGCCCAACTGGAAGAACCTGCCGGTCGGCTACCACGGCCGCGCGGGCACGGTGATCGGCTCCGGGACGGACATCCGGCGGCCCAAGGGCCTGCGTCCGGAGAAGTCGGGGTCGCCCAGCTTCGGGCCGTCGCGACGTCTGGACATCGAGGCCGAGATCGGCTTCGTGGTCGGCGGCTCCGCGGAGGCCGGGGAGGTCTCCGTGTCGCGGGCCGCGGCCGAGCACCTCTTCGGCGTGGTGGTCTTCAACGACTGGTCGGCCCGCGACATCCAGGCCTACGAGTACGTGCCGCTCGGCCCCTACCTGGGCAAGAGCTTCGCGTCCTCGATCTCCTTGTGGGTGGTGCCGTTCGAAGCGCTGGCCGCAGCCCGGGTCGCGCCGCCGGTGCGGGAGCACGCCCTGGCGGACTACCTCGACGACTCCGTCGACGGACCGTGGGGCCTGGACATCACCCTGGAGGTCGAGATCGACGGCGAGACCGTCTCCCGGCCGCCGTTCCGGACGATGTACTGGACCGCGCCGCAGATGGTCGCGCACATGACGGTCAACGGGGCCTCCCTGCGCCCCGGCGACTTCTTCGGCTCCGGCACGGTCTCCGGCCCCGAGGCCGACCAGCGCGGCTCCTTCATGGAGCTCTCCTGGGGCGGGCAGGAGCCGCTCGTGCTGGCCGACGGTCGCGAGCAGTCCTTCCTCGAGGACGGTCAGACCGTCGTGCTGCGGGCCACCGCGCCCGGCCCCGACGGCTCGGTCATCGCCTTCGGTGACTGCGCGGGCACGATCCTGCCCGCCACCGAGGGCTGAGCGACCGCCCGTCCCCCCAGACGTACGGCCGACCCTCCCCGGCCGTACCAACGCGTCATGGCGGCTGGTTGCGTGAGCAGCCAGCCGCCATGACGTCCGCCGAAGAACGGGTCAGCGGCCGAGGAGACCGGCTGAGCCAGCCGCCGTCGGTCCGCTCCTCCTTGGGGTGCCCGGGGCACCACTGACCGGCGGGGACCCTGGCCTTGACCTGGGCGACGTGCTGGCCGCAGCCGGCCCAGGTGGTCTTCTGGCAGGTCTTGCAGGTGGTGGGACGACACATGGTGCTTCTCCTTGGTGGGTTTCTCAGGTTCTGAGCTCGGGGGACGGGGCAGGGACCGGCAGGTCTAGACGAGGGCGGGCAGGGCGCGCGCGGCGGTGTAGACCGCGACCACGAGCACCAGGACGGTGAAGGCCGCCTGGAGCTGCGCGGCGTCGAGCCGTCCGGCGAGCCGGGCGCCGGCCACCGCAGCCAGGGCGGAGGCGACGGTGAGGGCGGCGACCAACGACCAGTCGGGTGCGACGCCGCCGCCGGCGCGGACGGCGAGGGCGACGGCGCTGGTGATGGTGATGACCACCAGCGAGGTGCCCGCCGCCTGACGCATCGGGAGGCCCAGGGCCAGCAGCAGGGCCGGGACGACGAGGAAGCCGCCGCCGACGCCCGAGGAACCCGGTGAGCAGCCCGACGGCGGTCGCGGTGACCAGCACCTTGAGGGCGCGGGGGCAGTCGCAGGCGAACGTCGGGCTGAAGGTGATGATCGGGTCGTCCAGCGTCGGCCGGGGCGAGTCCGCGGCGCCGCGCCGTGCCGCAGCACCCGCCAGGCCATCAGCGCCGCCGACGACGAGCATCAGCGCCGCGAACGCCGCGAGCAGCAGCGTCGTCGGAGACCACGGTGGAGGCGGTGGCGCCGAGCGCCGCACCGCCCGATGGCGACGAGCGCCGAAGGCCGCGCCCCGGCCCAGCAGCACGTGCCCGGCGCGGCGGGCGCTGACCGCGCCGACCAGCGAGGTCGACGCCGACCACCACCAGCGAGCCGGTGGTCGCCTGCGCGGGGGACTGGTCCGAGCACGTAGACCAGCACCGGGACGGCGAGGATCGAGCCGCCGCCGCCGAGGGCGCCCAGGCTGAGCCCGATCAGCGCGCCGGCCAGGACGGCGACGGCGAGCTCACGCCTGCGTCCGGCTCGTCGGTGCCGACAGGTGCAGGCCCGACGTCCGCGGCGTTGTCGAACGCGTCGTCGACGGCGACGACGTGGCGACCGGCGGCGTCGAGGAGCGACGCCGCCGACCGAGGCCCGGTAGCCGGCGGCGCAGTGCACCCACACCTCGCCGGCCGGCACCTCGTCGAGCCGGTCGCGGCAGCTCGTGCAGCGGGATGTTGACCGCGCCCTCGATCCGCGCCGCGCCGCGTGCTCGTCGGCGCGGCGGACGTCGAGCACGACCACCGCACGGTGGTGGCGCACCTGGGCGAGGTCGGCGAAGGTGGCGGTGGGGAAGCGAGGCCAGCTCGCCGGTCGGTCCAGTCGTCGGGGTCGCCGGTCGCGTGGCGCGGCCGGGCCGGTCGATGCCGATCCGGACCAGCTCGCGCTGGGCCTGCGGCGACGTCCTCGGCGGTCTCGCCGAGCAGGGTCAGCGGGGTGCCCCACTCGATCAGCCAGCCGAGGTAGGTGGCGAACTGCCCGTCGAGGCCGAAGTTGAAGGTGCCCGGCGACGTGCCCGGCCGCGAAGGCCGTGCGGTTGCGCAGGTCGACCACCCACTCGCCGGCCTCGATCCGGCGGCGCAGCTCGGCGGCGTCGGCCGTCGTCGGCGCGGGGACAGGTCGGGCGCGTGCGGGCCGGCGGCGTTGGCCGGCGCCATGTGCGCGTAGTACGCCGGCCAGGCGCCGAGCCCGGCGAGCAGCTCGCGGACGTAGGTCTCCTCGTCCTGGGTCAGCACCGGGTTGGACGCGCTTCTCCTGCGCCGATGGTCGAGGCGGTGGCGTCGGACTGGCGTGGCGGAGCAGAACGAGCCGAAGCCGTGGGTCGGGTAGACCTCGGCGGCGTCGGGCAGCTCGTCGGCGAGCCGGTGGGCGGAGGCGTGCTGGTGGCGGACCAGGGTGTCGGTGTGCTCGGCGCCGAGCAGGTCGGGCCGGCCGGTCGCGCCGTAGAGCAGCGAGCCGCCGGTGAAGACGCGCGTACGGCTCCTCGGTCGCCGTCGTCGCCGATCGAGCGCGTACGAGAGGTGGGTGAAGGTGTGGCCCGGGGGTGGCGATCGCCCGGACCCGCATCCGGTCGCCCGACCTGCACGACCTCGCCGTCGCGCGATCGGGGTGCGGTCGAAGGAGACCTCGTCCGCGGCGTTGACCAGGTAGGCCGCGCCGGTCGCCTCGGCGAGCGCGAAGCCGCCGGTGACGTAGTCGTTGTGGATGTGGGTCTCGAAGACGTGGGTGAGCCGGACGCCGTCGGCCTCGAGCAGGGCCAGCACCCGGTCGATGTCCCGCTGCGGGTCGACCACGAACGCGACCGTCGCCGTCGTGGACCAGGTAGCTGCGGTCGCCCAGGGACGGGGTCTCCAGGATGCGGACGGTCAGCGCCTGCGTGTCGGTCATGCCTACCTCACTTCCATCCCCCTAGGGGGTTCTGGTCTTCAAGGTACACAACCCCCCGGGGGGTTACCAACTCGATGGCGCGACTCGAGCCCCGGCCCAGGGGGACGGGGTGCGGGCCGCTCGGACGGTCAGCCCGAGGAGGCAGGCGTGGGGGCGGCGGTCAGTCGCAGGTGTCGCACAGACCGGTGGCCGGGAGCTGCATGAAGCACCGGGGGCAGGTCGCCGTCTGCGGAGGCTCGGGCTGGCGGGACCGGCTCACCGTGGCCGACGGCTTGGACGTGCGCACGAGCGGGGCCTTGGGCTCGCGGGCCGCGCGGGGAGTCCGGGGCGCCTTCGCGGCGCGGGGGGAGCGGCGGGCGACCTCGCGGACGGGCGGGAGGGCGGGCACCCCGCCGTCCGCCGGCAGCTCCGCGCCGTGCCGGCGGTAGCACTCGAGCCGCTCCTGCGCGGCGTGCTGCTCGGGGTCGGTGACGGTGTCGCCGCGGACGGTGAGCACGGTGTCGGCGTACCAGTCGCTCATCCGGCCGTCGGGGCCGACGCACAGCGAGCCCAGCAGCGGCTCCGCGCGGCGGACGCAGTCCTTGGCCACCCGGTAGAGCACGTCGCCCATCCACAGGCTCGGGGCCTGGCGCTGCCGGATCTTGGTGCGCTGCTGCACCGCGGCGGAGAGCTCGGCGACGGTGATCACCGCGTGGTACTCCGTGGCGGTGTCGGCGAGCACGTGCCGGGCGGCAAGAGCGAACGTCTCCCGGACTGTCTCGATGTCCAGCGTTCGGGCTTCGATCCACGCGACGTCGTCCACGAGGACGAATGTAACGCGCCCCCCAGCGGCCCGGAGCGCGGCGTCCCGGGAGCGTGAGCAGGGACACCACCAGCGCCGGTCGTATCCGCGGCTCGGGACTGGCATTCTGAAAACGGGGTACATGTCCGCCGACCCGGCACAATGGGGGCAGCCATCACCACCGGTGGCGGCTCCGCGACGAAGTAGGGACAGCATCGAAGTGACTGCCATCGAGAGGAAGCCCGCGAGCCAGATCGCCCACCTCACCCCTGAGGACATCGAGGCGCTCGGCCGTGAGCTGGACCAGATCCGACACGACGTCCTGGACACCCGAGGCGAGCGCGACGCGGCCTACATCCGGCGGGTGATCGCCGCCCGTACCGGGCTCGAGGTCGCCGCACGCCTGGCCCTGATGGTGGGCAGCAGGCGGCGCCCCGCCTGGCTGATCGGCGCCGGCTGCCTCTCGGTGGCCAAGATCCTCGACAACATGGAGATCGGGCACAACGTCCTGCACGGGCAGTGGGACTGGATGCGCGACCCGAAGATCCACTCCGAGACCTGGAACTGGCAGCACGCCTCGCCGCCCTCGCAGTGGAAGCGGGCCCACAACGTCCAGCACCACCGGTTCACCAACATCCTGGGCATGGACAACGACCTGGGCTACGGGATCATGCGGGTGGACGAGGACCAGGAGTGGCAGCCCCGCTACCTGGTCCAGCCGGTCTGGAACGCCGTCAACGCGCTGATGTTCGAGTACGGGATCGCCACCTACGACATCGAGCTCGGCGAGCACCTCCGGGAGAAGAAGGGCGTCACCCCCGAGCTGCGGGCCAGGATCGTGGACACGCTCAAGCAGACCGGCAAGCAGGTGCTGCGCGACTTCGTGGTCTTCCCGGCGCTCTCGGGACGCGGCTGGAAGCGCCACCCTGGGTGCCAACGCCACGGCCACCGTGGTGCGCAACGTGTGGAGCCACTCGGTGATCATGTGCGGCCACTTCCCCGAGGGCGTGGAGACCTTCGAGCAGCCCGAGCTGGACGAGGACGAGACCCGAGGGGAGTGGTACCTGCGCCAGATGCTCGGCTCGGCCAACATCTCCGGCTCGCCGACCATGCACCTGATGTGCGGCAACCTCTCGCACCAGATCGAGCACCACCTGTTCCCGGACCTGCCCAGCAACCGCTACCAGGAGATCGCGCCGAAGGTGCGCGCCGTCTTCGAGCGCTACGGCCTCTCCTACAACGCGCGCCCGCTCCCGCAGCAGGTGGGCAGCGCGTGGCACAAGGTCGTCCGGCTCTCCCTGCCCAACGGCTGGCTGGAGGAGACCACCTGGTCCAACGCCCCGCGGCAGGTGGTCTCGTTGTTCCGACGCCGACCGCGCACCCCGAAGACCGCGGCTGTCGCAGCGATGGGCCGGGCCGCCCTGGTCTGAGTCCCGTCGGTGGACGGTCGCTCGCCCGCGGTCCGGGGGCCTCGGTTCTGGCAGACTCGGGAGTCATGAGGACACCTCTCGGGACGAGCACGTCGGGCTGGCAGCGACCGTGCGGTCGGGGCCCTCGGGGCCCCGTGCCCTGGGCGGACTGCTCGCGGCCTGCGGCTCCAGCGAGTCCGCTGAGGAGGAGTCGCCGGTGCTGAGCATCAGCGCCATCCCCGACCAGGACCCGTCCGAGCTGGTCGCCCGCGAGCAGCGGCTCGCCGACTACCTCGCCGAGACGCTCGACGTCGAGGTCGAGTACGTCCCGGTCACCGACTACGCCGCCTCGGTGCAGCTCTTCACCGCCGGCGACCTGGACCTCGTCTTCTACGGCGGGCTCACCGGCGTCCAGGCCGGCTCCAGACGCCCGGCGCCACGCTCGTCGCCCAGCGCGACATCGACGAGGAGTTCCGCAGCGTCTTCATCGCCGGGACCAGGACCGGGATCGACCCGATCGAGTCGACGAGGCGGCTCGCGGCGCTGACGGGCGTCGGTTCACCTTCGGCAGCGAGTCCTCCACGTCCGGGCGGCTGATGCCCGAGTGGTTCCTCCAGGAGGCTGGGCTGGACGGGGCGACCGACTTCGCCGGCGAGCCCGGCTTCAGCGGCTCCCACGACCAGACGATCGACCTCGTCGCCTCCGGCTCCTACGAGGCCGGGCGTGCTCAACGAGCAGGTCTGGGAGGACCGGACCGCCGACGGCACCGTCGACCCGGACGAGGTGGTGGAGGTCTTCCGCACCCCGACGTACCACGACTACCACTGGATCGCCGGCCCCGAGACCGACGACCGGTTCGGCGAGGGGTTCACCGACCGGCTGCGCGACGCCATGCTGGCGCTCGACGGCTCGACCCCGCAGGAGGAGGAGCTGCTCGCCGGGTACGGCGCGGGCGCACTGGTCCCGACCGAGCCCGACAACTACCAGCCAGGTCGAGGAGATCGCGCGGAAGCTGGGCCTGGTCACGTCGTGAGCGAGCTCGCGGTGACGCTGCGCCGGGTGCGGGTCAGCTACGGGAGCAGGGTCGCGTTGCGTGGGGTCGACCTCGAGGTCCGGGCAGGGGAGCGGGTCGCGCTGGTCGGTCCCAGCGGCGCCGGGAAGTCGACGCTGCTGGCCCTGTGCACCGGCGCCGTGCGCCCGGCCGAGGGAGAGGTGACCGTGCTGGGCCGGGACCTCGCGCGAGTGGGCGCTCGGACCTGGCGGACGTGCGCGCGACGGATCGGCACCATCCACCAGCGGCTGCACCTGGTCGAGCGGCTCCGGGTGGTGCACAACGTCAACGCCGGGCACCTGGCGCGCTGGAGCACCTGGCAGGCCCTCACCTCCCTGGTCCGGCCCCGGGAGGTCGCCACCGCGCGGGCGGCGTTGGCGCGCACCGGCATCGAGGAGCTGCTGCACGCCCGCACCGGGGACCTCTCCGGCGGCGAGCAGCAACGGGTGGCGCTGGCCCGGGTGCTGGTGCAGGACCCGTCGCTGGTGCTCGCCGACGAGCCCGTCGCCAGCCTGGACCCCGCCCGGGCCGAGGAGGTGATGCGGCTGCTGTGCGAGACGGTCGCCACCCCGGCCCGCACCCTGCTGGTCAGCCTGCACGACTTCGAGCTCGCGGTGCGCTGGTGCGACCGGGTGGTCGGCCTGCGCGAGGGGCAGGTCGTCTTCGACCTGCCCGCCGCCGACGTCGGTCCCGGAGCGGCGTCGGGAGCTGTACGCCCTGGGCCGCGGGTGACCGGGCTCCGGGCGCTCACCCGGCTCGAGGCGACCGGGCCGCCGAGCCCGCCTGCGGGTGCCGGTCGGGTCCGGCCGCGTCGGCGGGGCTGGCTCTGGGCGCTCGGGTGGCTGGTCGTCCTCGGCTGGGCGACGGTCGGGCTGCTACCGCCCGGCGGGCAGGTGGTCAACCCGGCCGGCTGGAACTTCCTCGCCGACTTCTGGGCGCACGCCCTGCGGCCCGAGCTCGACCCCGCCTTCCTCCGCACGACCTGGGAGGCCACGCTGACCACGGTCGCCTTCGCGGTGCTCGGCACGGTGGGAGCGGTGCTGCTCGGGGTGCTCGGCGCACCGTGGATGAGCGAGACCTGGTGGGCCCCGACGAGCGGCCGGCCGGTCGGTCGCGTGCTCCGGCGCGGAGGACTGGTGCTCTCCCGGGTGGTGGCCGCGCTGCCCCGCGGCGTGCACGAGGCCGTCTGGGGACTGCTGCTGGTCAGCGTGCTCGGGCGGGACCCGCTGGTGGCGGTGGTGGCGATCGCCGTGCCGTTCGGGGCGATCACCGCCAAGGTCTACTCCGAGCTGCTCGACGAGGCCGACCACCGGCCGTACGAGCAGCTGCGCACCGCCGGCGCCGGCCGTCTGAGCGCCGTGACCTACGGCCTGCTGCCCGGCCTGCTCCCGGCCGCCACCTCGTACGCCTTCTACCGGTTCGAGTGCGCGATCCGCTCGGCCGTCATCCTGGGGATGGTCGGCGCCGGCGGGCTGGGCCTCCAGCTGAGCCTGAGCTTCGCCGGCCTCCAGTACGGCGAGCTGTGGACCGCGGTCTACGCGCTGGTCCTGCTGGGCGCGGCGGTGGACCGCTGGGGGCTGCTGCTGCGCCGCGGACCGGCCGGCACGGCACCACGGCGGGCGCTGGGCCCCGGGCGGTTCTCCCTGGGAGCCGGTGCTCTGCTCGTGGTCCTGGGCGGTCTGGTACCTCGGGCCGGATCCCGCCCGCTGGGTCTCGGGCCGCACGGGCGAGCGGCTGGTCCGGCTCGTCGACTCGCTGGTGCCGCCCGGCCCTGCCTGCTGGTGGGTGGGAGAGCTGCTCCGCCGGGCGGTGGAGACCCTGCAGATGTCGGTGGTGGCGATCACCCTGGCCAGCCTGCTGGGTCTGCTGGTCGCGCTGGTCGCGGCGCGCCAGCCGGCCGGCAGCCGGGCGTCGTGGCGAGGGCTCCTGGGCTGGGCGGCGCGCTCGCTCCTCCTCGTGACCAGGGCGCTGCCCCCGCCGGTCTGGGCGCTGCTGGTGCTCTTCGTGGTCTTTCCCGGGCCCGCTGCCCGGAGCGCTGGCGCTGGGCGTCTACACGTTCGGCATCCTCGGCAGGCTCTTCGCGGAGGTGATCGAGGAGCTGGACCAGCGGCCCCGGCAGGCGCTGCTCGGCCAGGGTGCGAGCCCGGCCGTGGCCCTGGCCTACGGCTGCCTCCCCGCGGCCGCTGGGGCAGCTGGTCGTCGCTGAGCCTCTACCGCTGGGAGGTGACCGCTCGCGAGACGGTGGTGGTGGGCGTGGTCGGCGCCGGCGGTCTCGGCCGGCTGCTCGAGCAGCAGCGGTCCGCCTTCGACTACCCCGGGATGGCGGGCACGGTGCTTGCCCTGGTCGTCGTGTGCCTGGTGGTCGACCTGCTCAGCCTGGCCGTGCGCACGAGCCTGCGCTAGGTGTGAGCCCGGCTGTCCACCCGCTCCAGCCTCGCTCGTCAGCCGGCGTCAGGCGAGCTCGCGACGGTCGTCCGGCAGCCGCCGGGTCAGACCTCGGCGGTCCAGCAGGTCGAGCAGCGGGAGCGCGACCCGGCGGGAGGTGCCCAGGGCCTGCCGGGCCTCGCTGGTGGTGAAGGGCTGGGGCAGCCCGGAGAGCAGACGCACCGCCTCCTGCTCGGCGCCCGGCAGCAGCACGATGCCCGGGGCGACGCGGAGCAGCCGGCCCGCCTTGGCGGCGGCGGCCACGGCGCGCTGGTCGAGTCCGAGCGCGGCCAGGCGGTCGGCGGTCGGGGCGGCGAACGGGGCCGGTGCCAGGTCGGTCGCCAACGCGGTCAGAGCGCGCTCCAGCGCCGGGCGGCAGCCCGCCGGGTGCGTGCGCGGCGACGCACCCGCCCGCCGCGCACGCGCAGCGGAGGAGGTGCCACGGCGGCGACCAGTGCCGGGTCGGGCAGGCCGAGGCGCTCGGCCAGCACCGAGAGCGGGACGCCGGGGTCCAGGGGCTGCGCGGCGTCGTGCTCGGCGACCAGCCGCGCGGTCGCAGCGCCGCCCGCTCGGCCCGCGAGGCGCCGAGCCACCAGTCGCCGACCCGGACCGCGCCGGGAGCCGTCGCGCCGGCCGGGACGCCGAGCCGACGCAGCAGGTCGACGTGGACCACCCCGCGCCGCTCGGTCTCCGAGGCCAGGTCCGGCTCGCCGGAGACCGAGGCCAGGTCCTTGGCCCGGGCCGCTGCGGCGCCGCGCCGGGACAGCGCCGGGGGAGCGGGGTCCAGGACCTGCACGCCCCACACGGTCCGGGTGCCGGGCTCGCGCAGCAGCGCCCGGTCGCCGACCCGCAGGGGCAGCGGACGAGCAGGGTGAGCCGGACCAGGTCCGCGGTCAGCGGGCGGACGCGGGCGGTCACGGCGGTGGCCCCCACGTGCAGCTGGAGCTCGGAGGCCAACCGCTCCGACGACCCGTCGACCCCGTGACCACCCCGAGGGCGACCCGGACGTCGACCAGCGTGGTCTGGTGCCACGCGTCCGGTGTCACCAGCACGCTGCCCCGGTCCACGGCGGCCAGGTCCGGGCCGGTCAGGTTGAGCGCCACCCGGGCCACGCCGCTCGCGGCGTCGACGGGGCGGCCGAGGCTCTGCACCCCGCGTACCCGCACGAGCCTGCCGTCGACCGCGAGCTCGTCCCCCCGGGCGACCCGTCCGGCGGGCAGGGTGCCGGTCACCACGGTGCCGGCGCCCTTGACCACGAACCGGCGGTCGACCCACAGCCGCACGTCGGCGCGGGGTCGGGCTCGGGCAGCCCGGCGACCATCCGGGTCAGCGCCTGGCGCAGCTCGGGGAGCCCGGCGCCGGTGCGGGCGGAGACCGCCACCACCGGGGCGCCGTGCAACGAGGTGCCGGCCAGCTCCGCGCTCACCCGGGCCATCGCGGGAGCCGGGTCGGCCAGGTCGGAGCGGGTCACCGCCACCACGCCGGACCGCACGCCCAGCGCGTCGAGGGCGGCCAGGTGCTCGGCCGCCTGGGGCATCCACGGGTCGTCGGCGGCCACCACCAGCAGGACCGCCGGGACCGGACCGATCCCGGCCAGCATCGTGGAGATGAACCGCTCGTGGCCCGGTACGTCGACGAAGGCCACGTCGCCGACCTCGGGCAGGCTGGTCCACACGTAGCCGAGCTCGATGGACAGGCCGCGGCGCCGCTCCTCGGCCAGCCGGTCCGAGGTCATCTGGGTCAGCGCGTCGACCAGGGTGGACTTGCCGTGGTCCACGTGCCCGGCGGTCGCGACGACGTGCACGGCTCAGCCCGCCCCGCCGGCCAGGGCACGGCGTACGGCGTCGACCAGGGCGTCGTCGTCGGCCTCGGCCACGGCGACCAGGTCGAGCAGCAGCGCGCCCCGCTCGACCCGGCCCACCACGGGGAGCACGGCATCGGCGCGGAGCGGCGCGTGCAGCGCGACCGGGAGCGAGACGGCGGCGCTGGCGAGCGGGACCTCGGGGGCGCCGCCGCCGCCGACCGCGGCCACGGTCTCGACGGCCGAGACCTCGACGACGTCGGCCAGGCGGTCGCGGATCCGCTCGGCCCGCGTACGCAGCGCGCGCGGGTCGGCGGCCAGCGACCGGGCCACCGGGCTCTCCGGCCCGGTCAGGGTGGCCTCGAGGGCCGCGAGGGTGAGCTTGTCGACGCGCAGGGCGCGGGCGAACGGGTGCCGGCGCAGTCGCTCGACCAGCTCGGCGGCACCGAGCATCAGCCCGCACTGGGGTCCGCCCAGCAGCTTGTCGCCCGAGGCGGTGACCAGGTCGGCGCCGGCCCGCAGGGCGTGCGCGGCGCTCGGCTCGTCGGGCAGCCGGTGGGTGCGGGGCGAGCAGCCCGGAGCCGATGTCGGCCACCAGCGGGACGCCGTGCTCGCCCGCAAGACGGGCGAGCACCGGCAGCTCCACCGAGGAGGTGAAGCCGGAGACGAGGAAGTTGGAGGGATGCACCTTGAGCACGAAGGCGGTGCGCTCCCCGAGGGCGGCGCGGTAGTCCTCGGCGTGCACCCGGTTGGTGGTGCCGACCTCGCGCAGCCGGGCGCCCACGGACTCCAGCAGCTCGGGGATCCGGAAGCCGTCGCCGATCTCGACGAGCTCGCCGCGGGCGATCACCACCTCGTCGCGCGGACCGCGACCGGTCCCGGTGAGTGCCGCGGTGACCAGCGCGAGCGCGGCTGCGCCGTTGTTGACCACGTGCACGCCGCCGGCGTCCGGCACCGCGGCGGCGAGCGCGGCGAGCGCCGAGCGCCCGCGTCGACCCCGGCGACCGGTGGCGAGGTCGAGCTCGACGTCGGTCGCGCCGGCGGCCAGCCCGAGCGCCTCGACCGCGGCAGGGGAGAGCGGCGCCCGTCCCAGGTTGGTGTGCACCACCACGCCGGTCGCGTTGAGCACCCGGCGCAGGGCCGTGGCGGCGGGCGGCAGCGACGCCACGGCGGCCGACGGGCACCTCGTCGGGGGCCAGCTCTCCGCGGCGGCACCGGTCCTGGGCCCGGCGGACCGCGTCCTTGACGATCGTGGCTCCCAGCCGCTCGGTCGCCGCGCGGACGGCGGGCTCGGCCAGCACCGTGTCGGTGCGCGGCACTGCCCGTCGGGAGTCGGCCAGGGGCTGGTCCGCGGGCGTCTCCAGCATCCAGGTCCTCTCTCGGCCGACGGCCGTCGGGGAGCTTGGACGACCGACACGTGGCGGAGGCGGACGGGAATCGAACCCGCCGGCCCTGGATACCAGGACCCTACGGTTTTGAGGACCGCGCCCGTCACCAGACGAGAAACGCCTCCCCGCGACGTGGCCACCACTGTAGACACATCCGTAAGGTCGTGGTCATGACGACGCTCCCTGACGTCCGGCTGACCCAGTTCGCGAGCGGAGGCGGGTGCGCGTGCAAGGTCCCGCCGGGTGAGCTGGAGCGGGTGCTGGCGGGGCTGCCCGGGGGTCGCGCCGGTGACGGCTCCCCGCACCCCGCCGGCGAGCTGCTGGTCGGGCTCGAGCACGGCGACGACGGGGCCGCGGTGCGGATCGCCGGTGGATCGCGCGCTGATCGCCACCGCCGACTTCTTCACCCCCGTCGTCGACGACCCGTACGACTGGGGCCGGATCGCCGCGGCCAACGCGCTCTCCGACGTCTACGCGATGGGCGGGGAGCCGGTGCTCGCGGTCAACCTGCTCGCCTGGCCCCGGGACAAGGTGCCGTTCGAGCTGCGCCCGGGAGGTGCTGCGCGGCGGCGCCGACGTCTGCGCCGAGGCCGGGTGCCACCTGGCGGGCGGGCACAGCATCGACGACCCCGAGCCGAAGTACGGCCTGGCGGTCAGCGGCCTGGGCGACCCGGACGCGGCTGCTGCGCAACGACGCCGCCGTCGCGGGGACGCCGCTGACCCTGACCAAGCCGCTGGGGCTCGGCGTCCTCAACAACCGGCACAAGGCCACCGGCGAGCGGTTCGAGCACGCGGTGGCGACGATGACCACGCTCAACCGCGACGCCTCGCGGGCGGCGCTGGCCGCCGGGGTGACCGCGGCCACCGACGTCACCGGCTTCGGCCTGCTGGGGCACCTGCACAAGATGGCGCGGGCCAGCGGGGTCACCGCCGTGGTCGACAGCGCGGCGGTGCCCTACCTGGACGGCGTCCGCGAGTCGTTCGCCGCGGGCTACGTGCCCGGCGGCAGCCGCCGCAACCTCGAGTGGGTGCGGCCGCACCTGAGCGCCGAGGTGGACGAGGACGAGCTGGTGCTGCTGGCCGACGCGCAGACCTCCGGCGGGCTGCTGGTGGCCGGCGAGATCCCGGGCCACCCGGTCGTCGGCGAGCTGGTCCCGGCCCGGGAGACGACTCTGGTCATCCGGGGATGATCCGGCGCATAGTGGGGTACCTGCGACGCATGAGGAGGGCAGGGGCATGAAGACGTTCCTCGACTGGCCGGTGCTGCGCCAGCTGCGCGGTGACGACGTCCTGGGTCGCGGGACCGCGGCGCGGTCGGCGAAGACCGAGGAGATCACCTCGCGCACCACCACCGCCGACAGCATGGCGCGCAGCGTCTGCCCCTTCTGCGCCGTCGGTTGCGGCCAGCGGGTCTTCGTCAAGGACGGCGAGGTGACCCAGATCGAGGGCGACCCCGACAGCCCCGATCTCCCGCGGCCGGCTGTGTCCCAAGGGCGCGGCCAGCAAGAACCTGGTGACCAGCCCGCTGCGTCAGACCACGGTGCGCTACCGCCGTCCGCACGGCACCGAGTGGGAGGACCTCGACCTGCCCACCGCGATGGAGATGATCGCGGACCGGGTGGTCAAGACGCGGCGTGACTACTGGCAGGACTTCGACGACCAGGGACGCGCCGTCCGGCGCGACGATGGGCATCGCCGGGCTGGGCGGGGCCACGCTGGACAACGAGGAGAACTACCTGATCAAGAAGCTCTTCACCGCGATGGGCGCCATCCAGATCGAGAACCAGGCCCGTATTTGACACTCCGCCACCGTCCCCGGTCTGGGGACCAGCTTCGGCCGCGGCGGCGCCACCGGGTTCCTCCAGGACCTGTCGAACTCTGACTGCATCATCATCCAGGGCTCGAACATGGCCGAGGCGCACCCGGTGGGCTTCCAGTGGGTGGTGGAGGCCAAGGCGCGCGGCGCCAAGGTGATCCACGTCGACCCGCGGTTCACCCGGACCAGCGCGCTGGCGGACACCTTCGTGCCGCTGCGCGTGGGCACGGACATCGCCTTCCTGGGCGGGATCGTGAACTACGTCCTGAGCAACGAGCTGGACTTCCGCGAGTACGTGGTGGCCTACACGAACGCGGCCACCATCGTCAGCGACCAGTTCCGCGACACCGACGACCTCGACGGGCTCTTCTCCGGGTTCGACCCCGACACCCGCACCTACGACTCGGAGTCCTGGCAGTACGCCAGCCACGAGGGGGACGCGGCCGGGGACGACGAGGCGGTGCAGCGGGAGACGGCCTCGGCGATGCAGCACGAGACCCACGGCATGCAGGTCGAGGGCGAGCCGCCGCGGGACGAGACGCTCCAGGACCCGAACTGCGTCTACCAGATCCTCAAGCGGCACTACGCGCGCTACACCCCGGAGATGGTGGCCCGCACCTGCGGCGTCTCCGAGGAGGCGTTCCTGGAGGTCTGCAAGGCCTGGACGGAGAACTCCGGTCGGGACAAGACCACGGCGCTGGTCTACAGCGTCGGGTGGACCCAGCACAGCGTGGGCGTGCAGTACATCCGCACCGGCGCGATCCTCCAGCTGCTGCTGGGCAACATGGGGCGTCCGGGCGGCGGCATCATGGCGCTGCGCGGCCACGCGAGCATCCAGGGGTCGACCGACATCCCGACGCTGTACAACCTGCTGCCGGGCTACCTGCCGATGCCCAACGTCCAGCAGCACGCCACGCTGGAGAAGTGGGTGGACGCGGTGCGTCAGCCCGGCGCCAAGGGGTTCTGGTCGCAGGCGCCGGCGTACGCGGTCAACCTGCTCAAGGCGTACTGGGGCGAGAAGGCGACGCCGGAGAACGACTTCTGCTTCGACTACGTGCCCAAGATCTCCGGTGACCACGGCACCTACCGGACCGTGCTGGACATGATCGACGGCAAGGTCAAGGGCTACTTCCTGATCGGGCAGAACCCCGCGGTCGGGTCGGCGCACGGCAAGGCCCAGCGTCTCGGGATGGCCAACCTCGACTGGCTGGTGGTCCGCGACCTCTTCGAGATCGAGAGCGCGCACCTTCTGGAAGGACTCCCCGGAGGTCGCGACCGGCGAGATCGTGCCCGAGGAGTGCGCCACCGAGGTCTTCCTGCTGCCGGCGGCCTCGCACGTGGAGAAGGCGGGCACCTTCACCCAGACCCAGCGGATGGTGCAGTGGCGGGAGAAGGCGCTCGACCCGCCGGGCGACGCCCGCTCCGACCTGTGGTTCTTCTACCACCTGGGCCGGATGGTCCGCGACCGCGTGGCCGGCTCCACCGACGAGCGTGACCGGCCGCTGCAGGACCTGGCCTGGGACTACCCCACCCACGACGAGGGTCGTGCGTCCGGGGAGTGGGCCGAGCCGAGCTCGGAGGCGATCCTGCAGGAGATCAACGGCTACGAGATCGCCACCGGCCGGCCGCTGTCGTCGTTCAACGAGATGAAGGACGACGGCTCCACGATGGGCGGGTGCTGGATCTACACCGGGATCTACGCCGACGGCGTCAACCAGGCGGCCCGGCGCAAGCCCGGCTCGGAGCAGTCCTGGGTCGCGCCGGAGTGGGGCTGGGCCTGGCCGGCCAACCGGCGGATGCTCTACAACCGGGCCTCCGCCGATCCCGACGGCCGGCCGTGGAGCCCCGAGAAGGCCTTCATCTGGTGGGACGAGGAGCGCGGCGAGTGGACCGGGCACGACGTCCCGGACTTCGAGAAGACCAAGCCGCCGACGTACCGGCCGGAGGAGGGCGACGACGGCGTCGCCGGGATCGCCGGCAACGACCCGTTCATCATGCAGGGCGACGGCAAGGGTGCGCTCTACGTCCCGACCGGGCTGATCGACGGTCCGATGCCCAGCCACTACGAGCCGGTCGAGTCGCCGTTCCGCAACCCGTTCTACGGGCAGCAGGGCAACCCCACCCGCAAGGAGTACGTCCGCGAGGACAACCGGATGAACCCGAGTCCGCCGGAGCCGCACAGCGAGGTCTTCCCGTTCGTCTTCACCACCAGCCGGCTGACCGAGCACCACACCGCGGGCGGCATGTCGCGGTACGTGGCCCGGCTCGCCGAGCTGCAGCCGGAGATGTTCGTCGAGATCTCGCCCGAGCTGGCCGCAGGAGCGCGGGCTGGAGCACGGCGGGTGGGCCACGATCGTCACCGCCCGGTCGGCGATCGAGGCCAGGGTGATGGTCACCGACCGGCTGACGCCGCTGCGGATCGAGGGCCGGGTCGTGCACCAGGTCTGGCTGCCCTACCACTGGGGGCAGGGCGGCATCGTCACCGGCGACTCGGCCAACGACCTGTTCGGCATCGCGCTCGATCCCAACGTGCTGATCCAGGAGAGCAAGGTCGGCACCTGCGACGTGCGTGCCGGACGACGTCCGACCGGGCCCGCGCTGCTGGACGCTGGTGGCGGCTACCGTCGCCGCGCCGGGGTGGCGCACGACCTCGCCGACCCATCGTGACGACCGGGGCCGGAGCGGGTACGGCCGACGCGGGGGACGAGACGCCCTCCCCGGACGGCTCGTCCTCGTCCGGCGGCCCCGGTAGACCCGGCAACGACCCAGCAACGACCCAGCACCGACCCGAGCGGAGAGCAGCGATGATCGGCGGCAAGAACAGCCTCTACGGGCCGGTGAACCCCACCCAGAACGCGGGCTACCCCGGGCAACCACCCGCCGCGGAAGGGGTTCTTCACCGACACCAGCATCTGCATCGGGTGCAAGGCCTGCGAGGTGGCCTGCAAGGAGTGGAACGACGTCCCGGCGGACCACTTCGACATGACCGGCACCTCCTACGACAACAGCCACTCGCTCAACGCCAACCAGTGGCGGCACGTGGCCTTCATCGAGCAGCCGAAACGGATGGGTGCCCAGGACCCGGGCATGGACCCGCCGACCGCGCCACCGACCGACCTGGGGATGCCCACCGTCGGCCTGCCCGACGCCCAGGACGGGGTGGCCGGCGAGGCGGGGGAGAAGCCCGACTTCCGCTGGCTGATGTCCTCGGACGTGTGCAAGCACTGCACCCACGCCGCCTGCCTGGACGTGTGCCCCACCGGTTCGCTGTTCCGCTCCGAGTTCGGCACCGTGGTGGTCCAGGACGACATCTGCAACGGCTGCGGCTACTGCGTGGCCGCCTGCCCGTTCGGGGTGATCGACCGGCGCAAGGGCCCGGACGGGGCGAAGAACGTCGGGATCGCCCAGAAGTGCACGCTCTGCTACGACCGGATGGGCGCCGGCCAGACGCCCGCGTGCGCGCAGTCCTGCCCGACCCAGTCGATCCAGTACGGCGACCTCGACGAGCTGCGCGAGCGGGCCAACACCCGGGTCGCCCAGCTGCACGAGGCCGGCATCATGGACGCCCGGCTCTACGGCAACGAGCCCGAGGACGGCGTCGGCGGTACCGGTGCGTTCTTCCTGCTGCTCGACGAGCCGGAGGTCTACGGACTGCCGCCGGACCCGGTGGTGACCACGCGCGACCTGCCGCACATGTTCCACCGGGCCTCCGCGGCGGCGGCCGGGATGATCGCCGCGGTCGCGATCGCCTTCATCGGGAGGAAGCGATGAGCCCGACGGGCAGCGACAGGCCCGGCGGCCCGGCCGACCACCGGTGACCTGGGCGAGGGACCCCGGTTCACCCGCACCGAGGACCAGCAGCAGACCGGTGCGGTGATCGGCTCCGCCGGGGGACGGACCACCGGCGGGAGCAGCCGTCGCCGTCGTCCGGGCGGCCGGCGCCAGCACGGCCCGGGCGCCGAGACCATGGTGGAGGAGGCGGAGTTCACCTCCTACTACGGCCGGGCGGTGGTCAAGCCGGCCCCGTGGGAGCTCGACATCCCGGCGTACCTGTTCAGCGGCGGCCTGGCCGCCGGCACGGCGATGATCGCCGCCGCCGCGGACCTGACCGGGCGGCCGGGCCTGCGCCGGGGCAGTCGGCTGGGCTCCCTGGCCGCGGTCGCCTTCTCCGGCGCGACCCTGGTGCACGACCTGGGCAAGCCCTCGCGGTTCGCCTACATGCTGCGGGTGGCCAAGCTCACCTCCCCGATGTCCGTCGGGACCTGGATCCTCACCGCGTTCGCCCCGGGCGCCGGCGTCGCCGGGCTGGCCGAGGTGCTCGACCTGGTGCCGGAGGACAGGCGCGGACGGCTCCTGGGCACGGCGCACGGCCTCAGCCGGCTGGTCGCCCGCCCCGCGAACCTCTGGGCCGCGCCTCTTCGGCCCGCCGCTGGCCGCCTACACCGCGGTGCTGCTCTCCGACACCGCCACCCCGACCTGGCACGACTCCTACCAGGAGCTGCCGTTCGTCTTCGTCAGCTCGGCGCTGGCGGCCTCCGCCGGCTGGGGGATGATCGTCGCGCCCGCTGGACGGAGATCGACCCGCTGCGCAGACTCGCGATCGGTGCGGCCCTGGTCGAGCTCGGTGCCGAGCGACGGATGGAGCACTCGCTGGGCATCGCCGCCGAGCCGCTGCACGAAGGGCCGGGCCGGGCCGGCTGATGCGGGCCTCGGCCGTGCTGACCGTGGCCGGGGCCGCCGGGGCGGTGCTCGGCGGCCGCAGCCGGGTCGTCTCCGCGCTCGCGGGCGCGGCGCTGATGGCGGGCTCGGCCTGCACCCGCTTCGGCATCTTCCACGCCGGGATCGAGTCGGCGAAGGACCCGAAGTACACGGTGGTGCCGCAGCGCGAGCGGCTGGAGCGTGAGGGGCCGACCCGGCACCCGGAGTGACTCATCACAGGAGGCAGCAGATGTCCGACCAGACACGTCCCGGCGTCGACCGCGCCGCCGAGCAGCCCTCCGGCAGCTTCCGATGGCTGCTGGTCGGCGGTGGCCTGCTCCTCCAGTTCTCCATCGGCGCGGTCTACGCCTGGAGCGTCTTCAGCGGCGCGCTGGAGGACGCCGAGCCGTTCCAGCTGACCAAGGTCGAGGCCTCGCTGCCCTTCACCGTGACGATCGCGATGATCTTCATCGGCAGCTACCTCGGCGGCCGTCTCCAGGACGTGCGTGGGCCGCGGGTGGTGGCGCTGGCCGGCGGCGTGATCTACGCGCTGGGCATCATTCTGGCCTCGTTCGCCGACAGCGGCGACGAGCTGTGGCTGATCATCCTGGGGTACGGCGTGATCAGCGGATTCGGTCTCGGCTTCGCCTACATCGTGCCGATCGCCATGCTGCAGAAGTGGTTCCCGGACAAGCGGGGCCTGATCACCGGCCTGGCGGTCGGTGGCTTCGGCTTCGGCGCGGTGCTCACCTCCCCGGTCGCCCAGTGGCTGATCGACCGGGACCCCGACCAGCCCACCAGCGCGTTCCTGCCGCTGGGCATCGCCTACCTGGTGATGTCGCTGATCGGCGCCTCGATCTTCCGCAACCCGCCGGCCGGCTACGTGGTGCCGGGCGCGACGGCCGCCGCCGGACAGGCCGAGAAGGACGCCGCGGCCACCCACGACTACACCCAGGGCGAGGCGCTGCGGACCCCGCAGTGGTACCTGCTGACCGCGATCCTCACCCTGAGCGTCAGCGCCGGCATCTCGCTGATCTCCCAGGCCAAGACCTCCGCCTCCGACATCGCCGGCTTCAGCGTCTCCGGGGCTGCCGCCGTCGTCGGTGTGCTGGCCATCTTCAACGGCGCCGGCCGGATCGTCTGGGCGGCGATCTCCGACCGGATCGGCCGGATGCCCACCTTCGCGCTGCTCCTCGGGCTCCAGGGCATCTGCCTGATCCTGCTGCCGCACGCCGGGAACCCGGCGTTCTTCTTCGTCCTCGCCGCAGTGATCTACCTCTGCTACGGCGGGGCGTTCGGGACCATGCCGGCGACGGCGGGCGACTTCTTCGGCGTCCGCAACGCCGGCGCCATCTACGGCCTGATGCTGATCGGGTGGAGCATCGGCGGCGTCTTCGGGCCGCTGCTGACCTCGTGGCTGCTCGGCGACGACGCCGCGTACACGGTGGCCTACACCACCATCGGCGTCGTCGCCCTGGTCTCGGTGGCCCTCACCTTCGTGACGAAGCTGCCTCGTCCGCGGACGTCGTCGGCCGACCCGACTCCTGGGGTGCCGTCGCGGTGACCACGACCTCGCGCTCCGCCCAGGGGCGGCCGCGCCGCGGGGCGTCGTACGCGGCCCGGTCCAGGATCCCCTCGCGGGCGGCGACCAGGGTCGGCACCAGCGCCTGACCGGCGACGTTGGTCGCGGTCCGGCCCATGTCGAGGATCGGGTCGATCGCCAGCAGCAGGCCCGACGCCCTCCAGCGGCAGGCCCAGCGTGGACAGGGTCAGGGTCAGCATCACCGTGGCGCCGGTGACGCCCGGCGGTCGCGGCCGAGCCGATGACCGAGACGAAGGCGATCAGCACGTAGTCGGTCAGCGACAGGTCGACGCCGAAGAACTGGGCGACGAAGATCGCCGCGATCGCCGGGTAGATCGACGCGCAGCCGTCCATCTTGGTGGTCGCGCCCAGCGGGACCGCGAAGGAGGAGTAGGCCCGGGGGACGCCGAGGTTCCGCTCGGTGACGCGTCTCGGTCACCGGCATGGTGCCGATCGAGGAGCGGGAGACGAAGCCCAGCGAGATCGCCGGCCAGGCGCCGGAGAAGAACTGCCGCACGCGAGAGGCCGTTGGCCTTCAGCAGGGCCGGGTAGAGCGACGAAGACCACCAGGGCCAGGCCGACGTAGACCGCGACGGCGAAGGTGCCCAGCGAGCCCAGTGCGTCCCAGCCGTAGGTGGCGACCGCCTTGCCGAGCAGGCCGACGGTCGCGACCGGCGCCAGCAGGATCACCCACCACAGCACCTTCTGGACCACCGCCAGCGCGGAGCGCACCACGGCGAGGAACGGGTCGGCGGCAGGGCCCACCTTGAGCGTGGCGATGCCCACGGCGATGGCCATCACCAGGATCTGCAGCACGTTGAAGGAGAGACCGATCGCTGCCGTCATCGGCGGCGTTCGGCCTGCAGGCCCAGGATGTTGGCCGGCACCAGTCCGGTGAGGAAGTCGAGCCAGGAGCCGGTGCTGCGCAGGGCGCGGCTGCCGCCTCCGCGCTGACCGGAGGTGTTGCGCCCGGGCTCGAGCAGCAGGCCGAGGCGCGATGCCGATGACCGACCGAGATCAGCGCGGTGATCGCGAACCAGGCCAGCGTCTTCCAGGCCAGGCGCGCGGCTCCGGTGACGTCGCGCAGGTTGGCGATGCGAGGCCACGATCGCGAGGAAGACCAGGGCCGGCACGATGGTGCGCAGCAGGGTGACGAAGATGCCGCCCACCTCGGTCAGCGTCTCGGTCAGCCAGTTGGGATCGGTGACCCCGCCCTCGACGGAGTCCGGGCCCATCTCGCGGGCGACCAGGCCGAGCAGCGACGCCCAGGACCAGGCCGATCAGGACCTGGGTGCCGAAGGACGGCAGCCAGCGGCGGCGGGCCGACCGCTTGGCGGGGCCTCCCTCGGAGCGCGGGGCTGTCTGTGCTGGCCGGGCGCCTGCCGGACTGGCTGGGGTGGTGCTCATGCTGGGTGACCTTTCACTGGTCTCCCGCACGGACGCCGGCGGGAAGGAACGTGGCGGCGGCGTGACGCGCGCGATCGCGCGCTCCGGCAGGCGGCGTCCGGTCCGGCGCGCGTCCGGGGTCAGCGACAGGTGGTGCCGTGCAGCAGGCCGAGGTCGACGACGAGGCGTCTGGTCAGCAGGTCGCCGGGGGCGTCGGGGTCGTCGGAGGTCGTCTCGCGGGGCACGAGACCGAGAACAGTGCAGGTGTCCTCGACATTCCCGCCGGCGAGAGGTCCGCCCGGGCTGCGCATCCGGCACGTCGGGGTGGGTACGCGCGAGGGGACCGGACGTCGACGGACAGGAGGGGCGCGTGCGGCCTCGGTGGAACAGCGGGCCCGCGGGCCTGGTGCTGGTCAGGCACGGAGAGAGCGAGGGCAACCTCGCCGATATGCGCGCCCGCCAGGCAGGTGCCGAGCGGCTCGAGCTGGACATCCGCGACGCCGACGTCGAGCTCTCCGCGACCGGACGGGACCAGGCCGCCGCCCTCAACCGCTGGCTGGGGGAGCAGCGCCGGCGACGAGCGGCCGACGCTTGGCGGTCAGCTCGCCGTACGAGCGGGCCGCCGAGACCGCCCGGCTGGCGCTGGCGGGCCACGACGTGCCCGCTGGTGCTCGACGAGCGGCTGCGCGAGCGCGACCTCGGGCGGTCCTGGACGGGATGACCGGGAAGGGGATCCGGGCGCGGCACCCGGAGGAGAGCGCGCGCCGCGACAAGCTGGGCAAGTTCTACTACCAGCCCCCGAGCGGGGAGAGCTGGGCCGACGTCGCGCTGCGGGTGCGCAGCTTCCTGCACGACCTGCGCGAGGGGCACGACGGGGCCCGGATCTGGCTGTTCAGCCACCAGGCGGTGATCATGAGCTTCCGCTACGTGCTCGAGGACGTGGCCGAGGCAGACCTGCTCGCGGTGGACCGCCGGGTGCAGATCCCGAACGCCTCGCTGACCTCCTACCGGCGGGCCGGCGACGTCTTCGAGCTGGTGGAGTTCGCCGACACCTCCGCCGTGGACGCCGACCGGGCCCAGGTGACGCGCGAGCCGTCGCACGGGGAGCGCGACGATGCCGCGACCTGAGCCCGAGGTGCTCACCCGCGAGCTCCTGCGCCGGCACGCGGCTGCCTCGACCGGGTGAGGACAAGAGCGCCCGCGGTGCGGTGCTCGTCCTCGGCGGCGCCCAGGACACCCCGGGTGCGGTGCTGCTGGCCGGCGAGGCGGCGCTGCGGGCGGGCGCCGGGAAGCTGATGATCGGCACGACCGCGAGCACCGCCGCGGCGCTGGCGGTCGCGGTCCCGGAAGCGGCCGTGCGGGGGCTGCCGGAGCAGGAGGGCCAGATCGCGCCCGACGCCGCGGAGCTCCTGGACGGACCGCTGACCAGCTGCGACGCGGTGCTGCTCGGCAGCGGGCTCGGCGACGTCGAGTCCGCGGTGGCGCTGTTGGCACGCGTCGTCCCTCGGGATCGAGTGTGCGGTCGTGGTCGACGCCCTCGGCTCGGCCTTCCTGACCGAGCGACCCCGACGGGTTGCGGCACCTGGGTGGCCGGGCCGTCCTCTCGGTGAACCCCACCGAGCTGGCGCGCACCGCCGGGGTGACCGACGACCAGGTGGACGACGACCCGGTCGGGGTGGCGCGCGAGGTGGCACGGAGGTCGCAGGTGGTGGTGCTCTGCGGCGGCTCGGAGAAGCACGTGGTCACCCCGGACGGCGAGGCATGGGTGGTCGCGGGCGGCGGTCCGGGCCTCGGGCGTCTCGGGGTCCGGTGACGTGCAGGCGGGACTGGTCTGCGGTCTGCTCGCCCGCGGAGCAGAGCCGCTCTGGGCGGCGCTGTGGGCCGCGCACCTGCACGCGCGCGCGGGAGAGCGCCTCGCGTCGGCCGTGGGCACCGTAGGCTTCCTCGCGCGTGAGCTTCCCGGTCAGGTCCCGGGGGTGCTCACCGACCTGTCGTGAGGGAGGAGGGGGCGTGACGGAGCGGCAGCATCTCCAGGTGCCCGGTGCGAGTCCGGCCGCCGGCGCGGACGTGGACTGGTCCCTGGTGTGGGACCGGGTGGCGACCACCGTGGCCGGCCATCTGGCGGCCGGCCGGGGACACCTGGTCACCCAGGACACGGTGCGGCTGGCCGCCGTCCTGGCCCTGCAGGCGCTGGGCGTGGCGCCCACCCGGATGTCCCTGGGCTGGACAGGGGGGAACGGGGGGCCGGGGGGTGTCGCGGAGACGACCGAGCCGCTCGCCGACCTGCTCCTCGACGGGCCGGGCGGGACCCTGGTCGACGTGCGGCTGCCCTGGGCGGTCTCGGCCGCGCACGGCAGCGAGGCGATCGGATGGCTGCTGCGTGACCTGCTGCGGGTGGCCTCCGTCCCCGCGGAGGAGCGGTGGGTGGGTGTCGCTCGCCTCGCCCCCGCTGATGGGGCAGCTCGACCACCCTCGCCCAGCGCTGCGGGGTGCCCTGGCCAGCGCACCCGCAGACCCGGGTGCTCCTGGACCGCCCCGGGCTGGACGCGCTCCCCGCGGGAGCGGCCCGCGCGCTGGGTCCCGGCCGCTGGCCGCAGCTGGTCGCGGTCGCCTGCACCGGTGCCTGGCCGGTCTCTCCCGAGCTGGACCTCTACGCCTTCGAGGTCACCGTGCTGGGCCCAGGTCCCGACCGTCCGCCCCCGGCCCGACGCCGACAACCCAGCCGAGCGCCCAGCCGCGCCGGTAGCGGCGCAGGGAGACCCTCCAGCCCGTGCCGGCCGCGCCCCCCCCTCGCCCCGAGGCACCGCGCGCGCCGAGGTGCTGGCGGCGGTCCGGGCAGTGGTCGCGCGGACCGGCACCGACGTCGTGCACGAGCAGCAGGTGCTCGACGAGGTACGCCGCAGCGGCGCCCGCTTCGACCAGGCCACCGTGCTGACGATGCTGACCCGGCACATGTGCGCCCAGGTCCAGGGGCGCGGGGTGGCGTCGTACGACGACGTCGACCAGGTCGACGAGCACCACTACCGGCTCCGGCCGGGGCGCTGACCCAGCCCGGACGGCTCAGACGTAGCGGCCGCTGTCCACGTCCGGGTCGGTCGCCGCGGCCTCGGACGCGGAGACCCCGGAGACAGGGGCTGCGGGGTTCCGGACCTCGTCCGGCCTCGCCCGCGCCGGGGGGCCGTTGCGCCAGCGGTCGAGGCCGGCCATCACGTGGTAGATCACCACGGCGGCCACGGTGCCCAGCGCGATCCCGGTGAAGGTCATCTCGCCGGCGTTGAGGGTCAGGTCGCCGATGCCGATGATCAGGGCCGCTGCCGCCGGGTACTGGTTGACCGGGCGGCCGAAGTCGACCCGGTTGTCGATCCACACCTTGATGCCGATCAGGCCGATCAGGCCGTAGAGCGCGACGGTGACACCGCCCAGCACCCCGGCCGGGATGGTGTTGAGCAGGGCGCCGACCTTGGGGGAGAGGCTGAGCAGGATCGCGAACACTCCTGCGACCCAGTAGGCGGCGGTGGAGAAGATCCGGGTCGCGGTCATCACGCCGATGTTCTCGCCGTACGTCGTGGTGGCAGACCCGCCGCCGGCGCCGGCGAGGGCGGTGGCCAGGCCGTCGGCGAGCAGTGCGTTGCCGGTGCGGGCGTTGATCGAGTCGTCGCCGACCAGGTGGGCCACGCTCTTGACGTGCCCGACGTTCTCGGCGATCAGGACCAGCACGACGGGCAGGAACATCGGCACGACCGACCAGGAGACGTCGGGGGTGGTGAGCTCGGGCAGGCCGACCCAGGAGGCGTCGGCGACCGGGCCGAAGTCGATCGACCCGCTGAGCGCGGCCGCCGCATACCCGACGGCGACGCCGATCAGGATCGAGAGCCGGGCCGCGAGGCCGCGGAAGACGACGGCGACCACCACGATCGTGGCCAGGGTCAGGGTGGCGATCCAGGGCGCCTGCTCGTAGTTGCTCGAGGCGACCCCACCGAGGTTGAAGCCGATCAGGGCGATGATCGCGCCGGTGACCACGGGGGGCATCAGCGCGTCGATCCAGCCGGTGCCGGTGACGTTGACCAGCAGGCCGACGGCGGCGAGCAGCAGTCCGGTGACCATGATCCCGAACAGCGCGGCGCCCATGCCGCCCTCGGTCATCGACGCCTGGATCGGCGCGATGAACGCGAACGAGGAGCCGAGGTAGCTGGGCACCCGGTTGCGGGTGAGCAGCAGGAACAGCAGGGTGCCGATGCCCGAGAAGAGCAGGGTGGTGCTCGGCGGGAAGCCGGTGATGATGGGCACCAGGAAGGTGGCGCCGAACATCGCGACCACGTGCTGCCCGCCGAAGCCGATGGTCCGCGGCCACGACAGCCGCTCCTCGGGCCGGACGATCGCGTCGGCGGCGACGGTCTTGCCGTCTCCGTGCAGGCTCCACGGCATGGTGGTGTCTCCTGGGTGCTAGTGCTCGACCTGACCTGACTGGCCGCCCCGCTCGACCAGAACGACTCTACTTTCCGGTACGCGCGGATCGAAGGTCCGCGCGCGCTGATTTTGGGTCGTCCCCGATCCGTGACCTTGGACGTGACCGAGGTCACGTCCCTTCGGGCGCTCAGGCGACCGGGGCGGCGGGCCGGCGAGGACGCCGCGGACCGCGCGCTCCAGCAGCGAGCGGGCGGTCGCGGCGTCCAGCCGCGCGCGGGGGTGGAGCACCGCGGCGGGCAGCTGGACCACGCAGGCCCGGACCACCGCCCGGGCGGCGGCGGTCGCTCGCGACCCCACAGGTCCGAGGAGAGCGCCGCGATCCGGCGGGCCAGGCCGGTCCGCAGCCCGAGCAGCGTCTCCGCGCTGCTCGGGCGCTCAGGTCACCGTCGAGCAGCCGGTCGTCGGTCACCGAGAGCAGCAGCCGGGCGCCGTCGCGGGTGCTCCACGGCGTACGTCGCCGGGGCGGTGGCGGCGGCGCACCACCGCGGCCACGGCGGCGGCCTCGGGCGTGCCGTTCCGCGCGGTGGCCCAGCGTGTCCCAGAGGTCGAGCAACCGCCCGGCCTCCCGGCTCCAGACGGTCGCCATCAGGCCGTCCCGCGAGCCGAAGGCGTGGTAGATCGCGCCGTTGCTCACCCCGCTGGCGGCGCTCAGGGCGCGGATGGTCACCGCGCCTGCGCCGCCGTCTGCCCACAGGGCCCGGGCGTGGTCGAGCACTGCGTCCAGGTCGTGCTCACGGCGGCGACCCACGGGTGCGGGCCCTCAGGCCTGCGGGCGGGTGAGCGCCTCGACGACGTGGGCGTACATGGTGCGCTTGATCGCCCCCAGCGTCGTCCGGTCCTTGCCGGCCCGGTCGCGGACGAGGTCGGCGGCGGTGCCGAGCAGCGAGTCCAGGTCGGTGGCGACGTCGACCAGGCCGGTCTCGCGCGGCGTCGACGCCGCCGAAGCGTCGTCCGGTGGTCATCGAGTCGACCGCGGCGCCTGGGGGTCAGCTTGGCGGTGATCAGCGCGGACATGCCCTCGGTGAAGGGGATGTGGATGTCCACCTCGGGGAAGCAGAAGAAGCCGCGGTCCGAGCGCATGACCCGGTGGTCGTGCGCCATCGCCAGCATCGCGCCGCCGCCGAAGGCGTGGCCGTTGACCGCCGCGACCGTGGGCACCGGCAGGGTCAGGACCTGGGCGAAGAGGGCGTGGATGCGGTCGACGTAGCTGCCGAGCTGGTCGGGGTGGGCGCCGAGCCACTCCAGGTCCAGGCCGTTGGAGAAGAACTTGCCGCTGCCGGTGGTGACCAGGGCGGCCGGCTGGTCCGAGCCGGCGACCTCGTCGAGCAGGGCGGCGGTGGTGCTCAGCCACTCCAGCGAGAAGCGGTTCTCGTCGTCGCCGAGGTCCAGGGTCCAGATCGGTCCGTCGGTGGTCAAGGTGGGCATGGCGGGTCTCCCGGGGGTGGTGGAGCGGACAGGACGGCGCGCGCACCATAACAGAGCAGTTGCTCTGGAACGTCAGTCCTCCACCCACCAGCCGGCGCGGGCCAGGTCGACCCGACCGGGCGCGAGGAAGGGCACGTCCTCGGCGAGCAGCAGCTGCACCGCCTCCCCGTCGTGGCACCCGGCCGGCCGGCCGTCGGCCCGCACCACCCGCCACCACGGCACGGCGCCTCCGTGCAGCGACATCACCCGGCCCACCAGCCGCGGGCCGCCTCGCCCGACCTCGTCGGCGAGGGCTCCGTAGGTGGTCACCCGGCCCGCCGGCACCCGCTCGACGAGGGCGAGCACCTGCTCGACGTACTCCTCGTCCATCACCCGGCCGGCCACGGCGCGCTCAGTCCCGGGCCGCGGCGCTGTCGCGGCTCAGCAGGACCAGGACCTCGTGGTGCGCGGTGTGCGGGAACATGTCGAGCAGCCGGGCGCGGACCGGGCGCAGGCGCGGCATCCCGGCCAGGTCGCGGGCCAGCGACTCGGCGTTGCAGCTGGAGTAGAGCACCGGCTCGCACCGCCGAGGCGTCGAGCCAGCGCGCGAGCTCGCCGATGCCGCGCCGGGGCGGGTTGACCACGACCAGCTCGGGCGGCCACCTGCTCGCGCAGGCAGGGCGGTCGCGTCCCCGGCCTCGAACCGCACGGCGCTGCCCGCCTCGCCGCCGCTGGTCCGGGCCGCTGGCGACCGCCTCCTCGCTGACCTCGACCCCGAGCACGTCGCGCCCCGGCGCGGCGCAGGTGCAGGGCGAAGCCGCCGACCCCGCAGTAGAGGTCCCACAGGCGGCGCGGGGCACCTCGTCCACCCAGTCCCGGGCCTGCTCGTAGAGCGCGCGCCGCGACCCCGGTGTTGGTCTGGAAGAAGCTCTGCGGGCGCAGCTGCAGGGCCATCCCGGTCACCCGCATGGTCAGGGTGTCCTGCCCGCCCAGCACCAGCTCGCGCGTCCCCTCCAGCACCGCCTTGGGCTCGGGCTGCAGGTTGGCGGTGACCACGACCGCCGCCGCGGCAGGAGCGGTGAGCGCGCCCAGGTGCTTGCGGATGCGGGGCACCGCCTCGTCGGTGCGCAGCACCCAGCGCACCATCAGCTCACCGTCGGGCGACGCGGTGACGAGGACGTTCTTGAGCTCGCCGCGGCGGCGTGGCGATGTCGTACGGCGTGAGGCCGGCCCGGGCGACGAAGGCGGCGAGCACCGGCAGCGCGTCGCGGATCGGCTGCTCGTGCAGCGGGCAGGCGCGCAGGTCGACCCCGGCGCCGGCCGCGTCGAGGATGCCCAGCGTGGGGTGCTCGACGGTCCCGGTGACCACCATCTTGGCCTTGTTGCGGAAGGCCTCGTCGGCGCTGCGGACCGGCTCGAGCCAGGCCAGGTCGGCGTGCGGTGCCAGCAGGCCGGTGACGTGGGCCTGCTTGCCCGCCAGCTGCTCGGGGCGGGAGACCTCGAGCCAGGTGCAGGAGCGACACCGGTGGGCGTCGTAGTGGGCGCAGTCCATGACGTCGGCGAATCTACCTCGCGGGGTCGCTGTCCTAGACTTGGTGGCGCACAGGGTTCGGCGCGTTCTTGGTGGTGGGTACGGCGCGCGTGTTCACGCCTACCCGAAAGTCCTCGCTCCCTCGTGTCTACTCTCGCCTCGTACCGGCGACTCCTCGAGCTCGCCGGTCCGCTGTACTTCGTCGTCGCCTTCTTCGGCCGCCTCCCGCTCTCGATGAGCCAGCTGGGCACCCTGCTCCTGGTCTCCTCGGTCACCGACAGCTACGCCACCGGCGGCCTCGCCGCCGGCGTCCTGGCGGTCGCCAACGCCGTCGGCGCCCCGGTCGCCGGCGCGCTGGCCGACCGGTTCGGGCAGCGCCCGGTGCTGCTCGTCCAGTCCGGGGCCGGCGCCTGCCGCGCTGGCCGGTCTGGTCAGCGCCGCCGAGCAGGGAGCGGGCGGAGCGACGCTGGTCGCCGCCGCTGCGCTCTCCGGGATGCTGATCCCGCAGGTCGGCCCGCTCTCCCGGGCGCGCTGGCGACCGATGCTCGGGCACAGCGACCCGCACCGGGAGCGGCTGCTCAACACCGCGTTCTCCTACGACGGTGCCGCCGACGAGGCCGCGTTCGTGCTCGGCCCCGCCGCGGTCGGCATCCTGGTCGCGGTGGCCTCGCCGTCCGCCGCGGTGGTCGCCGCGGCCGTCGGCCTCCTGGTCTTCGGGACGGCGTTCGCCCTGCACCCGACGGCGCGTCGTCGCCCGGTCGGGTGGGACGCGGACGCGGCGCCGCGGCGCAGGTCACAGCACGCCGGCTGCCCTCCGCGTCCGCCCCGGCGCCGCGCGTGCTCACCCCGGTCTTCGTCGCGCTCCTGGTCGCGCTGCTCAGCGTGGGGGCGCTCTTCGGCGCCACCCAGACCGGCACCAGCGTGCTCGCCGACGCCAGCGGCCAGTCCGGCCTGACCGGGCTGGTGCACGCCACGCTCGGGATCGGCAGCGTGATCGCCGGCCTCGGTACGGCGCTGCTCCCGGCCTCCTTCGCCCAGGAGCGGCGGATGGTGCTCTGCGCGGGGTTCCTGCTCGTCTTCTCGCTGCCGCTGCTGCTGGTCGACTCCCTGGGCACGCTCACCCTCGTGGTGCTGGCCCTGGGCTTCGGGGTCGCCCCGTTCATGATCAGCGCGTTCACCCTGGGCGAACGCACGCTCCCGCCCGGGCGGTTCGCCCTGGGCCTGAGCCTGCTCGGCAGCTCGGTCAACGTCGGCTACGCGGTCGGCGCCGGGATCGCGGGCCGGCTCGCTGACCACCTCGGCCCGGACCGGGGCCACACCGCGGCCTTCGGGGTCACCGTGACGGCGATGGTGCTCGCGGTCCTGGTCTCGCTCGGCCTGCTCGGCCGGCTCCGGCGCCTGGAGCGGGACGCCCTGTCCGAGGCGTCAGCCCCGGAGCCGGCCCATCCACTCCTCGACGTCCGCTGAGGCGCGGGGGAGGGCGGCCGACAGGTTCCGGCTGCCGTCGGCGGTGACCAGGATGTCGTCCTCGATCCGGATGCCGATCCCGCGCAGCTCCTCGGGCACCAGCAGGTCGTCGGCCTGGAAGTAGAGGCCCGGCTCGACGGTGAGCACCATGCCCTCGGCCAGCTCGGCCTTGGTGTAGGCCTCGGGGGCGGCGCGGCCGCAGTCGTGCACGTCCATCCCGAGCATGTGCGAGGTGCCGTGCAGCGTCCAGCGGGCGTAGACCTTCGACGCCGGGTCGAGCGCCTCCTCGGCCGGGACCGGCAGCAGGCCCAGGTCCTCGAGGCCGTGCGCGAGCACGGTCATCGCCGCGTCGTGGGCGGCGAGGAACGGCAGCGCCCGGGCGGACGGCCTCGATGCCGCGGGTCTGGGCGGTCAGCACCAGCTCGTAGAGGTCGCGCTGCAGGGGGGTGAAGGTGCCGGAGACCGGCAGGGTGCGGGTGACGTCGGCGGTGTAGAGGTTGCGCCCCTCCACGCCCATGTCCAGCAGCACCAGCTCGCCGGGGACGATCGGTCCGGTGTTGTCGATCCAGTGCAGGGTGGTCGCGTGGGACCCGCCGCCCACGATCGAGTCGTAGCCGATGTCGTTGCCCATCGCCCGGGCCCGGCGGAAGAAGGTGCCCTCGATCCAGCGCTCGCCGTGCTCGAGCACCCGGTCCCACTCGCGCACCGAGTCCTCGAAGCCCAGGGTGGTGATGTCGCACGCCTCCTGGAGCTGCTCGACCTCCCAGGCGTCCTTGACCAGCCGCATCTCGGAGACCACCCGGGCGAGCTCGTCGTCGGTCGTCGGGTCCGTCGGGCAGCAGCGCGTCGACGGCCTCGCTCACCCCGCGGTGCACGCGGGTCTTGGGCCCGCGCGGCCAGCGCGTCGGGCAGCTCGGAGACGTGGCGCACCTCGAGGCCGAGGCCGTCGGCCAGCTCGGGCAGGGAGGGGCGCTCGCCCGGCCCAGAGGGCGCCGTACTGGCGGTCCCGGAAGAACTCGTCGGTCTCGCGCGAGGAGCGGGGCCGGGCGTAGAGCACCGACTCGCCGTCCTCGACGACCAGCACCGCGTCGGTGGTCTGGTTGCCGGAGAAGTACGTGTGGGCGGTGTCGGGGCGGAAGCGGTAGTCGGTGTCGTTGGAGCGCACCTTGAAGGTGCCGGCGGGCAGCACCAGCCGCTCGCCGGGGAACGCCTCGGCCAGCCGGGCCCGGCGGGCGCGCGGCGTGCGGCGCCACCGGGTGCCGCGGCACCTGCCGGTCGCTGCTCGGCCCAGCCGGTGCGCATGAACGCCGCGTACGCGGGTGGCACGGCGGGGTCGTGGCTCTCGGTCCGGGGCGCGGTCGACTCACTGCTCGGCTGCTCGCTCACGCTGATCACTGTACGCCGCGCCCTACGGGGAAGGTTAGGCTGCGGACCATGTCCAGCCACGGTCGCGACAGCGTCGCTTTCACGCTCGTCGTGACGCTCCTGGCGTTCCTCGGAGCGGTGGCGATGCTGCTGGTCATCCTGCTCTCCGGAGCGCCCGACGACGCTGGCCGCCGCGACCCTGCTGGCCTTCCTGCCCGTCGGGCCGCTGGTCGGCTGCTTCCTGTGGCTCGACCGCTACGAGCCCGAGCCCCGGCTGCTGCTGGCGTCCGGGCTGGTCTGGGGCGCGTTCGTGGCCACCGCCGCGGCCCTGGTGCTGCAGGGGACTCGGCGGGATCTTCGGCGGCTTCGACGACCGCGACATGCTCGCCGTGGTCGCGCCGGTGACCGAGGAGGCGACCAAGGGGCTCTTCCTGCTGCTCCTGCTGTGGTGGCGGCGCGGAGAGCTGGACGGGGTGCTCGACGGCCTCGTCTACGCCGGCATGGTCGGCATCGGGTTCGCGTTCGTGGAGAACATCCTCTACCTGGCCGCCGCCTACGACGGCACCGACGGCCTGGGGCCGGGCGGCACCGAGGCGCTGACCGCGACCTTCGTCGTCCGCTGCCTGGTCAGCCCGTTCGCGCACCCGCTCTTCACCGCCTTCATCGGCATCGGCGTCGGCGTGGCCGTGGCCAGCCGCAGCAGGGCTCGTGCGCGTGCTCGCCCCGGTCGCGGGGTACATCCTGGCCGTGCTCTCCCACGGGTTGTGGAACGCGTCCGCCCTGGCCGGGACCGGAGGCTTCCTCGCCGTCTACGTGACCGTCATGTTCCCGGCCTTCGTCGCGGTCGTCGCCTTCGCGGTGTGGCTGCGCCGCTCCGAGCGCAGGATGCTCGCCCGGGCCCTCGACGACGCGGCCCGGCGCGGGCTGCTCCCGGCCTCCGACATCGGCTGGCTGATCGACCTCGCGCGCCCGGCGAGCCGGACGTCGGCACGCCCGGCAGCACGGCGGAGAGAGCGCCGAGCGAGCCATGCGCGACTACCAGCAGGCGGCCGTCGAGCTCGGCTTCCTGCACCACCGATACCTCCGCGGCACCCCGCCGCCCGACTACGCCGCCCGCGGACAGGTCTTCGTCCAACGCCTGCAGGCGGCCAGGCCCTACGTCTCCTTCCCCGGACAGGTGGTCCCCACGCGATGACCGAATCCTCACCCAGCCCCGAGCCCTCGCCGGACGGGGCGCGCATGCTCACCGCGCTGGTCCGGCTGCGGGGAGCGCTCCAGGGAGCCGCGCTGCCCGCTGGAGGTCCCCGGTGTCGAGGAGCAGCGCACCGCTCGCGGCCGAGATGATCTCCCAGCTCGAGGACTACGTCATCCCGCGGCTGATGACCATCGAGGCGCCGATGCTGGCGGTGGTCGGCGGCTCGACCGGCGCCGGCAAGTCGACGCTGGTCAACTCCCTGGTCGGGCGCCGCGTCACCCAGCCCGGCGTGCTGCGCCCGACCACGCGCTCCCCGGTGCTGGTGCACCACCCCGACGACGGCCACTGGTTCGGCCAGGACCGGCTGCTGCCCGAGCTGGAGCGGGTCGAGCGCAGCACCGACGACCCGTCGCGCGCTGCAGCTGGTGCCCTCGGAGACCATCCCGCCCGGGCTGGCCATCCTCGACGCCCCCGACATCGACTCGGTCGAGGAGGCGAACCGGACCCTGGCCGCCCAGCTGCTCGCCGCCGCCGACCTGTGGCTCTTCGTCACCTCCGCGGCCCGGTACGCCGACCAGGTGCCCTGGCAGTTCCTGCGCGAGGCCTCCGAGCGCTCGGCCGCGGTCGCGATCGTGCTCGACCGCACCCCCGAGGACGCGGTCGAGACCGTGGCCAGCCACCTGGCGCGGATGCTGGCCAGCCGCGGGCTCAAGGACTCGCCGCTGTTCACCGTGCACGAGGGCCCGGTCGACGACGAGGGGCTGCTGCCCGCCGAGTCGGTCGCGGAGATCCGCGTCCTGGCTGGACTCGCTGGCCGCGGACGCCGACGCGCGGGCGGCGGTGGTGCGCCAGACCCTGGACGGGGCGATCCGCCGGGTCGCGCGCCGTACCCACGAGGTCGCGGACGCCGAGACCGGGCAGGTCGCCGCCGCGACCCGGCTGCGCGAGGACGCCGACGCGCGCCTACGACGACGGGATCGCCGCGGTCGCACGAGGCCTCCGCCGACGGCACCCTGCTGCGCGGCGAGGTGCTGGCCCGCTGGCAGGAGTTCGTCGGCACCGGCGAGCTGCTGCGCTCGCCTGGAGACCCGGGTGGGCTGGCTGCGCGACAAGCTGGTCAACGCGATCAAGGGCAAGCCCCAGCAGGCCGAGCGGGTCACAGGTCGCGGTCGAGTCGGGCCTGGAGACCCTGCTCACCGAGCACGCCGAGGCGGCCGCCGAGCGGGCGGAGGCCTCCTGGCAGTCGCTCGCCTCCGGGCAGGCGCTGCTCGCCGAGCGCCGGGGAGGACCTGGGCCGGGCCTCCCGCGACTTCCGCCGGCGGGCCGAGCGCGCGGTGCGCGACTGGCAGGGCGACGTGCTGGCGATGGTGCGCGACGAGGGCGCGGACAAGCGCACCACCGCCCGCTTCCTCGCCTACGGCGTCAACGGGCTCTCGGTGGCGCTGATGGTCGTCGTCTTCGCCCACACCGGCGGCGCACTGGTGGGCGCCGAGGCCGGCATCGCCGGCGGCGGCGCGGTGCTGGGCCAGAAGCTGCTCGAGGCGGTCTTCGGCGACCAGGCGGTGCGCGTCGCTGGCCGAGCGGGCCCGCAAGGACCTGGACCGCCGGGTCGCGGAGCTGTTCGACGTCGAGCGCCGGCGCTACCTGGACCTCCTGGACCGGCTCGGGAGTGAGCACGCAGTCGCCGGAGACCCTGCGCGAGGCGGCGCGGCGGGTCGACGACCTGCGCTTCGCCCAGGCGACCCCCGCGGGACCGGACTCCGCCGCTGGAACCGGGTGCGGGCGGAGACTAGGGTGAGGCACGGAAACCGACCATCTGCGCAGAGGACTCCATGACGTCTCTTCTCGAGGGCGCCAAGAAGCTGGTGACCCGTGGCTCCGACATCGGCGAGCGTGTCGCCGGGCTCGAGCGAGCCGTCGAGGCCAGCCGGGGGCGGCTCGACGACGACGTGGTCGAGCACGCCGAGCTCGACCGCCGACCGGGCCGCGCACCGGCTCCGGCTCTCCGCCGACCACACCGTCGTCGCCCTGGCCGGGGCCACCGGCTCCGGGAAGTCCTCGACGTTCAACGCGCTGACCGGCCTCGAGCTGAGCGCGGTCGGGGTACGCCGGCCCACGACGTCGTGGGCGACCGCCTGCGTCTGGGGGTCCGAGGGCGCGCCGGAGCTGCTGGAGTTCCTCGGCATCCCGGCCCGGCACCAGGTCTCCCGGGACAACCTGCTCAGCGTCGGCCGTGAGGACGACGTGCTCCAGGGCGTGGTCCTGCTGGACCTGCCCGACCACGACTCCACCGAGGTCAGCCACCACCTCGAGGTCGACCGGCTGGTCTCGCTGGCCGACATGCTGATCTGGGTGCTCGACCCGCAGAAGTACGCCGACGCCGCGGTCCACGAGCGCTACCTGCGACCGCTGGCCGGGCACCAGGACGTGATGCTCGTCGTGCTCAACCAGATCGACCGGGTGCCCGAGGAGCGGCGCGAGGCGATGGTGGGCGACGTGCGCCGGCTGCTCGCCGCCGACGGCCTGACCGGGGTCCCCGTGCTCGCGGTCAGCTCCAAGGAGGGCTGGGGGGTCGACGAGCTGCGCGACGAGATCGCGCGCAAGGTGGCCGGCAAGAAGGTCACCAAGCAGCGGCTGGAGGCCGACGTCCGGGGGGCCGCGACCCGGCTGCGCGCCGTCACCGGCGAGACCCAGGTTCCCACGCTGCCCCGGGAGCGGCTCGACGCCCTGGAGGACGCCTTCGCCGAGGCGGCCGGGGTGCCGACCGTGGTCAAGGCGGTCGAGGAGTCCACCCGGGTGCGCGCCAACCGGGCCACCGGCTGGCCGGTGACCTCGTGGCTGAGCAAGTTCCGTCCCGACCCGCTCAAGCGTCTCCACCTCGACCTCGGAGCGGCGGGCAAGGAGCTCGCCGGCGTGCCCCGGACCTCGGTGCCGGAGCCCACCCAGGTGCAGCGGGCCCGGATCGACACCGAGGTCAGGACCCTGGTCGACGAGGTGAGCCGACGGACTCCGGCCCGCCTGGAGCCACGCGGTCCGCCGGGCCTCGGTGGCGCGGCTGCCCGAGCTGGGGGACCGGCTCGACAAGGCGCTCGGCGGCACCGACCTCGGTCCGCAGAAGCTGCCGGCCTGGGCCGGTGCGGTCCGGGTGCTGCAGTGGGTGCTGATCCTGGCCGCGCTGACCGGCGCCGTCTGGCTGGGCGTGCTCGCGCTGGGCAGCTACGCCCGGGTGCCCGAGCCGCCGACTCCCGACGTGGGGCGGGTTCGCGCTGCCCACGCTGCTGCTGCTCGGCGGGGTCGGGCTGGGCGTCCTGCTCGCGCTGCTGTGCCGGGTGCTGGTCTCCGCCACCGCGCGTCGTCGGGCCCGGGTGGCCGACAAGCGCCTGCGGGACGCCATCGGCGAGGTCTCCGACGAGCTGGTGGTAGCGCCGATCCGCACGGAGCTCGACGCCTACGGCCAGGCCGTCGACGGGCTCGCCGCCGCGCTGCGCTGAGCCGGTCGCGGCGCCGTCGTCCTGACAGGCCGTGCGCGTCGGCGTGCACCCGCTCGTCGTCCCCAGGGCGTCCGGGGCGCCTCGTCGTCCCCAGGCCGTCGCCGCGCGTGCCGCGGGCGGCGGCCCGGTCGGGTCATCCTGCTGGTGGGCAGGTCGCCCGCGACGGCGAGGAGGAACGCGATGAACGACAGCACCATCACCTTCAGCGGCTGGGTGGGGTCCGAGGTGACCCTGACCGAGGGCGAGCAACGGCGTCGCGGTCGCCAGCTTCCGGGTGGGCAGCACGCCCCGGCGCTTCCGCGGCGGGAGATGGGAGGACGGCGAGACCATCTGGTACGCGGTGAAGGCCTGGCGGGCGCTGGCCACCCACGTGGCGGCCTCGGTCCGCACCGGTGACCCGGTGGTGGTCTCGGGCCGGCTGGTGGCCGACGTGTGGAAGCGGGAGGACGGCACCGTCTCCACCCGGTACGTCGTGGTGGCCGCCTCCGTGGGGCACGACCTGACCCGGGGCACGAGCACGTTCCAGCGCGCCGCCAGGCCCGAGCCCGTCCCGGTCGCTCCAGGATGATCCGCGTGCGTCGGGTCGTGCACTCCTGCGACGAGGGCGGCCCCGCCACGACGGCGCGGGGAGGTCGCAGGGAGCCCGGAGCCAGGCCGCCGGTGGCCCCGGGCGACGAGCCCGCTGCCTGACCCGGCGTGCGATCCGGCTACCCGTCAACGGTAAGGTCGCCGCATGGCTGACTACGTCTTCACGCTGCGCAACGTGCGCAAGGCCCACGGTGACAAGGTCGTCCTCGACAACGTCACCCTCTCGTTCCTCCACGGCGCCAAGATCGGTGTCGTCGGACCGAACGGAGCGGGCAAGTCCACCCTCCTCAAGATCATGGCCGGGCTGGAGCACCCCAACAACGGTGACGCGATCAAGGACCCCGACGCCACCGTCGGGATGCTCCAGCAGGAGCCGCCGCTGACCGAGGGCAGGACCGTCCTGGAGAACGTCGAGGAGGCGGTCGCCGACATCAAGGGCAAGATGAAGCGCCTCGAGGACGCCTACATGGAGATGGGCGACCCGGACGCGGACCAGGACGCCCTGATGACCGAGACCGGCGACCTGCAGACCTACCTGGACAACGTCAACGCCTGGGACATCGACAGCCGCCTCGAGCAGGCGATGGACGCGCTGCGCTGCCCGCCGCCGGACGCCCTGGTCGACAACCTCTCCGGTGGTGAGCGTCGCCGCGTCGCGCTCTGCAAGCTGCTGCTCCAGCAGCCCGACCTGCTGCTGCTCGACGAGCCCACCAACCACCTCGACGCCGAGTCGGTCCAGTGGCTCGAGGGCCACCTCAAGAGCTACCCGGGCGCCGTCCTGGCCATCACCCACGACCGGTACTTCCTGGACAACGTCGCCGAGTGGATCGCCGAGGTCGACCGCGGCTCGATCCACGGCTACGAGGGCAACTACTCCACCTACCTGGAGACCAAGAAGGACCGCCTCAAGATCGAGGGCCAGAAGGACGCCAAGCGCGCCAAGATGCTGGAGAAGGAGCTGGAGTGGGTCCGCTCCAACGCCAAGGCCCGGCAGACCAAGAGCAAGTCGCGTCTGGCCCGCTACGAGGAGCTGGCCGCCGAGGCCGAGAAGGCCCGCAAGATCGACACCGCCGACATCAACATCCCGCCGGGCCCGCGCCTGGGCGACGTGGTGCTGGAGGCCCAGGGCCTGACCAAGGGCTACGACGGCCGGGTGCTGTGGAACGACATCTCCTTCACCCTGCCCCGCGCCGGCATCGTCGGCGTGATCGGCCCCAACGGTGTCGGCAAGACGACCCTGTTCCGGATGATCACCGGGGCGGAGGAGCCGGACGCCGGCAAGCTGACGGTCGGCCAGACGGTGAAGATCTCCTACGCGGACCAGAGCCGCGGCGGCATCGACCCGAACAAGAACGTCTGGGAGGTCGTCTCCGACGGGCTGGACTTCATCAAGGTCGCCAACTTCGAGATGAACAGCCGCGCCTACGTGGCCTCGTTCGGCTTCAAGGGCCCCGACCAGCAGAAGAAGGCCGGCGTCCTCTCCGGTGGTGAGCGGAACCGGCTCAACCTGGCGCTCACCCTCAAGATGGGCGGCAACATGCTGCTCCTCGACGAGCCGACCAACGACCTGGACGTGGAGACCCTGTCCTCGCTCGAGGACGCGCTGCTCGACTTCCCGGGCTGTGCCGTGGTCACCTCGCACGACCGGTGGTTCCTCGACCGCGTCGCCACCCACATCCTCGCCTGGGAGGGCGACGAGGAGGACGGCGGCAAGTGGTTCTGGTTCGAGGGCAACTTCGCCTCGTACGAGGAGAACAAGGTCGAGCGCCTCGGTGTCGAGGCCGCGCGCCCGCACCGGGTCACCCACCGCCGCCTCACCCGCGACTGAGCCAGCGCTCCGGCCGCTCCGGGTCCTCCCGGAGCGGCCGGAGCCTTCGGAGCCTCCTGGGGTGCTGCCCCGGGAGGCTCCGGGCTCACGGCGTCGTCTCGCGCATCTCCATCTCGGGGTGCCGCGAGATCAGGTGGTCGGCCACGGCGTTCATCACCCGGCCCACGGCCTCGAAGTCCTCGCGCGAGACCAGGTCGACCAGGTTGGTCCGCACGCCGGTCACGTGCACGTGGGCCGCGCGGCGCAGCAGGTCCATCCCCTCGTCGGTGAGCGTCGCCACCACGCCGCGGCCGTCCTCGGGGGAGGCCGCCCGTCGTACGTAGCCGCTGCGCTCCAGCCGGGCGATCGTGTGCGTGACCCGGCTGCGGCTGTGGGCGAGCGCGTCGGCCAGCTGGGCCATCCGCATCGCGCGTCCCTCGCGCTCCGAGAGCCGGACGAGGATCTCGTACTCCGCGAGCGAGATGTCGAAGGAGTCACGCAGGTCGTCGTCCAGCCGGTCCAGCAGCAGCGTGTGGCCCAGCATCAGCGCCCGCCACGCCCGTTGCTGCGGCTCGTCGAGCCACCTGGTCGCCCCCGAGTCGGTCATGGGCGAGACCCTATCCCGATCCGGGCCCTGAGCGCGGGAACGCCCGCCCTGAGAGCCGACGGCTCCTGGGGCGGGCGCTCGCGACGGGTCGTACGGAGTCGCTCAGATGCGCTCGAGGATGAGCGCCATGCCCTGGCCGCCGCCCACGCACATGGTGATCAGGCCGGTGGACTTGTCGTGCCAGTCGAGGCTGTTGAGCATCGTGGCCTGGAGCCGCGCGCCCGTCATGCCGAACGGGTGGCCGACGGCGATCGCGCCGCCGTTGCACGTTGAGCCGGTCCAGGTCGATGCCGAGCTCCTGGTAGGAGGGCACCACCTGGGCGGCGAACGCCTCGTTGATCTCGACCAGGTCGATGTCGCCGATGCTCATCCCGGCGTGGGCCAGGGCGCGCTTGGTGGCCTCGACCGGGCCCAGCGCCCATGATCTCGGGGGAGAGGCCGGAGACCGCCGGTGGAGACGATCCGTGCCAGCGGGGTCAGTCCCAGCTCGGCGGCCTTGGTGTCGCTCATCACCACGACGGCGGCGGCGCCGTCGTTCAGCGCGCAGCAGTTGCCCGCGGTGACCACGCCGTCGGGGCGGAAGACCGGCTGCAGCCCGGCGATGCGCCTCGTAGGTGACGCCGGCGCGGGGGCCGTCGTCGGCGGTCACCACGGTGCCGTCCGGGGTGGTGACCGGGGTGATCTCCCGGGCCCAGAAGCCGTCGGCGATCGCCTTCTCGGCGAGGTTCTGGCGAGCGGACCGCGAACTCGTCGAGCTCCTTGCGGTCCAGGCCGCGGAGCCGCGCGACGTTCTCGGCGGTCTGGCCCATGGCGATGTAGACGTCGGGGAGCACGCCGTCCTGGCGCGGGTCGTGCCAGTCCTGGCCGCCCTCGGCGGCCTTGGCGGTACGGCTCTGCGCGTCGTCGAACAGCGGGTTCACCGTGTTCGGGCAGGTGGTCCGAGGTGCCCTTGGCGAAGCGGGAGACCGTCTCGACGCCGGCCGAGATGAAGACGTCGCCCTCGCCGGCCTTGATCGCGTGGAAGGCCATCCGGGTGGTCTGCACCGAGGAGGAGCAGTAGCGGGTGATGGTCGCGCCCGGGACGTCGTCCATCCCGTTGAGCACGTTGACCACGCGACCCATGTTGTTGCCCGACTCGCCGCCGGGCAGGCCGCAGCCCAGCAGCGTGTCGTCGACGGTGTTCGGGTCCAGCGCCGGGCACCTTGTCCAGCGCCGCCTTGATGATCGTGGCGGCCAGGTCGTCGGGTCGCAGATCCTTCAGGGACCCCTTGTTGGCGCGGCCGATCGGGGAACGAGCGGCGGAAACGATCACTGCCTCGGGCATGGAAGCTCCTTCATCGGGACTCTCGGTAGGGCCGTGGCCACCCTACGTGGGCGCTGCGCCCAGAGTCAGGGTCCGCCCGCCCAACGGTCCGTTGGCCGTCGCGCCCGGTCCCGGTGGGGCGCGGCGACCAGGGACGCGGCGGGTGAGACGATCCGGTCCGTGCGCCACCTCTACGAGTGCCCGATGCGCTGGGCCGACCTGGACGTCCTCAACCACGTCAACAACGTGGTCTACCTCGACTACCTGCAGGAGGCCCGGGTCGACATGCTCCGCACCCACGCCCCCGCGCCCGCCGGCGGCCTGGCCGGCGCGCGTCCGGGTGAGGGGCTGGTCGTGGCCTCGCACGACATCACGTACCTGAGGTCGCTGCAGCTGCGTCCGCGCCCGGTCAGCATCGAGTGCTGGGTGACGCAGGTGCGGGCGGCCAGCTTCACCATGGCCTACGAGATCTTCGACGAGGTCGACGGCGAGCGGACCGTCTACGCCCGGGCGACCACCGTGCTCACCCCGTTCGTCTTCGCCGAGGAGCGGCCGCGCAGACTGACCGCGGCCGAGCGGGAGGCGTTGGCCGGCTACGTCGAGCCGACGCCGTCCGAGCCGGCGCTGGCCGGACGGGAGTCCGCCGACGGGGAACCGGCCGAGCCCGCGAGCCGCTACCCGCTCCGGGTGCGGTTCAGCGACGTCGACGTCTACGGCCACGTCAACAACGTGAAGTACGTCGAGTACTACCAGGAGGCGCGGGTGGCGATGATGGGCCGACTCGCGGCCGAGGTCGAGGACCACGGCGTCGTGGTCGTGCTGGCCCGCACCCAGGTCGAGTACCGGCAGCCGATCCTGTTCCGGTCCGAGCCCTACGAGGTGCTGAACTGGGTGACCCGGCTGGGCTCCCGGTCGGTGACGGTCGAGTCCGAGATCCGCGACGGCGACCGGGTGATGAGCCGGGCCAGGGTGGTGCTGGTCTACCTCGACCCGGTCACCGGGCGGAGTGCCGAGCCGCCGCCGGCCCTGCGGTCACGGCTCGAGGAGGTCGCCGGCCGGTGACCCGCCGCCCGGTCCCTGCGGGACCTCGTTGGTGTTCACCATGAACTGCGCGGCGTGGGTGACGTAGTCCCAGAGCTTCGCGTCCTGCTCGGGGGTGAGGGCCGCCTTGTCCAGCCCGGCGCGGAAGTGGACCAGCCAGTGCTGCGCAGCCGTCGGGGTCACCTCGAACGGCGCGTGCCGCATCCGCAGCCGCGGGTGCCCGCGGGTCTCGGAGTACGTGCCGGGTCCGCCCCAGTACTGGGCCAGGAAGAGCGCGAACCGGTCGGCCGCCGGGCCGAGGTCCTCCTCGGGATACATGGGACGCAGCAGCGGGTCCTGCGCGACCCCTTCGTAGAAGGTGTCCACGACGGTACGGATGGTGTCCATTCCGCCGATCTCGTCGTAGAAGGTGCTCACGCGTCCCATTGTGCCGGGCCGGTTTCCACTCAGCGCACCGGGCGGGTGGGGGAGGGGGGCTCCTCGCCGTCGACCGGCTCCCGGTCCGGCCCGCGCTCCGCCGCCCCGGACCGTGCGGGAGCCGCCGGACCGCTCGGACGTCTCGGGCGCCTCGGGGGTCCACTCGACGTACCGGGTGTGCGGGATGACGATCCCCTCGTGGTCGAAGCGGGCCTTGACCCGCTCGCGCAGCGCGCGGGCGACCGACCACTGCTCCATCGGTGCGGTCTTCAGCGAGACGCGCAGGGTGATCCCGTCGAGGGTCATCGCCTCCACCCCGGGCTCCTCCGGCTCCTCGATCACCCGGCCCTTGAAGTCCTCGTCCTGCCACATGCTCGTGGCCACCTCGCCCAGCACCTGTCGTGCGTGCACCAGGTCGGCGTCGTAGGTGACGGTGATGTCGAGGACCGCGCGCGCCCAGTTCTGGCTCATGTTGCCGACCCGCAGGATCTCGCCGTTGCGCACGTACCAGACGGTGCCGTTGGCGTCGCGCAGCCGGGTGACGCGCAGGCTGACCGCCTCCACCGTGCCGGACGCCTCTCCGAGGTCGACCACGTCGCCGACGCCGTACTGGTCCTCGATCAGCATGAAGATGCCGGACAGGAAGTCCTTGACCAGCGTCTGCGCGCCGAAGCCGAGTGCCAGGCCGACGATCCCGGCGCTGGCGATGATCGGGGCGATGTTGACGCCCAGCTCGGAGAGGATCATGGTCGCCGCGACCGCGAGGACCACGCCGCTGATGATGCTCTTGAGCAGGCTGCCCATGGTCTTGGCCCGCTGGACGCGGCGGGCGCGGGCGGCCAGGTCCCGCGGCGAGGTCTCGACGCTGCGTCCCAGTCGTGCCGAGGTGCTGCTCGCGGCCCGGGCGAACCGGTCGGGCACCATGCCGAGCTCGGCGCGGCGCACCACCCGGTCGACGAGCCGGTGCAGCACCCAGCGCACCAGGAGCGCGCCGAGCACGAGCAGCGTGATCGTCAACGGCTTGCCGATCAGGAGGTCGGCGGCCTGGGCCAGGTCGGCGTTCCCGGTGGCCTCCTCGGTCCAGCCGCACAGGGCCTGACCGTCCTCGCACACCTGACTGGTCTGCTCGCTGGTCTGCAGGGGGAGTGCTGGCATGGCCCTCAGTATGGCGAGCCGCTGGTGACCGTTCGTGGTCAGGTGCAGGTCGGCGGAGCCGTCGCGATATCCTTCCCCGCGTGACCTCCACGAGCTCCTCCGAGACCAGCCCCGCCCGCGTCCTGCGCTCGTCGCTGCGACTGATCGTCCCGGTGGCCGTGATGGGCAGCGTGCTGCTGGCCTCGCCCGCCCTGGCCGACGTGCCGGAGAACTGGACGCAGCCCGACTCCGTCTCGGCGCTCCAGTTCCTGCTGATCCTCGTCGGGCTTCCGCTGGGCGGCGTCGCCCTGATCACCCTGCTGTTCTACGCCCCCATCCTGGCCCGCGGCGAGAAGATCTCCTCCACCTCCGCGCCGGTCGAGGACCAGTGGCTCGGCGGCCCGCGAGACCGGACGTGGTGAGCTCGAGGGCTCCTCGTCCTCGGCCAAGGAGACCGGTGGCGCCAGTGGCAACTGGTGAGCTGACCTCGAGCCAACGCGCCGAGCTCGACCGCGTCATCCGCGCGGCCGAGCAGGCCACGCGGTTCGAGTTCTCCGTCTTCCGTGGCGTGGTGACCGGTGAGCCGCGAGAGTTCGCCCGTCGCCTGCACGCCGCCCTGGCCAGCCCGGACCGCAGCGTGCTGGTCATGGTGGACCCGACCGCCCACCTGCTCGAGGTGGTGACGGGCGCCGAGGTGCGCCGCCACCTCACCGACGCCGAGGTCGAGCTCGCGGTGGCCGAGATGGCCACCACGATGGCCGGAGGCGACGAGATCGCGGGGCTCAAGCGCGGCCTCGCGCTGCTCGCCGAGCACGCGATCCCGCCCCGCACCCTGCACTCGGGCGCCTAGCCGCTCGAGCCCCGCACGGCGAACGCCTGCGCGGGCCGTGGCAGCGACCCAGGACGAACGCAGCACCAAGAACGAAGGAGCCCCGGACCGCCAGGCGGTCCGGGGCTCCTGTGCTGCTCAGCGCACTCAGGCGCCGGCGGCCCGGGTGTCGCACGCCTGTGCGTCCAGCGCGCGCACCACGTCGGCCACGCCCTCGCGGGCGTACCGCTGGGCGGCCTTGGGTGCGTCGGTGGCAGCGAGCCACTGCTCGACCCGGTCGACCAGCTCCGGCGAGGCCAGGGCCTTGGGGAAGCCGTGCTCGAGCACGATCGAGGCCTTGTGGAAGCCCAGCGTGTCGATCAGCGTGCCGGCCGCGTCCAGGTACTTCTCCAGGTACGGCGCCACGACCTCGTCCTGACCGGCGCGGAAGATGGACAGGACCATCTCCCGGGAGGTCTCGTTGGGCGTCGCGGGATCCATGATCGCCTCCCAGCCCAGCTGCCTTGGCCTCCGCGGTCGGCTGGGCCACCCGGGCGGCGGCCGCCTTCTCCTGGCCCGAGATGGTCCGGTCGCGCTCCAGCTCGGCGTCGATCTGCGCGTCGCCGAACCGTCCGCCCGCGGCGAGCCCGGTGATCAGGGTCCAGCGCAGGTCCTGGTCGACGACCAGGCCCTCGACCTGCAGCGAGCCGTCGAGCAGCGCCTCCAGGTCGGCCAGGCCGGCCTCCGAGCGGGCCGCGCCGGCGTACGCGCGGGCGAAGGTGAGCTGGTGGTCGCTGCCGGGCTCGGCGGCGAGCAGCAGCTCGCGCAGTCCCGCCTCCCACTCGGCGCGCAGCTCGGCGCGGGAGCCCGGGTCGGAGTAGAGGTTGACGGCCAGGCGGCGGAGACCGGGATCCGGGTGACGCCCCAGGAGTCGGTCTCGGTGCCGATGTTGGCCAGCACCAGCCGGACGAAGTCGCGCGCCGGCAGCTCGGCGTCGCGGGTCATGTCCCACGTGGCGCCCCAGACCAGGGCCCGGGCCAGCGAGTCGTCGAGCCGGGAGAGCCCGGTGACCGCGGTGTCCAGCGAGCGCTCGTCGAGCCGGATCTTGGCGTAGGCGTGGTCCTCGTCGTTGAGCAGCAGCAGGGCGGGCTGACGCTGGCCGACGAGCTCGGCGACCGCGGTGGAGGCGCCCTCCACGTCGACCTCGACGTAGTGGCGGCGGACCAGCCGCTCGCTCCCGGCCTCGCCCGGCTCGGCGTCGTAGAGGCCGATGCCCAGCCGGTGCCGGCGCAGCGTCGGGTAGTCCGCCGGGGCGCTCTGCTCGACGGTGAAGGAGGTGTAGCGGCCCTCGTCGTCCAGCTCGAACGACGGGCGCAGGGTGTTGACCCCGGCGGTCTGCAGCCACTCCCGGGCCCAGCCCTGCAGCTCGCGGCCCGAGGAGCGCTCCAGCGCGGCCAGCAGGTCGTCGAACGTGGCGTTGCCGAACGCGTGGTCCTTGAAGTACTGGCGCAGGCCGGCCACGAACGGCTCCAGCCCGACCCAGGCCACCAGCTGCTTGAGCACCGAGGCGCCCTTGGCGTAGGTGATCATGTCGAAGTTGACCTCGACCGCGTGCAGGTCGACGTTGTCGGCCGCGATCGGGTGGGTGCTCGGCAGCTGGTCGGCGCGGTAGCCGGTCTGCTTGCGTGCGTTGGCGAAGCCGGTCCAGGCGTCGGTGAAGTCGGTGGCCTCGGCCTCGCACCAGTAGCAGGCCCACTCGGCGAACGACTCGTTGAGCCAGAGGTCGTCCCACCACTTCATGGTCACCAGGTTGCCGAACCACATGTGCGCCATCTCGTGGGTGATCACCGAGGTGCGGAACTCGTAGAACGAGCGCGGCTGGCGGCTGCGCGGGCAGGTACTCGTCGCGCAGCGTCACGCAGCCGGCGTTCTCCATCGCGCCCATGTTGTACTCCGGCACGTAGAGCTGGTCGTACTTGCCGAAGGGGTAGGGGAAGTCGAACTTCTCCTCGAAGAACTCGAAGCTCTGCTTGGTGGTCGCGCACCAGGTCCTCGGTGTCCATGTGCTCGACCAGCGACTGGCGGCAGTAGTGGCCCAGCGGGATGGTGCCGAACTTGCCCTCGTAGGTGTCGAGCACCTCGTGGTACTCGCCGGCGACGATCGCGGTGATGTACGTCGACATCCGCACCGTGGGCTCGAAGCGCCACACCGCGGTGCCGTTGCCGAGCGGCTCCGGCTGGGGCGTGGGGGAGTTGGAGACGACCTTCCAGTGCTCGGGCGCGGTGACCTGGAAGGTGAAGCTGGACTTCAGGTCGGGCTGCTCGAAGGTGGTGAAGACCCGGCGGGCGTCCGGCACCTCGAACTGGCTGTAGAGGTAGACCCGCTGGTCGGCCGGGTCGACGAAGCGGTGCAGGCCCTCGCCGGTGTGGCTGTAGGTGCAGTCGGCGCGGACCACCAGCACGTTGTCGGCCTCGCAGGTCGTCCAGCGCGATCCGGCTGTCGGCGTACGCGGTGGCGGGGTCCAGGGAGCGCCCGTTGAGGGTGATCTCGTGGACCTCGGCGTCGACCAGGTCCGCGAAGGTGCTCGGCTCCGGGCTGCCGACAGCCGAACTCGAGGGTGGTGGTCGAGCCGAAGGTCTTCTCACCGGTGGTGAGGTCCAGCTCGACGGTGTAGGAGGTCACGTCCAGGAGGGCGGCGCGAGCGGCTGCCTCGTCCCGGTCAGGTTAGTTCCGGGCATGACGTGCATCATGTCACCGCACCGGTGGCAGCCCCAGGGTCGCCTGGCACTGTCTGCTTGACTTCAGGAATGACCGACGCCAAGACGCACCGCCGACTTCTGGTTCGACCCGCTGTGCCCGTTCGCCTGGATCACCTCGCGGTGGATCCTCGAGGTGGAGAAGGTCCGCGACATCGAGGTGACCTGGCACGTGATGAGCCTGGCCTACCTCAACCAGGACAAGGACATCCCGGACGAGTACCGGGAGATGCTGCAGCCCGCCTGGGGCCCGGTGCGGGTCTGCATCGCCGCCGAGCAGCGGCACGGCCGCAAGGTCCTGCTGCCGCTCTACACCGCGCTGGGCAACCGGATCCACCTCGGAGCAGCAGCCGATCAGCCGCGAGCTGATCGCGGCTGCCGTGGCCGAGGCCGGGCTGGAGGCCGACCTGGTCGACGCGATGGACGACACCTCCTACGACGAGGCGGTGGCGCGCTCGCACCACGAGGGGATGGACCAGGTCGGCGACGACGTCGGCACCCCGACCATCGCGATCGAGGGTGCGGCGTTCTTCGGTCCCGTGCTCTCGGCGATCCCGCGGGGCGAGGAGGCCGGCCAGCTCTGGGACGGCTGCGTCGCCGTGGCGAAGGTTCCCTACTTCTACGAGCTCAAGCGCTCGCGGACCGGCGAGCTCGACTTCAGCTGACCCGCCGGCCCGGCCGAGGGCTGCCCGCTCAGGAGCCGGCTGCGGTGACGGCGGCCGAGGTCGTCACCGCGGCGGTGATCGCCGCCGTCGAGGCCGCGACGGCGTCCCGCACGCCCTGGGCCGCCCAGCTCCCCTCGGCGATGGCCTTGGCCCGCTTGCGCACCTCCCGGGAGCTCAGCGCTCCGCGGTCCACCACCCGGTGGGCCTGGTCGACCGCGGAGAGCAGGGCGATCAGGCTCGCCGTGCGAGGGTCCGGCTGTGCACCGCCGACCAGGCACCGCTGCAGCCCGGCGCGGACCTCCTGCTCGTGCCGCAGGTCCGCGGCCGGCCAGGTGCGGCTGGGAAAGAGCCCCAGCACGCGCGTCTCCCGCTCCTCCAGGACGCCCCGCGCCACGAGCCGTCGCTGCAGCTCCTCGCGCGTCCCCTTGCCGAGGCGGCCGACCAGGTCCGACGCGGTGCGCGGCTTCTCCGAGACGGTCTGCCAGGCCTGCGCCAGCAGCGGGTCGGGCCGCTCCTGGGAGCGGGGCTGACGGGCATGCACCTTGGGTGTGTGCAGGAGGCCGCGCTTCTCCTCGACCTCGACCGCCTCGTCGAGCGCCAGCTCCACGAGCAGCGCGCCGCCGAACAGCGGGCGGGACTGGGAGGAGGCGGCGAGCCGGCCCTTCTCGTCGTCCATGAGCAGCAGCATCAGGTCCTCGGCGACCAGGGTGGGGGTCTCGGGCATGGGGCGACCCTAGCCGCGGCGGCTCGGCTCGACGAACGTCACTAGGATCGGCACATGAGCAAAGTCCTCTCCGCAGTCGCCTGGCCGTACGCCAACGGTCCGCGCCACATCGGCCACGTGGCCGGGTTCGGCGTGCCCTCCGACGTCTTCAGTCGGTACATGCGGATGGCGGGGCACGACGTGCTCATGGTCTCCGGCTCCGACGAGCACGGCACGCCGATCCTGATCGCCGCCGACGAGGCCGGCCTGACGCCGCAGGAGCTGGCCGACAAGAACCACCGGCTGATCGTCGAGGACCTGGTCGGCCTCGGCCTCTCCTACGACATGTACACCCGCACCACCACCCGCAACCACCACGCGGTGGTCCAGGAGATGTTCCGCGGCGTCCACGAGAACGGCTACTTCGTCGAGCAGACGACGTACGGCGCGATCTCGCCGTCCACCGGCCGCACCCTGCCCGACCGCTACATCGAGGGCACCTGCCCGATCTGCGGCACCCCCGGCGCCCGCGGCGACCAGTGCGACGCCTGCGGCAACCAGCTGGACCCGCACGACCTGATCGACCCGGTCTCCCGGATCAACGGGGAGACGCCGGAGTTCATCGAGACCCAGCACTTCTTCCTCGACCTGCCGGCGCTGGCCGAGGCGCTGGGGGAGTGGCTCGACGAGCGGGAGGCCTCGGGCACCTGGCGTCCCAACGTCATCAAGTTCTCCAAGAACATCCTCGCCGAGATCAGGCCCGCGCGCGATGACCCGCGACATCGACTGGGGCATCGCGGTGCCCCTGGACGGCTGGCGCGGAGAACCCGACGAAGAAGCTCTACGTCTGGTTCGACGCGGTGATCGGCTACCTCTCCGCCTCGATCGAGTGGGCCCGGCGCAGCGGCGACCCGGACGCCTGGCGCGCCTGGTGGAACGACCCGCGGGCGCTGTCGTACTACTTCATGGGCAAGGACAACATCACCTTCCACAGCCAGATCTGGCCGGCCGAGCTGCTGGCCTACAACGGCCAGGGCAGCAAGGGCGGTGCCGAGCACGAGTACGGCCGGCTCAACCTGCCCACCGAGGTGGTGAGCTCGGAGTTCCTCACGATGGAGGGGCGCAAGTTCTCCTCCTCCAAGAAGGTCGTCATCTACGTCGCCGACCTGCTCTCGCGCTACCAGGCCGACGCCTTCCGGTACTTCGTCGCCGCCGCCGGCCCGGAGAACCAGGACTCCGACTTCTCCTGGTCGGAGTTCGTGCAGCGCACCAACTCCGAGCTGGTCGCGGGCTGGGGCAACCTGGTCAGCCGGACCACCACGCTGATGGCGAAGAACTTCGGCGAGATCCCCGAGGCCGGGGAGCTCGACCGACGAGGACCGCCGGATCCTGGCCACCTGCGAGGCCGCCTTCGGGGTGGTCGGGGAGCAGATCGGCCGCAACCGGATGCGGCACGCGATCACCGAGGCGATGCGCACCGTGGCCGAGGTCAACAAGTACGTCACCGACTCCGAGCCGTGGAAGATCAAGGACGACCCGGAGCGGCTGGGCACCGTGCTGCACGTGATGGCCCAGTGCGTGCAGGACCTCAACACGCTGCTCAGCCCGTTCCTGCCGTTCACCGCCAACCAGGTCGACCGGGCGCTGGGGGGTCTGGGCGACGTCCAGCCGCTGCCCCGGATCGAGGAGGCCGAGGACCTGGACGGCGGGCCCGGCTACCCGGTGATCACCGGCGACTACACCAGCATCCGTCCCTGGCGCCGGCTCCCCGTGCGCCCGGGCACCCCGGTGGAGAAGCCGGCTCCCGGTCTTCACCAAGCTCGACCCCGCCGTGGTGGACGACGAGCTCGCCCGGCTGGGACTGGAGTGATGCTGCACCCCCAGGCCCGGGCCGCGCTCGAGGCGGCTGCCGGCGACCAGCGGGTCTCCGACCCGGCCTTCGACGTCGCGGCCGAGCGGGCGCGCGACCGCGTCGCGGCGCTCGCCGGACCGCGCGAGGAGGTGGCCCAGGTCCGTGACCTGGAGGCGGCCGGCGTGCCGGTGCGCTTCTACCGGCCGGCCGGCGACCCGGTGCCGGCGCTGGTGGTCCACCTGCACGGGGGCGGCTTCGTGCTCAACGACGTCGAGGTGCACGACGCCTCGGCGCGCCGGCTGGCCAACCGGTCGGGCATGGCGGTGCTGAGCGTGGAGTACCGGCGTCCGCCGGAGCACCCGTTCCCGGCCGCGCCCGACGACGTCTCCTCGGTGACCGGCTGGCTGGCCGGGGGCGGGCTCGCGGAGCTCGGCCTGGACCCCACGACCCCCCTCCTGGCGCACGGCGACAGCGCGGGCGCCAACCTGGCGCTGGTCGCCGCGCTGCGGCACCCGGGACGGTTCGCCGCCCTGGCCCTGATCTACCCGTTCCTGGATCCCACGATGGCGGGGGAGTCCTACCGCACCGAGGTGCAGGGGTTCGACCCGGCGGACGCCCGCTGGTACTGGGACCAGTACGCCGCGACGCCCGAGGACCTGGAGCACCCGGACCTGGCGCCGCTGCGCTCGGACCGGCTCGGCACCCTGCCGCCCACGCTGGTGGTCACCGCCGAGCACGACCCGCTCCGGGACGAGGGCGAGCTGCTCGCCGCGCGGCTCGCCGAGCTCGGCGTGGAGGTCGTGGGGACCCGCTACCTGGGCATGCTGCACGGCTTCTGGCGCCACCCCGACGCCTACCACGCCGCCGAGCCCCTGATGCGTCAGGTGGCGGCGTTCCTGCGCCAGCACGTCTGAGAGGATGTCCCCATGCGCGTGCACCTCGGTTCCGACCATGCCGGCCTCGAGCTCAAGGACCACCTGATGAACTGGCTGGTGGACGCCGGCCACGAGGCGGTGGACCACGGTCCGTTCGTCTACGACGCGGTCGACGACTACCCGGTCTTCTGCCTGCGTGCCGCCGAGGCGGTCGCCGCCGAGCGGGCCGAGGGGCTGGACAGCCTCGGCGTGGTGATCGGCGGCTCGGGCAACGGCGAGCAGATCGCGGCCAACAAGGTGATCGGGATCCGCTGCGCCCTCGCCTGGTCGGAGGAGACCGCGGCGCTGGCCAAGGAGCACAACGACGCCAACGTGGTCTCCGTGGGCGGCCGGATGCACACGCTGGAGGAGATGACCCGCTACGTCGAGGTCTTCCTCACCACGCCGTTCTCCGGCGACGAGCGGCACGTGCGCCGGATCGGCCAGATGGCGGAGTACGAGCAGACCCGCGAGCTCCCGCCCCTCCCGGAGTCGGCGCTGACGGGGCCGGATGCCTGAGGGGCACACCCTGCGTCGGCTCGCCGACGACCTCAGTGCCACCTTCGCCGGCCGCCGTGTCGGCGTCAGCAGCCCCCAGGGGCGGTTCGCCGTCGAGGCCCGCCAGCTCGACGGCGAGGTGCTGGTCGGCGCTGACTCCGCCGGCAAGCACCTGTTCCTGGAGTTTCCCGGCGACCGCTTCGTGCACGTCCACCTCGGGCTGATCGGCGGCTTCGCCGTCCATGCCGAGGTCGCCGAGGTGGCTGGGGTGCCGCTCCCGGTCGGACAGGTGCGGCTGCGCCTGGTCGCCGACGGCGAGCCCGGCGGCCGGCTCCCGGCGTACGCCGACCTGCGCGGCGCCACCCGCTGCGACCTGGTCGGCGCCGAGGCGGTCGACGCGGTGCTGGCCCGGCTGGGTCCTGACCCGCTGCGACCGGACGCCGACCCGGACCGGGCCTGGCACAAGGTCCGGCGCAGCCGCAAGCCGGTCGGTGAGCTCCTGCTGGACCAGTCCGTCCTCGCGGGTGTGGGCAACGTCTACCGGGCCGAGGTGCTGTTCCGTCAGCGGCTGCATCCCCTGCGCCCCGGCAACACCCTGCGCAGCGGCCAGTTCCAGGCGATCTGGCAGGACCTGGTGGCGTTGATGGCCGAGGGTGTGCGGCTGGGCCGGATCGACACGGTCCGCCCCGAGCACACGCCCGAGGCGATGGGCCGGCCGCCGCGGCGCGACGACCACGGCGGAGAGGTCTACGTCTACCGGAGGCACGGGCAGCCCTGCCTGGTGTGCGGCACCAGGGTGCGTACCGAGGTGCTGGCGGGACGCAACTCGTTCTGGTGCCCGCGATGTCAGCCCACCTTCAGGTCGCGGGCCCTAGGCTCTGGGGCAATCGCACGCAAGGACTCCCATGGCTGAAGCGAACTCGGTGCTCTCCGCGTCCGCCCGACGTGTCCGGCAGCACTACCACCGGGCTGTGCGCACCGGCATGTCCGAACAGCTGGTGCTGCTGGTGGTGGTGACGCTGCTGATGGCGGCGGCCATCGTCGCCGTGCCTGACTACGCCCCGCTGATCCTGATGGTGCTGCCGATGGCCGTCGCCAGCCTGGTGCTCGGGCCGCGCCAGCTGCCGTGGTTCATCGTCTTCGTCCTGCTGACCCTGGCCGTGACCGTGACCCAGCAGCCCGACATCACGGTCCGGGTGGCGGTGACCGTCGCGGTGCTGTTCATGCTCGGCTTCATCGTCCTGCTGGCCTCCTTCCGCCGGTCGAACCTGGGAGTGGCCGGGGTGATGGGGGAGTCGATGCTCGTGGACCTGCGAGACCGGATCCTCAAGCAGGGCGCGATCCCGGCGCTGCCCCGCGCGGTGGAACGTGGCCTGGGCAGCTCCGCTCGGCCGGGGGGACCGCCTTCGCCGGCGACTTCGTGGTGGCCAGCCGCTCGCGGGACCGGCTCGAGCTGGCGGTGGTCGACGTCTCCGGCAAGGGCGAGGACGCCGGCACCCGGGCGCTGCTGCTCTCCGGGGCCTTCGGTGGGCTGCTCGGAGCGATGTCGCCGGCCACAGTTCCTGCCCGCCGCCAACGACTACCTGCTGCGGCAGGAGTGGGAGGAGGGCTTCGCCACGGCGATCCACCTCTCGCTCGACCTGACCAGCGGCCGCTTCGAGCTCCGGTCGGCCGGTCACCCGCCGGCGGCCGTGCACGACGCCGGCACCGGACGGTGGGGCGTGGTCGTGGCAGACGGTCCGCTGCTGGGGATGATCGAGGACGCCACCTACCCCGCGACCGCCGGGGGTGATGCGGCCCGGTGACGCGATGCTGCTCTACACCGACGGCCTGGTCGAGGAGCGTGGCCGCGACATCAGCCTGGGCATCGACCGGATGCTGGGTCAGGCCGAGCGGATCCTGCGCGGCGACTTCGAGGCCGGGGCGGCGCGCCTGATCGACGCGCTGGGCTCGCCCGACGACGACCGGGCCCTGCTGATGGTGCACCTGCGGGCCTGATCGGCGGGCGCGGGCCGGGCCGGTGGCCTCGGTTACGAGCCTCGGCGCGGATGTGGCAACATGGCTGCGCGCATCGTCGGCGGGTGGCTCCCACCCGTGCTGCGGCGCGCGTGCGGATGTAGCTCAATGGTAGAGCCTCAGTCTTCCAAACTGATTACGCGGGTTCGATTCCCGTCATCCGCTCCAAGGAGCCCTCGGCCGCCTCGGGCGGGGGCGCTTTGGCGGGGCGTAGCGTAGTGGCTAGCGCGCCTGCTTTGGGAGCAGGAGACCGCAGGTTCGAGTCCTGTCGCCCCGACTCCCACCACGTCACGTCATCCGTACCAGTCATCCGCACCACCCGTGCTTCAGCCAGAAGCCACCCGAAGCCCCCGATGAAGGAGAACACCTGTGAAGAGCGCCGTCGAGAACTTGAGCCCGACCCGGGCCAAGCTGACTGTCGAGGTGCCCTTCGAGGAGCTCAAGCCGAGCCTCGACGCGGCGTACAAGAAGATCGCCCAGCAGATCAACGTCCCCGGCTTCCGCCGGGGCAAGGTGCCCGCCGCGGTGATCGACCGCCAGGTCGGCCGCGGCGTCGTCCTGGACGAGGCCGTCAACGAGGTCGTCCCGGCCAAGTACATCGAGGCCATGCAGTCCGCCGGCCTGGAGCCGCTGGCCCAGCCCGAGATCGAGGTCACCCGCCTCGAGGACAACGACATGCTCGTCTTCACCGCCGAGGTGGACGTCAAGCCCGCAGTTCGACCTCCCCGACTACGAGGGCGTCGAGGCCGAGGTGGAGGACGTCGAGGTCACCGACGCCGACGTCGAGGAGCAGGTGCAGGCGCTGCGCGAGCGCTTCGGCACCCTGGTCGACGTCGACCGCGCGGCGGCCGAGGGCGACTTCGTCACCATCGACCTGCGCGCGGCCCAGGACGGCGAGACCGTCGAGGGCGGCGAGGTCTCCGGCATGTCCTACAAGGTCGGTCGCGGCGGCATGCTCGACGGCCTCGACGAGGCCCTGGTCGGCATGAGCGCCGACGAGGAGAAGACGTTCGACTCCCAGCTGGTCGGCGGCGACCTGGTCGGCCAGGACGTCGAGGTGACCGTCAAGGTGACCGGCGTCCAGGAGCAGCAGCTGCCCGAGCTCGACGACGAGTTCGCCCAGATGGCCTCGGAGTTCGACACCGTCGAGGAGCTGACCGCCGACGTGCGCGAGCGGCTCGGCCGGGGCAAGCGCCTGGAGCAGGCCGCTGCTGCCCGGGACGCCGTCCTGGAGGCGCTGCTGGAGAAGGTCTCCATCCCGCTGCCCGACGACCTGGTCACCGACGAGCTCAACGCCCGCCGCCAGAACATCGAGCAGCAGCTGGTCTACGCCGGCCTGACGATGGAGAAGTACCTCGAGGACGAGGGCCAGACCACTGGAGGAGTTCGAGTCGGACCTCGACCGTCGGGTCCGCGACGCGATCACCGCGCAGTTCCTGCTCGACGCGATCGCCGAAGAAGGAGGAGGTCGGCGTCGACCAGAACGACCTCTCCCAGCACATGGTGATGCGCGCCCAGCAGTCCGGCCAGGACCCGCAGGAGTTCGCCAACCACATGTTCGAGCACAACCACATCCCGGACCTGGTCCAGGAGATCCTGCGCGGCAAGGCCCTGGCGCAGGTCGTGGAGACCGCCGTGGTCAAGGACGCCTCCGGCAACGTGGTCGACCTGAAGAACCTGCGCCCGGACGGCTCCCTGGGCGAGCCCGAGGCGGCTCGGCCGACGAGGCCGACGCCGAGACCAGGCGCCGAGACCGCCGACTCCGCCGAGGAGCCGCAGGACGACGACAAGGCCTGACCGGACACCCGGCGGCCGCGAGGCCCCCGTTCGCACCCCTCCCCGGAGGCGGTTGGCGACGGGGGCCTCGTCGCGTCCGCACCCGCGTCGCCCGTGCTGTGCGCTGTGGGCGAACAGAGGCCGATATGCCGTGGAACTGTCGGTGCCACGGGCTAGGGTCGCAGACGTGAACCCGAACTCCAGTGCTCCCCAGATCGCACCGCAGATGAACGGTGGCGGTTCCTACGGGCTCGACGACCACATCTACCAGCGGCTGCTCAAGGAGCGGATCGTCTTCCTCGGTTCCGAGGTGCGCGACCAGAACGCGAACGCGATCTGCGCCCAGCTGCTGCTGCTGTCGGCGGAGGACCCGGAAGCCGACATCTTCCTCCACATCAACAGCCCCGGTGGCTCCGTGGACGCGGGCATGGCGATCTACGACACGATGAACTACATCCCCAACGACGTGGCGACCGTGGGCATGGGCCTGGCCGCCTCGATGGGCCAGTTCCTGCTCTGCGCCGGCACCAAGGGCAAGCGCTACGCCCTGCCGCACGCGCGGATCATGATGCACCAGCCCTCCTCCGGGATGGGCGGCTCGGCCTCGGACATCAAGATCCAGGCCGCAGCAGTCGCTGCACATCAAGAAGGTGCTCCTCGAGCTGATCGCCCAGCACACCGGCCAGAGCGTCGAGCAGGTGGAGGCGGACGCCGACCGTGACCGCTGGTTCACCGCCGACCAGGCCCTCGAGTACGGCCTGGTCGACCAGGTGATCAAGAGCGCCCGCGAGGCCGCCGACGAGGGTCGCCCGGCCCACTCCTCCGACTCCGACAAGGACTGACAGTGAACTACTACATCCCGCAGTGGGAGGAGCGGACCTCCTACGGGTTCCGCCGGATCGACCCCTACGGCAAGCTCTTCGAGGAGCGCATCATCTTCCTCGGGTCGCCGATCTCCGACGACGTGGCCAACGCCGTGATGGCGCAGCTGCTGTGCCTGGAGACGATGAACCCCGACCAGGACATCTCCATCTACATCAACTCCCCGGGCGGCTCGTTCACCGCGCTGACGGCGATCTACGACACGATGCGCTTCATCAAGCCCGACGTGCAGACCGTCTGCCTGGGCCAGGCGGCCTCGGCGGCCGCGATCCTGCTGGCCGCCGGCACCCCGGGCAAGCGGATGGCGCTGCCCAACAGCCGGATCCTGATCCACCAGCCCTACACCGAGGGCACGTTCGGCCAGACCTCGGACATCGAGATCCAGGCGAACGAGATCCTGCGGATGCGGGAGCTGCTGGAGAAGATGATCGCCGAGCACAGCGGCAAGGACATCGAGACGGTGAGCCGCGACATCGAGCGTGACAAGATCCTGACCGCCGAGCAGGCGGTCGAGTACGGGCTGATCGACTCCGTCCTCCAGCCGCGCTCCAGCGCGCTGGCGCTCGGCTGAGTCGACATCGTCACACGCAGTCAGGTCGGTCTCCGTGTCCCGTCCCCCTGGGGGACGGGCACGGGGTACCGTCTAGGGGTTTCGACGCACCACACCGGGTCCGCCCGGCCTACTCGAAGGATGATCGCCCGTGGCACGCATCGGTGACGGCGGCGACCTGTTGAAGTGCAACTTCTGCGGGAAGAGCCAGAAGCAGGTCAAGAAGCTCATCGCGGGACCCAACGTCTACATCTGCGACGAGTGCATCGAGCTGTGCAACGAGATCATCGAGGAGGAGCTGGCCGAGGGCGCCGAGGTGGGTCTCGAGGAGCTGCCGAAGCCGAAGGAGATCTTCGAGTTCCTCAACTCCTACGTGATCGGCCAGGAGCACGCCAAGAAGTCCTGGCGGTCGCGGTCTACAACCACTACAAGCGGGTCCAGGCCGGCCTGAGCGGGACCCCCGGCAAGCACCACAGGACGAGGTCGTCGAGGTCGCCAAGTCCAACATCCTGCTGATCGGCCCGACCGGCTGCGGCAAGACCTACCTGGCCCAGACCCTGGCCCGGATGCTCAACGTGCCGTTCGCCATCGCGGACGCGACCGCCCTCACCGAGGCGGGCTACGTGGGCGAGGACGTCGAGAACATCCTGCTCAAGCTGATCCAGGCCGCCGACTACGACGTCAAGAAGGCCGAGACCGGGATCATCTACATCGACGAGATCGACAAGGTGGCCCGCAAGGCGGAGAACCCCTCGATCACCCGGGACGTCTCCGGCGAGGGCGTGCAGCAGGCGCTGCTCAAGATGCTGGAGGGCACCACCGCCTCGGTGCCCCCGCAGGGCGGGCGCAAGCACCCGCACCAGGAGTTCATCCAGATCGACACCACCAACATCCTCTTCATCGTGCGGTGGTGCCTTCGCCGGGCTCGAGCACATCGTCGAGCAGCGCGTCGGGCAAGAAGTCGCTGGGCTTCACCGCCGAGGTGCGCGGCCAGGCCGAGCGCGAGGCCGAGGACCTGATGGCCCAGGTGCGCCCGAGGACCTCACCAAGTTCGGCCTGATCCCCGAGTTCATCGGCCGCCTTCCGCTGATCGCCAGCGTGAGCAAGCTCGACACCGACGCCCTGGTGCAGATCCTCACCGAGCCCCGCAACGCCCTGGTCAAGCAGTACCAGCGGCTCTTCGAGCTCGACGGGGTCGAGCTGGAGTTCACCGAGGACGCCATCGGCGCGATCGCGGAGAAGGCCCTGGAGCGGGGCACCGGCGCCCGTGGCCTGCGCGCCATCATCGAGGAGGTCCTGCTCCACGTGATGTACGACGTGCCCTCGCGCGGCGACGTCGCGAAGGTGATCGTCACCGAGGAGGTGGTCCGTCAGCGACGTGGCCCCCACCCTGATCACCCGCGAGCCGGAGAAGAAGAAGCGCTCCGCCTGAGGTGCTCGCCGGCCGGCATGGCCCGTTCGTTCCATCCGCATCTAGTCACTTGTGACTCATCTTGTCCGAGACGGACTCGGGACCCCTGGGACGTCCCAGAATGGACGGGTCATGTCTTCTCGGGACGGAACAGGACCTCGCATGAGTGCCGAGCACAAGCGGCCGCTGGTCGCCTTCATCACCGTGGCCCTGCTGTGCGGGCTGTTCATGGGACACGCGATCCGCAGCGAGGCGCTCGGCGGGGTCCTGCGGGCGCTGCCCGGGCCTGCCGGTGACCTGCTGCGCAGCACCGCCCGAGCGGCGCGGACGCGGCGCTCGGGCCCGGGGCCCGAAGGACGAGCCGGTGGACGCCTCGCCGTCCGCGCGGCGTCCTTCGGTGCGGCCGACCCGGTGCCTGCCGTCCGCCCGGACGCGCGCGTGGCCCCGGTCCGCACGGTCGGGCGCCCGGCGAAGGGCGCCCCGCGCGCTGTCGCCTCCCGCCCCGGGCCGCGCGTTCCGACGCCACCCGGAGTCACGCCCGCACCGCCCGTGGGGCCGCCGTCGACCCGCCGGTGGTGACGCCGCCGGTGCCTCCGCGGGGCGCCCCCGTACGCCCGGCACCCCCGGCACGCGCAGCACCCCGGCAAGGCCCAGCGCCATGGACACGCCCAGCGCCCGGAGACGCACCCCGGAGCGCCCAGCGTCCGCTGGCCGGGCAGCACCGGAGCCCCGGACGCGCTGGCGCGGTCCCCGCACGGCCAGCCCGCGCGGCACCGCACCCGGGCGTCGGCCGGGCCCGCACGGAACCGCGCGACCCGTCCGGGTCCGACCCCCGCAGGACCGCCATGGCTCCGCCGGCTGTCACCCCGCCGTCGGCGACTCCCGGCCCGGGCCGCTCCCCGCGGGGCGGTGGTCCTCAGTCGCCGACGCCGGAGCTCTCCGAGCCGCAGGCGCCGGGCGGTCCCGGTGCCTGGGGGCCGCCGCGCTCGTCGCGCGGCGGCCGCGGCTGACGGCCCTCAGGCCTCCGGCACCGCCGCGTCGCCGGCCAGCTCGGCCTCGACCCGGATCTCCTGCGCGTCCTCGTCCACCACGAACTCCAGCGTCCCGGTGATCTTGCCGGCCTTGCGCAGGTCGTCCGCGGCCGACTCCGCGCCCGCGACCAGAGCCGCCGGACCGGTGACCGTGACGCTGGCCAGCTCGGTGACGCATCCCGACCTTGGCCTTCGACTTCACCCCGCGCACGCCGGCGAGCGCGGCCGCGACGCCGCTGAGCGACTCCGGGTCCGACGCGGCGGCCGAGCCCAGCTCGAGCGCGGTCGGCCAGGCCTGGGTGTGCATCGAGCCGTCCTGCCACCACGACCAGACCTCCTCGGTGACGAAGGGCAGGAACGGCGCGAGCAGCCGCAGCTGCACGGACAGCGCGATCGCCAGCGCGGCCCGCGCCGACTCGGTGGCCGGCGTCGTCGTCCCTCGCCGTAGGCCCGCTCCTTGACCAGCTCGACGTAGTCGTCGCAGAACTACCAGAAGAACCGCTCGCTGACCTCGAGCGCGCGGGTGTAGTCGAAGGTCTCGAAGGCCTCGGTCGCCTCGGCGCACGACCTCCGCCAGGCCGCGCCAGCAGGGACGCGTCGAGCGGCTCGGTGACCGTCACCGGCGTCCGGTCGCTGGCGCCGACGCCCCAGCACGAACTTCGTCGCGTTGAGCACCTTGATCGCGAGCCGGCGTCCGACCTTCATCTGGGTCTCGTCGAACGGCGAGTCCATGCCCGGCCGGGCCATCGCGGCGCGCCAGCGCACGGCGTCCGTGCCGAACTTGTCGAGGATCTCGGTGGGCACGACGACGTTGCCCTTGGACTTGCGACATCTTCTTGCGGTCCGGGTCGACGACGAAGCCGCTGATCATCGGCGTGCTTCCACGGGGCGGCGTGTCGTTCTCGTAGTGCGCCCGGACCACCCGGGAGAACAGCCAGGTGCGGATGATCTCGTGGGCGTGCGTGTTCAGGTCCATCGGGAAGACCCGGGCGAACAGGTCCGTCGTCGCGCTCCCAGCCGCCGGCGATGTGCGGCGTCAGCGACGACGTCGCCCAGGTGTCCATCACGTCCGGGTCGCCGACGAAGCCGCCGGGCACGCCGCGCTGGTCGTCGTCGAAGCCGCGCGGGCACGTCGGACGACGGGTCGACCGGCAGCTCCGACTCGCTGGGCAGCGATCGGGTCGTCGTAGTCGAGCTCGCCGGCGTCGTCGAGCCGGTACCAGACCGGGAACGGCACGCCGAAGAACCGCTGGCGGCTGATCAGCCAGTCGCCGTTCAGGCCGCTGACCCAGTTCTCGTAGCGGTGCGCCATGAACTCGGGCAGCCAGCTTGAGCTCGTGGCCGCGCTCGAGGAACGTCGCGCTCAGGCGCCTCGTCGCGGCCGCCGTTGCGGATGTACCACTGGCGGCTGGTGACGATCTCGAGCGGCTTGTCGCCCTTCTCGTAGAAGTTCGCCATCCGCTGCGGTCGCGCGTCGGCTCGCCGATCAGGTCGCCGCTCTCGCGGAGCAGCGCGACGATCGCCTCGCGGGCCGAGAAGATCGTCTGGCCGGCGAGCTCGGCGTACGCCGTCGCGCCCGGCGTCGGCGGTCATCCACTCCGGGGTCGTCGCGCGGTGCAGCCGGCCGTCGCGGCCGACCACCGCGCGGGTCGGCAGCTGCAGCTCGCGCCACCAGGTGACGTCGGTCAGGTCGCCGAAGGTGCAGCATCATGGCGATGCCGGCGCCCTTGTCCATCTCGGCCGCGGGGTGGGCCAGCACCGGGATCTCGACGTCGAACAGCGGGCGAGCGCGACGGTGGTGCCGAACAGCGGCTGGTAGCGCTCGTCGTCCGGGTGCGCGACCAGCGCGACCACGGCCGGGATCAGCTCGGGCCGGGTGGTCTCGATCTCCACCGTCGCCCGTCGGGCCGGTGGAAGGCCACCCGGTGGTAGGCGCCGGCGTACTCACGCGGCCTCGAGCTCGGCCTGGGCGACCGCGGTCTGGAAGGTGACGTCCCACAGGGTCGGGGCCTCGCTCTGGTAGGCCTCGCCGCGGGCGAGGTTGCGCAGGAACGCGCGCTGGCTGACCGACCTGGGCCGTCTTGCTCGATCGTCGTGTAGATGCGTGGACCAGTCCACCGACAGGCCCAGGTGCGCAGCAGCGACTCGAAGACCTTCTCGTCCTCCGCGATCAGCTGGTGCACAGCTCGACGAAGTTCGGCCGGCTGACCGGCACCTGACGCTTCGGGTCCGGCTTCTCCGGCGGCTCGAAGTCGGGGTCGTAGGGCAGCGACGGGTCGCAGCGCACGCCGAAGTAGTTCTGCACCCGGCGCTCGGTGGGCAGGCCGTTGTCGTCCCAGCCGATCGGGTAGAAGACGCTCTTGCCGGTCATCCGCTGGTAGCGGGCGATCAGGTCGGTGTGGGTGTAGCAGAAGACGTGGCCCGACGTGCAGGCTAGCCGCTGACCGTGGGCGGCGGGGTGTCGATCGAGAAGACGTTCTCCCGCGGCTGGGTCCGGTCGAAGCGGTAGGTGTCGTCGGCCTTCCACTGCTGCGACCACTTGGCCTCCAGACCCTCCAGCGCCGGCTTGTCCGGTACGACGACGTCGCGGGGCGCGGGCGTCGTCGGGGACGGGTCGGGGGTCTGGTTCTCAGTCATGCGCGAAAGTCTATGAGGGCGGCGTCGGCGGCGACGAACCGAGTTCCCGCCGGTGGGCCGGCCACTACTCTCCGTGCATGACCCGGCTGGAGTTCCACCACGACCCTGCGGCCTTCCTCGCCGCGGCAGGCGACCACCTGGCGGCGGAGCCGGTGGTGAGCACGGTGGTGGCCACCTTCGCCGCCCGCGCGGCCGCGGAGGTGGCCGACGGGATCGCCCAGGACTCGCGGAGCTGGTACGTCGTGGCGCGCGACTGGAGAGGCGCCGTCACCGGCGCGGCGATGCGGACCGCCCGGTTCGCGCCCCGACCGCTGTTCGTGCTGCCGATGCCGGGAGAGGCAGCGCGGGAGCTGGCGCGGGCCCTGCACGCACGGGGGGAGGTGGTGGCGGGTGCGAACGGGGCGCTGCCCGCCGTGCGGACCTTCGCCGACGAGGCGGCGCGGCTGGCCGGCGGCCGTGTGCTGGTGGACCAGCACACCCGCCTCTTCGAGCTGGCCGACCTGGTCCCGCCCGCCCGCCCGGCCTCCGGGCGCCTGCGTGCGGCGCGCCTCGACGAGGCGGAGCTCTGCCTGGCCTGGATCGAGGCGTTCGCCGCGGACGCCGACGAGCAGGCCGGTCGACCCGCGGGCAGCCACCACGACCTCGGGGAGGACCTGGCCTCCGTGCGGCGCCGGATCGAGGTGGGCCGACTCTGGCTGTGGGAGGACGACGGCGAGGTGGTCCACCTGACCGGGACCAACCCGCCGGCCTTCGGGGTGGTCCGGGTCGGGCCGGTCTACACCCGCGCGGGCACCGTGGGCGCGGGTACGCCGGCACCGCGGTGGCCGAGGTCTCCCGCCGGATCCTCGCCGCCGGGTGGCGGGCCTGCCTCTTCACCGACCAGGCCAACCCGACCTCGAACGCCGTCTACGAACGGCTGGGCTACGAGCCGGTGGTCGACATGGTCAACCTCGGAGGACTGGCGGGCTGAGCGACCTGCGGGCCAGGCCATAGACTCGAGCCATCATGACCGAGTCTGCGCAGCCCCGCCCCGCCGAGACCTTCGCCGAGGCCGAGGACGCCTTGCTCTCCCGCTGGCCCGAGACCAGGCTGGAGCCGTCGCTGGACCGGATCCAGGCCTTCACCGAGCTGCTCGGCGACCCGCAGCGTGCCTACCAGGTGGTGCACCTGACCGGCACCAACGGCAAGACCTCCACCTCGCGGATGATCGACACCCTGCTGCGCACGCTCGAGCTGCGGACCGGGCCGGTTCACCTCCCCGCACGTGGAGCGGATGACCGAGCGGATCAGCATCGACGGCGAGCCGCTGAGCGACGAGGCGTTCGTCCGCGTCTTCAACGAGGTCGCGCCGTACACGCACCTGGTCGACGCCGACCAGGACCACCCGCTCTCCTTCTTCGAGACGGTGGTGGGCATGGCCTTCGCCGCCTTCGCCGACGCCCCGGTCGACGTGGCGGTCGTCGAGGTCGGCATGGGCGGCTCGTGGGACGCCACCAACGTGGTGGACGCCCAGGTCGCGGTGGTCCTGCCGATCGCGGTCGACCACGCCCAGCACCTCGGCGACAACGCCCCCGCGATCGCGGTGGAGAAGGCCGGGATCATCAAGCCCGGCAGCACCGCCGTGCTCGCGCAGCAGAGCCCCGAGGTCGCGGCCGTGCTGCTGGAGCGGGCCGCGGAGGTCGGCGCCACCGTGGCGCGGGAGGGCGTCGAGTTCGGCGTGGTCTCCCGGGTGCCCGGGGTGGGCGGTCAGATGCTCTCCCTCCAGGGGCTGCACGCCCGGTACGACGACGTCTTCCTGCCCCTGCACGGCGCCCACCAGGCGCAGAACGCCGCGGTCGCGCTGGCCGCGGTGGAGGCGCTGCTCGGCGACTCGCCGCTGGAGGAGGACCTGGTCCGCGCGGCGTTCGCCGAGGTGACCTCGCCCGGGCGGCTCGAGGTGATCCGTCGTTCCCCGACGATCGTGCTCGACGCGGCCCACAACCCGCACGGCGCGGAGGCGGCCGCGGCGGCCCTGGAGGACTCGTTCGCGTTCTCCCCGCTGGTCGGGGTGATCGGCGTGATGGGCGACAAGGACTACGAGGGAGTGCTCGCGGCGTTCGAGCCGCACCTGGCCCACCTGGTGGTCACCCAGGCCTCGAGCCCGCGGGCGATGCCCGCCGAGCAGCTGGGCGCGGTGGCGGTCGAGGTCTTCGGGGAGGACCGCGTCACCGTGGTGCCCCGGCTGGCCGACGCGATCGACCGTGCCGCGACCCTGGCCGAGGTCGGCCAGGAGGTCGGCGACTCGGTCGGCTCCGGCGCCGTGCTGGTCACCGGCTCGGTGGTCACCGTGGGCGAGGCGCGCACGATGCTCAAGCCGGCGGCGCGGCGCGGGACGCCGAAGCGCGACCGGCCGCCGGGCTACCGGCAGGTGACGGCCGGGCTCGACACGGCCGCAGGCGTGGAGGGGCCGGACGAGGCCGACGACCTCGACGACCTGCTGGAAGGCCTGCTGGGCGGGTCCGACGACCAGCACGACAGCTTGTACGACGAGCTGGACGACGAGCACGACGACGAGGACGAGCGGTGAGCGACGAGACCCCGACCCCGCGTGTCGCGGAGCCCAACACCGAGCGGTCCCCGCGCCGCGGCATGTGCGCCGCCGTGCTCGGACTGGAGGCGATCGCGCTCGGCCTGACCACCCCGGTGATGGTGACCATCGCCGACGTGCCCGTCCGCACCGCCCTGGTGGTCGGGCTCGGCCTGGCCGTCGTCTCCCTGCTGCTGGCCGGGATGCTGCGCGCCGAGTGGGCCTACAAGGCCGGCTGGGTGCTCCAGGTGGCGGCGGTCGGGCTCGGCTTCGTGATCCCGATGATGTTCTTCCTCGGAGGCGTCTTCGCCGCGTTGTGGGCCACCGCCGACTGGCTGGGTCGCAAGATCGAGCGGGAGCGGGCCCAGGCGTGGGCGGCGTACCGGGCGGACAACCCGCAGGGCTGAGGACACGACCTGATCCCCGACGTGGTCACCGCCGCGCCAGCGCGGAGACCAGCACCTCCAGTGCCTGGTCCAGCTCGGTGTCGGAGGGTCCGCCGAACCCGACCACCAGACCGGTGAGCGGGCTGCTGCGGCAGTAGTCGGCCAACAGGTTGACGACGAACCCCGCCTCCCGGGCTGCGTGCTGGGCCCGCACGGCGCGGTCGTGGGGGAGCAGCCAGGTGGAGTACATCCCGGCGACCGGGCCGGCGAGCTCGGCGTACGGCGACAGTGCGGCGACCACCCGGGGTGCCCGCTCGGCATACGCGCGGCGCGCGCTGCGCACCACGGCGTCCACGTACCCGTCGCGCAGCAGGGCCAGGAACGCGCGCTGGACCGGCCAGGGCGGTGCGTCGTGGGTGGTCCTCCGGTGGGCCAGGAGCTCTTCGCGCAGTCCCGGCGGGGCGACCAGCCAGCCGAGGCGCAGCGAGGGCAGCACGGACTTGGACGCCGTGCCCAGGTAGGCGACCCGCGCGGGGTCGAGGGAGGCCAGCGCGGGGACCGGGGCGACGTCGTAGCGGAACTCCGAGTCGTAGTCGTCCTCGACCACCAGGGCTCGGGCGCGCCGTGCGGAGTCCAGGAGGGTCCACCGGTCCGCTGCCGGCATCACCCTGCCCAGGGGGTGCTGGTGCGCCGGGGTGACGTACGCCGCCGCGACCCCGTCGAGGTCGGTCACCGGACTCGTCGCCGGCAGGTCCAGCACGGTCCGGCCGGACGCCCCCACGGTCCGCACCGCGGCGCGGTACCCCGGGTCCTCGAGGGCGACCGGCCCCGCCGGGAGGACGGTCAGCAGGTCGCGCAGCCCGGCGGTGGTGCCGGAGGTGAGGACCACGTCGTCCGCCTCCACCGCCAGGCCGCGGACCCGCCCCAGCCGCTCGGCCAGCTGCTCGCGCAGTGCGGGCAGGCCGCGGGGGTCGCCGTACCCACGGGGTGGGGTGGCGGCCGCGACCTCGCGCCAGGCCCGGCGCCACGCGGCGTCGTGGCGCCGGTCGATCCACGGGGTCCCGGCGTCCATCATCACCAGGTCGGGCGACGGTCGCGCGGGCCGGGGAGCGGGGCGCGTCGCGGCGGGACCGGTCCGACCCGCGGCGACCCAGCTGCCCGAGCCCTGGCGGGCCTCCAGCCAGCCCTCCGCCCGCAGCTGGTCCCAGGCCTGCTCCGCGACGGCGCGGGAGACGCCGAGGTCGGCGGCCAGGCGCCGGGTGCTCGGCACCCGCGAGCCGGTGCCCAGGTGCCCGGAGACGATCAGCCGACGGACCTGGTCGGCCAGCTGGACCCCGAGTGGACGCGGGTCGTCGCGATCGACCGACAGCGCGAGGGATGTGCCCATGTGGTGCCTCCAGGTCTCGCCGCTCGCGCCAGCCGCCCAGAAGTGGCCTGTCAGAAAGGGTCCCAAGCGGCCCGTGACCACCGGCCACCTGGGGGTCAGGCTATCGCCATGACCTCGACCACGGCCCCGCACGACCACGACCTCCCGCTCGAGCCGACGTCCCGGACCCGGGCCACCCGGGGCCGCCACCGGGTGGTCCAGGACCGCAGCAAGCTGCTGGCCCTGCTCCAGGAGGCCTACGTCGCCCACGTCGCGGTCTCGCTGGCCGACCACCCGGTGGTCCTGCCGACCGCCTTCGCCATCGATCCCGAGGGTCCCGACGAGGGTGGCTCGCTCTACCTGCACGGCTCGGTCGCCGCGGTCTGGCTGGGCGCCGCGCGGGACGCCACCGTCTGCGTGAGCGTCACCGAGCTCGACGGCCTGGTGCTGGGTCGCTCCGGCCTTCCACCACTCGATGAACTACCGGTCCGCGGTGGTGATCGGCACCGCTCGCGTCGTCGAGGACGCCGCGAGCGACAGCGCGCGCTCGACCTGATCGTCGACCACCTGGTCCCGGGCGCGCGGCGACCCTGCGGCCCAGCACCCGCAAGGAGCTGGCCGCCACCCTGGTGCTGGCCGTGCGCGCTGCACGAGGCGTCGATGAAGGAGCGGTCCGGCGGGCCGGTCGACGACCCGGCCGACGTGGCTGCCGGCGTGCTGGGGCGGCCACGTGCCGGTGCGCCGGGTGCTGGGACGCGGCGGTGCCCGACGACGACGCTGTGGGTCCGGTCCCGGCAGCGGTGGCTACGCTGGTCGTATGACCCAGCGCACTCTCGTCCTGTTGAAGCCCGATGCCGTCCAGCGTGGCCTGGTCGGCGAGATCCTCTCCCGCTACGAGGCGAAGGGCCTCTCGGTGGTGGCGATGGAGCTGCGGACGATCGACGCGGCCCAGTCCGACCGGCACTACGCCGAGCACGTCGAGCGCGACTTCTACCCGCCGCTGCGCGAGTTCGTGACCAGCGGCCCGCTGGTCGCGCTGGTGCTCGAGGGCGACTCCGCGGTCGAGGTGGTCCGGGCGCTCAACGGCGCCACCGACGGTCGCAAGGCCGCGCCGGGCACCATCCGCGGCGACCTCTCGCTGTCGAACCGGGAGAACCTGGTGCACGGCTCCGACAGCCCCGAGTCGGCCGCGCGCGAGATCGCGCTCTGGTTCCCCGAGCTCGCCGCCTGACCCTTCCGCGCCGGCGCGCGACGCGCTGCCGACGCCGCGCGTGTCCTCCCGGGATCGGGAGCGCCCGCTACCTACGCTGAGGGCCTAGCCACATCCGTCACACGTGGCCTCCCTTCCCCACGGACGACCAGCGAAGGCACCTGCGCATGGCGAACAACGTCATCGGCCGCGACATGGCGGTCGACCTCGGCACTGCCAACACGCTGGTCTACGTACGCGGCAAGGGCGTCGTCCTCGACGAGCCCAGCGTCGTCGCGATGAACTCCGTGACCGGCGAGGTGCTCGCGGTCGGCCACGAGGCCAAGCGGATGATCGGCCGCACCCCGGAGACGATCACCGCGATCCGCCCGCTCAAGGACGGCGTGATCGCCGACTTCGACGCCACCGAGCAGATGCTGCGGCTACTTCATCCAGCAGGTGCACCGGCGCCGCTACTTCGCCAAGCCGCGGATGGTCATCTGCGTGCCCAGCGGGATCACCGCGGTGGAGCAGCGCGCGGTCAAGGAGGCGGGCTACCAGGCCGGCGCCCGCCGGGTCTACATCGTCGAGGAGCCGATGGCCGCCGCGATCGGCGCCGGCCTGCCCGTGCACGAGGCGACCGGCAACATGGTCGTCGACGTGGGCGGCGGCACCACCGAGGTCGCGGTCATCTCCCTGGGCGGCATCGTCACCAGCCTGCAGCGTGCGCACCGCCGGCGACGACCTCGACCAGGCGATCATGGCGTGGATGAAGAAGGAGTACTCGCTGATGCTCGGCGAGCGCACCGCCGAGGAGGTCAAGATGACCCTCGGCTCGGCCTTCCCGCTGCCCGACGAGCCGGAGGCGGAGATCCGCGGCCGGGACATGGTCTCCGGCCTGCCCCGCACCGTGGTCGTCTCCAGCGCCGAGGTGCGCCACGCCCTCGAGGAGCAGGTCACCGACATCGTGGACGCCGTGCGCGTCGACCCTCGACCAGACCCCGCCCGAGCTGGCCGGCGACATCATGGACCGCGGCATCGTGCTGACCGGCGGCGGCGCCCTGCTGCGCGGCCTCGACGAGCGGCTGCGGCACGAGACCGGCATGCCGGTGCACGTCGCCGAGCACCCGCTGGAGTCGGTCGCCTTCGGCGCCGGACGCTGCGTGGAGGAGTTCGAGGCGCTCCAGCAGGTCCTGGTCTCGGACCCGCGGAGGAAGTGATGGCGCCCTTCGACCGGGAGCGCCGCTGGCGCGGGCTCGACGAAGGGCCGACGGCCGCCGCGCGCCACCCTGGTCGCGCTGGTGCTGGCCGCGCGCGACGCTGATGACCCTGGACCAGGCCACCGGTCCGCGACTCGCCGGTCGACTCGCTGCGCACGGTGGTCGGCGAGGGGTTCGGCCCGGTGGAGGCCGCGACCTCCGCGCTGGTGCGGCCCTTCACCGCCGTCCCGACCTGGTTCACGCAGCCAGGACGACCTGCGCGAGGACGTCCGCGAGCTGGAGGCGGAGAACGCCGCCCTGCGCGAGCAGGTCGCCACGGTCGACTACGACCGCAACCGGCTGGCCGAGTTCGAGGGCGCTGACCCGGGCCGCCGCCGACCTCGGGCGCAGCCTGGTGCCGGCCCGGGTGGTCGGCTACGGCCCGGCGCAGTCGTTCACCCGCACCGTCACCATCGACGCCGGCTCCGACGCCGGGCTGCGCCCGACATGACCGTGGTCAACGGCGACGGCCTGGTGGGGCGGGTGCTGCGGGTGACCCGCAGCACCGCCACCGTGCTGCTCGCGGTCGACGCCCGCGTCCGTGGTCGGCGGCCGGATCGGCGAGCCATGGAGCTGGGCTTCCTGCGCGGCGAGCGAGGACGGCACGCTCGACCTCGAGCTGCTCGACCAGAAGGTGGTGCCCGCCCAGGGCGACGTCGTGGTCACCTGGGGCAGCGACGGCGCCGGGCCGTACGTCCCGGGCATCCCGGTCGGTCGGGTCACCGAGGTCTTCGCCAGCGTCCGCGAGCAGTCCCAGCGTGCGGTGATCGAGCCGTTCGTCGACTTCTCCTCCCTCGACGTCGTCGGGGTGGTGGTGCCCGACGGGACCGCCAGGCGACCGGGCGCTGGTCGAGGCGGACGGAGAGATCGGATGAGCCTGGCCCGGGCCGCGTGTCGGCCTCCTCGTCGTGCTCCTCGCCCTGGCTCTCCAGGTCTCGCTCTTCCCGCACCTGGCCTGGCAGGGCGTCGTGCCCAACCTCGTGCTGCTGGTCGTGGTGGCCGCCGCGCTCTCCGGGGGCGCCGCAGTTCGCGCTGCTGCTCGGCTTCGCCGGCGGCGTCCTGCTCGACCTCGCGCCGCCTGCCGACCACGTACGCCGGCCGCTGGGCGCTCGCCCTGGTGCTGGTGGCGTGGGTCGCGTCCCGGGTCCGGCAGGAGACCCGTCCGTCCACGCTGCGCGGTGCTCGGGCTGCGTGGCCGCCTCGTCCTTCATCGGCACCTCCGTCTTCGCGCTCAGCCGGGCTGGTGCTCGGTGAGCCCCTCGGCTTCGGTGCCGAGATCCTCGCAGGTCATCGCGGTCGCCGTCCTGTGGGACGTGCTGCTGACCCCGTTCGTGCTGCCGTGTGGCGATGAAGGTCTTCGACCGGCTCGACGCCGGCCGGCCGGGAGAGGGCGCGCGCCTGATGGCCGTCAGCGGGTCCGAGCGGAGCACCGGCTGCGGCTGATCGTGATCCAGGCCCTGGTGCTCTCCCTCTTCGTCACCCTCTTCGCCCGGCTCTACTACCTCCAGGTCGTCGGCGGCGACGGCTACCAGGCCCAGGCCGCCGACCAGTCGGTGCGCGACATCGTCGTGCAGCCGCAGCGTGGCCTGGTCGTCGACGCGATGGGCCGCCCGCTGGTGGCCAACCGGCTGCTCGTGGGTGGTCTCGGTCGACCGCAGCGTGCTCGGCCAAGCTGGAGGACGACGAGCGCGACGCAGCTGGTCGAGCGGGTCGCGCGCGGTGATCGGGCGCGAGACCGACCGACGGTGGAGGCGCCGGCTCCTGGACTGCGGCGACCCGGGCGCGGTCGCCGGTACCTGCTGGAACGGCTCGCCCTTCCAGCCGGTGCCGGTCGCCACCGACGTCGACCAGGCGGTCGCGCTGCGGGTGCTCGAGCAGCCGGAGGACTACCCCGGCGTGCTGGCCGAGCAGCAGAGCGTGCGCGCCTACCCGCGCCCGTACGGCGTCAACCTCGCCCACGTGCTCGGCTACCTGAGCCCGATCACCGAGGACGAGTTCGACCGGGCCCAGCGAGGCCGACGACCGCCGCCTCAACGGTGCCTCCGTGGTCGGCCGCGCCGGCGTGGAGAAGCAGTACGACGCGTGGCTGCGTGGCATGCCCGGCTAGCGCGCGGGTCGCGGTCGACTCGATGGGCCGGGTGCTCGGCGACGACTCGGCGAGGTGGCGGCGACCCCCGGCGACACCCTGGTCACCTCGATCGACGCCAAGGTGCAGGGCGTGGTCGAGCGCGAGCTGGCCCGGTCGATGGCCCCAGCGCACCCAGGTCGACAAGGTCACCGGGCGTCCCTACGAGGCCGACTCCGGTGCCGCGGTGGTGATGGAGGCCCGGACCGGGCGGATCGTGGCGATGGCCAGCCAGCCGACGTACGACCCGGAGGTCTGGGTCGGCGGCATCTCCGAGCAGGAGCTGGCCAGCGGCTCTACTCCGAGGACGGCCGGCACGCCGCTGCTCTCGCCGCGCCACCCAGGGGCAGTTCGCGCCCGGCTCGACGTGGAAGCCGTTCATGACGGCCGCCGCGCTGCGCGAACGGCTACGCCACCGACAGCGACGCTGCCGTGCTCCTCGGGCTTCCAGGTCGGCAACCGGGTCTTCAAGAACTTCGAGTCCGGCGCCTACGGCACGATCGGCTTCGCCAAGGCGCTCGAGGTCTCCTGCAACACCTTCTTCTACCGGATCGGCTACGACTACTGGCAGAGGCTACGGCTCCGACGTGGCCGACGTCGACGCCCGGGACCCGCTGGTCGAGGGCGCCAAGGAGTTCGGCTTCGGCAGCCGACCACGGGCATCGACCTCCCGGGCGAGGCGCCCGGGCCGGATCGCCGACCGGCACGTGGAAGCGCTCCTACTACGAGTCGCAGAAGGACTACTACTGCGGGATCGCCGGCAAGCCGCAGGACGCCGACACCTCCGACTTCGTCTACCGGTTCGCCCGGGAGTTCTGCGTCGAGGGCTACGCCTACCGCGCCGGCGACGCGGTCAACTTCTCCATCGGTCAGGGCGACACCATCGTCACCCCGCTGCAGCTGGCCCGCGGCCTACGCCGCGCTCGGCAACGGCGGCACCCTCTACGAGCCCCGGATCGGCAAGGCGATCGTCAGCCCCGACGGCAACGTGCTGCGCCGAGATCCCGCCGAAGGTGCAGGCGCGCAGGTCAAGGCCTCGAAGCAGACGCTGGCCTTCATCGACGAGGCCCTCAAGGGGGTCTCCACCGGTCGGCACGATGGCCTGGAAGCTCGAGCGGCTTCCCGCTCGACCAGGTGCAGGTCCGCGCCAAGACCGGCTCCGCGGAGGTCTACGGCAAGCAGACCACCGGCTGGGTCGCCTCCTACACCGAGGACTACGTCGTGGTGATGATGATCAGCCAGGGCGGCACCGGCTCGGGCAGCCTCCGGCGACTCGCGTCCGCGACCATCTGGGAGACGCTGTACGGCGTCGAGGGCGACCAGGTGCGTCCCGCGCAAGGCCGCGATCCCCGGCGTGGTGGCCCCGCGGCCGGCTGCCCACCTTCCAGGCCGACGGCACCATCCTCCCGCCCGCGCGGGCGCAAGCGGGAGTTGCCCGTGAACGCCCGCGGCGGGCTGCGCGCCGCCCGGGCTCGACTGGCTGCTGATGCTGGCGGTGGCCGGGCCTGCTGGTGGTCGGCACCCTGGCGGTCTGGTCGACCACCTCGGGCCGCGACCTGCTCACCGCCGGCGACCCGACGGCGTACCTGCGCAAGCAGCTGGTCAACGTCGCGATCGGCGTCGTGCTGATGGTGCTGGTGCTGGCCACCGACCACCGCTGGGTGCGCATCCTCGCGCCGCTGGTCTACGTCGTCTCCGATCGCCGGCCTGGTGCTGGTGCTGACCATGGGCTCGACGATCAACGGCTCCCGCTCGTGGCTCCAGCTCGGCGGGATGTCGATCCAGCCCTCGGAGTTCGCCAAGCTCGCCGTGGTGGTCGGGATGGCCCTGCTGCGTGGCCGAGCGCACCGAGGGCAGCTGGCGCCGCTCGGTCGGCACGGTCGAGGTGCTGGGGATGCTGGCTGATCGCGGCCCTGCCCGCGGCGCTGATCCTGGTGCAGCCCGACCTCGGCACCATGCTGGTGCTCAGCGCCACCGTCTTCGGCGCCCTCGCGGTCGCCGGGGCGCCCGCGGCGCTGGCTGGCCGGCCTGCTGGTCGCCGGCGGTGCGCGGCGCGCCGCGCTCGCGGTGAGCGGCGGACGTGCTGAAGGACTACCAGCTCGACCGGTTCATGGCCTTCACCAATCCCGACCTGGACCCGCGCGGGGCCGGCTACAACACCGAGCAGGCGCGGATCGCGATCGGCAACGGCGGGCTCTTCGGCCAGGGCCTCTTCGACGGCTCGCAGACCCAGTCCGGCTTCGTGCCCGAGCAGCACACCGACTTCATCTTCACCGTGGTCGGGGAGGAGCTCGGGCCTGCTCGGCGCCGGGCTGGTCATCGCGCTGCTCGGCGTGGTGATCTGGCGTGCGCTGCTCGATCGCCGCGGCGACCGACGACATGTTCGGCCGGGTCGCGGCGGCCGGCATCGCGTGCTGGTTCGGCTTCCAGGCGTTCCAGAACATCGGGATGTGCCTGGGGATCATGCCGGTGACCGGCGTGCCGCTGCCGTTCGTCTCCTACGGCGGGTCCTCGATGTTCGCCGGCATGCTGGCGCTCGGCCTGCTGCAGAACGTGCACCTGCGCAACTCCACCAGCCTGCCGACCCGGCTGCTGGTGCCGGTCGGGGCCCGCGGGCTCAGAGGCAGCCTCGGCGCTCAGGGGTTCATCGACAAGAAGATGAACGCCGCCAGCAGCACCAGGTGGACGCACGCCCTGCAGGGTCTTGGCCCGGCCCTGGACGACGGTGAGCACCGAGACGACCACGGTGATCGCCAGCAGCACCAGCTGCATCGGCATCAGGCCGAGCTCGAGCGGGCCGTCGAGCCAGATCATCGCGATCGCGATGGTCGGGATGGTCAGGCCGATCGAGGCCATCGCCGAGCCGTAGCCGAGGTTGAGGCTGATCTGCACCCGGTCCCGGGAGGCGTTGCGGACCGCGGCGATCGACTCGGGCGAGAGCACCAGCAGGGCGATCACCACGCCGACCACGGTGTAGGGGAGGCCCAGGCTGCTGACGCCCTCCTCGATGGTGGGGGAGAGCAGCTTGGCGAGCCCGACCACCGAGACCAGGGAGGCCAGCAGAAGGCCCAGGCTGGTCATCGTCGCCCGGTTGGTGGGCAGGTCGGCGTGCTGGTCGTCGTCGGCGTCCAGCAGCCCGGTGAACAGCCCGAACTCGTCGCTGGAGACCGGGACGAAGAAGTCCCGGTGCCGGACGGTCTGGGTGAAGACGAACGCGCCGTAGAGCACGAGCGAGGCGACCGCGGCGAAGGCCAGCTGGGAGGCGGAGAACTCCAGGCCGTCGCCCGAGGTGGTGAACCCCGGCAGCACCAGCGAGACGCCGGCCAGCGTGACCACGGTGGCCAGCGCGGCGCCGGTGCCCGAGGCGTTGAAGCTCACCAGGTGGTGCCGCAGGGCGCCGACCAGGAGCGAGAGACCGACGATGCCGTTGAGGGTGATCATCAGCGCCGCGAAGACCGTGTCCCGGGCGTAGGTGCTGGCGCCCTCGCCGCCGCTGGTCATCAGCATGACGATCAGGCCGACCTCGATCACGGTCACCGCGACCGCCAGGATCAACGACCCGTAGGGCTCGCCCACCTTGTGGGCGACCACCTCGGCGTGGTGCACCGCCGCCAGGACGGCGCCGACCAGGGCGACGGCGATGGCCACCAGCACGGCCCAGTGCTCGTGGTTGGTCCAGGTCGCCGCGAGCAGCGCCAGGGCCACCGGCGGGATGACGAGCGTCCAGTTGTAACGGCCGTGCAAGGAGGTGGCGCTCATGGGCGCAAACCTAACGGCGGTGCGGGGACGCGCAGGAATCCGCGTACGCTGGAACGGATCCCCTGCCGTACGTCCGAGAGGTACCTCCATGCCGCCCGTCACCGACACCCCCGCGGAGATGTCGAGCGACGTCACGTCCGTCTTCCACCTGCTGGAGCCCCGGCTGCCGTCGGTCTCCAAGCCCATCCAGTACGTCGGCGGCGAGCTCAACTCCACGGTCAAGGACTGGAACTGCGCCGCCGCCACCGCCGAGGGCGGCGAGACGGTGCGCTGGGCGCTGATGTACCCGGACGCCTACGAGGTCGGCCTGCCCAACCAGGGCGTCCAGATCCTCTACGAGGTGCTCAACGAGCGCGACTGGATCCTCGCCGAGCGCACCTACGCGGTGTGGCCGGACATGGAGAAGGTGATGCGCGAGGACCGGCATCCCGCAGTTCACCGTCGACGGGCACCGGCCCGTCCGCGCCTTCGACGTGCTGGGCCTGAGCTTCTCCACCGAGCTCGGCTACACCAACATGCTCAACGCCCTCGACCTGGCGGGCATCCCGCTGCACGCCGCCGACCGCGGCGACGAGGACCCGGTGGTGCTCGCCGGCGGCCACGCCGCCTTCAACCCCGAGCCGATCGCGGACTTCATCGACGCCGCGGTGCTCGGCGACGGCGAGGAGGTCGTGCTGGCGATCTCCGAGGTGGTCCGGGAGTGGAAGACCGAGGGCCGCCCCGGCGGCCGCGACGAGCTGCTGCGCCGCCTCGCGGTCAGCGGCGGCGTCTACGTCCCGCGGTTCTACGACGTCGCCTACGGCGCCGACGGCGTCGATCGAGGCCGTGGTGCCGAACCGTCCCGGCATCCCGTTCCGGGTGCGCAAGCACACCCTGATGGACCTCGACGCCTGGCCCTACCCGGCCAAGCCGCTGGTGCCGCTGGCCGAGACCGTGCACGAGCGCTTCTCGCGTGGAGATCTTCCGCGGCTGCACCCGCGGCTGCCGGTTCTGCCAGGCCGGGATGATCACCCGCCCGGTGCGGGAGCGCTCGATCACCACGATCGGCGACATGGTCGAGAACGGCATCCGCAAGACCGGCTTCGAGGAGGTCGGCCTGCTCTCGCTCTCCAGCGCCGACCACACCGAGATCGGCGAGGTGGCCAAGGGCCTGGCCGACCGCTACGAGGGCTCCAACGTCTCGCTCTCGCTGCCCTCGACCCGGGTCGACGCCTTCAACATCACCCTGGCCAACGAGTTCTCCCGCAACGGCCGTCGCTCCGGCCTGACCTTCGCCCCCGAGGGCGGCAGCGAGCGGATGCGCAAGGTGATCAACAAGATGGTCACCGAGGAGGACCTGATCCGCACCGTCGCCGCGGCGTACTCGCACGGCTGGCGCCAGGTGAAGCTCTACTTCATGGTCGGGCTGCCCACCGAGACCGACGAGGACGTGCTCCAGGTCGCCGAGCTGGCCAAGAAGGTGATCGCCAAGGGCCGCGAGGTCTCCGGCCGCAACGACATCCGGTGCACCGGTCTCCATCGGCGGGTTCGTGCCCAAGCCGCACACCCCGTTCCAGTGGGCCGCCCAGCTCGACCACGAGACCACCGACGAGCGGCTCAAGCAAGCTGCGCGACGTGGTCCGCGAGGACAAGAAGTACGGCCGCGCGATCGGCTTCCGCTACCACGACGGCAAGCCCGGCATCGTCGAGGGCCTGCTCTCGCGCGGCGACCGCCGGGTGGGCGCGGATCATCGAGCAGGTCTGGCGCGACGGCGGCCGGTTCGACGGCTGGAGCGAGCACTTCTCCTACGACCGGTGGATGGCCGCCGCCGAGCGGGCGCTGTCCGGCACCGGCGTCGACGTCGCCTGGTACACCACCCGCGAGCGCGACCTGGACGAGGTGCTCCCGTGGGACCACCTCGACTCCGGCCTGGACAAGGACTGGCTCTGGGCCGACTGGGAGGACGCCCTGGCGGCCGCCGAGGGCGCCGACATCGAGGTCGAGGACTGCCGCTGGACCCCCTGCTACGACTGCGGCGTGTGCCCCGAGCTGGGACTCGACATCCAGATCGGGCCCGACCGGGCAGAAGCTGCTGCCGCTCAGCGTCGTCTGAGCACCCGGCCGGCCGACCGGGCGCTCACTCGGCACTCGGTGACGCCGGCCACCAGCAGGTCGACGGCGACCGCGTCATGGTCGGAGACCGCGCTCGGTACCACCCGGGCGGCGCGCGGGATCGCCGCCTCGTGCACGAACACGTAGTCGATCCGGGCGCCCGGGGACCGTGCCGGCGGTCGGCCCTCGGCCCACCCCCACCTGGGTCCAGGCGTCGGAGAGCGCCGAGGTCAGGGTCGCGTAGGGCGCGGTCGCCGGCGAGGCGTTGAAGTCGCCGCCGAGGACCACGGGCGCGCCGCCGCGCTGCACCAGGCCGCGCACGTGGTCGGCCTGCTGCCGGCGCAGCGGGTCCGAGGTGTGGTCGAAGTGGGTGTTGTAGACGTCGACCAGCTCGGGCCCCGCCTGCACCCGGGTACGCAGCACCCCGCGCTGCTCGGTGCCCGGAGCGTGCGGCAGCAGCACGTGCTCGGTCTCGACGATCGGCAGCCGCGAGAGCGTCGCCACGCCGTACTCGGCGCGCCCGGGGAAGCGCACGTTGGGGGCGAAGGCGTGGCTCATCCCCAGCTCCTGGGCCAGCACCGCGGGCATGTCGATCGCGCCCGTACGAGGCCGGAACCGGTCGACCTCCTGCAGCATCACCACGTCGGCCTCCAGGGCGCCGGATCTCCTCGACGATGCCCGCCAGGTCACGACCCCGGGGGCCGATCGCGCCGTGGATGTTGAAGGTCGCCACCCGCAGCGGGGTGACCCGGGGGCGGGGGAGGCAGAGCCGGCCGCCCAGGTCCACCGCTGGCCGCGGGACCTGGGCGGGGGCGGGCGCGGGTGCCCCGCGGCGGGTCTGGGTCGGGACTCCGGGACGCGGAGGCTTCGTGCTGCCCGGAGCGCCGGGGGTCCTCGTGCCGGGCGGTGTGCTCGCGCCGGTGGACGGCGCAGGGACGACAGGTCCGGCCGACAGCGGCGGGGAGGGTGCGGGCGAGGGCGTCGCCGGCTCGGTGCCCGGCGCCCAGACCGGCGCGCCGGGGAGGGGAGCGCCGGTCGAGCGCGTCCAGCGCGGTCTGGGCGTCCCGGGGGCAGGGTCCAGGGAGACCACCGCGAGCGCGACGAGCGGAGCCGACGGCCCAGCACGGCCACCAGCACCCACGGCAGGGTGCTCGACCAGCGATTCATCCGGGCTCCGAGACATGTGGGACGTGTGGGACATCATAGGTGGATGCGCCGCGTGGGGGACCGAGAACGAAGGAGCCGACTGGCTCTACGGCACGGACTGGCTCCCGGGGCCCGGTTCGCCGACCCGGTGACGGCAGCGGCCGCGATGACGGCGCTGCACGCCACCGAGGCGGCCAGCGTCCACCTGGCGCTCTGGGCCAGGGTCGAGGGCGTACGCGTGGCGGACGTGGACCGGGCGCTGAACCAGGACCGCTCCCTGGTCAAGCAGCTGGCGATGCGACGCACGTTGTGGGCCGTGCCCCGCGACCTGCACGCGGCGGTGCTCGGCAGCGCAGCCGCCCGGGTGGCGCAGGCGGAGCGGCGGAGGCTGGTCAAGGACGTCCAGGCCGAGGGTCTGGCCGAGGACGGCGAGCGCTGGCTGGAGGGAGTGCGCGAGCTCACCCTGGCGCAGCTGGCGGACGGTGTGCCGAGGTCGGTGCCCCGGCTCCGCGCCGCGGTGCCGGAGCTCTCCGAGAAGATCACCCGCGGCGCCGGCCGGTGGCGGACCAGCATCTATGTGGCCACACCCGTCACCACGGTGCTCGGCGCGCAGGGGGAGATCGTCCGGGGTCCCAACGAGGGCGGTTGGTGGCAGCCGCGTCCGACCTGGGTCGCCGCCGACAGCTGGCTGGGTCCGCGGGAGGAGCCGTGGCCGGAGGAGGCTGGGTACCTGGAGCTGGTGCGCCGCTGGCTGTGGACCTTCGGTCCCGGGACCGAGGACGACCTGGTGTGGTGGCTCGGCTCCACCCGCACCGCCGTACGCCGTGCCCTGACCACGCTCGGCGCGGTCCAGGTCGAGCTGGACGGCGGCGCGGTGGGATGGCTGCGGCCGGACGACGCGGAGCCGGTGGGCGAGGTCGAGCCCTGGGCCGCGCTGCTGCCGACCCTGGATCCCACCACGATGGGCTGGAAGGGACGAGACTTCCATCTCGCCGCGGAGCACCGGCCACGGATCTTCGACAGCGTCGGCAACGCCGGCACCAGCGCCTGGTGGGACGGCCGGATCGTCGGCTGCTGGGTGCAGGACGAGGAGGGCACGGTCCGGGTGGTGCTGCACGAGGACGTCGGGCGTGCGGGCACGGCGCGACTCGACGAGCTGGCGGCGGGGTTGACGGGCTGGCTGGACGGGACGCGGGTGGGCAACGCCTACAGCTCTCGGCAGCTCAAATCGGCGTCCCTGCCCTGACGCGGTTACGGTGTGAACGTGCGTGAGCAGCCCGAGCAGCAAGCCCCCCCGGTCCAACGACTGCGGATCCGTTACGCCAAGCGCGGGCGGCTGCGGTTCACCAGCCACCGCGACTTCAGCCGCGCCTTCGAGCGGGCGGTGTTCCGGGCGCGGATCCCGATGGCCTACTCGTCGGGGTTCAACCCGCACCCGCGCATCTCCTACGCCGGCGCCTCGCCCACCGGGGCGGCCTCGGAGGCGGAGTACCTGGAGATCGGGCTGGCCCAGGTGGTCGACCCCGCGGACGTGCACCGGGAGCTCGACGAGGCACTGCCCGAGGGCCTCGACGTGCTCGAGGTCGTCGAGTCGCCCGGCGGCTCGCTCAGCGACCAGCTGACCGGCAGCCGCTGGCGCATCGGTCTGCCGGGGGACGCGGACCTCGCACCCCTGGTCGAGCGGTTCCTGGCCCAGGAGACGATCCTGGTGGAGCGGATGACCAAGAAGGGCCTGCGCGAGTTCGACGCCCGCGGTGCCGTCGTGTCGATGCGCGCCGAGCCGGGCCCGGGCGGCACCGTCCTGGACCTCGTGCTGCGGCACACCGTGCCCGCGGTGCGGCCCGACGACGTGCTGACCGCGATGGGCAAGGTCGGGGAGCTCGAAGCACGCCGGCGCCCCGGTGCTGACCCGGCTGGAGCAGGGTCCGTTCGACGAGCTGACCCAGACGATCGGCGACCCGCTGCACGTCGCGACATAACCGGATCCCCGGAGGCGTGTGCGATACTCGGCTCGGTCGTTCCTGACGGCGCAGGTCGCCAGGGAAGATCCGACGACGTTCTCGCCGGTCCGACACCCGTCGAACCGGCACGGAGGATGGTGTCGACGCCAGACCGCGACGCGGCCCGGGTGAGTCGGTGACAGAGGCCCACCCAGTGACACTCAGGGACACCCAGGTGGCACAGGGTCCGGCGACCGCGGCAGGTGCCCGGCGCCCATCCCTCGACGCGCCCGCGGAGGGTGTCGTTGCCACCGAAGGCTTTGCGCCGCGGATCCTGACTGCCCGGGTCCCGGCGTCCTACACACCGGTGCGACGCACCGGTCGAGGAGCGCACATGCTCGACGAGAACCTGACCGAGAACAACCAGGACGCGGCGGACCAGCCCGTCAGCGAGACCGGGAACGCGCCGGAGGGCGCAGCCGCCGACCCGGCGGCGAAGCCGGCGAGGAAGACCGCGGCCCGCAAGAGCGCCGCCAAGAAGGCGCCGGCCAAGAAGGCCACCACCCCGCGCAAGAGCACGGCCAAGAAGGCCGCCGCCGCTCCCGCGGGCGACGACCAGGTCGACGCCCGCCACGCCCGAGGCGGCGCCTGAGGACCAGGCCGCCGCCGGTGCGGCCGAGCAGGCCCCCGCGAAGAAGGCGCCCGCCAAGCGCGCCCCGCGCAAGAGCACCGCCAAGAAGACCGCCCCGGCCGAGGCTGCCGCCGAGCAGGCCGAGGCCCCGGCTCAGGTCTCGGGCACCCTTCCTCTCTTCCAGGCTCCGGAGGCCCCGAAGGCCCCGGCCCGCCGCACCCGCAAGAAGGCGGTGGCGGCTCCCGAGCCCGTGGCCGCGTCGGAGGCTCCCGCCGCCGAGTCGACCGAGTCCGCCGCGGAGGCCGCCGAGGCGGCTGCGGACACCGCGCCGAAGGTCACCCGGACCACGCGCTCGGCTCGCAGCCGGTCGCGGGCCGCCAAGACCACGCAGGCCGCCCCCGCCGCGGCCGAGACGCCCGAGCCCGTCGAGGCCGCCGCGGTCCCCACGCCGGCCGACGAGGACGAGCTCGTCGAGGCCGAGGCCGAGATCGAGACCCAGGTCGAGGCGGCCGAGCCGATCGAGACCAGCGACGCCACCGAGGACTCCGGTTCCGACGACGAGGACTCCGAGGACCAGACGAGGACCAGAACCGAGGACCAGAACGGTGACGGGTCGCCCTCGCGGCGCCGTCGCCGTCGCGGAGGCCGTCGCCGGCGCAAGGCAGGCGACTCCCAGGACGACAACGCCCCGAGCGGTGCGGAGTCCCCGGGCGCCGAGGCCGAGGAGGCCACGCCCGCCGACGCCGCCGAGTCCGGCAGCGAGGGTGGCGCCGAGGCGGGCGACTCCGCCGCGGGCGAGGAGGAGGGGTCCTCCTCGGGCTCGCGTCGTCGCCGGCGTCGTCGCCGCAGCGGTGACGGCGGGGGAGGGGCCGAGGGCTCCGACGACCCGGAGAACACCGTCACCCGCGTCCGCAAGAGCCGTACCGGCGAGGACCAGATCACCGCGCTCGCCGGCTCGACCCGGCTGGAGGCGAAGAAGCAGCGCCGGCGTGAGGGCCGCGAGGCCGGCCGCCGTCGGGCCCCGATCGTCAGCGAGGCGGAGTTCCTCGCCCGCCGTGAGGCCGTCGACCGGGTGATGGTGATCCGGCAGAAGAAGGACCTCACCCAGATCGCGGTGCTGGAGGACAAGGTGCTCGTGGAGCACTACGTCGCCCGCGAGTCGCAGACCTCCCTGATCGGCAACGTCTACCTCGGCCGGGTGCAGAACGTGCTGCCCTCGATGGAGGCGGCGTTCATCGACATCGGCAAGGGGCGCAACGCGGTCCTCTACGCCGGCGAGGTCAACTGGTCCGCGCTGGGCCACAAGGAGGGCCAGCCGCGCAAGATCGAGTCGGTGCTCTCCTCCGGCCAGAGCGTCCTGGTCCAGGTGACCAAGGACCCGGTCGGCCACAAGGGCGCCCGGCTGACCAGCCAGATCAGCCTGGCCGGCCGCTTCCTGGTCTACGTGCCCGACGGCACCACCAGCGGGATCTCCCGCAAGCTCCCGGACACCGAGCGCAACCGGCTCAAGACGCTGCTCAAGGACATCGTGCCGGACAGCGCCGGGGTGATCGTGCGCACCGCCGCGGAGGGCGCCAGCGAGGACGAGCTGACCCGCGACGTCGAGCGGCTCAAGGCGCGCTGGGAGGACATCGAGGCCAAGGCCCGCGGCAACGCCCCGCAGCTGCTCTACGGCGAGCCCGACCTGACGCTGAAGGTCGTGCGCGACCTCTTCACCGAGGACTTCAAGAAGCTGGTCATCGAGGGGGACGACGCCTGGGACACCGTCCAGGGCTACGTCACCCACGTGGCGCCCGACCTCGAGGACCGGCTCGAGCGCTACCAGCCGGCCGACAACGCCTCCGCCCAGCAGGGCGACGTCTTCGCGGCGTACCGGATCGACGAGCAGATCGCCAAGGGCCTGGACCGCAAGGTCTTCCTGCCCTCGGGCGGCTCCCTGATCATCGACCGCACCGAGGCGATGACGGTCGTCGACGTCAACACCGGCAAGTTCACCGGCTCGGGCGGGAACCTCGAGGAGACCGTCACCAAGAACAACCTGGAGGCGGCCGAGGAGATCGTCCGCCAGCTGCGGCTGCGCGACATCGGCGGCATCATCGTCGTCGACTTCATCGACATGGTCCTGGAGTCCAACCGCGACCTGGTGGTCCGCCGCCTGGTCGAGTGCCTGGGCCGCGACCGCACTCGGCACCAGGTCGCCGAGGTGACCTCGCTGGGCCTGGTGCAGATGACCCGCAAGCGGATCGGGACCGGGCTCCTGGAGTCGTTCTCCACCGACTGCGAGCACTGCGCGGGTCGTGGGGTCGTGGTCAAGAACGCACCGGTCGAGGCGAGGGCCTCCTCCGGCGACGACGAGTCCCGTCGCGGCGGTCGCCGCGGGAAGGGCCGGGGCAAGGAGTCCGGGAACGGAGGCGGCGCGGCCGGCGGTACGTCGGAGCGCGCGACCGAGAGGCCCGCCGTGGCCCCCTCGCCCAAGGACGTGGCCGCGATGGCCAAGCCGGAGAACGCCGGGGTCGCGGTCACGGACGAGCCCGGGTCGACCCCGGCGCAGCCCGAGGTCCAGGAGTCCACGACGGAGGCCGCCCCCGCGCAGTCCGAGGTCGCGCAGCCCGAGGTCGCGCAGCCCGAGGTCGCGCAGCCGAGGTCGCGCAGTCCGAGGTCGAGCGACCGAAGGTCCAGCAGCGCAAGGTCTCGCGACGCAGGGTCGAGCGGCCCCGGGCGGAGCAGCCCGAGGTCGAGCAGCCGAGGCCCGAGCCGACGCCCGAGCCCGCCCGCAGCGAGCCGGACGCCGTCGTGGCACCCGTCGCCGCTCCGCCGGCCGACGAGCAGGCTCCGCGTGTGGTCACCCGTACCCGCCGCCGGGCCGCCTCGCGGCCCGCCGGCCCCCCGGAGACGTCCTCGGCCCCGTCCGTGGCTCGCCGCGGACGCCACCGAGGCCTCTGGCACCCCTGGTGCCTCGCCGGAGGGCGAGGACGGGGCCAACGACTCCCAGGTGGAGCACGTGCCGGTGAAGAAGAAGGGGGCACGCAAGCGCTGACCCCGACGAACGGGACGCGGGACCAGCCGCGTTTTGCGTGCGGGTCCCGTCGTCCGTAGTATTGCCCCTCGGTGTGTCCCACACCTTCCCGCCAGCGCGCTCGACGTCGTGTCACCAAGAACGCGGCAAGCTGGATCATGCGCGGCGGGCGCCCTGAGTTTGCAGTTGTTGATGGACTGTTCGAGTCCGACGAGGAGAGTGAGTCGCGGTGTACGCGATCGTGCGGAGTGGCAGCAAGCAGCAGAAGGTTGCTGTCGGCGATGTCATCGAGATCGACCAGGTCCAGACCGCCGTGGGCGAGTCCGTGGCGCTTCCCGTCGTGATGGTGGTGGACGGCGAGTCCGTCACCGCCACCGGGCTGGACAAGGCCTCTGTGACCGTCGAGGTTCTCGGTGGCACCAAGGGCCCGAAGATCATCATCCAGAAGTACAAGAACAAGACCGGCTACAAGAAGCGCCAGGGTCACCGCCAGAAGTACACCCAGGTCAAGGTCACCGACATCTCCGTCTGAGCGGCTCCGCGCCACTCGCGATCCATCACGAAGGACTGAACTCATGGCACACAAGAAGGGTGCGGCCTCGACCAAGAACGGTCGCGACTCCAACGCACAGCGCCTCGGCGTCAAGCGCTACGGCGGCCAGGCCGTCGGCGCCGGCGAGATCATCGTCCGCCAGCGCGGCACGCACTTCCACCCCGGCAGCGGCGTCGGCCGCGGTGGCGACGACACCCTGTTCGCCCTGGTGGCGGGCGCTGTCGAGTTCGGCACCAAGCGTGGCCGCAAGGTCGTCAACGTCGTTCCCGGCGAGTGACCTGACGCTTCGCGCAGCACATACTTCCTTCGAAGGGCGTCCCTAGACTTGGGGGCGCCCTTCGTGTTGTTCCACCCCCACTGAGGAGATCCATGGCAGTCCCCACGTTCGTCGACCGCGTCACCCTGCACGTCAGCGCAGGTCGCGGCGGAAACGGCGTGGCGTCCGTGCACCGCGAGAAGTTCAAGCCGCTCGGCGGCCCCGACGGGGGCAACGGCGGTCCGGGCGGCTCGGTGATCCTGCGGGTCGACCCGCAGGTGACCACGCTGATCGAGTACCACCACAGCCCCAAGCGGAAGGCCGAGAACGGTGGCCACGGGGCCGGTGACCACAAGAACGGCGGTCACGGCAGCGACCTGGTCCTGCCCGTCCCGGACGGGACGGTCGTGACCGACGCCCAGGGCAACGTGCTCGGCGACCTGATCGGCGCGGGCAGCGAGATGGTGGTCGCCTCCGGCGGCCGCGGCGGTCTCGGCAACGCCTCGCTGGCCTCCTCCAAGCGCAAGGCCCCGGGCTTCGCGCTGCTCGGTGAGCCCGGCGACGAGCTGCGAGATCCACCTCGAGCTCAAGGTGGTCGCCGACATCGGCCTGGTGGGCTACCCCAGCGCCGGCAAGTCCTCGCTGATCGCCGCGATCTCCCGGGCCCGGCCCAAGATCGCGGACTACCCGTTCACCACCCTGGTGCCGAACCTGGGCGTGGTGCGAGCCGGTGACACCGTCTTCACCGTCGCCGACGTCCCCGGGCTGATCGAGGGCGCGGCCGAGGGCCGCGGGCTCGGCCACGACTTCCTGCGGCACATCGAGCGGTGCGCCGCGCTCGTGCACGTGGTCGACACCGCCTCCATCGAGCCCGGCCGCAACCCGGTCGACGACCTCGAGGTGATGGAGTCCGAGCTGGCCCGCTACGGCGGCCTCGAGGACCGGCCGCGGCTGGTCGCGCTGAACAAGATCGACGTGCCCGACGGCGCGGAGATCGCCGACATGGTGATCGACGACCTCCGGGAGCGCGGCCTGCTCGTCTTCCCGATCTCGGCCGCCTCCGGCGAGGGGGTGCGCGAGCTGACCTTCGCGATGGCGGAGATCGTCGCCCGGACCCGGGCCGAGAAGCCCGAGGTGGAGGCGACCCGGATCGTGATCCGTCCCCCTGCCGTCGGCGGCGGGGGCGACTTCGAGGTCACGCGGGACGGCGAGGGTTGGCGCGTGCGGGGCGCCAAGCCCGAGCGGTGGATCCGTCAGACCGACTTCAGCAACGACGAGGCGGTGGGCTTCCTCGCCGACCGGCTCAACCGGCTCGGTGTGGAGGACAAGCTGGTCAAGCTCGGCGCCGAGGAGGGCGACACCGTGCTGATCGGTCACCCCGACAACTCGGTGGTCTTCGACTTCAAGCCCGAGATCCAGGCCGGCGCCGAGATGCTCGGACGTCGTGGCGAGGACCAGCGGTTCGAGGAGTCGCGGCCGGCACGCCAGCGGCGTCGCGACATCGACGAGGCGATGGGGGAGCGGGCCGAGAACGAGACCCGCGCCGACGTGGCGCGGCGCCTCGACACGGGGCCGTCATTCGGACCCAGCTCGTACGAGATCGGGTCGCCGCAGGACCCCGACTGGGCTGAGGACGACCCCGAGGCATGAGCGAGCCCAGCGCCCGGCGGGAGGTCGTGCTGGAGGCCCGGCGGATCGTGGTCAAGGTCGGGTCCTCGTCGCTGACCAGTGCGGCCGGCGGCATCGATCCCGACCGGGTCGCTGAGCTGGTCGACGTCCTGGCGGCCGTCCGGGCCCGGGGCGCGGAGGTCGTGCTCGTCTCCTCCGGCGCGATCGCCGCGGGGCTCGCGCCGCTGGGCCTGGCCCGGCGGCCACGGGCCCTGGCGGCCCAGCAGGCCGCGGCCTCGGTGGGGCAGGGCCTGCTGGCCCATCACTACCAGCAGGAGTTCGCCCGGCACGGGATCGTCACCGGCCAGGTGCTGCTGACCGCCGAGGACGTCACCCGCCGGGTGCACTACCGCAACGCCTTCCAGACGCTGGCCAAGCTGCTGGAGCTGGAGGCGCTGCCGGTCGTCAACGAGAACGACACGGTCGCCACCTCCGAGATCCGGTTCGGGGACAACGACCGCCTGGCGGCGCTGGTCGCCCACCTGGTCCACGCCGACCTGCTGGTGCTCCTCTCCGACGTCGACGGCCTCTACGACGGTCCGCCCAGCCTGGCGGGCACCCGGATGCTCAGCGACGTGCGCTCGGCGACAGGACCTCGAGGGCGTCCGGATCGGCAGTGCCGGCTCGGCCGGCGTCGGCACCGGGGGCATGGTGACGAAGGTCGAGGCGGCGCGGATCGCGACCGGGGCGGGCATCCCGGTGGTGCTGACCTCGGCCGACAACGCGGTCCAGGCTCTCGGGGGAGAGCCCGTGGGGACGCTCTTCCACGCCCGCGGCCGTCGCCGGCCCACCCGCCTGCTCTGGCTGGCCCACGCCTCCGAGCCCAAGGGGCGGCTGGCGCTCGACGCTGGCGCGGTGCGCGCCGTGGTCGAGCGGCGCGCCTCCCTGCTCGCGGCCGGGGTCACCGGGGTCACCGGCCGGTTCTCCGCCGGCGACCCGGTCGACCTGATCGACCCGGACGGCCGCCCGGTCGCCCGGGGCCTGGTCAACTTCGACTCCGACGAGGTGCCGGCCCTGCTCGGCAAGTCCTCCCAGCAGCTCAAGCGCGAGCTCGGTGCCGGCTTCGAGCGCGAGGTGGTCCACCGCGACGACCTGGTAATCCTCGACCAGCTCTGAGAGACCAGCTCTGAGAGACCGGCTCGAGGGATCGGCTCGGGCGATCGATCGGCCTCCCGAGGCTCCTGTGGCCAGTAGGTTGCCGACTGTGCGTCGCCTCCTGCTCCCGCTCGGCGCTGCGGCGTGCCTGCTGGCGGGCGCGGGGCTGAGCACAGTGCGCCTGGTCCAGCCGGAGGTGGGGCTCGCGGTCCGCCTCGTCGCGCTCGCGCCCTGGGCGGTCCCGGCGTACCTGCTGGCCCTGCTGCTCCTGGTCTCGATGCTCCTGACCTCCCGGGCCCGGAGACGCTACCTGGCGCCGAGGCTGGCGCCCTGGGCGGCGCTCGCGGTCGCCGGGCTGGTGCTGCACGGGACCTGGCTGGCCCCGCTGTTCGTGGGCGCCGGCGAGCCCCCGGCCGACGCCGGTCCACGGCTGCGGGTGATGACCGCCAACCTGCTCAACGGCACTGCGGACGCCGAGGCGCTGGTGCGACTCGCCGAGGCGCAGGACGTCGACCTGCTCGCCGTCCAGGAGGTGACCCCGACTAGCCCTGCTGCTGATGGAGGAGGCGGGTCTCAACGAGCAGCTGCCGTTCCACGCCGGACAGGCGCTGTACGGGGTGGAGGGCACGATGCTCTACTCGCGCTTCCCGCCTCAGCGGTGAGCGGGCGGTGCCACCCGGTGGACCTCGTTCGTGGTGGCTGCCCGGGTGGAGGGGACGAGGTTCCGAGTCCTGGTCACCCATCCGGAGTCCCCGATGGGGAACGCGGCGCAGTGGCGCGAGGACCACCGGGTGCTGCGCGAGACCGTCGTCGCCCGACCGCCGGACCTGCTGATGGGCGACCTCAACGCCACGCCGGACCACCGCGAGCTGCGCGCGCTGCTGGACGCCGGTCTGCGCGACGCCGCGGAAGCGGCGGGATCGGGCTGGCAGCCGACCTGGCCCTCGGCGGGCGAGGTCGGGCGCGGGCCCCTGTCGCTGCCGCCGGTGGTGACGATCGACCACGTCCTGGTCGGCGCGGGTGGACGGCGACCCGCACCCGGACCCTCGAGGTGCCCGGCACCGACCACGGGCCCTGGTCGCGGAGGTCGTCGCGCCCTGAGCGCGGCGGACGCGGCGCCTGGGCGCTCCCGGCTCCCCACACCGCCCGTGCCGGGCGCCCACCCGGCGCGCCGTAGGCTGAGAGCGACATGGACACCGCGACCCCTCCCTCGGTCTACCTCGACCACGCCGCCACCACGCCGATGCTGCCGGTGGCCGTGGAGGCGATGCGCACCCACCTGGAGCAGGTCGGCAACGCCAGCTCGCTGCACGCCTCGGGGCGACGTGCCCGCCGGGTGGTGGAGGAGAGCCGCGAGCAGCTCGCCCAGTCGCTCGGCTGCCGTCCGGGCGAGGTGGTCTTCACCTCGGGCGGGACCGAGTCGGACAACCTGGCGCTCAAGGGCATCTACTGGGCCCGACGGGCGCAGGACCCCCGCCGCGTCCGCGTCCTGGCCACCGCGGTCGAGCACCACGCCGTCCTCGACCCGCTGCACTGGCTGGCGGTCGCCGAGGGCGCCAAGGTCGAGCTGCTCGAGGTGGACGCCACCGGGCGGCTCGACGTCGAGGTCTTCCGCCAGCTGCCTGGAGCAGGACCCCGAGTCGGTCGCCCTGGTCTCGGTGATGTGGGCCAACAACGAGGTCGGCACGCTGCAGCCGATCGACGACGTCGTGGAGATCGCGGCGCGCCCACGGGATCCCGGTGCACACCGACGCGCGTCCAGGCGGTCGGGTCGGTGCCCGGTGCACGTCGGCGACAGCGGCGTGGACGCGCTGACCTTCACCGGGCACAAGCTCGGCGGGCCCTACGGCGTCGGTGCGCTGGTGGTGCGCCGGCGAGGTGCCGGTGACCGCGCTGCTGCACGGCGGCGGGCAGGAGCGCGACATCCGCAGCGGCACCCTGAACCCGCCCGCGATCGCCGCCCTGGCCGCCGCCGTCGAGGCCGCGGTCGGCAACCAGGAGGCGCACGCCGCCCGGCTGGCGGCGCTGCGCGACGACCTGGTGCGCCGGGTCATCGAGGTGGTGCCGGACGCGCACCTGCACGGCGACCCCGTACGCCGGCTGCCCGGCAACGCGCACCTGGGCTTCCCCGACTGCGAGGGCGACTCCCTGCTCATGCTGCTCGACGCCCAGGGGATCGAGTGCTCCACCGGCTCGGCCTGCTCGGCCGGCGTCCCGCAGCCCTCGCACGTGCTGCTGGCGATGGGCTGCGACGCCCGCCCAGGCCCGGCACTCGCTGCGGTTCTCGCTGGGGCACACCAGCACCCAGGCCGACGTCGACGCGCTGGTCTCGGCGATCGGCCCCGCGGTCGAGCGGGCCCGGCTGGCACACCGAGGCGCCCGGTGAGGGTCCTCGCGGCGATGTCGGGCGGGGTCGACTCCGCCGTCGCCGCAGCCCGCGCGGTCGACGCCGGCCACGACGTGACCGGCGTGCACCTGGCGCTGTCCCGCAACCCCGCGTCGTACCGCACGGGGGCCCGGGGCTGCTGCACCATCGAGGACAGCAACGACGCCCGGCGGGCCGCCGACGTGGTCGGCATCCCGTTCTACGTCTGGGACCTGTCCGACCGCTTCCACGAGGACGTCGTGGAGGACTTCATGGACGAGTACGCCGCCGGCCGCACGCCCAACCCGTGCCTGCGCTGCAACGAGAAGATCAAGTTCGCCGCCGTCCTGGACCGGGCGCTGGCGCTCGGCTTCGACGCGGTGGCCACCGGGCACTACGCCCGGCTGCGCACCGGTGAGGACGGGCTGATCGAGATGCACCGGGCGGTCGACCCCGGCAAGGACCAGTCCTACGTGCTCGGCGTGCTGACCCAGGAGCAGCTGGAGCACGCGCTCTTCCCGCTGGGCGACTCCACCAAGACCGACGTGCGCCGCGAGGCCGCCGAGCGCGGGCTGCTGGTCGCGGACAAGCCCGACAGCCACGACATCTGCTTCGTCGCCGACGGCGACAACGCCGGCTGGCTGAAGGAGAAGCTCGGCGACCGCGCGCCCAACACGCGCGGCCCGATCGTGGACGAGGAGAGCGGGGAGGTCCTCGGCGAGCACGAGGGCACCGTCGCCTTCACCATCGGCCAGCGCAAGGGCCTGCGGATCGGCCGGCCGGCGCCGGACGGCCGGCCGCGCTTCGTCCTCGACATCGAGCCGGTCTCCGGCACCGTCACCGTCGGCCCGCGGGACCGGCTCACCGTCCACCGCCTGAGCGCCAGCCGGCCGCGCTGGTGCGGCACCGTGCCGTCCAGGCTCGAGGGCACCGTGCAGCTGCGCGCCCACGGCAGCGAGCACCGGGCGGTGGTCGAGGTGCAGGGCGACGAGGTGGGCATCGAGCTGCTCGACCCCGCCCAGGGGATCGCGCCGGGCCAGGCGGCCGTGATCTACCAGGGCACCCGGGTGGTCGGCTCGGCCACCATCGACGCGACCGAGAGGGCAGCCCGATGACCCGCGCGACCGGAGTCGGCTCGATTCCCGCGCTGGTCTCCGCGGACCCCGCTCGCACCTACGCCGAGGCGGTGCGCACCGTGCTCGGCGAGCTGCCCGAGCTGCCGCACGTCCCCGAGCTCCCGGGCCGCGGGGCCGGCGCCGAGATGACCGGACGCACCCTGGCGGTCGTGGCCGGCCTCGGGGCGGACCTGCAGCCCGCCGGCTGGCGGCTCACCGACGCGGCCGGCGTGGACCATCGGCGGGCCCGCTCGCTGCTCGCCCAGGACCTCGACCAGGTCGAGGAGCAGGCCCAGGGGTACGTCGGCCCCTTCAAGACCCAGGTGGCCGGGCCGTGGACGCTGGCCGCGACGGTGGAGAAGCCGCGCGGCGACAAGGTGCTCTCCGACCACGGCGCCCGTCGTGACCTGGCCCAGGCGCTGGCCGAGGGCGTCCGGGACCACGTGGCCGACCTGCGCCGACGGCTGCCCGGGGTGGTCCGCCTGGTCGTCCAGGTCGACGAGCCGGCGCTGGCTGCGGTCCTCGACGGCACGGGTGCCGACCGCGAGCGGCTTCGGCCGGCACCGGGTCGTGCACCCGCCGGAGGCCTCGGCCGCGCTCGAGTGGGTGCTCTCGGCGATCGCCGACTCCGGCGCCGAGCCCTGGGTGCACAGCTGCGCCGCCGGGACCCCGCTCGGGCTGCTGCGCGGGGCCGGGGCGCGCGGGCTGGCGGTCGACCTCGCCCAGCTCTCCGCGGAGGACCACGACGACCTCGGCCAGGCCCTGGAGGCCGGGGAGACGGTGGCGCTCGGGGTGCTGCCGACCATCGAGCCGGCCGACCCCGGCGACGACGCCCGGCTCGCCGAGCGCGTCCTGCGGTGGCTCGACATGCTCGGCTTCGACCCCGAGGAGGTGGGCGACCGGCTGGTGGTCAGCCCGGCCTGCGGGCTCGCCGGGGGCTCCGCGGACTGGGCCCGACGCGCGCTGACGCTCACCCGCGCGACCGCGCAGGCCCTGACCCACGGCTGACCGCGCCGGCCCTCAGCCGACCTGCACCGTCACCGTGGCAGGCGTGAGGGCGTAGTTGTTGCCCTGGTCGAACTGCCACACCGAGAGACAGTGCGTGCCCGCCGGCAGGCTCGGCACGTAGACCTGCTGGCTGCTCCCCACGGGGACGTCCCAGAGGTCCACCGCGACCTGCGTCGACCTGTCGCCCGGCACCGCGGTGCAGGTGCCGGCCGTGGCATGCACCTCCAGCCCGGGAACGCCGTACCCCCAGGTCCCCAGCCAGCCGGGCACGGCCGGCTCGGCGCCCCGTACGACGCTCAGCGCGGCCGGACCCGGCGCGGTCGGGTGTCCAGGTGAGAGTGCCGGTGGCGGGGATCCGGTCGATCGGCTGGAGTTCATCACCGAACAGGTGCTGTCGTTGTGCGTCAGCCCCAGGACGTGGCCGAGCTCGTGGGCGAGCACCAAGGTCTGGCCGGGCAGGGCGCAGCCCTGACCGCCGGCGTCGGTGCCGTGCAGGATGTTGACGAAGGCCCTGCCGCCGGGGACGTAGCCCAGGGTCGCCCGGCCGGAACCGCAGCCCGACGGCACGTTCTTGGAGTTGCGGATCACCAGGGCCGCCCGCGACGGCTTCTTGACCTTCACGAACCGGACCCGGACGCCGCTGTGGTTCCACGCCCGGACGGCGGTGCGCACCGCCTTCGAGTCCTTCGTCTTGTCCACGTAGGTGATCCGACCACCTGGCCAGGGGCGGGCAGCCTCGGCACTGGCGCTGGTGGCGGCCACCAGCCCGAGAGCCAGGAGCCCCGAGGTCAGGGTGGCCGTCAGCGTGCGGGTCAGCAGAGCTCTCGGAAGGACGTGGCATGCGGACATGTGGATCCCCCTGTGTCACCGGTGAGGCAACCGGACGGCCCCCCGGCGCCAGCCTAGGGACGGGATGCGGCACGCCCGGCTGTCGTCCGTCCGCTGATCCTCCGGGGCTGAGTCCAGGCCCGACGCTGTCGGCGACGCAGGGCAAGATGGTGCCATGAGCACGTCCGAGGTCCCTCCCGCGTCGCCCGAGGTCGCTCCCGCGCCGCCCGAGGCGCGCGAACGCCACCAGGAGCTGTCCGAACAGGTCGAGGAGGCGCGCTGGCGCTACTACGTCCTCGACTCCCCGACGCTGGACGACGCGGAGTTCGACCGGCGGATGCGCGAGCTTGAGGCGCTCGAGGAGGCCCACCCCGAGCTGCGGACGCCGGACTCGCCGACCCAGAAGGTCGGGGGCGCGGTCTCCACCGAGTTCACCGCCGTCGACCACCTCCAGCCGATGGAGTCGCTGGACAACGCCTTCTCCTTCGAGGAGCTCCAGGGCTGGTACGCCCGTCTGGCCCGGGACGGGATCACCGACGCCGAGCTGCTCTGCGAGCTCAAGGTCGACGGCCTGGCGATCAACCTGCTCTACGAGCGCGGCCGCCTGGTGCGGGCGCTGACCCGCGGCGACGGCCGCACCGGTGAGGACGTCACCCCCAACGTGCGCACCATCGACTCGGTGCCGCACCGGCTCACCGGCACCGACGAGTTCCCGGTGCCCGAGCTGGTGGAGGTCCGCGGCGAGGTGTTCCTGCCGACCGAGGCCTTCGAGCGGCTCAACTCCGCGATGGCCGACGCCGGCAAGCCGCCGTTCGCCAACCCCCGCAACGCCGCCGCCGGGTCGCTGCGGCAGAAGGACCCCCGGGTGACCGCCACCCGGGCCCTGGGCATGGTCTGCCACGGGCTGGGCGCGCGCCAGGGCTTCGAGCCGGCCACCCAGTCCGGGTCGTACGACGCGATGCGCGCCTGGGGCCTGCCCACCTCCGACCAGGTGCGGGTGGTGCCGACGTTGAGCGACGTCGAGGCCTACGTGACGAAGGTGGGGGAGGAGCGGCACACCATCGTCGGCTACGAGATCGACGGGGTCGTGGTCAAGGTCGACTCCGTCGCCCTGCAGCGCCGGCTCGGCTCGACCAGCCGCGCGCCGCGCTGGGCGATCGCCTACAAGTACCCGCCGGAGGAGGTCAACGCCAAGCTGCTCGCCATCGAGGTCAACGTCGGCCGGACCGGCCGGGTCACCCCGTTCGGGGTGATGGAGCCGACGCGGGTGGCCGGCTCCACGGTGGAGCGGGCCACGCTGCACAACGCCCACGAGGTCGCCCGCAAGGACGTGCGCCCCGGCGACACCGTCATCCTGCGCAAGGCCGGCGACGTGATCCCGGAGATCCTGGGCCCGGTCCTCCCGCTGCGGCCCGAGGGCCTGGCGGAGTGGGTGATGCCCACCCACTGCCCCTCCTGCGGCACCGAGCTGGCCCAGCAGAAGGAGGGCGACAAGGACCTGCGCTGCCCCAACTCCGAGGCCTGCCCCTCCCAGGTGCGCGAGCGGGTCTTCCACGTGGCCGGCCGCGGCGCGTTCGACATCGAGGGGCTCGGCTACGAGGCGGCCGACGCCCTGCTGGCCTCCGGGGTGATCGCCAACGAGGGGGACGTCTTCGGCCTGGACGAGAGCGGGCTGCTGCGCACCGAGCTCTTCACCCGGGCCGCCAAGAAGGCCGAGCTCGAGGCGGGCAGCGGTCCCGCGGGTGCTCAGCGCCAACGGCCGTCGGCTCCTGGACAACCTCGACAAGGCCAAGCAGGTGCCGCTGTGGCGGGTGCTGGTGGCGCTGTCGATCCGGCACGTCGGCCCGACGGCCGCGCGGGCGCTGGCGACCCGGTTCGGCTCGATGGAGGCGATCCGCGAGGCCGACGAGCAGCAGCTGGCCGACACCGAGGGGGTCGGCCCACCATCGCCGCGTCGGTGCGCGAGTGGTTCGACGGACCCCAGGCCGACTGGCACCGAGCCATCGTGGAGAGCTGGGCGGCGGCCGGGGTGACGATGGCCGACGAGCGCGACGAGTCGGTGCCCCGCACCCTGGAGGGCCTCACCGTCGTGGTCACCGGCTCCCTGGAGGGCTACACCCGCGACTCGGTCAAGGAGGCGATCATCGCCCGCGGCGGCAAGGCCTCGGGCTCGGTGTCGAAGAAGACCGACTACGTGGTGGTGGGTGAGAACGCCGGCAGCAAGGCCGACAAGGCCGAGCAGCTGGGCCTGACCATCCTCGACGAGGCCGGCTTCGACCGGCTGCTCGCCGAGGGCCCGCCGCCGGCGGGACTAGTCCAGGGCGCGCAGCACCAGGCGGGCGACCGCGGCCTGCTCCGGGGCGAACGGGTGGTAGGGGATCGCCTGGTTCGTGAGCCGCTTGCCGTTCACCCACGGGTCCTGCGCGCAGACGTCGTGCCCGCGGCTGGCGCGGGCCACGTCGACGTACGCCGCTCCGCTCCGTCGGGCCGCCTCTCGGAGCTCGGTGTTGAGCCGCCGGGTGACCAGGCGGGTGTAGCCGTAGTCGCCGCGGGCCAGCGGGAGGTCGGCGCAGGTGCCGGTGCGGGGCGCCAGCTGCGGGTAGCCGACCACCACGACCCGCGCCTGCGGGCTGCGTCGTTCGATGGCGCGGATCCCGCGGAGCACCCGGGTCCCGGTGCGCTCGATGGTGGACAGGAGCCGGTCGCCGCCTCCGGGCGTGCGCATCGCCGCGCGGCACGGAGCGCCGCGGGGGTCGGTGGGCGCGAGCGTCGGGCAGGTGGTGACGAGCGTGGCGAAGACGCCGAAGTCGTTGCCGCCCATCCCGAGGGTGACCAGGTCGGTGCGGGCGTCGAGCGCGTCGAGCTGGGGCGGCACCGAGATCGCGAAGACCCGCTGGGGCCCGCGCAGGTTGCGGGTGTCGGCGCCGGTGCAGCTCACGTCGACCACCTCGGTGCCGGGCAGGGATCGCGCGAGCACGGAGGGGTAGTTGCTGGTCGACCGGGCGCAGACGCCGCCTGCAGGCTCGGGTACGCCGGGCGCCGCGGTGTAGGAGTCGCCGAGCGCGACGTAGCGCACCGGGCCCGCGGGCCCGGCCAGCCGGTCGGTAGCGTCAGGCTCCTCGGGCGCCGCCGGGACGTCCTCGGACGGGTCGGCGACGGGCGTCTCCTGGGTGCTGGGAGGGACCCGGCTGCCGGAGTCGCCGGAGTCCCTGCCGGTGCTCGCGCCCCAGGCGCCCACGACCAGGCCGGAGGCGACCAGGACGGCCCCCGCGACACCCGCCGCCCGGGCCCGGCGAGTCCTCAGGTGCATGCGGGCGTCCCCTTCCGGCGAGCGTTGAGGGAAGGCTACTCCGGGCGCGGTGACCGGCGGAGGCCGAAGCCGGGCGTCCCCATAGGATGGGGAGCTGATGTCCCGCTCGTCTGGCAAAGGATGCTGATGCCTGAAAATCTCCCGCGAGGAGGTCGCCCACCTCGCCATGCTGGCCCGAATCGAGCTCTCCGACGCCGAGCTCGACCGCCTGGCCGGTCAGCTCGACGTGATCCTCGAGTCGGTCGCCCAGGTCCACGAGGTCGCGGGCGACGACGTGCCGCCGACGTCGCACCCGCTGCCGCTGACCAACGTGACCCGCGACGACGTCGTCGTGCCCGGGGCTCAGCGCCGAGCAGGCGCTGGCCGGCGCGCCGGCGTCCGAGGAGCAGCGGTTCCGCGTGCCGCGGATCCTGGGAGGACGAGCATGAGCGAGCAGACGATGGACTGGACCCGACAGCACCGCCGCCCGGATGGCCGACGCGCTGGCCGCCGGCGAGGTGTCCGCCGTCGAGGTGACCCGCGCGCACCTGGACCGGATCGACGCGGTCGACGGCGACCGCGGACGCGGGCGTGCACGCCTTCCTGCACGTCGACGCCGAGGGCGCGCTCGCGCAGGCCGGGCCTCCGACGAGCGCCGACGGGCCGGCGCGCCGCTGCAGCGCCTGGCCGGCGTGCCCGATCGCGGTCAAGGACGTGATGACCACCAAGGGGCTGCCGACCACCTGCGGCTCGAAGATCCTCGAGGGCTGGGTCCCGCCGTACGACGCGACCGTGGTCCGCAGGCTCCGCGAGGCGGGCGCTGCCGATCCTGGGCAAGACCAACATGGACGAGTTCGCGATGGGCTCCTCCACCGAGCACTCCGCCTACGGCCCGACCCGCAACCCGTGGGACCTGGACCGGATCCCCGGCGGCTCCGGCGGCGGCTCGGCCGCCGCGCTCGCCGCCTTCGAGGCGCCGCTGGCGCATCGGCACCGACACCGGCGGCTCGATCCGCCAGCCCGCCGCGGTCACCGGCACCGTCGGGGTCAAGCCGACCTACGGCGGGGTCTCCCGCTACGGCCTGGTCGCCCTGGCCAGCTGCCTGGACCAGGTCGGCCCGGTCGCCCGGACGGTGCTCGACGCCGCGCTGCTGCACGAGGTGATCGCCGGGCACGACCCGCTCGACTCGACCACCTCGACGCCCCGGTCCCGCCGGTCGTCGAGGCCGCCGCCCGTGCGGGGGCGACCGAGGACCTGACCGGCCTCAAGGTCGGCGTGATCACGCGAGCTGCGCGGCGAGGGCTACCAGCCGGGCGTGCTGGCCCGGTTCGACGAGGCGGTCGCAGCAGCTGGTCGCCGGCCGGCGCCGAGGTGGTCGAGGTGTCGCTGCCCGAGCTTCGTGACGCGCTGGCCGCCTACTACCTGATCCTGCCGAGCGAGGCGTCGCAGCAACCTGGCCAAGTTCGACGCGATGCGCTACGGCCTGCGGGTCCTGCCCGAGGGCATCGACGAGCCGAGCGCCGAGGAGGTCATGCGGGCCACCCGCGACGCCGGCTTCGGCGACGAGGTCAAGCGCCGGATCATCCTCGGGCACCTACGCGCTGTCCTCCGGCTACTACGACGCCTACTACGGCCAGGCGCAGAAGGTCCGCACGCTGATCTCGCGCGACTTCGAGGCGGCGTTCGAGCAGGTCGACGTGCTGGTCTCCCCGACCGCCCCGACCACGGCGTTCAAGCTGGGCGAGAAGCTCGACGACCCGCTGGCGATGTACCTGAACGACGTGCGCCACCATCCCGGCCAACCTGGCCGGGGTCCCGGGCATGTCGCTGCCGTGCGGCCTCGCCGACGAGGACGGTCTGCCGGTCGGCTTCCAGATCATCGCGCCCGGCCCTGGCCGACGACCGGCTCTACCGGGTCGGCGCGCGCCGTCGAGGCGCCTGCTGGAGGAGACGCTGGCGGCGGTGCCGATCGCTCGACCGCGCCCCCGAGCTCGAAGGGAGCCGTCGCTGTGAGCACCGGGACCGCCGACGCTGACTCTGCCTACGAGGAGGCGCTGGCGCCGTTCGACCCGGTGCTGGGCCTGGAGGTCCACGTCGAGCTGAGCACCGCGACCAAGATGTTCTGCGGCTGCCCGACGGAGTTCGGCGCCGAGCCGAACACCCAGGTCTGCCCGACCTGCCTGGGCCTGCCCGGCGCGCTGCCGGTGGTCAACGCGCAGGCGGTGGAGTCGGCGATCCGGATCGGGCTGGCGCTCAACTGCTAGATCGCCGAGTGGTGCCGGTTCGCCCGGAAGAACTACTTCTACCCGGACATGCCGAAGAACTTCCAGACCTCGCAGTACGACGAGCCGATCGCCTTCGACGGCTGGCTGGACGTCGAGCTCGAGGTGCGACGGCGAGCCGGAGACCTTCCGGGTCGAGATCGAGCGCGCCCACATGGAGGAGGACACCGGCAAGTCGCTGCACGTCGGTGGCGCCACCGGCCGGATCCACGGCGCCGACTACTCGCTGGTCGACTACAACCGGGCCGGCATCCCGCTGATCGAGATCGTCACCAAGCCGATCGAGGGCGCGGGCGAGCGCGCCCCCGAGATCGCCAGGGCGTACGTCGCCCAGCTGCGCGAGCTGATCGTCGCGCTCGGGGTCTCCGACGTCCGGATGGAGCAGGGCTCGATGCGCTGCGACGTCAACCTGTCGCTGCGCCCGAAGGGCTCGCGACGTCCTCGGCACCCGCACCGAGACCAAGAACGTCAACTCGCTGCGCTGGGTCGAGCGCGCGGTCCGCTACGAGATGCAGCCGGCACGCCGCGGTCCTGAGCTCGCGGCGGCCGAGCATCGTGCAGGAGACCCGGCACTGGCACGAGGACACCGGCATCACCACCTCCGGCCGGGAGAAGTCCGACGCGGAGGACTACCGCTACTTCCCCGAGCCCGACCTGGTGCCGGTCGCGCCGTCGCGGGAGTGGGTCGAGGAGCTGCGCGGCACCCTGCCGGAGCCCCCGACCGAGCGGCGCAGCCGGCTGCAGGCCGAGTGGGGCTTCTCCGACCTGGAGATGCGCGACCCGGTCGAGCGCCGGTGCGCTCGAGCTGATCGAGCAGACCATCGCGGCCGGTGCCGCGCCGCAGGCGGCCCGCAAGTGGTGGATGCGGCGAGCTGGCCCGGCGCGCCAACGACACCGGCGCCGAGCTCGCCGACCTGGCGTCACCCCGGCGCAGGTGGCGCCGTCCAGGCGCTGGTCGACGCCGGCACGCTCAACGACAAGCTGGCCCGTCAGGTCCTCGAGGGCGTGCTGGCCGGCGAGGGCGACCCGGAGGAGGTCGTCGCGGCCCGCGGCCTGGAGATCGTCTCCGACGACGGCGCGCTGGGCGCGGCCATCGACCACGCGATCGCGGCCAACCCCGACGTGGCCGAGAAGATCCGCGACGGCAAGGTCGCCGCGGCCGGCGCGCTGATCGGTGCGGTGATGAAGGAGATGCGCGGCCAGGCCGACGCCGGCCGGGTGCGCGAGCTGATCCTGGAGAAGCTCGCCTGACCCGTTCCTCCGGAACCCTCACGATGCCCTCGGACCCCTTGTCGGGGTCCGGGGGCATCGGCGTAGAGTGACCCCGTCGCGACGACCGTCGCGGCACACCCACGCTCACAGGTGGGGGAAGCCGGTCCAAGTCCGGCGCTGACCCGCAACCGTAGGCACGGTCCCGTCCGTGCGAGCCGGAACACCCGCTGTGCTGCGTCCGAACATTCGCTGTCGAGGAACACGGCGGGTTCGCTCCCTCCGTGGACCGTCCCCGCCCGCAGCGGGGAGGAACACCACATGTCACACCGCACGTCATCTCGTCCCGGCCCGGTCCGGCGCCGCCGTCTCGCCACCGCCGCCACCGTCGTCCTGCTGGCGGGAGGGGTCGCCGCGTGCGGCTCGGACTCCGCCTCCGAGGAGACCGACGCCGCTCCCGCCGCCGGTCCGCGACCGGTCGAGCTGGCCGCCGACTGGCTGCTGGCCAACCGCAACGCCGACGGCCTGCTGGAGAACACCACGTCGTACGAGGGCAAGACCTCCACCATGACCGACGTCGGCTCGAGCATCGACCTGGCCCTGGGCCTCTCGGCCCTCGACCTGGCGCCCGAGGAGACCACCGCCCTGACCGACGCGGTCGAGCAGAGCCTGGGCGACTACGTCGGCTCCGGCGGAGAGCGCTACGCCGGCCCCAGCGCCAAGGCCCTGCGCCTCGCGGTCGACCAGGACCGCGATCCCGGCGACTTCGGCGGCCTCGACCTGAAGGCGCGCGTCGAGTCGTCCGTGGTGCGTGGGGGCGACCAGCGCAGGCCGGCTCCAGGACCGCTCGGAGTACGGCGACTACGCCAACTCGATCGGTCAGGCCTACGCCGCGGCGGCGCTCACCGAGCTGGACAGCCCGCAGGCCGAGCAGGTCACCGACTTCCTGCTGCTCCAGCAGTGCGACGAGGGGTTCTTCCGTCTCGCCTTCGCCGACCCGACGCACCGGACCAGTCCTGCGACGCGGGCGGCGCCGCAGCCGCCGACGAGGCCCCGGACACCACGGCACTGGTCGCCGTCCAGCTGGCGAGCCTCCTCGACCACGGCTCCGAGCGCGCCGACGAGTCCGGGACCTCGGCGCCCGAGGTCGAGGAGGCGCTGGCCGACGTCGCCGCGTGGCTGCTCGCCAGCAGGCCGACGACGGCTCCTTCGCCGACCCGCAGAACGGCACCAACGCCAACACCACCGGCATCGCCGGCTGGGCGCTTCTCCAGCTCGGTGAGGAGGAGGCCGCCGCCCGCGCCGCCGCCTGGTTGAGCGAGCTGCAGGTCTCCGCCGACGAGGAGCAGGACACGCTGGCCGACGAGGCCGGCGCGATCGCCTACGACGAGTCCAGCCTGGCGCAGGCGCGCCAGCACGGGCTGAGCGACCCGCTCGACCGCTCCCCGTGGATCGGCGCCGGCGTGCAGGCGTTCCCGGCGTTGGCCGCGGCCGACGAGGACGGCAACGGGTGACCTCGGCCGGCCCGGCTCCACGGCGGGCGCGTCGGGCCGCGGCCGCCCGGCGTTGGCGGCGTCCTTCTCGGCGTCTGCGCCGTGCTCGGTGCCGGACCACCGTCGCCGCGGCCGCACGCCGACCTCGACCGCGGTGGCGACCGGGACCGCACCGGACGCCCGGAGGGCTGCCCGCCGCCCGGGGTGCCGTGGTCGTCGACTTCGGCGAGCTGGCCGCGGACCCCGCCGAGGCCTCCGCACGGCTGCGACCCGGCAGTCGTCGACGAACGGGCCTACACCAGCATCGAGGACGCCGGGTTCGACCTCGAGGACGCGACCCGGGAGCCCGGGTTCCTCTGCCGGGTCTCCGGGGTGCCGAGCACCGACCCGTGCGTCAACGCGGCACCCTCGGACGCCTACTGGAGCCTGTGGTGGGCCGACGGCGAGGGTGGCGACTGGGTGTACTCCAGCCAGGGTGCCGGCACCCTGCGGACCCCGGAGGGCGGCCTGATCGGCCTGGCCTGGCACCAGGGGGACGGCAAGGCCGCCCCGCCGGAGGTCCTCGCACCGGACGAGGTCCGCCCGGCGGCGCGGATGTCTCGGTGCACGCAGCCGGGGCGGCGGGCGGGCGCGCAGGACGGGTCGCTGCCGCTCTGGGTGCCCGCGGGCGCGCTCGCGGCGCTCCTGGGGGCCGGGGTGCTGGTGACCCGGCGGCGGGGCGGGCGTGACCTGGTGACGTGTCCGGGCGAGCGACCAGGCGCGCACCAGAGGGCGACCTCCTGGGTGTCCCGGAGGGCGCCCCGAGACGCGCCGAGCGCCGAGTGTGCGCCCCAGAGAGCTGCACCCGGTGGCCTGGTGGGTCTGGGCGGCTCGGGCTGGCGGCCGCCGCCTCGGCCACCACCAACCCCTGGTTGCTCGCGCTGCTCGCCGCGGTGAGCTGGGTGGTGGTCCAGGCCTGCCGGGGCGACGGGACCTGGGCCCGCGCCTACCGGCTCTACCTGTGGCTGGCCGGGATCACCGTGGCGGTCCGCGTGCTGTTCCGGGTGCTGCTGGGCGGCGGGGTCGGGCGGGACCGTCCTCCTCGACCTGCCGCAGGTCCAGCTACCGGAGTGGACCACCGGGATCCGGCTGCTCGGGCCCGTGACCCGCGAGGCAGTCCTGGCCGGTCTCTACGACGGCATGCAGCTGGCCTGCATCCTGCTGGCCTTCGGGGCGGCCAACGCGCTGGCCAACCCCAAGCGGCTGCTCAAGTCCCTGCCGCCCGCCCTCTACGAGATCGGCACCGCCCTGGTGGTGGCGGTCACCGTGCTGCCGCAGCTCGCCGACAGCGCCCGCCGGGTCAAGCACGCCCAGGAGCTGCGGGGGAGCGGCACCACCTCGCCGCGAGGGCGGCGGCGCCGGATCCACGGCCTGCGCCGGGTCCTGGTCCCGGTGCTCGAGGACGCCTTCGAGCGCTCGATGGCCCTGGCTGCCGGGATGGACGCCCGCGGCTACGGTCGCACCGGGCCGTCGACGCCGGGGGAGCGCCGGCTGACCGGCGGCCTGATGCTGCTCGCGCTGATCGGGCAGCTGCGTCGGCGTCTACGGCTTCCTGGACACCACCACGCCGCGCTGGCTGGGCTGGCCGATGCTCGTCCTCGGAGCGGCTGCGCGATCCTCGCGCTGAGCACGGCGGGCCGTCGGGTCGGCCGCAGCCGCTACCGCCCGGACACCTGGCAGCCCGAGGAGATCCTGGTCGCCGTCAGCGGACTGGCCGTCGGTGTCGGGCTCGTGGTGGGTGGCTCGGACCTCCCTCGCGATCGCGCACCCGGGGTCGCCGCGGCGCCGATGCTCGACCTGGCCGCGCTCGCTGGTCCCGCTGGCGGCGCTGCTGCCCGTCCTGGTCGCGCCGCCGGCCCCCACGGTGGCCACGCGCCGGCCCACCCCGAGAGGCCGTCCGATGATCGAGCTGCGCGACATCAGGTTCTCCTACCCCGACCGCCGGGTGCTCGACGGGGTCGACCTGACCATCGAGGAGGGCGAGCTGGTGCTGCTCGCCGGCCCCACCGGCGCCGGCAAGTCGACCCTGCTCGGCGTGCTCGCCGGCCTGGTGCCCGCGCACACCGGCGGGACGCTGACCGGCGACGTGCTGCTGGACGGGGTGAGCATCCTGCACCGGCCGGCGCGGGAGCGGGCCGCCGACGTCGGGTACGTCGGTCAGAACCCCGCTGCCTGGTTCGTCACCGACACCGTCGAGGAGGAGCTCGCCTACGGCATGGAGCAGCTGGGCCTCCCGGCGGCGACGATGCGCCGTCGGGTCGAGGAGACGCTCGACCTGCTGGGCATCGCCGACCTGCGCCACCGCGACCTGCGCACCCTCTCCGGGGGCGAGCAGCAGCGGGTGGCGATCGGGTCGGTGCTGACCATGCACCCGCGGCTGCTGGTGCTCGACGAGCCGACCTCCGCGCTCGACCCGACCGCCGCCGAGGACGTGCTGGCGATCGTCACCCGGTTGGTGCACGACCTCGGCCTGTCGGTGGTCGTCGCCGAGCACCGGCTGGAGCGGGTGGTGCCGTTCGCGGACCGGATGGTGCTGCTGGGCGAGGACGGACGGGTCCGGGTGGACGCGCCGGACGGGTGATGGTCGACTCGCCGATCGCCCCGCCGCTGGTCGAGCTCGGCCGTGCCGTCGGGTGGTCGCCGCTGCCGCTGACCGTCCGGGACGCCCGCCGCCGGGCCCGGGAGCTGCGCCCGCGGCTGGCCGACGGCCTGGCGAGCGCGTCCGGGACGGCTGACCCCCCGCCCGACGCGCGACCGCCGGACGCCCCTGATGACCGCCTCCGGCCTGGTGGTGGCGCACGGGCGCACGCCCGTGCTGCGCGGCGTGGACCTGCGCCTGGACCCCGGCCGGGTCACCGCGCTGATGGGCCGCAACGGCGCCGGCAAGTCCACGCTGCTGTGGGCCCTCCAGGGGCGGACCGGCCGGGCCTCGGGGCAGGTCGCGGGTGGCCGGCCGAGGACCCGCACGAGCTCAGCGGCGCCGAGCGGCGTCGGCGGACCGGGATGGTGCCGCAGACCGCGGCGGACCTGCTCTACCTGGAGTCCGTGGGCCAGGAGTGCGCGGACGCGGACGCCGACGCGGGCGCCCCGGGCCGGTGCCGGGAGATCCTGGACCGGCTCGCGCCGGGGATCGAGGACCAGACCCACCCGCGCGACCTCTCCGAGGGGCAGCGGCTGGCGCTGGCGCTCGCGGTGGTGCTGGCCGCGCGCCCGCCGGTGCTGCTGCTGGACGAGCCGACGCGTGGGCTGGACTACCCGGGCAAGCGCGCGCTGGCCGTCCTGCTGCGCGCAGCTGGCCGCCGAGGGACGTGCGGTGCTGGTGCGCCACCCACGACGTCGAGTTCGTCGCGAGCGTCGCCGACGACGTGGTCGTGCTGGCCGACGGGGAGGTGGTCTCCGCGGGTCCGACCCTGCGGGTGGTGGTCGAGTCGCCCTCGTTCGCGCCGCAGGTGCACAAGGTGCTGGGCGCCCCGTGGCTGCGGGTCGACCAGGTGGCCGACGCCCTCGCCGGCCGGAGCGGGTCGGTGAGCCGCCTCGGCCGGACGGTGACCGGTCGCCCGGGCAGCGGTGCGGACCTCCGGCGCCGGGCACGCCGGCGCTCCGGATCGGTGTACGCAGTGCGATGGTGCTGGTGCTGGTCTCGGTCGTCGGGGCGATGATGCTGGCCTGGCCGTTCCTGCTCGACGTGCCGGACGGCGCGCGGGTCGACCCGCCGTTCCTCTTCCTGGCCCTGCTGCCGATGCTCCTGGTGATGGTCCTGGCGGAGATGACCGAGGGCGGGATGGACGCCCGGGTGCTGGCGGTGCTCGGGCTGCTCTCGGCGATCAACGGGGTGATCCGTGGCCTGGGCGCCGGGGTCGCCGGGCTCGAGCTGGTCTTCTTCCTGCTGATCCTCGGCGGCCGGGTCTTCGGGCCGGCGTTCGGGTTCATCCTCGGTGCCTGACCTCGCTCTTCGTCTCGGCCCTGTTCACCGCCGGCGTGGGGCCGTGGCTGCCGTTCCAGATGCTGGTGGCCGGGCTGGGTGGGCATGGGGGCCGGGCTGCTGCCGCGACGGTTGACCGGGCGCGCCGAGATCGTGCATGCTCGTGGTCTACGGGATCCTCGCGGCCTACCTCTACGGCGCGGCGATGAACATGTGGGGCTGGCCGTTCCTGCTCGGGGTGACGGTGCCCGGCTACGAGGCCACCGACCTGTCGTACGTCGCCGGGGCGCCGCTGCTGGAGAACCTGCAGCGGTTCGGCCTCTACACGCTGATCACCTCCACCGGCGGCTGGGACACCGGGCGGGCGCTGACCAACGCGCTGGCGATCGCGGTCCTCGGCCCGTCGGTGCTGGCCACCCTGCGCCGGGTGGCCCGGCGGGCGGTGACGGTCCCGGTCAGCGCGACAAGCGTGAGTCGCAGGATCCGGTCGTCGTCGTCGCGCGGCTGCCGCGGCCGTCGCGGTTCGAGGTGGTCATCCACAGGGAACCGTCCGGGGCCGCGGCGACCGAGCGGAGGCGCCCGTAGTCGCCGACGAAGTGCGCGCGCGGCCGGCCCACGCCGTCGCCGGTGACCGGGACCTGCCAGAGCCGGGTGCCGCGCAGGGCGCCCAGCCACAGCGAGCCGTCGGCGAAGGCCAGGCCCGAGGGCGACGCCTCGTCGGTCGCCAGACGGCCCGCGGGTCGGTGCAGCCCTTCGGCCGAGACCCCGGGGTTGTCCGCGGCGCGGCCCTCGATCCGCGGCCAGCCGTAGTTGCCGCCCTTGCGGATCAGGTTCAGCTCGTCCCAGGTGCTGTCGCCGAACTCGCTGGCCCAGAGCCGGTCCTCGGTCGTCGAAGGCGAGCCCCTGGACGTTGCGGTGGCCCCAGGACCAGACCGGTGAGTCGGGGTCCGGGTTGCCCGGGGCCGGGTCGCCCTCGGGGGTGATCCGCAGGATCTTGCCGGCCAGCGACGAGCGGTCCTGGGCGAGCTCGGGGTCGCCGATCTCGCCGGTGGAGGCGTAGAGGTGGCCGTCGGCTCCGAAGAGCAGGCGCCCGCCGTCGTGGATCACGCCGCGGGGGATGCCGGTGAGCACCGGCTCGGGCTCGCCCAGCCGGTCCCCGTCGAGCTCGGCCTTGACGATCCGGTTGTCCTCGGCGGCGGTGACGTAGAAGAAGAGCGTCCGGTCGGCGTCGAAGTCAGGTGACGCGGCGACCCCGAGCAGCCCGCCCTCCACCTCGGGGGCGGCGGCCTCGACCCGGCCCACCTCGGTGACCTCCCACTCCTCACCCTCCCCGGTCAGCAGCAGCACCCGGGCGCTGTCGCGCTCGGTCACCACGGCCGACCCGTCGGGCAGGAAGGCCAGGCCCCACGGGACCTCCAGCCCTGAGGCCACCGTGCCGGCGACCTGCGGCTGGGCGGGTCCCGGTCTCCGTCTGCTCCCGGGCGCGGCCGGAGAGGCCGAGGGCGGAGCTGGCCGCGCTCCGGCGCGGGTGAGCCGCCGGCGTCGCTGGACGAGGAGGTCGAGGCTCCGGTCCTCGGTTCCGCAGCCGGTCAGCGCGAGGCGGATCGTCCAGGGTCGTGACGAGCGCGGCGCGACGTAGGGACTCGGGCACGGGGTCCTCCAGACCGGTCGGGGTCGCCAGCCTACAAACGCCGCCCGTCGCTGCCGGTGCCTTCGAGTCCCGCCCGACTGCAGCAGAGGTGGCGCAGAGAGCACCAGAGGTGCAGTCGAGGGTGCAATCGCCTCGACCGCCCCGGTACGGCGCTGGGCCGAGGCGATCGAGGCGTCCCTTTGCAGGAGCCCTGCGTCGAGCCTAGGGAGCCGGGACGGCGTCCGTGTCTCGGCTCGTGTGACATCTGGGTGAACCAGGTCGCCCCGGCGCTGGCGACCACCACGCAGGCGATCGCCAGCCACTGGAGCGGCGTGAGCGCTCTCGCGCAGCACCAGGAAGCGCGGCCAGCGCGGCGGCGGCCGGCTCGATGCTCATCAGGATGCCGAACTGCGAGGGGCGCAGGCTGCGCAGGGCCACCAGCTCGAGGCTGTAGGGGATCACCGAGCTGAGCACCCCGATCAGCGCCCCGAGGGCCAGCACCCGGGGGTCGAGCAGACCGTCAGGTCGGCGGCGAGCGCGAACGGCGCCAGCAGCAGCGCCGCGCCGGCGCTCGCCACCGAGAGGCCGTCGAGCCCCTGCCACCGTCGGCCGGTCTGGGCGCTGAGCAGGATGTAGCACGCCCACCCGGTCGCCGGCGAGGACGGCGTACGCGACCCCGACCGGGTCGAGGCTGGTCCGCTCCCAGCCCAGGGCGGTGACCCCGACCGCGGCCAGCAGCGACCCACACCAGGTCCCGGCCCTGCGCGACCCGGCGAGCGCGACCGCCAGCGGGCCGATCAGCTCGATCGTCACCGCGACGCCCAGCGGCAGGCGGGCGAAGGACTGGTAGAACGCCCAGTTCATCACCGCCAGGGTGAGCGCGAAGCCGGCGACGACCTGCCAGTCCCCGCGATCGCGACCGCGCAGGCGCGGGCGGGCGAGGAGCAGCAGCAGCACGGCGCTGGCGACCAGGCGGAGCCAGACCAGCGCGGTCGGGTCCACCCGGTCGAAGAGCTCCTTGGCGACGGCCGCGCCGAGCTGCACCGAGGCGATGCCGGCGACCACCAGCCCGACGGCGCGGGTCACGCCCCGGGCTCGCTGGTCACCGCGGGCTCGCTGGTCACCGCGGGCTCGCTGCTCTCCCCGGGCCGGCTCGTCACCGCGGCGCATCCGATCCCGTCGCCCCGGCCGCAGCGGGATCCTCGGCGCGGAGCCGGGCGATCGTCTTGCGGGCGATCTCCAGCTCGGAGTCGAAGTGGGCCAGGCCCCACTCCGCGACCAGGGAGGGGTAGTGGAACACCTCGCCCACGTCGGCGGCCGGCCGCCAGCGAGCGGCGCACCTCGGTGAGGTCGGCGTGGGCGGCGGTCACCTGCTCAACGTAGTCCTCCAGCATGGCGACCAGGGTCGCGGAGTCGGTGAGGTGCCCGATCATCAGGTGCAGGGCCTGGGGGTGCTTGAAGACCGGGAAGCCCACGGGCCCTCCCGCATCCACCGCTCCATCGTCTCGCGCCCCTGGGGCGTCAGGGCGTACGTCGTGCCGCGCTGCTCCCGCTGCTTGCGCAGCAGACCGTGGGCGGTCAGGCGGGCCAGCTCGGTGTAGACCTGGCTCATCGCCGGCGACTGCCAGTAGAAGCGGAGCGTGCTGTCGGCGCGCTGCTTGAGCTCGTAGCCGGTCAGCTCGTCGCCGAACGTCAGCAGGCCCAGCAGGGCGTACGACGTCATCGGAAAAGGGTCTTGCGCTGGCATGTGACGAGCGTACTATTCCTAATAGGAACAAGGGAGAGGCGCATGGAGAGACACCTGAACGGCCGACCCGTGGCCAGTGGTCCGGCCGTCGAGGCGCTCGACCTCGTCAAGCACTTCGGCGACACGGTCGCCGTCGACGGCGTCAGCTTCTCGGTGCCGCGCCGGCAGCGTCCTGGGCCTGCTCGGGCCCAACGGCGCGGGAAAGACCACCACCGTGCGGATGATGACGACGCTGACCACGCCCACCCGCGGGACCGCCCGGGTGGCCGGCCACGACGTGGTGCAGGACCCGGCCGGCGTACGCCGCTCGATGGGGCTGACCGGCCAGACCGCCACCGTCGACGAGCTGCTCACCGGGCAGGAGAACCTGCGCCTGGTCGGCCAGCTCTACGGGCTGGACCGGGCCACCGTGCGACGGGTCTCCGACGACCTGCTGGAGCGGTTCTCGCTGACCGACGCCGGCAAGCGGGTGGTCAAGACCTACTCCGGCGGCATGCGGCGCCGCCTCGACCTGGCGGTCAGCCTGGTGGCGACCCCGCCGGTGCTCTTCCTCGACGAGCCGACCACCGGCCTGGACCCGCGCAGCCGGGTCGAGCTGTGGGAGGTGCTGCGCGAGCTGGTGCGCGACGGCACCACGCTGCTGCTCACCACGCAGTACCTCGAGGAGGCCGACCAGCTCGCCGACAACATCGTGGTGATCGACCACGGCCGGATCATCGCCGAGGGCACCCCGCTGCAGCTCAAGGACGCCTCGGGCCAGGCCGCGCTGGTGGTCACGGTCTCCCGGGCCGAGGACCTCGGACGGGCCCACGAGCTGATGGCCGGGTGGTCGCCGAGGTGCACCTCGACGAGCCGGGACGACGCCTGACCGCGCCCGCGCAGGGGCTGGGCGACATCACCGAGGTGGCCGCGGTCTTCGCGACCAGCGGCATCGACCTCGACGACCTCGGTCTGCAGCGTCCCAGCCTGGACGACGTCTTCCTGCACCTGACCGGTCGACGGGCCGAGGAGGAGTCGCCCGACGACGGCGACGCCGACCTCCCGGCTGGAAGGAGTCTCCGCATGAGCGCCGAGACCGTGCGGGCCGTCGACCGGCGCACGCTGGAGCGGCCCCAGATCCGCCGTACGTCCCTGCTCCAGCAGTCGCTGGCGATCACCCGGCGCAACCTCATCCACATCAAGCGGATGCCCGAGATGCTGATGGACGTCACCGTGCAGCCGGTGATGTTCGTGCTGCTCTTCGCCTACGTCTTCGGCGGGCGCGATCGCGGTCCAGGACGCCGCGGCGGGCTACCGCGAGTGGCTGCTGGCCGGGATCATGGGGCAGACGATCGCGTTCGCCTCGTTCATCGTCGCCGTCGGGCTCACCGCGGACATCGACAAGGGCATCGTCGACCGGATGCGGTCGCTGCCGATCCATCCCTCGCGCGGTGCTGGTGGGGCGCAGCTTCTCCAGCCTGATCCACTCCGGGCATCGGCGTCGCGGTGATGTCGCTGACCGGGCTGATCGTCGGCTGGCGGATCCGCGGGTCCTTCCTGGACGCCGTGCTGGCCTACGGGCTGCTGCTGCTGTGGGGCTTCGCGATGATCTGGCTGGGCATCCTGGTCGGCTCGTCCGCTGCGCTCGGTGGAGGCGGTCAACGGCGTCATGTTCACCACGATCTTCCCGCTGACCTTCCTGTCCAACGCCTTCGCGCCGACCGAGCGGATGGGCGACCTTCCTGCGGACGATCGCGGAGTGGAACCCGATCTCCTCCCTGGTGCAGGCGGTGCGCGAGCTGTGGGGCAACACCGGCCCGGCACCCGCCGACGCGGCGCTGCCGCTGCAGCACCCGGTGATCTCGACGGTGATCTGGACGGTGCTGCTCACCGCCGTGCTGGCCCCGCTCTCGCTGCGGGCGTTCCGCCACGGACCCAGGACTGAGCCCGAGCCCACCCGAAGCCGCCGACCCCCGACCGCAGGAGACCGCGCATGACCACGACCCTGCTGATGGTGGGCACCCGCAAGGGCCTGTGGCTCGGGCACTCGACCGACGCCCGGCAGACCTGGTCCTGGACCGGGCCGCACTTCCCGATGGAGGACGTCTACTCGGTCCTGCTGGACCAGCGCGGGGAGCGGCCCCGGCTGCTCGCCGGCTGCTCCTCGAGCTGGCTCGGCCCGCAGGTGCGGTGGAGCGACGACCTCGGCGAGACCTGGCACGAGACCCCCAACGGAGCCGTCCGGTTCCCCGAGGGGGCCGGTGCGTCGGTGGCCCGGGTCTGGCAGCTGGTGCCGGGCGTCGAGGACGGCGTGGTCTGGGCGGGGACGGAGCCCGGCGCCGTCTTCCGCTCCGAGGACCGCGGCGAGCACTTCGAGCTCGTCCGGGGCCTGTGGGACCACCCGCACCGCGAGGAGTGGGACGAGGGGTTCGGCGGCCAGGCGTTCCACACGATCCTGCCGCACCCCCAGGACCCCGCCCGGGTGCTGGCCGCGATCTCCACCGGCGGCGTCTACCGGACCGAGGACGGCGGCGCGACCTGGCAGGCCTCGAACAGCGGGGTGAAGGCGGAGTTCATGCCCGGCGAGCGCTTCTTCCCCGAGTTCGGGCAGTGCGTGCACAAGGTGGCCCGCGACCCGGTCGACCCCGAGCGGCTCTTCCTGCAGAACCACGGCGGCGTCTACCGCTCCGACGACGGCGGCGGCACCTGGCAGGACATCGCTCCCGGACTGCCCACCGAGTTCGGCTTCGCGATGGTCACCCACCCGCGGAAGCCGTCGACGGCGTACTCCTTCCCGATCTCCCAGGCGTGGGAGCGGTGGCCGGTCGACGGGCGCGCCCGGGTCGCCCGGACCACCGACGGCGGGCAGAGCTGGGCGCTGCTCGGGGACGGGTCGCTGCCGGACTCCTTCTACACCGCGGTGATGCGCGACGCGATGTGCACCGACGACCACGACCCGGTCGGGATCTACTTCGGCGGCCGCAACGGTGCGGTCTGGGGCTCGACGGACGAGGGCGACACCTGGTCGCAGGTGCACGCCGACCTGCCGGACGTGATGGTGGTCCGGGCGGCCAGGCTGCCCTGACCGGGTGACCGAGCGGTCAGGCGTCCTTGCGCCGGCCCACGGTGAGGTAGGCGATCGGCCCGACCGGCTGGACCGCCAGCGCCGGCAGCCAGAGCGCCTTGGGCCCGCGGACCGCGGCGGCGGGTCGGCGCTTGAGGTCGCGCAGTGCCCACGCGCTCAGCACGGTCTCGACGACGCCGGCGACGACGACGACCTTGCGCTGGGTGGGACTCAGGTCGGACCAGGACTTCTTCGCCATGGCGACAACGTACTCGTCCGGGACCAGCCCGCTCGGTCCTTGACCCCGGGTCGGTGCTCCGCCACGGTGTGCGGATGATGGAGAGCGAGCTCGAGCTGCCCGGCCACGCCGGCACCGTCTTCTGCCGCCGCTGGGCCGGGGCCGACCCCTCGTACGTCGTGCTCCTGGTGCACGGCTACGGCGAGCACACCGGGCGCTACCGGCACGTCGCGGAGCGGCTGGTCGCCGACGGCGCGGTCGTGTACGCCCCCGACCACGTCGGTCACGGACGCAGCGAGGGGGAGCGGGTGCTGGTGACCGACCTCGAGCGAGTCTGCGACGACCTGCGGCTGCTCGAGCAGCGTGCCCGTGCCGAGCAGCCGGGCCTGCCCGTGGTCCTGGTCGGCCACTCGATGGGTGGGCTGATCGCGGCCCGCTACGCCCAGCGGTACCAGCACGGGCTGGCGGCCGTCGTCCTCTCCGCGCCGGTGCTCGGGCGCTGGGAGGCGGTGGAGCAGCTGCTCGCGCTCGAGGAGATCCCGGACGTGCCGATCGATCCGAGCACGCTCAGCCGGGACGCCGGAGTGGGGGAGGCGTACGAGGCCGACGAGCTGGTCTGGCACGGCCCGTTCAAGCGGCCGACGCTGGAGGCGCTGCAGCAGGCGATGGCGACGGTGAACGACGGCGGACCGGTCGCCGTGCCGATCCTGTGGCTGCACGGGGAGGACGACCAGCTGGTGCCGATCGGCCCCTCGCGCGAGGGGTTCACCTCGCTCGGCGGGGCCCGGGCGGCGCACAAGACCTATCCGGGCGCGCGGCACGAGATCCTCAACGAGACCAACCGCGACGAGGTGCTGGACGACGTGCTGACCTTCCTCCACCACTGCCTCTGAGGTGCTCGGTGCCTCTGACCAGACGAGAGGCTGAGACTGCCCACCGGACGGGTCCGGGGGAGTCGTAGCCTTGCGCCATGACCTCGTCCGACCAGCAGCCCGACATCAAGCCCCGCTCCCGCGACGTCACCGACGGCCTCGAGAAGGCCGCGGCCCGCGGCATGCTCCGTGCGGTAGGGATGGGCGACGACGACTTCGCCAAGCCGCAGATCGGCGTGGCGAGCAGCTGGAACGAGATCACCCCCTGCAACCTCTCGCTGGACCGGCTCGCGAAGGCCGTGAAGAACGGCGTGCACGCCGCCGGCGGCTACCCGCTCGAGTTCGGCACCATCTCGGTCTCCGACGGCATCTCCATGGGCCACGAGGGGATGCACTTCTCCCTGGTCAGCCGCGAGGTGATCGCCGACTCCGTGGAGACGGTGATGATGGCCGAGCGCCTCGACGGCTCGGTGCTGCTGGCGGGCTGCGACAAGTCGCTGCCCGGCATGCTGATGGCCGCAGCCCGACTCGACCTGGCCAGCGTCTTCCTCTACGCCGGCTCCACGATGCCGGGATCGGTCGACGGCAACGACGTCACCATCATCGACGCCTTCGAGGCCGTCGGCGCCTGCCTGGCCGGCAAGATCAGCCGCGAGGAGGTCGACCGGATCGAGCGGGCGATCTGCCCGGGTGAGGGCGCCTGCGGCGGCATGTACACCGCCAACACCATGGCCAGCGTCGCCGAGGCGCTCGGCATGAGCCTGCCGGGCAGCGCCGCCCCGCCGGCGGTCGACCGTCGTCGCGACGGGTTCGCGCACCGCTCCGGCGAGGCCGTGGTGGAGATGCTGCGCCAGGGCATCACCGCGCGTCAGATCCTGACCAAGCCCGCCTTCGAGAACGCGATCGCCGTGGTGATGGCCCTCGGCGGCTCCACCAACGCGGTGCTGCACCTGCTCGCCATCGCCCGCGAGGCCGAGGTCGACCTCACCCTCGACGACTTCAACCGGATCGGCTCGAAGGTGCCGCACATCGGCGACCTCAAGCCGTTCGGCCGGTTCGTGATGACGGACGTCGACAAGATCGGCGGCATCCCGGTGGTGATGAAGGCGCTGCTCGACGCCGGCTACATGCACGGCGACACCCTCACCGTGACCGGCCGGACGATGGCGGAGAACCTCGAGGCGCTGGCGCCGAGGCCGCTGGACGGCGAGGTGCTGCGGGCGTTCGAGAAGCCGATCCACGCCACCGGCGGCATCACCATCCTCAAGGGCTCGCTTGCCCCCGAGGGCGCCGTGGTCAAGAGCGCCGGCTTCGACGACACGACCTTCACCGGCACCGCCCGGGTCTTCGACGGGGAGCGTGCCGCCCTCGACGCGCTGGCCGAGGGACGGATCCTGCCCGGCGACGTCGTCGTCATCCGCTACGAGGGCCCCAAGGGCGGACCGGGGATGCGCGAGATGCTCGCCATCACCGGGGCGATCAAGGGCGCCGGCCTGGGCAAGGACGTGCTGCTGATCACCGACGGACGTTTCTCCGGCGGGACGACGGGGCTCTGCGTGGGCCACATCGCCCCGGAGGCGGCCGACGGCGGACCCATCGCCTTCATCCGCGACGGCGACCCGATCACGCTCGACGTGGCCGGGGCCACCCTCGAGGTGACGATCGACGACCTCGAGGCGCGCAAGGTCGGCTGGGAGCCCAACCCGCCGAAGTACACCCGCGGCGTGCTGGGCAAGTACGCCAAGGTGGTCCAGTCGGCCGCCCACGGCGCCGTCACCTCCTGATCCGACCCGACCTGACCCGCACGTCCACCCTGCTGCCGGGTGGACGTGCGGGGTCGTCCGTGGGCCGCTAGGGTCCGGCCCATGACACGGGGACGACGGACCAGACCCTCCAGGCTCGCGCTGATCGCCTCGCTCGGGGTGCTCGCCCTGCTGGGCGCCGGTCTGACCGCGCCCACGGCTGCCGACGAGCCGGGCCGGGCGCCGACGGGCTCCGCCGCGCGCGGGTCCGCGACCGCTGCCCTCGTCTCGAGCTCCCTGCCGGCGCTGCCCACGACCGTCCTGGGGAACGCGGTCGGCGCCGCCAGGCAGGCGCCCGCGCTCCCGGGTGGTGGCCGCAAGGTCTTCGGTCGCAAGCGGTTCCTGGTCGCCTACTACGGCACTGCCGGCACCGCGGCGCTCGGGGTCCTGGGGGAGGGGACGCCGGACGCGATGCACCGCCGGCTGGTGCGCGCGGGCAAGCCGTTCAAGCGCAAGGGCGAGCGGGTCCAGCCGGTCTACGAGCTGATCGTGACCGTGGCGGACGCGGTCCCCGGCCCGGACGGCGACTACAACCACGACGTGCTGCACAGCCGGGTGCAGGAGTACATCGACGCGGCGCAGCGCAACAAGGCCCTGCTCGTCCTCGACATCCAGCCCGGACGCTCGGACTTCCTCACCGTCGCCAAGCGGTGGGAGTGGGCGCTTGAAGCACCCCTGGGTCGGCCTCGCGCTGGACCCCGAGTGGCGGATGGGTCCGGACCAGGTGCCGGGCCAGGTGATCGGGTCGGTGCGCGCCAAGGAGGTCAACGAGGTCTCCGCGTGGCTCGACGCGCTGACCGCGGCCGAGGGGCTGCCGGAGAAGGTCTTCATGATCCACCAGTTCCGCAGCTCCATGGTGAGCCGGGCCAACAAGGTGAAGGACCGGCCCCGCCTCGCCGAGGTACAGCACGTGGACGGGTTCGGCACGCCCAGCCAGAAGCTGGCGACGTACGGCGCGCTGGCGCGCCCCCGGCAGTTCACGATGGGGTTCAAGCTCTTCTACGACGAGGACGTCCCGCGGATGCGGGCCGGTGCCGTGCGCCGGATCCGGCCCGCGGTGCGGTTCGTCAGCTTCCAGTAGCCGCCCCCGGGAGCGTCCCCGGCCGGGAGCGGCCCCGGGTACGGTGAACAGATGAGCACCGCCCGACTCCGTGGCACCTCGCTGAGCGGGGAGGTGTACCCCGCGTTCCGCGACCACCACGTGCACCTCGGGCTGGTCGACACGGACCTGCTCGCCGGCGGCGCCCTGGCCGCGGTCGTCGACCTGGGCTGGAGCCCGGACGTCGTCGCCCGAGCCGCCGCGGCGCCGGTGACCGTGCACGTCGCGGGGCAGTTCCTCACCGCGCCGGGCGGCTATCCCTCCGACCGGCCGTGGGCCCCGCACGACAGCGTCCGGGCGGTCGCCCACCCCCGGGAGGCCGAGGCCGCCGTGGCAGCGCAGCGGGCGCTGGGGGTCCACGCGGTCAAGGTCACCCTGCACCGAGACGCCGGGCCCGTGCTCGACCTGGCCACGCTGGAGGCGATCGTCGCGGCAGCCGGCGAGCTGCCGGTCGTGGCGCACGCCGAGGGCGCGGGGATGGTCGAGCTGGCCCTGGCCGCGGGAGTGGACGTGCTGGCCCACACCCCGTGGACCCACCACCTCGAGACCGAGGTGGTGCGCGAGTGCGTCGAGGCGGGCATGGCCTGGATCAGCACGCTGGCCATCCACGACCACGCCGAGACCGGGGACACCGGGGACACCGGCGACAACGGGCTGGACATCGCGCTGGCGAACCTCGCCGCCTTCCACGCGGCGGGCGGTCGGGTCCTCTACGGCACCGACCTGGGCAACGGTCCGCTGCCCGTGGGGCTGAACCTGCGCGAGCTCGCGCTGCTGCGGCGAGCCGGGCTCGACGACGCCGCCCTGCTCGCCGCCCTCACCGATCCGTGGCCGGCACCCCTGGGCCGCGACGTGCTCACGTTCGTGCCCGGACCCGCGGAGGAGGACCTGCTGCTGCGGATGCGCGGCGCCGTCGCCCGGGCGGCCTCCGACCTGGAGACCGGATGACCCGGTCGACCCTGAACACCCTGAAGAGCCGGAGCTGCCATGAGTGCCCTGGACCCTGTCGTCACGCCCGAGGAGCGCGCCGACCTGGATCCGGCACCCCTCGACGCACGGGACCCGCTCGCCGCGCTGCGCGACCGGTTCGTGGGCGCGCAGACCCCGCTGGTCTACCTGGACGGGAACTCGCTGGGCCGGCCGCTGGCGGTGACCGCCGACCGGCTCGCCGGCTTCGTCCGCGAGGAGTGGGGCGGCCGGCTGATCCGCGGCTGGGACGAGGGGTGGCTGGACCTGCCCGACCCGGCTGGGGGACCGGCTCGGCGACGTCGCGCTGGGCGCCGCCGCCGGCCAGCTGGCGGTGGGCGACTCGACGACCGTCTGGCTCTACAAGCTGCTCCGGGCCGCGGTGGACGCCCAGCTGCGCGCCGACCCGCGCCGCACCGAGATCGTGGTCGACTCCGACAACTTCCCGACCGACCGCTACGTGGCCGAGGGAGTCGCCGCGGAGCGCGGCTGCCGCGTGCGCTGGGTCGAGGTCGACCGCGAGCTCGGGCTGACGCCCGACCTGCTGGCGGAGGCGGTGGGGGAGCGGACCGCGGTGGTGCTGCTCAGCCACGTCGCCTACCGGTCGGGCTACCTGGCCGACGCCGCCTCGGCTCACCGCGGATCGCCCACGAGGCCGGCGCGCTGGTCCTGCTGGACCTGTGCCACTCGGCCGGTGCGGTCCCGGTCGAGCTGGACGCGTGGGAGGTGGACCTGGCGGCGGGCTGCACCTACAAGTACCTCAACGGCGGGCCGGGCGCCCCGGCGTTCGGGTACGTCGCCGCCCGGCACCACGGCGAGCTGGCCCAGCCGATCCAGGGCTGGATGGGGCACGCCGAGCCGTTCGCGATGGGACCCGGCTACCGGGCCGCGCCCGGGATCCGCGGCTTCGTCTCGGGCACCCCGTCGGTGCTGGGGATGCTCGCGCTCCAGGACATGCTCGACCTGGTGGAGGAGGCGGACTGAGCGCCGTCCGTGCCAAGTCGGTGGCGCTCACCGAGTACGCCGTCGCGCTGAGCGACGCCTGGCTCGCACGCCTCGGGGTCGGCCTCGGCTCGCCGCGCGACCCGGCGCTGCGGGGCGGCCACGTGACGCTGCACCCACCCGCGCGATGCGTGAGGTGGTCGCGGCGCTGTGGCAGCGCGACGTGCTGCCCGACTACCGCGAGCCGCACGGCCTGCGGGTCGGGTCTCTCGCCGCTCTCGACCAGCTTCGAGGAGGTGCACCGGGGGCTCGCCCTGGTGCGGGACCTGCTCGGCTGAACCGCGTGCGCCCGAGTCGCGGCCGGCTCGCCACCGGTTTGCGGGCGCTCCGCGGCTGGTTGGCTGGGCCGATGATCCGTTTCCCCGCACCGCTGCGCCCCGGCGACCGGATCGGCGTCACCGCCTCCTCGAGCGGTGTGCCGACCTCCCTGCGACCCCGGCTGGACGTTCGCCGTAGCCTGGCTCCGCGAGCGGGGCTACGAGGTGGAGCTGGGCGAGTGCCTGGACGGCGACGCCGGCCACGTGAGCGCCTCGGCCGACCGGCGGGCCGCCGAGCTGAACCGGATGCTGCTGGACCCGGCGATCCGCGGCGGTCGTCCCGCCCTGGGGCGGCGAGACCGCGATCGACCTGGTCGACCGGCTCGACTGGGACGCGCTCGCCGAGGCGGAGCCGACCTGGGTGGTCGGCTTCAGCGACATCTCCACGCTGCTCCTGCCGCTCACCACCCGGCTGGGCTGGGCGACCCTGCACGGGTCCAACCTGATGGACACCCCCTACGACCCGCCGCCTGGCCTGGCGCACTGGACCGCCCTGGCCGGTGCCACCGAGGACCTGGCGCAGCACGCCTCCGGGGTCTACCGCACCGCCGGGTTCGACGACTGGACCTCCGACCCCGGGACCACGGCGTACTCGCTCGAGGGCACCGGCACCTGGGAGGTGGCCGGCGGGGGAGGGCTCGACGTGACCGGGCGCCTGGTCGGCGGCTGCATCGAGACCGTGAGCAACCTGGCCGGCACGCCGTACGGCGACGTCGCCGCGTTCGGTCGCGAGCACGCGGACGAGGGGCTCATCGTCTACGTCGAGGCCTCCGACGACCCGGCGCTGGAGATCTGCCGCAACCTGCACGGACTGCGCCTGGCCGGCTGGTTCGAGCACGCCAACGCGATCATGGTCGGCCGCACCTCCGCGCCCGCCTCGGGCGACTTCACCCAGCGCGACGCGGTCATGGACGCCCTCGGCGGCCTCGACGTGCCGATCGTGCTGGACGTCGAGTGCGGCCACGTGCCGCCCTACCTGCCGCTGGTCAACGGCGCGGTCGCGCACCTGACCGTCGCCGGCGGCGAGCGCTCCCTCGTCCAGGAGCTCGGCGAGGGTCGGAGCCGTCCGGCAGCGGAGCCGCGCTGAGCTCCTCGTCGTGCCACTTGCGGTCCGCCACCGCGACGAGGCGCTCGAGCACCTCGGCGCGGGTGCCGCTGCGCAGCTCCTCGGCATGGGCCAGGCCCCAGGCGCGACCGAGGGCGTTGTTCTCCTGGTCGACCCGGGTGTCCACCTGGTCCCCGGAGCCCCGCTCCTGGGCGTCGCCCAGGGCCCGGGCGAGCGTCTCGCCGTGACGGGCGGCCAGGTAGGCCTGCCAGATGAAGTGCCGCACCGCGTTCTGGCGACGCCACTGCCGCGGCGACTCCGCCGCGGCCCTGGAGAAGGCGAGCGCCGAGGCCAGCAGCGCGTCCGTGCTCTGCGACGTCGAGGCGCCGGTGCTCCTGGCCGCCGCCCACAGCCGGGGGAAGTCCGGTCCCGACCAGACGGAGCGAGCGACGCAGGGCGAGCTTCGGCATCCTGGGATTCTGGCAGAGTGGTGGGCATGGACCAGCGTCTGAGCTTCGTCACCCTCGCGGTCGCCGACGTCTCCGCCAGCCGGCGGTTCTACGCCGACGGGCTCGGGTGGGAGCCGACGTTGGACGTGCCGGGCGAGGTGGTGATGTTCCGGGTCGCGGACAAGGTGGTGCTCTCGCTCTGGTCGGCGGAGGCCTTCGAGGCCGAGACCGGCGCCCGGGTGGCCACCGGGGTCGTCCCGCCGCTGACCATGGCCCACAACTGCGCGACCCGCGCGGGCGTCGACCGGGTGCTCGACCAGGCACGGCACGCCGGCGCCGCGCGCGTGCGGGAGGCGGTGACGCGGGAGTGGGGCGGCTACTCGGGCTACTTCGCCGATCCCGACGGGTTCCTCTGGGAGGTGGCCTACAACCCGGGTGAGATCGGCGAGTCGGTGCTGCCCTGACCTCGGAGCGACGGACCGATGTGGGCTGCGTGACACATGGTGGGACCGCCGTACCAGATATTGGGACGCGTGACAGACTGACTTGACGTCGACCCCCGTCGGCGACGACGGTAGTCGCATGCGCCTTGAGAACCTTCTCGTACGCACGCGACGCGTGAGCTGAGTCTGGATCTCTCAGCACACGCGTCACCCCTCGTCGCCGACACCGGCCGAGGGGTTTTTTGTTGGCCGGAGCAGGCGCAGGCAGTGCCAAGGGCAGTGAGGAATGGACATCGATGAGTGAGCAGGACGGCAGGATCACCGGGGCGCAGAGCCTCGTGAGGTCGCTGGAGAACGCCGGTGTCACCGACATCTTCGGGATCCCGGGCGGCGCGATCCTCCCGGCGTACGACCCGCTGATGGACTCCAGCGGATCCGTCACATCCTGGTGCGGCACGAGCAGGGCGCCGGGCACGCGGCCCAGGGGTACGCCGCGGCGACCGGCCGGGTGGGCGTGTGCATGGCCACCTCCGGGCCCGGCGCCACCAACCTGGTGACCCCGCTCGCGGACGCCTACATGGACTCGGTGCCGATGGTCGCGGTGACCGGCCAGGTGGGTGCCTCGATGATCGGGACCGACGCCTTCCAGGAGGCCGACATCCGGGGCATCACGATGCCGATCACCAAGCACGGCTTCCTGGTCACCGACCCGGCGGACATCGCGCGCACGGTGGCCGAGGCGTTCCACATCGCCTCGACCGGCCGACCCGGTCCGGTGCTCGTCGACGTGGCCAAGTCGGCCCTGCAGGCGATGACCGACTTCGTCTGGCCGAGCGAGATCAGTCTGCCCGGCTACCGGCCCGTCACCCGCCCGCACAGCAAGCAGATCCGCGAGGCGGTCCGGCTGATCCTGGACGCCCGCCGGCCGGTGCTCTACGTCGGCGGCGGCGTGATCCGCTCCGGCGCGCACCGCGAGCTGCGCCGGCTCGCCGAGTACACCGGCATCCCCGTGGTCACCACCCTGATGGCGCGCGGCGCCTTCCCCGACAGCCACCCCCAGCACCTGGGCATGCCGGGCATGCACGGCACCGTCGCGGCCGTCGCCGGGCTGCAGCGCTCCGACCTGATCATCTCCCTGGGTGCCCGCTTCGACGACCGGGTCACCGGCAACCTCGACTCGTTCGCCCCGAACGCGCTGGTCGTGCACGCCGACATCGACCCGGCGGAGATCGGCAAGAACCGGCACGCCGACGTGCCGATCGTGGGCGACGCCAAGGAGGTGCTGGTCGACCTGCTCGCGCTGCTGCAGGCCGAGGCCGAGCAGGGCCGCACCGGCGACTACGAGCAGTGGGTCGACTTCGTCGCCGGCGTGAAGAAGCGCTACCCGCTGGGCTACGAGCGGCCCGCCGACGGCACGCTCGCCCCGCAGTACGTGATCGAGCGCCTGGGCGCCATCGCCGGACCCGAGGCCATCTACGCCTCCGGCGTGGGGCAGCACCAGATGTGGGCCGCCCACTTCGTCGGCTACGAGAACCCCAACACCTGGATCAACTCCGGCGGCCTGGGCACGATGGGCTTCGCCGTCCCGGCCGCGATGGGCGCCAAGGTGGGCAAGCCCGACTCCACGGTGTGGGCCATCGACGGCGACGGCTGCTTCCAGATGACCAACCAGGAGCTGGCCACCTGCGCGATCAACGACATCCCGATCAAGGTGGCGATGATCAACAACGAGTCGCTCGGCATGGTGCGCCAGTGGCAGACGCTCTTCTACAACGAGCGCTACTCCAACACCGACCTGCACTCCAAGCGGATCCCGGACTTCGTCAAGCTCGCCGAGGCCTACGGCTGCGTCGGGCTGGCCTGCGACTCCGAGGCCGACGTGGACGCCACCATCGAGAAGGCGATGGCGATCGACGACCGTCCGGTGGTGGTCGACTTCCGGGTGCACCGCGACGCGATGGTCTGGCCGATGGTCGCCGCGGGCACCAGCAACGACGACATCAAGTACGCGCGCGACATGGCGCCCGAGTTCGACGAGGATGACCTGTGAGCAAGCACACCCTGTCCGTCCTGGTGGAGAACAAGCCGGGCGTCCTGGCCCGGGTCGCGGGCCTGTTCAGCCGCCGCGGCTTCAACATCGACAGCCTGGCCGTCGGGCCCGACCGAGATCCCGGAGATCTCCCGGATGACGATCGTGGTCAACCTCGAGAGCCTGCCGCTGGAGCAGGTGACCAAGCAGCTCAACAAGCTGGTCGAGGTGATCAAGATCGTCGAGCTCGAGCCGCAGGCCTCGGTCGCGCCGCGAGCTCCTGCTGGTCAAGGTCGGCGCCGACGCGGAGACCCGCGGCCAGGTGCTGGACGTCGTCCAGCTCTTCCGGGCCAAGGTCGTCGACGTCGCGCCCGACGCCATCACCATCGAGGTCACCGGCAACTCCGACAAGCTCGCCGACTTCCTCCGGGTGATCGAGCCCTTCGGCATCCGCGAGCTGGTCCAGTCGGGCATGGTCGCGCTCGGTCGCGGCTCCCGGTCGATCACCGAGCGCTCGTCCGCGCCCGGTCGCCGTCCCGGTCGCCGACCGCCGTCGTGCGCTGACGCGCGAGCACCGGCAGGTCCCGCCCGGCACCCGTGCCGATCCCAGTCCGAGTTCCTAGTCCCAGCGAATCCCACCCCAGAAGGAGCCCCCAGTGGCTGAGATGTTCTACGACGACGACGCCGACCTGTCCCTGATCCAGGGCAAGAACGTCGCCGTGATCGGCTACGGCAGCCAGGGTCACGCCCACGCGCTCAACCTGCGCGACTCCGGCGTCGACGTGCGGGTCGGCCTGCCCGAGGGCTCCAAGAGCCGGGCGAAGGCCGAGGACGAGGGCCTGCGCGTGCTCACCCCGGCCGAGGCCGTCGAGGAGGCCGACGTCGTCGTCATCCTCACCCCCGACCAGGTCCAGCGCCACGTCTACAACGAGTCGATCGAGCCGCACCTCGCCGCGGGCGACACGCTGGTCTTCGGCCACGGCTTCAACATCCGCTTCGGCTACATCACCCCGCCCGAGGGCGTCGACGTCATCCTGGTCGCGCCCAAGGCCCCGGGCCACACCGTGCGCCGCGAGTACGTCGCCGGCCGCGGCATCCCGGACATCATCGCCGTCGAGCAGGACGCCTCCGGCTCCGCCTGGGACCTGGCGAAGTCCTACGCCAAGGCCATCGGCGGCACCCGCGCCGGCGTCATCAAGACCACCTTCACCGAGGAGACCGAGACCGACCTGTTCGGCGAGCAGGCCGTGCTCTGCGGCGGCGTCTCCCACCTGGTGCAGGCCGGCTTCGAGACCCTGACCGAGGCCGGCTACCAGCCGGAGATCGCCTACTTCGAGGTGCTGCACGAGCTCAAGCTCATCGTCGACCTGATGTGGGAGGGCGGCATCGCCAAGCAGCGCTGGTCGGTCTCCGACACCGCCGAGTACGGCGACTACGTCTCCGGCCCGCGCATGGTCACCCCCGAGGTGAAGGCGTCGCATGAAGGCGATCCTGGCCGACATCCAGGACGGCACCTTCGCCAAGCGCTTCATCGACGACCAGGACAACGGCGGCGCCGAGTTCCACGACGCTCCGCGACGAGGAGGCCTCGCACCCGATCGAGGCCACCGGCAAGCTGCTGCGCTCCCACTTCGCGTGGAAGCAGGAGGACAGCGACTACACCGAGGGCTCGGCCGCGCGCTGACCCTCTCGCACGACCGACGGGCGGAGCCACTGCGGCTCCGCCCGTCCGTCGTTCCTGTGGCGCGGGCCCGGGGTCACTTCACCTCGGCCCGGTGCACCCGCCAGCAGCCCGAAGGCCAGCGGCAGCACCAGCCACAGCATCGCCCGAGGTGGCGAGCTGCGCCCACTGCTCGCCGGTGGGGACGCCGTCGTAGAGCGGCGCTGGTGGCGTAGTAGAAGTCGATCCACGGCTGCACGTCGGCGAACCCCTCCTGCACGGTGCCGAGCACGTACAGCGCGTTGGGCAGCACGAGCGACCAGACGAAGAACGCCACGATCGCCGTCGGCGAGCTGCGCAGCACCACCCCGAGGGTGAAGCCGATGAGCAGGCCGATCACGTTGGCCAGCACCAGGGTGGCGACGTTCGGTCGCGGAGATGTCCCAGACCGTCGGGGTGTCGCCCGAGCGTCGCTGCCCAGCAGGTGGCCGAGGGCGCCGATCGCCAGGGCGGCCAGCATCGAGAGCGACGCCGACGGCGATCGGCGCACAGCGCCTTGGCGGCGAGCACCCGGCTGCGTCGCGGGCTCCAGGGTGAAGGTCGTCAGCACGCTGCGCTGGGACCACTCGGTGGTGACCGACGAGGACCGCCATCAGCGGCAGCAGGACCGACATCGGGAAGCCGATCGCCGCGGCGTACGAGCGTAGATCTGCACGTCGTCCGGGCGCCAGGCATCACGCAGGCCGGTGGCGACGACCGCCGAGGCGCCGATGCCCGCCAGCAGCCAGAAGCCCGAGCGGGTGTCGAACATCTTGGTCAGCTCGACCCAGAGCAGCCGCCCGAACGGGATCGCGGTGCGGCTCTCCCGGGTGCCTCCGGCCGCGTGCGCGGCCCGGGCCGCGTGGCGGCGCTGGTGCGCGGGGCGGTGGCTCGCGGGTGGTCACGGTGCTCATGCTGCGGCTCCTGTCGTGCTCGGGGTCGCCGGTGGTCGCGCTGCGTCTCCGCGGTGAGCCGGAGGAACATCTCCTCCAGCCCGTGCGCCGTCGGCGGTCCGCAGCTCGGTGCAGCGGGACCCCGGCGGCCAGCGCGATCTCGCCGACCGTCTCCGCGCTCGCCTCCGTGTGCACGCTGCCGTCCGGGTGGGCGGTGGCCGGCTGCCCGGCGCCGGCGAGGGCAGCGAGCAGCGCGGCCTCGTCCCGCGCCCGCACCACGGTCCCGGCCGCGTCCAGCAGCTCGGCCTTGGTGCCCTGGGCCACGATCCGGCCGTTGCCGATGACCACCAGGTCGTCGGCGACGACCTCGATCTCGTGCAGCAGGTGCGAGGAGAGCAGCACCGTGCCGCCGTCGTCGGCGAACCCCCGCAGCAGGTCGCGCATCCACCGGATGCCGGCCGGGTCGAGGCCGTTGGCCGGCTCGTCGAGGATCAGCACCTGCGGGCTCGCCGATCAGGGCCAGGCCGATCCCCAGCCGCTGTCGCATGCCCAGGGAGTAGTGGCGGACCCGCCGCCCGGCCTCGTCCTCGGTGAGGCCGACCAGGGCGAGGGTCTCGGCGATCCGCCGCTTGCGGCAGCCCCATGGTGCGCTGGGCCACGGCCAGGGTCTCGCGCCCGGTGCGGCCCGCGTGCTGGGCCGACGCGTCGAGGAGCACCCCGACCTCGCGTCCCGGGTTGGGCAGCGCCGCGAAGTGCAGGTCGTTGACCAGGGCACTGCCCGACGTGGGCGGGGTCAGCCCGGTCATCATCCGCATGGTGGTGGACTTGCCGGCGCCGTTGGGTCCGAGGAAGCCGGTCACCCGGCCGGGCGCGGCGGTGAAGGAGACGTCGTCGACGGCCAGGTGGGCGCCGTACCTCTTGGTGAGGGAGTCGATGGTGATCATGTGATCCACCCTCCCGGCGGCGCGCGCCCCGGTGCATCGGGGTTACCCCTGAGCCGGTCCCCGGACCGACCCCGACCAGGCCCTGCGCGGGTGGGCTACCCTGACGCCGGCACAGCGTCGTGCACGCCCGCGTCGACCTCAGCGTCCGCGCGCTCATGACCCGCCACTGCCGAAGGCCCGTGCTGTGACCTACCGCCCTGTCGTCCTGATCGCCGAGGAGCTCAGTCCAGCCACCCTGGACGCGCTGGGACCGGAGTTCGACGTCCGTTCCTGCCGGGGTGCCGACCGGGCCGAGCTGCTGCGCGAGGTGCGGTCCGCCGACGCGCTCCTGGTCCGGTCCGCCACCCAGGTCGACCGCGAGCTGCTGGAGTCCGCCCCCCGGCTCAAGGTGGTGGCGCGCGCGGGGACGGGTCTGGGCGGGATCGACGTCCGGGCCGCGACCCAGCACGGGGTGATGGTGGTCAACGCCCCGACCTCCAACCTGGTCAGCGCCGCGGAGCTGACCGTCGGCCTGATGCTGGCCGCCGCCCGGCACATCAGCCGGGCGCACGCCGCGTTGAGGGCGGGGGAGTGGCAGCGGTCGCTGTTCACCGGCACCGAGCTCTTCGGCAAGACGGCGGGCATCGTGGGCCTGGGGCGGGTCGGGGTGCTGGTCGCCCAGCGGCTGGAGGCCTTCGGGATGAAGGTCGTCGCCTACGACCCCTACGTGCAGGCGGGCCGCGCCGCCCAGGTGGGAGTGCGTCTGGTGGACCTGGAGACGCTGCTGGAGGAGTCCGACTTCATCTCGGTGCACCTGCCGAGGACCCCGGAGACCGTGGACCTGATCGGGGTCGACGAGCTGGCCCGGGTCAAGCCCTCGCTGGTGCTCGTCAACGCCTCCCGCGGCGGCATCGTCGACGAGGTCGCGCTGCACGACGCCCTCAAGACCGGCCGGGTGGCCGGCGGCCGGGCTCGACGTCTTCGCCACCGAGCCCGGCACCGACTCCCCGCTGCTCGAGCTGGACAACGTGGTCGCGACCCCGCACCTGGGCGCCTCCACGGACGAGGCGCAGGAGAACGCCGGGATCGCCGTGGCCCGCTCGGTGCGGCTCGCCCTGGCCGGCGAGCTCGTGTCCCGACGCGGTCAACGTGCAGGGCGGGCTGATCGCCGAGGAGGTACGACCCGGGCATCGCGCTCACCGAGAAGCTGGGGCGGATCTTCACCGCACTCGCCGGGGAGGTCGCGCAGCAGGTCGACGTCGAGGTGCGCGGCGAGCTCACCGAGCACGACGTCCGGGTGCTGGAGCTGGCGGCGCTCAAGGGCGCCTTCTCCGAGATCGTCGAGGAGCAGGTCTCCTACGTGAACGCCCCGCTGCTGGCCGCCGAGCGCGGCACCTCCGTGCGGCTGCGTGACCGAGCCCGAGAGCCCCGACCACCGCAACCTGATCACCGTGCGCGGCACGCTGGCCGACGGAGCGCAGGTCGACGGTCTCCGGCACCCTGGTCGGGCTCGGCCAGCGGGAGCGGCTGGTGGCGGTCAACGGCTTCGCCGCTCGACCTCGAGCCGACCCGGCACCTCGCCTTCTTCGTCTACCAGGACCGGCCCGGGATGGTCGGCACGGTGGGCGGGATCCTCGGCGCGGCCGGGGTCAACATCGCGGGCATGCAGGTGGCCCGCCAGGACCGGGGCGGCAGCGCGCTGGTGGCCCTCTCGGTCGACTCCGCGATCCCGGTGCGACACCCTGGAGGAGATCGAGCGGGCGATCGACGCGACCGCGGTGCGCGCGGTCGACCTGGTGCCGGGTCAGTAGAGTGGACCTCCGGCCACCGGACGACGCGCCGCCCCTCGCCCAGCTCGCCCGGCCGTGGACCACCGTCCGGCTCGAGCCGGACGGGGTCAGCGGCGAGTGGCGATCAGCGCCGACGCGTCCGGGGCGATCATCACCTCGACGGCGGTGAACCGCTCGTCGGTGAGCCACTCCTCGCGCAGGGTGTCGACCCGGCCCAGGTGGATCGGCGGCCAGGACTCGCACGGGGTGAAGTCGTCGAGGACCACCAGGCCACCGGGCTCGACGAGGTCGGCGATCGCGTCCACCCGGACGCTGTCGGGGTCGCCGGAGTCGAGGAAGAGCAGCGAGAAGGGGCCCTTGCTGGCCAGGGTCGACCAGTCCGCCTGGAAGACCTCGACGGCGGGGTCGTCGGTGAAGATCTCCGCGGCCGCCGTGGCCAGGGCGGGGTTCAGCTCGGCGGTGAGGATCCGCGCCTCGGTCCGCACTCCGGACCGGAGCCAGGCGGTGCCGACGCCGCAGCCGGTGCCGTACTCGGCCATCACGCCGCTGCGGGTGGCGGCCAGGGTGGCGAGCAGACGTCCGGTCTCGTTGCGGCAGAAGGAGACGTAGCCCGCCCGGCGCGACACGTCGAAGGCACGGGCGACGATGTCGGGAAGGTCAGGGGGTGCGCTCATGCCGCCAGTCTCTCATCCTGGGCACAGCGTCTCGACATTCGAGCATTTTCCGGGGACCGGCGACGAGTCGTCGCGGGCGCGCCTAGGATGTGTCGCATCATGCGGAGCGTCTTCGTACTCATCGACTGCCGCGGCGAGGCCTGACAGAGGGCCACCTCGCCGCGGTGTTCGGCGTTGACGTGGCCCTCGACCAGCAGCCCACTGCGTCGCGGCGCCCCGCTTCCTGGACGACGTGATCCGCCTTCGGTGACGCCGACGGTCCCCCTCCCACGTGACCCGTGGTCGAGCGGCCGCGCCGTCCGCCGCGACGCAGGGGTGCTGCTTCCCGCACCTTCCTGACGATCCCCGATCCGATCCACCGACCACGATCCACCGAGGAGCACAGCCATGTACGAGATGTACCCCGCCGAGTGGGGCCCGGCCCGGCACGACCCCGAGCACCCGCAGAGTCTCCAGGCCGCTGCAGACCGCGCTCGATCTTCGGGACAACGGCGGTCCGCGCCCCGACGACAACTAACCTCACGCCATGACACAGACCCCATCAGCCACCCCGGTCGCGCTCGCCGTCATCCCCGGCGACGGGATCGGCCCGGAGGTGACGGCCGAGGCGCTCAAGGTGCTCGACGCGGTCGCCCCGGGAGCCTTCACCCCCACCCGCTACGACCTCGGCGCGCGAGCGCTACCTCGCGACCGGCGAGGTGCTGCCCGACTCGGTGCTCGCGGAGATCCGCGGCGCACGACGCGATCCTGCTCGGCGCGGTCGGCGGCAAGCCCAACGACCCGAACCTGCCGCCCGGCCTGCTCGAGCGCGGGCTGCTGCTCCGCCTGCGGTTCGAGCTCGACCACTACGTCAACCTGCGGCCGTCCCGGATCTTCCCGGGCGTCCCGTCCGCCGCTGGCCGACCCCGGCGAGGTCGACTTCGTCGTGGTCCGCGAGGGCACCGAGGGTCCCTACACCGGCAACGGCGGTGCGCTGCGCGTCGGCACCCCGGCACGAGGTCGCCACCGAGGTCAGCGTCAACACGGCCTTCGGCGTCGAGCGGGTGCGTGCGCGACGCGTTCGCCCGGGCGCAGCAGCGGCCGCGCCGCAAGATCACCCTGGTGCACAAGACCAACGTGCTGGTGCACGCGGGCTCGGTCTGGTGGCGGCTCGTCGAGGAGGTCGGGCGCGGAGTTCCCCGACGTCACCCTCGACTACATGCACATCGACGCGGCGACGATCTTCATGACCACCGACCCGGCGCGGTTCGACGTGATCGTCACCGACAACCTGTTCGGCGACATCATCACCGACCTGGCCGCCGCGATCACCGGCGGCATCGGCCTCGCGGCCTCGGGCAACGTCAACCCCGACCGCGACGGCCCCGTCGATGTTCGAGCCCGTGCACGGTTCCGCGCCCGACATCGCGGGCCAGCAGAAGGCCGACCCCACGGCCGCGATCCTGTCCGGGGCCCTGCTGCTGGACCACCTCGGTCGCACCGAGGAGGCGTCCCGGGTCGAGAAGGCGGTGATCGACGACATCGCCGCGCGCGCGCCGGGCGAGGTACGCAGCACCTCGCAGGTCGGCGACGCCGTCGCCGCCCGCCTGTGAGGGTCCAGACCCCCGCTCGCCGCCGGTCCGCAGGGCCGGCCCAACAGATAGCCTGACGACATGGAGATCAGCACCACCCTCTGACCGACCTCGGTCGACGACCAGACGCCTCGCCGAGATCCTGGACGAACCCGGGGTTCGGACAGCACTTCACCGACCACATGTTCACGGTCGAGTGGACGCCCGAGCGGGGCTGGCACGACGCCCGCATCACGCCGTACGGCCCGCTCTCGCTCGACCCGGCCACCGCGGTGCTGCACTACGCGCAGGAGACCTTCGAGGGGATGAAGGCCTACCGGCACGACGACGGCAGCGATCTGGACGCTTCCGCCCGGAGGAGAACGCCGCCGGATGGTGCGCTCCAGCGCAGCGGCTGGCGCTGCCCGAGCTGCCCGAGGACGACTTCGTCCGGGCCGTCGACGCGCTGGTCGAGGTCGACCGTCGCTGGGTGCCCGACAGCGCGGGGGAGAAGAGCCTCTACCTGCGGCCGTTCATGTTCGCCTCGGAGAAGTTCCTCGGCGTCCGGCCGTCCCAGCACGTCACCTTCATGGTGATCGCCAGCCCGGCCGGGTCGTACTTCAAGGGCGGGGTCAAGCCCGTGAGCCTGTGGCTCACCGAGGAGTACACCCGAGCCGCGCCGCGGCGGCATGGGGGCGGCCAAGACCGGCGGCAACTACGCCTCCTCCCTGGTGGCCCAGCAGGAGGCGAGCCGGCACGACTGCGACCAGGTGGTCTTCCTCGACGCCCAGGAGCAGCGCTACGTCGAGGAGCTCGGCGGGATGAACATGTACTTCGTCCACGCGGACGGGCACATCGTCACCCCCGAGACCGGGACGATCCTCGAGGGGATCACCCGGGCCTCGGTGATCGAGCTGGCCGGCAAGCTGGGCCACCAGGTCACCGAGCGCCGGTTCGGCATCGAGGAGTGGCGCGAGGGGGTGGCGAGCGGGGAGATCGTCGAGATCTTCGCCTGCGGCACCGCCGCGGTGATCACGCCGGTCGGCGAGCTGCAGCTCGGCCGAGGGCACCAGCCCCGGCGCCGGCCAGCACCGAGCTGACCATGCGGATCCGCCAGGCGCTGGTCGACGTCCAGTACGGCCGCGCCGAGGACTCCTTCGGCTGGATGCACAAGATCTGCTGAGCCCTTGCCCGCAGGCGTTCCCTCCCGGCTGGAGGAGCGCCTGCGGGTACGCTCGACCGGTGACCGTGCCTCAGCCCTCCGTCCCACCCGCGGGGCTCCGGATCGGCGGCTACCAGCTGCTCACCCGGCTCGGCGAGGGCGGCATGGGCGTGGTCCACCTGGCGGCTCGTCCGGGCGGGCCCCGGGTCGCGCTCAAGGTGCTGCGCCCCCACGTGGTGGGTGACCACGAGGCGCGGGCGCGGCTGGCCCGTGAGGTCGACACCCTCTCCCGGGTGCGCAGCCCCCGGGTGGCGGAGGTGCTGGACGCCGACCCGTGGGGCGAGGTCCCGTACGTGGTCACCCGCTACGTGCCCGGGCTCTCCCTGCAGGACCAGGTGCGCCAGGAGGGCACGGTCAGCGGCGACGACCTGGTGCACCTGGGTCGCTGCCTCGCCGAGGCCCTCGAGGCCGTGCACCGGGTCGGGGTGCTGCACCGCGACGTCAAGCCGTCGAACGTGCTGATGGAGGGACGCAACCCCGTCCTGATCGACTTCGGCCTGGCCCGGCTCGCCGACGACACCCGGCTGACCCGGGTCGGCTGGCTGCTGGGGACCCCGGGCTACCTGGCCCCGGAGATCCTGCTCGGCCAGGACCCCGAGCCCGCCTCCGACGTGCACTCGTGGGCGGCCACCGTGGCGTACGCCGCGACTGGGCGCCGACCCTTCGGTGCGGGTCCGGACGTGGCGGTGATGGACCGGGTCCGGCGCGGCGAGCACGACCTGCGCGGACTGGACGGACCGATCCGGCACGTGGTGCTCGCCGCGCTCGACCCGGACCCGTCGGCACGCCCGACCGTGCACCAGCTGAAGGCCTGGCTGGCGCCGGGTCAGGGCGCCGGCGCGGGCCTCGGACCTCCCACCCAGCCGCTGGGGTCCCCGCGTGCGGTGCGCCCTCCGGTGCCGGGCACCGAGGCAGGGTGGGAGTCGCAGGCCCACTCCGACACCCACCCCGACACCCACCCCGACACCCACCCCGCACCCCCCACACCCTCTGGGACCCGGCGCCCGACGCCGGGACCGACGTGCACCGGGACGGTGGCTGGGGCCCCCAGGGCTGGGACCAGGACGCCGACCGGGACCACGACGCCGACTGGGAACGGGACGCCGACTGGGAGCATGACGGCGTCGCGCCGGTCACGGAGCTTCCGAGCAGCCGGACCACGGCGCTGGCCCGGCTGCGCAGCCTGACCCTGCTCGCGGGCCTGGCGGCCGCCGGTGCGGGTGCGCTCGCCTGGGCGCCCTGGGCCTCGGGCCTGGTGCTGGTGCTCCTGGTCTGGCTCCTGGTCGCCGGGTCCCGCGCCGGCGACGCGGTGCGGGCACGTCGCGCCCAGCGGGGCGCCCGCTGGCACGACGGCGTGCTGCTCGCGCTGTCCAGCCCGTTCCACCTGCTGCGGGCGCTGCCCACCACCGGGGTGCTGACCGGCTGGGCGCTGGGCGTCGGGCTCGCGGTGGGACTGCTCTGCTTCGCCTTCGGGGTGCCGGAGACCACCTCTCTGGGTGTGATGGGTCTCGGCGTCGTGGTCGGTACCTGGGCGGGACCGGGAGGCCACCTCGTACGCCGCCCGGTGGGTGCCGCGCTGCACGCCGCGTCGGCCAGGCCGGCCGCCTGGCTGGTGGCGGCGGCAGTGGTCGCCGCGGTGGCCTCCGGCTTCGTCGCCCTCGCCCAGGACGGCACCCGTTGGGACCCGGCCACGGACGCGCCGTGGCGCGCCATTTCGTTCTCCGGACTCCTGTGACGGCCTCGTGCGGTGCGTGGCACGATGAGCCCGTGCAGCAGCGGGTGATCATTCGCTAGCGCGTCGAGGACCACTCCCGGCGCGCAACCTTCCGTACCCCCGGGAGGTTTTTTTGTTGCCCCGAACCCGACCCCGAGGGAAACCCAGATGAATCTGCAGGGCCCGTTCCACGTCTACGACACCACCCTGCGCGACGGCGCGCAGCAGGAGGGACTCAACCTCTCGGTGGCCGACAAGCTGACCATCTCGCGGCAGCTCGACGACCTCGGTGTCGGCTTCATCGAGGGCGGGTGGCCCGGGGCCAACCCCAAGGACACCGAGTTCTTCCGCCGAGCGGCGGTCGAGCTCGACCTGCGGCACGCCGTGCTGGCCGCCTTCGGGTCGACCCGCCGTCCCGGCACGGTCGCCGCGGACGACCCCCAGGTGGCAGCGCTGCGCGACGCCGGTGCCCCGGTGGTCACCCTGGTGGCCAAGTCGCACGACCGGCACGTGGAGCTGGCGCTGCGGACCACGCTGGCGGAGAACCTGGCGATGGTGCACGACACGGTGGCCCACCTGGTGGCCGAGGGACGCAGGGTCTTCCTGGACCTGGAGCACTTCTTCGACGGCTATCGCGCCAACCGGGACTACGCGCTGGAGGTGCTGCGCGCGGCGGCCGACGCCGGGGCCGACGTCGCGGTCCTGTGCGACACCAACGGCGGGATGCTGCCGCCCCGGGTCTCCGAGGTCGTGCACGACGTGCTGGACACGACCGGGGTCCGGGTGGGCATCCACTGCCACAACGACACCGGCTGCGCGGTGGCCAACACGCTCGCCGCGGTCGACGCCGGGGCCACCCACGTGCAGGGCACGATCAACGGCTACGGGGAGCGCACCGGGAACGCGGACCTGGTCACGGTGGTGGCCAACCTGGAGCTCAAGCACTCCCTGACGGTGCTGCCGCCCGGGGCCCTGCGCGAGGCGACCAGGATCGCGCACGCGGTCGCGGAGGTCACCAACTTCCCCCCGGCCAGCCGCCAGCCCTACGTCGGCACCTCGGCGTTCACCCACAAGGCCGGCCTGCACGCCAGCGCCATCAAGATCGACCCCGACCTCTACCAGCACATGGACCCGGCGGGCGTCGGCAACGACATGCGCCTCCTGGTCTCGGACATGGCCGGCCGCGCCTCGATCGAGCTCAAGGGCCTCGAGCTCGGGTTCGACCTCTCCCAGGACCGGGAGCTGGCCACCCGGGTCACCGAGCGGGTCAAGGCGCTGGAGCAGCGCGGCTACACCTTCGAGGCCGCTGACGCCTCCTTCGAGCTCCTGCTCGCCGAGGAGGTCGAGGGCCGGCGTCCGCGCTACTTCGACGTCGAGTCGTGGCGGGTGATCACCGAGACCGGCCCGACCGGGTCCGAGGCGGTCTCCGAGGCGACGGTCAAGCTCGTCTCCGGCGGCGTGCGCTACGTGGTCACCGGGGAGGGCAACGGACCGGTCAACGCCCTGGACGCGGCGCTGCGCTCGGCCATCTCCCAGGCCTACCCCCAGGTCGCGAAGTTCGAGCTGACCGACTACAAGGTCAGGATCCTGGACGCCGGGCACGGCACCGACGCGGTCACCCGCGTGCTGATCGAGACCTCGGACGGCCAGTCGAGCTGGGTCACCGTCGGCGTGGGGCACAACGTGGTCGAGGCCTCGTGGGAGGCGCTGGTCGACGGTCTCTCCTTCGGGCTGCGCCGTCAGCACGTCGACTGAGCCTCCCGCGGGCGGGACCAGTCCGAGCCCGTCCCAGGATTGGAGTCGGCGTCGCGGGGGAAGGGTGCGCTCATGCGATCGCCCCTCCACCTGCTCCTCACCCTGCTCCCCGCGCTGCTGGGCACCGCGCTGCTGACCCTGCCTGGTGCCGCGGCCACGCCCTCTGCGGCGCCCGGGGGGCGCGGTCGAGTCACCGGCGGGACGGATGGTCCTGGTGCTCGACTCCTCGGGCTCCATGAAGGAGCGCTCCGGGTCGAGCACGAAGATCGAGGCGGCCAAGGACGCGCTCCGGCAGGTGGTCGAGCAGCTCCCCGACGACGCCGCGGTCGGCGTCCGCGTCTTCGGCGCCAAGGTCTTCGACCGCAGCCGCCCGGGTGCCTGCACCGACTCCCAGAACGTGGTGCCCGTGGGCCCGGTCGACCGGGACGCGCTCACCTCGGCGGTCGCCGACTACGAGCCCTACGGCGAGACGCCGATCGGCCACGCCCTGCGTCAGGCGGCCGACGACCTCGGGCCGGCGGTCGAGGGCGAGCCGCGCACGATCGTGCTGCTCTCCGACGGCGAGCCCACCTGCCAGCCCGACCCGTGCCGGGTGGCGGCCGAGCTGGCCGACCAGGGGATCGACCTGAGCATCAACGTGGTCGGGCTCGACGTCTCCGGCAAGGCGCGCAGCGCCCTGCAGTGCATCGCCCGCTCCGGCAACGGCGCCTACTACGACGCGGGCTCCGCCGAGGAGCTGGCCCAGCGCCTGCTCAAGGTCAGCGTCCGGGACCTGCGCGGTTTCCGACTGGTCGGCGAGCGGGTCGAGGGTGGCACCACCGTCGAGACCGCGCTGTCGCTGGAGCCGGGCACCTACCTGGACACCACGCTGCCGGACAAGGGCGCGCGCCACTACCTCCTGGACAAGCCGGCGGGGGGCGGGGTGTCGGTCTCCGCGCTGGTGCGGCGGCAGCGCGACGTGACGACGTCGTGGAACACCGTGCTGCGGGTCGCCCTCAGCACCCCGGAGGGCACGACCTGCGCCGAGAACTACGCCGTCACCAACCAGCTGCTCGGGATGACGCCGATCACCTCCACCGGGATCGCCTACGACCAGGTCGTGAGCTCGGACCCGGCCGACGACCCGGCCGACGACCCGTGTGCCGCGGCCGAGCAGCTGGTCGCCACCGTGGTGAGCGGAGCCGACGGCGAGGACTTCCGCCTGCAGGTGGGCAGCCGGCCGGCGGTGGAGAACCTCGACGCCCTGCCCGCTGCCGTGGACCGTGCCGACGCCGGGCTGGAGCCGGTGCCCGTGCCCGCCTCGGGCCCGCGCGAGCCGGTGGTGGGCGGGGTCTCCTTCGACGACGCCCCCGAGCTGGTCCCCGGCAGCACCTACGCCGACACCCTGCGACCCTCGGAGGTGCTGGTCTACAAGGTGCGCGCGGGCTACGGGCAGGCGGTGCGACTCTCCGCCCGCCTCGACGCCGACCCGCAGGCGGCGCAGGTGATCACCTTCACCGGTGCGTCCGTGGGGCTCCGCTCCTACTCCGCTCTCGGTCAGCAGCTGGCCGTGACCTCCGCCGCCGAGCAGGCGGCGCCCGGAGCTACGACTTCTACCACGGTGAGAGGGCGAGCGTGCTGACCGGCGTGGTGCCCCCGGTCAGGCTGCGCAACGCGGAGTCCTCGGACGCCGGCCTCAAGACGCTGGTCGCGGACGGGTACCAGTACTTCGCGCTCGGGATGGGCCGGCTGCCGGCCGACGAGGCGAACGAGTTCGTCGCCCCGGTCGCCCTCCGGGTCGAGGTGGTCGGGGAGGAGGAGGGCGTCCCCGAGCTCGCCGGAGAGGCGCAGGGCCCGCTCGCCGAGGCGACGGACGGTACGTCGGCGACGGGTCCGGTGGGGAGGAGGCCGGGGGAGCGGCTCCTCCGAGGACCGGGGGACCGGTGCTGTGGTGGGTGCTGGGCGGCGCGGCCGGTGCTGGTCGTCGTCGGGGCGCGTTCCGCTCGGCCGGCGCTCGCGGGCGTAGGGTCTCGGCCATGGCTGAGCTCCACGACCTGACCGCGCTGGAGCAGGGTGCCGCCGTGCGTCGCGGCGAGGTCTCACCCCTCGAGCTGGTCGAGCACTACCTCACCCGCACCGACGACGTCGGCGCCTTCGTCACCCGCACGCCCGAGCTGGCCCGGGAGCGGGCCAGGCGCTCGCCGGCCTGCGGGCGCTCGCCGCTGCACGGCGTGCCCACCGCGATCAAGGACCTGCAACCCCACCGCCGGGGTGCGCACCACCTTCGGCTCCGCGGCGTACGACGACTACGTGCCCGAGACCTCCGACGGCGTCACCCTGTCGATCGAGGCCGCCGGGCATGCTGTCGCTGGGCAAGACCAGCACCCCGGAGTTCGGCTCGCCCTGCTACACCGAGCCCGAGGGCCTGCCACCCGCGGTCACGCCCTGGGACCGCACCCGGATGGCCGGCGGCTCCTCCGGCGGTGCGGCCGCGGCGGTGGCGGCCGGCCTGGTGCCGCTGGCCCAGGGGTCGGACGGCGGTGGCTCGATCCGGATCCCCGCCTCCTGCTGCGGACTGGTGGGTCTCAAGCCGTCCCGCGGCCGGGTGAGCGGATGCGCCGACGTACGGCGACCCGATCGGGCTCGCGGTCACCGGGCCGATCGCCCGGACCGTGCGCGACGCGGCCGCGCTGCTCGACGTGCTGGCCGGACGGCGGGTGGGGGACCCGACCTGGGCGCCCGCGCCGTCCGGCACCTTCCTCGAGGCCTGCGACCGCGAGCCGGGACGCCTGCGGGTGGCCAGGTTCGCCGACGCCGGTGATCGCCGAGACCGCCGTCGACCCCGAGTGCCTGCGTGCCTGGGAGGACGCCTCGCGTGCTCCTGGAGTCGCTGGGCCACCACGTGGAGGACGTGCCGGTCCCGCTGCCGCGGGAGGCGGTGCCCGTCTTCGAGACCTGCTGGGCCGTCCTGACCGCCCTCTCCCCGGCGCCCGCAGGGACGCGAGGAGTGGCTGCGTCCGCTGACCCGCTGGCTGAGCGACCGCGGCCAGGCCGTGTCGGGCCCGGAGTTCGCGCTGGCGATCGGCGCGCTGCGCCGGTACGCGTCCGAGGCCCTGACCGCGCTGGCGCCGTACGACCTGGTGCTGACCCCGACCGTGGCCGCGCCGCCGCTGCGGGTCGGGGCGCTGCGCGACGACGCCGATCCGCACGCGCGACTTCGAGGCGCAGAAGCGGTTCACGCCCTGGACCTCCGCGTGGAACGTCACCGGGATGCCGGCGGTCTCGCTGCCGCTGCACTGGACGCCCGAGGGCCTGCCCGTGGGGGTGATGCTCGCCGCCCGGCCGGCCGAGGATGAGCTGCTGCTGGCGGTCTGCGCCCAGGTCGAGGCCGCTGCGCCCTGGGGGACCCGGAGGCCGCCCGGGTGGTGAGGGCCCAAGGTCCCTACCAGGCCCCGGGAGAGGGACGTACCCGCTGGAGGATGGACCTCCTCGCGCCGGCTCGCCAGCCGGCTCTCCCGCCAGTGGTCGCTGCTGCGTGACCGGGTCGGGGTCTTCCGCGAGCTGACCCGCTGGCTGCGACGCTGCCCGGGCACCGCCGTCGTGCTCACGCCGAGCGCGTCGCTCGTGGCGGACCCGGCGCTGGCTCCGCCGGGCGGTCCGCACGACGCTGCCCGGAAGCCTCCAGGTGGTCGTCGCCCGGCCCGGGGCCGAGGAGCGGCTCGCGCACCTGGGGGACGTGGACCTGGTCGTGGACCTCACCACCGGGCGCGCCCGTCCCGGAGCCCGGAGGCGCCCCGCACGGGAGCGTCGGGTCGAGCGCGTGGTGGCACCTGCGCCCGGACGGGGCGTACCTCGAGGTGCTCTCGCTCGTGCCCTCGCGTCGCCGGCGGCAGCGCCGGCGCTGGCTGCAGCCGAGCGGCGGGAGCGCGGGTCGTCGGCGCGATCGAGGCGGAGCACGCACGCGCCATCGGACCGGTCCGGGAGCGGGCCGGGCTGCTGGCGGTGGAGAAGGCGGCCGAGCACCTCCTGCTGCTCACCGAGCAGGACGTCCAGGTGCTGCTGCCGGCCCGGTCCGGCGTCCGGGTCAGCGCCCTGGACTCCAGGGCCGGCGGGACCTTCGACCCTGGACGACAGGTGACCGGCAGTGCCGGCGGACCGGACGGGGACGGCGGCCCGCCGACGACCTCCACCGAGGACGGCCTGCTCCGCGCGCCCCGCGGTGCAGCTGCGCCACTACGACGGCCCGGTCGAGCTCTGACGACGGGATGGTGGTGACCGCGGGCAGCAGCGTGCTGCCGGAGTCCTTCAAGTGGTTCGACCACCGGCCCCTGGAGAACCGCAAGCTCTCACCCGTCGGCCCCCGGCACGCACGGCGACGGCTCGAGGAGCGACCGCCCGAGTCGCTGGCGGGCGCCTACTACTACTTCGAGTACAAGAACGCCGGGCACTACGGCCACCTGCTCACCGAGGCCCTGGCCAAGCTCTGGGCCTGGCCGGCGGTGGTGGCCCGGGACCCCGGGGTGAAGGCTGCTGATGCGCGAGCACCCGCGCGACGCCCGGCGCAAGCGTCCCCGGGCCGACCTCGCGGCTGCTCGAGGCCTTCGGCATCCCCGCCTCGGGCGTGACGTGGGTCCGCGACCCGGTGCAGGTGGAGAGCCTGTACGCCGCGACCCCGATGCTGCACAACAAGCCGCCGTACGCGATCCACCCCGACCTGCTCGGGGTCTGGCACCGGGTCCGCGACGGGTTGCTGGCGGCCCGTTCGAGCCGCTGCCCCTCCCTGAGCGGGTCTTCGTCACCCGGCACGGGGGCAACCGGGCCTGCCGCAACCACGCACGGGTCGAGGCGCTCTTCTCCTCCTACGGCTTCACCATCCTGCGGCCCGAGCAGCTGGACGTCGCCCAGCAGGCCGCGGTCTTCGACGCGGCGTCGGTGGTCGCCGGGTTCGGCGGGACCGGGATGTTCAACCTGATCTTCGCCACCTCCCGGCCCACGGTCATCGTGCTCAACCAGGAGTCGTACGACGCGCGCAACGAGGACCTGATCTCCGGGCTGCTCGGCTGCGACCTGCACTACTTCTGGAGCGCCGCGGACCAGGACCACCCGCCGGGGGAGTTCTCCTACTCCGCGTTCCAGTCGGGCTGGGAGTTCGACTTCGGCCGCAACGAGTCCGCCCTGCGCGCCCTGCTCGCCGGCCTGTGAGGTGCGCCGACCGCAGTCAGAACCGGTAGCCGAAAGCCTCGATGTCGTCGGCGAACGCCTCGGCCACCCGGTCCCGCATCGCGGGGGTGTAGGCGCTGCGGTAGTCGGTCGGCGGCCCGGCGTTGCGGCGCTGGATGGCGCCGACCGGGACCTCGACGCCGGCCTTCTCCAGAGCCGGCCGCGAGGTCGGCGTCGAAGCTCTCGGTCCGGCCGATGAAGTCCGCCTCGCGCCCAGGGGCCCGCAGCCAGTCGACCTGCGGGGTGCCCAGGCGGGGGATCTCCCGGGTCCCGCGGAGCACGAACTCCTCGAAGTCGGCGTACTCCTCGCCGACCTTGCGCCAGAAGCTGTTGGCCTCCAGCCGGGCGGCGATGAACTCGTTGCCGTCCTGGGCCGAGCTGGTCCGTCGCAGCACCATCGCGTGCCAGGAGAGCAGCCGGGCCCACGGGTTCCGCACGAAGCCGAAGATGAAGTAGTCCGCGTACTCCGGGTGCGCGCGCAGGGCGGCGCGCAGCTTGGCGTGCCGGGTGCCGGGCAGCCCCTGGACCCGCTTCGCGTCCGGCAGGAGCGACTCCAGCAGGGTGTCGGTGGAGAGGCCGCCGGTCTTCTGCACGTGCACGAAGAGCAGCCGCTGCGCAGAGGAGACGATCACCCGCGAGAGGATATCGCCGTTCAGTCGTCGGCCAGGCCGCGGGCGTGCAGCGCCTCGCCGGTCCGCCGGGCCTGGGCGACCGTGCGGATGACCATCGGGGTGAGCAGGGCCCGCGGGCTGCGCTCGCAGCCCTCGGGCGCCGGGCGGCGTCGCGGGTCTCGCGGGCGACCTCGAGGATGCTCGGGATCGCGCGCAGCACCATGCTGAACGCCAGCGCGACCCGCTCGGGGTGCACGCCCGAGCCGGCGCGTCGGGCGCCAGGGCGGTGGTGACCACCTCGAGGATGTCGTCGACCGCGGTGGTCGCGGTCAGCACCGCGGCGAGCAGCACCAGCGCCACCAGGTCGCTGACCTGCTCGACCGCCAGCGCCCAGCTGCGCTGCCAGATCAGGTAGCCGCCGACCAGGACCGAGACCAGCAGCAGCGTGCGCAGCACCTTCAGCGCCGGCCGCCAGCCCATCCCCGACCAGAGCACCAGGACCAGCGCCAGGCCCAGCGCGACCAGACCGCTCTCCGGCGCCGCGGACCGTGACCACCACGATGCTCAGCACCGCCAGGGCGACCAGCTTCACCGCGGCCGGCGTCCGGTGCAGCCAGTGCGTGCCCGGCCGGTAGCCGCCGAGCAGGGGGGTGCTCACGCCATCGCCCGGTAGGCGGCGACGGCGTCCGCGGCCGGGCCGTCGAAGACGACGCGTCCCGACGTCCATCGACCAGGGCGCGGTCGCAGCGCGCCGCCAGGTCCAGGTCGTGGGTGAGCAGCACCAGCTGCTGGGGGAGGCCGAACAGCAGGTCGGCCACCCGGCGGGAGTTGCTCAGGTCGAGCAGGGTGGTGGGCTCGTCGGCGACGAGGACGTCGGGCGCGGCGGCGAGCACCCCGGCGATGGCCAGGAGCTGGCGCTGGCCGCCGGACAGGGCGTGCACGCTGCGGTCGGCGAGCTGCCTCGAGCCCGTGCCTGGCCAGCACCTCCAGCGCGGCGGCCGCGGCGCGCGGCGCGCCCGCGGTGGGTGCGCCGCAGCGAGAGGGCGACGTCCTCGACGACCGTCGGCATCACCAGCTGGGCGGCCGGGTCGGTGAAGACGAACCCCACCCGGCGGCGGACCTCGCGGCCGTCGCGGTCGACGTCCAGGCCGTCGACCAGGGACCGTGCCGGAGGACGGCGGCGACCAGGCCGTTGAGCACGCGGGCGAGCGTCGACTTGCCCGAGCCGTTGGGGCCGATCAGCGCGAGCCGCTGCTCGGTGACCACGAGCGAGGTCTCGTGCAGGATGGTCAGCGGACCCTCGGCGGTGTCGGCGGTGACGACGACCCGGTCCAGCTCGATGCGGCTCACCCGGGAATGGTCTCGCGCACCTCGACCCGCCGGGCGCGGCGGGTCGGCAGGAGGTCGGGGAAGGCGCGGTGCACCGCCGTGGCGACGAAGGCCATCGCCAGGTTCTTCACCACGTCGCCGGGGTAGAAGGCGGCGTCGGCGACCACCGCGTCGACCCAGTCCATCGGCACCCGCAGAGCCAGCCCGGCCACGCCCAGGGTGTGGACGAAGAGCGCGCAGCTGACCAGGCCGGAGGCGAAGACCAGCGGCACCGACCGGCTGGCGGCGCCGCGGGGGAGCCGCTCGACCAGGAAGCCCGCAGCAGGCGGCGGCCAGCGGGAAAGCCAGCAGGTAGCCCACGCTGGGGCCCTGGAAGCACGCCCAGCCCGGCCCGGCCCTCGGAGAAGACCGGGAGCCCGGCGGCGCCGACGGCCAGGTAGAGGAGCACGGCGAGGAAGCCCGCGCCGGGCGCCCAGGACGGCGCCGGAGAGCAGCACGGCGAAGGTCTGCAGGGTGATCCGCGACCGGCAGCGCCGATCTTGATGCGCCGGCAGGATCGCGCAGACCGCGATCAGGGCGGCGAAGGAGGCGACCAGGGCGAGGTCGGTGCCGGTGCGGCGGGGGCGGTTGCTCATGGGGTCCTCTTTCGTCGCGAGACCTGAACGCTGGTCAGGTGAACGGCGTTCAGGTTAGGGTGCAGGGCCGGACGGCGTCAACGACCGGGTCGCCGCATCTCGGCCGGGCGAGACAGCGCGTCCCGCGGCAGTGCGCTACCACCGCGGCGACGTCGTGCAGCGGGCGCTCGAGGTGCTGGACGACTACGGACTGGCCGACCTGACCATGCGCCGGCTCGGCAGCCGAGCTCGGGCGTCCAGCCCAGCGCGCTCTACCACCACTTCGCCAACAAGCAGACCCTGCTGGCCGCGGTCGCCGACGAGATCCTGGCGCGTGGGCTGCGGGATGGCACCGGCGACCGGGCGGCGGCCGGAGCCGGGCGAGTGGGACGTGCGGCTGCGCACGGTCTGCCGCCGGCTCCGCGACGCGATGCTCGCCTGGCGCGACGGCGCCGAGCTGGTGGCCACCGTGCACGCCTTCGGGCTCGGCGCCGCCGCGGCGTACGAGGCGGTCGACGACGCGCTGGTCGGCAGCGGGCTCCCGGCCGGGCTGCGCGCCACGGCGGCCCGCACGCTGCTGCACCTGCGTCTTCGGGCACACCGGCGAGGAGCAGACCCGGCTGCAGGCCAGCAGCGCCGGCGCGATCGACGACGAGCCGCCGCACGTCCTCCGACTTCGACGCGGGGCTCGCGCTGCTGGTCGACGGCATCCGGGTGCGGGTGGGCCAGCCGACCACCCGCTGACCGGCGGGGTCAGGCGGCGGCGGTGGAGGTCAGGCGGGGTCGGGGGAGACCAGCGCGCCGTGCTGCTCGGCGAGCAGCACGGCGCCCGACCAGGTCCAGCCTGGTCTCGCGCAGCTCGGCGGCCGCCAGGTCGACCCGGTCCAGGGAGGCGCCGACCAGGTCGGCGCGGGCCAGCTTGGCCTGCCGCAGGTCGGCGCCGTCCAGCGCCGTGCCCCGGAGCCGTGCCCCGGTCAGGTCGGCCCCGGACAGGTCGGACTCGCGCAGGTCCAGCCCGGAGAGGTCGACCGCCCGCAGGTCCGCTCCGCGCAGCCCGACCCCGCGCCACTGCCCGCCCCGGACCTTGACCGGGCGCAGGGTGCACTCGGAGAACGTGGTGCCGGTGACCTTGCAGCCGTCGAAGGTGACGTCGAAGAAGTTGCAGCGGCGCACCGTGCAGACCACCAGGGCGGTCGAGACCAGGGAGGCGGCGTTGAACCGGACGCCGTCGAAGACGCACTCCTCGAAGTAGACGCCCGAGAGCCGGGCCTCGGTGAGGTCGACCCGGCTGAAGGTGCACCGGACGAAGCGGTCGCCGTCCAGCTCCTCGCCGTACCAGTCCTCGTCGGTGAACGTCCGGTCCTGCTCCTCGCGCGGCATGAGGTCACGGTAGAGGCGGCGCGGCGGAGCGCAGCGGCCGGGGCGGTGGCGCCGGAGCGGCGAGGCCGACCTGGCTAGAGTGACGCCCGTGATCGTCTCGCACCAGCACCGCTTCGTCTTCCTCAAGACGCGCAAGACCGCCGGGACGAGCGTGGAGATCGCCCTGTCGAAGATCTGCGGACCCGACGACATCATCAGCCGGATCAGCCCGGAGGACGAGGAGCTGCGCGCCGCCGCCGGTGGTCGCGGCCCGCAGAACCACGAGTCGCCGCCCCTGGTGCGCCGGGCCTTCAACCACATGCCCGCCCAGAAGGTGCGCAAGGTCGCTGGGCCGCGCGACCTGGGACGACTACTACCGGTTCGCCATCGAGCGGAACCCGTGGGACACCGTGGTCTCGCTCTACTACTGGAAGTTCCGCGAGCGCCCCGGCGCCCGGGTCGCCCCGCCGTTCTCGGAGTTCGTGGACGAGGAGAGCGTCGAGCAGCTCGCCGAGAACCAGCGCATCTACCGGATCGACGGCGAAGGTCGCGGTCGACCGCATCCTGCGCTACGAGCGGCTCGGCGAGGAGCTGGCGGAGGTCTGGGAGCACCTCGGGCTGCCCGGGTCACCCGAGCTGCCCCGCGCCAAGGGGTCAGCGCGACCCCGGCGCGACTACCGCGAGCTCTACGACGACGCCTCCCGGGACAAGGTCGCCAAGCTCTTCTCCGACTCGATCGAGGAGCTCGGCTACGAGTTCTGAGCAGTCTGGTCCTGGGCGGCCCGGCCCAGCGGCCAGCTGTGCAGCACCCGGCAGCGCCCCGGCTCGTACCAGGCCAGGTCCAGCCGGGTCGCCCGGCAGCGCGCGGGCAGGAGCGGCGCCACCGCCGCCCTGGTCGACGCCTCGGTGACGTGCTCCGAGAGCGCGTCCAGGGTCACGTGCGGCACCGGGTCGGGGAACTGGCCGGCGTACGGCGGGCACTGCGGGAACGCCTCGACCAGCAGCCGGGTGAGCCGCCGGAACCCGTCGTCCGGGTCGGGCAGCAGGTGCACGATCCCGTTGGGGAAGGTGCCGGTGCGCTCCAGGACGTAGTCGAACGGCGGCACGCGACCGGCGATCTCGGCCACCCGCGCCAGTGCCTCCTCGTCGGCGCGGTCAGGAACGGCGCCAGCGCGGTGACGTGGGCGTGCCCGAACGCCGGGTCGTCCGAGACGTAGTCGCGGTCGTAGAACGCGGTGCGCTCGCGCACCCACGGCTCCAGCGCCGGCACCGGCACCTGGAGCACGCTGTGGCCGCCGTACCCGGTCATCGCCCGGTCATCGCCCGGGTCACGCACTGCGTCGAGCGTGGCCAGCAGCCGCTCGCACTCGGCCAGCAGCCGCGCCCGGAGCGGGGCGCGCACGCTCGGCGAACCCGCGCTGCGCCGCGGCGTACTCCTGCTTGCCCGCCGCCGTCTCGATCGGCACCGGGACGAACGGCTCCCCGTCGACCTCCAGCCCGGTCAGGTCGTACGGCGCGGCGCGCATGTCGAGCACCCGGACGTCGCGGGCCAGCTCGAAGCAGTCGGCGACCAGGTCGGAGGAGACCATCGGGATGAGCCGGCCGCGTGCTTGTAGAGGTCCATCGTCGCGTGCAGGCAGCCCGGCTGCTCGAAGTCGGGCCGGTCGTCCGGCCCCGGGCGCAGGGCGTTGAGGGGGCGGGCCGCGGGGGTGAAGAACCGGTAGGCGTCGAAGTGCGAGCAGGCCACCCGGTGCGACTCGACCACCGCGTCGGTGCCGGCCGGCCCAGGCGCAGCGGCCAGTCGGCGTGCCGCGTCTCGTCCTCGTCGAGCCGGTAGACCATCGCCCACTCGTGCAGCCCGAAGCAGCCGAAGGAGGCCGGCCGGGCCGCGGTCGCGGCGAGCAGCCGGCGCAGCGCCTGCAGCAGCGGGCGCTGGGTGGCGACGTACGCCGCGGAGACCGTGACCGCCGAGTCGACGTCCGGCGCCGCCCCGGACCGCTCGCCGGAGACGGGGGCGTAGCCCTTGAGGTCCGTCGTACTCCGGGGCGTCGGCGAGCGCGACCCCGGCGCCCGGGTGCCAGCGGAGCAGCTGGGCGGGCCGGAAGCCGTAGTAGGTGAAGAGGAAGTCGTGCACCGGGTGCTTGACCGCGTGCCGGCGGCGTTCGAGGTGCGGCTCGACGAACGGGCGGAGGCGTTCGCGGTGGGCCGTCGCCCTCGACTCCCACTCCGCCCGCTCCAGCCACTGCACGGGACGAGCGTAGGCCGGAGGAGCCAGGGGCTTCCCGGCAGGCTGCGCCCGGCACACACTGGGAGGCATGAGCGGCGACGGGCAACGGCGCGGCGATCAGCGCCGGCACGTCGTCCGGGGCGGCCCTGGACCGGGCGCACGCGCACGCGCTCGCCTGGCTGCGCTCGCTGCCGGAGCGTCCCGTGCCCGCCGCGGGCCGGTGCCGAGGAGGTGACCGCGCGACTGGGGCCAGACCTCCCGGACGGTGCGCACGGACCCGGCCGAGGTGGTCGACCTGCTGGCCACGGCCTGCGAGCCGGGCCTGACCGCGATGCCGTCGGGCCGGTTCTTCGGCTTCGTGATCGGCGGCACCCACCCCGCCGCGCTGGCCGCGGACTGGCTGGTCAGCGCCTGGGACCAGAACGCCGGGCTGCGCCGGCTCACCCCGGCGCACCGCGGCCGAGGAGGTCGGCCGAGCGCCTGGCTGCTCGACCTGCTGGGGCTGCCGGCGGGCAGCGCCGTCGGGTTCGTCACCGGCGGCACGATGGCCAACTTCACCTGCCTGGCGGCCGCCCGCGACGAGGTGCTGCGCCGGGCCGGCTGGGACGTGGCCAGCCGCGGGCTGGTCGGCGCGCCCGGCGTGCGGGTGCTCGTCGGCGCCGAGCGGCACGACACCGTCGACCTGGCGCTGCGCTACCTCGGGCTCGGCGCGCCCGAGCCGGTCGCCGCCGACGACCAGGGCCGGCTCGACTCGGCCGCGCTCGCCGCGGCGCTGGCGGACGGCGACGACGGGCCGACGGTGGTCGTGCTCCAGGCCGGCAACGTGCACTCCGGCGGCCTTCGACCCGTTCGCGCGAGGCGATCGCGGTCGCCCACGCGCACGGCGCCTGGGTGCACGTCGACGGCGCGTTCGGGCTGTTCGCCGCGGCGTCGCCCGGCGTTCCGCCACCTGGTCGCCGGGCGTCGAGGACGCCGACTCGTGGGCCACCGACGCGCACAAGACCCTGAACGTCCCCTACGACTGCGGGCTGGCGATCGTCCGCGACCCGGCGGCGCTGCGGGCGGCGATGGGGATGCACGGCGACTACCTGATCCTGGACGAGGCCGGCGACCCGTTCGAGAAGGTGCCCGAGCTCGTCCCGGCGGGCCGCGGGCGTTCCCGGTCTGGGCGGTGCTGCGGTCGCTGGGCCGCGACGGGCGTCGCCGACCTGGTCGACGGCCTGGCCGGCCACGCCGGCGGCGTTCGCCGCGGGCATCGCGCGAGGTGCCGGGCGCCGAGGTGCTCAACGACGTGGTCTTCACCCAGGTCTGCGTCGGCTTCGGCGACGACGAGCGCACCCGGGACGTGGTGCGCCGGCGTGCTCGCCGACGGCACCGCCTGGATGTCGGGCTCGCGCTGGCGGGGCCGCGCGGTGCTGCGGATCTCGGTGAGCAACTGGTCGACCGACGCCGACGACGTACGGCGCAGCCTCGGGGCGGTGCGCCGCGCCACAGCCGGATAGGCTCGTGCGAGTGCGCATCGCGAGATTCACCACCGGGGAAGAGCCGCTCTACGGCGTCGTGACGGGCGAGATCGACGAGTACGGACAACCCGACCCGGAGACCACGATCGTGGCCCTGGCCGGCGACCCGCTCTACGTCGGGATCAAGCTCCTGGCCGAGGAGCACAAGCTCGCCGACGTGCGGCTGCTCGCGCCGGTGCTGCCGCGCAGCAAGGTCGTCGGGATCGGCCGCAACTACGCCGACCACGCCGCCGAGATGGGCAACGACGTGCCCACCGAGCCGATGATGTTCATCAAGCCCAACACCAGCGTGGTCGGTCCGGGCGACCCGATCTTCTACCCGCCGCAGACCTCCGAGCCTGCACTACGAGGGCGAGCTGGCCGTGGTGATCGGCCGGATCTGCCGCGACGTGCCGGTCGAGCGGGCCACCGACGTGATCCATCGGCTACACGATCGCCAACGACGTCACCGCCCGCGACCTGCAGCGCAAGCGACGGCCAGTTCACCCGGGCCAAGGGGTTCGACTCCTTCTGCCCGCTCGGCCCGTGGATCGAGACCGACCTGGACCCGCAGACCTTCGCCGACGGCGTCAGCCTGCAGACCCACCTCAACGGTGACCTGGTCCAGGACGGCTCGACCAAGGACCTGATCTTCGACATCCCGACCCTGGTCGCGCACGTCTCCAGCGTGATGACGCTGCTGCCCGGCGACGTCATCCTCACCGGCACCCCCGCGGGTGTCGGCCCCATGCAGGTCGGCGACGAGATCGAGGTCTCGATCGCCGGCATCGGAACCCTCACGAACAAGGTGGCGACACGGTGACCAGCACCAGCGACTCGACGACTCCCGCAGGAACGTCCGGCGTCCGCGTCCGGATGGCCCCCAGCCCGACCGGCAGCCCGCACGTCGGCCTGGCCCGCACGGCGCTCTTCAACTGGGCCTTCGCCCGCCACCACGGTGGCACCTTCGTCTTCCGGATCGAGGACACCGACAAGGAGCGCAACACCACCGAGTCCTACGACTCGCTCATCGACCTGATGCAGTGGCTCGGCCTCGACTGGGACGAGGGCCCGGTGGTGGGCGGCCCCTACGGCCCGTACCGGCAGTCCGAGCGCAGCGAGATCTACGCCGACGTGCTGACCCGGCTCCGGGAGAGCAGCTACACCTACGACTGCTACTGCACCGGCGACGAGCCGACCGCCCGGCGCAAGGCCGCCGGCTCCAAGGTCATGGGGTACGACGGCTTCTGCCGCGACCTGACCGACGAGCAGGTCGCCGCGTTCCAGGCCGAGGGCCGCAAGCCCGTCGTCCGGTTCCGGATGCCCGACGGCGAGATCGCCTTCGACGACCTGGTGCGCGGCGAGATCACCTTCCAGACCGAGTTCGTGCCGGACTTCGCGCTCTGCCGCGCCAACGGCGACCCGCTCTACACGCTGGTCGCCCCGGTCGACGACGCCCTGATGGGGATCACCCACGTGCTCCGCGGCGAGGACCTGCTCTCCAGCACCCCGCGCCAGATCGCGCTCTTCGACGCGCTGATCGACATCGGCGTGGCCACCAGCACCCCGGCGTTCGGCCACCTGCCCTACGTGATGGGCGAGGGCAACAAGAAGCTCTCCAAGCGCGACCCCGAGGCGCACATGGAGCTCTACCGCGAGCAGGGCTTCCTGCCCGAGGGGCTGCTCAACTACCTGGCCCTGCTGGGCTGGGCGATCGCGCGCCGACCGCGACGTCTTCACGCTCGAGGAGATGGTCGAGGCAGTTCGACATCGGCGACGTCAACCCCAACCCGGCGCGCTTCGACCTCAAGAAGGCCGAGGCGATCAACGCCGACCACATGCGGATGCTCTCGCTCGACGAGCTGACCCACCGGGTGATCCCGTTCCTCAAGGACGACGGCGTGCTCTGCGACCCGGTCAGCGACGCGGACGCGAAGCTGCTCGAGCTGGCGATGCCGCTGGTCGCGGAGCGGATCAACAAGCTCACCGAGGCCGCCCCGATGCTCGGCTTCCTCTTCGTCGACGAGGCCGACTTCGCCCGGACCGACGACGATCGACGAGGCCGGCGACGAGGTCGTCCGCGCCGCGTACGACGCGCTGTCCGGCGCTGGAGAGCTGGTCCACCGCCGAGATCGAGGAGGCGCTGCGGACCGCGCTGGTCGAGGAGCTCGGGCTCAAGCCGCGCCTCGCCTTCGGTCCGGTGCGGATCGCGATCAGCGGTCGCAAGGTCTCGCCGCCGCTGTTCGAGTCGATGGAGCTGCTCGGTCGCGAGCGCAGCCTCTCGCGGCTGCGCGACGCGCTCGGCTGACCAGGAGGCGGTCATGGGCAGGCGCAGGTGAGAGCCCGGCAGGGACCAGGCCGTCAGGGAGGATACGGGCCCTCGAGACCACCGACTGCACCGCGCGGGCCCACGCGGCTCTGGCGGCCCCTCCTGGGCGTCGCTGCTGGCGCGTCCTGGGCTCGTTCCTGGTCGCCCCGCTGGTCTGGCAGCTGCTCTTCGTGCGTGGGCTTCGTGGCGGCCGGCGAGCCGGTGCTGGCCTCGCTCGAGGCGATGGCTCGACACCCGCGACCCGAGCCCGCTGACGCTGGCCTACCTCAACGTCGTCCTGGCCAGCGCCATCGCGCTGGTCTGGGCGGTCTCCCGCGGCCTGCACCGGCTGCCGCTGCGCTGGGTCGACCTCGGTGGGCCCCCGCATGCGCTGGGGTTACTTCGCGGCCTGCTTCGGGCTCTCGTTCCTGGCGCTGTTCGCGACCCTCGTCGTCTCCTCGCTGGTGCCGCAGGAGGCGGTGCAGGCCGTCCCGGTGGAGGTCAACGCGTTCACCACGACGACCCGCGACTTCCTGCTCGTCGTGCTGCTGCTCACGCCCTGGCAGGCGGCGGGGGAGGAGTACCTCTTCCGCGGCTACCTGACCCAGGCGGTCGGCGGGATGGTCGGCGGGGTGGTGCTGGCCCGCGTGCTGGCGGTGCTGGTGCCCGCGCTGCTGTTCGCGCTCGCGCACGGTGCGCCAGGACCTCCCGGTCTTCGTCGACCGGTTCGCCTTCGGGGTGGTCGCCGGGGTGCTCGTGATCGTCACCGGCGGGCTGGAGGCGGCCATCGCGATGCACGTGCTCAACAACTTCATCGCCTTCGGCCTGGCCCTGGCGTTCTCGGCGACCTGGCGACGCGCTGAACCCCACCGGAGGCACCTGGTGGAGCCTGCCGGCGACGCTGACCCAGTCGCTGGTCTACCTCGGCCTGGCCTGGTTCGTGGCCCGTCAGATGGGCGTGGCGAGGACGGTGGAGAGGCGCCGTTTTGGCGGCGCCCGAGCGGCCACGTGTATCGTTCCGCACTCGGTTCCCTAAGGGGGCCGAACGGCTCCTCAGGGGGCCGGAAGCCAGTGGGATATGGTGTAATTGGCAGCACGACTGATTCTGGTTCAGTTAGTCAAGGTTCGAGTCCTTGTATCCCAGCGAAATCCCGGCCCAGGCCGGGATTTGGTGCGAAACACCGGTTCGTCTAGAGTTTCGCTCCGTCGCCAGGCAGACAGAAATTGCCGGGTGACACCTGCAAGCCCCCGTTGTGTAGCGGCCTAGCACGCCGCCCTCTCAAGGCGGTAGCGCCGGTTCGAATCCGGTCGGGGGTACAGCACCGAAGGGCCCTGATCCGCGGAGACGCGGATCGGGGCCCTTCGTCGTTTCCCGGGCCTCCACGCCCCTGCGCCGTCGGCGGGCGTGCGTGACGTGTCACACTCCGTCGGTGATCCAGATCCGCCCCGGTCGTCCTGAGGACGACGACGGCTCCGGAAGATCGATCGGCGCACCTGGAGCCCCTTGGTCTCGCCGGTGCCCCCGCAGGCCCCGGAACGAGCGTTCTTCTCGGAGCGACTGGCTCGGCAGGACGTGCTCGTCGCGGTGGAGGGCGTGCTCCGCGGCGAGTTCCTCCTCGACGGCCGCGAGGTGGACGACGTGCTGATGGCCTGTCGGCTCGACGGGCCCGCCGGCGACTGACCGCGGCCGGGCCGGTGACCGCCGCGTCCGATTCCCGCCAGCCGCTGTGCTTGGATGCGAGCAGGATGGACGCATGACCACCAGCACCGAGCGCGCGCCGGGACTCGACCACGAGTCCTGCTACCGCGCGGTCCGGAGCCGGGACCGGCGCTTCGACGGGGTCTTCTACACCGCGGTGCGGACCACCGGGATCTACTGCCGGCCGTCCTGCCCGGCGCGCACCCCGGCGCCGGCCAACGTCGACCTTCCACCCGACGGCCGCGGCCGCGCAGGCGGCCGGGCTACCGGGCCTGCAAGCGGTGCGTCCCGGACGCGACCCCGGGCTCGCCCGGACTGGGACGTCGCCGCCGACGTCGCCGGACGTGCGATGCGGCTGATCGCCGACGGCGTGGTCGACCGTGAGGGCGTGGCGGGGCTGGCGGCCGTCGGCTGGGCTACAGCCCTCGCCACCTCACCCGGCTGCTGATCGAGGAGCTCGGAGCCGGCCCGCTCGCGCTGGCCCGGGCCCGCCGCGCGCAGACGGCGCGGGTCCTGATCGAGAGCTCCACCGACCTCGGGTTCGCCGACGTCGCCTTCGCCGCGGGGTTCGCCAGCGTCCGGCAGTTCAACGACACCGTCCGCGAGGTGTACGACGCCACCCCGACGCCAGCTGCGGGGTCGCACGGCACGCGCCGCGCGGCCGCGGACGGGACCGTCGGCATGCGGCTCGCGGTGCGCACCCCGTTCGCCGGCGCGGCGCTGCTCGCCTTCCTCGCCGCGCCGGGCGCGTGCCCGGGCGTGGAGGCGGTCGGCGACGGCGACGTACGCCCGCACCCTGCGCCTGCCGCACGGCCCCGGGCGTCGGTCTCGCCTCGGCTCGAGGACCTGGACCGTCCTGGCACCGCGTTCGTGCCCGGCCACCTTCGCGCTCACCGACCTGCGCGACATCGGCGCCGCCGTCGAGCGGGTACGCCGGCTGCTCGACGCCGACTGCGACCCGGTCGGCGTCGCGGACGCGCTGGCGGACGACCCGGTGCTCGGCCCGCTGCGTCGCCGGCCGCCCGGGGCTCCGGGTGCCGGGCGCACGTCGACGGCGACGAGCTCGCGGTCCGTGCCGTGCTCGGGCCAGCAGGTCAGCGTCGCCGCGGCCCGCACGCTGCGCGGGGCGGCTGGTGGCCGCGCACGGCGAGCGAGCGCCGCCGACGCCGGCGTCCCCGGCCTGACCCACCTGTTCCCGTCGGCCGAGGCGCTGGCCGGGCTCGACCCGGACGACGCTCGCCGATGCCGCGGGCGCGCGGGCGGGCGCTGGTCGGCCTGTGCGCGGCGCTGGCCGACGGCGAGGTCGCGCTGGACCGGGGCGCCGGACCGCGACGACGTCCGGGAGGCGCTGCTGGCGTTGCCCGGGATCGGCCCGTGGACGGCCGACTACGTCGCCATGCGGGCGCTCGGGCCACCCCGACCGGCTTCCTGCCGACCGACATCGGGACCCGGGCCGCGCTGCGCCGCGCTCGGCGCAGGACCCGGGCCGGGCCGAGACGCTCGCCGAGGCCTGGCGCCCGTGGCGCTCCTACGCCCAGATGCTGCTGTGGCACAGCCTCTGCCCGTCGCCCGAGGAGGGATGACCATGTGGACCGTGACCGACTCCCCGGTCGGGGAGCTGCGCCTGAGCGAGCAGGACGGCGCCCTGGTCGGCGATCGAGTTCTCGCCGTTCCGGCCCCTCGGCCTGGGCGAGCCTCGGGGCGAGCGAGCCGACGACCATCCGCTGCTGGCCGAGGCGGTGCGCCAGCTGGCGGCGTACTTCGCCGGCGAGCTGCCGCGACTTCGACCTGCCGCTGGCCCCGGCCGGCAGCGAGTTCCAGCAGCGGGTCTGGGCCGCGCTGCAGCCGAGATCGGCTACGGCGAGACGGCCTCCTACGGCGAGGTCGCCCTCCGGCTGGGGCAGACCAACGCTGGCCTCGCGCGCGGTGGGCCTGGCCAACGGCCGCAACCCGATCCCGATCGTGATCCCGTGCCACCGGGTGATCGGGTCGACCGGGACGCTCACCGGGTACGCCGGCGGGCTGGAGCGCAAGCGGCTGCTGCTCGACCTGGAGCAGCGAGTGCACCCAGGCGTCGCTCTTCTAGGGCGCGAGCCCTCGTCCGCCGACAGCCGTCCCGGCGCCGCGGCAGCGGCTCAGTCCGCGGCGGCGCGGCGCAGCGACTCCGAGAGTCGCTCGGCGGCGGCGAGCACGGCGGGGGCGTGCATCCGGCCGGGCTGGCGGGAGAGCCGCTCGAGCGGTCCGGAGACGGAGACGGCCGCGATGATCTTGCCGCCGGGGGAGCGGACCGGCGCCGAGACCGACGCCACGCCCTGCTCGCGCTCGCCGACGCTCTGGGCCCAGCCGCGCCGGCGGATGCCGGAGAGCGCGGTGGCCGAGTACGCGGCGTTCTGCAGGCCCCGGTGCATCCGCTCGGGGTCCTCCCAGGCCAGCAGCACCTGGGCCGCGGAGCCGGCCCGCATGGTCAGCTGCGAGCCGACGGGGATGGTGTCGCGCAGCCCGCTGGGCCGCTCGGCGGCGGCGACGCAGACGCGGTGCTCGCCCTGGCGGCGCCAGAGCTGGGCGGACTCGCCGGTGATGTCGCGCAGCCGGGCCAGCACCGGCCCTGCGGCGGCGAGCAGGCGGTCCTCGCCGGCGGCGGCGGAGAGCTCGGCCAGCCGCGGGCCCGAGCACGAAGCGGCCCTGCATGTCGCGGGCCACCAGACGGTGGTGCTCCAGCGCGACGGCGAGACGGTGCGCCGTGGGTCGGGCCAGTCCCGTGCCGGCCACCAGGCCGGCGAGCGTGGCAGGTCCGGCCTCCAGGGCGGCGAGCACGAGGGCGGCCTTGTCGAGCACGCCGACTCCGCTTGAGTTGTCCATATGGCAATATTGCCGTCTCAGAAGTTGGGATGCAAGAGTAGCCTCGTCACATGACCCAGATCGGGTATGCCGCCTTGGCATGCCCCGACAGAGAGGAGCAGGTCCATGGGCAAGACCCTGGCCGAGAAGGTGTGGGACGCGCACGTCGTCCGGAGTGCCGAGGGTGAGCCCGACCTGCTCTACATCGACCTCCACCTCATCCACGAGGTGACCAGCCCGCAGGCCTTCGACGGGCTGCGCCTGGCCGGCCGCACGGTGCGCCGTCCGGACCTGACGCTGGCCACCGAGGACCACAACGTCCCGACCCTCGACTGGGACAAGCCGATCGCCGACCCGGTCAGCCGCACCCAGGTCGAGACGCTGCGCAAGAACGCCGCCGAGTTCGGCGTGCGGCTGCACCCGCTCGGCGACGTCGAGCAGGGCATCGTCCACGTGGTCGGCCCGCAGCTGGGCCTGACCCAGCCGGGCATGACCATCGTCTGCGGCGACTCCCACACCTCCACGCACGGCGCCTTCGGTGCGATCGCCTTCGGCATCGGCACCTCCGAGGTCGAGCACGTGCTGGCCACCCAGACGCTGACCGCAGGCGCAAGCCGAAGACGATGGCGGTGACCGTCAACGGCAGCCTGCCCGAGGGCGTCACCGCCAAGGACCTGATCCTCGACCCTGATCGCGCACACCGGCACCGGCGGCGGCCAGGGCTACATCGTCGAGTACCGCGGCCAGGCCATCGAGGAGCTCTCGATGGAGGCTCGGATGACCGTCTGCAACATGTCGATCGAGTGGGGCGCCAAGGCCGGCATGATCGCCCCCGACCAGACCACCTTCGACTACCTCCAGGGCAAGCCCGAGGCGCCCCAGGGCGCCGACTGGGACGCGGCCGTCGAGCACTGGCGGACGCTGGTCACCGACGAGGACGCCGTCTTCGACGAGGAGATCGTGCTCGACGCCAGCACGATGACCCCGTTCGTCACCTGGGGCACCAACCCCGGCCAGGGCGTGCCGCTGGGCGGCACGCGTCCCGAGCCCCGAGGAGTTCGACGACGAGGGCGACCGGCTCGCCGCCCGCAAGGCGCTGGAGTACATGGGCCTGGAGGCCGGCACCCCGATGCGCGAGGTCAAGGTCGACACCGTCTTCGTCGGCTCCTGCACCAACGGCCGGATCGAGGACCTGCGGCTCGCGCGCCTCGATCCTGGACGGGCGCCAGGTCGCCGACGGACACGCGCCTGCTCGTCGTCCCCGGCTCGGCCCGGGTGCGGCTGCAGGCCGAGGCCGAGGGCCTGGACCGGATCTTCATCGCCGCGGGCGCCGAGTGGCGCGGCGCGGGCTGCTCGATGTGCCTGGGCATGAACCCCGACCAGCTCGCCCCGGGCGAGCGCAGCGCGTCGACCTCCAACCGCAACTTCGAGGGTCGCCAGGGCAAGGGGGGACGCACCCACCTGGTCTCGGTGCCCGTCGCCGCCGCCACCGCGGTGCGCGGCACCCTGTCCTCACCGGCCGACCTGGAGCCGGTGCTGGCCGGCACGAGCAAGGAGTCCTGACGTGGAGAAGTTCACCACCCACACCGGCGTCGGCGTCCCGCTGCGCCGCACCAACGTCGACACCGACCAGATCATCCCGGCGGTCTACCTCAAGCGGGTGACCCGCTCGGGCTTCGAGGACGGCCTGTTCGCGGCCTGGCGCCGCGACGAGTCGTTCGTGCTCAACCAGCCGGCGTACGCCCAGGGCTCGGTGCTGGTCGCCGGTCCTGACTTCGGCACCGGCTCCTCGCGCGAGCACGCCGTCTGGGCGCTGCAGAACTACGGCTTCAAGGCGGTCATCTCGCCGCGCTTCGCCGACATCTTCCGGGGCAACTCCGGCAAGGCCGGGCTGGTCGCCGCCCAGGTCGACGAGAAGGTCGTGCAGCGGCTCTGGGAGCTGCTCGAGGCCGAGCCCGGGGCCCAGGTGACCGTCGACCTCGAGGCCCGCACGGTCAGCGCGGGCGAGGGCCCGGACGCCGTCGTCGCGGCTTCGACATCGACGACTACACCCGGTGGCGGCTGCTCGAGGGGCTCGACGACATCGGGATCACCCTGGGCCACGCCGACGACATCGCCGCGTTCGAGGCGACCCGTCCCAGCTGGAAGCCCGCGACCTCGGCTCGTAGGCAAAGTTCCTTCCAACACGGGCAGCGGTGATTGTGGCGAAGGCCACAAAAACCTAGCGTGACGTGCACATGGTCGAGCACGGGCTCGGGCGCACAGTTCATTGGAAGGAAAGCTAGTGAACAAGTCACAGCTCATCGACGCGCTGGCAGCGCGGTTCGAGGGAAACCGGAAGCTCGCGGCGCACGCCCTCGAGTCCGTCCTGGACACGATCACCCGCGAGGTCGCCCGCGGCGAGAAGGTCGCGATCACCGGGTTCGGCTCCTTCGAGAAGCGGGTCCGCAACGCCCGCTGGGTCCGCAACCCGCAGACCGGGGAGCGGATGAAGTCGAAGAAGACCTCCGTGCCCGCGTTCAAGGCCGGCCAGGACCTGAAGAACGTCGTGTCGGGCGTCAAGAAGCTGCCCAAGCTCACGGTGGCCACGGACGGTGCCCAAGGCCGGGGCCCCCGCGGCGAGCACCGCGAAGAAGGCGCTCGTCCTCGGCGACGAGGACGACCGCCGCCAAGACGAGCAGCCGCGTCCGGACGGCAGCCGCCAAGAAGTCGACCAGCAAGAAGTCGCCACCAAGAAGTCGACCGCAGCGAAGTCAACCGCCGCCACGAAGAAGTCGACCGCCGCCACGAAGAAGGCGGCGCCGGCCAAGAAGGCCGCGCGCGACCAAGACGGCCACCGCCAAGAAGACCGCGACCAGAAGACCGCGACGAAGAGCGCCGCGAAGAAGACACCCCCAGCGTCGACGACCAAGTCCACCGCCAAGTCCACGACGAGCACCGCGAAGAAGTCCACCAGCAAGAAGTCCGCGACCAAGGCCGCGAAGAAGGCCTGAGGCGTCGCACGCAGGCCGGTGTACGGTGCGCGGCCGTTCGTCCGGTCGGGCGGGCCCGCCGCACACCGGCCGAGGGTGGCGCCGGGGACGCCACGCAGTAACCTCAGTCACACACCTGAAGACGGTGCGGAGGGGCGTGACGGGAAAGAGGTCGGACGGCGTGCGGAGTAGTCGGCTGGAGGCGCGGACAGGGCTGGGGCTTCGTCGTCGGCAACATCATCCTGAGGCCGACGTTCCTGCTCTCCTCGACCCACACCTGGATCGGCGGGGAGAAGATCCCCCGCGAGGGCGGCTGCATCCTCGTGGTCAACCACCTTCCCACCTCGACCCGCTGGTGATCGCGCACTTCGTCTACGACCAGCACCGGCTGCCGCGCTACCTCGCCAAGGCGGCGCTCTTCCGGTCCAACCGCTTCGTCGCCGGGGTGCTGCGCTCGACCCGCCAGATCCCCGTCGAGCGGCTCACCACGCACGCGGTCAGTGCCTACGACGCCGCGGTGGCTGCCGTCCGGGCGGGCGACTGCGTCGTGGTCTACCCGGAGGGGACGCTGACCCGCGATCCCGACCAGTGGCCGATGCGCGGCAAGACCGGCGCCGCCCGGATCGCGCTGGCCACCGGCGCCCCGTGATCCCGATCGCGCACTGGGGAGCCCAGGAGCTGCTCCCGGCGTACGCCACCAGGCCGCGTCCGTGGCCGCGCAAGCACCTCACCGTGAAGGTGGGCGACCCGGTCCCGCTGGAGGACCTGCGGGCGCGGGCGGAGCAGTCCAGTCCCCAGCAGCCGGGTGTGGTGCAGGAGGCCACGGACCGCATCATGGAGGCGCTCGTCGGGTGCTCGAGGAGGTGCGGGGGCAGAAGGCGCCCAAGGAGCGGTTCGACCCCGCCAAGGCCGGCGTGCGACTGATAGGCAATCCCCATCCGCACGAGCCGCGCAAGAAGAAGAGGAAGACATGACCAAGGTCGCAGTGTTCAGTGCCGGCTCCTGGGGGACGGCGTTCGCGGTGGTGCTCGCCGACGCCGGCAACGACGTCGTCCTGTGGGCCCGGCGCGAGGAGCTGGTGACGGCGATCAACCGGGACCACGAGAACCCCGACTACCTCCCGGGCGTGCAGCTCCCGCAGGGCGTCACCGCCACCAGCGACCCCGCCAAGGCGCTCGCCGAGGCCGAGGTCGTGGTCTTCGCCACCCCGTCCCAGTCCTTCCGGGAGAACCTGACCACGCTGGGCCCCGCTGATCCCCTCGCGACGCGGTGATGGTGAGCCTGATGAAGGGCGTCGAGCTCGGGACGCTGAAGCGGATGAGCGAGGTCATCGCCGAGGTGACCGGCGCCGGTCCGGAGCGGATCGCGGTGGTCAGCGGCCCCAACCTCGCCAAGGAGATCTCCCGGCGTGAGCCCGCAGCCTCCGTGGTCGCGTGCGCCGACGAGGAGGTGGCGCGGCGGCTGCAGGCGATGTGCCACTCGCCGGCCTTCCGGCCCTACACCTCCACCGACGTCCTCGGCTGCGAGCTGGGCGGGGCCTACAAGAACGTCGTCGCGCTGGCCGTGGGCATGGCGGTCGGTCTCGGCTTCGGCGACAACACGACGGCCTCGGTGATCACCCGCGGGCTGGCCGAGACCGCGCGTCTGGCGACCGCCCTCGGCGCCAACCCGCTGACGCTGATGGGCCTGGCGGGCCTCGGCGACCTGGTCGCCACCTGCTCCTCGCCGCTCTCACGCAACCGCACGTTCGGCGAGCGGCTCGGCCAGGGGATGACCACCGAGGAGATCTACGCATCCACCTCGCAGGTGGCCGAGGGAGCCAAGTCCTGCGCCTCGTTGCGGGCGCTGGCCGAGGCCCACGGGGTCGACGCGCCGATCGCGGCGCACGTCGACGACGTGGTCGCCGGCCGCAGCGACGCCTACGCGATGATGAACGCCTTCATCGCCCGGGACACCAAGGCCGAGACCGACTGAGCTCCGGCGCGGGGAACCGAGGGCGGCGCTCCGCCGTCCCAGCGTCATGTCCTGGTTCTCCCGCGTCGCCCGTCTCCCATTCGCCCCGCGTCCCCGCCTCCGCGTCCTCCTCCGGGCGGTGCTCGGAGCCGGGCTGAGCGTGCTGGTGCTGGCGGGGTGCCGGACCGCCCCCGCAGACCCGAGTGCCGACGCGGCCCGAGAGCTCCGGCTCGGGGAGGCGGAGCCATCGGGTCCTGCACCCGCTGCCGGACGGTGGACGAGGCTCCCCGACAGTCCGCTGTCACCACGGGAGGCGCCCGCGGCCGCGCACGTCCCCACCCGGACCGGTGACCTGGCGGTGTTCGTCGGCGGCTACACGGGGCGCCCGTGCCCGCCCACCCACGACTGCGCCTTCGCCCAGGGCGCGTACGCCTCCGACGGCGCCGCCTACCATCTCGACAGCGGCACCTGGCAGCCCGTCGCGGACGCGCCCCGTCCGGTCGCGGCCTACTCCTCGACCGCTGTCCTCGACGCGACCCTCTACGTCCTGACCTCCGACCACCTGCTCGCCTGGGACTCGACGCAGGACTCCTGGACCGAGCTCGAGCCGCCGCGCCGGCCGCGCGGCGCGACCCTGGTCGCCGACCGCCACGCCACGCGACCGCGCCTCTTGCTCGCCTCGGGCGGCGACGAGAACGGCGTCCGTCCCGACCAGGCGTACGACCCCGCCGCCGGCACGTGGTCGCAGCTGCCGGCCGACCCGCTGCAGCCCTCCTTCGACCGCGTCCTCGTCTCCACGCCCAGCGGGCTGGTCCTGGTCGCGAAGCCGCTCGGCGCCGACGGTGGCCCCGAGGATCCTGCACTCGTCCGGGGCGCAGTCCTGCCGGACGGTGCGCGGACCTGGCAGCCGCTGCCATCCGGCGGGGACCAGCTCGGCGGCTGGTCCTGGGCCTGGACCGGTCGGCGCCTGGTCGACCCGACCCCCGGAGGTGCCGACGGAGGAAAGGTGAACAACTTCGGCCGCACCATCCCCTACGGCGGCGCCCTGGACCCCGTCACCGGCGACTGGTCACCGTTGGCGGGCACGCCTGCGGCGTACACGGGCGGCTGGGGCGTGGAGGCCCTCGGCGGGCGGCACCACGCCGTCCAGGGCTGGGTCTACGACGACGGCGACGGCGGCCGGAGCAGCGACTGGACGCGGCTGGTCCGGCCGGTCGGCGCCCCGCCCGAGCCCGGCCGGGGCGTGTGGGTCCACGACGTGCTGGTCGTCTCGGGCGGGGCAGACTGGGACGGCCTGGACGACCCGGACGACTGGACGGCGCGGAACGTCTGGTCGAGCGGCGCCTGGGCCTACCGCCCCGAGTGACGGACGGACTCCCGGACCGACTGCCGGGCGCGCCCGCTCAGAGCACCAGGTCGTCCAGGGCCCGGCGCAGGTCCGCCCACAGGTCCTCGACGTCCTCCACGCCCACCGAGAGCCGCACCAGCCCGTCCGGGATCGTGGCCGGCTCCACCTTCCAGCGCCGCCGACGCTCGAAGGTGGACTCCACGCCGCCGAGTGAGGTGGCGTGCACCCACAGTCCGGTCTTGCGGACCAGGAGGTCGGCGGCCATGGCGCCCTCGGCCAGGACGATGCTGATGATGCCGCCGAAGCCGGGGTAGCGGACCTCGGAGAGGGCCGGGTGCTCCCGGAGCCGGGTCACCAGCTCCTGGGCGTTGGCCTGGGACCGCTCCACCCGCAGGTGCAGGGTGCGCAGGCCGCGCAGCGTCAGCCAGGCCTCGAACGGGCCGGGGACCGCACCGATCAGGTCCCGGCGGCCCTTCAGCACGGCGTACAGGTCGTCGTCGCGGGTGCAGACCGCGCCCATCAGCACGTCGCTGTGCCCGGCCAGGAACTTGGTGGCCGAGTGCACCACCAGGTCGACCTCGTCCTCCAGCGGCTTCTGCAGCAGCGGGGTGGCGAAGGTGTTGTCGACCACCACGTACGCGCCGGCCTCGTGGGCGGCCGCGGTGATCGTGGCGATGTCGGCGAGCTCGAGTGCGGGGTTGGTGGGCGACTCCAGCCAGACCAGCGCGGCGTCCGCGCAGGCCTCGACGACCGCCGCGGTGTCGGTGACGTCCACCAGCTGGGTGCGCAGCCGGCCGCGGGCCTCGAGGTCGGCCAGCTGGCCCATCGTGCCGGTGTAGGAGTGCCGCGGAGCCACCACCTTCGCCCCCTGGCCGACGAGGTCGAGCACGGTGGCCACCGCGGCCAGGCCGGAGGCGAAGGTCAGGCAGCGCCCGCCCTCCAGCGCGCCCAGGGCCTCCTCCAGCGCCGCTCCACGTCGGGTTGCCGTAGCGCCCGTACTCCACGTCGCCACCGGCGACGTAGGTCGACGCCATGGTGATCGGCTCGTTCAGCGGCGCGTCCGGGACCTTGGCGGGGCGGCCCGCCGTGACGGCGAGCGTGCTGGCGCGCAGCGGCTCGGAGCTCCTGCTGGGGGTCGGGCGCGGGTCGGGGGAGGCATCGCTGGACATGCCCGCGACTCTAGGCCGATAGGGTGCAGGGCGATGAACTCGCCCACGCCCCGCAAGCCCCGCGTCGCCGTCGTCTTCGGCGGGCGCTCCTCCGAGCACGCCGTCTCCTGCGTCACCGCGGGTGCTGTCCTGGACGCGCTCGACCCCGACGCCTACGAGGTGGTGCCGATCGGGATCGCCCGGGACGGGCGCTGGGTCCTCGAGTCCTCCGACACCGAGCGGCTGCGGCTCACCTCCGCGCAGACGCTGCCCTCGGTGGACGCCGAGCGCCCGGCGATCCAGCTGCTGCGGGAGGAGGAGCACGCCGCCCTGGTCGTGACCGAGCCGTCGGCGCCACCGCGGGTGCTGGGCGAGGTGGACGTCGTCTTCCCGGTCCTGCACGGACCGTGGGGCGAGGACGGCACGCTGCAGGGGATGCTGGAGATGGCCGGCGTCCGCTACGTGGGCGCCGGCGTGCTCGCCTCGGCCGTCGGCATGGACAAGGCCTACATGAAGGTGGTCCTCGAGGCCGCCGGCCTGCCGGTGATGCCTGGGGTGGTGATCACCCGTCGCCAGTGGGAGCAGGACCCGGACTCCTGCCGCGCCGAGGTGGCGGCGCTCGGGTTCCCGGTCTTCTGCAAGCCGGCCCGGGGCGGCTCGAGCATCGGGATCAGCAAGGTGCACGGCCCCGACGAGCTGGACGCCGCGGTCGCCGAGGCCCAGCAGCACGACCCGAAGGTGCTGATCGAGGTCTCGGCCGAGGGCGCCCGGGAGGTCGAGTGCGGCGTGCTGGAGGCGTTGGACGGCACCGTGCAGACCTCACCACCGGCCGAGGTCAGGGTCGGCGGGGACCACGAGTTCTACGACTTCGCGGCCAAGTACCTGCCCCAGGAGCACACCGAGCTCGACGTGCCGGCGATCCTGCCCGACGAGGTCACGCGGCAGATGCAGGAGCTCTCCGTGCGGGCCTTCGAGGCCGTGGGCGGTGAGGGACTCGCGCGAGTCGACTTCTTCGTCATGCCCGACGGCCGCCTGGTGGTCAACGAGCTCAACACCATGCCCGGCTTCACGCCGATGTCGATGTACCCCCGGATGTGGCAGGCGGCAGGGCTGGACTACGCCCAGCTCGTCGACCGCCTGGTCCAGCTCGCGTTGCGCCGCGACACCGGCCTGCGCTGACTCTCCGGCTGGGAGGCCGGGTGGTAAGTCTCCGGCAGGGAGGCTCAGTGGCAGGGGAGCGTCTCGACGAGGTGCTCGTCGACCAGGGGACCGAGCTGCGCCAGGGCCGAGTCGGCACCTTCGCCCCGCAGCTCCGGCGGGACCACGAGCTGGACGCGCGGGGAGTGGCTCATCGCGGTGATCTCCACCGCGCCGCCCCGCTCGCGCAGCTGGGTGTCGGGCATGAACCAGCCCGTGCCGCCGATCTCGGTGCAGGAGGAGAACTGGTCGTACTCCGCCGGCTGGTCCACGCCGCAGACCAGCACCGCGGCAGGGTCGCCCCAGGCCGCCGCCGGGGCGTCCTCCGGCTCCACGTCGCGGCGCTCCTGGCCGAAGAGCTCGTCCGGCAGGTCCGCCACGAGGGCGGCGCAGCGCTCCCGGTCCTCGGCGCTCAGGTCGCCGGTCTCCACCTCGACGGCGTCGCCGCAGCCGGCGACGGCGAGCAGCAGCGCGGTGGTGCCGACCGCCGCCACCCGCGCGACGACCCCGCGAGACGCGACGACGCCCCGTGGTCCGGCGAGGGACCCGGGGCGTCGGGTGGTGCGATGACTCACGTGCGACCTGCTCAGATGTGGACCACCGGGCAGGTGAGCGTGCGGTGGATCCCCTCGAGGCTCTGCACCTTCGAGACGACCAGCTTGCCGAGCTCGTCGACGTTGCGGGCCTCGGCGCGGACGATGACGTCGAACGGACCGGTGACGTCCTCGGCGAGCGTGACCCCGTTGACCTGGGCGATCGCGGCGGCCACCTCGGCGGCCTTGCCGATGTCGGTCTGGATCAGGATGTAGGCCTGGACGACCATCAGGGCTCCTCGGGTCGGCGGTCATGGCGGGCGGCTGCCCTGCGTCAACCTACAGTGTCTCGCAGCCGCGCCGGAAGGCTGGGCCTGCGGGCCCGCGCCGGTCCGGTCTGGTGGGATGTGGGCATGGCTCTTCCTCCCGACGCGACCCTGGCAGACGTGGGCGAGTTCGGGCTCGTGCACGAGCTCGTCGCCCTCTTCGAGCAGGGCGAGCAGGTGCTCGTGGGGCCCGGCGACGACGCCGCCGTCCTGCGCATCCGGCACGGACACGTGGTGGTCTCCACCGACCTGATGGTCGAGGGCCGGCACTTCCGGCGCGACTGGTCCGGTGCCGAGGACGTGGGTCGGCGGGCAGCCGCCCAGAACCTCTCCGACATCAACGCCATGGGCGGGCGTGCCCACTCCCTGACCGTCGGCCTGGCCGCCCCCGCCGACCTGCCGGCGGCGTGGGCGCTCGACTTCGCCCGGGGCTTCGCCGACGAGTGCGCCGCCGTCGGGGCGAGCGTCGTGGGCGGCGACCTCACCCGGGCCGACGAGGTGGTCATCGCGGTCACCGTCATCGGCTCCTGCACCTCCGCGCCGGTGCTGCGCTCGGGCGCCCGCCCCGGGGAGGTGCTCGCGCTGAAGGGACGTCAGGGCTGGGCCGCCGCCGGGCTGGCCGTGCTGGCCCGCGGCTTCCGCTCCCCGCGGGTGCTCGTGGAGGCCTACCGACGTCCCGAGCCGCCGTACGCCGCCGGAGCCGAGGCCGCGGAGTCCGGGGCCACCGCGATGATCGACGTCTCCGACGGCCTGGTCGCGGACGCGGGACACCTGGCCGAGGCTTCGGGCGTCCGGCTGGACCTGCGCCGCAGCGCCTTCGAGATCGCCGAGCCGCTGCGCGCGGTGGGCTCCGCGCTCGGCGCCGACCCGATGGAGTTCATCCTGGCCGGTGGCGACGACCACCCGCTGCTGGCGACCTTCCCGAGCGCCGACGCCGTGCCCGGCGGCTGGCTGCTGGTGGGTGAGGTGCTCGAGGGTGAGGGCGTCACCGTCGACGGTGCGGCCCACGTCGGCGACGCCGGCTGGGTGCACTTCTGAGGCTCGATTTCGCCCCTCGCCCAGTGGTCGGATAGTCTGATCCGGTTGCCTGCCGATCGGATCACCGGTCTTGTGCGGGCGACTGACGAAACCAAATTCGAACTGATCGGAGTGCACGGTGGCTGCCGTCTGCGACATCTGCGCCAAGAAGCCGGGCTTCGGCAACAACCGTCCGTGGTCGCGCAAGATCACGAAGCGCCGCTTCAACCCCAACATCCAGCGCGTCCGCGCCACGGTGAACGGCACCCCCAAGCGTCTCAACGTGTGCACGGGTTGCCTGAAGGCGGGCAAGGTCTCCCGCTGACCTGACCAGCGTCAAGGCCCCGTGAGCGAGACGCTCGCGGGGCCTTCTGCTTTCGTGCCCCCAGCCCACTAACCTGTGGGGCTCACCCCGGACGCCGACGCTGCGCGGCCGGCCACGAGGGAGGAACGGACGCATGGAGCAGGTGCCCCACGGGATCGCCCTGGACACCATCCTGCGGTTCGTCGACATCGGCACCGACGCGCTCAGCGCGGCCCGGGAGGAGATCGACGCCCTCAACGTCTATCCCGTGCCGGACGGCGACACCGGGACCAACATGTTCCTCACGTTCTCCGCGGCCCGGGACGCCCTGCGGGAGCGGGCGGAGTCCGGCGGCGACCTCGGCGAGTGCCTCGCCGCCTTCCGGCGCGGCGCCCTGATGGGTGCCCGGGGCAACTCCGGGGTGATCCTGAGCCAGATGCTCGGCGCGGTCGCCGCGCAGATCGAGCACGCCGGACCCGGGCGAGCCCTATGCCCGGGTGATGGCCGAGGCCCTGCAGGTGGCCACGGATGCCAGCTACGCCGCGGTGGGGGAGCCCGTCGAGGGCACCATGCTGACCGTCGCCCGGGCGGCCAGCGACGCTGCGCAGGCGCTGGTGGTGGCCGACGCCGGCGTCAGCGAGGGCACCCTGCGTGCCAGCCACGTCTTCTCGGCCGCGGCCGCGGCCGCCCGCGAGGCGCTGACGCGCACCCCCGAGCAGCTCGACGTGCTCGCCCGGGCCGGCGTCGTGGACGCCGGCGGCCGGGGGGTCGTGCGTGGTGCTCGACGCGGCCGAGCGGGTGCTCACCGGCCGGCTCCCGGTGGCGGAGCCGCGGACGGGCGCACCCCGGATCCCGGTCCGGGTCCCGGGCGGAGACCTGACCGCCGAGGGGCCGGCGTACGAGGTGATGTACCTGCTCGAGGCCGAGGACGCCTCGGTCTCCGAAGCTGCGCGCCACGCTGTCGGGTCTCGGGGACTCCCTCGTCGTGGTGGGCGGCGAAGGTCTGTGGAACGTGCACGTGCACACCGACGACGTCGGCGCCGCGATCGAGGCGGGCATGGCCGCCGGGCGTCCCTACCGACTGCGCGTCACCCACTTCGCCGAGCAGATCGCCCAGGCGGCCGGCCGGCTCGACGCGCCGTTCAGCGACACCCCGCGCCGCATCGTCGCGGTGGCCGCGGGAGAGGGGCTGACGGCGCTGTTCCGCGAGGCCGGAGCGGTCGTGGTGCCGGCCGGCCCCGGGCGCCGTCCCTCGACCGGCCAGGTGCTGCAGGCGATCGAGGAGACCGGGGCCGGCGAGGTCGTGGTGCTGCCCAACGACCCCGACTCGGTGCGGGTGGCGGAGATCGCCGCCCGGACCGCGGAGGAGTCCGGACAGGTCCGGGTCGCGGTCATCCCGACCCACGCGCAGGTGCAGGGACTGGCCGCGCTCGCCGTGCACGAACCCGGCCGCACCTTCGAGCAGGACGTCCTGGAGATGACCGCCACCGCGCGGCACGCCCGGCACGGCGCGGTCACCGATCGCCGCCCGGCAGGCGATCACCATGGCTGGCCCGTGCGAGCCGGGTGACGTGCTCGGCGTGGTCGAGGGCGACTTCGCCGTGGTGGGCCAGGACCTCTACGAGGTGGCGACCGGGATCCTGGACCGCCTGCTCGGGGCCGGTGGCGAGCTGGTCACCATCGTCGCGGGCGCGGACCCCGGCGCCGACGAGCTCGCTGCCCGCTGCGCGGAGTTCGTCGAGGCCGGGCACCCGCACGTCGACGTGGTCGTCTACGAGGGTGGTCAGGAGCGCTACCCGCTGCTGATGTGCGTGGAGTGAGAGAGGTCGCATAGATGGTCGCCATCACCCCGGACTCGCCCGTGGCCAGCATCTTCGGGCGCTCGGTGAAGAAGCGCCAGCTGGTCGTCGACGGGCTCGGCCTGCAGACGGTGGGGGACGTGCTGTGGTACTTCCCGCGGCGCTACGTGGCCACCGCGGAGCTGACCGAGGTCGAGCGTCCCCGCGAGGGCGAGATGCTCAGCATCGTGGGGCGGGTGCGCTCCAGCCAGGTCAAGTCGTTCACCAACCGCCGGACCAACCGGCTCAGTCACCGGCTCGAGGTGCGGGTGGAGACCGCGGGCCCGGAGTTCGTGCTCACCTTCTTCCTCCCGCACAAGGGGATGGCCGAGAGCGAGCAGCGGCGGATGGCCCCGGGCAGCCGGGGGATGTTCACCGGCAAGGTCCAGCTGTTCAACCGCAGCTGGCAGCTGGCCTCGCCGCACTCGGTGATGTTCACCCCGGCGGAGCCGGCGCCGGGGCAGGGCACGCCGGACGGTGAGGACGGCGGCGAGCACGGCGACGACCCGGCCGGCTTCGACGCCGCGCTCGCGGCGAGCCTCAAGGGGCTCGTCCCCATCTACTCGGTGACCTCGGGCCTCTACTCCTTCGACCTGCAGAAGATCGTCCAGGTGGCCCTCGAGCTGGTCACCGGGGTCGAGGAGCTCTTCCCCGACCGGTTGCGCGAGCGCTACGGCCTGCTCGACGTGATGACCGCCCTGCGCTGGATCCACGGCCCCGACGACCACGCCCAGCTCGGGGCGGCCCGGAAGCGCTTCCGGTTCCAGGAGGCCCTGGTCCTCCAGCTGGTGCTCGCCCGCCGCCGGGCGGCGCTGCGGGCCCAGGGCGCCCAGTCGCGCGACGGGGGACGGGGGCGGCTGCTGGCCGCCTTCGACGCCCGGCTGCCCTTCGAGCTGACCGCGGGTCAGCGCGAGGTGGGCGAGGTCCTGGAGCGCGAGCTGGCCCGGCCGCACCCGATGAACCGGCTGCTGCAGGGCGAGGTCGGGTCCGGCAAGACCCTGGTGGCGCTGCGCGCGATGCTCCGGGTGGTGGACTCCGGAGGCCAGGCGGCGCTGCTCGCGCCGACCGAGGTCCTGGCCCAGCAGCACCACCGCAGCATCACCGCCATGCTGGGCGACCTGGCGGCCGGCGGGATGCTCGGCGGGGCCGAGGACGCCACCACCGTCACCCTGCTCACCGGGTCGATGGGCAAGACGCAGCGCGCCGAGGCGATGCTGCGGATCGCCAGCGGCGAGGCGGGCATCGTGATCGGGACCCATGCGCTGCTGGAGGACCGGGTCACCTTCGCCGACCTCGGCCTGGTGGTCGTCGACGAGCAGCACCGCTTCGGCGTCGAGCAGCGCGCGGCCCTGACCGACAAGGCGCAGAGCCCCCCGCACGTCCTGGTGATGACCGCGACCCCGATCCCGCGCACCGTGGCGATGACCGTCTTCGGCGACCTGGAGACCTCCGTGCTCCGCGAGCTGCCGGCCGGACGCGCGCCGATCCAGACCAACGTGGTGCCGCTGGCCGACCAGCCGCACTGGATGGACCGGGTCTGGCAGCGGGTCTCCGAGGAGGTGGCCCAGGGTCACCAGGCCTACGTCGTCTGCCCCCGGATCAGCGGCGACGTCCTGGAGCAGGGCGAGAGCGACCAGCGCGAGGTCGACGAGGACGGGCGCGACACCACGCCCCGCAAGCAGCTCGCGGCGGTCGAGGAGGTGGCCGAGCAGCTGCGCACCGGTCCGCTGGCCCACGTCCGGGTCGGGGGTCCTGCACGGCCGGATGCCGGCGGAGGAGAAGGAGGCGACGATGCGCGCCTTCGCGGCGGGCACGATCGACGTGCTGGTCTCCACCACCGTGATCGAGGTCGGGGTGGACGTCGCCAACGCGACCACGATGGTGCTCCTGGACGCGGAGCGGTTCGGCGTCTCGCAGCTGCACCAGCTGCGTGGCCGCGTCGGCCGCGGCGGGCTGCCGGGCCTGTGCCTGCTGGTCTCCTCCAGCGAGGCCGGCTCGGAGGCGCGCGAGCGGCTGGACGCCGTCGCGAGCACCACCGACGGCTTCGAGCTGAGCCGGGTCGACCTCGAGCAGCGCCGGGAGGGCGACGTGCTGGGGGCCAACCAGAGCGGCTACCGCTCGAGCCTGGAGAATCTCCGGGTGCTGCGGGACGAGAAGACGATCGTGGCGGCCCGCGAGGCCGCCGAGGAGCTGCTGGCCGAGGACCCCGGCCTCACCACGCTGCCGGCGCTGGCGGCCGCGGTGTCGGCCGTGGAGGAGTCCAGCAGCTCGGACTTCATGGAGAAGGCATGACCAGGATCATCGCGGGGCGGGCCAAGGGGCGCCGCCTGGCCACGCCCAAGGGCGACGCCACCCGGCCCACCAGCGACCGGGTCCGGGAGGCGCTCTTCTCGGCCGTCGAGTCCTGGTGCGGGACGCTGACGGGCCTGCGCGTCCTGGACCTGTACGCCGGCTCCGGCGCCGTCGGCCTGGAGGCCTGGTCCCGCGGCGCGGCCGCGGTGACGCTGGTCGAGCAGGACCGGCGTACCGCGGCCCTGGTCTCCGGCAACGCCCGCACCCTCGGGGCGGGAGAGGTCCAGGTCGTGGCGGCCGCGGTGGGCACCCACCTGCTCGGCAGCCCGGCGGCGCCGTACGACGTGGTCTTCAGCGACCCGCCGTACCCGCTGCCCGCCGAGCGGGTCGAGGAGGACCTGGCCCGGCTGGTGGCCGGCGGCTGGCTGCGGCCCGACGCGCTGGTCGTCGTGGAGCGCTCCTCGCGCGGCGTCCCGGTGCGCTGGCCCGAGGGGCTGGAGGCGCACCCGGGAGCGGCGCTACGGCGAGACGGTGCTTTGGTACGGTCACGCGGTCGGACCCGGCCCCGGGGCCGGCGAGGACCAGCAGGAGGAGAGCTAGTGCGTCGCGCGGTCTGCCCGGGGTCCTTCGACCCCGTCCACCTCGGCCACCTCGACATCGTCGGCCGGGCCTCGGTGCTCTTCGACGAGGTGGTGGTGGCGGTCGGGGTGAACGCCTCGAAGAACCGCCTCTTCACCGCCGAGGAGCGGATGGAGATGCTGACCGAGGCGTGCGCCGGCTTCGGCAACGTCCGGGTGGCCGGCTTCACCGGTCTGCTCACCGACTTCTGCACCGACCAGGGGATCGTCGCGATCGTCAAGGGGCTGCGGGTCGCCGCCGACTTCGACTACGAGCTGCAGATGGCCCAGATGAACGCGAGCCTGGCGCCGGTCGAGACCGTCTTCGTGCCGACCGCGCCTCGAGCACTCGTTCCTGGCCTCCAGCCTGATCAAGGAGGTGGCAGGCCTCGGCGGTGACGTCTCGGGCCTGGTCCCGGGCTTCGTGCTCGAGCGGCTGACCGCCCGGATCGCCGAGCGGAGCCGCGGAGCCTGAGGCGTTTTGCCGGTGGTGGAGGTGGCCGGTTAGGATCTACAAGTTCTGCCGTGCCTACAAGGAAAGTGGACCACTGAACAGCTTGGACCCGAGAGCGCCGCTCGTGCTCGATACACGCGAGCTCGGCCGCCGCCCGGGGTCCCAGCAAGAAGTGGTCCGGTCCGTGGAGGCTCCGGCAGAGCTTGGCATCGAAGTCCTTCGTGTCCCCGAGGGGTCGCCGGTCGAACTCGACCTGCGCCTCGAGGCGGTCATGGAGGGCGTGTTGGTCACCGGTACGGCGCACGCCGTGCTGGAAGGCGAATGCGTGCGGTGCCTGGAGCCGATCCGGGACGAGGTCTCGGTCGACTTCCAGGAGCTGTTCGTGTACGACGACGTCCGGCACGACCAGTCCGACGAGGAGCTGGACGACGAGGTCAGCAAGCTCGAGGACGACCTGCTCGACCTCGAGCCCCTGCTGCGGGACGCGGTGGTGCTAGCACTACCGTTCCAGCCGTTGTGCCAGGACGACTGTCCGGGACTGTGCGTCGAGTGTGGCGCGCGGCTCGCGGACGATCCGGACCATGGGCACGACGAGCCGGTCGACCCGCGTTGGGCGGGCCTCGCGGCCCTGAAGCAGGATGAGGACTGACCGGTCGGGACCCCGACCGGACAAGAGCAAGAGGCCGTCAGGCCCAGGCATGAGGAGATCACAGTGGCTGTCCCGAAGCGGAAGATGTCGCGCAGCAACACGCGCCACCGTCGCTCGCAGTGGAAGGCTGTCGCACCGGCGCTGGTGACCTGCGCCAACCCGGCGTGCGGTGCCAAGCACCTCCCGCACCGTGCGTGCGGCGAGTGCGGCCAGTACGGCGCTCGCGCCGACCGCCGCCAGGTCCTCTGACCCAGGCACGGCGCTGAGCACGGAGCAGTTGCGCGCAGCGCTCGGCGATCCTTCCCTGGACGCCGAGCTGCTGGAGCGTGCGCTGACCCACCGCTCCTACGCCTACGAGCACGGTGGGCTGCCCACCAACGAGCGGCTCGAGTTCCTCGGGGACTCGGTCCTGGGCGTGGTGATCACCGAGACCCTCTACCGCGTCCACCCCGACCTCTCCGAGGGACGGCTGGCCAAGCTGAGGGCCGCGGTGGTCAACGCGCGCGCCCTGGCCGACGTGGCCCGGGGGATCGGCCTCGGTGAGCACATCAAGCTCGGGCGTGGCGAGGAGTCCACGGGCGGGCGTGAGAAGGCCTCGATCCTCTCCGACACCGTCGAGGCGCTGATCGGTGCCATCCACCTCTCCGGTGGGCTCGAGGCGGCGGCGGAGGTGATCCACCGGCTCTTCGACCCGTTGATGGAGGCGGCGTCCGCCATGGGTGCCGGCCTGGACTGGAAGACCTCTCTCCAGGAGCTGGCCGCCGAGCACCAGCTCGGCGTGCCCGACTACGTGATCCAGGACGAGGGTCCGGACCACATGAAGACCTTCACCGCCCAGGTCCGGGTGGGCGACTCCCTCTACGGCCACGGCACCGGTCGGTCGAAGAAGGAGGCCGAGCAGGCGGCCGCGCAGACCGCCTACGGCGAGATCCTCGCCGCCCGGCTCGAGGCCGACGACTCGGCCGACGGGGTCCCGAGCGGGTCCTGAGGGTGCCTGAGCTCCCCGAGGTCGAGGTCGTACGCCGCGGTCTCGAGCGTCACGTCGTCGGTCGGACGGTGCGTGCCGTCGACGTGCTGCACCCGCGTCCGGTCCGTCGGGACCCGGGCGGCGCGACGGGCTTCGCCCACGGGCTCACCGGCCGCACGATCACCGCGGTACGCCGACGCGGCAAGTACTTCTGGCTGGCGCTGGACGACGACAACGCGATCCTGGGCCACCTGGGCATGAGCGGCCAGATGCTGGTGCAGCCGCCGGGCGCACCCGACGAGCGCCACCTGCGGGTGCGCTTCCTGCTCACCGACGGCCGGTCCGGCGAGGACGCCCTGGGTCCGGGGCGTGGGAGATGCGCTTCGTCGACCAGCGGATGTTCGGCGGGCTGGCCCGCTCCGCCGGCGGGGCCGTCCTGCCCCCGGAGATCGCCCACATCGGCCGCGACCCGCTCGACCCGGAGTTCGACGTCGACGACGTGGCCCGGCGCATCCGCCGGCGCGCGGTGGCGATCAAGCGCCAGCTGCTGGACCAGAACCTGGTCTCGGGCATCGGCAACATCTACGCCGACGAGGCGCTGTGGCGGGCCCGACTGCACGGCGATCGTCCCGGCGACCGCCTGACCCGGTCCCAGGCGCTCGAGGTGCTCGGCCACGCCCGCGAGGTGATGGAGGCGGCGCTGGTCGCAGGGCGGCACCTCCTTCGACTCCCTCTACGTCAACGTCAACGGGGAGTCCGGCTACTTCGACCGCAGCCTGCATGCCTACGGCCGGGAGAACGAGCCCTGCGAGCGGTGCGGGACCGCGATCCGGCGGGTCTCCTTCATGAACCGGTCCTCCTACTTCTGCCCCCGGTGCCAGCCGCCCCCGCGCCGTCGCCGGCTGATTTCCTGAGGCTCGCTGGAGGCTGTGCGGAGTTGACCGCCGCGGCCGCCCGATGCGACTCTGGTAGATGGCCATTGCGGCCAGATTCCTGCGTACCCCGACCCTGAAAGGTTGACGATGGCCAAGGCGCTCGTCGGACATCTCGCCATCGACCACCGCGGCGCGTCCCGGCTCGGCTCCGAGAACGCCCGTCTGCGGGCCCGGGTCGCCGACCTGGAGGCGCTGGTGCGGCGGCTGCAGGAGGAGAACGACCGGCTGACCGACCTGCAGGCGGCCGCGCTGCTGGACGACTCCGCGATGCAGGAGATGCTGCCCGCTTGATCACCCGGTCCCGCCAGGGGCCGCGGCAGGCACCCGGCTGGGGTGCTGACTTCCGGCGCCTCCAGACCGCGGTGTGGACCACCAACATCGGGGACGGCATCGCCCTGGCCGCGGGTCCGCTGCTGGTCGCCTCGCAGACCGACGACGCGCGGCTGGTCGCCCTGGCCGCTGCGCTCCAGCGACTTCCGTGGCTGGTGCTCGGGTTCTACGCCGGTGCCTTGGCCGACCGGCTGGACCGTCGGCGCCTGGTGGTCGTGGCCAACCTGCTGCGGGTCGCGGTGCTCTGCTCGCTGTGCCTGTCCATCGCCACGTCGTACGTCGACATCTGGTTGGTCCTGGCCACCATGCTCGCCCTGGGGGTCGCCGAGGTCTTCTCGGACTCCACCACCGGCACCCTGACGCCGATGCTGGTCCAGCGACGCGACCTGGGCCGGGCCAACTCGCGGCTCCAGGCCGGCTACCTGGTGGGCAACCAGCTCGCCGGCCCTCCGCTGGGGGCCTTCCTGTTCGCCGCCGGGATGGCCTGGCCGTTCATGGTGCAGGCGACGACCACGCTGCTGGCGGTGATCGTGGTCTCGCGGATCGTCGGCGCCTCCGGCCGGGTACGGGTGGCCGAGGAACCCACGCACGTGCGGCGCGACATCGCCGAGGGGGTGCGGTGGCTGTGGCACCACCCGCCGCTGCGCACGCTCGCGCTGGTGATCACCACCTTCAACGTGACCTGGGGCGCCGCCTGGTCGGTGCTGGTGCTGTGGTCCCTGCACAGGGTCGGGATGGGCGAGGTGGGCTTCGGCCTGCTCACCTCCGCGGCCGCCGTGGGCGGCCTGCTCGGCGCCGCGTCGTACAGCCGGCTGGAGCAGCGCGTGCCGATCGCCGTGCTGATGAAGGGCTGCCTGCTGCTCGAGGTGCTGATGCACCTCGGCCTCGCGCTGACCACGCAGGCCTGGCTCGCGCTGCTGATCATGTTCGGCTTCGGCGTCTACGCCTTCGTCTGGCACAACGTCTCGGTCTCGGTGCGCCAGCGCGCGGTGCCCCAGCACCTCCAGGGCCGGGTCGGCTCGGTCTACCTGGTGGGGGTGTTCGGCGGCCTCGTCGTCGGTCAGCTGCTGGGCGGCGTGATCGCGGAGCACTGGGGCCTCGCCGCGCCGTTCTGGTTCGCGTTCGGCGGCTCCGCGCTCACGTTGGCGCTGGTCTGGCGTCAGCTCAGCCTGATCGCGCACCTCGACGAGGCCGACGACCACCAGGACGAGGACCCGCCGCCGGTACCGCCGCGGACGCGGTGAGCATCAGGGGCCGGGAGCACCCTCGCAGGTAGTGTGACCCGCGGCCGAGCACAGCGAGGAGTCCTGGGTGTACCTGAAGAGCCTGACCCTGAAGGGATTCAAGTCCTTCGCCTCGGCCACGACGCTCCAGCTCGAGCCGGGCATCACCTGCATCGTTGGCCCCAACGGCTCCGGCAAGTCCAACGTCGTCGACGCGCTCGCCTGGGTGATGGGGGAGCAGGGCGCCAAGTCCCTGCGCGGCGGCAAGATGGAGGACGTCATCTTCGCCGGCACCTCGGGCCGCCCGCCGCTGGGGCGGGCGGAGGTCGCGCTGACCATCGACAACTCCGACGGCGCGCTGCCCATCGACTACGCCGAGGTCACCATCAGCCGGACGATGTTCCGCAACGGCGGCTCGGAGTACGCGATCAACGGCAGCTCCTGCCGGCTGCTCGACGTCCAGGACCTGCTCTCGGACTCCGGGATCGGCCGCGAGATGCACGTGATCGTCGGCCAGGGCCAGCTCGACTCGATCCTGCACGCCACCCCGGAGGACCGCCGCGGCTTCATCGAGGAGGCCGCCGGGGTCCTCAAGCACCGCAAGCGCAAGGAGAAGGCGCTGCGCAAGCTCGACTCCACCGACGGCAACCTGACCCGGCTCAACGACCTGCTCACCGAGATCCGCCGTCAGCTCAAGCCGCTCGGCCGGCAGGCCGAGGTGGCGCGCAGGGCCGCCACCGTGCAGGCCGAGGTGCGCGACGCGCGCGCCCGGCTGCTGGCCGACGACCTGGTCGGCGCACGGCAGGCGTGGGAGCAGGAGAAGGCCGACGAGTCGGTGCTGCTCCAGCGACGTGAGGCGGTCGAGGCCGCACTGGTGCAGGCGCGCGAGACCGAGGCCCGGCTCGAGGCGGCACTGCGCGAGGACCTGCCCGCCCTGGCGACGGCCCAGGAGGCGTGGTTCGCCCTCTCCGGCCTGCGCGAGCGCCTGCGCGGCACCCAGTCGCTGGCCGCCGAGCGGCTGCGCAACGCGCAGGGGTCGACTCTGAGGAGTCGGCGCCCGCCGGCCGGGACCCCGAGGAGCTCGAGGCGCAGGCCGAACGGGTCCGGGAGCAGGAGCAGGGGATCGCCGCCGAGGTGGAGCAGCTGCGCGCCGCGCTCGACCAGGCGGTCACCGCCCGGCGCGAGGCCGAGGACGCCGCGACCCAGGAGGAGCGGCGGATCGCCGGGCTGGTCCGCGCCGCCGCGGACCGGCGCGAGGGCCTGGCCCGGCTGCAGGGGCAGGTGAACGCGCTGAAGTCGCGGGCGGCTGCCGCCGACGACGAGCTGAGCCGGCTCGACGCCGCACGCCGCGAGGCGTTGGCGCGGGCGGACCGGGCGCAGCGCGACTTCACCGCGCTGGAGACCAAGGTGGCCGGCCTCGACGCGGGCGAGGAGGGCCTCGACGCCGAGCACGAGGAGGCGGTCCAGGCCCTCGACGACGTGGACGAGCGGCTGGCCGGCGCCCGCGAGGCGCTGCAGGTCGCCGACCGCGAGCGGACCGGGCTGCTGGCCCGCCGCGACGCCCTCCAGCTCGGGCTCAACCGCAAGGACGGGGCGGGCGCGCTGCTCGCCGCCGCCGACGTGGTCCCCGGGCTGCTCGGTTCGGTCGCGGCGCTGCTCGGCGTCCGGTCGGGCTACGAGGCGGCGGTCGCCGGCGCCCTGGGCTCGGTGGCCGACGCCGTGGCGGTCGAGGGGACCGAGGCGGCGGTCCGGGCGATCGAGCACCTCAAGACCGAGGACCTGGGCCGGGCCGGCCTGCTGGTCGGCGGCAGCCCGGGCCAGGGGTCCGGGAGCTCCTCGGACTGGCCGGCGCTGCCGGGCACCGCGACGTACGTCGTCGACGTCGTGGAGTGCCCCGACGGGCTCGCCCCGGCCGTGGCGCAGCTGCTGGAGCGTGTCGCGGTGGTCGACGACCTCGAGGCGGCCACCGCCCTGGTGGCCGCGGAGCCCACGGTGACGGCCGTGACCCGAGCCGGCGACGTCCTGGGCGCCCACGTCGCAGCCGGTGGCTCGACCAGCCAGCCGAGCCTGCTGGAGGTGCAGGCAGCGCTCGACGAGGCTGAGGCCAGGCTGACGGTGGTCACCGCCGAGGCGGAGCGGGCGGGCTTCGCGATCTCCGGCCTGGAGGCCGAGCGCCTGGAGGCGCTCAAGCGGGTGGACGTCGCGCTGGCGCGGCTGCACGAGTCGGACGCGACCCTGGCCGCGGTCTCCGAGGAGCTGGGCCAGTACGGCTCCCAGGTGCGGGCCGCGCGCGGCGAGGCCGAGCGGCTGGAGCGGGCGATCGCCACCGCGACCCAGGCCCGGGAGCAGGACCTGGCCGGGCTGGCGGACCTGGAGACGCGCCTGGCCACCGCCCAGGCCGCCCCGGACGAGGAACCGGACACCGGCGAGCACGAGCGCCTGACCGAGGCGGCGCGGACCGCGCGGCAGGGCGAGATGGACGCCCGCCTGGCGCTGCGGACCGCCGAGGAGCGGGCGCGGGCCATCCATGGCCGTGCCGACGCGCTGCGGCGTACGGCGGCAGCCGAGCGCGAGGCCCGGGCCAAGGCCAGGGCACGCCGGGAGCGGATCCAGCGTGAGGGGCGCGCGGCCGAAGCCGTGGGTGCCGCGGTCGCGGTGGTCCTGCACGCACTGGAGAGCTCGGTCAACCGGGCCGCCCACGAACGCGGCGAGATCGAGCGCTCCCGGCACGGGCGCGAGCAGGAGCTGCTGGCGGTCCGCGCCACGATCCGCGACCTGGGCCGCGAGCACGACGAGCTGGTCAGCTCGGTGCACCGCGACGAGCTCGCCCGGGCCCAGCACAGGATGCGGATCGAGCAGCTGGAGGAGCGGGCGCTCGACGAGCTGGGACTGGCGCCCGAGGCGTTGGTGGAGGAGTACGGACCGCACCAGCCCGTGCCGTTCTTCGGGGAGGTTCCCGAGGGGGAGGAGCCGCCGGAGCCCGCCCCGTTCTCGCGGGACGAGCAGAAGAAGCGGCTGCGCTCCGCCGAGCGGGCCCTGAGCCAGCTGGGCCGGGTGAACCCGCTGGCGCTGGAGGAGTTCTCCGCGATGGAGGAGCGGCACCGCTTCCTCACCGAGCAGCTGGAGGACCTCAAGCGGACCCGCAAGGACCTGCTCGACATCGTCCGCGAGGTCGACCAGCGGGTCGAGCAGGTCTTCACCGAGGCGTACGCCGACGTGGAGAAGGCCTTCGACGCCACCTTCGCCCGGCTCTTCCCCGGGGGCGAGGGACGGCTGGTGCTCACCGATCCCGGCAACATGCTCACCACCGGCATCGAGGTGGAGGCCCGGCCGCCCGGCAAGAAGGTGAAGCGGCTCTCCCTGCTCTCCGGCGGCGAGCGCTCGCTGGTGGCGGTGGCCTTCCTGGTCGCGCTGTTCAAGGCGCGACCCGTCCCCGTTCTACATCCTCGACGAGGTCGAGGCAGCGCTCGACGACACCAACCTGGGCCGGCTGCTGCAGATCTACGAGGAGCTGCGGGAGAACTCCCAGCTCCTCGTCATCACCCACCAGAAACGGACCATGGAGGTCGGCGACGCGCTGTACGGCGTGACGATGCGCGGCGACGGCGTCTCCACCGTGATCAGCCAGCGGCTGCGAGAGGCGGAACCCGCATGAGCACTGCCCGTCCCGTTCGTTCGGACTACGTCGCCTGGCGCACCGTGACCACGCGCTGGCGCGACGACGACGCCTACGGCCACCTCAACAACGCCACGTACTACGAGCTGTTCGACACCGCGGTGAACGCGCACCTGTTCGAGTTCACCGGGTGCAACGTGCGGCAGCTCCCCGCGATCGGGGTGGTCGCGGAGACCGGCTGCCGGTACTTCCGCGAGATCGGCTTCCCCGAGCCGATCGAGACCGGCCTGGTGGTGGACAAGGTGGGCACCTCCTCGATCGTCTACCGGATCGGTCTCTTCCAGGGGCCGGGCGAGGAGGCGGCCGCCGAGGGCCGGTTCGTGCACGTGTACGTCGACAACGAGCACGGTGCGGGGAACCGTCCGGTGGTCCCGATGCCGGAGCAGATCCGGGCCGCCGTCCTGCCGCTGCTGCGGGTCGCTCCCGCCGACGGCTGAGCGACGGGCGCACGGCCACGCCGCCGGACGACACGCCAGGGGGGTCGCCGCCCCCGGAGCCTCGGCGTGCCAGGCTGGACGGGTCTCGGAACCGGATCCCAGGAGTAGTGCTTCGTGCTGACCATCGTTCTCGTCATGCTCCTCACCTTGCTGGTGGGGGTTGCCGTGCTGGCCTACGTGGCCTTCCCGCACCGCGGGGAGGACCTCCCGGTGCTGCCCCAGGCCGGCCACCTGGCCCGCAAGGGCGTCGAGTCGCTGCCGGTGCTGGAGGAGGAGGAGCAGGAGCAGTGGCTCCCGACCCGACGCTGACGTGCCCGGTCTGATTGGATTGCCCCATGGGTGAGCTGCTGTATCTGATCATCGCCATCGCGGTCCTGAGCGTGGTCGCCGTGGTGGGCCTGCTGGCCGGCGGGCGCAACCGCCGCTCGGCGCCGCCGTCCGCGGGGACCGACGTCATCGAGCGTCCGGTCACCACCGCGCCACCGGCGCCGGAGGCCGAGCCGGTTCCCGTCGAGGAGCAGGCCCCGCCCGCCCCGACGCTGGAGCGCCCCGAGGGCGTCTCCTCGCGGCTGGTCCGGCTGCGCCAGCGGCTCTCGCGCTCCCAGGGAGGCCTGGGCCGTGGGCTGCTCGCCCTGCTCTCCCGGGACCGCCTCGACGAGGACACCTGGGAGTCGATCGAGGACACGCTGCTCACCGCCGACATCGGTGTGGGTCCCACCCAGGAGCTGGTGGACCGGCTGCGCACCAGGATGCGGGTCGAGGGCGGCAACGTCCCCGACGTGCGCGCGGTGCTGCGCGAGGAGCTGCTGACCCTCGTCGACCCGACGATGGACCGCCGCCTCCAGGTGACCGGCGACGACGGCAACCCCGGCGTGGTCCTGGTCGTCGGCGTCAACGGCGCCGGCAAGACCACCACGGTCGGGAAGATCGGCCGGATCCTGGTGGCCCAGGACCGCACCGTGGTGATGGGCGCGGCCGACACCTTCCGCGCCGCCGCGGTCGAGCAGCTCTCGACCTGGGGCGAGCGCGTGGGCGTCGAGGTGGTGCGCGGCCCTGAGGGCAGCGACCCCGCCAGCGTGGCGTTCGAGGCGGTCAAGGCCGGCGCGGAGCGCGGCCTGGACACCGTCCTGGTCGACACCGCCGGACGCCTGCAGAACAAGGCCGGCCTGATGGACGAGCTGGGCAAGGTCAAGCGGGTCATCGAGAAGCAGGCGCCGGTCACCGAGGTGCTGCTGGTGCTGGACGCGACCACCGGACAGAACGGGATGATCCAGGCCCGGGTCTTCTCCGAGGTGGTCGACGTGACCGGCATCGTGCTGACCAAGCTCGACGGCTCCGCGAAGGGCGGCATCGTGGTGGCGGTGCAGCGCGAGCTCGGCGTGCCGGTCAAGCTCGTCGGCCTGGGCGAGGGCGCCGACGACCTGGCCCCGTTCGACGCAGAGGCGTTCGTCGACGCCCTGCTCGGCTGAGCAGGCACGGACCGGGCAGGAAGGCCGCGCAGGGTGGAGCGACCCAGCATCGACAGGGTCCGACGGGTCCTCGGACGCGTCGTCGAGGGCCGCGTCCCCGCGCCCGCGGGCGGCGGGGCCCTGGGGGCTGACGCCGCGCTGCTGATGTCCTCCCCGCTCTTCGACGAGGAGTGGTACGCGCGGGTCACCGGCCAGCAGGGCTCCCGGCTCGAGCTGGTGCGTCACTACCTGCGCACGCCGCTGCCGCGACGGGCCTCGCCCAACCGGCTCTTCGACCGGGAGTTCTTCGCCGAGCACCACCCCGCCGACCTCACGGACCGCGACGTGTTCCTGGTCTACCTGCGCCGGCGCGCCTGGCGTACTCCCACCCATCCGCTCTTCGACACCCGGCGCTACCTGCGCCGGACGCCGGGCGCTGCCAGTCACCCGCACGGACCGCTGGGTCACTACCAGGAGGTGGGCGCGGCCAAGGGCGCGGCGGCCAACCAGTGGTTGGGAGGACCCGACTCGGGTTCCTCCCCGAGCCTGCTGGACTGGGTCGCGCGACGCCGGGAGGAGTGGGAGGAGCGCCGGCCTGCGGTGCTGCACCCGGCGAGCACCCGCGAGGAGCTGCGCCGCGGTGAGCAGCTGCTGCGCAGCTACGACCACGTGGCCCCCGCGGTCCCCGCGGACGGCCCGCTGGTGAGCGTGCTGCTGCGCCCCGGCGGCGACGCCGGTCACCTGGCCACCTCGTTGCGCTCGCTGCGCACGCAGTCGCTGGCCGCGTGGGAGCTGCTGGTCCTCGACGACGGTCGGCTCCCGCAGCTCGGGGAGGTGCTGGACGCCGAGCTTCCCTCCGGTCGGTGGACCCGGGTGCCCGCGGGCGAGCCGTCGCCGGCGGCGGGACTCAACCGCGCGGCCGCCGAGGCGACCGGGGAGTGGGTGGCGTTCCTGGAGGCCGGCGACACCTGGACCCCCGACCGGCTCCGGCTGCTCACGGCCGTCGGCCAGGTGGAGGAGGCCGACGCGCTGGTCGACGTGCTGCGCCGGGTACGTCGCGACGGCAGCTCGGCGCTCGTGGGCGGCGGGGTGCCGCGCGGGCCGGTCACCGAGCGCGGCGACGTGGCCCTGGCCAGGCTCCTGGTGCGACGCGGGACGCTCGTGGAGGTCGGCGGCTTCGACGAGGAGCTGCCGGGCGCGTGGGCGTTCGACCTGGTCACTCGCCTGGCACCGCGGTGCGGCCTGCGCCCGGTGCCGCTGCAGGGAGTGACGCGGCACGCGGTGTGGGCGGCCGAGGCACGTCGCCGTCCCCTCGGCGAGCGGCCGGTGCTGGACCACGCCTCCGTCAAGTCGTGGGCCGACGTCGTGCTCAACCGCTCCATGATCGACTGGGACGAGCTCGCCCGGCGCGAGCGCGACCCCGGGCTGGTCTCCGTGGTGATCCCCACCTATGCGGACTGGGCGATGACCCGGGCCGCGGTGGAGAGCGTCATCTCGGCGGCGGAGTCGAGCGGCGCCCGGGTCGAGGTCCTGGTGGTGGACAACGGGTGCGACGCGGAGTCGTCGGTCGTGCTGGACTCGCTGCCCGTCCGGTTCGAGCAGGTGCGGGTCCTGCACCTGCCGACCAACCACGGGTTCGCCCTGGGCAACAACCTGGCGCTGCCGCACGCTCCAGGGATCGACCGTGGTCTTCCTCAACAACGACACCACCGTCGACGCGGAGTGGCTCGAGCCCCTGGTCGCCGCCCTGGAGGACCCCGAGGTGCTGGGCGCCCAGTCCGCTCCTGCTGTACCCGACGGGGGTCATCCAGTCGGCAGGCGTGGCCTTCCCGGTCACCGGTGGCCTGCCGCACGCCTTCCTCCAGGGGTTCCCCGTCGAGGACGCCGACGGTGTCGAGGAGCTCGCCTTCCACGCGCTGACCGGCGCTGCGCTGGCGCTGCGTACCTCGGACGCGGTCGCGCTCCGGGGCTTCGACCCGGTCTTCCGCAACGGGATGGAGGACCTCGACGTGTGCCTGCGGCTCGCGCGGCTGCGGCCGGGTCGCTTCACCGTCCGCCCGGACTCGCGGGTGACCCATCACGAGTCCCAGACGCCGGGACGGTTCGACGCCTCGACACCAACCGGATGCTGTTCCTCGAACGCTGGGAGCACGACCTCCCGGGTGACGACGCCGACCTGTGGGCCAGCCGCGGGTTCCGGGTGGTGGACCGGGCGGTGGCGCTGCGGCACCGCAAGCAGCGGCGCCTCGGCGTGCCCGAGCCGGTGCTGGTGCGCGAGCCTCGCGCTGCTGGTGAGCGAGGCCCCGCCGCGGCTGCGCTGGGCGATCAAGAACCCTGCGCCGTTCGGTGCGGAGGCCGAGCGGTGGGGCGACACCCACTTCGCCGCGCCCTGGCGGACGCCCTGCGCGAGCACGGGCAGGAGGTCGTCATCGACTACCGGCCCGAGCACGAGCGCTACACCGGCCGGTTCGACGACGTCGCGCTGGTCCTGCGCGGGCTCGCCGCCCTACCGGCCGTCGCTCGAGCAGGTGACCATCGGCTGGGTGATCTCGCACCCGGAGATGCTGCCGACGCCCGAGGCGGTCTCCTACGACCGGCTCCTGGCGGCTCCGCCTCTGGGCCGAGCGGCGCTCGCGCGACTGGGGCATCCGGGTGGAGCCGCATGCTGCAGGCCACCGACCACCGGCTCTTCCACCCGGACCTGGCCGTGCCCGACACCGGGCACCCGGTGCTCTTCGTCGGCGGGTCGCGCAAGGAGTACCGGCCGATAGTCCGGGCCGCGGTCGAGGCGCGGCTGCCGATCTCCATCTACGGCAGCCAGTGGCGCCGCTCGTGGCCGGACGGCTGATCAAGGACGCCTACCTGCCCAACTCCCGGCTCGGCGCCGCCTACCGCTCGGCGGGCGTGGTGCTCAACGACCACTGGGAGGACATGCGGGTCGAGGGGTTCCTGAGCAACCGCCTCTTCGACGCCGCCGCCAGTGGGGCCCGGGTGGTCACCGACGACGTGGTCGGGCTGGGCAACCTCTTCGGCCGCTCGGTCCAGGTGATGGAGTCCACCGAGCACCTGGTCGACCTGACCTCCTCCAGCCGTCCCGACGACATCTTCGGCTCCGACGAGGAACGCCGTGAGGTGGCGGCAAGGATCCGCCGGGAGCACTCGTTCCGGGCACGCGCGGCCCGGCTCGTGGAGATCGCCGTCGAGGCCCGGAAGGCCCGGGGCTTCGAGCGCTGAGGCTCGGCCGGGCCCGGGGGAGGGGCCGGCAGGTCAGGCGGAGCGGCTGGCGTTGCCGGCGGGGCTGCCGAGCTCCACCTGACGACGCAGGGGCGTGTCCCCGACGCCCTCGGGCACCTCCGAGGCCCGCTCGGAGTCCAGGACGGCGGCCAGCAGCTCGGGGCGCAGCGCCCGGTCGAGCAGGGCGGTCAGGTGCTCGTGCAGCCACGGGTCCCGGCGGAACTCGCCGGTGCGCTCGCCCGCGAGCAGCTCCTCGGGCTCCGGGCTCCTGGCCAGGTAGGACTCCTCGAGGGTGCCCTCCTTCCACCGGCGGTAGTCGGCCATCCCGTGGTGGTTGGGGCTGGGCTTGAGGTCGGGGGAGGCCTCGTAGCCGCGTCCGGCGTTGACCACCTTGCGCTCGAACTGGGTCCAGGAGCGCCACGGGAGGTGCAGCACCTCCATCGACACCTCCGGGTCGGGCTGCCCGTTGCTGGGCATCGAGGTGAAGTGGTTGCCCTGCTGGATCACGATGTCGGACTCGCCCCGGTGCACCGCGTTGGGCGTCGGCTGGGCGTGCAGCCCGATCGCCCGGAGGGTCTCGTTGCTGCGCAGGTCGCGCCAGACCAGGCGGGAGACCCCGCTGCCGCTCCAGCCGGCCGGTCCGATCAGGTTGACCACCGGGACGGTGAAGGCGTTGAGCCGCAGGGGGGTGCGCTCGAGCGCGTCGCGCACGCTCAGCGTCCGGTCGAGCGGCACCAGGAACTCGTCGGCGTCCAGGTTGAGCACCCAGTCGGCCCGGTACTGCGTCCGTGCCCGGCGGGCCATCCGGGTGACCACGTCGCGTTGCTGCTTGCGGTGCTCGGCGTCGTGGTGCAGCTCGACCAGCCCGGTCTCGGCGTACGACTCCAGCACCTCGCGGGTCCCGTCCACCGAGGCGTTGTCGGTGACGATCAGTCGGTCCAGGCCCTGGGCCAGGTGGTGCTCGACCATGGCGGCGACGATGTCCACCTCGTCGCGCACCATCAGCGTCCCGATGATCCTCACAAGGCAGCACCCTAGTTCACCGGGGAAGCAGGCCGTCTCGTTCACATGGCCGTAACACAACGGCGGCAGACGTTTCCCAGCCGCAACATGGCGTCGCACGCCTGGAAATCTGCGACGCCGAGGGTTGCTGACATCACTCCCCGAGGCAACTGGAGGTCCAATGGACTACGGCTATCACGCCTGGATGCTGATGTCGGCATCACTGGTCCTGATGATGACGACGCCGGCGCTGGCGCTCTTCTACGGCGGCATGAGCCGCTCCAAGTCCGTGCTCAACATGATGATGATGTCGTTCTCCGCGATGGGCGTCATCGGCGTGGTCTACGTGCTGTGGGGCTGGTCGATGTCCTACGGGTCGCAGGACGTCGCCATGCTCTTCTCGAACCCGTTCGAGCTCTTCGGGCTCAAGGGCGTGGGCGGCCAGGACTACATCTTCGTCGGCTTCCAGCTGACCTTCGCGGTCATCACCGCTGCGCTGATCAGTGGCGCGGTCGCCGACCGGCTGAAGTTCTCCGCCTGGCTGCTCTTCCTGCCGCTGTGGGCGACGCTCTCCTACTTCCCCCTGGCCCACATGGTCTGGGGCGGCGGGTTCCTCAGCCACACGACCAACGGTCTCGCCGACCTGATCTTCTCCGGTGACGGTGGTGCCGAGGTGGCGCCGATCGACTACGCCGGTGGCACCGTGGTCCACATCAACGCCGGTATCGCCGGCCTGGTGCTGGTCCTGCTGCTCGGCAAGCGCCTGGGCTTCGGCAAGGAGCCGATCAAGCCGCACAACCTGCCGCTCACCATGATCGGTGCCGGTCTGCTCTGGTTCGGCTGGTTCGGCTTCAACGTCGGCTCCATCGTGCCCGGGGGAGAGAGCCCCGAGGCCGACGCCGCGCAGTTCCTGAGCGAGACCAGCCTGGTCTGGCTCAACACCACCATGGCTGCGGCCGCGGCCATCCTCGGCTGGCTGGTGATCGAGAAGATCCGCGACGGCAAGGCCACCTCCCTGGGTGCTGCCTCGGGTGTCGTCGCCGGTCTGGTCGCCATCACCCCCGCCTGTGGCGCGCTGTCGCCGATCGGCGCGATCATCCTGGGCCTGGTCGCCGGTGCCGCCTGTGCGCTGGCGGTCGGCCTGAAGTACAAGCTCGGCTACGACGACGCGCTCGACGTGGTCGGCGTCCACCTCGTCGGTGGTCTGATCGGCACCGTGGGCATCGGGTTCCTCGCCACCAGCGGCGGCCTGTTCTACGGTGACGGTCTCAAGCTCCTGGTCGTCCAGGTCGCGGTCGCGGTCTTCGCGATGATCTGGTCCGCGATCGCCACCCTGGTCGTGGCCCTGCTGGTCAAGGCCGTGATCGGGCTGCGGGTCGACGAGGAGGTCGAGGTCGAGGGTGTCGACTTCGCCGAGCACGGCGAGTCGGCCTACGACTTCGGCGGTGCCGGCGGCACCCGCCGCGGTGTCATCGGTGGCTCGGTCCACCTCGGAGCAGGTCAAGGAAGGGGCTTCCGCATGAAGCTGGTCACCGCGGTCATCAAGCCGCACAAGTGGGAAGACGTCCGTGAGGCGCTCGAGACCTTCGGGGTCAACGGGATGACGGTCTCGGAGGTCAGCGGCTACGGCCGCCAGAAGGGCCACACCGAGGTCTACCGCGGCGCCGAGTACGACATCGCCCTGGTGCCCAAGATCCGGATCGAGATCGTGGTCGACGACGCCGACGCCGACGACGTGGTCGGGATCGTCGTCAAGACGGCCCAGACCGGCCGGATCGGGGACGGCAAGGTGTGGGTGAGCCCGGTCGACACCGTGGTCCGCGTCCGCACCGGCGACAAGGACGAGGCCGCTCTCTAGCCCGTCGGTCGTCAGAGCCCCAGAGGCCCGTCCCGGGTGGCGCACGCCACCCGGGACGGGCCTCGTCCACGTCCCGAACCAGGAGACCCCATGACCATCGCCGAACGCACCGAGCGCACCGCCGCCGCCGACCGTCTGTGCCGCGAGGCCTACGAGAAGGCCGGCGGGAAGGACACGGGGACCGCCCTGGTGGCCGTGGGCGGGTACGGCCGCGGCGAGCTGGCGCCGTACTCCGACCTCGACGTGGTGCTCGTCCACGACGACGACGCTCGACCCCGGCGAGCTGGCCGTCGCTGTCTGGTACCCCCTGTGGGACTCGGGCTCGCGCCTGGACCACTCGGTGCGCTCGGTGAGCGAGATGATCGACACCGCCGGGGCGGACCTCAAGGTGGCGCTGGGGCTCCTCGACGTACGCCACCTGGCCGGCGACCCGAACCTCACCCTGCGGCTGCGCACGACCGCCTTGGCCGCCTGGCGGCGCAGCGCCAAGGAGCGGCTGCCGGAGCTGGCGCGGATGGTGCGCCACCGGCACGAGCTGGTCGGGGAGCTGGCGCACGTCTCCGTCCCGGACCTGAAGGAGGCCGCCGGCGGCCTGCGCGACGCGTCCGTGCTCAAGGCGCTGGTCGCCACCTGGCTGGTCGACGTCCCGCACGTCGAGCTGGAGCGCGGGCGGCAGGCGCTGCTGGACGTCCGCGACCACCTGCACGCGGCGACCGGTCGCCCGGCCGACCGGGTGGGGCCGGAGGTCTGGCCCGAGCTCGCCGGCCGGCTGGGACTGGCGGACGCCGAGGCCGCCCAGCGGCACGTGCGCCAGCACGGCCGCCGGATCGCCCACCTGTCCCGGATGACCTGGCGCCGGGTGGACGCGGTCCTGGCCAGGCCCCGGGCGGTCGGCGGCCGGGTGCCGCAGCTGACGCCCGCTGGCCCGCGGTGTCGCGTCCTCGTCCGGCGAGGTCGTCCTGGACGGGCGGGTGGAACCCGCGACCGACCCGCTGCTGCTGCTGCGGGCCGCCACCGAGGCCGCCGAGCGCGACCTGGTCCTGGCCCCGGCCACGGTGTCCCGGCTGGTGAAGGAGTCGCCCGAGCTGCCCGACCCATGGCCCGAGGAGGCGCGCCACCTGATGGTCCGGCTGCTCGCCGCCGGGCCAGGGCTGCTGGCGGTCTGGGAGACGCTGGAGGAGACCGGGGGACTGGACCGGATCCTGCCCGAGTGGGACCGGGTCCGGCTCCTGCCGCACGCCTCGGTCGTGCACCGGTTCACCGTCGACCGGCACGTGGTCGAGACGTGCGTCGAGGCCTCGCGGCTGATCCGCCGGGTCGCCCGGCCCGACCTGCTGATGGTGGCGGCGCTGCTGCACGACATCGGCAAGGGCGGGCTGGTCGAGCACAGCGTGGCCGGCGAGCCCGTGGCCCGGGGCGGTGGCGACCCGGATGGGGTTCGTGCCGCGCGACGTCGAGGTCATCGGCACGCTCGTGCGCTGGCACCTGCTGCTGCCCGGCATCGCCACCACCCGCGACATCGACGACCCGGTGACGGTGGACGAGGTGACCTCCAAGATCACCAGCCCGCTGACCCTGGAGCTGCTCGCCGCGCTGACCGAGGCCGACGCCCTGGCCGCCTCGGAGAAGGCGTGGTCGAGCTGGCGCGCAGGCCTGGTGGGAGCGCTGGTGCGCCGCGCGGCCGCCTCCTTGGAGCAGGCACGCCGGGCCACGCGGCGCCCCTGGAGACCACGGCGCAGCTGCCCGTGCCCGCGGGCGCTGCGCGACGGCTCCGCGCCGGTGGCGGTGCACGTCGAGCCCAGCGACGACGGCTCACGGATCACCGTGATGGCGCCGGACCGGGTGGGCCTGCTGGCCGACGTCGCCGGGGCGCTCGCCCTGCACCGGGTCTCGGTCCGGGGCGCTCGGGCGTGGGCGCAGGGGGAGCTGGGGGTCTCCCAGTGGGAGGTCAGCGACCCGGAGCTGGACGCGACGGTGCTGCGCCAGCGGTCTCGAGGCGGTCGTGGAGGGGCGGGTCGAGGTGGCCGCGCCGGCTCCGCAAGCCCGACACCCGCGGACTCGACCCCTCGGTGGCCGTCCGCCCCGAGGCGTCGCGGCAGGCGACCGTCCTGGAGGTCCGGGCCGCGGACCGGCCCGGAGCTGCTGCACCACGTGCTGGCCGCGGTGGCGGCGCTGGGGATGACCGTGCGCTCGGCGCACGTCGACACCCTGGGGCCGCAGGCCGTCGACGTCTTCTACCTCCAGGAGCTCGGCGCCGGGGGGCTGGCGGACGACCGGGCCGCCTCCGCGGCGCACGCGGTCCGCGCGGCGCTGGCCTGACGCCGGCTGGCCTGACCGGCACGGCTACGCCCGGTCCACCGCGCCGGTTAGTCTTGTCGGACGTCCTCCACCACCGCTCTTCCTGACACCACGAGGGAACGCTCTTGTTCGCCACACTCTCCGACCGGCTCGCCGAGACCTTCAAGAACCTCCGGGGGAAGGGCCGGCTCTCCGAGGCCGACATCGACGCCACCGCCCGGGAGATCCGGATCGCGCTGCTCGAGGCCGACGTCTCGCTGCCCGTGGTCAAGGAGTTCGTCGCCGCGGTCAAGGAGCGGGCCCGGGGCGAGGAGGTCAGCCAGGCGCTGAACCCCGCCCAGCAGATCGTCAAGATCGTCAACGAGGAGCTCGTGACGATCCTGGGCGGCGAGACCCGCCGGCTGCGCTTCGCCAAGCACGGCCCCACCGTGATCATGCTCGCCGGCCTCCAGGGCGCGGGCAAGACCACGCTGGCGGCCAAGCTGGCCCTGTGGCTGAAGGAGCAGAACCGGACGCCGATGCTGGTCGCCGCCGACCTGCAGCGCCCGAACGCGGTCAACCAGCTCCAGGTCAACGGTGAGCGCGTCGGCGTCCCGGTCTTCGCCCCCGAGCCTGGCAACGGCGTCGGCGACCCGGTCGAGGTCTCGCGTGCCGCGCTGGAGGAGGCCAAGCGCACGCTGCACGACGTGGTCATCATCGACACCGCGGGCCGGCTGGGCGTCGACGCCGAGCTGATGAAGCAGGCCGCCGACATCCGGGACGCCGTCAACCCCGACGAGGTCCTCTTCGTCGTCGACGCGATGATCGGCCAGGACGCGGTCCAGACCGCGCAGATGTTCCTCGACGGCGTCGGCTACGACGGCGTGGTCCTGACCAAGCTGGACGGCGACGCCCGCGGTGGTGCCGCGCTGTCGATCGCCTCGGTGACCGGCAAGCCCGTCATGTTCGCCTCGGCCGGCGAGAAGATGACGGACTTCGACCTCTTCCACCCCGACCGGATGGCGTCCCGCATCCTCGACATGGGCGACATGCTCACCCTGATCGAGCAGGCGGAGAAGGCCTTCGACCAGGAGGAGTCCCTCAAGGCGGCCGAGAAGCTGCTGCACGGCAAGGGCGACTTCACCCTCGACGACTTCATGCAGCAGATGCAGCAGCTGCGCAAGCTCGGCTCGATGACCAAGATCATGGGGATGCTGCCCGGGATGGGGCAGTACCGCGAGCAGCTGGAGAACTTCGACGAGCGCGAGCTGGACCGGATCCAGGCGATCATCTCCTCGATGACGCCGGCCGAGCGGGCCAACCCGAAGATCATCGACGGGTCGCGCCGCGCCCGCATCTCCAAGGGCTCGGGCACCACCGTCTCCGACGTCAACCAGCTCGTCGACCGCTTCTTCGAGGCGCGCAAGATGATGCAGCAGATGGCCAAGGGCGGCGATGCCCGGCATGCCGGGCATCCCCGGGATGCCCGGCCTCGGCGGTGGCAAGCGGGGCAAGCAGCCCAAGAAGGCGCAAGGGCGGCAAGGCCAAGCGCGTCTCGGGCAACCCCGCGAAGGCGGCGGCCCAGAAGGCGGCGGGCAAGGACAAGGCCGCCGCAGGCGGCGGCAGCCCCTTCGGCAGCCCGGGCGAGGCGATCGACTACGAGAAGGCGGCCGCCGCGCTCGAGCTGCCCAAGGACTTCTCCAAGTTCCTCAAGTAGTCCGGCCCGTCGGGCAGCAGGTCGACCCGGACCACGCTGCCGGCGTCGGGGCAGACCGCGCACGTGGTGACGTACGCGTCGACCCCGGCCAGCGCCACGCCGTACGGGGCGGGCAGGCCGCTGGCGACCACCTCCTGGCCGCCACGCGGTCGATCCGGCGGAGCGAGCCGGTCGGCAGGCCGGGCTCGGCGGCCAGGCCGACGTCGGAGAGCTGGACGGCGTAGAGCGAGCCGCGGTGCCACGCCAGGTCGGTCACGTTGGTCAGACCGGTGGCGTACTGGCGTGGGTGGCATGCCCGGGCACCACGCGCCAGATGGTCGAGCCTCCGGCCGGGAACGGGAAGCCGGTGAGCTGGCTGACGTAGAGCGCCCCGTCCGGGCCCTGCACCACCGAGGTGGGCACGGCGTCCGTCGGGATCTGTCCCTCCGGCACGCCCGGGATCGGCGGGAATCCCTCGGGAGGCCGGGAACAGCCGCTCGCCGAAGACCGCGAGCGTGCTGGTCCGCGCGCCCGGCCGCACCCGCAGCAGGGTGTTGCCGCCGGAGTCGGTCACCACGACGCCGTCACGGGTGAGCGCGAATCCGGTCGGGTTGGAGTCCGGTCCGTCCTGGTCGGGGTCCTGCAGCGCCTCGTAGCGCGCCAGGTCGGCCAGCACCTCCGGGCCCCGCGTGCGGCCAGGGGTGACCGTGGCGCACGCACCCGTCCCCTCCGGACCGCGTGGCCACGCGGTCCGGATCCGTGCGAACCCAGGGTGCCGGTGGCCAGGACCCCGAGCAGTCGGCCGGCAGGTCCGAGGTCGGCACGCAGCGCCGGGTCCGCGCCCAGCCCGAGAGTCAGGGTGTAGCGCTTCCCGGTCACGACGACGTCGCTGGGGCCGGTCGCCTGGGCACCTCCCTCGCCGGCCAGCGACGGCAGTCCGGTGACGACCCGCCGTTGGCCTGAGCGGTCGATCCGGGTGACGGCTCCGGTGGGGCCGTAGCAAGCGTGTCCCTCAGCCGTCTCGAGGCAGGGGCCGGGCCGCCGACGCCCGCCTCGGCCACGTACAGGGCGCTGCCGGTCCAGCTGAGCAACCGTCGGGTTGTCCAGGCCGGTCGCCACCTCGGTGACCGTCGGCGACCCGGCTCCCCGGGGGTGTGCGGTGGCCTGAGTGGGCCGGCTGGCCCCGCGGCGAGGGCGCTTCCGGTCAGCGTCGGTGCGGCGAGCAGGGTGAGCGAGGCGGCGAGCGCCGCGAACTTCGTCGAGCTGCGCACGGGAGGCTCCTCTCAGACAGGGTTTCCTCTCACCGTCGCACCGCTGCGCCGTGCTGCACCTCGGTGAAGCCGGGTGATCTCTCCCCGCGTGCGGCCGGGAGCAGTCGCGCCCGCGGGGTCCGGGCGCGATAGCGTCGTGCCGGTGAGAGGCACCGTGTGCGTGGTGGACGCAGCCAACGTCGTGGGGGCGCGGCCCGACGGCTGGTGGAAGGACCGGGCGGGCGCTGCTCGGCGGCTGCACGAGGCGCTGCTGGTCGGGGACACGCCGTACGACGAGATCGTGCTGGTGCTGGAAGGCGCCGCCAAGGGCGGGGTCCGGCCGGGACGGGACGCGCACGTGCGCACGGTGCACGCCCCCAAGGACGGGGACTCGACGATCGTGGCGCAGGTCCGTGCGGCCCGCGAGGCAGGCCGCACGGTCACCGTGATCACCGCTGACCGGTTCCTGCGGGCCCAGGTGGAAGGGCTCGGTGCCCTGGCGATGGGCCCGGCCTGGCTATGGGACCAGCTGTGAGGGCGGAGCCCCGCTGCGCGGTCCCCGGACCGAGGCGAACGTCCAGAGCTTGTTGAGGACGAACGAGAGCGGCGTCACCACGAGGATCACGATCAGCTGACCCCAGTAGAGGCGGGTGCGGAAGCCCGTGGAGTCGTCGAGCACGTCGGTCGGCAGCGCGAGGGCGGACCCCGGGTGCATCAGCGCGGTGAGCAGGAGCAGGCCCAGCAGCTGGCCCAGCAGCCCGACGACCAGGAACGGCCAGTACTCGCGCGAGCCAGCGGGCGTGCCTGCTGGACCGGAACGTCCAGCTCCGGTTGAGCTGGAAGTTCCACAGGTTCGCCACCAGGAACGCGATGGTGGAGAACACGTGGTACCAGCGGACGTTGAAGTCGGTGAGCGGAAGTCCGACGACCGCCAGGTCGGGATCGGCGCCGACGCGGTTGACCAGGACCAGGGTGGCCAGGTTGACCGCCACCCCGGTGACGCCGACGATCCCGAACCTGACGAAGAGCCCGAGGTTGCGCCGGCCGCGGGCGGCGCGTCCTTCCGAAGTCACCCCAGGACACTACCGGTCCCGCCCCTGCGTGCGTCGTGGCCCGACACGATGGCCTACCGTCCCGGCATGAGTGCCTCGAGATTCTCCGGCCCGGTCCTCCCCTCGGGGGAGGCGTCCGACCTCTGGGTGGTCGACGGCCACGTGACCTACGAGCCCCAGGCCGGCGCCGAGACCGTCGCGCGGGGGTGGATCGTCCCCGGTCTGGTGGACGCCCACAACCACCTGGGGCTGGACGACCCCGGCGCCGTGGGCGACGAGGAGGTCGAGCGGCAGGCGCTGGCCGACCGGGACGCCGGTGCGCTGCTGCTGCGCGACTGCGGCTCGCCCGCGGACACCCGCTGGGTCCAGGAGCGCGAGGACCTGCCGCGGCTGATCCGCGCCGGGCGCCACATCGCCCGGACCCGGCGCTACCTGCGCAACTTCGGCCACGAGGTCGAGCCCGAGGAGCTGAGCGCGTACGTGGCGCAGGAGGCGCGGTCGCGGCGACGGCTGGGTCAAGCTCGTGGGGGACTGGATCTCCCGCGAGGAGGGCGACCTCGCCCCGTCGTTCCCCGCCGAGGCGTTCGCCGAGGCGATCGAGCGTGGCGCACGCGCACGGCGCGAAGGTGACCGCCCACTGCTTCGGCTCCGAGGTGCTCCAGGGGCTGCTGGACGCCGGCATCGACTGCATCGAGCACGGCACCGGGCTCTCGGTCGACCAGGTCGAGCAGATGGCCGCCGGGGGAGTGGCGCTGGTGCCGACGGTGATGCAGACCGGCAAGTTCCCCGAGTTCTCCGCGGGCGGCCGGGAGAAGTTCCCGGCGTACTCGGCGACGATGGACGAGCTCTACGCAGCGCCGCCGCGACGTCCTGATGGCCGCGCACGAGGCGGGCGTGCAGATGTACGTCGGCAGCGACGGCGGCGGACCCAGCCGGCACGGCCACCTGGCCGGGGAGGTGCTGGCGATGGCCGAGATGGGCCTGCCGGCCGACGACGTGCTGGCCGCCGTCTCCTGGAAGGGACGCGAGTGGCTGGGCGTGGAACCCGACCCTCGCCGAGGGGGCGCCGGCGGACTTCGTGGTCTACGAGCGGGACCCGCGCCAGGACCTCTCGGTCCTCTACGAGCCGGCCCGGGTGGTGCTGCGCGGCCGGGTCGTCGCCTGACCGGGACCCGTGCGAGGAGTCGATTCGTGACCTGGCGCCGGGTCTGGCAGAATCTTTGTTCGTGTCCTGTCCGGCCGGACCCTCTCATCCGGTCGAGGCAGTGCCCCTCGAGCGATCCGGCCCGGTCCCCACCTGGTGTCGGCGCGCTCACCCACCACAACTTCGCAAGGAGACACCACAGACGTGGCCGTCAAGATCCGTTTGAAGCGCCTGGGCAAGGTCCGGGTTCCGCAGTACCGCATCGTCGTGGTCGACTCGCGCAAGAAGCGTGACGGTCGGGTCATCGAGGAGATCGGCAAGTACCACCCCAAGGAGGAGCCGTCGCTGATCGACGTCGTCTCCGACCGGGCGCAGTACTGGCTCGGCGTCGGCGCCCAGCCGACCGAGGCCGTCGAGGCGATCCTCAAGGTGACCGGCGACTGGCAGAAGTTCAAGGGCCTCCCGGGCGCGGAGGGCACCCTGCGGGTGGCCGAGCCCAAGCGGGACAAGCTCGAGATCTTCAACGAGGCCCTCAAGGACGCCGCCAGCGAGCCCAAGGCCGGCGCGACCACCAAGAAGGCCAAGAAGGACGAGAAGAAGGACGAGCAGAAGCCCGTCCCCGCCGACGAGACCCCCGAGGTCGCGGCTGACAGCGCCGAGGCGGCTGAGAAGCTCACCGCCGAGGACGCCGGCAAGAGCGAGGCCTGAGCATGCTCGCCGACGCTCTCGAGCACCTCGTCCGTGGGGTCGTCGACCACCCGGACGACGTGAGCGTGCGCGACAAGGAGCTGCGTCGTGGGTCGATCCTCGAGGTCCGGGTCCACCCCGACGACCTCGGCAAGGTGATCGGACGCAACGGCCGCACGGCCACCGCGTTCCGCACCGTCGTCTCGGCCCTCGCGGGCCGTGGTGGCGCGCGGGTCGACTTCGTGGACGTCGACCGGCGCCGCTGAGCGTCTTCGTCGTGGGCGTCACCCGTCAGGGTGGCGCCCACGATGCATTTCGGCCGGCCTCCGCCCTCTAACCTGTGGGCGTGGAGAGCATCGACGTGGTCGTGGGTCGGATCGGCAAGCCGCACGGGATCCGGGGCGAGGTGACCGTCGACGTGCGCACCGACGAGCCGGAGCGCCGGTTCGCGGTCGGGGCGGTGCTGCGCGCCGAGCCGCCCGCCGGCTCGGTCTCCCGGCTGCGGCGGCTCACCGTCCGCTCCGCCCGGTGGCACCAGGGCGTGCTGCTCCTCGGGTTCGAGGAGGTCTCGGTCCGCGACGAGGCGGAGGCCGCCCGGGGCATCGTGCATGCACGCCGACCTGCCCGCCGACGCCACCCCCGAGGACCCCGAGGAGTTCTACGAGCACCAGCTCGTCGGGCTCGAGGTGGTCGACCTCGAGGGCACGCCGATCGGCACCGTCCGCGGACTGCGTCCCGGGCGCCGCCCAGGACCTGCTGCGGGTCACCGCCACCGACGGCCGCGAGACCCTGGTGCCGTTCGTCCAGGCGCTGGTGCCCCAGGTCGACGTACCTGCCGGCCGGCTCGTGCGTCGCGGACCGTCCCGGTCTGGTGAGCCCCTTCCCCGACGAGGCCTGAGACGTGCGGATCGACATCGTCTCCATCTTCCCCGACTACCTCAGCCCCGCTGGAGCTGAGCCTCCCGGGCAAGGCCCGGGACGCCGGACTGCTGCAGATCGAGGTGCACGACCTGCGGGACTGGACCCGCGACCGGCACCGGACCGTGGACGACACCCCGTACGGCGGGGGTGCGGGGATGGTGATGAAGCCCGAGCCCTGGGGTGAGGCGCTGGACCAGCTGGTGGCCCCGGAGTCGGCGGACCACGGTGGTCTTCACCACCCCCAGCGGGACGCCGTTCACCCAGGACGTGGCCCGGGAGCTCGCCGACCGGACGAGCACCTGGTCTTCGCCTGCGGCCGCTACGAGGGCATCGACCAGCGGGTGATCGACCACGCGGGCGAGCGGGCGCAGGTCCGGGAGATCTCGCTGGGCGACTACGTCCTCAACGGCGGGGAGGTGGCGGCGCTGGCCATCACCGAGGCGGTGGTGCGGCTGCTGCCGGGCTTCATGGGCAACCCCGAGTCGCTCGCCGAGGAGTCCCACGAGGACGGACTCCTGGAGTACCCGGTCTACACCAAGCCCCAGTCGTGGCGCGGGCACGAGGTGCCGCCCGTGCTGCTCTCGGGCAACCACGCGGCGATCGCGGACTGGCGACACGACCAGGCGATGCGTCGCACCGCCGAGCGACGTCCCGACCTGCTGCACGCCAGCAGCGTCGTCGACGGCTGGGAGATGGTGCGCCGCCCGCCGCAGCGACGCGCCCGAGCTCTTGACGCTTGCAGCTGGCCTGCGGGGCCCGCGAGGCGGCGGCCTCCGCGGACGACGGCCTCCCGGTCCCGCCGTGCGCGAGGAGCTCGCGGACGTGGAGGAGTCGCTGTCCTCCTGGGACACCTACGTGGTCGCGCCGGGGGGCCGGCTGGTCGGCTCGGTCCGGGGTCGTCTGGCGGGCGAGGAGTGGGAGGTGAGCCGGCTGATGGTGGCGCCGGACCTGCGCGGACCGGGGCCTGGGTCGGCTGCTGCTCGAGCACGTCGCAGCGGGTCGCCGCGCCCGACGGTGCGCGTTCGGCGCGGCTGCTCACGGGCCGGTCCGCACGGGCAACCTGCGCCGTACCGCAAGGCGGCTTCCGGCTGGCCGGGGTGGGTGACGGCCGGGGCGGTCCGCGTGGTCCTCGCCCGCGGATTTCTCGGCGCCTGACGCGCGCTGTGGCAGACTTGGCGGCTGGCCAGTCGGTCGAAGGGTAGCCCCGGGAGTTCACGCGGGGGACCTGTGCCGGGCCCCTGCCACAGGGGGAGCCCGACACGCTCGACCACGTGCCGCCCCCGGGCGGCGTGCTGGCCGCACCAATCCGTCGAATCAACACACCGCGGCTGACCTGTGGCACTCGCGAGGAGCATCATGACCAACGTCATCGCCGAGCTCGGCAACGCCGTCAAGCGGGAGGACGTCCCCGCCTTCCGTGCCGGCGACACCATCAAGGTCCACGTGAAGGTCACCGAGGGCAACCGCTCGCGTGTCCAGGTCTTCCAGGGCGTCGTGATCCGCGTGCACGGCTCGGGCATCGGCCGCACCTTCACCGTCCGCAAGGTCTCCTTCGGCGTCGGCGTCGAGCGCACCTTCCCGCTCAACTCCCCGATCTTCGAGAAGATCGAGATCGTCACCCGCGGTGACGTGCGTCGCGCCAAGCTCTACTACCTGCGCAACCTGCGCGGCAAGAAGGCGAAGATCAAGGAGCGCCGCGAGGCCTGATCACCCGCGCTCGACCGACCACTGGTTACTCTCTGGTCGTGAGCACCGAAGACCGCGATCCTTCCACCCACGACGGGGACGAGGAGTCGCGGTCTTCTGCTTCTCCCAAGACCCGCAAGCCGCTTCCGCTGTGGCAGGAGACCGGTCTCCTCCTGGTCGTGGCGCTGGTGCTCGCGGTGGTGGTGAAGACGTTCTTCGTGCAGGCGTTCTACATCCCCTCGGAGTCGATGGAGCCGGGCCTGGTCAACCAGGACCGGATCCTCGTCCAGAAGGTCTCCTACTGGGGCGGCGGCGAGCCGCAGCGGGGCGACGTCGTCGTCTTCAAGGACCCGGGCGGATGGCTCGAGGGCGCCGCGGCCGAGGAGTCGGACAACCCGTTCGTCAAGCTGATGACCAAGGTGGGCCTCTACCCCTCCGGCGGGCACCTGGTGAAGCGCGTGATCGGCGTCGAGGGCGACGTGATCGAGTGCTGCGACGAGGAGGGGCGGCTGCTGGTCAACGGCCAGCCGATGGACGAGGACGCCTACGTCAAGGACGATGCCGGCACCCCCTGCAACGGCCCGATGACCGGGCACCTGCGACTGGAAGGCCGGCCCGGTCCCCGAGGGCCACGTCTTCGTGATGGGCGACAACCGCGGCCGCTCCGCCGACTCGACCCGCAAGATGTGCACGCCCGACGAGACCGACTGCGTGCCCGGCCGCGAGTTCGTGCCGGCGGACCTGGTCGTGGGCAAGGTCTTCGTCGTGCTCTGGCCCTGGGACCACTTCCGCTGGGTGACCCGGCCCGACGTCTTCGACGACGTGGCGGACGCCGCCGGGGAGTGAGGCCATGAGCCCGGTCCCCGCCCCGTCCCTGCGCGTCGAGCGCAGGCTGCTCCGTGACGGGCTCACCACGCTGGCCTGCAGCGACGAGGTCGGACGCGGAGCCCTGAGCGGGCCCGTCACCGTGGCGATGGTGCTGGTCACCGAGGCCACCAGGACGGCCCCCCAGGGCGTCCGCGACAGCAAGCTGCTGACCGCCGAGGCTCGCAGGCGTCTGGCGCCCCGGATCAGGCGGTGGGCGCCCGTCGTCCGGGGTGGGCCACGCGAGCCCGGCCGAGATCGACGAGTTCGGCATCATCGCCGCGCTGCGCCTCGCGGGGCACCGGGCGATCGCCCAGCTGTCCGTGCGCCCCGACCGGATCCTGCTCGACGGCAACCACGACTACCTCACCGTGCCCGACCAGGCGACCCTCTTCGGGCCTCCCCGGGTGCTGGAGGAGGTGCCGCCGGTCGTCACCATGGTCAAGGCCGACCTGCGGTGCGCCGCGGTGGCGGCGGCCAGCATCCTGGCCAAGACCGCGCGGGACGAGATCATGGTCGAGCTGGCCGAGAGCCACCCGGAGTACGGCTGGGCCGACAACAAGGGGTACGCCTCCCCGGAGCACGTCGCCGCGCTCGAGGCCCTGGGCCCGAGCCCGCACCACCGGGTGTCGTGGCGGCTGCCGGGGTGCGCCGGCCTGGACTCGCCCGCCGGGTCGGGCGACGGCCTGGTCCTCGACCCCGAGGGCTGGCCGGCCCAGGCGGCGGCCGACGCGCCGGAGGAATCGTCGGTGGGCTGTGCGACGGATAGGCTCGAGCCGAGCCCGCAGCTGGAGGAGAGTCGATGAGCGCCGAGGATCTCGAGAAGTACGAGACCGAGATGGAGCTCACCCTCTATCGCGAGTACCGGGACGTCGTCTCGATCTTCAAGTACGTGGTGGAGACCGACCGTCGCTTCTACCTGTGCAACCAGGTCGACGTGAAGGCCCGGACCGAGAACGGTGACGTCTTCTTCGAGGTCTCGATGAGCGACGCGTGGGTCTGGGACATGTACCGCCCGGCGCGGTTCGCCAAGAACGTGAAGGTGCTGACGTTCAAGGACGTCAACGTCGAGGAGCTCGCTCCGCAGGAGATGGACCTCCCCAAGAGCTGACCCGAGCGGGTCGCCCGGACCGGTCGTCCTCAGCCGGTCGACCCGCGCAGCGGCCCGGTAGGCGTCCACAGCCGCCCGGTGGGTCTCGGCGCTCCACAGCCCGGGACGTGCCCGCCGTCATCGGCCGGTGGTCCTCGCCAGGCTCGTCGTCATGGAGACGACGACATGACGACGACCCCGGGTCCCGGTGCCCAGCATCGAGCCCAGCAGCCGACCCAGGAGCCGACCCGGGACCTGGCCCACGGCCAGGCGCACAAGCGGGCGCTCGGCGCCTACGGCGAGGAGCTGGCGGCTCGTCATCTGGTGGCGGCCGGGATGGTGGTGCTCGACCGCAACTGGCGCGGACCGGCGGGAGAGATCGACCTGGTCCTGCGTGACGGCTCGACCCTGGTCGTCTGCGAGGTCAAGACCCGGAGCAGCGAGGCCTTCGGCACGCCGCACGAGGCGGTCGACGCAGGCCAAGCTCGGCCGGCTGCGCCGGCTGGCTGCCCAGTGGGTGCAGGCGCACGGGGTACGGGTCGGCGACATCCGCATCGACGTCGTCGCCGTGCTGCGGCCCCGCCGCGGGCAGGCGACGATCGAGCACGTCCGGGGCGTGGGCTGATGCTGGCCACCGCGCACACGTTCGTCCTCGAGGGGGCGATGGGGCACCTGATCGAGGTGCAGGTCGACATCTCGCCCGGGGTGGTCGGAGCCACGATCGTCGGGCGCCCGGACGCCTCGCTGCTCGAGGCCCGCGACCGGGTGCGGATGGCGGTCACCCACGACGCCGCCGCCCTGGCCGACCACCCGGCGGGTGACGATCCTGCTGGCTCCCGCCGACCTGCCCAAGCGCGGGACGCACTTCGACCTCGCCATCGCGCTCGGGGTGAAGGCGGCCGACGGCGCCGTGCCCCGCGACGGCCTGGCCGGCACCGTCTTCCTGGGCGAGCTGGGTCTGGACGGCCGGCTCCGCCCGGTGGGCGGCGTGCTGCCGATGGTGATGGCGGCGGCGCGCCGAGGCTTCCGCCGGGTCTTCGTGCCCGAGCCGCAGGCCCGTGAGGCGGCGATGGTCCCCGGCGTCGAGGTCTTCGGCGTCCGGTCGCTGGCGCAGGTGGTGGCGCAGCTGCGCGGCGACGTGGTGCCCGGAGGCGGCGCCCGTCACCGCGCCCTCGGGTCGGCAGCTGCTCAGCTGGCGCGGCGAGGACCGTCGCGACGAGCTCGACATGATCGACCTGGTCGGGATGCTGGAGGCGCGAGTACGCCGTGGAGGTGGCCGCCGCGGGTGGTCACCACCTCCTGCTCTCAGGGCCCAAGGGAGCGGGCAAGACGAGCCTGGCCGAGCGGATCCCGGGGATCCTGCCCGACCTCACCCGCGAGGAGGCCCTCGAGCTGACCGCCGTGCGCTCGCTGGCCGGGCCGCTCGGGTCCGTCGACGAGCGCTGGGAGCTCACCACCCGGCCGCCGTTCCAGGCGCCCGCACCACGACGCGTCCAAGGCGAGCATCCTGGGCGGTGGCAGCGGCCGGGTCCGGCCCGGGAGAGCTGAGCCGCGCGCACTGCGGCGTGCTCTTCCTCGACGAGTTCCCGCTGTTCCGCTCCGACGTCATCGACGGTCTGCGCCAGCCGCTGGAGAGCGGTGAGATCCGCGTCGTGCGGGGGGAGGAGGCGGCCGTCTTCCCGGCCCGGGGGATGGTCGTGCTGGCCGCCAACCCGTGTCCCTGCGGGGAGTACCACCCGGTCGCGCGGGAAGAACCGGTGCGACTGCGCGGAGGTGGCGCGGCGCGACTACCGCCGCAAGGTCGTCGGGCCCGGTCACCGACCGGATCGACATCGTCCGGCACGTCGAGCCGGCCCGCGAGGCACGACGGCGACCGGTTCGAGCGCGCGCGAGAGCTCCGCGCAGGTGCGGGCGCGGGTCGCCGCCGCTCGGGACCGGCAGGCGACGAGGTACGCCGGCAGCGGCGTGGCGGCTCAACAGCCAGGTGCCCGGTCACGAGCTGGCCCGGCACTGGCCGCTCCCCGAGGCCGGACGGCGGCGGCTCGACGACCACCTCTACAGCGGGGCGATCAGCAGCCGCGGAGCCGTGCGGATCCACCGGCTGGCCTGGACGGTGGCGGACCTGCGGGGTCTGGACGCTCCCGGGCGCGACGAGGTCGAGACCGCGCTGCGCCCTGCGCACCGGGGACCCGCTGCCCGCGCGGGCGCTGACCGGGGGTGGCCGGTGAGCGGACAGCACGAGCGAGCGCCTGGCCCGGGTGGCCCTGAGCAGGCTGGGGGAGCCGGGTGACCCGCGGCTGACCGGCCTGGTGGCCGAGCTCGGCGCCGTCCGCGTCCGGGACCTGCTGCTGGGGGAGCTGCGGCGGCGCGACGCGCGACGACCCACGGCTGCGCCGGCGCTGGCGTGGTCGAGGACGTGGCGGCTCGCCTGAGCACCCTGGACCCCGAGGCGGAGCTCGCCCGGGCCGCGCGGCGGGGCATCAGGTTCGTGGTGCCCGGGCGACGCGGAGTGGCCGGCCGGCCTGGCACGACCTCGGCCGGCGCGGGCACGGCTCCACGAGCGCGGCGGGTGTCCCGCTGGGCCTGTGGGTGCGCGGCTCCGCTGCGGCTCGACCAGCTGGACCCCCGCGTCGGCGGTCGTCGGGCTCGCGCAGCGCGACGACCTACGGCGACCGGGTGGCCGGCGAGTCGCCGCGGTCGCGGCGCGGGCCGGGCACTGCGTGGTCTCCGGGGCCGCCTTCGGCATCGACCAGGCCGCCCACCGCGGGGCGCTGGCCGCGGGCGGGACCGACGGTCGCGGTCCTGGCCTGCGGGGTGGACCGGGCCTACCCGGCCGCGCACCGCGCGCTGATCGACCACGTCGCCGAGGTGGGGCCGTCGTCTCCGAGGCGCCGCCGGGCTGCGCCCCGATGCGGGTGCGCTTCCTGGCCCGCAACCGGGTGATCGCCGCGCTGTCCGCGGGCACCGTCGTGGTCGAGGCGGCGGTCCGCAGCGGGGCCCTGAGCACCGCCACCTGGGCGGAGCGGCTCAACCGCCCGGTGATGGGCGTCCCGGGGCCCGGTGACCAGTGCGGCGTCCCAGGGGGTGCACGAGCGGATCCGGGCGCGGCGCGGCCGCGCTGGTCACCGGCGGGCGACGACGTGCTGGAGCTGGTCGGGACGCCCGGGGAGCACCTGGTCGAGGTCCCGCGGGAGCCGCCCACGGCCCGCGACCGCGCTCACCGCCCGCCACCGCCAGGTGCTCGACGCCGTGCCCGGTGAGCACGGAGGCCGGCCGCGACGCGATCGCCCGCGGCCGCCGGGATCGGGCGTGCGGGAGGTGCTACCGGGCGCTGCTCGCGCTCGAGGAGCGCGGGCTGGCGGTCCGCGGGACGACGAGGCTGGCGGCTGGGGCGCGACGCCGCGAGCCTGCCCGGCCCGGGCGGCGGTGCTCCCTAGGATCGGCGCATGACACAGGACGCCGACCGGCGAGGCAGCCCGGACGAGGGCCTTCCCGCGCGCGTGGGTCGACGTGCTGGCGGACTACGAGCGCCACCTGGTCTCCGAGCGCGACCTGGCCCCGCACACCGTGCGGGCCTACCTCGGCGACCTGGCCGGGATGCTCGAGCACGCGCGACGCCTGGGTCACCAGCGACCTGGCCGACCTGGACCTGCGGACCCTGCGCAGCTGGCTGGCCAAGCAGCAGACGATGGGTCGGTCCCGGCGCACGATGGCGCGCCGGGCCAGCGCGGTCCGGGTCTTCACCGCCTGGCTGGCCCGCACCGGCCGGACCGCCGGCGGACCCGGGCGCCCTGCTGCTGCTCGCCCAAGCTCGACCGCACGCTGCCGGCGGTGCTGCGCGCCGACGAGGCGGCCGACCTGCTCGAGCGCCGCCGCCGCGACGCGCCGAGGACGACGCGCCGGTCGGCCTGCGCGACGTGCGCCCTCCTCGAGGTGCTCTACGCGACCGGCATCCGGGTGGGGGAGCTGGTCGGCCTCGACGTCGACGACCTCGACGCGCGAGCGGCGGGTGCTGCGGGTGCTGGGCAAGGGCCGCAAGGAGCGGGTCGTGCCCTACGGTGCGCCGGCCGCCGAGGCGCTGGAGCGGTGGCTCGGGCTGGGGCGTCCCAGGCTCGCCGTCCCGGAGTCGCGGGCCCGCCCTGTTCCTCGGCGCCCGCGGCCGCCGGATCGACCCGCGGGTGGTGCGGACGGTGGTGCACGCCGGCGTCGCCGAGGTGCCCGGCGCCCCCGACCTGGCGCCGCACGGGCTGCGGCACACCGCGGCCACCCACCTGCTCGAGGGCGGGGCGGACCTGCGGTCGGTGCAGGAGCTGCTCGGCCACGCCTCGCTGTCGACCACGCAGCTCTACACCCACGTCAGCACGGACCGGCTGCGCAGCGCCTACCGGCAGGCGCACCCGCGCGCCTGAGCGCCGCGGACGCGGGCTCACGGGAGGCAGCAGGCGCACCGACCCGGCGAGCCGCCCCACCAGAGTGAGCGGGTCCAGGTACTCCTCGCCCCGCGCGCAGCCCCCAGTGCAGGCACGCGGCCGGGTAGCAGTGGGAGAACGGGCAGGGCCAGCAGCCCGATCCGGTCCCCGGCGCCGACCCGGCACCCCGGGCGCCACCAGGCCGGACACCGGTTCGTAGGTGGTCCGCATCGCGCCGTGCCGCACCACCACGACCGGCTTGCCCGCGATCCGCCCGGCGAAGGTGACCCGGCCGGCCAGCGGCCGAGAGCACCGGTTGGCCGACGGCCCCGGCGAGGTCGACCCCGCGGTGGCCCGGCTCCCAGCGCTGGGCAGGCGGGGCGAACGGAGCCACCACGGCCGGACGTGGGGCGAGCGGCCACCTGCCCTCCGCGCTCGACTCCGTCCCGGGACCCGTGCTGGGACCCGTGCCCAGCGCCGATCCCGGAGGCCGCCCAGGCTCCGGGCGTGGCCGGGGCGACCGCGGCACCCGGTCGCGGCGTGGTCCCGGCAGGGGAGCCCGAGGAGCCGAGGACCGGTCCCAGGGCGAGCACCTGGACCAGCACCGGGACCAGCACCGGGACGAGCACCGGGGCCAGTGCCGTGCCGAGGGCCGTGCCGGGGGTCGGGGACGGGAGGGGCAGGAGCATCCGAGGAGCCTGCCGTGGGCCGGCTGGCGGGGTCTGCCGGACGGCCGCGGCCTGTGGACCGGCCCTCTCCGCCGGCGCCTGTGCGGCCCTGCTGGTCCGATTGGCTCCCGGGTCCGCGGTGACCTATCCTGAATCCAGCAGCCCTCCGGGGCTGACTTCGCACGCTCGCAGACCGCGACGGGGTCGTCTCCTTCAGCCCCCGACCGCCCGTGGGCGCCGATCCTCGGTCCCGCCTCACCGGAGGCGGGTCGGATCGCGCGTGAGCGTCAGGGCCGCCGGCACCCGCCGACGGCAACGAACTGAAACCCCCGCAGCACCGGCACGACGCCCACGAGGCGGAGTCGCTCGCGTGCCTGCACGACACAGGAGAACAACCATGGCAGTCGTGACCATGCGCCAGCTGCTCGAGAGCGGCGTCCACTTCGGGCACCAGACCCGTCGCTGGAACCCCAAGATGAAGCGCTTCATCATGACCGAGCGCAACGGCATCTACATCATCGACCTCCAGCAGTCGCTGGCCTACATCGACCGCTCCTACGCCTTCATCAAGGAGACCGTCGCCAAGGGCGGCACGATCATGTTCGTGGGCACCAAGAAGCAGGCGCAGGAGGCGATCGCCGAGCAGGCGACCCGCGTCGGGCATGCCCTACGTCAACCAGCGCTGGCTCGGCGGCATGCTCACCAACTTCCAGACCGTGCACCAGCGGATCAACCGCCTCAAGGAGCTCGACGAGATCGACTTCGACGACGTCGCCGGCAGCGGCCGCACCAAGAAGGAGCTGCTGCAGATGCGTCGCGAGCGCGACAAGCTCGAACAAGACGCTCGGCGGCATCCGCGAGATGACCCGCACCCCCTCCGCGGTGTGGATCGTCGACACCAACAAGGAGCACCTGGCCGTCGAGGAGGCCCGCAAGCTGCGGATCCCGATCATCGGCATCCTGGACTCCAACTGCGACCCCGACGTCGTCGACTTCCCGATCCCGGGCAACGACGACGCCATCCGCGCCGTCGGCCTGCTGACCCGCGTGGTCGCCGACGCCGTCGCCGAGGGCCTGATCGCCCGCTCCGGCGCCAAGAGCGGTGCCGCGACCGGCGAGGCCGTGGCCGCGGGCGAGCCGCTGGCCGAGTGGGAGCGCGAGCTCCTCGCCGGTGACGCGGAGAAGGCCGCCGTCGAGGCCACCGGTGGCGACGCCGCCACCGACGACGCCCCCGCCGCCGAGGCCACCGGCGCCTCGGTCGAGGGTGCTGCCGCCGACGAGGCCACCGAGGCTCCGGTCGACGAGGAGACCGCCTCGTCCGCCGAGGCCCCCGCCGACGAGAAGGCCTGAGCCTCCTCGCCCTCCCAGCGAACCAACCACTCTTCCAGGAAGAAGGAACATGGCGAACTTCTCCGCAGCCGACGTCAAGAAGCTCCGCGAGCGCGACCGGCGCCGGCATGATGGACTGCAAGAAGGCGCTCACCGAGACCGACGGCGACTTCGACAAGGCCGTCGAGCTGCTCCGGGTCAAGGGTGCGGCCAAGGCCGCCAACCGCGGCGCCGAGCGCGAGGCCTCCGCCGGCCTGGTCGCCACCGCCGGTGGCGCGCTGGTCGAGCTCAAGTCCGAGACCGACTTCGTCGCCAAGAACGACGACTTCGTCGCCACCGCCCAGCAGATCGCCGAGGCCGCCGACGCGGCCAAGGCCGCCGACGCCGAGGCCCTCAAGGCCGTCCCGCTCGGACGACAAGACCGTCGGCGAGGTCGTCGAGGACCTGGCGATCACCATCGGCGAGAAGATCGAGCTCGGCCAGGTCGCCCACTTCGACGGCAAGGTGGTGACGTACATGCACAAGCGTGCCGCCGACCTGCCGCCCGCCGTCGGGCGTGCTCGTGGAGTACGCGGGCGACGACGAGGCTGCCGCCCGCGGCGCCGCGATGCAGATCGCCGCGATGCGTCCGCAGTACCTCACCCGCGACGACGTCCCCGCCGACGTCGTGGCCAAGGAGCGTGAGATCGCCGAGGCGACCTCGCGCGAGGAGGGCAAGCCCGAGCAGGCGATCGCCAAGATCATCGAGGGTCGCCTCAACGGGTTCTTCAAGGACGTCGTCCTGCTCGAGCAGCCGTCGGTCACCGAGACCAAGAAGTCCGTCAAGGCGGTCCTCGACGCGGCCGGCGTGAGCATCACCCGGTTCGCCCGGTTCGAGGTCGGCGCCTGAGCCCAGTAGGGTTCGACCAGACAGCACGACGACGAGGAGGCCGGTTCGGTGGATCAACACACGTCCATCGGGCCGGCCTTCTCGCATCCCCACACCCGCTGCGCACGCCCGTGCGCACACCGACTCGCTGCGGCGAAAGGATCCCGCGTGACGGCCTACTCCCGTGTCCTGCTCAAGCTCTCCGGCGAGGTGTTCGGCGGTGGCCGCGTCGGCGTCGACCCCGACGTCGTCGCGAAGGTCGCCCGGCAGATCGCCGAGGTCGTCCGCTCGGGCGTCGGCGTCAGCATCGTGGTCGGCGGCGGCAACTTCTTCCGCGGCGCCGAGATGCAGCAGCGCGGCATGGACCGCGCCCGCGCCGACTACATGGGCATGCTCGGCACGGTGATGAACTGCCTGGCCCTCCAGGACTTCCTGGAGAAGGAGGGCATCGAGACCCGCGTGCAGACGGCGATCGCCATGGGCCAGGTCGCCGAGCCCTACATCCCGCGTCGCGCGATCCGGCACCTGGAGAAGGGCCGCGTCGTCATCTTCGGTGCCGGCGCCGGCATGCCCTTCTTCTCCACCGACACCGTCGCGGCCCAGCGTGCGCTGGAGACCCGCTGCGAGGTCGTGCTGATGGCCAAGCAGGGCGTCGACGGCGTCTACACCGCCGACCCCAAGACGGACCCCACGCGCGACCAAGTTCGACCAGCTCACCTTCTACGAGGCGCTCCAGCAGGGCCTCAAGGTCGCGGACGCCACCGCGTTCGCCCTGTGCATGGAGAACGACATGCCGCTGATCGTCTTCGGCATGGAGGACGAGTGCGCCATCCTCCGCATCGTCCAGGGTGAGAAGATCGGAACGCTGGTCAGCCAGCACTGAGCACCTCGACCCAGCAGCCCGCGGGACGACCCCGCGGCACCACCCAGCCTGACCGCACCACGGAAGAGTAGGTAAGAGACGTGATCAACGACACCCTCCGCGAGGCCGAGCAGAAGATGACCAAGTCGGTCGAGGCGACCCGCGAGGACTTCGCCACGATCCGCGCCGGTCGGGCGAACCCGAGCATGTTCAACAAGATCATCGTCGACTACTACGGCTCGCCGACGCCGCTGCAGCAGCCTGGCGACCTTCACCTCCCAGGACGCGCGGGTCATCCTCATCGCGCCGTTCGACCAGAGCGCGATGGACGCGATCGAGCGCGCCATCCGCGACTCCGACCTCGGCGTCAACCCGTCCAACGACGGCCGGGTGCTGCGCTGCGCGTTCCCCGAGCTGACCGAGGAGCGCCGCAAGGAGTACATCAAGCTGGCCAAGGCGAAGGCCGAGGACGGCCGGGTCTCGGTGCGCAACGTGCGCCGTACGGCCAAGCAGGCGCTCGAGCGGCTGGAGAAGGACGGCGAGGTCGGCAAGGACGACGTGGCCGGTGCCGAGAAGCGGCTCGACGCCCTCACCAAGACCCACACCGACCAGATCGACGAGATGCTCAAGAACAAGGAAGCCGAGCTGCTCGAGGTCTGAGCGACGACCCCATGACTCCCTCCACGCTGCCGGCGGACGCGCCGAAGAAGGACCACGGCCGGGCCGGCCGCAACCTGCCCGCCGCCATCGCGTCCGCGGTCGTCCTGCTCTCGCTGGTCGCGGGCACGCTCTACTTCTGGAAGATCGCGTTCCTGCTGCTGGTCGCGGCCGCCGTGGTGGTCGGCGTCTGGGAGCTGCGCCGGGGGTTCCTGGCCAAGGACATCGACCTGCCGGAGCAGCCGCTGATGATCGGCGGCGTCGTGATGGTGGTGGTCGCCTACTTCTGGGGCGCCCCGCGCTGGTCACGGCGACCGCCGTCACCGCCCTGGTGACCATGCTGTGGCTGCTGCGCCGTGGGGTCGAGGGCTACGTCCGCAACGCGACCGCCTCGGTCTTCGTCCTGGTCTACCTGCCGTTCCTCGGCCTCCTTCGTCAGCCTGATGCTCTCCGAGGGCGGGACGCTGGACTTCGACCGGTGGGACGCCGGGGTGAAGGGGATCGTCGTCTTCATCCTGGTCACGGTCGCCTCCGACACCGGGGGGTACGCCGCGGGCGTGCTGTTCGGCAAGCACCCGATGGCCCCGGTCATCTCGCCGAAGAAGTCCTGGGAGGGCTTCGCCGGCTCGGCCGTCGCGTGTGTCGCGGCCGGCTGGCTGCTGATCACCACCCTGCTCGACGGCGAGTGGTGGGTGGGCGTCCTGCTCGGCCTGATCACGGTCGTGATGGCGACCCTGGGCGACCTCGTGGAGTCGGTGATCAAGCGCGACCTCGGCATCAAGGACATGTCGCACGTGATCCCGGGCCACGGCGGCCTGATGGACCGGCTCGACTCGCTGCTGGCCACGATCGCGCCGACCTGGCTGCTGCTGCACCTGCTGGTCTTCTAGAAGAGTCCCGGCGCAGTGCCGAGCAGTACGGCAAGTCTGGACCCCGAGACGCGCTCCGCGGGCCTAGGATTGCCGACCATGACCACAGAGCAGGCGGGCCAGCACCCGGAGGTGCAGCCCGGACCGGAGCCCACGGAGAGGTCGACCCTCGCCTGGTGGCACAGCAGCCACCCCACGTTCGCCGCGCTGACCGGGTTCTTCGCCGGCATGGTCTACGTGATCGCCGTCCCTGGGGCGTTCGTCGCCGCGCTGCGGCTGCTGACCTCCCAGGAGACCGCCGAGCGGTACTTCCCGTTCGTGCTCGTCGGCCTCGTGCTGCCGGGGCTGCTGCTGGTGCGGCGCAAGACCCGCCGCTTCGGTCTGTTCGTCTACCTCGGGATGGTGCTCACCGCCCTCGTCGTGGTCGGCGTCACCTCCGCGGTGCTCTACTTCCTGGTGCAGGCCGACGCCTGAGGTTGGGAGAGACGGGTCCGGAGTGGGAGACTCGGTCGCGATGTCCGACACGCCCCCGCTCCTGCCCCTGGTCTTCGACGAGCCCCGCGGCCGGAAGAAGCCGCCGCGGCACCTCGCCGACCTCGACCCGAGGGCCGCAAGGAGCTGCTGACCTCGCTCGGCCTGCCGGGGTTCCGCGCCAAGCAGCTGTCCACCCACTACTTCGCCCGGCTGGTCGACGACCCGGCCGAGATGACCGACCTGCCGGCCTCGCAGCGCGACGAGCTGGTGGCGGCCCTGCTGCCGCCGCTGATGACGCCGCTGCGCACCCTCGAGGCCGACCGCGGCACCACCCGCAAGACGCTGTGGAAGCTCTTCGACGGCGCGCTGGTCGAGTCGGTGCTGATGCGCTACCCCGACCGCGCCACGATGTGCGTCTCCAGCCAGGCCGGCTGCGGCATGGCGTGCCCCTTCTGCGCCACCGGCCAGGGCGGGCTGCAGCGCAACATGTCGACCGCCGAGATCGTCGAGCAGGTCGTCGCGGCCGCGCGCAGCCTGCACCGCGGCGAGGTCCCCGGCGGCCCCGGCCGGGTCTCCAACGTGGTCTTCATGGGCATGGGCGAGCCGATGGCCAACTACAAGGCCGTGATGGGCGCGATCCGTCGCCTGACCGACCCGAGTCCCGACGGCCTCGGCATGAGCGCGCGCGGCATCACCGTCTCGACCGTGGGCCTGGTGCCCCGGATCAAGCAGCTCGCCGACGAGGGCATCCCGGTGACCCTGGCGCTCTCGCTGCACGCGCCCGACGACGAGCTGCGCAACGAGCTGGTGCCGATCAACACCCGCTTCTCGGTCGCCGAGACCGTGGACGCCGCCTGGTCCTACGCCGAGCGCACCAAGCGCCGGGTCTCGATCGAGTACGCGATGATGCGCGGCATCAACGACCAGGCGTGGCGCGCCGACCTGCTCGCCGACGTGCTGCAGGCCCGCGGCGACTGGGGCTGGGTGCACGTCAACCTGATCCCGCTCAACCCGACGCCGGGCTCGAAGTGGACCGCTCGGACCCGCGAGACGAGCGCGAGTTCGTCCGCCGGCTCGAGGCCAAGGGCATCCCCACGACGGTCCGCGACACCCGCGGCCGCGAGATCGACGGGGCCTGCGGGCAGCTGGCCGCCTCGGAGTGAGCAGGACCTGAGCGCCGGCGCTCAGCAGGCGCTGCGCCAGCAGCTCGGCGAACAGCTCCTGCTCGTCGATCCGCAGCCCGCGCGCGCCGAACCACCGGCACACGTTGTGCGCAGTCGCGCATCAGGAAGTCGATGCCCCGGCGGGTTCGCCGAACAGGTCGACGACCTGCGGCAGGTCGATCACCACCAGGCGCTCGCCCGGCCGCGAGCACGTTGTACGGCCGACAGGTCGCCGTGCACGATGCCGGCGCGCGACCATGGTGGCGAGCGCGTCGCGCAGCTGGTCGACGTAGTGCTGCGAGCAGGTCGGGCGCGGCCGGGTCTGCGCCAGCCGGGGCGCGCTGGCGCCGTCGATGGCTGATCCACTCCATCAGGATCTCCGTGCCGTCGATCTGCACGGGGTAGGGGACCGGCAGCGCCGAGCTGCCAGCACCGGGTGAGCGCCGCCCACTCCGAGACCGGCCCACTCGCCCGCGGCGACCGCCCGGCCCCAGGTGGACCTTCGTGGCCAGCGCCCGCTGCGTCGCGCGAGCGCTTGCGACCGAGCGCCCCTCGGTGTAGGCGGCGGCTGCGGTGGAAGGAGCGGTGCTCCGGGCTGCGGTAGCGCTTGGCCGCCATCACCACGCCGCCGCGCGGGGTCGTGCGGGGTCGGCCCGCTCGAGCAGGAAGACGTCGGCCTCCTTGCCGGTCTTGAGGATGCCGAGCTCGGTGTCGACGGCGCCGGCGGAGGTGACCACCCAGTCGGGACGGGGCTCGGGGCCGCGGCACAGCGGCTCGACGCTGCCCCAGGTGCTCCAGCGCGGAGCCGTCGCCGGGGTCGGCGTACGGGCGGTAGGTCGAAGACGAACGAGGGGTCGAGTCCGGCGCCCGGCGGTCAGTCGGACGAGGCTCGCGGGGATCGAGGGTCATGGGTGCTCCGGGGCGAGGGGATCGTGCGGTGTCTGCGGACAGGCGGGAGGACAGTCGTCGTCATGGCTGACCTCCTCTCGTCGCGGACCCGGACCACCCGGGCAGGTCCCTGGGGACGCGGCCATCATCGGACCGGCGAGCCGGCGCCGGCAACCGGTTTTCGCGGTACCTTGCGAGCATGATCCGTCGACCGCGCCCGTGGCCGTCTCCGCACGCTGACGGCGGCCACGCTGCTGACGCTGGTGGGGACGACGGTCCCCTCGGCGCTCCTGGCACCGAGCGGCGCCGCGGCGCCGCGAGCCGGGCGCGCCCGGGGTGGGCGATCCCTACTTCCCGCTCGACGGCAACGGCGTCGATCGACGTCCAGCACTACGGATCAAGGTCGCCTACGACTTCGAGACCGCACGCCTGCGCGGGCAGCACCACCCTGACCCTGGTGCGCCACCGCCGAGCTCTCCCGGTTCAACCTCGACCTGCTGCTCCCGGCCGGCACGGTGACCGTGGACGGTGTCGAGGCCGGGCACCGGCGCTCCGGCGGCGGGCACGAGCTGGTGGTGCGGCCGAAGCAGGCGCTCGCCGCGGGCGTCGCCGGTCGAGGTCGACGGTGCGGTACGCCGGCATCCCGGCCGGAAGCGGTACGCGCGGGGAGTCCAACTGGCTGGCGCGACCGCCAGCGAGGTGGTCACGATGAACCAGCCGCACATGGCCCCCTGGTGGTTCCCGGCGAACGACCACCCCTGCGACAAGGCGACCTACGACGTCAGCGTCGACGGTGCCCCGCGGCCACCAGGTGATCTGCAACGGCAGCCTGGTCGGCTCGCAGGACGAAGAACGACACCAGGACCGTCCGTGGCGCTGGCGGATGACGGCCGATGGCCTCCTACCTGGCGTTCTTCGCCGCCGGCGACGGTTCCAGGTCGCAGTCGCGGCACCACCGACGGGCCTGCCCTGGACGGCGGCGGTCTCCGCGCTCGGCGATGCCGCACGAGCAGCGCGCCTCGATGCGGATGCTGCGGCGGTCCCCGCGGATCGTCCGGGCCCTGGAGCAGGACCTGGGGCCCTACCCGTTCTCCAGCACCGGGGGCCTGGTGACCTCCCTCGACGTCGGCTTCGCGCTGGAGAACCAGACCCGCCCGACCTACCCGGTGCTGGGCACGGCAGCGACACCTGGCTGCTCGTGCACGAGCTGGCCCACCAGTGGTTCGGCGACTCGGTCGCCGTCGCCCGGTGGCGCGACATCTGGCTCAACGAAGGGCGCGGCCTCCTTCATGGAGTAGCGCTTCCTGGAGACGCCAGGGCGGCTCGGCCCAGCAGTGGCTGCCGAGCTGCACGGGTACGCTGGGCGCCGCGCCAGCGACGCCTTCTGGAAGCTGCAGATCGCCGACCCCGGCCGACGCGCATCTTCGACGCCGCGATCTACGACCGCGGGGCGATGACCTTGCAGGCGCTGCGGCACCGGATCGGCGAGGACGCGTTCTGGACGCTGCTGCGCACCTGGGTCGGGTCCAGCGCGCGGACGGCAACGGCACCGTCGGAGGAGTTCGAGGCGCTGGCCGAGCAGGTCAGCGGGCAGGACCTCGACCGCCTTCTTCGAGGCCTGGCTGCGCGAGCCGACCCGCACCCGGCCGCGACGGCCCGAGAACCGGACTCGGCGCTGAGTGGGCAGGATGGGCCGATGGAGCTACCGCAGAGACGCCAGTAGCATCGAGGACCCGGACGGCTACTGGGGCGAGCAGGCCGGCGCTGGTCGACTGGATCAAGAAGCCGCGCAGGTCCTCGACGACGACCGGCGCGCCCGTTCTACCGCTGGTTCCCCGACGCCACGCTCAACACCTGCTACAACGCGCTGGACCGGCACGTCGTGCGCGGGCCGCGGCGACCGCACCGCGCTGATCTACGACTGCGCCGGTCACCGGGACGCAAGCGCACGCTACACGCTACGCCGAGCTGCTCGAGCGAGGTCGCGGCCTTCGCCGGGGTGCTGCGCGCGCTGCGGGGTCGGCAGGGCGACCGGGTGGTGATCTACATGCCGATGATCCCGGAGGCCGTCGTCGCGATGCTCGCCTGCGCCCGGATCGGCGCGGTGCACTCGGTCGTCTTCGGCGGGTTCGCCCCGCACGAGCTGGCCGTCCGCATCGACGACGCGCGGCCCAAGGTCGTGGTCACCGCGTCGCTGCGGCATCGAGCCGACCCGGGTCGTCGAGTACAAGCCGCTGCTCGACCGGGCGCTCGAGCTCGCCGAGCACCGCGCCGGCCGCGGTCGTCGTCAAGCAGCGGCCGCAGGCCGAGCGCCGAGCTGGTCGAGGGCCGCGACGTCGACTGGGACGTCGCGATGCGCGCCGGCCGCACCGACCCGGCCGAGTGCGTCGAGGTCGGCGGCCACCGACCCGCTCTACGTGCTCTACACCTCCGGCACCACCGGCAAGCCCAAGGGCATCGTGCGCGACAACGGCGGCCACGCGGTCGCGATGGCCTGGTCGCTGCCGCAACGTCTACGACGTCGCACGAGGGCCAGGTGTGGTGGGCCGCCTCCGACGTCGGGCTGGGTCGTCGGCCACTCCTACATCGTCTACGCGCCGCTGATCACCGGCGCCACGACCGTGCTCTACGAGGGCAAGCCGGTCGGCACCCCGGACGCCGGCGCGTTCTGGCGGGTGGTCGCCGAGCACGGCGTCAAGGCGCTGTTCACCGCGCCCGACCGCGATCCGGGCGATCAAGAAGGAGGACCCCGACGGCAGGCTGCTGGCCGAGCCACGACCTGTCCAGCCTCGCGCACCCTCTTCCTCGCCGGCGAGCGGCTCGACCCCGAGACCTACGCGCTGGGCCACGCGAGCAGCTCGGCGTCCCGGTCGTCGACAACTGGTGGCAGACCGAGACCGGCTGGCCGATCGCGGCCAACCTGCGCGGCCTCGAGCCGATGCCGATCAAGGCCGGCTCGCCGTCGGTCCCGGTGCCCGGGCTACGACGTCGCAGGTGCTCGACGAGCGGGCCAGCCGGTGCCCGCCGGCACCGAGGGCGCGATCTGCCTCCGGCTGCCGCTGCCGCCGGGGACGCTGCCGACGCTGTGGGGCGACGACGAGCGCTACGTCGTCGTCGTACCTCTCGCGCCTACGACGGCTACTACCTCTCCGGCGACGGCGGCTACCTCGACGAGGACGGCTACCTGTTCGTGATGGGCCGCACCGACGACGTCATCAACGTCGCCGGGCACCGGCTCTCCACCGGCTCGATGGAGGCGGTGCTCGCCGCGCACCCGGCCGTCGCCGAGTGCGCGGTGATCGGGGTGGCCGACGACGCTGAAGGGCCAGGTGCCGCGCGGGTTCGTGGTGCTCAAGGCCGGCGTCGACGCCGACCCCGAGCGAGATCCGCGCGCGAGCTGGTCGCCGCGGTGCGCGACGAGATCGGCGCGGTCGCGGCGTTCAAGGACGTCGCCGTCGTCGGCGGCGCTGCCCAAGACCCGCTGCGGCAAGATCCTGCGCAAGACGATGCGCGAGATCGCCGACGGCAAGGACGGCCCGGTGCCGTCCACCATCGAGGACGCGGGCGTGCTGGACACCCTGCGGCCGGTGCTGAGGCGCGACTGACGGCTGCGAGACTGTGCGGGTGAAGCAGCGCGACGTCGTCATCCTCGGCAGCACCGGTTCCATCGGCACCCAGGCCCTCGACCTGGTCCGGGCGAACCCCGACCGGTTCCGGGTCGTCGCGATGACGGCGGGCGGCAGCCAGCCTGAGCTGTTCGAGCAGCAGGTCGCCGAGGTCCGCCCGGCCTTCTCCGGGACGGGGGAGGGGGCCTCGGTCGAGGCCGCGGCGATGGAGTGCGACGTGGTGCTCAACGGCATCACCGGGGCGGTGGGGCTGCGGCCGACCCTGGCCGCGCTCGAGGCCGGGCGCACCCTGGCGCTGGCCAACAAGGAGTCGCTGATCATCGGCGGACCGCTGGTGCGCGAGCTGGCCGGCCCCGGGCAGATCGTGCCGGTCGACTCCGAGCACAGCGCGATCGCCCAGAGCCTGCGGTCCGGCACGCCGGCGGAGGTGCGCCGGCTGGTGCTGACCGCCTCCGGCGGCCCGTTCCGCGGACGGAGCCGGGCCGAGCTGGCGGCGGTCACGCCCGCAGCAGGCGCTGGCCCACCCCAACTTCGCCATGGGCAAGGTGATCACCACCAACTCCGCGACCTTGGTCAACAAGGGCCTGGAGGTGATCGAGGCGCACCTGCTCTTCGACGTCCCGTACGAGCGGATCGACGTGGTCGTCCACCCCCAGCAGATGATCCACTCGATGGTGGAGTTCGTCGACGGCGCGGTCGTCGCCCAGCTCGGGCTGCCGACCATGCTGGTGCCGATCGCGCTCGGGCTGGGCTGGCCGGACCGGGTGCCGGACGCCGAGACGCCGATCGACTGGACCCGTGCGGCCGACTGGCGCTTCGAGCCGGTGGACGAGGAGGTCTTCCCGGCGATCGCCCTGGCCCGGAAGGCCGGGATCGCCGGCGGGACCGCCCCGGCGGTCTACAACGCCGCCAACGAGGAGTGCGTGGAGGCGTTCCACCAGGGGCGGCTCGGGTTCGCGGAGATCGTGGAGACGATCGCGGGCGTGCTTGGCCGCCACGGCGTACTCTCGAAGGAGCACTTGACCGTGGACGACGTCCTCGCCGCCGACAGCTGGGCGCGCGAGGAGGCCCGCCGCCTGATCCAAGGGGAACCGACCTCGCCATGACCGCGCTGCTCTACCTGCTGGGCGTCGTCCTGTTCGTCCTGGCCATCCTGGTCTCGATCGCGCTGCACGAGCTCGGCCACATGATCCCGGCGAAGAAGTTCGGCGCCAAGGTCACCCAGTACTTCATCGGCTTCGGCCCCACCGTGTGGAGCAAGCAGGTCGGCGAGACCGAGTACGGCGTGAAGGCGATCCCGCTCGGCGGCTACGTGAAGATCGTCGGGATGCTGCCGCCGGGCGCCGAGGAGCTGGCGGAGCCGGCCGGCTTCGACGAGCACGGCGAGCCGGTCTTCCGGGTCCGCCAGTCCAACACCGGCATGTTCACCCAGCTGATCTCCGACGCCCGGACCGCGGAGTGGGAGCTGGTCCAGCCAGGGGACGAGGACCGGCTCTTCTACCGGCTTCCGCCGTGGAAGAAGATCGTGGTGATGGCCGGCGGGCCCACGGTGAACATCGCCATCGCGCTCGCGATCTTCCTCCCGCTCTTCGCCACCTACGGCAACCCCAACGACCCGCGGATCGTCCCGGAGGTCGCGGACGTCTCCGCCTGCGTCGTGCCGGCGGCCGAGGACCAGCGGGTCTGCCGCGAGGACGACCCGGTCGCCCCGGCGTACGCGGCGGGGCTGGAGCCCGGGGACGAGTTCGTCTCCTTCAACGGCGTCCCCGTCACCGACTGGGAGGTGCTCCAGGAGCAGATCCGGGAGAACCGCGACGGCCGCGCGGAGATCGTGATCCGTCGCGACGGCGTCGAGCAGACCGTGGTGACCAACACCATGGTGACCGCCCGGCCGACCTCGACCGACGACGAGACCCTGACCGAGGTCGGCTTCCTGGGCGTGACCCCGGTGGCCGAGCTGACCACCGGTGGCCTCGGCTACACCCTGGGTCAGATGGGCGAGATGACCGTCAACACCGCCAGCGCGCTGGTCGAGCTGCCGGAGAAGGTCTTCGGGGTGGCCAAGGCGATCGTCGGGCTCGAGGAGCGCGACCGCGAGGGCCCGGTCTCCATCGTCGGCGGCGGCCGGCTGGCCGGCGAGGCGGTCTCCTACGAGCTCACGCCGTCGACCGACAAGGTCGCCTTCATGCTGATGCTGATCGCGGGCTTCAACTTCTTCATCGGCATGTTCAACTTCGTCCCCCTGCTGCCGCTGGACGGCGGTCACATCGCCGGTGCCGCGTACGAGTGGGTGCGCCGGGGGGTCGCGCGGGTGCGGCGTCGCCCCGATCCCGGGCCACGTCGACGTCGCCCGGCTGCTGCCGGTGGCCTACGTCGTCGGGATGGCGCTGCTGGTGATGGGCGTGGTGCTCATCGTCGGCGACCTGGTCGTGCCGGTCAGCCTGCTCGGGTGACGTGCGTGCCGCTTCCGACGTCCCAGTAACCTTGCCACCATGACTGCCATCGGCTTGGGCATGCCCGCGCTCCCTCCACCGGTTCTCGCCCCGCGTCGTCAGACGCGGCAGATCCAGGTCGGCTCCGTCGGGGTGGGCAGCGAGCACCCGATCTCCGTGCAGTCGATGACCACGACGCTGACCTCCGACGTCAACAGCACGCTGCAGCAGATCGCGGAGCTGACCGCCGCCGGCTGCGACATCGTCCGGGTGGCCTGCCCCAGCCAGGACGACGCCGAAGCGCTGCCCGCAGATCGCCCAGCACTCGCAGATCCCGGTGATCGCCGACATCCACTTCCAGCCGAAGTACGTCTTCGCCGCGATCGACGCCGGGTGCGCCGCCGTCCGGGTCAACCCGGGCAACATCCGGCAGTTCGACGACCAGGTCAAGGAGATCGCCCGGGCCGCCAAGGACCGTGGCACCTCGATCCGGATCGGGGTCAACGCGGGCTCGCTGGACAAGCGCCTGCTGGAGAAGTACGGCAAGGCCACGCCTGAGGCGCTGGTGGAGTCCGCGGTCTGGGAGGCGAGCCTCTTCGAGGAGCACGACTTCCACGACTTCAAGATCTCGGTCAAGCACAACGACCCGGTGGTGATGGTCCGCGCCTACGAGCTGCTCGCCGAGGCCGGCGACTGGCCGCTGCACCTGGGCGTCACCGAGGCCGGGCCCGCCTTCCAGGGCACGATCAAGTCGGCGACCGCCTTCGGTGCCCTGCTGAGCCGCGGCATCGGTGACACCATCCGGGTCTCCCTCTCGGCTCCGCCGGTGGAGGAGGTCAAGGTCGGGCTGCAGATCCTGCAGTCGCTCAACCTGCGCGAGCGCAAGCTGGAGATCGTCTCCTGCCCCAGCTGCGGACGGGCCCAGGTCGACGTCTACACGCTGGCCGAGCAGGTCACCGCCGGCCTCGACGGGCTCGAGGTGCCGCTCCGCGTCGCGGTCATGGGCTGTGTCGTCAACGGGCCCGGCGAGGCCCGCGAGGCGGACCTGGGCGTGGCGTCTGGCAACGGCAAGGGCCAGATCTTCGTCAAGGGCGAGGTGATCAAGACCGTGCCGGAGTCGAAGATCGTGGAGACGCTGATCGAGGAGGCCATGCGGATCGCCGAGGGCATGGAGCCCGTCGAGGGCGCCGAGGCCTCGGTCTCCGTCTCCTGAGGCGCGCTGGCCGGGCAGGCCGTCGTCGGCGCCTTTGGTGACGAGTAGGGTCGCGGCGTGAGCAGCGACGAGATCCGCGTGCTCGGTGTGCTGGACCTCCACGAGTTCCTCCAGCTGACCGCACGCGACCCGGTCACCAACGTCTTCGTCGAGCACCGTGCCCGGACCACCCGCCTGGATCCCCGCTGGCTCGGGGGAGAGGTGTGGGGACGGTTCGTCGCCGACGAGATGGTGGCGGCCTGCCACGTGGGGGCCAACCTGGTCCCGGTCGAGTGCGACCAGGAGTCCGCGCTCGCCTTCGGTGCCCACGCGGCCCGGCTGGGCCGGCGCTCCAGCACGGTGGTCGGGCCCGGACGCGGCGGTGGCCTGCCTGTGGGAGGGCATCGACGGCGCCTGGGGCACGCCCCGGGAGGAGCGCTGGGCGCAGCCGCACCTCGAGACCGACCGGCTGCCCGCGGTCGAGCCCGACCCCCAGGTGCGGGTGACCACGCCCGACGACCTCGCGGTGCTCTACCCGGCCTGCGTCGCGATGTACACCGAGGAGGTCGGGGTCTCTCCCGAGGCCACCGGCGGCACCGACCTCTACCGCGCCCGGGTCCAGCAGCTGATCTCCCGGGGCTGGTCGTTCGCCCGGATCGACGACGGTCGGGTGGTGTTCAAGGCCGAGGTGGCGTGCGCGACGCCCTCGGCCGCCCAGGTGCAGGGCGTCTACGTCCCCGAGGACCTGCGCGGACAGGGGCTCGCCACCCGGGGCATGGCGGCCGTGATCGAGCACGTGCGCCGTGACATCGCCCCGGTGGTCTCGCTCTACCTCAACGACTGGAACCACGCCGCACGCACGGCGTACGAGCGGGCGGGCTTCGTCGAGTCCGGCCGGTTCGCCACGATCATGTTCTGACGCATGTCTGACGCATGTTCTGAGGCACGTCCTGGCGCACGTCCTGACGTCCGTGCGCAGCCCGGCCCGGGGACTGCCGCGGTACGCCGTCCCGGCGCTCGCCAGTAGCCTGCTCCCATGATCATGCGCATGTCCCAGCTCTTCGTCCGCACGCTGCGCGACGACCCCGCCGACGCGGAGGTGCCCAGCCACAAGCTGCTGGTGCGCGCCGGCTACATCCGACGGGTCGCCCCCGGCGTCTACAGCTGGCTGCCGCTGGGCCTGAAGGTGCTGCGCCGCATCGAGGACATCATCCGTGAGGAGATGGACGCCATCGGCGGGCAGGAGGTGCTCTTCCCCGCGCTGCTGCCCAAGGAGCCCTACGAGGCGACCAACCGCTGGACCGAGTACGGCGACAACCTCTTCCGGATCAAGGACCGCAAGGGCGGCGACTACCTGCTCGGGCCGACCCACGAGGAGATGTTCACCCTCCTGGTCAAGGACCTGTACTCCTCCTACAAGGACCTGCCGCTCACCGCTGTACCAGATCCAGACCAAGTACCGCGACGAGGCGCGTCCGCGCGCCGGCGTGCTGCGCGGACGCGAGTTCGTGATGAAGGACTCCTACTCCTTCGACGTCGACGACGCCGGCCTGGACGCCTCGTACGCGCGGCACCGCGAGGCGTACATCCGGATCTTCGACCGGCTCGGCTTCGAGTACGTGATCGTGAAGGCGACCTCGGGGGCGATGGGCGGGTCGCGCTCGGAGGAGTTCCTGGCCCGGGCAGAGGTCGGCGAGGACACCTACGTCCGCTGCACGCACTGCGACTACGCGGCCAACGTCGAGGCCGTGGCGGTCCGCCCGCCGGCGCCGCAGACCTACGAGGGCGTGCCCGCTGCCCACGCCGAGGAGACCCCGGAGACCCCGACCATCGCGACCCTGGTCGACCACCTCAACGAGCGGTTCCCGCGTGAGGACCGTCCGTGGACCGCCGGGGACACCCTCAAGAACGTCCTGGTCGTGCTCAAGCACCCCGACGGCACCCGTGAGCCGCTCGCCATCGGTCTCCCCGGCGACCGCGAGGTCGACCAGAAGCGCCTCGAGGGCCAGCTGGAGCCGATCGAGGTCGAGGCGATGGACGAGGACGAGCTGCGCAAGCACCCCGCCCTGGTCAAGGGCTACATCGGCCCCTCGGTGCTGGGGGAGGAGTCCGCCTCCGGGATCCGCTACCTGGTCGACCCCCGGGTGGTCGAGGGCACCCGCTGGGTGACCGGCGCCGACGTCGAGGGCCAGCACGTCATCGACCTGGTGGCCGGGCGGGACTTCACCCCCGACGGCACGATCGAGGCCGCCGACGTCCGCGACGGCGACGAGTGCCCGAACTGCGCCGAGGGGACGCTCGAGGCGGCGCGCGGCATCGAGATGGGCCACATCTTCCAGCTCGGCCGCAAGTACGCCGAGGCGCTGGACCTCAAGGTGCTGGACGAGAACGGGAAGCTCGTCACCGTCACGATGGGTTCCTACGGCATCGGACCGTCGCGGGCCGTGGCGGCGATCGCGGAGAACACCCTCGACGACTCCGGCCTGCTCTGGCCCCGGGAGGTCTCCCCGGCCGACGTGCACGTGGTGGCCGCCGGCAAGGACCCGGCACTGTTCGCCGCGGCGGAGCAGCTCAGCGCGGACCTGGCAGCGCAGGGCCTCGACGTGCTCTACGACGACCGCGCGGGCAAGGTCAGCCCCGGCGTGAAGTTCAAGGACGCCGAGCTGATCGGCGTGCCCACGATCGTCACCGTGGGCCGCGGCCTGGCGGAGGGGAACATCGAGGTGAAGGATCGCGCGACCGGTGTGCGGACCGAGGTGCCGGTGGACTCCGCCGTCAGCCACGTCGTCGGGCTGGTGCGCGGCTGACCCGAGCCGGGGTTGCGCGTTCTCGCAGTGCAAGAACCTGCAACGGAACTAGGTTGGCGAGTCGCCTCGTCGTGTTGCAGACTTCTGTCAGTGGTACTGATCCTCGACCCAGGTTCTGACCCACGACCGGGCTGTTGCTGACCAGCCCTGACCGGCCCGCGGACTCGCCGTGCTGGGGGAGATCTCGGGACTCCCCCAGGGCGGCGAGACCGCGGGCCTCGGTCATTTTCGCGTCCGGTCGCACCTCGGACGGCTCGGGTCGGGCCCAGAGGGCCCGACCGGACCGGAGCTCCGGTGCCCGGTGTCAGAGATCCGGAGTGCCGGGGAAGGACTCGGGACCGCCGCCCCACGAGGCGGCGGTGGCCGCGGAGTCGACCAGGGCCTCGATCGCCCACCCGCGCAGGCGCCCGTCGCTCCGGGCGACCAGGGCCGCGTACGCCTCGGAGCAGCGTTGCTCGACCAGCAGGCCGGCAGCCAGCGCCCGGTCGGGATCCCCGAGCGGGGGGAGGTCGTAGGCGGCCGCCGCGGCGACAGGCTCGGCGCCGCGGCCGCGCAGCGCCTCGCTCAACTCGTCGCGCCGCTGCCGGTGGACCGCGTGCCGGGCCCCGGCTCGCTCCGAGCCGGTCGGGTCCGCCGCCGACGCGCTCCGGGCGCCGATCGCCGCCCACAGGTGGACGGCGGCGTGCTCCGCGGCCAGCAGGGTCTGCAACGCCTCGATCGTGCGCGCCCGGTCCGTGCGGGGGGCCGTCACGGGGACACCGTCCCGGTGCTGTCCTGGGGGAGGGCGGCCAGGTGGGTGGTCAGTCCGGCGCCCGCAGAGGCGAGCACCCGGGCCAGGGGGCCGGCGGAGGCGGTGCGGGCGCCGCCCAGGAGCGCCGCCGCGTGCTCGGCCTCGACCTGACGCACCCGGGCCCAGGCGCGGTCCAGCCTGGCCGGCACCCGGGGCGAGCCGGCGTCGGCGCCGGAGGTGGCGGACGGGGGAGCGGGCTCGGAGGTCCCGGGACCGTCCGCGGACCGGTCCACCAGGCCCTGGAGCACCCGCGCGTGGTCCGCATGGGCGCCTCGCACGCCGTCCAGGGTCGGGCCCAGGGCGGGGTGGGCGACCACGGTCGCCTCGACCAGGGCGGTCACCTCGGCGACGTCGGCCACCAGCTGCTCCAGGAGCGGAAGGTCGGGGTCCGCCTCCTGCGCCGCCCGTTCGCCGGAGGCCCCTCGGCGGCCGACGACCTCGGACAGGTCGCAACCGGTGAGCAGGCCCAGGCCGCCCACCCCGAGGGTGCCCAGCAGCAGGACCCGGCGGGACCGTGCGGCCCTGGGCTCGGGTCGGGGGGAGGAGGACGGCACGGACACGCTGGGAGCGTAGTCGACACGGCCCGCGGCGGCCCCGGCCTCCCGGTGGGCGCCCGGACCTGCGCGGCCCCGGCCGGGGGCGCCCACGACTGACGGCTCGGAGCCGTGGACGGTTATGGTGGGCGGACTACAACAGCACACAGGAGGTCGGTGAGTGAGCAACACCCGAAGTGATGCCACCCGCGCCCGCATCGAGGCGGAGCTGACGGACCCCCTGGCCGCGCTGGGTCTCGACGTCGAGGCGGTCGAGCTCTCGCCCGCCGGCAAGCGTCGGGTCCTGCGGGTCGCGGTGGACAAGGACGGCGGCGTCACGCTCGACGACGTGGCCGACGCGACCCGTGAGATCTCCCGGGTCCTGGACGACTCCGACGTGATGGGGGAGATGCCGTACCTCCTGGAGGTCACCTCCCGCGGGGTCGACCGTCCGCTCACGCTGCCCCGGCACTGGCGCCGCAACGTCACCCGCCTGGTCCGGATCACCCCGGTCGAGGGCGAGCAGGTCACCGGCCGCGTGCGGAGCAGCGACGAGGACGGCGTGGAGCTCGAGATCGACGGCGAGGTCCGGAGGTTCGGCTACGCCGAGGTGGCCAAGGCGCTGGTGCAGGTCGAGTTCAACCGCAAGAACGAGGACGAGGACGACTGATGGACATCGATCTCAGCATCCTGAGGATGCTGGAACGCGAGAAGGAGATCTCCTTCGACGTGCTCGTCGAGGCGATCGAGCAGGCGCTGCTGACGGCGTACCACAAGACCCCGGGCGCCCAGGAGCGCGCGCGGGTCACCCTGGACCGCAAGACCGGGCACGTCGCGGTGCTGGCCGCCGAGCTGGACGACGAGGGCAACCTCGTCGGCCGAGTTCGACGACACCCCGGACGGCTTCGGCCGGATCGCCGCGACGACCGCGAAGCAGATCATGCTGCAGCGGCTCCGCGACGCCGAGGACGACCTGCGCTTCGGGGAGTTCGCCGGCAAGGAGGGCGACATCGTCTCCGGGGTGATCCAGCAGGGTCGCAACCCCGACGACGTGATGGTCGACCTGGGCAAGCTCGAGGCGCTGCTCCCGGTCAGCGAGCGGGTGCCGGGGGAGTCCTACACGCACGGGACCCGGATCAAGTGCCTGGTGGTCTCGGTGCGCAAGGGCATGCGCGGTCCGCAGATCACCCTGTCGCGCACCCACCCCAACCTGGTCAAGAAGCTCTTCGCCCTCGAGGTCCCGGAGATCGCCGACGGCACCGTCGCAGATCGCCGCGCTCGCGCGCGAGGCCGGCCACCGGACCAAGATCGCGGTGTTCACCAAGGTGCCCGGGGTCAACGCCAAGGGCGCCTGCATCGGCCCGATGGGTCAGCGCGTGCGCAACGTGATGGCCGAGCTGCACGGCGAGAAGATCGACATCGTCGACTGGTCCGAGGACCCCGCCGAGCTGGTGGCGCACGCGCTCTCGCCGGCGCGGGTCTCCTCGGTGGAGATCGTCGACGCGGCGACCCGTTCGTGCCGCGTCGTGGTGCCGGACTTCCAGCTCTCGCTGGCGATCGGCAAGGAGGGGCAGAACGCCCGCCTCGCCGCCCGGCTGACCGGCTGGCGCATCGACATCCGCTCCGACGAGGAGGGCACCGACCAGGAGCGGGTCGGACTGACGCCCAGCACGTCGTTTCGGAGTTCGCTGGCCAGACACGCTAGACTCACCCCAGTGGTTCGTACGTCGATTCCCCATGCCTCCGGTCCGGTTCGGACCTGTGTGGGGTGTCGGCAGCGGACCGCGAAGAGCGAGTTGTTGCGTGTGGTGGCCGGCAAGGGCGCCGACGGCCGAGCGGCCGTCGTCCCCGATCCGAACGCCACGGCACCAGGTCGTGGGGCGCACCTGCACCCCACGTCGGAGTGTCTCGAGCTCGCGGTGCGCCGGAGAGCGTTCCCCCGGGCCCTCAGGGTCAGGGAAGGGCTCGACCACGCACCGTTGGAGGAACACCTCCTCGCTCGTCCCACTGTGATCGACCGACCAGAAACTGGAGCAGCAGCTCATGAGCACTCGATGAGTACTTTCCGATGAGCAAGCACCACCACTAACGGTCCGGTAGACCCCTCAGGGGCTCGGGCCAGAAGGAGAAGTTCTAACGTGGCCAAGACCCGAGTCCACGAACTCGCCAAGGAGTTCGGAGTCGAGAGCAAGTTCGTTCTCGAGAAGCTCAAGGAGATGGGGGAGTTCGTCAAGTCGGCATCGTCGACGGTCGAGCCCCCGGTCGAGATGCGCTTCAAGAAGCAGTTCGGCGACCAGCTGAAGGCTGCTGGCGCTGCTGCCCCGGCCGCCGAGAGCCCGGCGCCCCCAAGCCGTCCGCGAAGACCGGTCCGGCCAGGAAGCCCGCCCCCGCGCCGGCTCCGGCCGAGTCCGCCCCGGACGCCCCCGCGGCCCCGGTCGAGTCTGCCCCGCCGCACCGGCGGAGCCCGAGGCGCCCGCGGCGCCCGCGGCCAAGCCGACGCGCCCAGCGGCCCCCGTCCCGGCCCCAAGCCCGGCCCGAAGGCCAAGCCGGCCCCGGAGCCGGCTCCGGCCGCTCCCGAGGCGCCGGCCGCTCCCGCGGCCGCCGCCCCGGCCCCGGCCCCGGCCGAGCCGCGACGCCCGGCGCCGTCGGCCAAGCCGTCGGCTCCGGCCCCGCGTCCGGTCGGACGCCCCGGCAGCCCGCGTCCGGGCAACAACCCGTTCGCGCCCAGCCAGGGCATGGGCCGGCGTCCCGCCGCGCCCGCTCCCGGCGCGGCTCCGGCAGCCGGCGACGACAACCGTCCGCCGCGTCCGCCGGCCGCCCGTGAGGGTGGCGCTCCGGCCGGCCGGCCGGGCATGCCCCGTCCGAACCCGGCGATGATGCCCAAGTCCCCGTCCTCCTTCGGGCGTGGTCCTGCGGGCGGTCCCGGTCGTCCCGGTGGGCCCGGCGCGGGCCGCCCCGGCGGCCCGGGTCGCGGTGCTCCGGGTCGTCCCGGTGCCGGTGCCGGCGCGCGGTGCGCCCGGTGCTCCCGGTCGCCCCGGTGGCTTCGGCCCCTCGGGCGGTGGCCGTCCCGGTGGCGGTCGTCCCGGTCAGCGCGGTCAGACCCAGGGTGCCTTCGGTCGCCCCGGCGGTCCGTCGCGTCGTGGCCGCAAGTCGAAGCGCGCGCGTCGCCAGGAGTTCGAGGCGATGCAGGCTCCCACCATCGGTGGCGTGCGGGTCCGCAAGGGCGACGGCGAGACCGTCCGGCTGTCCCGCGGTGCGTCCCTGACGGACTTCGCCGAGAAGATCAACGTCGACGCCGCCGCGCTGGTGCAGATGCTCTTCTCGCTCGGCGAGATGGTCACGGCCACCCAGTCGGTCAACGACGAGACCCTGCAGCTGCTCGGCGAGGAGCTCAACTACAACGTCGAGGTCGTCTCCCCCGAGGACGAGGACCGCGAGCTGCTGGAGTCCTTCGACCTGGAGTTCGGCTCCGACGAGGGCGACGAGTACGACCTGGTGGTCCGTCCGCCGGTCGTCACCGTCATGGGTCACGTCGACCACGGAAAGACCAAGCTGCTCGACGCGCTGCGCAACGCCAACGTGGTCGCCAAGGAGGCCGGTGGCATCACCCAGCACATCGGTGCGTACCAGGTGCACACCGACGTCGACGGCCAGGAGCGCCGGATCACCTTCATCGACACCCCGGGTCACGAGGCCTTCACCGCCATGCGTGCGCGTGGTGCCCAGGCGACCGACATCGCGATCCTGGTGGTCGCGGCCGACGACGGCGTCATGCCGCAGACGGTCGAGGCGCTCAACCACGCCAAGGCGGCCGACGTGCCGATCGTGGTCGCGGTCAACAAGATCGACAAGCCGGACGCCGACCCGACCAAGGTGCGCGGCCAGCTGACCGAGTACGGCCTGATCCCCGAGGAGTACGGCGGCGACACCATGTTCGTCGACGTCTCGGCCAAGTCCGAGCTCAACCTGGACAAGCTGCTCGAGGCGGTCGTGCTCACCGCGGACGCCTCGCTCGACCTGCGGGCCAACCCGACGCAGGACGCCCAGGGCCTCGTGGTCGAGGCGCACCTGGACCGCGGTCGCGGTCCGGTCGCGACGATCCTGGTCCAGCGCGGCACGCTGCGGGTCGGCGACTCGATCGTCGCCGGTCCGGCGCACGGCCGGGTCCGGGCCATGCTCGACGAGTTCGGCGACGAGATCACCGAGGCCGACCCGTCGCGTCCGGCCATGGTGCTGGGTCTCAGCGCCGTGCCCGGTGCGGGTCAGAACTTCATCGTGGTCGAGGACGACCGGATGGCCCGTCAGATCGCCGAGAAGCGCGAGGCCCGCGAGCGGGCCGCGATGCAGGCGAAGCGCCGGGTCCGTCGCACCCTCGAGGACTTCATGGCCTCCATGGAGAAGGGCGAGAGCCAGGAGCTCAACCTCATCCTCAAGGGCGACGTGTCCGGCTCGGTCGAGGCGCTCGAGGACTCGCTGGCCCAGATCGACGTCGGCGACGAGGTCACCCTGCGGGTCATCGACCGCGGTGTCGGTGCGATCACCGAGACCAACGTCGACCTGGCCGCAGCCTCCGACGCCATCATCATCGGCTTCAACGTCAAGCCCCAGGGCAAGGCGGCGCAGATGGCCGAGAAGGAAGGTGTCGAGATTCGCTACTACTCGGTCATCTACCAGGCGATCGAGGAGATCGAGGCAGCGCTCAAGGGCATGCTCAAGCCGGAGTACGAAGAGGCCACCCTCGGTCAGGCGGAGATCCGCGAGATCTTCCGCTCGTCCAAGGCCGGCAACATCGCGGGCTGCATGGTCACCTCGGGCACCGTCCGGCGCAACGCCAAGGTCCGTGTGCTCCGCGACGGCAAGGTCGTGGCGGACAACCTGGACCTCGCCTCGCTCAAGCGCGAGAAGGACGACGCGTCCGAGGTCCGCGAGGGCTTCGAGTGCGGTCTGGTGCTGAAGAACTTCCAGGACATCAAGATCGGCGACATCGTGGAGTCCTTCGAGATGCGCGAGATCCCGCGCGCCTGATACACCCCCCGTTCGGGTCGGCGCCAGTGCAGTGCATGCTGGCGCCGACTCGACATTTTGACGAAGGTAGGAACATGGCAAACCCACGGGTGCGCAAGATCGCCGACCGGATCCACGTGATCGTGGCGGAGATGCTGGAGCGCAAGATCAAGGACCCGCGGCTCGGGTTCGTGACCGTCACCGACGTCCGGGTCTCCGGCGACAGCCAGCACGCGTCGGTCTTCTGGACCGCGCTGGGCGAGGAGACCGAGGTCGAGAGCTCGGCGGCCGCGCTCGAGTCGGCCAAGGGCCTGATCCGGTCCGAGGTCGGCAAGCAGCTGGGGATGCGGCTGGTCCCCACCCTGGAGTTCATCCGGGACGCCCTGCCCGAGACCGCCCGGCACCTGGACGAGGTGCTCGCGCAGGCCCGGGCGAGCGACGAGGCGGTGGCCGCCCAGCGTGCGGGCGGCGACGTACGCCTCGGACGAGGACCCGTACCGCAAGCCGCGTCCGGACGACGAGGAGCCCGACGCGGACGAGGACGAGTGAGCGACTCCGCTCCTTCGGCCCCTGCCCCGGCGACCGGACCCGCTCCGGCCGCCCCGCACGGGCTGGTCGTGGTCGACAAGCCCGGCGGCCTGACCTCGCACGGCGTGGTGGCCCGCGTCCGGCGGCTGGCGGGGACCCGCAAGGTCGGTCACGCCGGGACGCTGGACCCGATGGCCACCGGCGTGCTGGTGCTCGGCGTGGGGCGGGCGACCCGCCTGCTGGGGCACCTGATGCTGACCGAGAAGGCGTACGACGCCACGATCCTGCTGGGCCGGTCCACCACCACCGACGACGCCGAGGGCGAGGTGGTCGCCGAGCACGACGTCTCGGGGCTCACCGAGGAGGCCGTGCGCCGCGAGCTCGCCCGCTTCGTCGGCGAGATCGACCAGGTGCCGACCGCGGTCTCCGCGATCAAGGTCGACGGTCGGCGTGCCTACGAGCGGGTGCGGGCCGGCGAGGAGGTCGTGCTGAAGTCGCGCCGGGTGACGGTGCACGAGCTCGAGGTCGTCGAGATGGCGCTGCCCGAGGTGCGGGTCCGGATGCGCTGCTCCAGCGGCACCTACGTCCGCGCGATCGCCCGCGACCTGGGCGACGCGCTGGGCGTGGGTGGGCACCTGACCGCGCTGCGGCGCACGGCGGTCGGTCCGTTCGACCTCGCGCAGGCCCGCACGCTCGAAGCAGCTCGAGGCCGAGACGACGCTGGTGCCGATCGCGCAGGCCGCCCGCGCGTCCTTCCCGGCGGTCGACCTGACCGAGTCCCAGGCGCAGGAGGTCCGCTACGGCCGAGCGCTCGACCTCGACCTGCCGGCCGAGGGCGAGCACGCGGTCTTCGCTCCCGACGGCGAGTTCCTGGCCCTCTACGCGGGGACCGGTGGGCGGGCCCGGCCCGTCGCCGTCTTCGTCGGCTGAGCCACGCCGTAGCATGCGACCCGTGCAGATCTGGCGTTCGGTCGAAGAGGTCCCAGCAGACGCTGGGGCCCACCGTGGTGACCATCGGCAACTTCGACGGGGTGCACCGCGGGCACCAGCACGTCCTGCAGCGGGCGCGGGCGGCCGCCGAGCGGCTGGGGGTCGACCAGGTCGTCGCCGTCACGTTCGACCCGCACCCGATGGCGGTGCTCCGCCCCGAGCACGCCCCGCCGACGCTCACCTCGATCACCACGCGGCGCGGCCTTGCTGGCGCAGTCGGGGGCGGACGCGCTGCTGGTGGTCCCGTTCGACCGCGACGTCGCGGCCTGGAGCCCTGAGACCTTCGTCGAGCGGATCGTCGTGGACGCGCTCGGCGCCCGGGCCGTGGTGGTCGGCGCCAACTTCCGCTTCGGCCACAAGGCGGCCGGCGACGTCGCGCTGCTGAGCGAGGAGGGTCGACGCCACGGCTTCGAGACCGAGGGGGTCGCCCTCGACGGCGGCCCGCAGGTGTGGAGCTCCACCTACGTGCGGCACTGCCTGGCGACCGGGGACGTGGCCGGCGCGGCCGAGGCGCTGGGGCGCCTGCACACCGTGCGCGGCGCCGTCGTCCGCGGCGACCAGCGTGGTCGCGAGCTCGGCTTCCCGACCGCCAACGTGCCGACCCGCGCCGAGGAGGCCGCCCCCGCCGACGGGGTGTACGCCGGTTGGCTCACCCGGCAGGACACCGGCGAGCGGTACCCGGCGGCCATCTCGGTCGGCACGAACCCGACCTTCGCCGGCGAGCGCGCCCGGCGGGTGGAGTCCTACGTGCTGGACCGTGACGACCTGGAGCTCTACGGCGTCGAGGTCGAGGTGGCGTTCGTCGAGCGGCTGCGGGGGATGGTCGCCTTCGAGGGGATCGAGGCCCTGGTCGAGACGATGCACGACGACGTACGCCGGGCCCACGAGGTCCTGGGCGTCTGACCCTCCGGGCCTCAGGCGTCGAGGTCCTGCTCGACCAGCGAGGCGATCTTGTCGACGGCCGACTGGTCGTCGCCGGCCACCTCGACGGTGTCGCCGAGCTTCGCGCCCAGGGTCATCAGCATCAGTGACGAGCTGGGTCGACGCCGTTGATCGTGACGGCCGAGCCGAGGTCCTCGGCTGCCGCGGCGATGATGGCGGCAGGACGGGCGTGCAGGCCGACGGAGGAACCGACGGCTACGGACTTGCTGGGCATGGCGCTCCTCGAGGTGGTGGGCGGATGTGCGGGAGGAGGTCCCGGCGGTGGTGAGCTCCTCGTCAGGGCAGGCCTTCGAGCGCGGTCACCCGGACGAGGTCAGGTCGCACCTGGTCGGGCGCCGGGATCGTGGTGCCGGGCAGACCGGCCGCGGCGCTGCCGTACGCGACCGCGAGCGCCAGCCGCTCGGGCTCGCCCAGGCCGCGCACCTCGCCCAGCACGTAGCCGAACAGACTGGAGTCGCCTGCCCCACGGTGCTGACGACGGTGGTGGGCGGCGGCAGCGGCGTGCCAGGCGCCGGCGGCGGTCACCAGCACCGCTCCGTTGGCGCCCAGGGTGACCAGAACAGCTGCGACGCCCTGCTTGACCAGCGTCGCGGCCGAGCGCGGCCGCCTCGCACGGATCCGACTCGATCAGGTCGCCGTCGCCGCCGGTGACGGAGGCGAGCTCGTGTCCGTTCGGCTTCATCAGGTCCGGTGCCGACTCGGGCAGCGCGGTCGACCAGGGCCGCGAGCGGGCTCGTCGCTGGTGTCGACCGCGACCTTCGTCCCGGACCCGCGCAGCCGGGCGACCAGATCGGCGTAGAAGCCGGCCGGCGCACCGGTGGGCAGAGACCCGGCGAGCACCGTCCAGGCGCTCGCGCCGGCCCGGACCAGGACCGCGTCAGCCATCGCCGCCAGGTGCTCGGGCCCCACGGTGGCGCCGGGGGAGTTGAGCTTGGTGGTGGTGCCGTCGGGCTCGGTGACGGTGATGTTGATCCGGATCGTCGACCCGCCGGCCGCACCGGACGGCAGTCGATGCCCGCGGAGAGCAGCTCGATCACGAACGGGTCGTCGCGCTCGGCCGGGACCACCGCGATGCTGGGGATCAGCCGGCGCTGACGGAGGCGCGGGAGATGTTCACGCCCTTGCCGCCGCCCTGGTCGATGATGGACTCGACGCGCTGCACCTGACCGCGAGCCAGCTCGCCCGCGAGCGTGACCGTGCGGTCCACGCTCGGGTTGGCGGTCAGGCGTCAGGGATCAGGCGCCACCACTGACCTCGACGCCTGCTGCCTCGATCGCGGTCGCGTGCGGTCCGGGACGATGTCGGCGTCGGTGACCAGGACGTCGACGCTGGTCGAGCCTGGCGAACCGGATGCGTGCGACTCCACCCCGATCTTGCTGGAGTCGGCGAGCACGCACGCTGCGGCGCCCGGCCGCGACGATGGCGCGCTTGGTGGCGGCCTCGTCCCGGTCCGGGGTGGTCAGGCCGTGCTCGGGCGGTCAGGCCGTTGGTGGCGAGGAAGGCGACGTCGGCGCGCAGGTCCGCGAGCGCCGCGACGGTCGCGGTGCCGACCGCCGCCTGGGTGGTCGGCCGGACCCGGCCGGGCAGCAGGTGCAGGTCGATCGTGGGGCATGCCGGCGAGTAGTGCCGCGATCGGGACGGCGTGGGTGACGACGTCGAGCTGGTGCTCGCGCGGCAGCACGGCGGCGAAGCGCCCGGTGGTGGAGCCGGCGTCGAGCACGATGGTGGAGCCGGCCGGCGGGGAGCAGGGAGAGCGCGGCCGCGCCGATCCGCCTCCTTGGCCGCGGTGTTGGCCAGGTCGCGCTCGCCCAGGCCGGACTCGATGCACCGTCACCGAGCTCGACGGCACCGCCCCGCCGTGCACGCGACGTACCAGCCCCATCCGCTCCAGGGCCGAGAGGTCGCGGCGTACCGTCTCGGTGGTCACGGCGAACTTCGTCAGCCAGCTCGGACGACCGCGAGCCGTCCCTCCTGGGTGATCAGCTGGGCCATCGCCTGCTGGCGCTCCTCGGCGTACATGCAGCTCCTTGCTCGTGGCACGCAGTAGATCTGCGTATCTGTTGGTTTATAACCCCGTATGTGTTGACAGTCAAGGAGCCTGTGGAATAGCGTGTGACCATGGTCACAGTCGAAGCACGTGCCACACGCATCCTCCACAGGGACCCCGGTCGTGCCTGGCGTGGCTGGCCGGACCCGTGCTGAGGTCGTCGACGAGGTCTCCGACGGAAGCCGTCGCCCGCGTACGGCGACGGCGGCCTCGCCGACGAGGACGCCGCGCTGGCGGCGTACGACGCCTCGGTGCTCGAGGTGGCCGACGGCTTCGCCCGCAAGGCGGCCGCGGCGCACGGGGCCGCGGCCGAGGTGCTCGCGGCCAGCGCCGGGCTGACCCGGGACAAGGGCCTGCGCGGCGCCGTCGCCAAGCACTGGGCCAGGGCAGCGACGTGGTGACCGCGGTGCGTGCCGCCGTCGACGCAGTTCGTCGTCGGTCTTCACCGGCATGGGCGGGCTGATGGCCGAACGAGCCACCGACCTCCGCGACATCGAACGGCGACTGGTCGCCCACCTGGTCGGCGAGCCCGAGCCGGGCGTCCCGACGCCCTCGGTCCCGTCGGTCCTGCGTCGCCGCCGACCTCGCGCCGGCCGACACCGCCGGGCTCGACCCCGCAGTCGTGCTGGCGATCGTCACCGAGCGCGGCGGCCCGACGAGCCACACCGCCATCATCGCCCGCCAGCTCGGCATCCCCTGCGTGGTCGGGTGCGCGGCGCCCTGGAGCTGGCGGCCGGGACCTCGTCGTGGTCGACGGCGACAGCGGTCCGTCGAGCTCGGCGTCGACGAGCTGGCGGCCGCCGACCGGGTCGAGGCGAGCCGGGTGGCCCGCGCGGCGCTGGCCGCGTGGACCGGCCCGGCCAGACCGCCGACGGCACGCCGCGTCAAGCTGCTCGCCAACGTGGCCGACGGCGAGCACGGCCGAGCAGCGCGGCGAGGGCGCCGGTGCGAGGGCGTCGGGCTGTTCCGCACCGAGCTGTGCTTCCTGGACCGGCGCGACGAGCCGGCCGCCGAGGAGCAGGCGAGCCATCTACGCCGAGGTGCTGCGCCGCTACGCCGACGGTCGGCACGTCGTCGTCCGCACCCTCGACGCCGGGTCGGACAAGCCGATCGCCTTCGCCACCCTCGAGGGGCGAGGAGAACCCGGCGCTCGGCGTCCGCGGGCTCCGGCTCTCGCTTCGACAACCCCGGGCTGATGGATCGCCAGCTCGACGGCATCGCAGCTCGCCGCCGAGAGCACCGGGACGGAGACCTGGGTGATGGCGCCGATGGTCGCCACCGTCGCCGAGGCCGCCGACTTCGCCGAGCAGGTCCGACGCTCGGGGCCTGAAGCCCGGGGTGATGGTCGAGATCCCGAGCGCGGCCCTGCTGGCCTCCGGATGCTCGAGGTCGTCGACTTCCTCTCCATCGGCACCAACGACCTGACCCAGTACGTCGATGGCCGCCGACCGGATCGCCACCGACCTGGCGCACCTGACCGACCCGTGGCAGCCCGCCGTGCTGCAGCTGATCGCGATCACCGCCGCGGCCGGCCGCAGCGCCGGCAAGCCGGTGGGCGTCTGCGGCGAGGCCGCCGCCGACCCGCTGCTGGCCGTGTGCCCTGGTCGGGCATGGGGGTCACCGTCGCTCGTCGATGGCGCCCGGCCGCCGTGCGACCGGTCGGCGCGCAGCTGCCGCGCGGGTCGCACATGGAGACCTGCGAGGCAGCGCCGCCGAGGTCGCGCCTCGGCGGCCAGGCCGACCCGATGGCCGCCGTGCCGCGTGCAGGCGTGTCCGGGACCGGTGCTGGCTCCGCGCAGGCCTGCAGCCGAGGCTCTACGGCTCGACGGTCACCTTGATCGCCTCGCCGTTCTTGACGATGTTGAACGCCGTCGAGCACGTCGTCGAGCGGGATGTGGCGGGTGATCAGGTCCTTGACCGGGACCTGGCCGGTGGAGATGTACTCCAGCGCCCGCTTGTTGTGCTCGGGCGCCGAGCCGTTGGCGCCGTGGATGTGCAGCTGGCGGTAGTGCACGACGTTGGAGTCGCAGCTTGATCGTACGGGTCGGTCTTGGGCAGCCCGCCGAAGAACGAGATCCGCCCGTTGCGGGCGGCCATCGCGATGGCCTGCTCCTGGGTGACGTTGGCGGCGGTCGCGGTGATGACGACGTCGGCGCCGCGGCCGCCGGTGAGCTCCATGACCCGCTCGACGACGTCGACCTCGGAGCCGTCGATGGTCTCGTCGGGCTGCGACGGCGTCGGCGGACATCTTGCAGCCGCTCGGCGTTCACGTCGACCAGGTAGACCGGGCCGGCCTTGTGGACGCCGCGGGCGATCCGGATGTGCATGCAGCCGATCGGGCCGGCGCCGAAGACGACGACGGTGTCGCCCTCCTCGATGCCGAGCAGCTCCTGGGCGTTGATCGCGCAGGCGAACGGCTCGGCGGCCGAGGCCTCGTCGTAGCCGACGTTGTCGGGGATCCGGTTGAGGCCGTCGACCTTGAGCACCTGCTTCGGGCACGATCATGTACTCGGCGAAGCCGCCGTCGTACTGGTAGCCGACCGAGGTCTGGTTCTGGCAGACCGCCATCCAGCCCTTCCGGCACTCGTGGCACTCCCCGCACGGCACGGCGGCGATGCACCTGGGCGCGGTCGCCCGACCTGCCAGCGAGACGCCGTACGTCGCGTTGACGTCGGCGCCGACCTCGACGACCTCGCCGGCGATCTCGTGGCCGATGGTGCGCGGCGGGCGTGAGGTTCTGGTGGCCGTTGTGGAAGATCTTGACGTCGGTGCCGCAGGTCGAGCAGTTCTTGCACCCGGAGCTTGACCTCGTCGGGCCCGCAGGTGGGCTCGGGCACCTCCTCGAGACGGACGTCCTCGGGGGCGTAGAAGCGCAGTGCCTTCATCGCGTGCCGTTCCTCCGTACGACGGGGTGAGCCGCGGCACTCGTGACGCTACGTTACCGCAGGGCGACGAAAGCCACATCAACGGGCAGAAGATGCCTGCCCGGATGCTTGGCAACGTGCCCGATTGTGAGGCAGTACTGACTCCGCATCGGCCGTGACGCGGCGTCACGCCCGCGGCACGAACGAGAGGATCCACGATGGCCTCGACCAGCCACAGCGCCCCGGGGCGGGGCCCGGGTCCACGTGCAGCAGTTCGGCACCTTCCTGTCCAACATGGTGCTGCCCAACATCGGCGCGTTCATCGCCTGGGGCCTGATCACCGCGCTGTTCATCCAGACCGGCTGGATCGCACCATCGGCGAGGCGCTCGGCTACGCTCCGCCGACAGCTGGGTCGGCCGAGATCGGCGGCTGGGGCGACTACGCGCGGCGGCGGGATCGTCGGCCCGATGATCACCTACCTGCTGCCGCTGCTCATCGGCTACACCGGCGGCCGGATGATGTACCAGGACAACATCCGCGGCGGCGTCGTCGGCGCCATCGCCACCATGGGTGCGGTCGCCGGCGCGAGCGTCCCGATGTTCCTCGGCGCGATGGTCATGGGCCCGCTCGGCGGCTGGAGCATGAAGCAAGCTCGACGCGCTGTGGGACGCGCAAGATCCGCCCGGGCTTCGAGATGCTGGTCAACAACTTCTCCGCCGGCATCTGGGGCGGCTTCCTCGCCATCGTCGGCTTCGTCGTCGCCGGGCCCGTTCGTCGACGCAGTTCAGCGAGGTCGCTCGGCAACGTCGTCGACTTCCTCGTCGACAACAACCTGCTGCCGCTCACCTCGATCTTCATCGAGCCGGCCAAGGTCCTGTTCCTCAACAACGCCATCAACCACGGCGTCCTGACCCCGCTGGGCACCGCCGAGGCCGCCGAGCAGGGCAAGTCGATCCTGTTCCTGCTCGAGGCCAACCCCGGCCCGGGCCTCGGCCTGCTGCTCGCCTTCACGCTCTTCGGCAAGGGCATGGCCAAGGCCTCCGCGCCCGGCGCGATCGTCATCCAGTTCGTCGGCGGCATCCACGAGATCTACTTCCCGTACGTGCTGATGAAGCCGAAGCTGATCCTGGCCGATGATCGCCGGTGGCATGACGGGCGTGGCCTCCAACGTCCTCTTCGACTCGGGCCTGCGCTCGCCGGCCTCACCGGGCTCGATCATCGCGGTGTGCGCGGCCGTGCCCGGCGGCAGCTTCATCGGCGTCACGCTGTCGGTGATCTTCTGCCGCGGCGGTCTCCTTCCTGGTCGCCTCGGTCCTGCTGAGGTTCGACAAGGCCGACGACGACGGCGACCTCGCCGGTGCCACCGCGCGGCATGGAGGCGATGAAGGGCAAGAAGTCCTCGCATCGCCGCCGCAGCTCACCGGCGGCCGGCGGCCCGGCAGCAGATCCGCAACATCGTCTTCGCCTGCGACGCCGGCATGGGCTCCTCGGCCATGGGCGCCTCGGTGCTGCGCAAGAAGATCCAGGACGCCGGTCACCGCGACGTCACGGTCGTCAACAAGGCGATCTCGAACCTGAACGACGACCCCGACCTGGTCGTCACCCACCAGGACCTCACCGGCCCGGGCCCAGCAGAAGTCGCCGTCGGCGATCCACGTCTCCGTCGACAACTTCATGGCCAGCCCGCGCTACGACGAGATCGTCGAGCTGCTCGACCAGTCCCGCCGGAGCGGGCGGTGGCTCCCGCCGCCGTCGCCGACACCGGTACGACGGGTGGCTCGCGTCGAGCGACGTGCTCAGCACGAGCTCGCATCCTCCTCGGCGGTACGGCGGGCACCCGCGACGAGGCCATCGACGAGGCCGGCCAGCTGCTGGTCGAGGCCGGTGCGGTCGACTCCGTCCTACGTCGCGCGATGCACGAGCGCGAGCGCTCGGTGTCCACCCACATGGGCAACGGGCTGGCGATCCCGCACGGCACGAACGAGGCCAAGCCGCTCGATCCGTCGCACGGCGATCTCCTTCGTCCGCTACGACAGCCCGGTGGACTGGAACGGCAAGCCGGCGGAGTTCGTCATCGGCATCGCCGGTGCGGGCGACGACCACCTGGCGCTGCTGTCGAAGATCGCCGAGACGTTCACCAACGAGGCGAGCGTCCAGCGCCTGCGCGAGGCCAGCACCCCCGAGGACGTCCTCGCGGTGCTCGACGGCGTGCGCGTCTAGAACCCTCAGAGGGGCCCCGAGTCAGGGGGAGTCACGAGCCGGGGCGGCGACGCCCCGGCTCGTGGCCGTTCAGCCCAGGACCGAGAGCCGGGTCAGAGAGCGGTGACGCTGACCGGGACGCCGTTCAGGGCGGCGTTGCCCGCGACGTCGAGCAGCTCGGGGTCGGTCAGGTCGTTGATCGAGACCCCGGGACGCTGGGCCGCGGTGGCATCGGGTGCCGGCCGGCCGTGGCCGTAGCCGTGGGGCAGGGAGACCACCCCCGGCATCATGTCGTCCGAGCGCGCTGACCTCGACCTCGACCTCGCCGACCCGGGAGGTCGACCCGCACCAGCGACCGGTCGCTCAGCCCGCGGCCCGCCAGGTCGTCGGGGTGCATGAGCAGGTGGTGCCGCGGCCTGCCCCTGGTCAGGCGCTGGCGGTGTTGTGCATCCAGGAGTTGTTGTCGCGCTGGTGGCGCCGACCGATCAGGAGCAGCGTCGCCGGGCTCGGGCGGAGTGGCGGCGCCCAGGCCGGGCCAGGTCCTCCAGCACCAGGCTCGGGTGCGGCCTGCACCAGGCCGTCGGCGGTGCGGCAGCCGGTCGGGCAGCTGGTCGGGCGGAGCGGGCCGAGGTCGACGCCCGAGGGAGCGCGCCGCAGTGCGCGCAGGGTCACCCCCGTCCTGCTCGTGCGCAGCAGCATCGAGACCACCCGGGCCGGGAGGTGCGCATCCGCGCCCGCGCACCACCCGGCGCCGCCGGGCAGTCGGCGCGACGAGCGCGCGGCCAGGCGGCGGACCAGGCCGGCGTAGATCTGCCAGTCGTGACGCTGCGTCGGCGGACTTGGGGAAGAGCGCGGGGGAGAAGCGGGCGGTGTTGCGCACCGCCAAGGCGTGGAAGACCAGGTCGTAGTGGTCCCGCTCGAGGTGGGAGGTCGGCGGCAGGATCACGTCGGCGTGCCGGGTCGTCTCGTTGACGTAGAAGTCGACCGACGACCATGAAGTCGAGCGTCGGCAGCACCCGGTCCAGCCCGCCGCCGTCGGGGGTGGAGAGCACCGGGTTGCCGCTCGATGGTGAGCAGCGCGCGCACCTGGCCCTCGCCCGGCGTCTCGATCTCCTCGCGCATCGCCGCGACCGGCAGCTCGCCGGCGATCTCCGGCAGTCCCGCACCCGGCTGCGCCAGACCCCGTGGTGGCCGGGGCCGATCAGGCCGCCGCCCGACCATGTCGATCGCCGGCTCGGTCAGCATCGACCCGCCCCGCGGTCGAGGTTGCCGGTGAGCAGGTTGAGCAGCTGGATCGACCACTGCGCACAGGGTGCCGAACTCCTGCGTGGAGACGCCGATCCGGCCGTACACCGCGGCGCGCTCGGCCGCCGCGAGCTCGCGGGCCAGGCCGCGGATCGTCTCGGCGGGCAGGCCGCTGGCCGCCTCGGCCGCCTCCGGGGTGCGGTCCGCCACCGCTCGCGCGACCCGGTCCAGCCCGGCGACGTACGGCGGCGGAGTGGCCAGGTCCTCGGCGAACAGCACGTGCACCATGGCCAGCAGCACGTGCACGTCGCTGCCGGGGCGGACGAAGTGGTGCTCGGTCGGCCACCTTGGCGGTCTCGGTACGACGCGGGTCGAGGACGACGAGCCGGCCGCCGCGTCCCTGCAGCTCGCGGAGCCGGGCGGGGAAGTCCGGCACGGTCATCAGCGACCCGTTGGAGGCCATCGGGTTGGAGCCGAAGGACCAGCAGGAGGTCGGTGCGGTCGAGGTCGGGCACCGGGAGCAGCAGCTGGTGGCCGTACATCAGGTGGGCCACCAGCTGGGCGGGCAGCTGGTCGACCGAGGTGGCGCTGAACCGGTTGCGGGTGCGCAGCGCCTTGGCCAGCTCGGTGCCGTGGGTCATCGAGCCCAGGCGGTGCACGTTGGGGTTGCCGAGGTAGACCGCGAGCGAGTCGCGTCCGTGCCGCTCGACGGTCTCCGCCAGCCGGTCGGCGACCAGGTCGAGCGCCTCGTCCCAGTCCAGCTCCTCCCACTGCGGGTCGTCCGCGGTCCGCGGCGGCGCACCGGTCGCCGCAGCCGCTCGGGGTCGGTGTAGCACGTCGGCGATGCGCGACGCCCTTGGGGCAGACGTAGCCGCGGGAGAGCGGGTCGGCCGGGTCGCCGCGCACGCCCGTCACCGCGCCGTCGGCGATGGTCAGCCGGAGGCCGCAGATCGCCTCGCACAGGTTGCAGGAGACGTGGTGGATCCCGTCCCGGGGCTGGGTCGCGGCGCGGGAGGGGAGCAGCATCCGGGCATCGTGACACCCCGGGGTCGGCAGGGACATGGGCGCAGCGCACAGAACCGGGCACAGGACCGGACGCAGGACCTGGTCCGGCGCCGGGGTGCATGGTCGCCACGGGGGAGGGGTACGCGGCCCCCGTGAGGGCGCGTTGCGTGCCCGGAGGACAACCAGATGGAGGACGTCATGGGCTACGGAGGCGCCGTCGGACTGATCGTGGTGGGACTGATTCTTTCCCTCGCGGTCAGCGAGGAGCAGGTAGGACCGGTCAACCTCGGCACGGTGGGGTGGATCCTCACCCTGGCGGGAGTGGGCCTGCTGATCCTGAGCCTGGTCCAGCAGAACACCCGGCGTCGCCAGTCGGTGGTGGCCACCACCACCGACGCCCAGGGCCGCCAGGCGACCACCCAGCGCACCGTGGAGGCGGACCCGCCGCCCCCGGCCGTCTGAGCCGACCGCCTGAGAGACCCGCGCTGAGCCCGGACCGTTCGTCGGTCCGGGCTCAGACGCGTTGACGACACGCGGACGTTGCAGCATTCTGCGCGGTAGTGCGCAATCCACACTACTGTGCAGCCATGGATACCACCCAGCTCCTCAAGGGAGTGCTCGACCTGGCCGTGCTGGCCGTGGTCCACGACGAGGACGGGTACGGGTACGACGTCGTGCGGCGCCTGCGGGCCGGCGGGCTCGAGGACGTGGGGGACGCCTCGGTCTACGGGACGCTGCGTCGTCTCTACGCCGCCGGCGCGCTCACCTCCTACGTCGTCCCCAGTGACGAGGGACCGCACCGCAAGTACTACGGGATCACGCCCGCCGGGCGTGACCAGCTGGCGCGAGAGCGCACCGACTGGCGGACCTTCGCCACCACCCTCGGCCGGATCCTGGACGGGTCCGCCCCGGCACACGGAGTGAGCGCATGAACACGACCAGGCTTCCTGTCCGTCCCGACGTGGCGCAGTTCGTCACCCAGGTGCGAGCCCTGCTCGCCGACCTCCCGACCGACGTCCAGCAGGACCTGACCGAGGGACTCGAGTCCGATCTCGGCGACCAGCTGTCCGAGGGGTACGGGGGTGCCCTCGACGATCCTGGCGCGTATGCGCGAGAGCTGCGCACGGCTGCGGGGTTCGACCCGGAGATGAGCGTAGCGAAGTCGCCGCGCTCGTGGGCCCTGCGGACCGAGCAGCTGCTCGACTCCGCCCACGCCCGGTGGGTGGCGCTGGTCGACGGGCTCCCCGGCGACCCCTGGTCGTTGGCGGTCTCCTTGCGTCCGGCCTGGTGGGTGCTGCGTGCCTGGGTGGCACTGCAGCTGGTCGACCTGGTCTGGGGGAGCGGGTCCTACAACCTCGGCCTCTCCCCGGTGCCCTCGTTGCTGGGCTGGGGCTGGCCGTTGCTCGCGGTCGCGGTGCTGGTGAGCGTTCAGATCGGCCGCGGGCGGTTGTGGCCGGGCCGCGCGGGGCTGCTCGGCCGCGTGGTCCTGCTGGGCCTGAACACGCTGGCCCTGGCCTGCGTCCCGATGACCGTGGACAGCGTGCTGACCCCGCACGACCTCGAGACCTGGGGCTACGGGTGGTCCGAGGACGACTACTCCCAGGGCTACCAGGACGCCGTGGCGGAACAGAGCCAGATCCACGACAGGGCCGGCCTGTACGCCAACGGTCGTTGGGTCTCCAACGTCTACCCGTACGACGCGCAGGGCGAGCCACTGGTCGGGGTTCAGCTCTTCGACCAGACCGGGCAGCCGATCTCGGTGATCAGCCAGACCGAGTGCGTCTACGACGAGGACGGGACGCCCCAGGACAGGCTCCGGGTCTACTACCCGTGGAGCACGCCGATCGGCGCCGGCGACCACGTCTTTCCGGTGCCGAGCCGGCTCCAGGACAGTGACCAGTCGCAGGTCGATCCACGCGCCTTCCTCGGGAAGGACCGACCTTCGATCGGGGAGTTCCCGAGCGCCCGGGTGCCGTCCGCGCAACTCCCAGGGCTCGAGGCCAGTCGCACCAGGACGCCGAAGGGGGCCTACGACCGGCGCGCGCTGCTCACCGGGCCGTTCAACCCGGTCGAGCGCGGCTGCTGAGTGCCGATTGGGTGCCCGCTGCCGGCCTTGGTAATCTGCTGCGGTTGCCGTGAAACGGCCGCGGACATGTAGTGCCCGGGTGAACAGGCCCCGGCGCGCCGCGCAACGAACCGAAGGGAGCCCCGCATGTCGATCGGAACTGACGCGGAGACCAAGAAGAAGATCATCGCCGAGTACGCCACGACCGAGGGCGACACCGGTTCGCCCGAGGTGCAGATCGCGCTGCTCTCGCACCGCATCGCGCACCTCACCGAGCACCTCAAGACGCACAAGCACGACCACCACAGCCGTCGTGGCCTGCTGCTGCTCGTCGGTCAGCGTCGCCGGCTGCTCAACTACCTGCAGAAGACGGAGATCGCCCGCTACCGCTCGATCGTGGAGCGCCTCGGCCTCCGCCGCTGACGTGGGGGAGGGTCCACTCGTGTCGAGTGGGCCCTCTCGCCGTTTCTCGCTACATTTGAGACGTGTGACACCCGTGGGCCCCGGCCCGCGACACAACTGAACACCCACCACTCAGGAGCGACCCGCCGACAAGGCTCGGTCCTCGGTAGTGGCCCGCAGGAGGCGACCAGGCGGTCGCAGGCCTGCGGACCTCGATCGAAGACCGGCCCATGCCCCGCACGGGGCTTGGTCGTCCGCGGGTGCGCTCCGCGAACAGAAGGGACCACTACGTGGAACCCACCATCTCCGCCGTCGAGACCGTTCTCGACAACGGCAAGTTCGGCAAGCGCACCGTCAAGTTCGAGACCGGCCTGCTGGCCCGTCAGGCCGCCGGCTCCGTCACGGCCTACCTCGACGACGAGACCATGCTGCTCTCGGCCACCACCGCGTCCAAGCAGCCCAAGGACCACTTCGACTTCTTCCCCCTGACGATCGACGTCGAGGAGCGGATGTACGCCGTGGGCCAGATCCCCGGCTCGTTCTTCCGCAGCGAAGGCCGCCCCGGCGAGGACGCGATCCTCACCTGCCGGCTGATCGACCGCCCGCTGCGCCCGACCTTCAAGAAGGGTCTGCGCAACGAGGTCCAGGTCGTCATCACCGTGCTGTCGCTCGACCCCGACATGCCGTACGACGTGCTGGCGATCAACGCCGCCTCGATCTCCACCCAGCTCTCCGGCCTGCCGTTCTCCGGCCCGGTCGGCGGCGTGCGCGTCGCGCTGATCGACGGCCAGTGGGTGGCCTTCCCCAGCCACAGCCAGCTCGAGAACGCCGTCTTCGACATGGTCGTTGCCGGCCGGGTCACCGAGACCGGTGACGTCGCCATCATGATGGTCGAGGCCGAGGCGACCGAGTCGGTCATCTCGCTGGTCTCCGGTGGCGCCCAGGCGCCGACCGAGGAGGTCGTGGCCGAGGGCCTCGACGCCGCGAAGCCGTTCATCAAGCAGCTGTGCGAGGCCCAGGCCGAGCTGGCCAAGGCCGCCGCCAAGCCGGTCCAGGACTTCCCGGTCTTCCTCGACTACGAGGACGACGTCTACGCCGCCGTCGAGGCCGCGGTCAAGGACGAGACCGCCGCTGCGCTGGTCATCCCGGGCAAGCAGGAGCGCGAGGAGCGGCTCGACGCCGTCAAGGCCTCCCTGCTGGAGAAGATCGCCGGCGACTTCGAGGGTCGCGAGAAGGAGATCGGCGCCGCCTTCCGCTCGCTGAGCAAGTCGCTCATGCGCGAGCGCGTGCTGCGCGACAAGGTGCGCATGGACGGACGCGGCCTGGCCGACATCCGCCCGCTGCACGCCGAGGTCGGCCTGATCCCGCGGGTCCACGGCTCCTCGCTCTTCGAGCGCGGCGAGACCCAGATCATGGGCGTCACCACGCTGGACATGCTCAAGATGGAGCAGCAGCTCGACACGCTCTCCCCGGAGAAGCACCGCCGCTACATGCACAAGTACGTCTTCCCGCCGTTCTCCACCGGTGAGACCGGCCGGGTCGGCTCGCCGAAGCGCCGCGAGGTCGGCCACGGTGCGCTCGCGCGCCGCGCCCTCCTGCCGGTGCTGCCCACCCGCGAGGAGTTCCCCTACGCGATCCGGCAGCTCTCCGAGGCGATGGGCTCCAACGGCTCGACGTCGATGGGCTCGGTCTGCGCCTCGACCCTGTCGCTCCTGCAGGCCGGTGTGCCGCTGAAGGCGTCGGTCGCGGGTATCGCGATGGGCCTCATCTCCGGCGAGGTCGACGGCAAGACGGAGTACGTCGCGCTGACCGACATCCTCGGTGCCGAGGACGCCATGGGCGACATGGACTTCAAGGTCGCCGGCACCCGGGAGTTCGTCACCGCGCTGCAGCTCGACACCAAGCTCGACGGCATCCCCGCCGAGGTCCTCGGGTCGGCGCTCAAGCAGGCGCGCGACGCCCGGCACGCGATCCTCGACGTGATGGCCGAGGCCATCGACGCCCCGGAGGAGATGTCGGTGCACGCGCCGCGCATCATCACCGTCCGCGTCCCGGTCGACAAGATCGGCGAGGTCATCGGCCCGAAGGGCAAGGTCATCAACCAGATCCAGGACGACACGGGTGCGACCCTGTCGATCGAGGACGACGGGACCGTCTACATCGGTGCGACGAACGGCGAGGCGGCCGAGGCCGCCAAGGCCGCGGTCAACGCGATCGCGAACCCGACGATGCCCGAGATCGGCGAGCGCTACCTCGGCACCGTGGTCAAGACGACCAACTTCGGTGCCTTCGTCTCGCTGATGCCCGGCAAGGACGGCCTGCTGCACATCAGCAAGCTGCGCGGCCTGGCCGGCGGCAAGCGGGTCGACAACGTCGACGACGTGGTCAGCGTGGGCCAGAAGGTCCAGGTCCAGATCGCCGAGATCGACGACCGCGGCAAGCTGTCGCTGATCCCCGTCGTCGAGGAGGGCGCCGAGGGCGGCTCCGAGACGGCAGGCGAGGACTCCGAGTCCGAGTGACCTCACCCAGCTCCACGACGACCGGCCAGCAGGTTTCTGCTGGCCGGTCGGTCGTTGCCCAGCACTCCACCACCTGGTCGCTGCCGGTGCAGCCCGTCGGCTCGACCCGCACGCTGCAGACCGTCAAGGACGCCGAGGGCCAGGTGACCTCCCGCGTGCGCCGTACGCTGCTCCCCGGTGGCCTGCGCGTGATCACCGAGCAGATGGCCGGCGTCCGGTCGGCGAGCATCGGCGTCTGGGTGGCGGTCGGCTCCCGGGACGAGTCCCCGGCGCTGCACGGCTGCTCGCACTTCCTCGAGCACCTGCTCTTCAAGGGCACCCGGGAGCGCTCCGCGATGGAGATCTCGGTGGCCCTGGACGAGGTCGGCGGGGAGTTCAACGCCTTCACCGCCAAGGAGTACACCTGCTTCCACGCCCGGGTCCTCGACGAGGACCTGCCGCTGGCGGTCGACGTGCTGGGCGACATGATCACCAACTCGCTGCTGAGCGCCGAGGACGTCGAGGCGGAGCGCGAGGTGATCCTCGACGAGATCGCGATGCACGACGACGACCCCGACGACGTGGTGCACAACCTCTTCGCCGAGCAGGCCTGGGGCGACTCGCCCCTGGGCCGGCCCATCGCGGGCACGGTCGAGTCGATCACGGCCCTGACCCGTGAGCAGATCGCCCGCTTCCACAAGCGTCACTACCGTCCGGCCACCATGGTCGTCTCGGTGGCCGGCAACGTGGAGCACGCCTCGGTCGTGCGCCAGGTCCGGCGTGCGTTCGGGCGCAACAACTTCCTGGTGGGGGACGAGCCCCCGGCTCGCCCTCGGACGGGCGTCAAGGCACGCCGGGTCCGGGCGGGCACGGCCTCGGCGCACCGGCAGCTGGAGCAGGTCAACCTGGTCCTGGGGATGCGCGGGCTGACCCGCAACGACCCCCGGCGCTACGTCCTGGGGATCCTGAACACCACCCTGGGCGGCGGGACGTCCTCGCGGCTCTTCCAGGAGGTGCGCGAACGCCGGGGCCTGGCCTACTCGGTCTACTCCTTCGGCAGCCACCACGACGACGCCGGCCTGGTCGGGGTCTCGGTCGGTTGCCTGCCGGCCAAGGTCGACGAGGTGCTCGAGGTGGTGCGGGCCGAGCTGGCCCGGGTGGCCGCCGAGGGGATCACCGCGGAGGAGCTGGCCCGCGGCAAGGGCCAGCTGCGCGGCGGGCTGGTGCTGGGGCTCGAGGACAGCGGCGCGCGGATGTCGCGGCTGGGCAAGGCCGAGCTGGTCTACGGCGAGCTGCTGAGCATCGACGAGGTGCTGGCCCGGGTCGAGGCGGTGACCCTGGCGGAGGTCAAGGCGCTGGCCGCGGAGCTGTTCACCCAGCCCGAGGTGCTCGCGGTCGTCGGTCCCTGAGACCGTCCCCGGGCCCGGGGAGCCCCGGGTCAGCCGATCAGCAGCAGGGCGACGCCGGCGCAGCCGGCCGCCCAGAGCACGCTCACGAAGGTGCCGATCAGGAAGCGCTCCGCGATCCCGGTGCGCTCCTGGTTGCGCAGCTCGGGATAGCGACCCAGTCCCTTGAGCGCCAGGCTGATCGCGATCCCCTCCGGCCAGCCGGAGACCACGGCGGCGAAGATCGCCGTCCGTTCGAGGACGCCGATCCAGGCGCCTCCGCGCAGCACCTCCGCGGCGCGGCGCATGGAGCCGGCCCGATCGGCGCCGGGGCCGTCGACCAGCCGGAAGACCGCGGTGGTCGCCGGGCCGCCGCCGGTCAGCGCGAGCGCGGCGCACAGGGCCACCGTGAGGCTCTGGAGGGCCGCGGACGACGCGGCGAACGGCTCGTGCAACGCGGCGAGCGCACCCACGGTCAGCAGCAGCACGAGCTGCCCGCCGGCCAGCCAGGGGTTGCCGCGGAGCCGCCAGCCGAGGAGGGCCACCAGCACGGCGCCGGTCAGGAGGAGGAGGACGACGGACCCGGTCGTGGTCAGCGAGGTGGTCATGGGCACGGGCGCCATCATGACGCCAGCCAGACGCCGGCGAGGTAGCCGACCAGCTCTCGGGCGCGTCGGGACTCCACCAGGCCGGCTGCGGCGGCACGCTGGCTGACCGCCGACTGGGAGACGCCCAGGAGCCGTCCCGCAGCCTCGTAGGAGTGTCCCCTCGTCCACGAGGTCGGCGACCTCCCAGCCCTTGGCGGTCCGTCGGCCCAGGACCGCGCCCCAGAGCCAGCAGGCGGACTCCAGGTGCCGGGCCAGGGGCGACTCGCCGACCACCCGCAGGCCCCACGGGGCGTTCCGGGTCGTGGAGACGGCCTCCCGGGCGGCCACGAAGGCGGGTCCCCGCGCCTCGCGGGTCTCCTCCGGCAGCGGGGTCTCCACCTCGCCCAGACCCAGACCGACGTGCCAGCGCCCGTCGCGCAGCAGGATCTCCAGGGCGTGCGGGAGGGCGGCGGGATCGTCGAGCACGCCCTGGAACTCGTCACCGGCCGTGCGCTGGAACGGGAGCAGCACGGGTAAGTCGGCCAGCATCCGCAGCACGGGGCCCACGGCATCGGGACTGGTCCTGCTGTCTCGCTGGTCGACGGTCAGGACCAGCGCGCGCAGACCGCTCGGGTCAGGCGCAGCATCAGGGCGAGTGCTCATGTCCGCCAGTATCAGGCAATAACCTGATGAATGGAAGACATCAGGTTCTGACCTAACGTCGGCCGATGATGCCGATGACCGGCGGGGCCTTCTGCTCGACGATGGAGACCCGGAAGCCGCCGCCGGCCAGGGCGGCCGAGGTCTTCTCCACGATGTTGGGCACCAGCTCGGGCCGGTTGGCCTCGTAGAACAGGAAGACCGCTCCGCCGGGCACGACCCGCTCGTGCAGCAGGGCGATCTCGTCCTCGCAGGGTCGCACCCAGAACAGGTTGACGTTGAACGCGAAGACCTTGGTCAGGCGCTTGACCGGGACCCGGAGGGTGGCGAGGTCGATCTGGCGCACCGTGAGACGACCCGACTCCACGTACTTGGCATTGCGGCGCTTGGTCCGGTCCACCCCCGACTCGGAGCGGTCGATCGCGAAGAGCTTGCCGGTCTCCAGGCGCGCGCAGATCAGCTCGGCCCCCGCGCCGGGACCACACCCGATCTCCAGCACCTGGTCGTGCGGCTGGACGTCCATCAGGTCCACCGCCCACCGGATACGGGGCGGGATCGTCTGCAGTGCCATGGGAACAGCCTGCCACTCCGGTCCGAGTGAGTCAGCCACCGCCACCCTCTCCCCGTCCCCGCGCCCCCGGCCCGACCGCTAGATTGGGCGTCGTGAGCGAGCAGCGAGAGACCATTCCCGTCGGCGTCCTGGGGGCGAAGGGGAAGGTCGGCCGCGAGGTGTGCCGAGCGGTGGTCGAGGCCCCGGACACGACCCTGGTGGCCGAGGTGGACGCCGGCGACGACCTCCGGTCCCTGCTGGACGGCGGAGCCCGCGCGGTCGTCGACTTCACCCATCCGGACGTGGTGATGGACAACCTGAGGTTCTGCATCGAGCACGGCATCGACGCGGTCGTCGGCACCACCGGCTTCGACCAGGAGCGGCTGGACACGCTGCGGGACTGGCTGGGGGAGACTCCGCGCTCAGGTGTGCTGGTGGCCCCCAACTTCTCCATCGGAGCCATCCTGATGATGCGGTTCGCCGCCCTGGCCGCGCCGTTCTTCGACTCGGTGGAGATCGTCGAGCTGCACCACCCGGACAAGGCGGACGCCCCCTCGGGCACCGCGCGTCGCACCGCCGAACTGGTCGGCGCGGCCCGCGAGGCCGCCGGGTCGGCACCGATGCCCGACGCCACCTCCCAGTCGCTGGAGGGGGCCCGGGGCTCCGTGGTGGCCGGGGTCCCGGTGCACGCCCTGCGGATCCGGGGCATGGTCGCCTCCCAGGAGGTCGTCCTGGGCGAGCTCGGGGAGACCCTGACGATCCGCCACGACTCGATGGACCGCGCGTCCTTCACCCCCGGCGTGCTCGCCGGGCTGCGGGCGATCGGCGGCCGGCCGGGGCTCACCGTCGGGCTGGAGCACTTCCTCGACCTGCCTCGCTGAGGGCGGCCGACGGGTCAGACGAGCCGGACCAGTGCTGCCGTCACGGCCGCCCCGAAGACGACCACCAGGAAGGGTGCTCGCAGCAGCAGGGCCGCCACCGCGAATCCCAGGCCCGCCACCCGGGCGTCGACCGACAGTGCGCCGTCGTCGGCCAGCACCTGCACCGCGACCAGGGCGGCCAGCAGGGCGACCGGGATCAGGTCGGCGGTGCGGGCGACGACCGGGTGCTCGAGCACGGCAGGTGGGAAGGAGAGGCCGCCGAGCTTGAGCAGGTAGCAGGCCAGGCAGCCCGCCAGCAGTGCAGCCCACGTCATGACCGCTCCTCGTCCGGGACTGTCGGGGTGGGGCCCTGCGACGAGCTGAGGGCGCCGACCAGGAGCGCCACGCCCGCGGCCGCCAGCACCGGGACCCCGGCCGGGGTCAGCGGGACCATGCCCAGCGCCACCGCCGCGGCCAGCACCGCCACCACGCGGTTGCGGGTGCTCCCGAGCCGGGGCCACAGCAGCGCCAGGAAGGCGGCCCCGACGGCGGCGTCGAGGCCGTAGGTCCGGGGGTCGCCCAGGGCGTTGCCGGCCACGGCCCCGACCAGGGTCGCCAGGTTCCACAGCACGAAGATGCCCACGCCGGTGGCCCAGAAGCCGATCCGGGCGGCCTCCCGGGAGTCGCGGGTGACCGACATCGCCGTGGACTCGTCGATCAGCACCTGAGCGCCGAGCAGCCGGCGCCAGCCCCGCAGTCCCAGCAGGGGCGCCAGGCGCAGGCCGTACAGCGTGTTCCGGGTGCCGAGCAGGGCCGCGGTCGCGGCGCCGGACCAGGCGCTGCCGCCGCCGGCCAGCACCCCGACCATCGCGAACTGGGAGGCTCCGGTGAACATCAGGGCGGAGAGGGCGCAGGTCTGCAGCACGCTCAGTCCGGTGGCCACCGAGATCGCCCCGAACGAGACGCCGTAGAGCCCGGTGGCGAGGGAGACGCCGAGGGAGTCCCGGAGGATCTGCGACCGCTCGGCGGCGGCGAGACCAGCGGGGGAGTCAGGGTCGAGCACCCGCCGAGGGTAGTCCCGGGATCAGGAGCGCGGGCCCCCGAGGTGGGGTCCTCCGCGCTCGTGGGAGTCGTGCACCACCAGCCACGAGACGAGGCCCCCGGACAGGACGCCGAACGTGGTTCCGCTGAGAAGGACCACCGGCGCCGAGGACTCGAGTCCCATCCACAGGCCGAGTCCGACGAAGACCGCAAGCACGGCGGCGACGACCACCATGCGATGGAGGAGTGGAAGGGGCCCCAGCACGTCGACCTCCTGCTGCAGTCCCGGCGTCGTTGCCGGGGGTCATCCCCATCGTGGCCCGTCGGCGCGACAAGTCAAGAGGTCCCGTGCGGTGGGCGTCGGTAGTCGACCCTCAGACCAGCGCGGTGTGCAGCCGGACCTGCTTGAGCCGGTGCTTCCCGGTGCCGTCGAGATCGAGCTCGCGGTGCGCGCCGTCGGGGGCCCAGCCCGCCTCGGTGAGGAACGTGCGCAGCGCGTCGTCGCCGGTCGCCACCCAGGTGACGGCCCGGGTGAAGCGGTCGGCGACCAGGGTGTCCACGCACGCCTGGAGCAGCCGGGAGCCATGCCCTCGACGGCGCTCGGCGGGGTCGAGGGTGAGCTCGGAGAGCTCGCCGTCACGCACCGGGTCGCAGTCCGGGTCGGCGGCGGGGGAGGTGAGGGCGAAGCCGACGACCCGGTTGCGCTCGAGCGCGACCAGCACCCGGTTGCGCGCGTCGCTCGGACGGGCCAGCGACTCCCGCCAGACCGGGGTCAGGGCGTCCGGGTCCTGGGGCAGCGCCTCGGCGGGGACCAGGTCGGCGTACAGGTCGGGCCAGGCGCGGACCTGCAGCGCGGCGATCGCGGGGGCGTCGTCGGCCCAGGCCACGCGGACCGAGACGTCGGCGGAGGGGGTGCTCATGGGCCCATCCTGCCGTGCGCCGGGCCAGGTGGGCCCTCCTGGGGCAGGCATTACACGTGGCTGCAGCCTCTACTGCACAGTGTCACAAGGTGTTACCGTCGTCACATGGCGGCAACCGTGGTGGAGGGCGACTTCGAGCACCTGCTCGGCTCCGAGGGGCGGGTGGAGCCCCGGGACCCGATGCCCGAGGACTACCGGCGCACCCTGGTGCGGCAGATCTCCCAGCACGCACACTCCGAGATCATCGGCATGCAGCCCGAGGGCGGCTGGATCGACCGCGCCCCGAGCCTGCGGCGCAAGGCGATCCTGATGGCGAAGGTGCAGGACGAGGCGGGGCACGGGCTCTACCTCTACGCCGCTGCCGAGACCCTCGGCGTGGATCGTGCCGACCTGCTCGACGCCCTGCACACGGGGCGGCAGAAGTACTCCTCGATCTTCAACTACCCCGCGCTCACCTGGGCCGACGTCGGGGCGATCGGCTGGCTCGTGGACGGCGCCGCGATCGTCAACCAGGTGCCGCTGTGCCGCTGCTCCTACGGCCCGTACGCCCGGGCGATGGTGCGGATCTGCAAGGAGGAGTCGTTCCACCAGCGCCAGGGGTTCGAGATCCTGCGCACCCTCTCCTCCGGCACTCCCGCCCAGCACGCGATGGCCCAGGACGCGGTCGACCGGTACTGGTGGCCCAGCCTGATGATGTTCGGGCCGCCGGACGCGGACTCCGAGCACGGGGCGCGGTCGATGGCGTGGGGCATCAAGCGCTTCGGCAACGACGAGCTGCGCCAGCGGTTCATCGACCAGGCCGTCCCGCAGGCGGAGGCGCTGGGTCTCACGCTGCCGGACCCGGAGCTGCGCTGGAACGAGGAGCGCGGCCACCACGACCACGGCCCCATCGACTTCAGCGAGCTGGCCGACGTGGTGGCGGGCCGGGGACCGTGCAACCAGCAGCGCCTGGCCCACAAGGTCCGGGCCCACGAGGAGGGTGCCTGGGTGCGCGAGGCGGCCGCGGCGTACGCCGCCAAGCGGGCAGAGCCGGGGCCGGTCCGGTGACCGCGCGCTCCGACCCGTTGTGGGAGGTCTTCGTCCGTCCCCGGCGAGGTCTGGCGCACACCCACGTGGGTTCCCTGCACGCGGCGGACGCGGAGCTGGCCCTGCGCCATGCGCGCGACGTCTTCACCCGGCGGCAGGAGGGGGTGTCCCTGTGGGTGGTCCCCTCGGTGCAGATCACCGCCAGCCTGCCGTCGGAGCAGGAGGCGTTCTTCGACCCGGCGGCCGACAAGATCTACCGGCACCCCACGTTCTACGACGTGCCCGACGGGGTGGAGCACCTGTGAGCGCCCCGGTGCCCACCGGGGCTGGCGCCGGGCCTGCCACGGGGCCTGGCGCGGGCCCCGGGACCGGATCGGGCACCGGGGTCGTGGAGCTGCTGCTCGCGCTCGGCGACGACGCGCTCGTGGCCAGCCAGCGGCTGGGGTGGTGGATCAGCCGGGCGCCCGAGCTGGAGGAGGACCTGGCCCTGGCCAACGTCGCGCTGGACCTGCTCGGCCAGGCGCGCGCGCTGCTGGGCCGGGCCGGCGAGCTGGAGGGGCGCGGCCGAGACGAGGACGACCTGGCCTTCTGGCGCGAGGCACGGGAGCTGCGCAACGTCTGCCTGGTCGAGCGGGACCAGAGCGACTTCGGCGTCACCGTGGTCCGGCTGCTCGTGCTCAGCACCTGGCAGCGCCACCTCCACGCCGCGCTGCGCGCGAGCACCGAGCCGGTGCTCGCGGCCGTGGCGGCGAAGGCGGTCAAGGAGGTCGCCTACCACCAGGACCACGCCCGGCTGTGGGTGCTCCGGCTCGGTGACGGCACCGACCACTCGCACGCCCGGGTCCAGCGAGCCCTGGCGCAGGAGTGGCCGTGGGTCGAGGAGCTCTTCGACGCCTCCTGGCTCGGTCCCGAGGTGGTGGCCTCGGGCGTCTCGCCGGATCTCGCCACGCTGCGCGAGCCGGTCCTCGCCGAGCTCACGGGCGTGCTCGAGGAGGCGACGCTGGAGCTGCCCGACGTCCCGGCGGCGCTCGCCCGCGGCCGCGTGGGGCTGCACACCGAGGAGCTCGGCCCGCTGCTGGCGCAGATGCAGCACCTGGCCCGCTCGCACCCCGGGGCGTCGTGGTGACCCCCGGAGACGTCCGCTGCCGCCCCACGCGGGCCTGGCAGGTCGCCGCCGAGGTGCGGGACCCCGAGCTGCCGATGCTCACCCTGGAGGACCTGGGGATCCTGCGCGAGGTCACCGAGGACGACCGCGGGCGGGTGCACGTCCGGATCACGCCGACGTACTCCGGCTGCCCGGCGGTGGAGACGATCCGCGAGGACCTCGTGGCCGGCCTGACCGACGCCGGCTACCAGCACGTCGTGGTCGAGGTCGTCCTGGCGCCGGCCTGGACCACGGACTGGATCACCCCCCAGGGGCTGTCCCGGCTCGCCGAGCACGGGATCGCCCCGCCCGGGCCCGCGCGCACCGAGGGCCCGGTGCCGCTCGCGTGGGGGGTGCGGTGCCCGCAGTGCGGCAGCGTCAGCACGCGCGAGCTCAGCCGGTTCGGCTCCACCGCCTGCAAGGCGCTGTGGGTCTGCCAGGACTGCCAGGAGCCCTTCGACCGGTTCAAGCCGCTGTGACCGCGCGGGCGCCTTCCGCCGACCGGGGGAGCGGACGGGCCGGGCGGGCGGCCCGGTCGGCCGCCGTGCACCTGCTCGAGGTCGAGGAGGTGCGGCAGCTGACCCCCGAGGCGGTGGAGATCACCTTCGTGGTGCCCGAGCACCTGCGGGACGCCTACCGCTTCGAGGCGGGCCAGCACGTGGCCGTCGTGGGGGCGGACGGCACGCGGCGACCGTTCTCCCTGTGCAGCTCGCCCGGCTCGGGCCGGTGGCAGATCGGGGTGAAGCGGCTTCCCGGCGGGGCGTTCAGCGACGCGGAGGTGTCCCGCCTGCGCCCCGGCGACCGGCTGGAGGTGCTCACCCCCTCCGGCAGGTTCGTGGCGGTCCCGGACCCGCGTCGTACCGCCCGCTACGTGGCGGTCGCCGCGGGCTCGGGGATCACGCCCGTGCTCTCCATCGTCACCACGCTGCTGGAGGAGGAGCCGGGCTCGCAGGTCACCTTGATCTGCGCCGATCGCAGTGCCGCGACCGCGATGTTCCTCGACGAGCTGCACGACCTCAAGGACCGGTTCCTGTCCCGGCTGCAGCTGGTGCACGTGCTCTCCCGGGAGCAGGGGGAGGTGCCGCTCTTCTCCGGACGGCTGGACATCGCGCGGCTGGACGCGCTGCTAGAAGTCCTGGTCGACCGGGCCGAGGTCGACGAGTGGTTCCTCTGCGGACCCCAGCGGATGGTGAGCGACCTGGGGGAGCACCTGCGCCGGCACGGGGCGGCGGCGGTGCGCTCGGAGCTCTTCCACGCCGAGGTCGCCCCGGCCGAGCCGGCCCCGGGCCCCGGACCGGCGGCCGGGAGGGGAGCCTGCCAGGTCACCGTGCGCCTGGGCGGGCGCAGCAGCGAGCTGCTGGTGGTGCCGGGGGGCGAGAGCGTGCTGGACGCCGCCGCGGCCGTGCGCCGGGACGTGCCGTACGCCTGCAAGGGCGGGGTCTGCGGCACCTGCCGAGCGCGGGTGGTGTCGGGCGAGGTGGAGATGGCCGCCAACTACGCCCTGGAGCCCGACGAGGTCGCCGACGGCTACGTGCTGACCTGTCAGTCCCGGCCCACCGGCGGGCCCGTGGTGCTCGACTACGACGCCTGAGGACCGGACGCCGCGGTGGCGGGCGCCGGAGGCCGGACGGCGAGCGCGCCCGCGAGGGCCAGGCCGAAGCCGACGACCACCGCCGGCCACCACCCCGGACGGGTCTGGTCGCCGAGCAGGGTCAGGCCGACCAGGGCGGGCACGAAGGTCTGGGCCGTGATCATCGGGGCGGTGGCGGAGGTGACCAGGCTCCGGCCGAGACCGCGCGAGTAGAGCCAGAAGGCGACCAGGCCCAGCGCGGGGACCAGGGCCGCGGCGGCCAGGACCGCGGGGCTCGGCGGCCAGCCGACGCCGCGCACGGCGAGCGCGGAGCCGGCGTACCCGAGGCCGGCGAGCCAGCCCAGGGCCGGGCCCCGGCGCAGCGACGAGCGCCCGGACAGCACCAGCAGGGCGAGCAGCAGGGCCAGGGCGCCCGGCAGCCACCAGCCGATGCGCACCTCGCCCGGGTCACCCGAGGCGTAGGCCAGCAGGGCCAGCCCGGCGGTCACCGCACCCACACCCAGCCAGGCCCCGCCGGCCGCGTGGCCGTCGACCCGGTGGGCCGCCAGCGCGGTCACCGGCAGCGAGAGCGCCACGGTCGCCTGAGCCAGGTAGAGCGGCAGCCACCAGATCGCCACGGCGTGCAGCACGAAGCCGACCAGGTAGGCCGCGACCACGAGCACCAGGAGCGGGTCCCGGAGACCGTGCAGGACGAAGCCGGCCAGGTGGGTGGGGTCGGGGTGGCGCCGCGAGGCGCGGGCCTGGGCCACGGCCGCCAGCCCGAACAGGACGGCCGAGAGCACGCCCGCGGCCAGCCCCCACGCACTCAGGGGCACGTCAGCGGTAGTGCTCGGGGAGCTTCTCGCCGATCCGGACCTGCGCCTTGGGCAGACGCATGAACTTCATCTGGAAGGAGCGCATCACCGCGTAGTACGTCGTCCCCTTGACCGGGGCGTCGGGGAACCTCCGCGTCAGCTCGCGCCGCAGCTGGAAGCGCAGGAAGATCGCGTTGAAGATGATGATCACCATGCCGCCGAGCAGCATGGTGTTGCCGACGCCGGCGAGGTAGGCGTTGCCGGTCCAGCCGAGGATCAGCGTCACCAGCATCAGCGGGATCAGCAGCTCGATGAAGGAGAACCGCGAGTCGACGAAGTCCCGGATGAACCGCTTGACCGGGCCGCGGTCACGAGCGGGGAGGTGCCGGTCGTCGCCGGTCTTCATCGCCTCGCGCATGCGCTGGTTGGCCTCGGCCCGGGCGGCCCGCTTCGCGGCGGCCATCTCCTTGCGGGTCCGCGGCACCTTGGCGCGGGCACGGGCGGCCGCCTCCGCCTCCTTGCGGGTGGGGGTGGGGCGACCCTTGCCCCCCGGGCGGCGGGGGTCTGGGGTGGCCTCCACCATCGGGTGCGTGGCGGAGGGCTCGGGGGACTTGTCGCGTCGGGACAACGGTGGACCTTCGTGAGGGGGCGTGTGACCTCCTCGATCCTACCGTTGAGCGGACAGGCAGGCCGGGGTGCTTCTCGCTCTCTTGCCCGTGGCCATAGGGTGAGACTCACAGCACCAGTGACGAGCACGAGGGAGGGGTCCGCCCCCATGAGTCTCATGAAGCGCATCAGCCTGATCTTCCGGTCCAAGGCCAACCAGGCCCTGGACCGTGCCGAGGACCCCCGCCAGACGCTGGACTACAGCTACCAGCGGCAGCTCGAGCTCCTCTCCAAGGTACGCCGCGGCGTCGCCGACGTGGCCACCAGCCGCAAGCGTGTCGAGCTGCAGGTCAACCAGCTGACCCAGCAGGCCGACAAGCTCACCGGACAGGCCCAGAAGGCGATCGAGGTGGGCCGTGAGGACCTCGCCCGCGAGGCCCTGACCCGCAAGTCGGGACTGGCCCAGCAGATCCAGGACCTCCAGGCGCAGCACGCGCAGCTCCAGGCCGAGGAGGAGAAGCTCACCCTCGCCCAGCAGCGGCTGCAGGCGAAGGTCGAGTCCTTCCGGACCCGCAAGGAGACCATCAAGGCCACCTACACCGCGGCCCAGGCGCAGACCCGGATCAACGAGGCGATGTCGGGCATCGGCGAGGAGATGGGCGACGTCGGTCTGGCGATCCAGCGTGCGGAGGACAAGACCGCGCAGATGCAGGCCCGGGCCGGTGCCATCGACGAGCTGCTCGCCTCCGGCGCGCTCGACGACGTCACCCAGGTGGGCGGCGGTGACGACATCGCCCGCGAGCTCGACGCGATGAGCTCGACCTCCGACGTCGAGGCCGAGCTGGCCAGGCTCAAGGCGGGCAAGTCGCCCGAGGCGCTGGAGTCCTCGCAGGGCGGCGACGCGCTGGGCACCGACGCCCAGCGCTCGGCCGAGGGGGAGACCCGATGATCGTCCGGATCCTCGGCGAGGGCCAGTTCGACGTCCCCGACTCCTCCCTGGACCAGCTCAACGCGCTGGACGCCGCGGTCGAGGCCGCGGTGGAGGCCGACGACGAGCAGGCCTTCCGCTCCGCTCTCGCTGCCCTGCTGGACGGCGTCCGTGCGGTCGCGAGCCCGCACGAGGTGGACAGCCTGGACGAGTCCGACCTCATCCTGCCGATGCCCGACGCCGAGATCGGCGAGGTCCGGGCGATGCTCAACGACGACGGACTGATCCCGGGCTGACCATGGCGCACTCGCGATTCATCAAGGACACCGGCCTGGCGGCTCGGATGACCCTGGTGATGTTCCTGCTCGGGGCCCTGCTGGTCGGGCTGGTCGTCGTGATGATGTACCTGTTCCCGGGGTACGCGCCGATCATCGGGGTGCTCGGGATCGGGGTCGCGTTCTACCAGTGGTGGAGCTCGGACAAGGTCGCCATGCGGGCCATGCGGGCCCGCGAGGTCAGCCCGCAGGAGGCGCCCGAGCTGCACGCGATGATCGACCGGCTGTGCACGATGGCGGACATGCCGAAGCCGCGCGTGGGCATCGCCGACCTGGCCATCCCCAACGCGTTCGCCACGGGGCGCTCGCCGAACCGTTCGGTGGTCTGCGTGACCACCGGCATCCTGGGCAAGCTCGACGCCGAGGAGCTCGAGGGCGTGCTTGCCCACGAGCTCTCGCACGTGGCGCACCGCGACGTGCTGGTGATGACGCTCGCCTCCTCGGCGGGCATCGTGGCCGGCATGCTCACCCGCGGGGCGCAGTTCGGCGGGATGACCCGCGGGCGCAACAACAACCAGGGCGGCGCCGCGGCTGCCTTCGCGATCGCCCTCGTGGTCAGCCTGGTCGTCTACGCGGTCAGCTTCTTCCTCACCCGGCTGCTCTCGCGCTACCGGGAGATGGCGGCCGACCGGGCCGGGGCCTACCTGACGATGAAGCCCGCCGCCCTGGCCTCGGCGCTGCAGAAGATCACCGGCGAGATGGCGATGATCCCGGAGCGGGACCTGCGCGGCACCCAGGCGATGAACGCGTTCTTCATCGCCCCCGCGGTCAGCGGCGCGTCGCTGAAGACCCTCACCGCCACCCACCCCTCCCTGGAGCAGCGGCTCGACCAGCTCGCCCGGATCCAGGCCGAGCTCTCCCGTCCGGCGGGCTGACGCGGTGGGTCTCTGGGACTCCCTGATGGGGCGCTCGCGCCCCAAGGCGCCGAACCTCGACTCGCTCTTCCTGGTGCCGAGCGCCGCGATCACCCTGCAGACCGCGGCCGGACTGACCCCGACGGGCAGCGGCTCGGTCTGCTACCGCGCGGCGGCCGGTGCGGCGTTCAGCCAGACGCAGGACGACGTGATCGCCCTGCTGCGCGACGACCCGCAGGCACCGCCCGCCACCCTGACGCAGGACCCGTACGGCTTCACCTGGCTGGTGGTCGAGGGGGACCCCGACGACGTGGCCGGGCTCTGCACCGACCTGCACGCGGTCAACACCAGTCTCGCGGCCCAGGGGTTCGACGGCGGCCTGCTGTGCACGCTGGTCCCGTTCCAGGACCCGACGGGTCGTCGGGTCGGCCTGGTCTACCTCTACAAGCAGGGCACGTTCTACCCGTTCGCCCCGGTGCCGGGGGAGAAGCGTCGCGACAACCTGCTCGAGCTGAGCGTGCGCGACCAGCTCGCCGGGGAGCTTCCGATGGAGAAAGACCTCCAGAGGTGGCTTGCCGTGTGGGATGCTCCGGGACTGTGAGCGACGAGACCCAGATCACCCTCCTGCCCGACGTCACCGAGGACCTGCGCCGCGTGGCGGCCGCCCTCACCGACCCCGGTGACCTCGCCGCCCTGGGCCGGGTGGCGGAGGTCTGCGCGGCGGCCGAGGAGCACGCGGCCCGGGCGTTCGACGCCCAGGAGGCCGTGGCCCGCGCGGAGGAGGAGCTGGCCCGGGTGGCCGGTCAGGTCGCCCACGACCTCAACAACCCGCTCGCCGCCGTGGCCATGTCGCTGGAGATCGCCCGCGACCAGGTCGAGGACTCCCAGCAGCTCCTGGTCTCGCTGCTCGAGCGGGCCAGCGGCAGTGCCGCCCGGATGAAGCGGATGACCGCCGACCTGCTCGACTACGCACACACCCCCAGCGAGGGGACGACCGACCTGCAGGCCGAGCTCGAGACGGTGCTCACCGCGCTCGGCGACCTGCTGCCGGCCGAGGTCAGCGTGCGGGCGCCGCTGCCGCGGGTGCCTGGAGCCCCGGGCGACTACCGGGTGCTGCTGGTCAACCTGCTGGAGAACGCGGTGAAGTTCGCGACGCCCGGTGAGCCGGTGCGGGTCGAGGTCGACGCGCAGCCCCACGACGGGGGCTGGCGGATCACCGTCACCGACCAGGGACGGGGCATCGCCCCGGAGGACCGGGAGCGGGTGCTGGAGCCGATGGTGCGGCTGGACAAGCGCGTCCCTGGGCTGGGACTGGGGCTGACCACGGTGCGTCGCGTGGTGGAGTCCCACGGGGGCCGTGCGGGCGTCGAGGCGGCCCCCGACGGTGGCACGACGGTCTGGCTCGTCCTGCCCCAGGTCGCCGCCGTCTGAGCGTCCGCTGAGGCAGCCTAGGATGACCGCATGACGATCGACCTGCCGCTGCTGCCCCTGGGCAAGGGACGTGACCTCGACGCCGAGCGGGGAGTCGAGTGCCCCGGTGACCTGCCGCTGGCCTCCGACCCCGCCCTGGTGGAGCGGGCCCGCGCGGCCAAGGAGGCGCTGGGCGACCGGGTGTTCGTGCTCGGCCACCACTACCAGCGCGACGAGGTCATCCAGTTCGCCGACGTCACCGGTGACAGCTTCAAGCTCGCCCGGGAGGCGGCCGCCCGGCCGGACGCGGAGTTCATCGTCTTCTGCGGCGTCCACTTCATGGCCGAGTCGGCCGACATCCTGACCTCGGACTCGCCAGCAGGTCGTCCTGCCGGACCTGGCCGCCGGCTGCTCGATGGCCGACATGGCGCGCCTGCCCCAGGTCGAGGACGCCTGGGACGCACTGGTCGAGGCCGGCGTGGCCGACTCGGTGGTGCCCGTCACCTACATGAACTCCTCGGCCGACATCAAGGCGTTCTGCGGCCGGCACGGGGGAGCGGTCTGCACCTCCTCCAACGCCGACGTCGCGCTGGAGTGGGCGTTCGCGCAGAAGGGCGGCCTCGACTCGGACGCCAAGGTGCTCTTCCTGCCCGACCAGCACCTGGGCCGCAACACGGCCGTGCTCGAGCTGGGCATGTCGCTGGAGGACTGCGTGGTCTGGAACCCGTTCCTCCCCAACGGAGGGCTGAGCGTCGAGCAGCTGCGCGACGCCCGGATGATCCTGTGGCGCGGGCACTGCTCGGTGCACGGCCGGTTCACCGAGGACGTCGTCGACGAGCTGCGCGCCAAGCACCCGGACCTGAAGGTCCTGGTGCACCCCGAGTGCCGGCACGAGGTCGTGCTCAAGGCCGACCTGGTGGGCTCCACCGAGTTCATCATCAAGACGATCGAGGCGGCGCCCGCCGGGTCGACCTGGGCGATCGGGACCGAGCTCAACCTGGTCAAGCGGCTGGCCGACGCCCACCCGGACAAGAACATCGTCTTCCTCGACCGCAACGTCTGCTACTGCTCGACGATGAACCGGATCGACCTGCCGCACCTGGTCTGGGCGCTGGAGTCCCTGGCGGGCGGCACCGTGGTCAACCGGATCGACGTCGACCGCGACACCCAGGAGTGGGCGCAGGTGGCCCTGCAGCGGATGCTCGACCTGCCCGGTCGGTCCTCGCGGGACTGAGACCGGGGGCCCGACAGGCGGCGCGGGCCGGCCGGAGCGGGCGCTCAGAGCAGGGCGCCGTGGTGCAGGTACGGCGCGGGCGGCTTGAGTCCTCGTAGCCCGAGGAAGCCGTCGAGCCGGACGCTGAGGCCGGCCTGCATGCCCGTCTCCAGGGCCCACTGGTTGGCCCCGGTGACGTGCGCGACCCGGGTGCTGCGCCCGGGCGGCACGGCGGCCAGGGCGTCCCACAGCAGCCGGGCCGCCGTACGTCGGTTGTCCGCGGCGAGCAGCTGCACGCCGTCGAGGTTGCTGTAGACGTAGCCGCGGCCGGTGCGGTGCGTCGATCACCCGCAGCCGGTGCACCGAGCGCAGGAACTCGTGGTCGCGCCCGCGTCCGGCCCCGCGGTTGCCGCGGTCCAGGGAGTCCATCCACTCCTGGTCGCCCGGCGTGCCGTCGCGCAGGTTCCGCAGCTCCGGGACGCGGTGCGGTCCACGGTCCCGAGAAGCGTCATCTGCGGGTGCAGGTCGAAGCCCGCCAGCTTGTACCGGCGCGCGGCGCGGGGGTCGGAGGAGGCGCTGAGCATGCCCCGCACGCAGCCGCGGGAGTGCTGCAGTGCCGCGTCCAGCAGCGCCTTGCCCAGCCCTCGTCCCTGCCAGGCGGAGCCACGGCGTACGTCGCCAGGAACCAGGTGGTCTCGCGGCGGAAGGAGGTCGCGAAGCCGACCACGGCGTCGTCGACCTCGGCCACCCAGCAGCCGCCGGGATCGCCGTCCAGGAACCGTGCCGTGCGGGCGATCCAGATCTGCCCCGCCTGCACGGAGCGACCCGACGGGGCCTCCTGCCCGGCCGGCGCGAGACGCTGCCTCGAGGTCCACGAACGCGGTGGAGGAGAGACGCTCGGCGACCCGGAGGTCGTCGACGTGCATCGGACGGATCCGGATGTCCTGGGGGTCGAGCGCCGCCACGGAAGTCATGTCCCGGGCATCGTACGTGGGTCGCGTCGGGGCGCACGGCAGTATGTGCACATGCGTGTGCTGATCGCCCCGGACAAGTTCGCCGGCACCCTGACCGCTCCTCAGGCCGCCGAGGCGATGGCGCGCGGGCTGGGCCCGGCAGGCGCCGGGCGACCAGCTCGACCTGGCTCCGATGGCGGACGGGGGACCCGGGTTCGTCGACGTGCTGCACGCCTCCCTGGGTGGCGAGCTGCTCGCCGTCTCGGTCTCCGGACCGCTCGGGCAGCCGGTGCCGGCGACGGTGCTCAAGGTCGGGGAGCGCGTCTACGTCGAGTCGGCCCAGGCGTGCGGGCTGCACCTGTGCGAGGGCTCCGACCCGGAGACCAGGAGCAGCGTCGGGGTGGGGGAGCTGCTGCTGGCGGCCCGCGACTGCGGTGCTCGCGAGGTGGTGGTGGGTCTGGGCGGCTCCGGCACCACCGACGGGGGCGCCGGGCTGCTGGCGGCCCTGGGCGCCACCGCCGACGTGCCGCTCGACTCGGGGCCGCGTGGGCTGAGCGGGGTCTCCTCGGTCGACCTGGAGCCGGCCAGGCGAGCGCTGGCCGGCCTCTCGGTCGTGGCCGCCTCGGACGTGGACAACCCGCTGACCGGGCTCTTCGGGGCGGCCCGGACCTACGGTCCGCAGAAGGGGCTCGCCGAGGAGGCGCTGGTCGCCGGTCGACGTGGCGCTGGAGTCCTGGGCGGTGGCCTGCGACCGGCGTACCTCGCTGGAGCCCGGGGCCGGCGCGGCCGGTGGGGTCGGCTTCGCGCTGCTCCTGCTCGGGGCCCGTCGGGAGCCGGGCATCGACCTGGTCTCCGGCGTCGTCGGACTGCCGCAGCGTGCCCGTCAGGCCGACCTGGTGCTCACCGGCGAGGGTGCCTTCGACTTCTCCAGCCGGGCCGGGAAGGTGCCCTACGGCGTCGCGCAGATCGCCGGCGAGCAGCTCCGCCCGTGCGTCGCGCTGGCCGGCCAGGTGCTGGTCGGGTCGCGCGAGATGCGCGCCCTGGGGATCGAGTCGGCGTACTCGGTCGCCGAGGCCTACGGCGAGGAGCGCGCGCTCGCGGAGCCGGCGGACGCCGCTGGCCGACCTCGCCGCCCGGGTGGCGCGCACCTGGTCGCCGGGCTGAGCGGGTGCGGCCCCGCGGCCGCAAGACGGCGTCCGGCGTGGGCTCCGGAATAACCGTCCCTGTGAGACGATTGAGCAGTTGACAACCACGACCTAACCCACGGGAGATCGAGATGACCGAGCAGGTCGAGACCAACGAAGAGCGCCGCACCGACCAGATCAACCTGAGTGCGGTGGCCGCGGCCAAGGTCAGGAGCCTCCTGGAGCAGGAGGGTCGTGACGACCTGGCGCTGCGGATCTCCGTGCAGCCCGGTGGCTGCTCGGGCCTTCGCTACCAGCTCTTCTTCGACGAGCGCACCCTGGACGGCGACGTCACCACCGACTTCGACGGCGTCACGGTCGTGGTCGACCGGATGAGCGTCCCGTACCTCAACGGCGCGATGATCGACTTCGTCGACTCCATCGAGAAGCAGGGGTTCACGATCGACAACCCCAACGCGACGGGCTCGTGCGCCTGCGGCGACTCGTTCCACTGAGCACGCTCCGGGCCCGCCCGGAACCGCAAGAAGCCCCCGCCTCGGCGGGGGCTTCTTCGTCGTCCGGGAGCGGACGACGGCGGTGTCAGTCCAGCTGGTACAGAGCCCCGGCGAGCCGGGCCGCTGCCGCGCTGACCCGGATCTCGCTCTTGTGCACCTCGCGGGGGTAGTCCTCGAAGTGGATGCTCGGTGCCGGCCGGACCGCCGCCCTGGCCGACCCGCTCCAGGCGGAGGGAGGACACGACCCCTGCGAGCGTCGGCGCACATCTCCGTGGGCGTCGAGAGCTCGGCGTGGGTCAAGTGTGAACCTGGTGTGTGAGTGGCCATGTCAGGGACGCTAGACGTTACCGATTGGTACTCCCAGCGGAACTCGCTAGTAGTGTGCGGACACATGTCGCTGCTCATCGCCGGGTCTGTCGCCACCGACCACCTGATGTCCTTCGGAGGCAAGTTCTCCGACTCGCTGGTGGTCGACCAGCTCGACAAGATCTCGGTCTCCTTCCTGGTCGACGACCTCGAGGTCCGACGCGGGGGAGTGGCCGCCAACATCTGCTTCGGCCTGGGCAACCTCGGGCCTGCGGCCGGTGCTGGTCGGCGCGGTCGGCGAGGACTTCGCCGACTACCGCGCCTGGCTCGAGCGGCACCAGGTCGACTGCGACTCGGTGCACGTCTCCGAGACCCGGCACACGGCCCGCTTCGTCTGCACCAGCGACACCGCGATGGCGCAGATCGCCTCCTTCTACCCCGGGGCGATGAGCGAGTCGCGCGAGATCGAGCTCAAGCCGATCGTCGACCGGGTGGGCGAGCCGGAGTACGTGCTGATCGGGCCCGACGACCCGGACGGCATGCTCCGGCACACCGACGAGTGCCGTCAGCGCGGCTACCGCTTCGTCGCCGACCCCTCCCAGCAGCTCGCCTTCGGTGACGGTGACCTGATCCGCCAGCTGGTCGAGGGCGCGCACATCCTCTTCTCCAACGAGTACGAGGCCTCGCTGATCACCCAGAAGACCGGGTGGACCGAGGCCGAGGTGCTCGACCGGGTGGGCACCTGGGTGATCACCCTCGGCGCCCGCGGAGTCCGGGTGCTGGCCCACGGTGCCGAGACCATCGAGGTCGCCGCCGTGCCCGACGTGTCGCCGGTCGAGCCCACCGGCGTCGGAGACGCCTTCCGGGCCGGCTTCCTGGCGGCGCTGGCCTGGGGTCTGAGCCACGAGCGCGCCTGCCAGCTCGGCTGCCTGCTGGCCGTGCACGTGGTCGAGCAGATCGGCACCCAGGAGTACACGCTCTCGCGCGCGGCCTTCCTGAAGCGGTGCGCCGCGGCGTACGGCGACGAGGCGGCCGCCGACATCGAGCCGCACCTGCGCACCCTGCACCCCTGAGCCCGGCTCAGGAGAGCCGGCGCACGAGGTAGCGAGGGGTCCCGTCGTCCGCCTGGTCCTCGCCGAGGTACTCCTGTCCCCGCATCCGGCACCACGCGGGCACGTCGACCCGGGCGGCCGGGTCGCCGGCGACCACCGCCAGGCACTGCCCCGGACGGACGTCGGTCAGGCGCCGGGCCAGCTCGATGACCGGCATCGGGCACAGCATCTCCCGGCAGTCCAGCTCCAGGGCGACGTCGGGGCTCACAGGCCCACCCGGGCCCGCAGGTCGCGGACGACCTCGGGCAGCACGTCGAGCAGGTGGTCGACCTCCGCGTCGCCGCTGTCGCGGGTGAGCGAGAGCCGGACGTTGCCGTGGGTCAGCACGCCCATCGCGGCCAGCACGTGGGAGGGCTCCAGCGTGGACGCCGTGCAGGCCGAGCCGCTGGAGATGGCGACCCCGCGCCGGTCCAGCTCGGTGACCAGGGCCTCGCCGTCGACGTAGAGGCAGGAGAAGGTGACCAGGTGCGGCAGTCGCTGCACCGGCTCGCCGGCCACCTCCACGTCGGGCAGGGCGGCGACCGTGCGCGGACCCGGTCCACCAGAGCCGTGCTGACGCGCCGCGAGCTCGGCCTGCTCGGCCGACATCGCCTGCAGCGCGGCTGCCGCTGCGAGCGCCGCCGGGACGTTCTCGAACCCCGGCGCTGCGCTCGTCGACCCGGTCGTCGCCGGGGAACGGGTTGCGCCAGCGTGCGCCCTTGCGCACCAGGAGCACCCCCACCCCGGCGGGGCCGCCCCACTTGTGGGCCGAGGCGGCAGCCGCGGCCCAGCCGCCGGGCAGGGGCACCCGGCCCGCGCTCGCACAGGCGTCGAGGAAGAGCGGGACGTCGCCGAGCTCCTCGAGCGAGCCCGGCCACCTGCTGCACGGTGGCCACCTCGTGGTTGGCGTGCTGGATCGCCGCGAGCGCCACCGGCCGGCCTCCGCGGCCGCGCAGCCGCTCGCGGAGCGCCTCGGGCGTCACCACGCCGGTCGCGGGTGACCGGGACCTCCACGCGTGGGCTCCTGGGTCCAGCGGGCGGCGTGCAGCACGGCCGAGTGCTCGACCGCGGAGTGCATGATCGCCCGTGCGGCGGCGCCGGACCCGGTGCGGCGGCCGCGGTGCAGCCCGAGCAGCCCTCGGTGCACGGCGTCGGTGCCGGAGGAGGTGAACGTGACCTCGTCCGGGCGGACCGCCGAGCGCCTCGGCGACCACCTCGCGGGCGTTGTCCAGCAGCAGGCGGGCCCGTCGACCCTCGTGGTGCAGGCGGCGGGGGTCCGCCCAGCCCTGGTCGAGCGCGGCCGCCAGCGTCGCGTGCGCGGCGGGGTGCAGGGGCTCGGCGGAGGCGGAGTCCAGATAGGCTCGGGCCGGGGTGCTCACCGCTCGAACGCTAGCCGCTGACGGCTTCCGAGGCGGACGAGGGGCGACCCGATCCGCCGACTCACATCTTGCTCCGATAGTGTTCGCGCGTTACGTGACTGCCAAGAGAGAGGCTCGTTCGTGGGTCTGCAACTCCCCTCGCGCGCAGTCGCACCCGTCAAGAGGGTCGCGACCGCCACCGTGCTGGGTCTCACCCTGTTGTTGCTGGGTGCGTGCTCGGCTGAGGACAAAGATCAGATCGCCAACTTGGCGATGCCGTCCCCGATCACCGAGCAGGGGCCGGCCACTTTCGACCTCTGGCGCTGGGCCTGGGTCGCCGCGATGGTCGTCGGCGTCCTGACCTGGGGCTTGATCTTCTACGCCGCCTGGCGCTTCCGTCGCCGCCGCGCCGATGAGGTCCCGGTCCAGGTTCGGTACAACCTGCCCCTCGAGATCTTCTACACCATCGCTCCGATCATGATGGTCGTCGTCTTCTTCTACTGGACCGTCGACGTCCAGAACAAGGTCACCGAGCTGGTGGACGACCCCGACGTCACCGTCGACGTGGTCGGCCAGCAGTGGTCCTGGACCTTCAACTACACCGAGCAGGGCGAGGACGGCACCACGCCGTACACCGTCGGCACCACCGACCTCCTGCCCACGCTGTACCTGCCCGTCGACCAGCGCGTGCAGTTCAACCTGCACTCGCCCGGACGTGATCCACTCCTTCGGTGTCGCCGGCCTTCCTCACCAAGCTCGACGTGATCCCCGGCCGGGTCAACAAGTTCCAGGTCACCCCGAACGAGATCGGCACCTACGTCGGCAAGTGCTTCGAGCTCTGCGGCACGTACCACTCCCGGATGCTGTTCAACGTCGAGGTCGTCAGCCAGGCCGACTACGACGCCTACCTGGCCGAGCTCGAGGCCGACGGCTCCGTCGCCGACGCCCCGCTGCTCGGCGGGTCGGACGCGCTCACCCAGGCCGGGCTGGACGACCCGTCCGAGGACGAGGTCGAGGAAGCCGGACTGGCTGAGGACGACGACGAAGAAGGAGGCCAGGAATGACCGCGGTCGCGGACGCCCCGCAGCTCACGGGCGTGCAGCAGAAGAGGTCGATGGGCCAGCAGGTCGTGCGCCTGCTCACCACCACCGACCACAAGCTGATCGGGAAGATGTACCTGGTCACCTCGTTCATGTGGTTCATCCTCGGTGGCCTGATGGCCATGGTGATCCGCTCCGAGCTGGCCTTCCCCGGCCAGCAGGTGGTCAACGACGAGCTGTACAACCAGCTCTTCACCATGCACGGCACGATCATGCTGCTGCTCTTCGCCACCCCGCTGTTCTTCGGGTTCGCCAACATCATCATGCCGATCCAGATCGGCGCCCCCGACGTGGCGTTCCCGCGGCTGAACATGTTCAGCTACTGGCTGTTCCTCTTCGGTGGACTGATCGCCGCCTCGGGCTTCCTGACCCGTGACGGCGCGGCCTCCTTCGGCTGGTTCGCGTACACGCCGCTCTCGGACGCCGTCCGTTCGCCGGGCGTGGGTGGCGACCTGTGGGTCATGGGTCTCTACCTGGCCGGTCTGGGCACGATCCTGGGTGCGGTCAACTTCATCACCACGATCATCTGCATGCGTGCGCCCGGCATGACGATGTTCCGGATGCCGATCTTCGTCTGGAACGCGCTGATCACCAGCATGCTGGTGCTGATGGCGTTCCCGATCCTGGGTGGCGCGCTGCTCTCGCTGGAGGCGGACCGACTGCTCGGTGCGCACGTCTTCGACCCGTCGCACGGTGGCCCGATCCTGTGGCAGCACCTGTTCTGGTTCTTCGGCCACCCGGAGGTCTACATCATCGCGCTGCCGTTCTTCGGCATCGTCTCCGAGATCCTGCCCGTCTTCAGCCGCAAGCCGATCTTCGGCTACGTCGGCCTGGTGGGCGCGACCATGGCGATCGCGGTCCTCTCGGTGGCGGTCTGGGCGCACCACATGTTCGTCACCGGTGCGGTCGACCTGCCGTTCTTCTCCGGCATGACGTTCCTGATCGCGGTGCCAACCGGAGTGAAGTTCTTCAACTGGATCGGCACGATGTGGGGCGGGTCCATCTCGTTCGACACCCCGATGCTCTGGTCGATCGGCTTCCTGACCACCTTCCTCTTCGGTGGTCTCACCGGTGTCATCCTGGCCAGCCCGCCGCTGGACTTCCACGTCTCCGACTCCTACTTCGTGGTGGCGCACTTCCACTACGTGGTCTTCGGCACCGTGGTGTTCGCGATGTTCGCCGGCTTCTACTACTGGTGGCCGAAGTTCACCGGTCGGATGCTCGACGAGCGCCTGGGCAAGCTGCACTTCTGGCTGCTCTTCATCGGCTTCCACACCACGTTCCTGGTCCAGCACTGGCTGGGTGTCGAGGGCATGCCGCGTCGGTACGCCGACTACCTGCCCGAGGACGGCTTCACCACGCTGAACCAGATCTCCACCGTGGGTGCCTTCCTGCTGGCCGCGTCCACGCTGCCGTTCCTGTGGAACGTCTACAAGTCGCGCAACGCGCCGCTGGTCGGTGTGGACGACCCGTGGGGCTGGGGCCGCTCGCTGGAGTGGGCCACCTCGTCCCCGCCGCCGCGGCACAACTTCACCCACCTGCCCCGGATCCGCTCGGAGTCCCCGGCCTTCGACCTCCACCACCCGGAGATCGCGGCGCTGGAGCTGGAGCAGAACGAGGCCGAGCGTCAGGGCAAGTTCGCGGACGCACCCGACGTGGAGGGTCGCGAGGAGCTGCTGCGCGATCGCGGCGCCGCTCCCCGTGGCGACGACGAGAAGAAGGACGGTGACGCCCGATGAAGGCTGAAGCATGGATCTTCGTGGTCACGGGTGTCTTCTTCACCCTGGTCTCGCCCGCCTACTGGGTCATCACGAACGACTGGACCGGAACCTCGGCCCTGGTGATGACCACGTTCCTGGCCTGGATGATCGCCCTCTACCTGGGCTTCCACGCCTCGCGGATGGACCCCCGTCCCGAGGACCGCAAGGACGGCGACATCGCCGACGGCGCGGGCGAGCTGGGCTTCTTCCCGCCGTACTCGTGGTGGCCGCTGTGGTGCGGCATGACCGCCGCCCTGATCGTCTACGCGATCGCGCTGGGTGCCTGGTGGCTCGTCATCATCGGCGCCGGGCTGGGCATGGTCGCCCTGTGCGGGTGGATCTTCGAGTACTACCGCGGGGAGCACGCTCACTGAGCCGCTCTCCCCGCTGAACGCGCAAGGCCCCGGACGTCGAGTCCGGGGCCTTGCTGCGTTCTGGCCTGTCCGCAGGGCCTGGCGCTCGCGCCGGTGCGGCGAGCCTGCTCCGGTCAGGAGAGCAGCTCGCGAACCCGGGGCGCCACCTCGGTGCCGTAGAGGCGGATGCACTCCATCAGCTGCTCGTGCGGGCAGTGGACCGTTGGAGTACTTGAGGTCGAAGCGGTCGATGCCGAGCGCCCGCACCGTGGCCGCGATCTTCTGCGCCACGGTCTCCGGGGAGCCGACGAAGAGGGCGCCCTGCTCGACCTCGGCCTCGAACTGGTCGCGGGTGGCCGGGCCCCAGCCGCGCTCCGCACCGATCCGGTCCCGGTTGGCCTTGAAGTGCGGGAAGAGCTGGTCGCGCGCCTCCTGGTCCGTGTCCGCCACGAACCCGGGCGAGTGCACGCCGACCGGCTGCGAGGTGCCGCCGAACTCGCTGAGGGCGCGCCGGTAGAGATCGGTGAACGGTGCGAACCGGGCCGGCGGCCCGCCGATGATGGCGAGCATCAGCGGCAGGCCGTGGCGTGCTGCCCGCACCACGGACTCGGGCGAGCCGCCCACGCCGACCCACGTGGGCAGCGAGCCCCTCGCGGTCTTGGGGTAGACGTGCGTGGGCGGCAGCGGCCGTCGGGTGCGTGCCCTCGAAGGAGACCGCCTGCTCGGAGCGCAAGGCTGGCGAAGAGCCGCAGCTTCTCCTCGAACAGCACCTCGTAGTCGGAGAGGTCGAGTCCGAACAGCGGGAACGACTCGGTGAACGAGCCGCGGCCCAAGGTCACCTCGGCGCGGCCGGAGGAGAGGGCGTCGAGCGTGGCGAACCGCTCGTACACCCGGATCGGGTCGTCGGAGCTGAGCACGGTGACCGCGGTGCCCAGGGTGATCCGCTCGGTGCGCGGCGGCGGCGGCGGCCAGCACGACGTCCGGGGCGGAGATCGCGTAGTCGTCCCGGTGGTGCTCGCCCACGCTGAAGGCGTCCAGGCCGACCCGGTCGGCCAGCACGGCCTCCTCGACGACGTTGCGGAGCACCTGGGCGTGCGGGAGCGAGCTCGCCGTCAGGTCCAGCGGTGACGTCCCCGAACGTGTCGAGTCCCAGCGCGATGTCCCTGCTCTGCTCCTGGCTCACCCTCGGGTCACCTCTCCTCACCTGTAGCGCGTTTCCCGGACCGGTGCCCGGGGCGTGCGTCCATCGTCTCACCGGGCTTCTCGGGAGTGGACGCGGCACGACCAGTGTGGAGGCGCGGGGTGACCCGGGTGCCCCTCGCCCGGACATGACGAACGCCCGGCCCCCACGAGGGGGACCGGGCGTTCGCCGGTGCTGGGTCAGGCGGTCAGTGCCGGAGCTCCGCGCCGTCGACGTCGTCGTGACCGTCGAAGTCGTGACCGTCGGCCGGGTGGTCGAGGCCCGCCTGGAGCGCGTGCTCCTCGTCGGCGTGGTGGTGTGCCGCCTCGAGCTCGGCCCGGGTGGGCTTCTGCACGTTGTACCCGTTGAACCAGGCCGAGAGCCGTGCCCGGAGCCGGTTGGCCCGGGTGCCGGGCGCCGGCACGCCGTTGGCGTCGACGTCGCTCTCCAGCGTGTAGACCTCGTCCCGGTCACGCGCGGTGAGGGTGTACTGCGTCTCCGGGTCGAGCGGCAGGTGCCGCTCGCTGTAGGAGCCCTCGGGCGAGCGCATGATGATGCCCGTCTCGTAGCCGTGCAGGAGCTTCTCGTTGTCGTGACGCTGCAGCGAGAGGCACCAGCGGCGGGTGATCCAGAAGGCGATCAGCGGACCGACGAACACAGCCACCCGCATGAAGTAGGTGATCTGGTTGATGCTCAGGTCGAACTTGATCGCGATCAGGTCGTTTCCGCCGGCCGCCCACATCAGACCGTAGAAGGTCATCAGGGAGACCATCACCGCCGTACGGGTCGGCGCGTTGCGCGGACGCTGCAGCAGGTGGTGCTCACGCTTGTCGCCGGTGATCCAGGCCTCGATGAACGGCAGCAGGAGGACCACGACGAACAGCAGGATCGGCAGCACCAGGATCGGCAGGAAGACGTTCCAGGAGAGCGTGACGCCCAGGAACTCCGACTCCCAGCCGGGCATGATGCGCAGCGCACCGTCCGGCCAGCCCATGTACCAGTCGGGCTGGGAGCCCGCGGTCACCTTCGACGGGTCGTACGGGCCGTACTTCCAGACCGGGTTGATGGTCATGAGCCCACCCATCAGGGCGGTGACACCGAAGACGATGAAGAAGAAGCCGCCGGCCTTGGCCGCGTAGACGGGGAGCATCGGGTAGCCGACGACGTTCTCCTCGGTGCGACCGGGTCCAGGCCACTGCGTGTGCTTGTGGTAGACGAGCAGCAGCATGTGCGCCGCGATCAGGGCCAGCAGGATGCCCGGGATCAGCAGCACGTGCACGATGTAGAGGCGCGGGATGATCTGGTCGCCGGGGAACTCGCCGCCGAAGAGGAAGAACGACATGTAGGTGCCGATGACCGGCGCCGACTTCATGAAGCCGTCGGCGGCCCGGACGCCGGTGCCCGAGAGCAGGTCGTCGGGGAGCGAGTAGCCGGTGAAGCCCTCGAGCGTGCCCAGGATGAGCAGCAGCATGCCGATCACCCAGTTGAGCTCGCGCGGCTTGCGGAAGGCGCCGGTGAAGTAGACGCGCATCAGGTGGACCATCATCGAGCCGATGAAGATCATCGCCGCCCAGTGGTGCATCTGCCGCATGAGCAGACCGCCGCGGACGTCGAACGAGATGTCCAGCGCCGAGACCATGGCCTCGGACATGTAGATGCCGCGCAGCTGGTCGTAGGAGCCCTGGTACTGGCACCTCGGACATGCTGGGGTTGAACCACAGCGTCAGGAAGACACCGGTCAGGAGCAGGACGACGAAGCTCCACAGAGCGATCTCGCCGAGCATGAAGGACCAGTGGTCGGGGAAGACCTTGCGGAGGTTCTTCTTGATCGCGCTGCCGAGGCCGAGGCGCTCGTCAGCCCACGTCGCGAGGCCTCCGGCCTTCGAGGGCTTCTTCGCGGTCGCGGCCGCGGAAGCGTTGGTGGTAGCCACCTTGGTGGTGTCGACGCTCACTTCGAGTCACGCTCCCAGTAGCTCGGACCGACGGGTTCGGTGAAGTCGCTCTGCGCGATCAGGTAACCCTCGGAGTCCACAGCCAGCGGGAGCTGGGGGAGGGCACGGGCGGCCGGGCCGAAGACGACCCGGGCGCTGTCCGCCAGGTCGAACGTCGACTGGTGGCAGGGGCAGAGCAGGTGGTGGGTGGTGCGCTCGTTGAGCGAGATCGGGCAGCCCACGTGGGTGCAGATCTTGGAGTAGGCGACGATGCCGTCGACGGTCCAGTTCTCCCGGCCCTTGCCGGGGGTGATGTCGTCGGGGTCCATGCGCAGCAGGATCAGGGACGCCTTGGACTTGGCCACCTGGAGCGGCGCGCCCTCGAGCACGTGGTGACCGTTCTCGTCGACCTCGAAGATCGCCGCGGGCTGGGCGTTGACCAGGTCGCCGACCTCCAGGTCGGAGACCTTGATCGGGGTGCCGAGGACGTCGCGGACGACGCGCTCGCCGGCCTTCCAGATGGTGTGCTCCAGACCGCCGCCGTTCTCCGGGTCGACGACCTCGTCGGAGAAGGGGAGGGGGCCCAGGTCACGCAGCAGCACGACGGCCGGGCAGGCCGAGCGGCGGCGACGGCACCCAGGAGGGAGTTGCGCACCAGCGGACGACGACCGATGCCGGACTCGGCCAGGCCGGTCTGCAGCGCGTCGACGGTGGCCTCGACGGTCCTCGTCGGAGGAGCGCGCCGGGTGGCGGTACTCGACGAGCTCGTGGTCCGCCATCAGCTTGCGGGCCCACTGGATGATGCCGATGCCCAGGAGCAGCAGCGCCAGGCCCAGGGTGGCGCCGAGCGTCACGGTGGAGGCGCCGAAGCCGAGCAGGGTGTCGGCGTCCTCGCCCACCTGGAAGGTGAAGTACGCCACCACGAACAGGACGGCGAAGAGGGTGGACAGGCCGAAGAAGGTCGCGACCTGCCGCTCGGCGCGCTTCTCGGCGCGCTTGTCGACGTCGGTCGGACGCCAGGTGTGTGCCGGGAGCCCCGGGTCCGCGATCGGGTCGCCCTCGACCGCGGGGAGGTTCTGGTCGTGCTCGCTCACGCTTCCACCTTGTCCTTCTTCGAGCGGGTCGAGTGCGCCGCGATCCAGATCGCGAACCCGACCAGGCTGCCGATGCCGACGACCCAGGCGAAGACGCCCTCGGAGACGGGGCCGAGGCCGCCGAGGCCGAAGCCGCCGTACTCCGGCTCGTCCTCCAGGGACTTCAGGTAGGCGATGACGTCGCGCTTGGCGTCGGGCGGGATGTTGCCGTTGGAGAAGACGTCCATGCTCTGCGGGCCGGTCAGCATGGCCTCGTAGATGTGCTTCTCGTCGACGCCCTTGAGCGAGGGGGCGTAGCCGCCTCGGGGCATGGCTCCGCCCGAGCCGTTGAAGTTGTGGCAGGCGGTGCAGTTGGTCAGGAAGATCTGGCCGCCGCGGGAGATCGCCTCCTGGCGCTCCGTCGTCGGACAGGCCGTCGATGCTGTAGTCCTCCGAGGAGGGGATCGCCGGGCCGGGGCCCAGCGAGGCGACGAAGGCAGCCATCGCCTTGGTCTCCTCCTCGTTGTAGACCCGCTCCTTGCGGGGAGCCTGCTGGCCCGGGTTGGACATGGGCATGCGGCCGGTGCCGACCTGGAAGTCGACAGCGGCGGCGCCGACGCCGACCAGCGAGGGGCCGAGGTTGTAGCCGTCGCGGGCGGTGCGGATGCCCTCGCCGTTCAGGCCGTGGCAGGAGGAGCAGCCCACCAGGAAGAGCTCGCGACCCTGGTCGATCAGCTCCTGGTCTGCCTTGGTCTCCGACGCCGTGGCAGGCGCGAAAGCGGCGTACAGCCCGCCGGTCATCACAAGACCGAGCAGCAGCACGGCCAGTCCCGCGAGCGGGCCCCGGCGGTGCCGGGACAACCGTCCAGCGGTTCGGTTCAGGAAACGCACGTGAAAATTCCTCTTCAGATCCGGTTCGGAGACTCAGGGGGACGAGGACTCATTGAATGAGGTAGATGGCAGAGAACAGGGCGATCCACACGACGTCGACGAAGTGCCAGTAGTAGGACACGACGATCGCGCTGACCGCCTGCTCGTGGGTGAAGCGACGGGCCATGTAGGTGCGGCCCAGGACGAAGAGGAAGGCGAGGAGCCCGCCCGCGACGTGGATCCCGTGGAAGCCGGTGGTCAGGTAGAACACCGAGCCGTAGGCGGAGTCCTGGATCGTCAGGCCGGCGTGCACCAGCTCGGCGTACTCGAAGGCCTGACCGGCGACGAAGATGGCGCCCATGATGTAGGTCAGGACGAACCACTCGCGCAGTCCCCAGCCCTTGACGTCGAAGAGCGATCCCTTGCGGCCGACCTGGCCGCGCTCGGCGGCGAAGACGCCGAGCTGGCAGGTGACGGAGGAGAGCACCAGGATCGTGGTGTTCGCCGTGGCGAAGCCCACCGTCAGGTGCTGGGTCTCCTGCGCCCACAGGTCCGGGCTCACCGCGCGGATCGTGAAGTAGGACGCGAAGAGGGCTGCGAAGAACATCAGCTCGCTTGCGAGCCAGATGATCGTGCCCACGCTGACCATGCTCGGTCGGTCGTGGTGCCCGTGAAGTCGGGATGCCGGAATAGCTCGTTGCTGTCGCCACGGGAGACATTATGGGGGTACTTGCTGTGAGTCCTGCCCTTGGCCCCTCGTTTGAGCGTTTCCCCTCGTGTCCGGGCCGCTCGGGGCCGGGGGACCGGCACCTGCCCGGCCGGCCGGGCGGCCACGTACTCTGGAGTAATGCTCGTCCAGTCCGTGGGATCCCCGACGCTGCCCGAGTTCACCCTGGGGCGTGTGTTCACCGACTGGGGGATCGCTCCGCTGCCCTTCGTCCTGACCGTCTGGGTCGCCGGCCTCTACCTGCTGGGGGTCTGGACGCTGCGCCGACGCGGGGACCGGTGGCCGGTGGGTCGCACGGTCGCGTTCGTCGGGCTGGGCATGGGTGCGTTCTTCTTCGCCACCGCGTCGGGGCTGGCCCGCTACGACACCACGCTGCTCTCCGCGCACATGGTCCAGCACATGATCCTGTCGATGGTGGTGCCGTTGTGCCTGGCGCTCGGCGCCCCGGTCACGCTCGCGCTGCGGACGCTGCCGCGCACCCCCCGGCGCTGGCTCCTGGCGGTGCTGCACTCCCGGGTCGCCCGGGTGCTGTCGTTCCCGCCCCTCGCCTTCGTCCTCTACATCCTCTCGCCGTGGGCGCTCTACTTCACCGACTGGTACGACGCGAGCCTGCAGTCGGCGTACGTGCACGAGATGATGCACATCCACCTGGTGGCGGTCGGCGCGATCTTCTTCTGGCCGCTGATGGGCGTGGACCCGGTGCCGGGCCGCGTGGCCTGGCCGTTCCGGCTGCTGCTGACCTTCCTGACGCTGCCGTTCCACGCGTTCCTGGGCGTCACGATCATGGGGCAGAGCCAGCTCATCGCCGGCGACTGGTACCTGGCGCTGCGGGAGGGCCCGATGGGCTCGTGGCTCCCGGACGCGATGGAGGACCAGGAGCGTGCGGGCGGCATCCTGTGGGCCTCGGGCGACCTGATCGGCATCATCTTCCTCATCGTCCTGTTCGCCCAGTGGGCTCGTTCGTCGATGAAGGAAGCAGTGCGTGAGGACCGCCGGCTGGACCGCCTGGAGGCGCGGGAACAGCTGAGCCGTCGCTCCGGGTAGCATCGGGCGCGTGATGGACTCGAACGCCTCGAAGACCACCCCGCTGAAGGTGCTCGTCTACTCGGACGACGTCAACACCCGGCAGCAGGTCATCCTCGCCCTCGGGCGTCGACCGCACCCCGACCTCCCCGAGCTGGAGTACGTCGAGGTGGCCACCGAGCCGGTGGTGATCGCCGCCGCGGACGCCGGGGGCCTCGACCTCCTCGTGCTGGACGGCGAGGCCGTGCCCGCCGGCGGCATGGGGATCGCCAAGCAGCTCAAGGACGAGATCTACGACTGCCCGCCGGTGCTGGTGCTCACCGGTCGTCCCCAGGACGCCTGGCTGGCGACCTGGTCGCGTGCCGAGGCCGCCGTGCCGCACCCGCTCGACCCGATCCAGCTGGCCGAGTCGGCGGTCGCGCTCCTGCGCTCGCGGCTGCCCGCCACCGCCTGATCGGATGGCTGCCAGCAGCTGGCCCGAGGTCCTCTCCGGCCTCGTGGCCGGGCGAGACCTGACCCTGGAGCAGGCCCAGTGGGCCATGGGCCAGGTGCTTGCCGGTGAGGCGACCCCGGCCCAGATCGCGGGCTTCGCGGTGGCACTGCGGGCCAAGGGCGAGTCCGTCGACGAGATCCAGGGGCTCTCCGACGCCATGCTCGCGGCGGGGAACCCGATCTCGGTGCCCGGCCGGCTGCTCGACGTGGTGGGCACCGGCGGCGACCGCTCGATGTCGGTCAACATCTCCACCATGGCCGCGATCGTCGCCGCCGCTGCGGGGGCGCGCGTGGTCAAGCACGGCAGCCGCTCGGCGTCGTCGGCGTCGGGCTCCGCCGACGTGCTGGAGGCCCTCGGCATCCGGCTCGACCTGCCCCTCGACCGGGTCTCGGCGATCGCCGAGGAGGTCGGGATCACCTTCTGCTTCGCCGCCGCCTTCCACCCCGCGATGCGGCACGCGGCCGCCCCGCGCCGCGAGCTCGGGATCGCGACCAGCTTCAACCTGCTCGGCCCGCTGTCCAACCCGGCGCGTCCTGCGGCTCAGGCGATCGGCTGCGCCGACCGCCGGATGGCGCCGGTGATGGCCGAGGTGTTCGCCCGCCGAGGGCTGGACGCCTGGGTCTTCCGCGGGGACGACGGCCTCGACGAGCTCACCATCACCACCACCTCGACCGTCTGGAGCGTCCGCGACGGGCAGGTCGAGGAGTGGCAGGTCGACCCCACGTCGCTGGGACTCGTCGCTCAGCCCGCTCGACGCGCTGCGCGGCGGGGACCCGGCGTACAACGCCGGCGTGGTCCGCAGCCTGGTGGCCGGAGAGCAGGGGCCCGTGCGCGACGCGGTGCTGCTCAACGCCGGGGCGGCGCTCGCCGTGTACGACGCCGAGGCCGGCACCCCGCAGGAGCGGCTGGCCGCGGGCCTGGCCAAGGCCGCGGAGGCCGTGGACTCGGGTGCTGCGGCCGACCTGCTCGAGCGGTGGGTGGCGGCCTCAGGGCGCTGAGGCGTCCAGCCAGCCGTCGGGGGCGACCAGGTAGGTCGAGCTGGCGTCGTCCGTGCCGTCGCCGTCGACTCCGTCCAGCCTTCGCCAGCGTGCTCCAGCGCATAGGCCAAGCGGGTGTCTCGTCGAGAATCAGGGCGTGGGTGACGCTCGAGCTCCCGTAGGTCACGGTCCCATCCTGGCTCAGGTCGATCGAGTCGAAGTTCCGCTCCAGCTCGTCCTCGGTGAACATGTCGCCGTACCCGTGCATCACGCAGGTCGAGGTGCGGGTAGAGCCACATGTCGATGCCGCCCTGGCCCCAGTCGTTGAGCAGGCGCGGTGCCCGCGGGGAGGCGAGCCGGCTGCGCGGACGCCGGGCTGTCGTGACGGGGCTGCTCGGTCGACGGTGAACGGCACCAGAGCAGGCGAGCGCCGGCCGAGGCAGCCACTCCGAGGCCGACCAGCGCTCGAGTGTCGCCAGGGCGGCGTCCGGACGGGGCGGCGTCAGCGACCCCAGGCTGGCGGCCAGCAGCGGCACGAGCATGGACACGGCGACGGGGACGGAGCGGTGAGCGTAGACCATCCACGCCGCCAGCGAGCGAGAGCATCATCAGCCACAGCCAGGACTGGCGCCCCTCACGCGCAGGCCGATCAGCACGACCAGGGCGAGCATCAGGGCCGCGGTCGCCGTCGTGGGGCTGGTGAAGCTCGGTGGGCGCCACTCGTCGAAGAACCGGGAGATCCCGCCGACCCGTGAGGTGGCCGTGTAGAGCGCGGGTCCGACCACCGTGAGGCCCGCGGCCGCCAGCCCCAGCAGTGGCACCGACCACGGACCTTCCAGAGAGCGTCGGACGCAGGCCGCGCCTCCACGGCCGAGGGCCGCCACGCACGGTCCAGGGTCAGCCCCGAGAGCCGCGGCGAGGCCGATCAGCACCCCCGCGACCCACATCCCGTGGAGCATGGCCCACAGCCAGGTGGCGGGCACCGTCCACCAGGGGAGTGCGACCGTGCGCGTCCGCTCCGCAGCCAGCTCGCGGTGAACAGGACGACCAGCAGGTAGCTCGCGACCTGGGGACGGGCGGACAGGAAGGTCATACAACCGAAGAGGGCGAGCGCAGTGACCAGGGCACCGGCCACCGGAGCCGCCGAACCGCTGGGCGACGACTGCCGCCGTGACGATGAACGCGATGACGACCGTGCCGGTGAGCCAGACGACGCCCGGCAGGCCGAACCAGTCCTCGGCCACTGCGCATAGGACCTGGCTCAGCCACTGGGTGGGGCGCCCAGTCGGCGGTGGCGTAGAGGGTGACGCTGCCCGGGCGCCACGGCGCGCCACCCACCGAGGAACTCCTGACCGAGCCGGAGGTGGAAGTACGTGTCGGGGTTGGTCAAGGGCTGGGCAAGACGCTTGACCATGACGACGAGCGCGCCTGCGACGACGAGCAGGGGGACCCACACGAAGACGCCGGAGGCACGAGGGACCGGGGGAGCGGCGGACACCGAGACACCTTGTCACGCAGGCGCTTCCCACGGGCCCGTTTTCGCTGTCCCGGGAGAGCCACTGGATCTGACGGAACGCCCGACAGGCGGGCGGCGATCGGCGACAATCGCCACACGCCTCGGAGCAGCGGGGCCAGGGCACAGCGAAGGAGAGCACAGTGCACCTGCGTTCCGAAGGCGTCGCCGAGCGCCCGGAGGCCAGCCAGAGCGAGGACGGAGCCCCGCGCCAGGGGCGGCTCCTGCAGCACTCGGTCTGGATCCCCCTGGGTGTCTTCGTCCTGGCCCGGGTCGTCTCCGGGCTCATCCTGGCGTGGGGCTCGGCCCGGCAGATGGCTCTGGGGCCGGGGAGCATCTCCAAGGTCACCCACCCGGAGGAGGCCGCCCCCGGGTACTGGGGTGTCCTCTCGAACTGGGACGGTCAGTGGTACCGCGCTGTCGTCGAGGAGGGGTATCCCTCGGTCCTCCCGACCTTGGACGGAGAGGTCCTCGGAAACAACTGGGCGTTCCTTCCGGGGTACCCGTCCTTGGTTCGCGCCGTCATGTTCCTCACCCGACTGGACTTCGTCCCCGCCGCCAGCCTGACCAGCATGGTGTGCGCGGCGACGGCCACCGTCCTGATCTACCGGCTGATGCTGGTGCGGGGCGACCGGTTCTTCGCCTTCGCCGCCGTTGTCCTCGTCAACTTCTTCCCCTCGTCGCCGATCTTCCAGGTCGCCTACACCGAGGGCCTCGTGCTCCTGCTGGTCGTCTGCATCCTGGTGGCGCTGCACCGGCAGCGCTACGTCCTCCTCGTCCCGCTGATCGTGGCCCTGTCGCTGACCCGGCCCCTGACGCTGGTGGTGGCCGCACTGCTCGGCCTGCACCTCCTACGCCGGCTGCGAGGCCGCTCCGAGGAAGTGCCCAGTCGTAGAGAAGTCATGGGGGCTGCTGGGTCTGGGCGCGCTGTCCGTGAGCCTCACCGGGTTGTGGCCCGCCATCGCCGCGATCAGGACCGGTGAGCCGTCCGCCTACCTGCTGACCATGTCCGCATGGGCCCAGGTCGGGGAGGAGCTCGGCCTGCGCGCGAACTGGGTCGGCCAGGTGTTCGTCGACCCAGGGGCCCTGCTGGTGGCCGGTGCGATCGCGGTGGTCGTGATCTACCGGGTGGTGAGGGGGCGCGTGCTGGTCCCGGAGACTGCGGGACTGGAGCGGCTGCTACCCGCTGTACATGATGGCGGCCACCACACCGGCGGCAGGCATCTTCCGCTACCTGCTCCTGTCCATCGCTCCGCTCTGCATGCTCTCGCCCGTAAGCGCCCTGGAGACCCGAGCGGACCGGACGATGCGGGTCGTCGTGCTGCTGCTGCTGGTGGCGGCGTGCGTGGCGGGGCAGGTGTTCTGGGTCAAGGAGGTGTACATCATGCACACCGACTTCCAGCCCTTCCCCTAGGCAGGTCACCGGACCGAGCGGGGGAGCCGGTCACATGTGCCGGCGCCACGCGACGTAAGCCATCCGGCGGACCGCCGACGCGGTCGTTGCGCGCACGTCACCGCACGCCAGGTCCCGTCTCCGCACAGTTCTGGGATGGCGGTCGCGGTACTCACGGTGGAGCGCCCGCGCCTGGGCCGCCTGCACCGAGGCCAGGCGCACACTCCACTGACCGCGCGTCACCCGGAAGGAGGCCAGCACCTCGTCGACCCCCACCATGTCGTGCCCCTCCAGCACCCGCATGTAGGCGTGTTGATCGATCAGGTACGGGTAGCGGGTGTTCCAGCCCCCCGCCTCGACCAGAGCCGCGCGTCTCGAACAGCACGGTGCCTGGCTCCCCGAGCAGGTTGGAGCCGGACCGCACCAGGGTCGCGACGGCGGTCAGACCGTCCTGGAGGCCGGTGAGGGGCCCGAGCCCGCGCTGCTCCAGCAGCACGACGCCGGACCGACCGATCAGCCTGCGCTTGGCCGAGACGAGCGCCGCGCTGGGGTGCTCCTCCAGGGCCGCCACCTGTCGCTCGACGCAGTCGGGGTTGACGAGGTCGTCGGCGCACAGGAGCTTGACGAGCTCGCCGGAGGCCATCTCCGTAGCCGCGTTCCAGTTCCGCTGGGCTCCGCCACCAGCCGTGATCCGTCGCAGCGCCACCCGATCGCGGTAGGACTGCAGGAGCTGCCAGGTGCCGTCCGTCGAGGCGTGGTCGCTCACGCAGATCTCGATCCGCGGATAGGTCTGGGAGAGCGCCGACTCCAGGGTGGTCGAGAGTTGCCCGACGCTCTGGTAGGTGGGGATGACGAGGGAGACCAGCGGTCGCCCGTCGACGGTCATCGCAGGGCCGCTTCGCGAGCCAAGTCCCGGTGGTTCCGTCTCGTGGAGACGTCCTCCCAGGTCAGCCTGATGCCGAGGGCCAAGGGGGTCCGCGCGAGCGTGTCGAGGTCGGTCCACACCGCGGAGCGGAGCCGCAGGTCGCGCCCCTGTCCGTGGTCGTGGGCCTGCCGCTGGACGACGCGGCACGGACGCCGGAACGCCCGGTTGGCCTCGTGCACGACCATCCCGATGGTCGAGCTGCGACCGGATGCGAACACCTTCAACCGGGTGGTACCCGCCGGCTCGGCGGCCGAGCGGTCCATCGCGGCGCTGACCATGGCGGCTGCATCGTCCACGTAGAGGTAGTCGCGCAGCGTGTCGAAGGAGACGAAGACGCCCAAGGCCTCCCGATGGGCCTGGGCGCGACAGATCTGGGAGATGAGACCTTGGGGCTTCTCGAGGTTCTGCCCGGGCCCGTACAGGTTCGAGAAGCGCCCGACCAGCACTCGGGTGCCCGCGTTGCGCAGTCCCAGGGCGATCTCCTCCATCGCCAGCTTCGCCGCCCCGTAGGCGGACCCCGCCACCGCTCGGGAGTGCTCGTCGTACGGCGCTTCGTCCGGGGAACCGCCGTACGCACCGCCAGCCGAGGACGCGAGGAACATCAGCGCAGGAGCCGCGGTCAGGTCGGCGCAGAAGCGCCGGGAGAGCTCCACCTCGCCCGCGAGGTGCTCAGCACCTGCGCCGACGGTCCCGCTGCCGGCACACCACACGAGGCGCCAGTCCGGCGCCTCCGCCGCCACGGCGGCGGCAACGGCGTGCAGTGCCTCGAGGGCCGCGTCCGCATCGGCCCACGGCACCTCCACCGTGCGGAGGTCGACCCGGTCTGCGAGCAGGCGGCGAGCGACGGCCGACCCGAGCAGTCCTCGCCCCACCAGGAGCGTGGTCACGGGACGGTCCGCAGGGACGGCGGCGCTCCCTCGACCGGGGCGGCGACGCCCAGGACCGCTGACGGCCCCTGGAGCGGGCCGGTGTGCCGGTCGGAGACGATGAGGTACAACGGTCGCCCCATTGCCATGTTCACCGCGATGCCGACGTACTCGGCCACCACCCCCAGTGCGAGCATGGTGATGCCAGAGGTGACGAGCAGGATGACCACGACGGACGCCCATCCCGCGATCGGGATGTTCCCCATGATGCGGCCGACGACGATGTACATCGACAGCAGCACGCCGGTGACCGCGACGACGAAGCCGGACAGGCTCACGATGCGCAGCGGTCGTACGCCCGCGGTGAGGATGAGACGCCAGTAGTGGGACAGCAGCGAGCGGGTGCGGTACCCGGACGTCGCCCGGCCCTCGGTGCGCACCTCGACGTCGGCCGTCGTCACCCGCCGGGCCACCCAGCTGAGCGCGACGTCGAGGTAGACGCCCGATCCGGCGTAGGCCGCGACCGATCGGGCCACGTCCCCGAGGATCAACCGGTAGGAGTGGAAGAGCTCGGGGTTCCCGTGGCTGCTCAGGACCCGGGCGAGCCTCTTCGCGCTGCGCGACGCGGTGTTCCGCGCCCAGCCGTGCGGGGGCTCGTTCGTGGGGCTCGCGTAGACCAGGTCGGCCTGGGCCGCCAGAGCCACGTCCAGCATGCGGCCGATGTCCCGGGGGTCGTGCTGACCGTCCTCGTCCAGGGTGACCACCCAGTCGCCCCCCGATGAGGAGATCCCCGCCAGGGTCGCGGCGTGCTGGCCGAAGTTACGGCTCAGCCACACGGGGCGGACCCACGGGAGCTCCTCGCTGAGCCGACGGATGCAGCTGTCCGACCGGTCGGGTCCGCAGTCGTGCACCAGCAGGACCTCGGTGACCCGCGCCAGGTGGCCGTCAGGCGTGCTGAACTCCTGGGTCAGCGGGGTCAGTTCGGACACCAGGGACGGCAGCGTCTCCTCGCCCTGGTGGACAGGGATCACCACCGAGACGTGATGGAGGGGCCATCGGGAAGACACGCCTGGAACCATAGGGCCCGGGCACTCCCGGTGACCGGGAAACGGCCGATCTCGCGGGAAACCTCAGGGGGCGCCGCGGCCTAGTCCAGACCGATCGAGAACGCCGCCTCCAAGTCGTGCTGGGAGTAGGCGCGGAACGCGATGTGCGTCTCGGTCGCCTGCACCCCCGGCACCTTGTTGAGCTGGTCGGCGACCACGGAGGCCACGTCCTCGTGCCGGCTCACCCGGACCAGGGCGATCAGGTCGATCTGGCCGGTGACGGAGTAGACCTCGCTCACGCCGTCCAGGGCGGCGATCGCCTCGGCGACCTCGGGGATGCGGGCCACGTCGGCCTTGACGAAGACGATGGCGGTGATCATGGACCCGAGACTATCGAGCCGGCTGGTGCATCGGCGAGGGGAGACGCTGCTCGTCGAAGGGGACCAGCGAGAGCCGGGACTGCGCGACCGCGTCGTGGAGGGCCAGGTGGCGCCCGGCTCCGTCCAACGGACAGGCCCATTCGCCCTGCACGTCGATCAGACGGACTCCCGGCTTCTCCAGCCACCGCAGGACGCGTTCGGTCTCCTCGGCGGTGGCTGACGGCACCGGTCCGGGCCCGCCCGGCACGGTCTCGGCGCTGGCCCGCAGCTCGTCGACGAACTGGTGGGCATCCGTGCCCGGCGGGATCACGCCGGCGGCGGCGAGCCGGCCGTGCCGCACGACGTGGACCGCCCAACGACCGTCGTCCTCCCGGCGGCCCGCCACCACCTCCGGGCACCGGGTCAGGGCAGAGAGCCGCTGGGTGCGGGCGGCGGCGCGGACGAAGGCGGCCAGCCGGTCCCGGTGGGCCGCGGCCTCCTCGAACCGCTCGTCGGTCGGCCAGCGCCTCCATCCGCTCGGTGATCCGGGTGACCACGGGATCCGGCGTCCGGACCAGGGGCTCGCGCAGCTGGTCGACGAGGACGGCGTAGGTGGGGGAGTCGACGGAGCCGTCGCACGGGGCCAGGCAGCGCTGCATCTCGGCGAGCACGCAGGCCGAGCGGGACGGCGCGGCGCGGCAGCCGGCCGCTGCACTGCCGGACCGGGAAGACGTCGTGCAGCGCCTCCAGGACACTTCTCGGCGACCCGGCGGGAGGAGAACGGTCCGACGTAGTCGGCCTGGTCGTCGAGCACCTTGCGCACCAGGGAGAGCCGCGGCCAGGGCTCGACGGGTGAGCTTGAGGAAGTGCACCTTCTCCGGGAAGCGGGACCGCCGGTTGTAGCGGGGCTTGTGCTCGGCGATCAGGCGGAGCTCGCGGACCTCGGCCTCCAGCGGGGTGGCGCACTCGATGCCGGTCGACGCTGGTCGCCAGCGCCACCATCTCGCCCATCCGGGAGCGGGTCTCGGAGGCGGTGAAGTAGGTGCGCACCCGGGTGCGCAGGTCGCGCGAGGTGCCGATGTAGAGCACCCGGCGCGCTGTCGTCGCGGAAGAGGTAGACGCCGGGGGAGTGGGGCAGGGACTCGGCCAGGTGTCGCTTGCGGCGCTGGGCCGAGCTGACCTTGGCGCTGAACGTCTGCAGCTCCTCCAGCGTGTGCACGCCCAGGCTGCCCAGCCGCTCGAGCAGGCCGTGCAGCACGTCGACGGTCGCCCGGGCGTCGGCCAGAGCGCGGTGGTTGGGCGTCGTGGTCGGAGCCGAAGAGCCGGGCGAGGCTGGACAGCTTGCAGTTGGGGGTCTCGTCGCGGGTGACCACCCGCCGGGCGATCTTGGCGGTGTCGAGCACCTCGAACCGTCGGCCAGGGCCGCTCCTGCAGCTTGGCGAAGTGCTGGAGGAAGCCGACGTCGAACGGGGCGTTGTGGGCCACCAGCACCGAACCCGCGGCGAACTCGAGGAAGGCCGGCAGGGCGGAGTCGATCGACGGCGAGCCGGCCACCATCGAGTTGGTGATCCCGGTCAGGACCGCGATGAAGGGCGGGATCTCGGCGTGCGGGTTGACCAGGGTCTGGAACTCGCCGAGCACCTCGCCCCCGCGGACCTTGACCGCCCCGATCTCGGTGATCATCGAGCCCGCCGGCGGCGGACCCGCCGGTGGTCTCGAGGTCGACCACCGTGAAGGTCAGGTCGCGCAGCGGGCGGCCGAGCTCGTCGAAGCCTCGCTGGGTCTCCCACCGGGTGGTGCTGTCGAGGGCGGGGCTGCTCATGGCCGGGACGCTAGACGGAGCCTCCGACATCGTGCTCCTAGGCCCCGCGTCCTCGTCGGAGGGCGTCCTGTCGGAGGCCGGTGCTTGGCTCTGCGCCATGACCACGAGAATCGACTGCGACACCTGCGTGGTGCGCGGCCTGGCCTGCCACGACTGTGTGGTGACGGTGCTGCTGGGACCGCCGCCGGAGCTGACCTTCGAGGACGACGAGACGGCCGCGCTGGAGGCGCTGGCCGCCGGAGGCCTGGTCCCTCCGTTGCGGATGGTGCATCCCGTCTCGGCGCCCGTCATCGAATCTGCGTAATTCTGGTCCCGATCATCCGGAGTTTTGGACGCCCTCCTCGATCGCGACTAGCCTGTCGCAGGGCCTCCGGCGGGGGGCCCTCTCAGCACCCCCCGAGCAGAGGAGACCCGCGGCTCGTGAGCCTGGACCGTAAGCGACTCAGCAGGATCGGTGTGGCCCTCGCGGCGATCGCCGTGACCGGGTTCGTGGCCGCACCTGTGCAGGCCGAGCCCAACATCGACGACGTCCAGGCGAAGGTCGACCGGCTCTACCACGAGGCGGAGCAGGCCCAGGAGAGCTACCACGACGCCAACCTCAAGCTCGAGGCGCTGACCGAGGACCTGTCCTCGCTGAAGGCCGACGAGAAGCGCCAGGACGCGCGTCTCGACGCCGTGCGCGAGCAGGTCCAGGAGTCGATCGTCCGCCAGTACCAGGGCGAGGGGATCTCCACCGTCGGCCAGGTCGTCGTCTCCGAGGACCCGAGCGCCTTCCTGGGTCAGCTCTCCACCATGTCGGCCTTCAACGACCTGCAGGCCGACCTCTTCGACTCCTTCAGCACCGAGGCAGAGGCCCTGGACATCCGCCGGGAGGCGACCCGCGACCGTCACGCGGAGATCCAGGAGACCACGCAGGAGCTCTCCGAGCGCAAGGACGAGGTCGAGGCCAAGCTCGCCGAGGCCAAGCGCGTGCTCGGCCGGCTGGAGGCCGAGGAGCGCGAGCGTCTCCTGGCCTCCCGCAGCGCAGGCAGCACGCGCCTGCCGGCAAGCGTCCCCGCCTCCGGCCGCGCGGCGATCGCCGTCAAGACCGCGATGGCCCAGGTCGGTGACGCCTACGTCTACGGCGCGTCCGGCCCGAGCGCCTGGGACTGCTCCGGCCTGACCATGGTGGCCTGGGGTGCCGCGGGCGTCGGCCTGCCGCACTCCTCCAGCGCCCAGTTCAGCTCGGGTGCGCGCGTCTCGCAGAACGACCTGCAGCCCGGCGACCTGGTCTTCTACTACAGCCCGATCAGCCACGTCGGGATGTACATCGGCAACGGACTGATCGTGCACGCCGCCAACCCCGGCGCCGGGGTCAAGGTCGACGGCGTCTTCTCGATGCCCTACGTCGGCGCCGTCCGGCCGGGCTGACCGCGGGCCGACCCAGGCCCTCCACCGGCCTGACAGGATCGACGCGTGCTGTCGCCGTCCTCCTCCCGCCTCGTCGCGGGGTGCGTCCTGGCCGTCTCCGGGATCGCCTTCGTCGTCCTGGCCTGGCTGCTGGTCCCGTGGCAGCCGGTGCCGGGTGGGGTGCCCGACCCCGTCGACCCGAGCACCCTCTTCTCGGCCGCGGAGATCGCCCGGGCCGAGGCGTACTCCGCTCGGGCCCGCGCGTGGAGCTGGAGCTCGCTGGCCGTCACCCTGGTCCTCCTGGTGGGTGCCGCGCTGATCCCCGCCGTACGGCGCTGGGTCGCCCGTCTGCCCGGGCCCGTGGTGGTGCCAGACCTATCTCGGGGTGTGCCTGGTGCTGGTCGCCGTGCGGCTGGTGACCCTGCCCTTCGCGGTGGGCGCCTGGCGGCTGCGGCGCGACAACGGCCTCTCCACCCAGGACTGGTCGACCTGGTTGGTCGACCTGGCCAGGTCTGAGGCGGTCGAGACCGGCACGCTGGCCGCCTGGTGGTCCTGCTGGTCGTGGCGTTCGCACGGCGGTGGCCGCGTGTGGTGGCCCGCGCTCGCCGCGTCGGCGCTGGGCGTCCTGGTGGCGGGCGCCTCGCTGGTCTACCCGGTGGTCGTCGAGCCGCTCTTCAACACCTTCGAGCCGCTGCCCGACGGGGCGCTGCGCGACGGCGGTCACCGAGGTGGCGGCCGACCAGGGGGTGTCGATCGACGACGTGCGTGGTGGCCGACGCCTCCCGGCGGACCACCACGCTCAACGCGTGGGTCTCCGGCCTGGGCGAGCACCCGTCGCGTGGTGCTCTACGACAACCTCGTCGACCAGGTGCCGCAGGACCAGGTGATGGCGGTGGTCGCGCACGAGCTGGCGCACGCGCGGCACGGTGACGTCCTCACCGGGACCGCGCTGGGAGTGGCCGGGGTGGGCGTCGGCGTCGGGTCTGCTCGGACTGCTGTGGCCGGCGCGCGAGCAGGGTGCGGATCGGCGACGTGCGAGCCGTGCCGGCGCTGGTCCTGCGTGCTGGTCGCTGGGCATGCAGCTGGTGGCGCCGGTGCAGAACGCGATCAGCCGCCGGCTCGAGCTGCGGGCGGACGTGCGAGGCGCTGGCCTCGACCGGCGACCCGGAGAGCTTCGTGGAGCTGCAGCGCCAGCTGGCGGTCAGGTCGCTGAGCGATCCGACGCCGCCGGTCTGGTCGTCGTGGTGGTGGGGCAGCCACCCGGGCGTGCTGGTGCGGGTCGCGCTGGCCCGGTAGCCGGGCGCGGCGGCGTTAGGGGGTGCAGCTCCGCCTGGCAGGATGACGGTCTTCAGGCTCTCGCAGAGTCGTCGAAGAGTGCCAGAACAGAGCCGCCGAAGAGGAAGACCGCGGCGACCATGAGGGCCGCGATGCCGGCGACCAGCAGGCCGTACTCGACGGAGGAGGCGCCGCGCTCCGAGCGGGCACGGAGGTGAGGGCGGAGGCAGCATGAGCAGGTGCATGGGTCCTGAGCTGCCTCTTGCTGACTGGTCCCATGACGACAGCGGCGCGGCCCCGTGCACGCAGGGCCGCGCCGTCGTCACGAGGACGAGATCAGTTGGTGCCGCCCTTGTTGCCTCGATCGCGTTGGAGGTGTCGCTGAAGATGCCCGACACGAGGCCACCGAAGCGCGAAGACGGCGATCGACGATGAGCGCGGCGATGCCGGCGACCAGCAGGCCGTACTCGACGGCGGAGGCGCCGCGCTCGTCCATCTTGGACTTCTTGGCCTCGAGCAGGATGGTGAGGTACTGAATCATGGTGGTGATCCTTTCGGAGAATGCTCTGGGAGTGTTGGTCCGGCAGGCATTCCGCCTGATCGGTTGACCCAATCCTCCGCGAGTTCGCGGCAGCGCGAGATCGGCGGACCGGGCACGCTCGCGTAGTCACAAAGGACTACTCGGACGCGTGTCCGGGGGAGGGGTCAGATACCCGTGGGGTTCATCGTCGACAGCAGCCCGCTGCGCATCGCCGTGACCAGCGCCTGCGCGCGGTTGGTGGCGCCGAGCTTCTGGTAGATCCGGGCGATGTGCGACTTGGCCGTGGACTCGCTCATGTAGAGCCGGCTGGCGATCTGCGCCGGCCCCCAGGCCGTCCGCGAGCAGGACCAGCACCTCCTGCTCCCGGTCCGACAGTCGCGAGGTCTCCCCGCTCATCCGGCGGATCATCGCGCGCGGAGAGGCCGGCGCACAGGAAGGTCCTCGGGGAGACGGCTGCGTGCTTGGCCGCCTTGACCACCTCGGTCGAGGGCGCGTCCTTGCCGACGAAGGCGGAGGCGCCGGCCTCCATGGCCGCGAAGATCTGCTCGTCACCCGAGTGCATGGTCAGCACCACCAGACCGGTCTCCGGAGCCTCCTTGCGCACCGCCCGCACGATGTCCAGACCCGTGCCGTCCGGCAGCTGCAGGTCGGTGACCACGACCTTGGGGCGGTGCTGCGCGAAGAGCTGCAGCGCCTGGGCCACGGACCCGGCCTGGTCGACCACCTCGGTGCTCGGGTCCAGCGAGAAGGCAGTGGCCAGCCCGGCTCGGATGAGCTCGTGGTCGTCCACGAGCAGGACCGGGGTGGGGGTGGGGTTGCTGGTCATGAGACCTTCGCACTCCTGTGGTCGGTGAACGCGGGTTGGATGGTGGAGCTCTCCAGCGGCGCCCCGACCCGGACCGAGACGACGGTGCCGCGGGCCGGGCTGGAACGCACCTCGAGCACGCCGCCGATCAGGGCGGCCCGCTCCTTCATGATCGAGAGGCCGTGCGAGTCGCGACGCCCGCCCTGCAGCCCGCCACCGTCGTCGCTGACCACGATCTGCGCGCTCGGCGCCTGGACCCGGCAGTGCACGTCGATCAGTCGTGGCGCGGGAGTGCTTGACCGCGTTGTTCATCGCCTCCTGGGCGATCCGCAGGAGCTCGGCCTCCACCTCGTGCCGCAGCCGGCTGGTCCGTTCGTCCACGGTCACCTTGATCGGGATGCCGGAGACGTCGCTCAGGTGCCGGGCCAGGGTCGCGATCGCCGCCCCCAGGCTCTCGCTCGAGCCCGCCTGGGTACGCAATGTCATCACCGAGCGGCGTACCTCGGCGACCACCGTGGTGATCATCCGACGCAGCTGGAGCGGCGCCTTCTCCTCGGCGGGTCCGGGGCCGTGGAGAGCAACGCGTCCACCACGTAGCCCATGCGAGGCGATGTCCTGGGCGACGCCGTCGTGCATCTCCCGCGCCAGCCGACGCCTCTCGTCGGACATCGCCGCGTCCCGGAAAGCGGTGAACAGCTGGGCGGTGTCCAGGCTGCAGAGCGCGCCGGTGCCAGCCGGTCGGCGAGCTTCTCGGAGCCGGCCCACGACCGTGGCGGGGCCGCGGTCGACTCGGCGGACAGCCGGCCGGTCACCACCGCGATGGACCGAGCCGGACGTGTAGACCGGGAAGCCGAAGTCCCGGTCGCCAGGACCCGGGGCTTCTCGTCCTCCCAGATCGCCTGCGCCAGCTCGTCGCTCTCCTCGGTGACGTCGCAGCTCCTCCTAGGAGGACCGGCTCACCAGGGGGAGCAGCACGCTGTCGCGCTGCACGTGCAGGACCACCGTCTCGGCAGGGCAGCTCGTCGCGTGACCTGCTCGAGGATGGCGCCGCCCATGCTCGTGGGGTCGAGCCCGCCCTTCGAGCTTGGCGGAGAGGTCGTTGAGGTCCGCGATCAGCACCCGGGCCTCGCGGTACGGCCGCGGTCCCGTCGTCCTGGGCGCCGCGTCGCGACGAAGAAGCTGGCCACCAGGCCGAGCCCGAGTCCGGTGACCAGCCAGGTGAAGACGTCGAGCGACCTGGGGCGGGCTGAGGACGGGACCGAGGCGAGGACGACGAGGACGAACGTCGGTCGATCTGGGCGAGCAGCGCCTCGCGCGACGCCCCGGAACCCGCGGAGCAGCGCCGTGCGCGAAGGGCGGGCACGGCCAGGGCCGCCGAGCAATGCCGCGGCGCGCTGAGGGTGAACCCGGCGACGATGGTGGCGACCAGCACCGCCTCGACCGAGGCACGAGGAGCCACACCGGGACGCGGCTGCGCGGAGCAGCCAGCTGGCGAGCACCCACAGGGTCGCGAGGCAGACAGAGCGCTCCCAGCGCCTCGGTGCTGCGGCTCCAGGCGACCGAGACCGGCGACGGTGAGCAGGACGAACGCCCGAGCACCCTCGATGAGGCCGGCGTGCTGGAGGCGCTCGGCTCTCGCGCGCATCAGGCGAAGCTGTCCATGATGCTGATCACGGCGGGTCCCATCACCACGATGAAGAGGGTCGGCAGGATGCAGAAGATCAGCGGGACCGTCATCTTCACCGGGACCTGCTGCGCCTTCTCCTCGGCCTTCTGCCGACGCTTGGTCCGCATCTCCGAGGACTGCACGCGCAGCACCTGGGCGATCGGGATGCCGAACGCGTCGGCCTGCACCAGGGCGCTGACGAAGCTGCGCAGGTCGTCGAGGTTCGTCCGGTCGCGCCAGCGCCCGCAGCGCGTCGCCCCGACCCTGGCCGATCTGCATCTCCCGCAGCACGCGGGAGAACTCCTCCGCGAGCGGTCCGTCGGTGTTGCGGGCCACCTGCTGGACCGCGGCGTCGAAGCGCGAGCCCCGACTCGACGCTGATGGTCAGCAGGTCGATCGCGTCGGCCAGCCCGCGCTGCAGCTCGTTCTGCCGGTCGTGGGCCTTCTGGTAGAGGTACATGTTCGGCCCGAAGTAGCCGGCGACGGCTGCCCAGTGCCACGAAGACGACCTTGCCCATCAGCCCGAGGCTGAGCATGAACGAGAAGAGGAACGCCGCCGCCAGCCCGGCCACGGCGCCGATGACCTTCAGCGCGACGACCCGGTCGACGGTCCACCCGGCCGGGTTGCCGGCCAGCTCGAGCTTGCGGTAGGATCCGCTCGGTGCTGTCCGCGCCGGTGAAGCGGCGACCGATCGTCAGGGCCCGGCCCTGGAACGGAGCCAGCGACCCGCTCCGCGAACGGTCGGTCGAGTTCGGCCGTGAGCTCCTTGGGCACGTCGCCCATCGACTGCAGGGCGGCCAGCGAGCGGCTCAGCGCCGGCCTCCTTGGTGGGAGTCGCGGTGGCGATGGCGACCAGGACGATGGCCGGCGGCACCATCAGTACGCCGAGCACCAGAAGATCATCATCAGACCTCCACCTTGACGAGTCGGCTCATCCAGAACGCGCCGACGGCGAGCATCACGGCGGCGCCGCCGAGCATCAGCCAGCCCAGGGGCTCGGCGAAGAGCACGCTCACGTAGTCGTAGCTGGTCAGCACGAGGTAGAGCAGGAAGACCGGCGGCAGCCCGCCGAGCACGTACGCCGAGATCTTGCCCTCGGCGGCGAGTGCCTGCACCTGCCGGCGCATGTACTCGCGCTCGCGGATCGTGCCGGCGACGGTGTCCAGCAGCTCGGCGAGGTTTCCGCCCACCTGACGCTGGATCTTGATCGCCATGACGACCCACTCGAAGTCCTTGCTGTCGAACCGGTCGGCGATGCCCTGCAGGGCGTCCTCGAGCGAGCACGCCGAGCCGGGTCTCGACCAGCACCCGCTTGAACTCGCTGGCGATCGGCTCGGTGCCCTCGCGGACGATGGTGTCGACCGACTGGGCCAGGGAGAGGCCGGCGGACAGCGAGCCGGACATCAGCTGCAGGGTGTCGGGAAGAGCGGCGTTGAACTTCTTGCACCCGCTTCTTCCTCGCCGTCCCCAGGTAGAGCCACGGGCACGCACGGCGCCGAGCGGCCATGAAGAGCAGGCCGACGACGAGGTTGCCTCCGCCGATGAGGACGCCGAGCAGGCCGGCGGCCACGATGATCGCCCACGTGCAGCAGCAGCCACTCCGAGGACCGGAATCCGCTGTCCGGCAGCCTCGAGCTTGCCGGCGATCCGCTCCTCGAGCGACTTGTTCCGCTTCAGCACGGAGTCGGCCGCGCCGCGGAACTGGGCGAAGGTCTCGTCAGAGCCGCGAGCGCCCTTGGCCTGCTGGGGGGCCGGGCCGGTGGCCAGGCCGGCGTACATGGCGACCCGCTCCTCGGCGGTCAGCTCGCGCTTGCCCAGGCCCGTGAGCAGGGCGCCGAGGAAGACCAGCAGGCCCAGGCCGATCAGCGCGACGGCGGCCCACTTGCCCCAGGAGGGGAGCAGCAGCCCGCGGTCGGCCGACGGCAGGGTCACCTCGGCGGCCGCCACGGCGCTCTCGCGGACCGGGGCGAACACCTCCGCGCTGAGGTCCCCGGAGGCGGTGGGCAGGGTGACCGCGACGGTGCCCTCGCGCCGACCTCGTCGGGCAGGTCGGCGGTGATCAGCACCTGGCGGGCCAGGATCTCGCGCCTCCTCCGAGAACGCTGCGGTGCAGCGCGTCGGTCTCGGCGCTGATCACCTCGCCGTTCCCGGCGGTGCTCAGCTGGGTGAGGGGGCCGAGGTCGCCGTCCTGCTCGAGGGCGACGACGTCGACCAGGACACCGGAGGTCGAGATGGCCGCCGATCGCGTCCGCTGACCGGGGTCTGGCTGGTGTCCGCGCCGTCGGAGAGCACCAGCAGGCTGCGCTGGCCCTGGGTCCCGGCGAGCTCGGCGGCACCCATCACGCCCTCGTACAGCCGGGTCTGCCGCGCCAGGGTCAGCGACTCCAGCGCGGCCCGGGCGCCTCCCGGTCGGTGGTCGGCTCGACGGCGGTGACCACCTCGCGGTCGAAGGTGACCAGGCCGACCTTGACGTCGGCGGGCACCGAGGTGAGGTAGGCGTCGGCCGCGGCCTTGGCCGCCTCGAAGCGCTCGCCCGTCCATCGACTTGCTGGTGTCGATGACCAGCACCGTGGTCCGCTCGACGGCCGTGCCGCCGGCGGGCTCCGCGGTGGCGGTCGTCTCCGTGCCGTCGACGCTCAGCCGTGACTCCGGCCAGGTCGACCTCGGCGCCGGAGGGCACGGTGACGAGCACCTGCACCCCGGTCTCGGTGGTCTGGACGTGGGTGACGGCCGCGTCGTCCTGGGCGTGCGCGGCGGTCGGCAGCGACAGCAGACCGGCGATCGCCGAGCGCGGCGCCCAGCCGGGCCAGCCGGCGCATCAGAACCGCTCCGGGGCGAAGATCAGCGGGTCGACCTGCACGTTGTTGTAGGCCATCTTCTCCAGGAACTTCGGTCGCAGGCCGGTGGCCTTGAGGCCGCCGAGGGTGCGCCCCTCGGCGTCGAAGCCGGCGGAGTGGTCGTAGAGGAAGACGTCCTGCAGGGTGATGATGTCGCCCTCCATCCGCTCCACCTCGGTGACGTGGGTGATGTGGCGCGAGCCGTCCTTGAACCGGGTCTGGTGCACGATCAGGTCGACGGCGGAGGCCACCTGCTCGCGGATCGCCCGGATCGGCAGGTCCATGCCGGCCATCAGCACCAGGGTCTCCATGCGGGAGAGCGTGTCGCGCGGCCCGTTGGAGTGGACGGTGCAGATGGAGCCGTCGTGACCGGTGTTCATCGCCTGGAGCATGTCGAGCGCCGAGGCGTCACGGACCTCACCGACGATGATCCGGTCGGGACGCATGCGCAGGCTGTTCTTCACCAGGTCGCGGATCGTGACCGCGCCCTTGCCCTCGATGTTGGACGGCCGGGACTCCAGCCGCACCACGTGCTCCTGCTTGAGCTGGAGCTCGGCGGCGTCCTCGATCGTCACGATCCGCTCGTCGGTCGGGATGAACGACGACAGGACGTTCAGCGTGGTCGTCTTCCCGGCGCCCGTGCTGCCGGAGACGATGATGTTGAGGCGGCCCTTGACGCAGGCGTCCAGGAACTCCTTGGTCCGCTGGCTGATCGAGCCGAACCGGACGAGGTCGTCGGCGGTCAGCGGGTCGGTGGAGAACTTGCGGATCGTGAGCGCGGAGCCGTCGATCGCCAGCGGCGGGCACGACGGCGTTGACGCGGCTGCCGTCGGGCAGGCGGGCGTCCACCATCGGGCTGGACTCGTCGACGCGGCGGCCGATCCGGGAGACGATCTTGTCGATGGTCCGGCGCAGGTGCGCCTCGTCCTGGAAGATCGCGTCCGCCGCGACCAGCCGTCCCTTGCGCTCCAGCCAGATGCTGTGCGGCGCCGTTGACCATGACCTCGGAGACCTCCGGGTCGCGCAGGTAGGGCTCGATCGGCCCGTACCCGAGGATGTCGTCGCTGATCTCGCTGGTGATCTGCTGGCGGTCTGCCGCGCTGATCGGCCGGTCGCTCCGCTTGAGCACGTCCGCGAGAGCGCCACGGACCTTCTGGTCCAGCTCGCTCTGCTCCAGGTTCGGAGTCGTAGAGCTGCGGCCCGAGCTGCCGCAGCAGCTCGGCGTGCACCGAGGCCTTGAGCTCCTCGATGCGGTCGGTGTTGGTGGGCTGGGCCCGCCGTCCCACGGCCACGTCGGGACCGGGGGTACGACGGTCGTTGAGCGGGGAGTCGGAGGCGCCGGCCGCGGGGGCGGCGGCCAGCGACGGGCTCCTCGACCCGGACCTGCTGGGTGGGTGCCTCGACCGGCACCTGGGCGGTGAGGTCGGGGGCGAGCAGGCCGGCGGCGACGGCGGCCTCCTCGGCGCGGCGCCGGGCGGCCAGACGCTCGGAGAGGTTGCTCATCTCGTCATCTCCTGCTGATACGGAAGCGCTTCTGGCCCTCTTCGCGCTTCTCGGGGGCGGGGGCGGGAGCCACGGGTGCGGGCATCTCCGGCTTGGGGGCGCGGGAGGCCTTGGAGGACTTGCCCTTGGGTGCGGCGACCGGCGAGGACATCGGGGTCTCGTGGCCCATCAGCTTCTCGGCCAGGGCGCGGACCGCCTTCGAGGAGGGGTGCGAGGGGGAGGAGAGCATCAGCGGCCGGCCCGCGTTGGTCGCCTTGGCGATGTCCAGCGAGGTGGCCACCTGCGCCGCGACGTCCATCCCGAGGATGCCCTCGACCTTGTCCGCGCCGATGCCGACCTGCTCGTCGGCCCGGTTGAGCAGCAGGTGCCGGTGCCCCTCGGCCACCCCGAGCACGTCCAGGGTCTCCAGGGCCACCTTGACGTTCTTCAGGGTGGGGACGTCCAGGGTCGCGACGATGATGCAGTCGTCGGTCTCGTCGAGCGCGGTCAGCGTCTGCTCGTCGAAGGCGGGTGCGGTGTCCAGCACCAGGTAGTCGAAGTGGTCCTGGAGGGTGCGCAGCAGCCGGGTGACCAGCGCGCCCGTGACCCGCTCGCGGGCGTCGGGCTGGCTGGGAGCGGCCAGCACCATCAGGCCGCTCTCGTGGGGGGTCATGAGCTCCTCGACGAACGCGTAGTCCATCGACTGCTCGCCGCCGATGGCGTGCTCGATGGAGTGCGTCGGGAAGAGCTGCAGGGTGATCGCGATGTCGCCGAAGGCGAGGTCGAGGTCGACCACGCACACCTTGTTCTCCCCGCCGCGCATCAGCGCGATGCCGAGGTTCACCGACATGGTGGTCTTCCCGACCCCGCCCTTGGGGGAGAAGATCGTGATCACCCGGCCCAGGCGCGAGGACGGAGCGGCGTTGCCGCGCAGGGCCGCCCACAGGGCGTGCGCCCGCTGCAGGGCGGCGTTGACCTGGGGGAGGTCGGAGGCCGTGACCACCTCGCGCACACCGGCGTGCATGGCCTGGGTCAGGACGTCGGTGTCCACCGAGTCGCGCACCAGGACGACGCTCGCGGTGGGCAGGGCGGTCCGCATCCGGTCCGCGATCGCCATCGCCTCGGGGACCCCGAGGCTGGGTCCGAGCACCACGGCGTACTCGTCGGTGTGGCAGCTGCAGCCAGCCGAAGAGCCGTTCCTGGCTGTCCGCCACCTGCGTGCCCGCGGGGAGCACGGTCAGCAGCGCCGCAGCCTTGGCTGGGTCCGCGTCGAGAAGGATCGGCATCGTCGGTCGCCTAGCTGAAGAGGTTCTGGAGGTTCGTGCCCGGGTTGGGCGCGATCTTGGTCGTCCCGGTGCGGAGGCCGAACGAGAGCTCGCCGTTGGACGCGGCGAACATCAGCTTCTCGGCCTGGGCCTGGTCGACCGCCAGCGTCAGCAGGGTGCGCGGCAGCTGCTCGGTGGTCTCCGCGCCCGTCTGGTCGGTGGACGTGGTGGAGACCAGGGTGGTCGAGCCCGCGGCGAGCACCTTCACCTCCGGCAGGAGCAGCCGGGTGAACGACTGCCCCTCGGGCCCGGTCCCGGTGAGCCAGACCGCGACGTCGGAGCCGGCCGAGACGAAGCCGGCGACCCGCGCGGTGTCGGTGAGCTGCACCGAGACCGCCAGCTTGCCGTTGGGGATCGGGAGCGCCGAGGACTCGCCCACCCCGCCGAACTTCTCCGGCACGATCTGCTCGCCCGGGTAGATGTTGGTGTTCGCCGCCAGGCCCTCGAGCGCGTCGACCGTGGTCACCGCCGAGGGGAGCACGGTGTTGCGGGGCAGGCTCTGCCGCTGGATCTTGCCCCCCGCGGCGGCGTCGGCGATCGTCTCGCCGGTCACGATCGGGCTGACCGCGGTCAGGACCTCGACCGTGTCGTACTGCTCGGCCGCCCGGTTGTCAGCGCTCTCCACGTAGAGGTAGACGAGGGCGGTGCCGAACAGCGCCACGACGACAGCCACGACGAGCAGGAGCTTGCGTCGATCCATGGGTAGAGCCTCCGGTCTCGAGCAGACCGCGGCTCATTGCACCCGGCACTGCGTTCCTGTCCATTGCGTCACACCATGCCCAAGTCGCGAGACGGGCGTGGTGGAAACTTTCGATCGAACGCTAGTGGTCTGTACCGGGTCTTGTTCGCGTTTTCGTCAAGGAAGGTAGAGGGCCTCGACCTCGTCGCGGAACTCGCGCATGACCACGCTCCGCTTCAGCTTGAGACTGGGGGTCAGATGTCCGCCCTCCTCGGTCCAGGATGCGGTCAGGATGCGGTACTTGCGGATCGACTCGGCGCGGGAGACGGCCTTGTTCGCCTCCTCGATGGCGGAGTCGATCTCGGCCTGGAGGTCAGGGTCCGAGGCGAGCTGCTCGAGCGTCCCCTTCTTGCCCCGGGTCTCGGCCCACCCGGGCAGGGTCTCGGGGTCCAGGGTGATCAGGGCGCCGATGTAGGGCTGGCCGTCGCCGACCACGATGCACTGGTCGATCAGCAGGTGTGCGCGGAGCCGGTCCTCGAGCACGGCCGGGGCGACGTTCTTGCCGCCCGCCGTCACCAGGATCTCCTTCTTGCGGCCGGTGATCCGGACGAAGCCCTCGTCGTCGATCTCCCCGACGTCCCCGGTGTGGAACCAGCCGTCGGCGTCCAGCACCTCGGCGGTCGCCTCCGGGTTGTTCCAGTAGCCGCGGAAGACCTGTCCGCCCTTGAAGATCAGCTCGCCGTCGTCGGCGACCCGCACGGTGGTGCCGCCCAGCGGGCGGCCGACCGAGCCGACCTTGTGCGCGTGCGGCAGGTTGACCGTCAGGGCGGCGGTGGTCTCGGTCAGCCCGTAGCCCTCCAGGATGGTCAGCCCGATGCCCCGGTAGAAGTGGCCGAGCCGCTCGCCCAGGGGTGCGCCGCCAGAGACGGCGTGCGCGCACTGACCGCCCAGGGCGGCCTCCAGCTTCCGGTAGACCAGCTTGCTGAACAGGGCGTGCTGGGCGCGCAGCGCCAGCGGGACACGTCCACGGTCGCGGGCGCGCGACCAGGCGATGGCCACCTCGGCCGCCCGGTTGAAGATCTTGCCCTTGCCGTCCACCGCGGCGTTCTGCGAGGCGGTGTTGAAGACCTTCTCGAAGACCCGCGGGACGGCCAGGATGAAGGTGGGGCGGAAGACCTGGAGGTCGGCCACCAGGTTCTTGATGTCGGCGCTGTGGCCGAGCACCACCCGGCGCTTGATGGCTCCGATCTGGATGATCCGCGCGAAGACGTGGGCCAGGGGGAGGAAGAGCAGGGTGGAGGCGCCCTCGGCGAACAGCTCCTCGAGCTCGTCGGTGGCGACGCCCAGCTCGAACATGAAGTTGCCGTGGGTGAGCATGCAGCCCTTGGGCACCCCGGTGGTGCCGGAGGTGTAGATCAGGGTCGCGACGTCGTCCGGGCCGGTGCTGGTGCGGCGCTGCTCCAGGACGTCGTCGTCGACGTCGTGGCCCAGTCCGGTCAGCACCTCGATCGCCCGGTCCTCGATGGACCACACGTGGTGGAGGTCGTCGAGCCCGGCCCGGGCGCTGCTCACCTTGGCGACGTGGTCGGCGCCCTCGCCGACCACGGCACGGGCGCCGGAGTCGGCGAGGATCTGGCACACCTGGTCGGCCGAGGAGGTCTCGTAGACCGGGACCGTGACGGCGCCGGCGAACCAGATGGCGTAGTCGAGGAGCGTCCACTCGTAACGGGTCTTGGAGATCAGGGCGACCCGGTCGCCGACCTCGATGCCCGCGGCGACCAGTCCCTTGGCGACACCGCGCACCTGGGCGAGGAACTCCGAGGCGGTGATGTCGACCCATCCCTCGGGGGTGTTGCGTCGGAACGCCACCGAGTCCCCGGCTTCTCGGGCGTTGCGGACGATGTCGTCGGTGAGGTTGCCGCTGGTGGGCAGATCGGTGGTCAGCGGCGAGGAGAACTCACGCAAGTCAGGTGCCTCCTGGATCGGGGATTCAGGGCGCACGTTACCGCCGGGTCCGACGGCCGGACGATCCGGTAGGGTCGCAGCCTTGACCCGTCCGCCGGTCTGCCCGACCGGCGAAGAGCCAGTGGAGGCAGAGATGGCCGAGCAGACCACGTCCTCGATCGTCATCGACGCCGAGCCGCGCGCAGTGATGGACGTCATCGCCGACTTCGAGGCCTATCCCGAGTGGGCCAAGGGGATGCGCACCGTCGAGGTCCTGGACGCCGGCTCCGGGGGCCGGGCGGACAAGGTCTTCTTCTCCCTCGACGTCTCGCCGATCAAGGACGAGTACACCCTGGCGTACGAGTGGGACGGCGACCAGGCCGTCACCTGGACGCTCGTGGAGGGCAAGATGCTGCGTGCCCTCGACGGCGCCTACCTCCTCAAGGACCGGGGCGACGGCTCCACCGAGGTGACCTACCGGCTGGCCCTGGACGTCTCCATCCCGGTCATCGGCATGCTCAAGCGCAAGGGCGAGAAGATCCTCATCGACACCGCGCTGAAGGGGCTCAAGAAGCGCGTCGAGTCGCTCTGACCTTGAGAGTCCTGCTCTTCACCGGCAAGGGCGGCGTCGGCAAGTCCACGGTCGCGGCCGGGACGGCCGCGGTCGCGGCCCGGTCCGGGTGCCGCACCCTCGTGCTGTCCACGGACGCCGCGCACTCCCTCGGCGACGTGTACGGCGTGCCTGCGGGGCCGGAGCCCACCGAGGTCGCCGAGGGCCTCTTCGTCGCGCAGGTCGACGCCCAGCGCCGCTTCGAGCAGTCGTGGGCGCAGATCCAGGAGTACCTCCGGGAGGTGCTGGACGTGGCCGGGGTGGACCCGGTCGCGGCCGAGGAGCTCACCGTGCTGCCCGGGGCCGAGGAGGTGCTCGCCCTGCTCGAGCTGCGGGCCCAGGCCCTGCGCGGCGAGTGGGACGTGATCGTGGTGGACTGCGCGCCTACCGCGGAGACCCTGCGGCTGCTCGCGCTGCCCGAGGCGCTGGGGTGGTACATGACGCGGGTCTTCCCGGTGCAGCGACGGATGGTGCGCACGCTCGGCCCCGTGCTCGGCCGTGCCGCCGGGGTGCCGATGCCGGGCGACCCGGTCTTCGGCGCCGTGGAGGAGCTGCTCCACGAGCTGGGCGAGGTCAGGCAGCTGCTCACCGGCCCCGACGCCAGCGTGCGGCTCGTCCTGACCCCTGAGCGGGTCGTGGTCGCGGAGGCACGGCGCTCCTGGACCACGCTCTCGCTGCTCGGCTACACCGTGGACGGTGTCGTGGCCAACCGGGTCTTCCCCGCCGCCGCGGGTGACCCGTGGCGCGAGGGCTGGGTGCGGGCCCAGGCCGACGTGCTCGACGACCTGGAGCGCTCCTTCGACGGGCTCCCGGTCTGGCGCTCGGCCTACCGTGCCGAGGAGCCTGTGGGGGAGCCGGCGGTCGCGGCGATGGCGCTCGACCTCTACCGCGGCCACGACCCCGTGGCCAGGCCCGCCGGGGGTGCGCCGTTCCGGCTCGACCGCGCCGGCCCGCACCTCGTGGTGACCGTGCGGCTCCCGTTGGTGGGGCCCGAGGAGGTCGACCTGGCCCGGCGCGGGGACGACCTGCTGGTCACCGTCGGCTCCTACCGACGGGTGCTCTCCCTCCCCAGCGCCGTGCACGCGCTGCCGCTGGCCGGTGCCAGGGTGGAGGGTGGCAACCTGCAGGTCCGCTTCGAGGAGAAGGTCACATGAACCACACCGGGCAGGGCGACGGCGCCGAGGAGATCGGCAGCCTGGGTGAGGAGACGGTGAAGCTCCTGGGCTCGCTGGCGGGATGGGTCAAGGAGCACGGCGCCGACCTGGGCCACGGCCTGGAGGACGCCGCGGAGCACGTCGCCGACTCCTGGCACGAGGCCGACGAGCACCTGGCCACGGGGGCGCGCGAGTGCTCGGTGTGCCCGGTGTGCCGCGCCGTCCAGGCCGCCCGCAGCGTCAGCCCCGAGGTCAAGGGGCACCTGGCCTCCGCCGCCACTCACCTGCTCTCGGCCGCGACGTCGCTGCTCGCCACCCACCAGTCGGGACCGGCCGAGGGAGCGGGCACCGGACCGGCGTCACGGGCGAGCGGGGTCGAGCACATCGACCTGGGCGAGGACTGGCCCGAGGACCGCCAGGACCAGGACGCCGGCGCCTCGTGAGCTCGCCGGTCTGGATCGGGGTGGACATCGGGGGCACCAAGGTGCTCGCCGGGGTGGTCGGACCCGAGGGGACGGTCCTGCGCACGGCACGGCTCGCCTCGCCCGGTCGCGAGGCGACGGTCGCCGAGGTCGAGGACGCGCTGACCGCCGCCGTGGCCAGCGCGGCGGCCGGCGCCCCGGTCGCCGCGGTGGGCATCGCCGCCGCCGGGTTCGTGGACGCCGACGGCGAGCGCGTCCGCTTCGCGCCGCACCTGCCCTGGCGCGACGACCCGGTACGGAGCCGGCTCGCCGAGCGCTGGCAGACCTCGGTGCTGCTGGAGAACGACGCCACGTGTGCGGCGGTGGCCGAGTCGGAGCTGGGGGCTGCCCGAGGGGCCGGGTCGGCCGTGCTGGTCACCCTCGGCACCGGCATCGGCGGCGGCATCGCGGTCGGCGGCACGGTGCTGCGGGGTGCCGGCGGGATGGCCGGCGAGGTGGGACACATGAAGGTCCAGCCGGGGGGCGCTCGGTGTGAGTGCGGCGGCCGGGGGTGCTGGGAGCAGTACGCGTCGGGCCCGGCTCTGCTCCGCGGGGTCAGGGCCGCCTGGGAACGCCGCGGCCCCGTGCTCCAGGAACGCACCGGCGGTGACCCGGACCTGCTCACCGGGCCGTCGGTGACCGAGGCGGCCGAGCGGGGCGACCCGCTCGCGCGGGAGGTGCTCGCGGAGGTCGGACGGTGGCTGGGCCTCGGCCTGTCCAACCTGGTCGCCGCCCTGGACCCGGAGCGCGTGGTGGTCGGCGGGGGGCTGGCCGCCGCGGGGGAGGCACTGCTCGCCCCCGCTCGCCTCGAGCTGGAGGCGGAGCTGGTCGGTCGGGGCCACCGGTCGGCGCCGCCGGTGCTGGCCGCCCGGCTCGGGCCGCAGGCCGGGCTGGTCGGGGCGGCGCTGCTCGCGCGGGCCGCCGAGGCCTGACCCGGACCCGCCCTCAGCCCCGGACGTGTCGTCAGTCCCGGCGGTAGCCCGGGACCAGCTCGAGCGCGAGCTGCTCCAGGAAGAGCCCCACGTCGGTCACGATGCCGCGCGCCTGGGAGGAGCCGCGGTCGGCCAGCTTGGTCACCGTCGCCGGGTTGATGTCGACGCAGACCAGCGGGATGGAGGCAGGCAGGATGTTCCCGGTCGCCACGGAGTGGAGCATGGTGGCGACCATCAGGCAGAAGCCGACGCCCGGCAGCTGGGCGCGCATCGCGCGCTGGCCCTCCAGCACGTCGGTGTAGACGTCGGGGAGCGGCCCGTCGTCTCGGACCGAGCCGACCAGGACGAAGCTCTTCCCGGTGGTCACCAGGGCGTGCATGATCCCGCCGGTGACCACGCCGTTCTCGACCGCGGCGGCGATCGACCCCTCCTTGCGGATGGTGTTCAGCGCGCGGATGTGGTGCTCGTGGCCGTGCTTGACCCCGCGGCCGTGCGACAGGTCGACGCCGAGGCTGGTCCCGTACAGGCTCGCCTCGATGTCGTGGGTGGCCAGCGCGTTGCCGGCGAACAGCACGTCGACGAACCCGGCCTTCACCATCGCCACCATCGCCGGCGCGGCGCCGGTGTGCACGACGCCGGGACCGCCCACCCACAGCACCTTCTTGCCGGCGGCCTTGGCCTCCCGCATCCCGTCCGCCACCTGCCGGACCAGGACGGCCTGGGGCTTCTCGGAGGAGACGTCGGACTCCATGAAGCCGAACTGCTCGTCGTCCCGGGTCACCACCGGCACGGTGACCCGGATCCCGGCGGCACCGCAGACGACCTGCATCCCGGTCCGGACGTCGGACATCGGCATGGTGAGCAGACGGGTCCGGTGCTCGTCGTCGTCGACCACCACCAGGCCGCAGTCCATCTCCGGGTTCACCACCTCGTGCCAGACCCCGTCGAGCCGCACCCGCGTGGGCAGGTTGGTGGTGGAGTAGAACCCGTCGGGGAAGACCCCGTCCTGGGTGCACTCCGAGACCGACGCCTCGCCGGGGTCGACCATGTTCACCCCGCGGGTCTGCAGGCGCATGAGCAGGCGCTGCAGGGCCTCGTCGTCCTCGGCCGACACGGTGATGGTGGCGGTGGAGGTGTCCGAGGCCTCCCGCCCGACGTCGATCCCGTCGATCACCCAGTCGCCCTCGTACTCCCGGATGTCGTCCAGGATCTGGGAGAGCACCCCGCTGTCCATCAGGTGCCCGGTCACTTCCACGTTCTCGCTCACGCTCACCGGTCTGACTCTAGTGAACCCCGGGGAGGACCGAGCGACCCGGCGCGCCCGGTCTGGTCCGGCGTGGTCCGGACGCGTGCCGCAGGCTCAGACCACCGCGCCGTCGTCCCACGGGTCCCGCGGCTCGCGACCCATCGTGGAGATCAGGTAGACGAAGCCGGCCACGAACGCGAAGCAGAGCACCAGGGTCAGCCAGGTCGGCGGCCGGAGGCCGACGACGGCGAGCACGAGCATCGCCAGCGGAGCTCCCAGCACGCCGGTCCACGCGGCGAGACGCACGGGCGTGGTCCGGGGCAGGGGAGCGGGCGGCGGGGGCACGAACCGGTCCTCGGTGCCCGGCGCCGGCTCGCGCTCCTCCGGCTCCGGCTCGACGTCGCGGTCGGGCTCGCGGAACGGGCCGGGCTGCTCCGGCTCCTCGACGGACGGCGGGGCCGTGGGGCCGTCGTCGTCCAACCGGGCGCGCTCGCCGTAGTTGTCGACGATGGAGCGCCAGAGCTCGTCGTCTTCCCGTCCACTCACGTCTCGAGGCTAGCCCGCGACCCCTGCGGCCGCCGTCCCGGTGACCCGGGAGACGAAGGCCGCGGACTCCGCGAAGATCGTCTGGGCGTCGTGGTCGAGCGTGGCGACGTGGTAGCTGTCGGGCAGCACCCGCTCGGTGACCTCCCGGCTGGAGACGTCGCGGGCGATGATCCGGGCCGACGACGGGTCCACCACGTGGTCCTCCGCGGAGCGAAGCAGCAGCAGCGGGCTCGTCACCCGCGGGAGGTCGGCCCTCAGCAGTCGCCACTGCCGGGTCAGGGAGTGCAGGGCCCCGAGCGGGGTGCGGTCGTAGCCGTGCTCGGTCACGCCGGGCTTGCGGATGTCGTCGGCCAGCCCCGGCACCGAGCCGACCAGGTGCTTGAGCAGCGGCAGGGCGAGCAGGTCCTTGCGGGTGGAGTGCACCGCCGGGTTGACCAGGACCAGACCGGCCACCGCGTCGCCGTGCTCCGCCGCGAGCCGCAGCGCCAGGGTCCCGCCCATCGAGAGGCCGCCGACCACCACCGCGTCGCAGCTGCGCACGAGCCGGGCGAAGGTGCGTTCGATCTCGCCGTACCAGTCGTCCCAGCGGGTGGCGTCGAGCTCGCGCCACGACGTCCCGTGGCCGGGCAGCCGGGGGACCTCGACCGCGTACCCGTGCTCAGCCAGCGACTCGCCCCACGGCCTGATCGAGGCCGGAGACCCGGTGAAGCCGTGGCTCAGCAGGACTCCCACCCGACGCCCGCCGGTGGCCTCGGGACGGGCCGGCAGCGAGAGCGGACGGGCCCGCAGGTCGATCGACATGGCCGCATTCTGCCCCAGGGGTTTTCCAGGGGCTAGGCTCGCGTCGTGCTCTACTGGTTCCTCAAGCTGATCGCCCTCGGTCCGGTCCTCAAGTGTCGTCTTCCGCCCGCAGACCGACGGGGTCGAGCACGTCCCGTCCGAGGGGCCGGCGATCCTGGCCTGCAACCACCTCTCCTACGCCGACTGGCTGTTCATGCCGCTGACGCTGCCGCGTCGCGTCACCTTCGTGGCCAAGGCCGAGTACTTCACACCCCGGGCATCAAGGGCTGGCTGCAGAAGCAGTTCTTCTCCGGCTCCGGCCAGGTGCCCGATCGACCGCTCGGGCGCCGACGCCGCGGCCGGCGCGCTGATGTCGGCCAAGAAGGTCCTCGGCGAGGGCGACCTGTTCGGCATCTACCCCGAGGGCACCCGCTCCCACGACGGCCGGCTCTACCGCGGCAAGACCGGGGTGGCCCGCCTGGCCCTCGAGACCGGCGTGCCGGTGATCCCGGTGCGCGGTCATCGGCACCGACGTCGTGGCGCCCCCCGGCAAGAAGTTCGGCTCGTTCACCCGCCCGATCGGTGCGCTTCGGCAAGCCGCTCGACTTCTCGCGCTACGAGGGCATGGAGAACGACCGCTACATCCTGCGCTCGATCACCGACGAGATCATGTACGAGATCATGCGGCTCTCCGGCCAGGAGTACGTCGACAAGTACGCCTCCCGGGCCAAGAAGGACGACCCGAAGAAGGCCTCGAGGCGGAGGCCAAGGCGAAGGCCGCCGACCGACGGCGACGGCCGAGCAGAAGAAGGCGTCCTGAGCGCGGCCGCGCGCGGCCTCGACCGCCTGGGGATCCGCGCCGCGGTCGCCGTCGAGGACCGGCTGTTCCGGGCCCTGGCGGTGCTGCGGGTCGTCGTCCTGCTCAACGCCGTCGGCGCTCGCCGCTCTATCGGGGCGTCGACCACTTCGACCACCCCACCGCGGCGCTACGTGCTGCTCGGGTCATGGTGGCCTGGACCGCGTTCGCCACTGGGCCTACCGCCGACGCCGTGCCGCGGCGTCGGCCCTGCTGCTGGGTGCCGACCTCGCCGTGGCGCTGACGCTGCTGGCGCTGACGCCCGTGGTCAAGGGCGCCGGGTTCAACGCCACCGTGCCCGGCTTCTGGGTGATGGCGGCACTGCTCGCGTGGGCGATGCGCTTCCGCACTGGCGGGCGGCCTCGTCGCCGGGGTCCTCATCGGCGGCATCGACCTGTTCGCTGCGCGACGCAGCTGACCCAGACCAACTACGGCAACGTCTTCCTGCTGCTGATCGGCGGTCCGATCGTCGGCTTCCTGTGCGGCTCGCTGCAGCAGATGGCCGCCGAGCGCGACGAGCGCCGAGCGCGCGGCAGCCGGCCGCCGCGGAGCGCGTCCGGCTGGCCCGGGTCGTGCACGACGGCGTGCTGCAGGTGCTGGCGCTGGTGCAGCGCCGCGGTGCCGAGCTCGGTGGCGACGGCGCCGAGCTCGGCCGTCGCCTGCCGGCGAGCAGGAGACGCCGGCTGCGCACGCTGATCCGCGCCCAGGACGCCGTGCGCGCCCGCGGTCGACACGCGGCGCCGATCGACCTGCGCCGACGCCCTCGGACCGCGCTGCGCGACCGCCCCGGCGTCGACGTCGCCGTCCGCCGGGCGGCGTGGTCGACCTGCCGGCCGCCACCGGCGCCGAGGTGGTCGCGGTCGTCGGGGCCTGCCTCGACAACGTCGAGCGCCACGTCGGCGAGGGCGCGCCGGCCTGGGTGCTGCTCGAGGCGTTCGGCGACCAGGTCGAGGTGTCGCGTGCGCGACGACGGCCCCGGCATCCCCGAGGGCCGGCTCGCGGAGGCCGCGCGCCGAGGGCCGGCTCGGCGTCGTCGAGTCGATCCGGGGCCGGATGCGCGACCTCGGCGGCACCGCGTCCTGACGCCGGGTCGTGCGGCACCGAGTGGGAGCTACTCCGGTGCCGCCGCACCGATGACCGGTGCGCCGATGACCATCCACTCCGGCCATCCCTTCGCCACCGACGACGACCCCGTACGCCGCCTGCGCGGCGCGCCTCGGCGGTGCCGTGACGCTGTGGACCGCCGGGCGAGGGCGACGGCCGCCGCGGACTGGGCCGGGTCTCACGGTGTCGTCGGTGCTGCTCGCCGACGGCGAGCCGGCCGCGGCTCCTGGCCCTCGTCGACCCCGACTCCGACCTCGCCGACGTCGTCGAGCGCACCGGACGGGCCGTCGTCCACCTGCTGTCGTGGCACCACCGCGACCTGGCCGACGCGTTCGCCGGGCGTCACCCCCGCGCCGGGTGGGCCGTTCCGGATCGGCGACCTTCACCGCGCACGGCGCACGGTCCGCGGCTCGTCGACGCGGCGTCGTGCGGCCCGGTGGAGGTGGAGTCGAGCGTCGAGGTCGGGTGGTCCGCTGCTGCTCACCTGCTCCGCGATGGTCGTCCTGCGCGTCGGTGGGCGACGACCACGACCCGCTGCTGCACCGGCGGGGTCGCTACCCGGCCCCGTGCCGACGGCACCGGCCCGTCGAGCGGTACCGCCGGCCGTGTCGCGAGGAGACGAGGGCGAGCGAGCCGATCCGCGTGATGGTGGTCGACGACCACCCGATGTGGCGCGACGCCGTCGAGCGCGACCTGCAGGCGGCGGGGTTCGACGTGGTGGCGGTGGCCGCCGACGGCGACCAGGCGCTGGCCCGCTTCCCGCGCGGCTCGACCGCAGGTCGTCGTGCTCGACCTGCAGATCCCCGGTCCCGAACGGCGTCGAGGTCACCACGTCGGTGCTCACGACCGACCCGCGCGCACGCGTGCTGATCCTGTCGGCCTCGGGCGAGCAGGACGACGTCCTCGAGGCGGTCAAGGCCGGCGCGACGGGCTACCTGGTCAAGTCGGCCTCGCAGGCCGAGCTGATCGAGGCCGTACGCCGCGTGGCCCGGGGCGACTCGGTCTTCACCCCCGGCCTGGCCGGGCTGGTGCTCGGCGAGTTCCGGCGCCTCTCCGAGCCGGCCGGGACCCCCGATCACCGGCAACCCCGAGCTCACCGACCGCGAGACCGAGATCCTCCGGATGGTCGCCAAGGGGATGTCGCTACAAGCAGATCGCCGAGCGGCTGGTGCTCTCGCACCGCACCGTGCAGAACCACGTGCAGAACACCCTGCGCAAGCTGCAGATGCACAACCGCGTCGAGCTGACCCGCTACGCCATCGAGCGGGGCCTCGACGAGCGCGACGAGCGCCTGAGTCCCGACCGGTCGCTGGACCCGCTCGGCCCGACTGCTCAGCCCTGACCGTCGGGTCGGCCGCGCGCCGGGTCGGTGGCCGCCGCCGGGGAGGCGTCGACCAGGTCGTGCTGGACGCCCCATCGCGGCGCAGCCGGGCGTCCTGCAGCTCCGGTAGCGCTCGCCGCCGCCGGGCGCGCCGGGCAGGGTGAGGCAACCCGGTCGAGCAGGCGCGTTGACCGAGACCGAGCGCCGGGCCGCAGCGGCGTCGACCACGGCCGCCTGACCGGGTGCGCGGGATGGCCAGCTCGTCGGCGATCTCGTCGCCGAGGAACAGCCGCTCGATCGCCGTGTACGACGGTGGGGCGCGACCGGCGCAGCCGGCGCCGGGACCAGCTCCTCGATCTCGGGCACCAGGAAGTCGGCGTTGATGGTGGCGACCAGGCCCCGGCAGTAGTCGTCGACGGGCGGGCGGGTGAGCAGGTAGATCGCCTCGAGCGCGTTCCTGCTCGGCGCCGCCGCGCGGCAGCAGGGCCGCGTCGATGCCGAGCAGGTGGCCCGAGGTAGCGCCAGCGGGCGTAGGACGCGGCCTCCTCGTGGGGCAGGTACGGCGCGCCGACCTGGCGCATCGACCGCACCGGGATCAGCGCGAACTCGACCAGCGTGTAGGCCAGGTAGGCCTGGCAGATCGGCACGCCCCAGGCGCGGTCGTCCCAGCCTCGGCGTCGGCGCAGGTCGGCGCGCACCAGCGCGTGGATGACGCGGACCCGCACGGTCAGCTCGAAGCCCGCGGAGAAGCGGTCGAGTCCGTCGGGCGCGTTGACGGCCCGGCAGCCACGAGCCGACCTCGATGGTGCGGGCGCCGGCGTTCTCGACGTAGCGCCCGGTCATCTCCAACGGGCGCGAGGCCGCGGAGTTGGCGTAGCCGCTGACCAGCGACGCGGCGCCGAGCACGATGCCGGCCTGGCGCGTGTAGCGCCCGACGTAGCGGCTGTCGTGGCGATCGTGGCCCGGTCGAGCCACGGCGGGTCGTCGTCGAGCTCGGCGAAGAGGGCGCGCAGCGAGTCGGGGGCGTCGGGCACGGCCTCGATGCCGCCGCGACAGGCCGGGCGCAGCATCCGCATCCCCGCGGCCGTGGCCCAGGGTGGCGAGGTCGGCGACGAACGCGTCGGCGAGGGGGTCGCCCTCCCACATCGCGTCGACGTACCGCGTCGCGAGCCCGCCGAACCTCGCGGCCGCCTCGTCGGGCAGCGCACGCTGCTGGGCATGCGCGGGCTCTGCCGGCGTGGTTGCTCCTGGGTCACGTGGGCAGCCTATCCTCGACCGCGTGGCCACGGACCCGCTGCTGAGCTCGCCGAGGGCTGTACGCCTGCCGCCCGGCCGACTTCACCGGCCCGCGACGCGTGGGCCAGGCGCACCAAGGCCGACGGGACCGGACGCTGTCGAAGCGGGTCACCGAGCTGCGCGAAGCCGTCGGTGGCCGCCTGGGTGGTGAACATGATGATGCGGCACCAGGGCGACCAGATGACCCAGGTGCTGGAGCTCGGCGCGTCCCTGCGCGAGGCCCAGGAGGACCTGGACGGCGACGCGCTGCGGGAGCTGACCCGGCAGCGCCGGCAGGTCACCACGGCGGTCACCCGGCAGGGCCGGGACCTCGCGCGCGACCTCGGCCAGAAGCTCACCGAGTCGGTGGCCGACCAGGTGCAGGACACCCTGCACGCCGCGATGGTCGACGAGGACGCCGCGGCGGCCGTGCGCAGCGGGCTGCTGGTGACCGCGCTGACCGCGACCGGGGTGGGCAGGCCGACGTCGTCGACGCGGTCGCGTGCCGGCGGCCATCGGCCTCGTCGCGCGGCCGAGGTCGATGCCCGCGCGCAGGCGCGCCGAGTCCGAGGTCGTACCGGACCTGGAGACGGGGCCGGACGAGGAGGCGCTGGCCCGCGAGGCCGACCGGAAGGCCGCCGAGGAGGCGGTCCCGGCAGGACGACGGCCGAGGCCGACGACGCGGCAGCGCCGGGTGCGCAAGGCCCGCAAGCGGGTGACGAAGGTGCAGGCCCGGACCCTGCAGGCGGCCGAGGAGCCCGAGGAGGCGCGGCGCCGGGTGGCCGAGCTGGAGCACGAGCTCGAGACGCTCGACGACGAGCGGTCGGGGCCGACGACAAGCTGGAGCGCGCGGAGCAGAGGTACGCCGAGGCGCAGAGGCCGGCTGGAGCAGGCCCAGGCCCGGCTGCCTGACCCGCCGGGTAGTCCGTGACAGTCTGCCGCTGCGGTCGGGTGCGAGAACAAGTCCGTCACGGACTACCCGGGAGGGGTCAGTCGGCCCAGCCCTTGGCGCGCTCGACGGCGTCGCGCCAGCGGGCGTGCGCGGCGTCCGAGGCGGCCGCGGTCACCGGCGGGCTCGAAGCGCCGGTCGAGCTGCCAGGTCTCGCGCAGGTCGTCGGTCGAGGCCCAGACGCCGGTGCCGAGCCCCGCGAGGAACGCGGCGCCGAGGGCGGTGGTCTCCACGATCCGGGGGCGCTCGACGGGTACGCCGAGCACGTCGGCCTGGAGCTGGCAGAGCAGGTCGTTGGCGGAGGCGCCGCCGTCCACGGCAGGCCGGTCAGCGCGGTCCGCCCGGCAGCGTCGTCGACGACGTCGCGCACCTCGAAGGCGATCGCCTCCAGGGTGGCCCGCACCAGGTGGGCGCGGGTCGTGCCGCGGGTGATGCCGATGATCAGGCCGCGGGCGTGCGGGTCCCAGTGCGGGCGCGCCGAGCCCGGTCAGGGCCGGCACGAACACCACCCCGCCGGAGTCCGCGACCGTGGAGGCGATCGCCTCGACGTCTCCGCCGCGGAGCCGACGATCTGGAGCCCGTCGCGCAGCCACTGGACGGCCGCGCCGGTGACGAAGATCGCGCCCTCCAGCGCGTAGGTCAGCTCGCCCTCGGCGACTGCGCCAGGCCGCGGTCGAGAGCAGCCCGGCGTCGGAGCGGACGACCGTCGTCGCCGGTGTTGGTGAGGATGAACGAGCCGGTGCCGTAGGTGCACTTCGAGTCGCCCGCCGTCGAAGCAGGTCTGCCCGAACAGCGCCGCCTGCTGGTCGCCGGCGATCCCGGCGATCGGCAGCTCGAGGCCGAGGAACGGCGGCCGGGTCGGTGGTGCCGATCTCGCCCCAGCGGCGGACGACCTCGGGCAGCGCGTCCCGCGGGACGCCGAACAGCCCGCACAGCTCGTCGGCCCAGCTCGCCGTTCTCGAGGTCGAAGAGCAGGGTGCGCGACGCGTTCGAGACGTCGGTGACGTGCCACGTGCCGCCGGGTCATCCGGGCGATGAGGTAGGAGTCGACCGTGCCCGACCGCGAGCGGCCCGCCTCCACCAGCGCCCGGTGCGCGGCTCGTCCTCGAGCAGCCAGGCCAGCTTGGTGGCCGAGAAGTACGGGTCGAGCACGCAGGCCGGTGAGCTCGGCGACCCGGTCCTCGTGCCCCGCGTCGCGCAGCCGCGCGCAGACGTCGGCGGTGCGGCGGTCCTGCCAGACGATCGCGCGGCGCGGCGAGCCGAGGGTCTCGCGGTCCCACACGAGCACCGTCTCGCGCTGGTTGGTGATGCCGATCGCGGTCACCTCGGACGGCGTCGCCTGGCGAGGACCTCGCGGGTGGCCTCCAGGGTCGCCTGCCAGATCTCCTCGGGCGCGTGCTCGACCCAGCCCGGGCGTGGGAAGTGCTGGGCGAACTCCTGGTAGCCCTTCGCTGCGATCGTCCCCTCGGGGGTCACGACCACCGCCGTGACACCTGCGTCCCGCGTCGATGGCGAGCACGCTCATGCCCTGCGCGCCTCCCTCGTGGTTCGTGCCTGCTCCGGGTCGCCGGTGGTGCCACGCACGATCTCGCAGCACCCGGCTGGTCGATCCACTCCGGACTAGAGCCCGGGCGCGACCCGCATCTCGAAGTTCTCGCGAGCCGACCCACGCCTGCGACGTGCGCGCTGCCCCAGTGCGTCCGGACCCGAATCGCCTCGAGCTCCGCCGCCAGCTCTCGGGTGCCCGCCGGCCTCCTCGCTCCTCGGGGGTCGAGGCGGCGAGGTAGAGGTCGCTGAGGTCGAGCAGCCGGGCCGAGCTCGGTGATCGGCTGTCCGGGTGGTCGTCGACGCGCAGGTCGACCGCGACGTCGTCACCGACCGCCGTAGCCGGCGCCTTCGCGGACCACCAGGAGCGCCGCGGACTGTCGGCCCGCGGCGGTCGCCGCCGGCGGCGTCGCCTGCGGCCAGCGCCGTCGAGCAGCCGGCGGGCGAACGGCAGCGTGAGCCGCTGGTCTCCCACGCCTCTGCATGGCGCCAGCACGACTCCGGCGCCGGCCAGGATGTTGCCCTGGATGCGCGTAGCCCGTCGCCGGTGACGCCGCCCGGCCCAGTCGAGGCAGGCGGTGGCCGGTGTAGGACGCGGCACCGCCGTCGGCGTCGACGATCGCCGACCTGCCGGTCGTCGCGCTTGGTCGGTCGTCCTCGAGCAGCGCTGCAGCCTGCGCCACCGCGGCGGTGACCCTCGTCGAGTCGGGCCAGCGCGGCGCCCTTGTAGGCGACGTTGGCGTCGGCCTGTGTGGCGATGGCGCCCGACGCCGGCCACGGCGGCCGGCACGGCGCTGCCCGACCGCCAGGAACTTCGAGGCCACCGACGACCCCCCAGGCGCGCGCCGTCGTCGCAGCGCGCCACCAGCGAGAACGTCATGGCCAGACCCTAGTGGTCCCTCGGGGTCCTTCAGCGGTCCGGTGTGCGGGTCCGGGGTGGGGCGCGGCCAGGCTCAGCGCTGGCCGGTCCAGCGCAGCACGTCGGTGAACCACGGCTGGTCGACGTCGAAGGCCTTGTGGCCAGCGACCCGGTTCAGCTCCATGGCCCGCAGCTCGTCGCCGCGGTCCTCGTCGTGACCGATCACGCCGGGACTCGCCGCGCAGGGCGGAGGCGACCGCGAGCTCGGCGAACTCGGCGATCATCCCCAGGTCGGTCTCGTTGGCCGCCGCCGAGCGGAAGAAGTACCCCGACTTCTGCACCATCTTCTTCTCCGCCCCGATCCGCTGGGCGAACTCCTGGGCGAAGTACTTGCCGGGGTTGATGGTGTCGAGCTTGACGTGGCCGAAGGCGTCCCGGTCCACCGGCGTGCCGGAGCGCTCCAGCTCCTCGACGATGTCGGCGACCCCGGCCCCCTCGGCCAGGAAGATGTTGACGCAGCCGATCTCGTCCATCACCTTGCGCAACCGCCGGCCCTCGGCCTCCAGGTCGACGTGCAGCTCGGGCAGGTAGACGGCGTGCACGGCCCACCGCTCCGGCGTCGAGCCCCAGGCTCGGCAGCCACTCCTGCTCGGCGTGCCAGGCCATGTAGTCGCGCGCCGCGGCCGCGGTCAGCCATCCGCAGTTGCGGCCCATGACCTCGTGCACGATCAGCATCCGCGGGTTCGAGCCGTGCTCGGCCAGCACGTTGCGCGCGAACAGCGACGCCTGCTCGGCGGCGGTCAGGGCGCCCAGGCTCTGCCGCACCGGCACGATGTCGTTGTCGACGGTCTTGGGGAGCCCGACCACGGTCAGCTCGATCTCGCGCTCCGCGAGGTAGGCGGCCAGGTCCGCGGCGGCGGTCTCGGTGTCGTCGCCGCCGATGGTGTGCAGCGCCGAGAACTCCGTCGGCGACGAGACGGTCGGCTGCGACCTGCAGCGCGGTCTGGTCGGGACTCGATCAGCCCCCGCTTGCGGCAGTCCTCGTCGTTGGTCAGCTCGACCCGGCTGTTGCCCAAGGGGGGCTCCCGCCGAACCGGTCCAGCACGTCGGCGCCGCTGCGGGCGGCGTCGTCGACCAGCACGCTGTCGCCGGTGAGCAGCCCCTGGTAGCCGTGGCGGTAGCCGAGGATCTCGGTCTCGGGGGACTCCCGGCTCCAGGTCCGGATGATGCGCGCCCACCGCAGCAGACAGGCAGGGGGCGTATCCGCCGGCGGTCAGGACAGCGACGCGTTGAGGGTGCCATCGCCGCCATCCTAGGTCGTCGCGCGCCCTGCGGGCAGGTTCCTTGCCAGTCCTCACGGTTGGGACCAGAGTGGTGCCGACAGCTCGGGCGCCGGGGTGGGGAGAAGCGATGTCGGACTCACGGGGTTCGGAGTCACGGGGTTCGGACTCGCGGGGTCACGCGGCACTCGGCCGCAGAGCCGGGCGACGCGGTGCGGCACGGCGACGCCCCAGGAGCCCGAGCTTCGGCGGGTGATGGGGCCCAGGCTCCTCCTGCTCTTCATCGTCGGCGACATCCTGGGCGCAGGCGTCTACGCGGTCACCGGACAGATGGCCGGCTTGGTGGGCGGCCTGGTCTGGGTGCCCTTCGTGCTCGCGTTCATCGTCGCGGCCCTCACCGCGATGTCCTACCTCGAGCTGGTCACGAAGTACCCGCAGGCCGCGGGGGCCGCGCTCTACACCCACAAGGCGTTCGGCATCCACTTCGTCACCTTCCTGGTGGCCTTCGCCGTGGTCTGCTCCGGCATCACCAGCGCGTCCACCTCGGCCAACGTCCTGGCCCAGGAACCTCACCGGCGGCCTGGTGGTCAACGGGTGGCTCGACGAGGCGCCGGGGACCGGCGTGATCATGGTGACCGCGATGGCGTTCATGGTCCTGCTGGCGCTGATCAACCTGCGCGGGGTGGGGGAGTCGGTCAGGTTCAACGTCGTCCTCACCCTGGTGGAGATCACCGCGCTGGCCATCGTCATCGCCGTCGGCTTCTGGGCGATGGCCCAGGGCGAGGGCGACGTGGGCCAGGTCTTCACCTTCCGCGACGCGGGCGACAAGGGCATGTTCATGGCCATCGCCCTGGCCACCTCGATCGCCTTCTTCGCGATGGTCGGCTGCGAGGACTCGGTCAACATGGTCGAGGAGACGCGCGACCCCGAGCGGATCTTCCCCCGGGTGATGCTCACCGGCCTGGGCATCGCCGTGCTGATCTACGTCCTGGTCGCCGTCGCCGTGGTCTCGGTGCTGACCCCCGGCGAGCTCGACTCCATCGACGAGTTCCGAGGGCAGGGCGCTGCTCGACGTGGTGAGCAAGGGCGCCCCGGACTTCCCGATCGACCCGGCTCTTCCCGTTCCTGGCCGTCTTCGCGGTGGCCAACACGGCGCTGATCAACATGCTGATGGCCAGCCGGCTGCTCTACGGCCTGGCCCGGCAGGACGTCCTGCCCCGGGTGCTGGGCAAGGTCTCGCCGGGCTCCCGCGCCCCCTGGGCGGCGAGCCTCTTCTCCACCGTGCTGGCGCTCGGGCTGCTCTGGTACGTCGCGCGCCAGTCCGACTCCCCGGTGGTGACGAACCTGTCCACCACCACCGCGCTCCTGCTGCTGGCCGTCTTCACCGTGGTCAACGTCGCCTGCCTGGTGCTGCGCCGGGACCCCGATGGCGGGCTCTTCCGCTCGCCCCGGCCCGACCCCGGCGCTGGCGGCGGTGCTCTCGGTGGCCCTGATCGTCATCCCGTGGGGCGAGCGGGAGGCGATCGTCTACGAGGTCGCGGCCGGTCTGCTCGGCATCGGCCTGGTGCTGTGGGTCATCACCTGGCTGGTCAACCGCGGCGGGCGGGCCAGAAAGACCGGCTTCCGCGACATCGAGCACCTCGAGGACCGGGACTCAGCGGTCCCCAGCCCCGGACCGCGCGTCCGGGGTGTCCTCGGGCCGGACGTAGGCTGATCGGGTGAGCAACGTCCCCACCCTCGAGCAGCTGCACGCCATGGGCGCCGCCCAGCAGCCGAGCTGGCCGGACCCCGAGGCGCTCGACGCCACCGTGGCGCGGTTGCGACGGGTGCCGCCGCTGGTCTTCGCCGGCGAGTGCGACGACCTCAAGGACAAGCTCGGCGCGGTCTCCCGTGGCGAGGCGTTCCTGCTCCAGGGCGGTGACTGCGCCGAGACGCTCGAGGGGGCGACGGCCGACAACGTCCGCGCCAAGCTCCGGGTCCTGCTGCAGATGGCCGTCGTCCTGACGTACGCCGCGTCGGTCCCGGTGGTCAAGCTCGGCCGGCTGGCCGGCCAGTACGCGAAGCCGAGGTCGTCCGACACCGAGACCCGCGACGGGGTCACGCTGCCGGCCTACCGCGGCGACGCCGTCAACGGCTTCGACTTCACTCCCGCGTCGCGCATCCCGGACCCGCAGCGGCCCTCGACGTCTACAACTCCTCAGCCGCGACGCTCAACCTCGTGCGGGCGTTCGTCACCGGTGGTTACGCCGACCTGCGCCAGGTGCACAACTGGAACACCGACTTCGTCCGCTCCTCGCCGGTCGGCAAGAGGTACGAACGCCTGGCGAAGGAGATCGACCGGGCGCTGACCTTCATGTCGGCGATCGGCGCCGACCCCGACGAGTTCCATCGCGTCGACTTCCACTCCAGCCACGAGGCGCTGATCCTGGAGTACGAGCACGCGCTGACCCGCATCGACAGCCGCACGGACCTGCCGTACGACGTGTCGGCGCACTTCGTCTGGATCGGCGAGCGCACCCGGCAGCTCGACGGCGCCCACGTCGAGCTGATGAGCCAGATCCGCAACCCGATCGGCGTGAAGCTCGGTCCCACCACGGCGGCCGACGACGCCATCGCGCTGGCGCACAAGCTCAACCCGGACAACGAGGCCGGGCGGCTCACGTTCATCACCCGCATGGGCGCCGGGCGCATCCGTGACGTGCTCCCCGAGCTGGTCGAGAAGGTGACGGCGGCAGGGATCCAGGTCGCCTGGATCACCGACCCCATGCACGGCAACACCTTCGAGGCGTCGTCGGGCTACAAGACCCGACGCTTCGAGGACGTGCTCGACGAGGTGCAGGGGTTCTTCGACGTCCACCGCGCGCTCGGCACGTGGCCCGGCGGCCTCCACGTCGAGCTCACGGGCGACAACGTCACGGAGTGCGTCGGGGGAGGGGAGTCGCTGCTCGAGGCCGACCTGTCGGGCCGCTACGAGTCCGTGTGCGACCCGCGCCTCAACCGCGTGCAGTCGCTCGAGCTCGCGTTCCTCGTCGCCGAGATGCTGAGCGAGGCCCAGGTGGTCGTCGACTCGTAGGGTGGCGGCGTGATCGACCTGCGCAGCGACACCGTCACCAAGCCGACCGACGCGATGCGGGCCGCGATGGCCACGGCCGAGGTCGGCGACGACGTGTACGGCGAGGACCCCACCGTCCGCGCCCTCGAGGAGAAGGTCGCCGCCCTCTTCGGCAAGGAGGCGGCGCTCTTCACGCCGACCGGCTCGATGGCCAACGTGCTCGCCGTACGCTCCCTCGTCGGGGTCGGCCAGGAGGTCCTCTGCGAGGCCTCCGCCCACATCGCCCGCGCCGAGCTCGGCGCGCACGGCGCCTTCACCGGCCTGACCATGCGGACCTGGATGGGACGGCCCCTCGACCTCGACGCCGTCTCGACACTGTTCGCCCCGGACATGGGCCCGTTCTTCGTCGCCACCGCCGCGATCTCGGTCGAGAACACGCACAACTTCGGGGGCGGAGCGGTGACCCCGGTCGAGGACCTCGAGGCGTTGCGTGCCTTCGCCGACGCGCGCGGCGTGGGCGTCCACCTCGACGGCGCCCGGATCTGGAACGCGCACGTCGCGACCGGCACGCCTCTCTCCGGGTACGGCGCGGTGGCCGATGTCGTGGCCGTCTGCCTGAGCAAGGGCCTGGGGGCCCCGGTCGGGTCGCTGGTCCTGGGCAGGACCGAGGCGATCGGCGAGGCGCGGGTCTGGCGCAAGCGGCTGGGCGGCGGCATGCGCCAGGTCGGGGTGCTGGCCGCGGCCGGGCTGCACGCCCTCGACCACCACGTCGAGCGGCTGGCCGACGACCACGAGCACGCCCGGCTGCTGGCCGATGCCTGCGGGGTGGACCCGGCGTCGGTCGACACCAACATCGTCGTCGTACCGACGTCGGACCCCGCCACCGTGGTGGCCGCGGCCAGGGAGGAGGGCGTGCTCGTCTCCGCCGTCGGAGCCCAAGCGCTCCGGCTGGTCACGCACCTCGACGTCGACCGGGCCGCCGCCGAGACTGCGGCGAAGGTGCTCGCGCGCCTGCTCTGATCAGGCGGTCCGCGCCTCCCCTCGGGTCGTCGTCGCGCGGCCGACGAGGGGAGGCAGCTGGCGCACGGCCTGGGCGAGCTGGCGCAGGTCGTTGCCGAGCAGGGCCTGCGGTCCGTCGCACAGCGCGTCCTCGGGGTGCGGGTGCACGTCGACGATGACGCCGTCGGCCCCCACCGCGATGGCCGCCCGGGACAGCGGGACCACGAGCTCCTTGAGACCGGCTGCGTGCGACGGGTCGACGATCACCGGCAGGTGGCTCTTGCCCTGCACCACCGGCACCGCCGAGATGTCGAGGGTGTTGCGGGTCGCCGGCTCGAAGGTCCGGATGCCGCGCTCGCACAGGACCACGTCGAGGTTGCCGCGCTGGGCGATGTACTCCGCCGCCATCAGCCACTCCTCGATGGTCGCGGTCATGCCACGCTTGAGCAGCACCGGCTTCCCGGCTTCGCCCACCGCCTGGAGCAGCCCGAAGTTGGCCATGTTGCGGGTGCCGATCTGCAGCATGTCGGCGTGCTCGGCGACGACGGCGACGTCGCGGGCGTCGACGACCTCGGTCACGACCGGCAGGCCGGTGAGTCCGCGCGACCTCGGCGAGGATCTCGAGCCCCTTCACCCCCAGACCCTGGAAGGCGTACGGCGAGGTGCGCGGCTTGTAGGCCCCGCCGCGCATGATCGTGGCCCCGGCCGCCTTGGCCATCTCGACGGCCTCGAGGGTCTGGTCCCAGGACTCCACGGCGCACGGGCCCGCGATGAACGTGAAGGTGCCCGGCCCGACCGGCACCTGGTGCCCGTCCCGGCCGACCCAGACGGTGCTGCGGTCGGGATGGTGCTGACGGCTGACGAGCTTGAACGGGTCGCTGATCCGGTGGACGTCCGCGACCCCGGGCAGGGCCCGCAGGTTCAGGCCGTAGAAGGAGTCGATGTCGCCGACGAGCCCGATGATCGTGCGGACCACTCCCTTGCTCACGAAGGCCGAGCCGCCTACGCCCTCGACCTTCTCGACGACGAGGGCGACGTCCTCGTCCGTGGCGTCCGGTGCCATCACGACAACCATGGCTTCGCCAAAATGTAGGTGGCCGGTCCCGTGCGGCGAGACCGCCGCCCCGACCAAACTCGAGACGTGCGGACAGAGCCGTGACCGCACGTTGTGGACTTTCCTCGGTCACACCGTCAGGGTGCTGCACCTCACCCTCGATGTGGAGGCGTCGGGGGACCGAGTTCGACCACGAGCATGGCGGCCAGCACCATGGCGCCGCCCACCAGCATCCGAGGAGGCCAAGGTCCCTTCACCCGCCGAGGAGCACGGCGAAGAACGCCGCGAACACCGGCTCCATGCTCATGACGATCGCCGTGCGGGTGGAGGGAGCTGTGACTGGGCCCAGGGTCTGTGCGATCAGGGCGAGCGCGCCGGCGACCAGCGCCATGTGAGACGACGGCGACCCAGTCCCGCCGGGGTCTCCGGGGAGCACGACGCCGTCCGGTGCCGTCGCTACCAGGCAGATCACGGCGATGACGAGCAGCTGCACGACGGACATGCCGAGCGCGTCGCGGGCCGTCGACCAGGCACCGAGCGCGACGATGTGCAGGGCGTAGAGCACCGCCGCGACGAAGGTGAGAGCCTCCCCGTAGCCCACCGAGAGCCCTTCCAAGGTGAGCACGCCCAGTCCTGCGGTGGCCAGGGCGACCGCGGCCCAGGTCACCCCGGTGATCCGGGTGCCGCAGCAGGGCCGCGGCGAGGAGCGGGGTGCAGACGACGTACATCCCGGTGATGAACCCGGAGACGCTGGCTGGCGGTGTGCGCCAGGCCGGCGGTCTGGAGGATCTGCGCCACGCCATAGATCGCGCCCACGACGACGGCCCGGCGCAGGGTCTCCCGCGGCAGCGCGAGCACGTAGCGGTGGGCCAGGGCGAACATCACGAGCCCGGCGATGGTGAACCGCACTGCGAGGAAGTCCAGCGTCGGCATCCGCTCCAGCAGGTCCTTGATCATGAGAGAAGGTGCTGCCCCAGCTCGCCGTCACCGCCAGCAGTGCCCCGGTGGCCACCAGCTGGCCGCGCCGGGTGCTGCATGTGCGGAGCTCCTTGATCAGCGCGATCTGGTCGCTGCCGGGATCTCGGGACCCGGGGGTCTCGAGGATGATCGGGACGCCGTCGGTGGGCCGGGTGCGCCAGGAGCTCCCGGAAGCAGCCGAGGCCGATGTGGCCCTCGCCGAGACGCTCGTGGCGGTCGCGCATCGAGCCGCGCGGACATCCATCGAGTCGTTCGCGTGGACCAGCCGCAGCCGGCCCGGGCCACCGAGCTCGACGATCTGGTCGAGGGCCTCTCTCGTGCCGCCCTCCTCGTCCAGCGGCGCGCCGGCCGCGAACGCGTGGCAGGTGTCCAGGCAGACCCCGGCCTTGGGGTGGTGGTCGAGCGCGGCCAGGTAGGGCTCGAGCCCGGCGATCCCGGCGCACAGCGAGCGACCCTGGCCGGCCGTCGGCTCGAGCAGCAGCCAGGGCATCGCGTCGTCCTCGACCCGCCCAGGATCGGGAGCAGCCCCTCGCGGACCTGCCGCAGGGCGGTGGCGTGCCCGTCCACCGCAGCCGTGGTCGACGTAGGACCCGGTGTGCACGACCACCCCCTCGGCTCCGATCTCACGGCTCGCCGGACGTTGTGGGCGACGGAGGCCACCGACCGCTCGTAGGTGGCCGGCGTCGGGGAGCCGAGGTTGACGAGGTACGGCGCGTGGATGACCACCCGGATGCCCTCGGCCGCGCACGCCTCGCGAAAACGCGGCGTCCTCGGCCGGTCGCCCCTCCGACAACGCCCAGCCGCGGGGGTTGCCGGTGAAGACCTGCAGAGCCTCCAGTCCGAGCTCCCGGGCGCCCTTGAGCGTCCCCTTGACCAGTCCCGGGCCGACCTTCACGTGGGTGCCGACCGGGTTGCGCAACATCGGCCGGGCCGACGACCGGTCACGCTATCTCGGGCGTCAGACCAGGTAGAGGGTCACCGTCGAGCCCTTGGGCACCTGTCGCCGGTGCCGGGATCCATGTAGAGCACGAAGCCCAGCCCGATGTACTGCCCCGACTCCTCGACGACGACCTCGAAGCCGAGTGCCTCGAGCTGCTCGGCGCCGCCTCGACGCCCTAGGCCACCACCCGGGGCATCTCCACCAGCTCGGGGCCGAGCGAGACCATGAGCGTCACGGTGTCGCCCTTGTACAGGGTGCCGGTCGGCGGGTCCTGGCGATCACCACGCCCGCGGGCACGGTGTCGCTGTGGACCTCCTCGCGGCCACGACCAGCTTCTTGCGCTCCAGCGCCTGCTGGGCCTTGTCGGCGCTCCGCCGGTCCAGTCCGAGACCTGGCGCGGCGGCGACCCTTGCTCACGACCACGTCGACGACGGTGCCCGGCTTGAGCAGCGTCGCGGCGGGGGGGTCGGATGGCGATGACGATGCCCTCCGGCACGGTCTCGGTCCACCGGTCGACCCGGTCGCCGTAGTCCAGGTTGGTGCTCAGCAGGATCCGGTCCTGCGCCTCGTCCAGGGTGGCGCCGGCGACGGCCGGCACCTCGTAGCGCTCCGGGCCCTGGGAGATGGCCAGGGTCACCGTGCCGCCGTCCAGGACCCGGTCGCCCGGCGCGGGGTCGGTGGAGACGACCTGCCCGGGAGGCACGGTCTCGGAGAAGGCGGGGTCACCCACCTCCCCCTCGAGGCCGGCCGACTCCAGGGCGGCCACGGCCTCGGCCTGGCTCATCCCCAGCGCCCCGGGGGTGCTGGTCCAGCGGGCGTAGCCGAACCACCAGGCGCCGCCGCCGACCCCGGCCACCAGCAGCAGGGCGAGCACCAGCAGCAGGGGTCCCGCCGGAGCGCCTGGTCCGGCCCGACGAGCCGCCGGCGGGCACGTCGGCCCGGGGGCTGGGCACCGGGGGATCGTCGCGGGCTCGTCACGCTCGGGCGCCGTCCGTGGTCGACGACGTGGGGCGGGGCGGCCACCGCCGGCACCGTGGCGTGCCGCCGGCCGCGGCCAGCGCCGTCGGGGCGGCGCCTGGATCTGCCGCGTCGGTTGACCTCGTCCTCGTCGACGAGGTCGACGAAGCCCTGGCGGTCCGCCTCCACCTCGACGTCGAGCGGCGCGACGACCGCGCACCGGGCGCAGGTCGACTCGAGCTCGGGGTCCTCGGTCACGCCGTCGCGCAGCGCCTGGGCCACCCGGTGCACCTGGTGCAGCAGCACCGAGGCGTCGGCGGGCCGCTGCCCGCGGTCGCGGGCCGTGGCCCGGGCGACCAGCGCGTCGACGTACGTCGGGATCGACGGGACCCGCGCCGAGGGCGCCGGGACGTCCTCGTGCACGTGCTTGTAGGCCACCTGGATCGGCGACTCGCCCTCGTGCGGCTTGTGGCCGGTGAGCAGCTCGTAGAGGACGACGCCGGTGGCGTAGACGTCGGCGCGCGGGTCGGCCTGACCCTGGACGACCAGCTCGGGGGCGAGGTAGGAGACGGTGCCGATGAGCACCCCGGTGGCGGTGTGCTGGGTGTCCGCGCTGACCGCCTTGGCCAGCCCGAAGTCGGCCACCTTGATCCTGCTCCCCGGACTCCGGTCGCCGATCAGCACGTTCTCCGGCTTGATGTCGCGGTGCACGAGGCCGGCGCGGTGGGCGGTGGCCAGGGCCGCCAGGACCGGCTCGACCAGGGCGAGCGCCCGCGCGGGCGACAGCGGCGCCTCGGACCGGATCACGTCCCGCAGGGTGTGGCCCGGGACGTACTCCATGGCGAGGTAGAGGGTCCCGTCGTCGTCGCCCTGGTCGTAGACCGACACCACGTGCGGGTGGGAGAGCTGCGCCGCGGCCCGGGCCTCCCGCACGAAGCGGGCGGCGAACGCGTCGTCGTCGCCCATCCCGGCGTGCATGACCTTGATCGCCACGGTCCGGTCCAGCCGGGTGTCGACGGCCTCGTAGACGCCGGCCATCCCGCCGCGCGCGATCCGGCGGTGGAGCCGGTAGCGGCCCTCCAGCAGGCGGCCGACCAGGGGGTCGGCGGTCGCCTGCGGGGCGCGCCGCGAGGCTCGCTCGTCTGGCTCCACGGGGACCTCCGACGTCACTGCTGGGGAAGAGTGCGTGGCGCCATCGTACGGAGCCGACGCCTGCGGGGGTGGGTGGGCCGCCTACCGGCGTGGCGGCGGGTGGCAGCATGGACCCCATGAACGACGTACCGCTCGCTGACGCAGACCTCGACGCACTCGTCCCGGAGTGGGTGGACTGGGCCGGCGCGGCCAAGGCCCTGGGGGTCACGGTGAGCAGGATCCGGACGATGATCCGCGAGCACGAGCTGGCTGCGGCCGTGCCCCGTCCGGGCGCGGGTCAGCAGCTGCCGGCCGCCTTCTTCCAGGACGGCCTCGTGGTCAAGGGCCTGCCCGGCCTGCTGACCGTGCTGCACGACGGCGGGTACGACGACCGCGAGTGCATCGCCTGGCTCTTCACCGACCTCGACCTGCCCGGGTCGGCCGATCGACGCGCTGCGGGAGAACCGGGGCTCGGAGGTCAAGCGCCGGGCCCAGGCGATGGCGTTCTGAGGGACGCCCGCCAGACGGTGCCGCTCGAGGGAGCGCGTGAGGCGGTGCCCGCTAGACGGTGCGCTGGGTGACCGCGGTCGCCAGGTCGCGCAGCACCTCGCGCGCGTGGTCGTCGATGGCCGCGCCGTCGAGCGCGGTCAGGGCCTGGGTCGCCAGCTCCTCGATCAGCGACTCGACCCGCTCCCTCGCCCCGGCGGCGTCCATCAGCGACCGCAGGTGGCGGACGTCCGCCTCGTCCAGCGGGGTGCCGAGCGCCCGGTCGAGCTCCTCGGCTCCCGGGCCGCCGGCGGCCAGGGCCAGCGCGACCAGCACCGTGCGCTTGCCCTCCACCAGGTCGTCGCCCGCAGGCTTGCCGGTCACCTCCGGGTCGCCGTAGACGCCGAGCAGGTCGTCGCGGAGCTGGAACGCCTCGCCCAGCGGGAGCCCGAACGAGGTGAGCTGGGCCAGCACGCCGGGCCCGCGCCGGCCAGCGCCGCGCCCACGTGCAGCGGACGCTCGACGGAGTACTTGGCCGACTTGTAGCGAAGCACCGTCATCGCCGTCGCCTCGTCGGCGTGCGCGCGGGCCTGGACCGAGACGTCGAGGAACTGGCCCGCGATCACCTCCGAGCGGCACAGGTCGAGCACGTCGAGAGCGCGGCGCCACCTCGGTCAGCGGCAGTCCGCAGCGGCGCAGCAGCTCGTCGGACCAGGACAGCAGCAGGTCGCCGAGGAGCACGGCCGCCGGCCTCGCCGTACTGCTGCGGGGTCGCCGCGCCAGCCCTGCGCCCGGTGCTCGGCCTCGAAACCGCGGTGCGTGGACGGCCGGCCCCGACGGGTGTCGGAGGCGTCCATCAGGTCGTCGTGCACCAGCGCGCTGGCGTGCAGCAGCTCGAGCGAGGCACAGGCCCGGGCGAGCGCACGCTCGTCCACCCCGTCGGGGCGCACCGCGCGGTAGCCCCACCAGCAGAAGGCCGCCGCGGAACCGCTTGCCGCCCTGGGTCGCGGCCCGCGCCTCGGTGAGCAACCGGACGGCGTCCGGGCCCAGCGGGCGCAGCCGGGTCTCCTGGCCGGCGAGGAACTCGTCGAGCTCGCTCTGCACGGCGGCGCGGAACGCGGAGCCGTCCCAGGTCGTGGCGCTGGGATCCGAGGGACGGGACGAGGCGGAGGGGGCAGGCACCTGGCCAGACTAGCCAGTGGACGGTCGGTCCCGGGCGCGTGGCCCGAGCCTAGGATCGCCGGCATGAGCCCTGCGCGCCCGGCCCGGATCGGTGAGCTCCTGGGCGACGGTCGCCGGAGCTTCTCCTTCGAGTTCTTCCCGCCCAAGGACGAGGAGGGGGAGCGGGTGCTGTGGCGCTCGATCAGCGAGCTCGAGCCGCTCGCACCCGACGTTCGTCTCGGTCACCTACGGCGCCGGCGGCTCCACCCGCGACCGCACGGTGGCGATCACCGGCCGGATCGCTCGGGAGACCATCGCTGCTGCCGATGGCGCACCTGACCTGCGTGGGTCACACCCGGGCCGAGATCACGGCCATCCTCGACGAGCTGCGGCGGCGCAGGCGTGCGCAACGTGCTGGCCCTGCGCGGCGACCCGCCCACCGGCCCCGGGACGGCGTGGGTGCAGACCGAGGGCGGTCTGCGCTACGCCAGCGAGCTCGTGGCGCTGGTCCGCGCCGAGCACGACGACCTGTGCGTCGGCGTGGCGGCGTTCCCCGAGGGGCACCGCGACGCCGAGAGCCTCGACGCCGACGCGCGGGTGCTCCGGGCCAAGTACGACGCGGGCGCGGAGTTCGCCGTCACCGACATGGTGCTGCGCGCCTCGGACTACTTCGGTCTCGTGCAGCGCGCCCGTGACCTGGGCGTCGACTTCCCGATCATCCCCGGCATCATGCCGATCCTGAGCCTCGCCTCCATGCAGACGGATGGTGGAGATGTCGGGTCGGGACATGCCGGCGGAGGTGGCGGAGCGGATCCGCCCGCTCGCCGACGACCCGGCCGCGGTCCGAGCCGAAGGGGTCCGGATCGCCACCGAGCTGTGCGAGGAGCTGCTCGCCGGCGGGGCGCCCGGCCTGCACTTCTACACGCTGAACCGGTCGCGGGCGACGCGGGAGATCTGGGAGGCCCTGAGCCTGAAGGTCTGACTGGGTGTCCCTGTTCAGCTCACCGATTCCTGACCCGTACCCTGACGGTGCGACACCATCACGGCATCGGATCCAGCACGGGGACTGCGTCAGGCCCGGCCGATCGCCTGCGCGACGAGCGCGGCGGAGAGTCCCACGAAGGGGATCCCCGAGCCGGGGGTCGCGTGCGAGCCGGCGGCGTAGACACCGGGCACCGGTGTCGTCGGTCCCAGGCGGCGGCGGACGGTGCCGCGGCCCTGCCACCGCACGCCGAGCGGCGAGCCGCCCCACTGGGCGCTGAGCTGGGCCGGGGTGCGCTCCACCCGCTCCACCACGCAGGCGCGGACGTCGAGACCGCGCCGCGCCATCGTCTCCAGCACGTCCTCGGACGTCCTGCCCCGGTACGCCACCGTCCAGGACGCCCCACCGTCGGGGGCGGTCCCGCCCGGGTGCACCGAGAGGTCGGGTGCCCCGTGCAGCACCACCTCGCAGTCGAGCGCGGGCACCTCGCCGCGCAGTCCGAGGTGCACCAGGGACGGCGGGGTGGTGCTCCGGGTCCGGCGCACGTGCCTGGCCAGGGTCGGGAGCCGGGTCGGGTCGACGGCGCACACCACGGCGTCGGCGTCCAGCTCCCCGGCGGAGGTGGAGAGTGCCGCGGCCCGTCCGGAGCGGACCACCACGTCGTGCGCGGAGGTGCCGGTGAGCACCTCGACCTTGCGGGTGGCCAGCCGTCGGGCCAGGGCCTCCCCGACCTGGGCCATCCCCCCGGGGACGGTCCAGGCGCCGAACTTCTGCTCCACGTAGGAGACGGTGCCGAGCCAGGCCGGGACGCGGGCCGGGTCGTGGCCGTCGACGGTGAAGGGGTGGGCGGCGACCTGCTGGAGCCGCTGCTCGCCCAGCGCCTCGCGCAGGCGCGAGCGCAGGGTCTGCCGGCTGGCCAGCCGCCGGACGGCGCCGGGGTCGGCCAGGCCCGGGTCCCAGGGCCGCTCGAGGTAGTCGCGGCGCAGCAGCTCCCAGTCCTGGCCCAGGGCGTCGACGTACGACGTCCAGCGGTCGCCGAGGCCGGGGGCCAGCTCCTCGAAGGCTGATCGCTGGGCCGCTCGCGACCCCGCGGGAAGCCGCAGCGTGCTGCCGTCGGCGAAGCGGTGCTCGCGGATCGCCGTCGAGCGGGACGAGCTCGAGCTCGCGCTCCAGCGGACGCCCCGACTTGCGGAACAGGTCCCGGAGCACGGCGGGCAGCAGCGTCTTGGTGGGGCCGGCGTCCCAGGTGTGGTCGCCGGCGCGGACCGTGCCGAGGGCGCCGCCGAGGTCCGCGGACCGCTCGACCAGGACCACCTCGTGACCGAGCTTGGCGAGCCTGGCCGCGCTGGCCATGCCGCCGAGACCGCCTCCGACCACCACGACGCGCATGGGTGGGAGGCTAGCTCTCCGGGTGCGCCGACCGTGCGTCAGCCCGGGCCTGGGCCGTGACCACCTGGGCCAGGGACTCCGGGTCGCGGCCCACCACGGTGGTGCCGTCCGCGGCCGTGAGGATCGGTCGCTGGATCGCCCGGGGGTGGGTGGCGAGCGCGACCAGCCACTCGTGCCGGTGCTCGGGGTCCCGGGGGAGGTCCAGGCCCTCCTCGCGGGCCTCCTTCGGCCGGGCCAGGTCCCACGGCTCGACGCCGAGCCTGGTCACCACCTCTCCGAGCTCCTCGGCGGTGGGCGGCTGCTCCAGGTAGCGGCGCACGGTGTAGTCGACGCCGGCCTCGTCGAGCGTGGCCGCCGCCGTCCGGCACTTGCTGCAGGCGGGGTTGAGCCAGATCTCCATCAGTCGACCTCGATCTCCCGGGCCCCGGTCATCGCGACCAGCTCGTCGTAGGTGGTGGAGTAGACGGCGGAGGGGTGGCCCGCGGCCGCCCAGAGCGTGTCGTGGCGGCGCAGCCAGGTGTCCACGAAGGTCGGTACCGGGGCCGGGTGGCCCAGCGGCGAGACGCCGCCGATCACCTGGCCCGTGTGCCGCCGGACGAAGTCGGGGGTGGCGCGGACCAGCCGGGGCACGCCGATCCGGGCGGCGGTGGCGTCCACGTCGACCCGGTGCGCGCCGGAGGTCAGGACGAGGACGGGCTCGCCGTCGGCGTCGAAGAGCAGGCTGTTGGCGATCGCTCCCACCTCGCAGCCCAGGGCGGCCGCGGCGAGCGCTGCGGTGTGGGCCGAGTCGGGGAGCACCACCACCTCGCCGGTACCGTTGCGCCGCGCGTGCTCGTCGCGGAACGCCGTGATCGATGCGTGCTCGGTCGCCATGGTGCGACCCTAGGCCACCTGCCCTGCCCGACGCCGACCTGCCGGTGGGGCGACGTCATCGACCTGCCAGGTCACGACCCCAGGAGTCCCATGACCGTCCGCCCGCTCTCGGTGATCCTCGCCACCCGTGTCGCCCTCGCCCTGGTGGTGGTGGCGGGGGTGACCACCGTGCTGACCTGGTGGCGCGAGAAGGACCTGCTCACCTCGTGGGCCGAGGGCAACGCCGGGGCCAGGCGGATCCTGCGCGACGGTGGCCTGGAGGCGGTCGAGGCGAGCCTGGCGGTGCCGGCCTTCGTGCCGGTGGCGGTGACCTCGTTCGTCGTCTTCACGATGCTGGTGGGTGTGCTGCTCGCGTTCTTCGTGGAGGGCTTCGAGTGGGCCCGGATCTCGCTGGCGGTGATCGCCCTGTTCGGCGTCTTCCTGGCGGTGGTGTGCGTGGCCAGCGGCATCCCGACGCTGTTCGTGGTGATGGCCGTGCTGATCGTCCTGCTCTGCCTGGCCCTGCTGGTGCTCCTGTTCCACAAGGACACCCACCGGTTCGTCCGGGAGTCCTGAGCCGGTCCCACCCTCCCGCCGGGCGTCCCGTGCCGTGTCCGGCCGGGGCGGCGTGAGCCTGCCCGGACGGCGGCGGGCCGAGGGAGTCCGTCAGCAGGCGTCGTCCTCGTTCTTGACCCTCTGTCGGGGGGCGGGTGTACCTTGGTCTCGTTCGAACAAATGTTCGAAGCGACCTCGGTGGTGGTGACTCGATCACCATTGTCACCGAGGTCGGCGGTGGGGTCGAGCGATGCTTCTGAGGAGGAGCCATGCGACGGTACGACGATCCCGTGGAGGTGCGGAGGGGCTCGGTGCCCGGACCCGGTCCGGAAGGGCCGGAGCAGTTCCTGTGGCGGGGCCGGCTGTGGAAGGTGCGGGCCGTGGTCGCCCACTGGGTGGAGACCGCCCCGTGGTGGCAGTCCGTCGGTGCCGGGGCCGTCCTGGGCGAGACCGTCCCGACGCCGGAGGCGAGCAGGACGACCTCCTGGTGGAGCGGGAGGTCTGGCGGGTGGAGGCAGGCCGAGGCGCTGCGCCGGGTGCGGCCGGTGCCGGCGTCTTCGACCTCTCCTTCGACTGGAGCAGCGGTCGGTGGCAGCTCGTCGGGTGCGTGGACTGATGAGCGACCGGACCGAGGCGACCAACCCCTACCTGCTGCCCGCGACCACCCACTCCTACCTGGCGCGTGCCGCGGAGTCCCTGCAGGAGGCGATGACCTCCCGGGACGTCCCGGGACGCTACGCCTGTGCCCACGTCGCGGCGCTGCAGTCCGCTGCTGCCCTGCTGGCGGCCCGGGCGCACCCGGCTCCCGGCGCGCGGCGACGGCAGAAGAACGCCTGGGTGCTGCTGGCCGAGGTGGCGCCGGAGCTGACCGAGTGGGCGACCTTCTTCGCGGCGGGTGCGGGCAAGCGGGCTGCGGCCCAGGCGGGCTCCGTCCCGGGCGGTGAGCGAGCGGGAGGCCGACGACCTGGTCCGGGACGCGGACCGGTTCCTGGCCGTCGTCGAGTCGGCGCTCGGCCTGATGCCGCACACCAGCAGCCCGGGGCGGCTGCTGGCCATGACGGGACCGGGTGGTCGGACCGGTGTCGCCTGATCCCTTCACCCACCTGCACGTGGCCTCGGGCTACTCCCTCCAGTACGGCGCGTCGCACCCGGAGGCCCTGGTGGCACGCGCTGCCGAGCACGGGATGGACGTCCTCGCGCTCACGGACCGGGACGGCACGTACGGGGCGGTGAAGTTCGCCAAGGCGTGCGCCTCGGCCGGTCTCAGCCCGGTGCTGGGCGTGGACCTCGCCGTGGTCACGGACGGCTCCGGGCCGGCCTGGGGTCACGCTGCTCGCCCCGGACCCGCGGCGCCGCACCCCGGTCCGGGGCGGTGCGTTCCGCGAGGAGCACCACCCCCGGATCACTCTGCTGGCCCAGGGGGGCCCCGGGTGGCGCAGCCTGTGCCGCCTCGTCTCCGCCGTCCACCTCGCCGGCGAGCGGGGCCGTCCGGTGGCCACCCGGGGCTGCTCGCTCCCTACCTCGCCGAGGGCGACCTGCTGGTCCTGCTCGGGCCCGGCTCCGAGCTGGGCGCGATGGTGACCCGGCGCCGCGACGACCTCGCCCACGCCGTGGTGGAGTCCTGGCGCGAGCTGGTGCCGCGGCAGAACCTGCTCGTCGAGCTGGTCTCCCACCGTCTCCGGGGCTCGGCCCAGGGCTGGGGGCCGGGCTCCACCCCGCACGCGGCCCGGATGGCCTCCCTCTCCCGGGAGATGGGGCTGGGCGCGGTCCTCACGAACGCGGTGCGCGTACGCCGACCGTCGCGACGCCCCGACCGTGGACGTCCTGGACGCCTCGCGCCGGCTGGTGCCGCTGGACCCCCGGCACCTCGACCGGGGCAACGCGGAGGGCTTCCTCAAGTCCGGCCGGCAGATGCGCGAGATCGCCGACGACGTCTGTCGGCTGGCCGGGCTGGGGGAGCGCGAGGTCGACCGGCTGCTGGCCGGGACCCGGGCCGTGGCCGAGCGCTGCGCCCTGGACCCGCGTGCGGACCTCGGGATCGGGGAGGTGCACTTCCCCGAGCTGGAGGTGGCGGGAGGCCTCGCCGTGCCGGTGGCCCGGCTGGCGGGCGAGTCCCGGGCGGACGCGGTCCTGCGCGGGCGGTGCGAGGCCGGCATCGGGGCCCGCTACGGCAACGCCCCGCGGCAGCGGATCTGGAAGCGGCTCGACGACGAGCTCCGGGTCATCGCCTCGCTCGGCTACGCCTCCTACTTCCTCACCGTCGGCGACGTCACCGACCTGGTCCGCGAGATGGGGGTGCGGTGCGCCGCCCGCGGCTCGGGCGCCGGCAGCCTGGTCAACTACCTGCTCGGCATCTCGGGGGTGGATCCGCTGCGGCACGACCTGCTGATGGAGCGGTTCCTCTCCCCGCTGCGGCAGTCGCTGCCGGACATCGACCTCGACGTGGAGTCGGCCCGTCGGCTGGAGGTCTACGAGGCGATCCTGGACCGGTACGGGGCGGAGCGGTGCGTCTGCGTCTCGATGATGGAGACCTACCGGGTCCGGCACGCGGTCCGGGACGTGGGTGCCGCGCTGGGGATGCCACCCGGCGAGGTCGACGCGATGGCCAAGGCGTTCCCGCACGTGCGGGCCCGGGACGCCCGGCTGGCCCTGCGGGACCTGCCCGAGCTGCGGGCCAGCGGCCTGGGGGAGGAGCGGCTGGACCTCTTCTTCGGCCTGGTGGAGCGGCTCGACGGCCTGCCCCGGCACATCGCGGTGCACCCCTGCGGTGTGCTGCTCTCCGACACCACGCTGCTCGACCGCACGCCGGTCGAGGCCAGTCACGCCGGGTTCCCGATGAGCCAGTTCGACAAGGACGACGTGGAGGACCTGGGGCTGCTCAAGCTGGACGTGCTGGGCATCCGGATGCAGTCGGCGATGGCCCACGCGGTGGCCGAGGTCGCCCGGGTCGACGGGGTCGAGCTGGACCTCGACGACCGGGAGCAGGTCCCCTTCGAGGACTCCCGGACCTTCGACCTGGTCAGCTCGGCGCGAGACGCTGGGCGTCTTCCAGATCGAGTCCCCGGGTCAGCGGGAGCTGGTCGGCAAGTCGGGTATCGAGTCGCTGGAGGAGATCATCACCGACATCTCGCTCTTCCGGCCGGGACCGGTCAAGAGCGACATGATCACCCCCTACCTGGAGGTGAAGCAGGGCTGGCGGACGGCCACCTACCTGCACCCGGACCTGGTGCCGATCCTCTCCTCCACCCATGGCGTGGTCGTCTTCCACGAGCAGGTCATCGAGATCATCGCCTGCTTCGCCGGGGTCTCCTTCGCCGAGGCGGACGAGAAGCGCAGGGCACTGGGCGACGTCGAGGGGATGGCCTCCACCAAGGAGTGGTTCTGTCCCCGGGCGGTCGCCCGGGGCTACTCCGAGGACGTGGTCGCCCGGGTCTGGAAGGTCCTCGAGGCGTTCGCCTCCTTCGGGTTCTGCAAGGCCCACGCCGCGGCGTTCGCCCTGCCCACCTTCCAGTCCGCCTGGCTCAAGGCGCACTGGCCGGCCCACTTCCTCGCCGGCGTGCTCACCCACGACCCGGGGATGTATCCCAAGCGGTTCATCCTCGACGACGCCCGGCAGTTCGGCATCGGGATCCGGGGGCTGGACGTGAACCGCTCCGGTCCGACCTACACCGTGGAGCCGTCCCCGCAGGACCCGGCCGGCTACGCGATCCGGTTGGCGCTGAGCGAGGTGAAGGGGATCAGCGAGGCCGAGACCGCCCGGATCGTCGCGGCTCGCCCGTTCGCCTCGCTGACCGACCTCTGGCACCGGGCCGGGGTCTCCCGGCCAGTGGCCGAGAGGCTGGTGCTGGCCGGGGCCCTCGACGAGCTCCACCGGATCGCCGACGCCGGACACGACGTGCGCTCGCACGGGCGAGCGACCCGCCGTGACCTGCTGCTGCAGGTGGCGGACCTGGACCGGCACGCCCGGGTGTCCCAGCGCTCGGGCCGCGGCCGCGGGCTCGGTGCACGCCCGACGCCCGACCGGGCGGCGAGCCGGGCAGCGGGGGCGGCCACCCGCAACAGCAGCGACCCCCTCGCCCGGACGGGGGTGTGGCAGCAGGCCTCCGCCCAGTCCCGGGCCGTGCGGACGGCGCCGGTGGAGTCGGTCCAGCTGGCACTCTCCCTGGGCGAGGAGCCCGGCGCCGACCAGGCCTCCGGGCTCCCGGAGCTGACCCCCGCCGAGCGGGTGGCGGCCGAGCTGGAGATCCTCGGCCTGGACGTCAGCCGACACGTCGTCGACGACTACGCCGGGCTCCTCGAGGCGCTGGGAGTGACCCGCAGCAAGGACCTCCTCACCCGTCGCAGCCGGTCGGAGGTCTGGGTGGCCGGGGTCAAGGTCGCCACCCAGACCCCTCCCGTCCGGTCCGGACGCCGGGTGATCTTCCTGACCCTCGACGACGCCACGGGTCCGGTGGACGCGACCTTCTTCGAGGACGCCCAGAGCTCCTACGCCTCGACGGTGTTCGGGTCCTGGCTGCTGCTGGTCCGGGGAGAGCTGCGACGCACCGGACGGCGCGGGGTCTCGGTGCGCGCCACCGGAGCCTGGTCGCTGCCTGCCCTGCTCCCGCTCTGGGAGTCGGCGGGCTCGTCGGAGGAAGGACTCGCCCGCCTGCGCGCCGTGCTGGACCAGCGCCCGGACGTGGGGGACCAGCCCGAGCACCGCCGGGTGCTGGTGCACAGCAGCGGCTTCCAGATGTCGCCCTACGCCGACATCAAGCCGGCCGGCGAGGAGACCTCGAGCACGGGCGCGCTCAGCCGGGCCCTGGGAGCAGGGCCGCAGGTCCCTTCCCGCGCTCTGTGGCACCGGAGCTCCGGGAGCCCGGGATGACCGTGTCGTGGCACGCCCTAGGGTGTGTCCCATGCCAGCGAACGAGCGGCCCGAGGACCGACCCAGCGACCGACCCGGCGAGCGACCCAGCGAGCGCCGCAGTGCAGCCCGCCGCTCGGTGGTCTGGGATGCGCTGCAGCCGGTCTTCGCCGGCGCCGACGAGCTGGAGGTCCTCGACATCGGGGGTGGGACCGGCGGCTTCGCGGTCCGGGTCGCCGAGCTCGGCCACCGGGTCACGGTGGTCGACCCCAGCCCCGACGCGCTGGCTGCCCTGGACCGGCGGGCCCGCGAGCGTGAGGTCTCCGTCACCGGTCGCCAGGGCGAGCTCTCGTCCCTGGTGGAGACCTTCGGTTCCGCCAGCGCCGACGTGGTGCTCTGCCACGGGGTGCTGGAGGTCGTGGAGGACTCCACCGCCGCCCTCTCCGTCCTCGCCGAGGTGCTCCGCCCCGGAGGCACGCTCAGCCTGCTGGTCGCCCAGCGGCACGCCGCCGTGGTGGCCCGGGCGATGGCCGGCCACTTCCAGCAGGCCCGTGACCTCCTCGACGACGTCGAGCAGGGACGTGGGGGACGTCGCTTCACCTACGACGAGCTGCTCGCGCTCCTCGACTCCGCCGGGTTCCGGCCTGCCGAGGTGCACGCCGTCCGGGTCTTCGCCGACCTGGTCCCGGGCTCGCTGCTCGACCTCGAGCCGGGGGCCACGGCCGCCCTGGTCGAGCTGGAACGGGCAGTGGCCGGACGCCCGGAGTACCGGCCGCTCGCCACGCAGCTGCACGCCCTGGCGTCGCGCTGACCCGACCCTCCCGGGGGTGACCCGGTGACCGGGCGCTCGGCGACCCCGGTCCTGCACGTCGACATGGACGCCTTCTACGCCTCCGTGGCCGTGCGGGACCGTCCGGAGCTGGCGGGGGTGCCGGTGATCGTCGGTGGGGGGAGCCGGGGCGTGGTGCTCTCGGCCAACTACCTCGCCCGTCGGTACGGCGTGCGGTCGGCCCTGCCGATGACCCGCGCGCGGCGGATGTGCCCGGACGCCGTGGTGATCGCCCCGGACTTCGGCACCTTCTCCCGGGTCTCGGCCGCGGTGATGGAGAACTTCCGCAGCGTCACCCCGGTGGTCGAGGTGGTCTCCCTGGACGAGGCGTTCCTCGACGTCTCCGGGGCGGCCCGGCGTCTGGGGACGCCGCGCGAGATCGCGGAGCGGCTGCGTGCCCGGATCCACGACGAGCAGCGCATCACCTGCTCGGTGGGGATCGCGGCCACGCCGACCGTGGCCAAGCTCGCCAGCCGGGCGGCGAAGCCGGACGGGGTGCTCGTGGTCGCCCCCGAGGAGGTCGTCTCCTTCCTGCACCCGCTCGACGTGGGCGAGCTGTGGGGGGTGGGGGAGAAGACCCAGGCGCTGCTGCACCGGCTGGGGCTGCACACCGTGGCGGACCTGGCGCACACCCCGGTCCGGACCCTGCAGCGTGCGCTGGGCCCTCGACTCGGCGCCCACCTCCACGAGATGGCGTGGGGGGTGGACCGGAGGGAGGTGGTGGCCCGCCGCGGCCCGGACGAGCCCGACCGCTCGATGGGGGCGGACGAGACCTTCGCCCGGGACACCGACGACCGGGAGCAGGTGCTGCGCGAGCTGCTGCGGCTCTCGGCGCGGGTGGCCGGGCGGATGAGGACCGCGGGAGTGGCCGGACGGACGGTGACGCTGCGGGTGCGGTTCGCGGACTTCACCACGATCACCAGGTCCCGGACGCTGCCGGAGGCCACGGACGTCACCGTCGAGGTCTACCGGACGGCCGTGCGGCTCTTCGACGCGCTCGGCCTGCAGCGTGCCCGGCTGCGGCTGGTCGGGGTCCGGGTGGAGGGTCTGCTGCCCCGGGAGCGCGTGCAGCGACAGCTGGTCCTGGGTGAGCGGGACCAGGGGTGGGAGGCGGCGGACCGGGCGGTCGACGCCGCGTCCAGGCGCTTCGGCTCCGGGACGGTGCGGCCGGCGACCTTGATCGGGTGAGGCGGTGGTGATCATTTTTTCGCCAGCGGCTACCGTGGTGGGCAAGCGCTGCCTAGACTTCAAATGCGGATGTGCCGCGCATCACACCGGTCGGGAGGAAACGTGCCGCTCTCGGAAGAAGAGCTGCGACTGCTCGAGCAGATGGAGCGAGCTCTCGTCGAAGAGGACCCCAAGTTCGCGCACACGTTGCGGGGAACCGCCTTCCACCGCGCCGCCCGACGACGTGCTGTGATCGGCGGCTGCGTCTTCGCCCTGGGCGTGGCCATCATGATGACCGGCGCCATCGCACCGATGCCGATCGTAGGAGTCGTGGGCTTCGTGGTCATGCTGGCGTCGGCCACCATCGTGGTCACGTCGCTGCGCAGCCCCGGCAAGGCGGCGGCCCAGCCCGCCCCCTTCACCGACAGCCCCCAGGGGTTCAGCGTGATCCAGGGTGGCCGTGCCGGCCGCAAGCCGCGCGGTCGCGGTGCCTCCCGCGCAGACCACTCCTTCATGGAGCGGATGGAGCAGCGGTGGCGTCGTCGGCGGGAGAGCGGCGGGTTCTGACCCGTCCGTCAGGCCACCCGGCCGGTCCACCCGGTCGCTGGAATCCCGTCAGTCCACCCCGTCAGTCCACCCCGTCAGTCCACCCGGTCGGTGGACCCGGGACGCCCGGCGGCAGTCAGCTCCACCGGTCGGTCCGCGGGACGACGTACCAGCGAGACCGGCCACCAGCGGGCCCAGCGGGCCCGGCGGGGTGACGCGCCGGCAGTGATCGCCTCGGTGCACTTGGCCAGGTCCCGCTGCCAGCTCTTCTCCGGGACGGGTGCCGATCCCGGGCGGCCGTAGCGGGAGCGCTCGAGCGCCTGCACGAGCCGCTCGAGCGCGCTCGAGGCGTAGGGGTTGAGCGACGGGGTCGTGCCCACGTGCTCCTCGGGCGACGAGGTCCCGAACCAGCCGGCGACCTGGGTGGCGGTCTCCCGCGGGGAGCGGCTGGTCGGCCACGTCCGTCCCATGTCCACGCTGTGGTCGCGCAGCTCGGCCCACAGGCTCTCGATGTCCCCACGCTCGAGCCGCGCCTCACGGCGCCGGCTGCGCACCGTCCGGGGACCGAGCACCGCGCCGCCGGCCAGGATCAGCAGCAGGAGCGTGCCCAGCAGGGTGCCCCAGGGGAACGAGGTCTCGGCCTCCTGGTCCGGCGCGGCCTGGTCCTGGGCCTGCTCCTGGCTCCGGTCGCGCGCCGGGGCCCGCTCCTCGGCGCGGGGGAGGGTGGGGCGGGTGGTCTCCTCGACGGCGGGCAGGTCGTCCACGGTGTACGCCGGCGCCTGGTCCGCCCGGCCCGACGGGGTGGGCTCGAACCGCACCCAGCCGGAGCCGGGGAAGTAGAGCTCCGGCCACGCGTGCAGGTCGTGGGAGGAGAACTCCCAGGCGCCGGGACCGACCTCGCTGGGCTCCAGGAAGCCGACGGCGACCCGGGACGGGATGTCGTGCACCCGCGCCATCACCGCCATCGCGGCGGCGAACTGCTCGCAGTAGCCCTCCCGGCCGTCCTCGTCGAGGAAGGCGGCCAGCTCGTCGTTGCCCACGGTGTCGACCTGGTCGAGGTTGTAGGTGAACTCGGTGCGGAACCAGTCCTGGAGTGCCCGGGCCTGACGGAAGCGGCTCGGCTCGTCACCGGCGACGCTCTCGGCCAGCGACTCGACGCTCTCGGGCAGGTCGGCGGGCAGCTGGACCATGGCACTGCCCACCTGGGAGGAGCCGGCGGAGGCGTCGTCCAGGGACTCCAGGTCGTACTCCAGGTCGACGGCGTGCAGGGACCACCTCAGGCCGGCCGTCGAGACGTCGTCGTCACCGGCGATGAAGTCCATGGTCGAACGGTCGTAGCGCCAGTCGCCAGGCGCGTCGATCCGGGAGATCTGCGAGGTCGTGGGGAGCCACTGGGACTCGAAGGTGTCGAACGCCTCGAACCGGTACCGCGTCTCGGTCCGGGGGACGCCCGAGCCCACGCCGACCAGGGGCGGCATCCACCCCGCGGCGAGCTGGTCCGAGGGCACCTCCCGGTTGCCGCTGGTCCACTCCTCCCCGTTGAACCGGGTGAGCACCGAGAGCCGTACGTAGCTGGGGCGGGGTCCGTCCGAGGTCACCCGGAGCAGCGGGACGTCCTCCCCGCGGGACAGGTCGCGCCGCATGTCCACCAGCGGGTTGTCGATCGAGATGCCGTCCCCGCCGCTCCCGCTGCCCGGTCCGTCCCAGACCGCCAGGTCGAGGGTCGGGACCAGCGAGGGCAGCAGCACCGCGAGGCCCACCGTGCCCGCCCCGACGGTCAGGGCCGCGCGACGCACGTGGCCCCGTCGGGCTCCCAGCCGCGAACGGGCCGGGTCCCGCCCAGGGTCCGGGCGGTCGTCCGTGCCGTGGCCCCACCTGGCCACCGCCTCCTCCTGCTGCAGGAAGAGCAGGAGCAGGAAGGTCAGGGCGAGCATCGCGAAGGACCACCAGGGGGTGCTCGACTCCACGAAGGCGATCGGCAGCGCGTAGAGCGCGAGCACCAGCAGGCCGGAGGCGGCCACCAGCCGCAGGGAGACGGCCACCAGGTCCACCAGCACCAGGCCGACGGCTCCGACGAGGATGAAGAGCGGGGCCAGCGAGGGCGCGTCGGCAGGCACCGGCGCCTGGTACTGGTTGGCCGAGGTGACGGCGTCGCGCAGGGCGGTGGTGAGGCTCTGCCAGGCCTCGGGCGTGGGCAGCACCGAGCCGGTCGTGGTGCCGAGCACGCAGCCTCCCGCCACCAGCACCTGGGCCACGAGCACCAGGGGCGTCGGCGCACCGCCGCGCCGCAGCAGGGACCCGACCAGGGCGGTGGCCACGCCGAGGGCCAGCAGGGGGCCCAGGAAGTCGCTCGACTCCTCGGTGAGCGGCTGCCAGGTGGTCATGGTCAGCCAGACCATCAGGGCGGCGACCAGCGAGACCAGGAGTCCACGCCCCCAGGGGCTGCGGGGCCGGGTCATGAGCCGGCCGCCGTGGTGGCAGGCTGGGCGGCCCGGCTGCCGGTCCGTCCCAGCTCCTGCCAGGTCGAGTCGAGGCGGTCGCCGGGGCCCAGGGTGACGGCCCGCCAGCCGGTGGCTGCGAGCATCGCGGTGGGCCGGGTGCCGTCACCCGGGGGGACACCCCGGCCCGATCCCCAGGCGTCCACGTCGAGGACGATCGCCAGCGGGGTGCCGGCCTGGTGCTGGACCCGGGTGAGGAACCGGCGGTCCGCCGGGCTCCCCGCGCCCAGCACGGCGACGGTCAGCCCCTGGCCCGGCTCGGCCAGCCAGGTGGTGTCCATGGTGTGGCGAGGGTCGGCCTCCACCACGGCGAGCCCTTCCAGGAGCGGGCCGATGTTGGCCTTGGGGTCCCGGGCGTGCCAGGCGTGGGAGGGATCGTCGCCGGAGGCGGTGACCAGTCGCACCAGATAGCCGCGCTGGGCCAGGTGAACCGCGATCGAGGCGGCCGCGGAGACCGCGGCCTCCAGCGAGGAGGCCGCGCCCTCCCCGCGGTGCGCGAGGCGGCGGTTGTCCAGCACCACGGTCGCCCGGGACTGCCACGGCTGCTCCTCCCGCCGGACCATGAGCTCGCCCACCCGGGCCGAGCTGCGCCAGTGCACCCGGCGCAGGTCGTCGCCCCGTCGGTACTCGCGGACGGTCACGTCCTCGGCGCTGCCGGTGGCGAACGAGCGGGGGCGGTTGTCGCCCGAGCCGGTCCACGCGCCGCCCAGCGGGATCGGTGGCAGCTCGGTGGTCCGGGGGGTGACGGTCAGGGGAGCGGTGGTGTGGAAGGACCGCCCGAGCTCGACGAGCCCGAACGGGTCGGTGACCCGCACCGTCATGGGGCCTACCTCGTAGTGTCCGCGCACCTCGGAGCGGAGCCGGTAGGTGACCTGGCGCCGCCAGCCGTGGGCGATCCCCTCGAGCACGAACCGTGGCTGGGAGCCCAGCGTGTAGGGCACCCGGTCCTCCAGCAGGAGGATCCCGGTGGGGGCGCGGCCCTCGTTGGTCAGGGTCAGCGTCACGGTGGCCGGCTGGCCCGCGGCCACGAGCCGGGGGGAGACCTCGCGCTGCAGCGCCAACCGGTAGCGCGAGCGGGCCAGGAAGGCGGCCGAGAAGAGCGGGAGCAGCAGGGCCAGGACACCCACCCGCACCAGCCCCTGCTGGCCGAGGATCACCGCGCAGGCCACGGCGGCGATGCCGCCGGCGAGGAAGGACCGGCCGCGCAGGCTCAGGGCGGCGAGAGCCTCACCCACGACCGACGTCCGGTACCGGGACGGTCTCCAGGAGCCCGGCCAGCACGCTCTGGCTGGTCCGGCCGGTCATCGCGGCCTCGACGGTCGGCAGCAGGCGGTGGGAGAGCACCGGCTCGGCGAGCCGGTGCAGGTCGTCGGGGAGCACGTAGTCACGTCCCGCCAGGGCGGCGACGGCCTTGCCCGCCCGGACCAGGTGCAGGGTGGCGCGGGGCGAGGCGCCCAGGCTGAGCTCGCGGGAGAGCCGGGTGGCGGTGGAGATGGCGACCGCGTAGCGCCGGACCGCGTCGGAGACGTGGACCCGGCTGACGATCTCGACCAGCTTGCGCACCTCGCCGGCGTCGGTCACCGGCTCGAGGTCGTCGAGCGGGTTGCGGGAGGTGTGGGAGTCGAGCATGGCGATCTCCGCCGACTCCACCGGGTAGCCCACCGAGACCCGGGCCATGAACCGGTCGCGCTGGGCCTCGGGCAGGGCGTAGGTGCCCTCCATCTCGACCGGGTTCTGGGTGGCGATCACCATGAACGGCGCCTCGAGGTGGTACGTCGTGTTGTCCACCGTCACCTGTCGCTCCTCCATGCACTCCAGGAGAGCCGACTGGGTCTTGGGGGAGGCCCGGTTGATCTCGTCGCCGACCACGATGTTGGCGAACACGCCACCGGGACGGAACTCGAACTCCCGGGAGTCCTGGTTGAACACCGAGACCCCGGTGACGTCGGAGGGCAGCAGGTCCGGGGTGAACTGGATCCGGCGCACGGTGCAGTCGATGCTGCGCGCGAGCGCCTTGCTGAGCATCGTCTTGCCGACGCCCGGCACGTCCTCGATCAGCAGGTGGCCCTCGGCCAGCAGCACGACCAGGGCGGCGGAGACGACGTCCGGCTTGCCCTCGATCACCCGCTCGACGTTGGTCCGGATGCGCTGGGTCACCCGGTGCAGGGTCTCCAGGTCGGCCCCGGTTGCCTCAGACGTCGTCTCAGACACGGTCACGCTCGTCTTCCCCTCGTCGCGACGCCAGCGCGCCGATGTCCCTGAGTCTTCCACCGTAGTCGACCCCGGAAGGAGCGGCAGGGGCTCCGGTCCTCTCTCCGCCCTTTCCCTCCACCCGCGCTCCACCGGCGCCACCCGTGCTCCACCGTGCGCTCCACCCGGGCTGCGGTGGGGGCCGGGATCCGGGCGTACGCACGGCTCTGACCTGGGGGTTCTCCTCCACCTCGCTCCCTGGGCCCCGTGGCAGGGCGGCCGCCGGGGGAGAGGGGCGGCCCGCCCGAGGAGAGGAAAAGGGGGGTGGAAGTGGCAAGAAAGGGTTGAGAGTGGAGGATCGTGGGGTAGTGTGGTGGAAAGTGGTGGAAGGGTCGACTTGATGGGGGTGCCCGAGTGTTCTTCGGGACCTACACGCCCAAGCTCGACGACAAGGGCCGGCTCTTCCTCCCCGCGAAGTTCAGGGACCAGCTGGCGGAAGGACTCGTCGTGACCAGAGGGCAGGAGCGCTGCTTGACGATCTGGTCCATCGAGGACTTCACCCGGCTCACCGAGCGTCTGGCCCAGGCGCCGGTGACCAACAAGGGCACCCGGGACTACGTGCGGATGCTGTTCGCGGCCGCCAGCCAGGAGGTCCCGGACAAGCAGGGGCGGATCTCGATCCCCCCGGTGCTGCGGGAGTACGCGTCGCTGACCAAGGACGTGGTGGTCATCGGGTCGATGAACCGGATCGAGATCTGGGACCCGGCGTCGTGGGCCACCTACAGCGAGGAGCAGGAGCAGGTCTTCTCCGAGCTGAGCGACGAGGTCTTCCCAGGCATCTGAGGCGCTCGGCCTCAGCACACACCACAACTACACACCGGCGGCGCAGGGCCAGGTCTCGTGCCCGCTCCTTCGAACCTTCTGGGGTCACTTCCCCGGCACCAGACGGTCTTCCCATCGATGGAGCGGGCAGGGACCTGACCACTGCGGCACCGGCGCCACGCACCCCACCAGGGCGTGGCCTTCCAGCAACGGCAGCAGCGAACAGGGGTCGAGACCATGGACAGGACGCACGCAGGCGTCACCACCGCGAGAGTGGCGCACCCGCTCCGGGTGCGTGAGCAGGCGCGTGAGGCACTCGCGGTGATGGGCTTCTCGGCCCTCGCCTCGGGCGCTCTGGTCCTCGCGCTCCTCGTCCTCGGCTCGCTGGGCCGGTAGGGGCGACGATGAACGGCTCCCGCCACGTACCGGTCATGCTCGACCGGGTCGTCGACCTGCTCGCCCCGGCGCTCGAGCGTCCCGGGTCGGTGCTCGTCGACTGCACCCTCGGCCTCGGTGGCCACACCGAGGCGGTCCTCGACCCGGCTGCCCCAGGCCCGGGTGATCGGGATCGACCGCGACCTCGAGGCGCTCCGGCTCGCCGGTGAGCGCCTGGCCCCGTTCGGTGACCGGTTCGTCGGCGTGCACGCCGTCTACGACGAGATCGCCGACGTGGTGCGGGACCAGGGGCTGGACCACGTGCACGCGGTCCTCTTCGACCTGGGCGTCTCCTCGATGCAGCTGGACGTGCGCGAGCGCGGCTTCGCCTACGCCGAGGACGCCCCGCTGGACATGCGGATGGACGGCAGCGAGGGGATCACCGCGGCCGACGTGCTCAACACCTACTCGGCCGCCGACCTGACCCGCGTGCTGCGCGAGTACGGCGAGGAGAAGTTCGCCAAGCGGATCGCCGACACCGTGGTGCGGGTGCGCGAGACCGAGCCGTTCACGCGCTCGGCCCGGCTGGTGGAGCTGCTCTACGACGTGATCCCGGCGCCGGCGCGGCGTACCGGCGGACACCCCGCCAAGCGGACCTTCCAGGCGCTGCGGATGGAGGTCAACGACGAGCTGGGCGTGCTGCGGCGCGCCCTGCCCGCCGCGCTGGGCGTGATCGGGGTCGGCGGCCGTGTGGTGGTGGAGGCCTACCACTCGCTCGAGGACCGGATGGTCAAGCGGGCCTTCGTCGACGTCACCCGCCTCGACGTCCCCGACGACATGCCCTTCGTGCCCGAGGGTCACGAGCCGCCCATGCGGCTGGTCACCCGCGGCGCCGAGGTGGCCGACGACCAGGAGATCGCCAGCAACCCCCGCGCGGCCTCGGTGCGCCTGCGTGCCGTCGAACGAGTCCGGCCCGACCGAGGAGCAGCCCGATGAGCAGTCCCGCCGTCCAGATCCGCTCCCGCGTCGCCTCCCTCGGTGATGCCGCCACCCGCGCCAGGCTCACCGTGGTGCCCTCCACCCGGCGGCGAGCCGCCCGGGTGCCGTTCGTCTTCCTGGTCTCGGTGGTGATGCTGACCGGGGTGATCGGGCTGCTGATGTTCAACACCTCCATGCAGCAGGCCTCGTTCACCGCCAGCCGGCTCGACGAGCAGGCGGCGACGATGGCCGCGCGTGAGGAGTCGCTGAAGATGCAGCTCGACGACCTGCGCGACCCGCAGCGGGTGGCGGCCGAGGCCCAGCGGATGGGCATGGTGGTGCCCACCACGCCGGTCTTCCTCACCCTCGACGGCCAGGTGATCGGCACCCCGGCGCCGGCCACCCCGGAGGACGGCGTGCGGCTCAACCCGCGCCCGCCGAGCCTGCCGGCGGGGCTGCGGCCCCAGGTCGACGCTCGTCGACGCCCCCGCGCCCTGACCGTCCGCCGCCGGCTTCCTGTCCCGTCCTCCGCCCGGCGCGTCGGCGAGCCGGGGAACCCGTCGTCCGACACGGCGGCCGCTTGAGCCGTACGCCGCTCCCCGGCAGGTATCAATGAGGGACGGGCGTCCGGAGCAGACCGTCACCCGTCCCGTCGTCGTCAGAGGAGTGCCCCGCTCGTGCCCAGCAGCAGTCGTCCCCAGCCGCCGCCCCGGCGGTCCGGGAACGGACCCGCCCGGCCGGGACGGCTCGGACGTCGGGGCTCACCGATGGTGCGCCTCCGCTTCGGCTTCATCCTGATCGCGATGGTGCTCTCGCTCTTCGGTGGCCGGCTGATCCAGCTGCAGGGCATCGACCCCCGCTCCTACGCCGAGATGGCCGCCGCCGAGGGCGTGGTCGACGTGGTGCTGCCCGCGAGCCGTGGCGAGATCCTGGACCGCAACGGCGAGCCGCTGGCCGGCTCGGTCGCGGGCAGGATGGTGGTCGCCGACCCCGACATGACGCACGACGACGCCCCGGCGCTGGCCACCCTGCTCAGCAACGAGCTGGGGGTGGACTACTTCACGGTCCTCGACCGGCTCCGCGCGGAGAACAGCCACTTCGAGTACATCGCCCGGCGGGTGCCAGCGACCGAGGCCGACCGGGTGCTCGCCCTGGTCCGCGAGCGGGGTTTCCGAGGCATCTCGCTCCGCGACGACCCGGTGCGCGACTACCCGGCCGGCGAGGTGGCGGCCAACCTGGTGGGCTTCATGGGCATCGACGAGCCCCTCGCGGGCTTCGAGCGCACCTTCGACGCCCAGCTCTCCGGCACCGACGGCCGGGCTCGGTTCACCATCGGCAACGGCCACCGGGTGCCGCTGGGCGAGCGCTCGGTGACCAAGGCGGTCGACGGCCAGCCGCTGCGCACCACGATCGACCGCGACCTGCAGTGGTTCGTGCAGAAGGTCACGGAGGAGACCCGGGAGGACTACCGCGCCGAGAGTGCCGCCGCCGTGGTGATGGACACCCGGACCGGCGACCTGCTCGCGGTCGCGGACGCGCCGACGTTCGACGCCAACGACCCGCAGGCCAGTCCGGAGAGCGACCTGGGGTCGCGGGCGCTGAGCGACGTCTACGAGCCCGGCTCGGTGCAGAAGGTGCTCACCGCCGCCGCCCTGGTCGACGCCGGCAAGGTGACGGCCAGGACCCGGATCAAGGTGCCCAGCAACCTGGCGCGCCAGGACCGGGTGATCAACGACTGGTTCGACCACGGCACGATCCGGCTGACCATGGCCGGGGTGATCGCCAAGTCGTCCAACATCGGCACCGTGCTCGCCGCCGACCAGCTCAGCGCGCCGGAGCTCGCCGACTACCTGAGCCGGTTCGGCCTGGGGCGCAAGACCGACGTCGGCGTGCGCGGGGAGAGCCGCGGTCTGCTGCACACGGGGGAGACGATGACCTCCCAGGACAAGGACCGGATCGCCTTCGGTCAGTCGCTGTCGGTCAACGCCGTGCAGATGACCGCCGCCGTCAACACGATCGCCAACGGCGGGGTGCGGGTCTCGCCCAGCCTCGTGCTGGGCCGGGCCACCACGGACGACGGCACGGTCGTGGGCACCGAGGTCGCCACCAAGGAGCGGGTCGTGAGCCGGCGGGCCGCCCGGCAGACCGCGCTGATGATGGAGCGGGTCGTGGACCCCGAGGCCGGCGTCGCACCGCGCGCCCAGGTGCCCGGCTACCGGGTGGCCGGCAAGACCGGCACGGCCCAGCGGGTGGACCCCGAGTGCCGTTGCTACGACGGCTCCTTCTCGCTCTCCTTCGGCGGGTTCGCCCCCGCCGACGACCCGCGGTTCACCGTCTACGTCGTGGTCCACAACCCGGGCGTCGACGGCGGCGGCGGCTCGGTCGCCGGTCCGGTCTTCTCCCGGATCATGGCCCACGCGCTGTCGAAGTACCGGGTCCCGCCCACCGGCCGCAAGCCCTCGCGGCTCCCGGTGGAATGGTGACCCCCGGCTCGCGCCGAGATAGTGTCCAGACAGTGGTGGGAAGCGCGACGACAAGACCGATCCGACCTCCGAGGTCGGCCCTGGGCGACCTCGCGGACTGGCTGGCGACGCACTCCGCGCCCCGTCTGGTCGGGGAGCCGCGCACCGTCGTCACCGGCCTCACCCTGAGCTCCGCAGCGGGTCCGTGCCGGGCGACCTGTACGTGGCGCTCCCGGGAGCGCGTGCCCACGGCGCCGACTACGTCGCCGACGCCGTGACGGCCGGCGCGATCGCCGTCCTCACCGACGAGGCGGGCGCGGTCCGGGCGCAGCAGCAGGCGCCCGACGTGCCGCTGCTGGTCGTGCCGGAGCCGCGGCGGCTGCTGGGCGGCGCTCGTCGGCCCACGTCTACGGCGACCCGGCCACCACGATGGCGATGATCGGCGTGACCGGCACCCAGGGCAAGACCACCACCACCCGCCTGGCCGAGGCCGGGCTGCAGGCCTCGGGCACCGCGGGCGGCCGTCGTGGGCACCGTGGGCACCCGGATGGTCGGCGAGGACGTGCCGACCTCCCTGACCACTCCGGAGGCCCCGGACCTGCAGGCGCTGTTCGCGCTGATGTGCGAGCGCGAGGTCGCGGTGTGCGCGATGGAGGTCTCCAGCCACGCCCTGGTGATGGGCCGGGTCGACGGCACGGTCTTCGACGTGGCCACCTTCCTCAACCTGGGCCGCGACCACCTGGACTTCCACGCCGACGTCGAGGACTACTTCGCGGCGAAGGCCTCGCTCTTCACCCCCGAGCGGGCGCGGCTGGCCCTGGTCAACCTCGACGACGGCCACGGTCGGCGCCTCGCGGAGTCGGTGACGATCCCGCTGCGCACCTTCTCCGCCGCCGGCGCCGAGGCGGACTGGCGTGCGGTCGAGGTCACCACCACCGCCCACGGCTCGACCTTCGTGGTCGAGGGCCCCGATGGCCTGCGGCTGCCCGCCGGCGTGCCGCTGGCCGGCGACTTCAACGTCTCCAACGCCCTCGCCGCGATCGCCTCCTGCGCGGAGGCCGGCTTCGACCCGGCGGCCGTGGCGGCGGGGATCGCGGACGGGCCGGGGGTCCCCGGCCGGCTGGAGGACATCGACGAGGGCCAGTCCTTCGCCGTGGTCGTCGACTACGCGCACAAGCCCGACGCGGTCGAGGCCGCACTGCGCACGCTGCGTCCGCTCACCGAGGGCCGGCTGCTCGTGGTGATCGGGGCCGGCGGGGACCGCGACCCCGGCAAGCGTCCCGCTGATGGGGGAGATCGCCGCGCGCCTGGCCGACGTGCTCGTGGTCACCGACGACAACCCCCGCAGCGAGGAGCCCGCCGCGATCCGCGCCGGCTGTCCTGGCCGGGGCCGGCGACGGGGGAGCCGAGGTGCTCGAGGTGGGCGAACGGCGTACGGCGATCCGCACCGCCCTGGAGCTGGCCGGACCGGGCGACATCGTGCTGGTCGCCGGCAAGGGGCACGAGAGCGGGCAGGAGGTCGCGGGCGTGGTCCATCCCGTTCGACGACCGGGTCGTGGTGCGCGAGGAGCTGAGGCGGCTGTGATCGCCATGACGTTGACCGCGCTGGCCGACCTGCTGGGAGGCCGGGTCGTCGGACCCGGCGACCTGGACCCCGACCGGGTGCAGGTGGTCGCCGAGGCGACCCTGGACAGCCGGGCCGTGGTGCCCGGAGGACTCTTCGTCGCCCTGGCCGGAGAACGCACCGACGGGCACGAGCACGTGCAGGCCGCCCTCTCCGCCGGTGCGGTGGCCTACCTGGGGAGCCGGGACGTGGGCGCCCCGGGCGTGGTCGTGCCCGACGTGGTCGCTGCCCTGGGTCGTCTGGGCCGGCACGTCGTCGACTCGTTGCCCGGGCTGACCGTGCTGGCCCTGACCGGCTCCCAGGGCAAGACCGGCACCAAGGACTACCTGGCGCACGTGCTGGCCGGCGAGGGGCCGACCGTGGCGACCCTGGGCAACTACAACAACGAGCTCGGGGTGCCGCTGACCGTGCTGCGCGCCACCGAGGAGACCAGGTTCCTGGTCGTGGAGATGGGGGCGCGCGGGATCGGCCACGTGGCCGAGCTCTGCCGGACCGCCCCGCCGCAGGTCGCCGCCGTGCTCAACGTCGGCACCTCGCACCTGGGCGAGTTCGGCAGCCGGGCCGCGATCGCGCAGGGCAAGGGCGAGATCGTCGAGGCGCTGCCCGCCGTCGGGGACCGCGGTGCTCAACGCCGACGACGCGCTGGTCCGCGCCATGGCCCCGCGCACCCGGGCCCGGGTGCTCACCTTCGGCGCCGACGGGGACGTCACCCTGCGCGCCCTCGCCACCGACGACCTGGGCCGGCGCAGCTTCGAGCTCGGTGCCGAGGGCCGGTGGTACCCGGTCCGGCTCGCCCAGCTCGGCTCGCACCAGGTCCCGAACGCGCTCGCGGCTGCCGCGATGGCCCTCGCGGTCGGGGTGCCCGCCGACCGGGTGGCCAGCCGGCTCACGACCGCCGAGCCGGCCTCCCGCTGGCGCATGGAGCTGCACGAGCGGGCCGACGGCCTGCTGGTGATCAACGACTCCTACAACGCCAACCCCGAGTCGATGGAGGCCGCCCTGGACACCCTGGGGCACATCGGCCGGGCCGGCGGACGCCGTACCGTCGCGGTGCTGGGGGAGATGCGCGAGCTCGGCGACGACTCGGCCGCCCAGCACTGCCGGGTCGGCGCCGCGGCCGCGGCCGCCCAGGTCGACGTGCTGGTCACCGTGGGTACGGCGGCTGCCGAGATCGCGGCGTGCGCGACCCGGGACCCCGCATGGCGGGGCACCGCGGTGATCATCGACACCCGCGACGAGGCGCTGCAGTGGGTACGAGAGAATGTCTCGGCCGCCGACGCGGTCCTGGTCAAGGCATCTCGTGGTGCGGCACTCGAGCACATCGCGGACGGACTTCTCGAGGAAGGGGATCCTGCTCGATGAGAGCAATCCTGTTCGCAGGCGGACTCGCGCTGCTCTTCTCGCTGCTCGGCACCCGGGTGGCGATCACCGTGCTGTCCCGCCGCGGCTACGGGCAGGAGATCCGCGACGACGGACCCACCACCCACCACACCAAGCGCGGCACGCCCACCATGGGCGGCATCGTGATCATCGGTGCCTCGGTGGTGGCCTACTTCCTGGCCAAGCTGATCACCGGACAGGTGCCCACCGCCTCCGCGCTGCTGCTGCTCTTCCTCTTCGTGGGGCTGGGGGCCGTGGGCTTCCTCGACGACTTCATCAAGATCGTCAAGCAACGCAGCCTCGGGCTGCGGAGCAAGGCGAAGATGATCGGGCAGACGGTCATCGCCCTGGTCTTCGGCTGGCTGGCGCTCTCGCCGCTGCTCGAGGACGAGCGGGGGGAGACGCCCGGCCTCGCGGCACCTCTCGTTCATCCGGGACTTCGACTCCTGGGTGGTCCCGACCGTCCTGCTGCTGCTCTTCACCTGGTTCCTGATCACCGGCTTCAGCAACGCGGTCAACCTGACCGACGGACTCGACGGCCTGGCCGCCGGTGCCTGCACGATGGTCTTCTGTGCCTACACGCTGGTGAACATCTGGCAGAACAACCAGTCCTGCACCATCCAGCCGGGCGGGGCCTGCTACGAGGTGACGTGACCCGCTCGACCTGGCGGTGGTCTCCGCCGCGATCGCGGGCGCCTGCTTCGGCTTCCTGTGGTGGAACGCCTCCCCGGCGCAGATCTTCATGGGCGACACCGGCTCGCTCGCCCTCGGCGGCGCGCTGGCCGGGCTGGCCATCCTGACCCGCACCGAGCTGCTGCTGCTGGTGATCGGCGGCCTGTTCGTGATCGAGACCCTGTCGGTGATGCTCCAGGTGGGCTACTTCAAGGCCACCAAGGGCAAGCGGATCTTCCGGATGGCGCCGCTGCACCACCACTTCGAGATGCTCGGCTGGGAGCAGGTCACCGTGGTGGTCCGGTTCTGGATCATCACCGGCCTCGCGGTCGCCACCGGTCTGGGGATCTTCTACGCCGAGTGGGTGGCGGGCGTCGGATGAGCCGTCCTGATCCCGACCGCGCTGGGGCGGACCGACTCCTGGGACGGCGTGCGCGCCGTCGTCGCCGGCTTCGGCGTCTCCGGGTTCGCGGCCGCCGACAACCTCAACCACCTGGGTGCCCAGGTCCTCGCCCTGGACGAGGCCACCTCCGGTCGACAAGGCCGAGAAGGCCGAGCTGCTCGAGGTGCTGGGCGCCGAGGTCAGGCTCGGGCAGGGCAGCACCGCGGTGCTGCCCGACGAGACCGACCTGCTGGTCACCTCGCCCGGCTGGCGCCCCGACGCCCCGCTGATCGCCCAGGCCCGCGCCCGCGGCATCCCGGTGTGGGGCGAGGTGGAGCTCGCCTGGCGGCTGCGGCACCCGGACGCCCCGGCGCCCTGGCTGACGGTCACCGGCACCAACGGCAAGACGACCACCGTGCAGATGCTCGACTCCATCCTGCGCGCCGCCGGGCTCCGCTCGGTGGCCGCCGGCAACGTCGGGCTGCCGATCGTCGAGGCGGTGATGGACCCAGACCCGTACGACGTGATCGCGGTCGAGCTCTCCAGCTTCCAGCTGCACTACACCGACTCGATGAGCGCCGAGTCGGCCGCCGTGCTCAACGTCGCCGAGGACCACCTCGACTGGTACTCCTCGTTCGAGGACTACCTCGCCGACAAGGGCCGGATCTACGAGCGGGCCCAGCGGGCCTGCGTCTACAACGTCGCCGACGAGCGCACCCGGCGGCTGGTCGAGGAGGCCGACGTCGTCGAGGGAGCCCGGGCGATCGGCTTCACCCTCGGGATGCCGGGCGTCGGGCATGGTCGGCCTGGTCGACGACATCCTCGCCGACCGGGCCTTCGTGGCCGAGCGGGAGACCAGCGCTGCCGAGCTCTGCACGCTGGCCGACCTCGCCTCGCCCGCCCCGCACTTCGTGGCGAACGCACTCGCCGCGGCCGCGCTGGCCCGCGCGCACGGCGTCTCCCAGGAGGCGGTCCGGGACGGGCTGCGCGCGTTCCGGCCGGACGGTCACCGGATCGAGCACGTGGCGATCACCGACGGGGTCACCTGGGTCGACGACTCGAAGGCGACCAACCCGCACGCCGCGCAGTCCTCGCTCCAGGCCTACGAGCCGGTGGTCTGGGTCGCCGGCGGTCTGGCCAAGGGCGCGCGTTTCGACGACCTGGTCCGGATGGTCGCCGGCCGGCTGCGCGGCGTGGTCCTGCTCGGACGGGACCGGCACGTGATCGCCGACGCCCTTTCGCGACACGCGCCAGATGTCCCGGTCATCCAGATCGGGGACGGGGAGACTGGAGATCCCATGGAACGCGTCGTCGACGCGGCAGCGGGGCTCGCCCTCCCCGGCGACACCGTGCTGCTCGCGCCGGGGTGCGCCTCGATGGACATGTTCGCCAGCTACGCCGCACGGGGCGAGGCCTTCGCCGCCGCGGTCCGGCGCCGAGCGGGCGGCGGGACGCAGTAGCAGCAGCGCACGACGAGCGGATCCAGGAGGTGAGCCGGATGACCACCCTGCACCCCGACCACCCCGGCCGTCACCGTCCCCGGCGCCGCCTCCCAGGCCGGCCGCGACGCAGGCGCGGGTCGTCGCGGTTCGCCCCCTCCTGGTGGACCACCCTGCGCTCGGCCCTGGACCGGCCGCTCACGCCGTACTACCTCCTGCTGGGCGCCTCGGCGCTGCTGCTCACCATCGGCCTGATCATGGTGCTGAGCGCCTCGAGCGTCCGCTCCTTCCGGATCTACGACGACTCCTACGCCATCGTGCGGCGCCAGCTGATGTGGGTGGCGCTGGGCATCCCGGCCGCCTGGATCGCCTCGCGCCTGCCGTACGCCGCCCTGCGCCGGCTCGCCTGGCCCGGGCTGGCCGTCTCGCTGGTGCTGCTCGCCCTGGTCCAGGTGCCCGGTCTGGGCATCACGGTCAACGGCAACACCAACTGGCTCGGCGTGGGGCCGCTGGCGATCCAGCCCTCGGAGGTCGCCAAGCTGGCGCTCGTGCTCTGGGCGGCCCACGTCTACGCGCTCAAGGAGCGTCGCCTCGACCAGCTGCACCACGTGATGGTCCCGGTGGTGCCGGGCGTGCTCGCGGCGATCATGCTCGTCGTGCTCGGCAGCGACCTCGGCACCGCGCTGGTGCTCTTCGCGATCCTGCTCGCGATGCTGTGGATCGTCGGGGCGCCGAGCCGGCTCTTCGTCTTCTCCAGCTCGGTCGTCGGGGTGGTGGCGCTCTACCTGGCCAGCACGAGCACCGAGCGACGCGAGCGGTTGACCAACTTCGTCGACCCGTTCAAGGACTACCTCGACACCGGCTGGCAGCCGGCCCACGGTCTGTACGCGCTGTCCACCGGCGGGTGGACCGGCCAGGGGATCGGGGGGTCGACGCAGAAGTGGGGCGACCTGCCCGAGGCGCACACCGACTTCATCTTCGCGGTGCTCGGCGAGGAGCTCGGACTGGTCGGGACCCTGCTGGTCATCGGGCTGTTCCTCACCATCGCCTACGCGGCGACCAAGGTGGCGCTGCGGACCCAGGACCCGTTCGTGCGGTACATGACCTTCGGCATCGTGGTCTGGCTGCTCGGCCAGATGATCATCAACGTCGGGCATGGTGCTGGCGCTGCTGCCGGTGATCGGCATCCCGCTGCCGCTGATCTCCTACGGCGGCTCGGCGCTGCTGCCCTCGTTGGTCGCGCTGGGACTGCTGATCGGCTTCGCGCGGCGCGAGCCCGAGGCAGCCGAGGCGCTCGCCAGCCGGCGCCGCAGCGGCGCGCGCGAGTCGGCCACCGTCTCCGCCCACGGACCCGGCAGCGCCTAGGCTGGTCCGCGATATGCGCGTCCTCCTTGCCGGCGGTGGCACCGCCGGGCACACCTCGCCCCTGCTCGCCACGGCAGACGCCCTGCGTCGCCTCGTCCCCGACGTCGGACGTGACCGCGCTGGGCACCAGCACCGGCCTCGAGGCCCGGCTGGTCCCCGAGGCCGGTCTCCCGCTGGAGGTCGTCCCGCGGGTGCCGCTCCCGCGGCGCCCCGGTGTGGACCTGCTGCGTACGCCGGGTCGCCTGCTGGCCGCCCGTCGCGCCGCCCTCGAGGTGGTGGACCGGGTGCGCCCCGACGTGGTCGTCGGGTTCGGCGGCTACGTCTCGGTGCCGGCCTACCTGGCTGCCCGGGCGCGGCGGATCCCCCTGGTCGTGCACGAGGGCAACGCCCTGCCGGGGATCGCCAACCGCCTGGGAGCCCGGATGACCCAGCACGTGGCCACCAGCTTTCCCGGCACCAGGCTCCCGCACGCCACCTACGTCGGACTGCCCGTGCGACGGATGATCTCCACCCTGGACCGGTCGGCGCTGCGCGAGCAGGCGCTGGCCGAGTTCGGCCTCGCGGCCGACCGGCCGGTGCTGCTGGTGACCGGCGGCTCGCAGGGAGCCGCGCGGATCAATGCGGCCGTGCTGGGCGCTGCCGCCGACGCTGGCCGAGGCCGGTGTCCAGGTGCTGCACGTCGTGGGTCCCAAGCAGGAGGTCGTCGCTCCCGTGGGCGACGTGGCCTACGTGGTCCGCCACTACGTCGACCGGATGGACCTGGCCTACGCCGCCGCCGACGCGGTGCTGTGCCGTGCCGGCAGCAACACCGTCACCGAGGTCTCCGGGGTGGGACTGCCGGCCGTCTACGTGCCGCTTCCGATCGGCAACGGGGAGCAGGCCCTCAACGCCCGTCCGGTCGTGGACGCCGGTGGCGGGCTGCTGGTCGAGGACGCGACGCTGACCCCGGCCTGGGTGGCCGCCGAGCTGCTGCCCCTGCTGACCGACCCCGCCCGGCTCGCGGAGATGGGCGCCGCGGCGTCCGGCGCCGTCCCCCTGGACGCCGACGAGCGCCTCGCGGCGATGATCCTGGAGGCTGCCCGGTGAAGATCCCGGTCCCCGACGTCCTGCTCCCGGCCGAGGACCTCGGACACGTGCACTTCGTCGGCATCGGCGGGGCCGGCCTGTCGGCCATCGCCCGCCTGATGCTCGCGCGCGGTGTCCGGGTCTCCGGCAGCGACGGCGCCGACTCCCCGACGCTGGCGCGGCTGGCCGAGCTCGGCGCCACGGTGCACGTGGGCCACGCCGCGGCCCACGTCGAGGGCGCCGACACCCTGGTGGTCTCCACCGCGGTGCGCGAGGACAACCCGGAGGTGGTCGCGGCGCGGGAGCGCGGGCTGCGGGTCTGGCCGAGGTCGGCCGGTCTCGCCTCGGTGATGGCCGGGCACCGGACCGTCGCGGTGGCCGGCACGCACGGCAAGACCACCACCACCTCGTTGCTCACGGTGGCGCTGCAGGCGACCGGGGCGGACCCGACGTACGCGGTGGGCGGCGACCTCGCGGCCACCGGGGCGAACGCGCACCTGGGGTCGGGCGACCTGTTCGTCGCCGAGGCGGACGAGAGCGACGGGGCCTTCCTGGTCTACCGCCCGCACGGCGCGGTGGTGACCAACGTCGAGGCCGACCACCTGGACCACTTCGGCACGCCGGAGGCGTACCGGGCGGCCTTCTCGGCGTTCCTGGACCGGATCGACCCCGACGGCTTCCTGGTCTGCGTCGTCGACGACCCGGGAGCCGCGACCTTGGCCGACGAGGCCCGGGCCCGAGGCCTGGACGTGCTCGGGGTGGGGGAGTCCGAGGGCGCGGAGCTGCGACTGGTCGACCTGCGCTTCGAGGGCACCGACTCCTCGGCGACCGTGCTGCACGCCGGCGAGGAGCTCGGCCGGCTCCGGCTGCGGATCCCGGGTCGTCACTACCTGCTCGACGCCGCCGCGGCGCTGGGCGCGGGTCTGCGCCTCGGGTTCGGCTTCGAGGAGCTGGCCACGGGCCTGGCGGGCTTCACCGGGACCCGACGGCGGATGGAGGCCAAGGGCGAGGCCGCCGGTGTCCGGGTCTACGACAGCTACGCCCACCACCCCGTGGAGATCGCGGGCGACCTGCAGGCCGCCCGCGCGGTAGCCGGCGAGGGACGGGTGCTGGTGGCCTTCCAGCCGCACCTGGTCTCGCGGACCCGCATCTTCGGCGCGCGAGATGGGGGAGGCCCTGGCGGCCGCCGACGAGGTGGTCGTGCTCGACGTCTACGTCGCCCGCGAGGAGCCGGACCCCGAGGTGACCGGCGCGCTGGTGGCCGATGCCTGCCCGCTGCCGCCCGACCGGGTCGTCTTCGTCCCCGAGATGGACGACGTCCCGGCCGAGCTGGTACGGCGCGCCCGTCCGGGCGACCTGGTGCTCACCCTCGGTGCCGGCTCGGTGACCACCCTCGGCCCCCGGGTGCTGGAGCTGCTCGAGCGGACCGGCCGCTGATGGTCCGGCTGCCGGGTCGCTCGGCCGAGGCCGGAGCCCGGGGAGCGGACCCGTCGGCGGTTCGTCCGGCGCCAGTGGGCCCGCCGCTGGGGCCTGTGGCGGCCGCCTGCTGGTGGCCGTGCTCGCGGTGGCCCTGCTCGCCACCGGCGCCTGGGTGGTCTGGTCCTCCGAGGTGCTCGGCGTCGACCGGGTCTCGGTCGAGGGGACCGAGCTGCTCTCGGCCGCGCAGGTGCGCGCCGCCGCCGGGGTCGAGCCGGGGACGCCGCTGGCCCGGGTGGACCTCGACCGGGTCGCCCGCCGGGTGGAGACCCTCGCCGAGGTGCGCGGTGCCACCGGTGCGGCGGGCCTGGCCCGACGCGGTGGTCGTCGACGTCGAGGAGCGGGTGGCCGTCGCGGTGGTGGACCTGGGGACGAGCCTGCGGGGGATGGACCGCGACGGGCGTGGTCTTCACCCGCTACGAGCGTCCGCCCGAGGACCTGCCCCGGGTCCGGGTGGTCGGCGCGCCCGACAACGAGGCCTTCCGGGAGGCCGCCGCGGTGGTCTCCTCGCTGCCCGCCGACCTGGCCGCCCAGGTGCACCACGTCGACGTCGAGACGCGTCGACCGGATCTCCCTGGTCCTGCGCGACGAGCGCGTGGTCGTGTGGGGGAGCGCGGAGCAGTCGGAGGAGAAGGCGGCCGTGCTGGGGGCGCTGCTCCAGGCCCGCGAGGCGAAGCGCTACGACGTCAGCGTGCCCGGGCCAGCCCGTCACCTCGGGCTGAGTCTCCGCTTTTCTTTGCACGCGCCGCGTGTCTGCGGCGTGTCCTGCGATTTTCGGCGATCCGGATCTGCCTAGTGTCTTTCACAACGCGAGGTTGACATAACTATAACCCTCAGGCTCACGGTTAGGGTTTCCGGCCGGGCCAGGGGGGACGAGGCGTGGCAACCCGCCTCTTTTCACCGCAGACAGCGCGGGCCGCGATCCGGCCCACACCAAGGAAGGCGTAGACCGTGGCAGCAGCCCAGAACTACCTGGCGATCATCAAGGTCGTGGGCATCGGTGGTGGTGGCGTCAACGCCGTCAACCGGATGATCGAGGTCGGCCTCAAGGGTGTCGAGTTCATCGCGATCAACACCGACGCCCAGGCGTTGCTGATGAGCGACGCCGACGTCAAGCTCGACATCGGCCGCGAGCTCACCCGTGGCCTCGGCGCAGGCGCCAACCCCGACGTGGGGGCGCGCGCCGCTGAGGACCACGCGGACGAGATCGAAGAGGTCATCAAGGGCGCCGACATGGTCTTCGTGACCGCCGGCGAGGGCGGCGGCACCGGCACCGGCGGCGCGCCCGTCGTGGCCCGGATCGCGCGCTCGCTCGGTGCCCTGACCATCGGTGTGGTGACGCGCCCGTTCGCCTTCGAGGGACGCCGTCGCGCCAACTCCGCGGAGGAGGGGATCGCCCAGCTCCGCGAGGAGGTCGACACCCTCATCGTCATCCCCAACGACCGGCTGCTCTCGATCAGCGACCGCAACGTCTCGATCCTCGACGCCTTCAAGCAGGCCGACCAGGTGCTGCTGCAGGGTGTCTCGGGCATCACGGACCTGATCACCACGCCCGGCCTGATCAACCTCGACTTCGCCGACGTGAAGTCGGTCATGGCCAACGCCGGCTCCGCGCTGATGGGCATCGGCTCCGCGCGCGGCGAGGACCGGGCCGTCGCGGCCGCGGAGATGGCCGTCTCCAGCCCGCTGCTGGAGGCCTCCATCGAGGGCGCCCACGGCGTGCTGCTCTCCATCGCCGGCGGCTCCGACCTCGGTCTCTTCGAGATCAACGAGGCCGCCGCGCTGGTCTCCGAGGCGGCGCACGCCGAGGCCAACATCATCTTCGGCGCGACGATCGACGACGCTCTCGGCGACGAGGTGCGGGTGACCGTGATCGCGGCCGGGTTCGACGGCGGCATGCCCAAGCGGCGCGAGAACAGCTCGGGCTTCAACCGGCCGACCGTGCAGGCGCCCAAGGAGCGGCCGTCCCTGCAAGGGTCCGCGGAGCGCGAGACGGTGCGCGCCCAGTCGGGTGGCCAGGCAGGTGCCGCGCAGTCGCGGGGCTCCGAGCGTGCGCCCGAGGCGCGTCCGTCCCAGGAGCGGCAGGCTCCGGCCCAGAGCCGTCCGGTGGCCGCCCAGCAGGCGGCGCCCGCCGAGCGGCCGCGTCCCTCCCGCCAGGTCGAGTTCGACGACGACGACCTCGACATCCCCGACTTCCTGAAGTAGTCCGTGTTCGCCTACCGCGACTCCCGGAAGGGGGACGTCTCCCAGCTCCGGGTCGACGTCGCCTTCACCGACGCGACCCTCGACCTGCAGGGTCTCGGCGCGGACTTCCCCTCCGCCCTCGCCCGGGTGGAGGCGGAGGCCGGGGTCCCCGTTCGCCCGACTGACCCAGGTGCACGGCGACGAGGTCGTCGTCGCCACCGGGCCGATGGGGCTGGACGAGGTGCCTGCCGGGGACGCCCTGGTCAGCACCGACCCGGGGGCTCGGCGCTGATGATCCGGGTCGCCGACTGCGTCCCGTGCTCCTGGCCGACCCCGAGGCCGGGGTGGTCGCCGGGGCGCACGCCGGCCGGCGCGGACTGCGAGCTCGACATCGTCACCCGGACCGTCGAGTCGATGCGCCGGCTCGGCGCCCGCGAGATCGTGGGCTGGATCGGCCCGGCCATCTGCGGTCGGTGCTACGAGGTGCCCGAGCAGATGCGCGACGAGGTGGCCGCGGTGGTGCCCGAGTCCCGGGCCGAGACCTCCTGGGGCACCGCCAGCGCTCGACATCCCCGCCGGGGTTCGCGCGCAGCTGGTCCGCGCCGGGGTCGAGGTCGAGGAGGTCGGTCGCTGCACCCGCGAGGACGCGCGGCTGCACTCCTACCGCCGTGACGGTGAGGCGGCCGGGCGGTCTCGCCGGGCTGGTGTGGCTCTCATGAGCCGCGCGCGAGCAGCTCGCCGCCAACCTGGACGCCGTACGCGCCCGGATCGACCAGGCCTGCGTCGACTCGGGGCGCGACCCCGACGAGGTCGGCCTGGTCGTGGTCACCAAGTTCTTCCCGGCCTCCGACGTCCGGCTGCTGGCCGGGCTGGGGGTCACCGACGTGGGGGAGAACCGGCACCAGGAGGCCCAGGCGAAGGCGGCGGAGTGTGCCGACGCTGGACTGCGGTGGCACTTCATCGGCGGACTGCAGAGCAACAAGGCGGCGGCCGTCGCCGCCTACTCCGACGTGGTCGAGTCGGTCGACCGGCCCAAGCTCGTGGCACCGCTGGCCCGCGGCGCGCAGAGCGCGGGTCGGCGGCTGGACGTCCTGGTCCAGGTCAGCCTGGACCCGCCCGGCGCCGCCCACCGGGCCGGAGTGGCGCCCGCCGCCCTGCGCGGCGCTGGCGGAGCAGGTCGCGGGCGAGCCCTCGCTGCGGCTGGCGCGGCCTGATGGCCGTCGCGCCGCTGGGGGAGGAGCCGGGGCCGGCGTTCGCCCGGCTGGCGCAGGTGCGCGGCCGGGTTCCTCGCCGACCACCCGGAGGCGACCGTGCTCTCCGCAGGGATGAGCGGAGACCTCGAGGCCGCCGTCCAGCACGGGGCGACACACGTGCGTGTCGGCTCCGCGATCCTCGGTCCCAGGCCGGAGGTCTTGTAATGTCCAAGAAGATCACGGTGCCCTCAGCCGGCACCACGACGTACCGGAGGAAATGGTCATGAGCGGCGCGATGCGCAGGATCGGCGAGTACCTCGGCCTGCTCGAGGACACGGGACGGTACGACGACTACCCCGGCGACCAGGCCGACGACGCCCCCACCACGGTGGGCGAGCGCAGCGAGGCGCGGGCTCCGCGCGAGCGCGCGCAGCCGGCCCTGGTCGCCGACCTGTCCGAGCGGCGCCGTCCGGCGCCTGTCCCCGACCCCGGAACGGTGCACGAGTTGAGCCGGATCACCACCCTGCACCCCCGTACCTACAACGAGGCGCGCACCGTCGGCGAGCAGTTCCGGGAGGGCATCCCGGTGATCATGAACCTCTCCGACATGGACGACTCCGACGCCAAGCGGCTGGTCGACTTCGCCGCCGGACTGGTCTTCGCCACGCGCGGCAGCATCGAGCGGATCACCAACAAGGTGTTCCTGCTCTCCCCGCCCAACGTGACCGTCGCCGCGGAGGAGAAGGAGCGCCTGGTCGAGGGCGGTTTCTTCAACCAGAGCTAGAGTTCGCCTCGTGGTCTTCGTCGGAACGATCCTCTATGCCGTCCTCTGGATCTTCATCGCCCTGATGTTCGTGCGCTTCGTCGTCGACTGGGTGCAGGTCTTCGCGCGCCAGTGGTCGCCCAGCGGTCCGCTGCTGGTGGTGCTGGAGGGCGTCTACACCGCGACCGACCCGCCCATCAAGGCGGTGCGTCGGTGGGTTCCGTCGATCCGGCTCGGGCTCCGTGGCCCTGGACCTGAGCTTCATGATCGTGCTCATCACCGCGTGGCTGCTGCTCACGGTGGTGCAGATCGTCTTCCTGTCCTGACGCGACCGTCCAGGTGGACACAGCAGTCACACGGGTCTCCGACCACGCCCCGGATCGGGGCGCTATTGTTCCCACAGCAGAACGACCAGATTTGCCGACGAAGAGATTGGGTGAGGTCATGCCGCTGACGCCTGAGGACGTGAGCAACAAGCGCTTTACTCCTGTCCGCCTCCGCGAGGGGTACGACATGGGGGAGGTCGACCAGTTCCTGGACGAGGTCGAGGCCGAGCTTGCCCGGTTGACGAAGGAGAACGACGACCTGCGGGCCAAGCTGTCCGCCGCGCAGAAGGCCGGTCCGTCCGCGCCCGCCGCCGCGCCGTTCTCGCTCACTCCGGAGCCGAAGGCTCCGGAGCCGACGCCCGAGCCGGTCAAGGCCCCCGAGCCGGCCCCGGTGGCCGCTGCTCCGGCCGTGGAGACCATCAAGGTCGAGACCGTGCCGGACGCGTCCAACGCCGCCGCGCGGCTGCTGGAGATCGCGACCCGCAACGCCGACGAGCTCGTCGACGCCGCCAAGAACGAGGCCGACCGGATCGTCGGCGAGGCGCGCACCAAGGCCGAGCGCCTGCAGGCGGAGTCGAAGACCAACTCCGACCGGATGGAGGCCGAGGCGCGGCAGCGGGCCCAGATGCTGGACTCCGAGACCGCCGAGCGTCGCCAGCAGATGTTCGGGGACCTGGAGAAGGAGCGGGACAAGCTCAACGGCGAGGTGGAGACCCTCCGCTCGTTCGAGCGCGAGTACCGCTCCCGCCTCAAGACCTACTTCACCCAGCAGCTGGAGGCTCTCGAGGGCACCGGCAGCCTGGAGAACCCGGCGCCCGGTGAGGGTGCGCCCGCGCCCAAGCGTCTCCGCTCGATCCTGGGTGACGACGAGGGCTGACCTCCACGTCTCGTTCGGCTCACGACGGCCGGTCCCGCAAGGGGCCGGCCGTTGTGTGTGTCCGCTCCGGGAGGGCGCCCGCTAGGGCCAAAGGTCGGTTGAGTCGGGCGATCCGGAGGGCTACTGTCCGAGAGCAACATGTGGCATCGGCCACATGTTTCTGCTCTCAGGGGGAGTTGTGCCATGGCACGCAGCGCTCGGAAGTCCTTGGCCGGATCAGCAGCAGCAGCAGTCGCCAAGCGGGTGATCGCCGGCGGTCAGACCGCGGTGTCGGAACCCGCAGCGGAGAGTCCCGCGGAGTCGCCGCCGACGCGCCGGACGGCTCCCCGGGTGCCGGCCCAGAAGGACGGCCGCCCGGAGCGGGCCCGGCGGACCGTGGAGGTGCCCGCGCCCAAGACCCTCGAGCGTGCCGCCGGTCCCCGGGGAGGGGTCCCGGCCGTCCGGCGCCAAGAAGGCCGCACCGGCCGCGGGGAGGACTGCGGCGCGAGAAGAGCCCGGACGCGCGAAGAAGGCTGCCGGCCAAGAAGACCCGCCAAGAAGGCGCCGCCGGCGCGCTCGTGGTCAAGGAGGGCGAGGACCCCTGGACCAAGGGCGAGCTCGACTCGGTGCTGCACGACCTGCACGCCCACCGCGCGCGCCTGGTGGAGATGATGGAGGTCCAGGAGGTCGAGCTCAACGGCCTGATGCGCGACGCCGGCGACGGGGCCGGTCAGGACCAGGCGGACATGGGAGCGACCAGCTTCGAGCGTGACCACGAGCTGACGCTGATGAACAGCGAGCGGGTGATGCTCGCCCAGATCGACAAGGCGCTCACCCGGATCGACGACGGGACCTACGGCATGTGCGAGTCCTGCGGCGCAGGCGATCGGCAAGATGCGGGTCATGGCCTTCCCCCGTGCGACACTGTGCCTGCCATGCAAGCAGCGCGAGGAGCGTCGCTGACCCCCAGCGACCACGTCACCAGTCCTGACCGACGACGCCGGGCGCGCCAGGTCTTCGTGATCCTGGTCGTGACCGGCCTGCTGATCGACCAGGGCTCCAAGGTCTGGGCCCTGACGGCCCTGGCGGACTCCGACCGGGCGCTGCTCGGCGACTGGTTCACCCTGCACCTGGTCTTCAACCCGGGTGCCGCGTTCAGCCTCGGCACCGAGTACACCGTGGTGCTGACGTGCCTGGCGATCGTGGCCGTGGGCGTGATCCTGTTCCTCAGCCGACGGCTGGGCAGCATCTTCTGGGCCTGGGGCTCGGGCTGCTGCTCGCCGGCGTCGGCGGGCAACCTGATCGACCGGGTGTTCCGGGACCCCTCGCCGATGCGTGGGCACGTGGTCGACTTCCTGCGCCTGCCCAACTGGCCGGTCTTCAACTTCGCCGACGTCTTCATCAACGTCGCCGCGGCGATCATCATCGTGCAGAGCTTCCGGGGGATCGCGCTGGACGGGTCGCGCGACACCGCTGCGGCGAAGGCCGAGGAGCAGTCATGACCGGTCGTTTCGAGCAGCGCACCGTGCTGGTGCCCGAGGGACTCGCCGGTGAGCGGGTCGACGCCGCGATGGCGCGGATGTTCGGCTTCTCCCGGACCCGGGCGGCCGAGCTGATCGCCGAGGACCTGGTCCGGGTCGACGGCGCCGGAGTCGCCAAGAGCCAGCGGGTGCACCCCGGATCGATGCTCGAGGTCACCATCCCGGCCCAGACCGACGCGCTGGCCGTGGTCCCGCAGATGGTGGAGGGCATCCGGATCATCCACGACGACGACTCCATCGTGGTGATCGACAAGCCGGTGGGCGTCGCGGTCCACCCGAGTCCGGGGTGGAACGGGCCGACGGTCGTGGCCCACCTGGCTGCCGCGGGGTTCCGGATCGCCACCTCGGGCGCCTCCGAGCGGCAGGGCATCGTCCAGCGCCTCGACGTCGGCACCTCCGGGGTCATGGTCATCACCAAGTCCGAGCACGCCTACTCGCTGCTCAAGAACGCCTTCCGTCACCGTACGGTCGACAAGACGTACCACGCGCTGGTGCAGGGACACCCGGACCCGCTGGAGGGCACGATCGACGCCCCCATCGGCCGGCACCCCAAGTTCGACTACAAGTTCGCGGTGATGGCCGACGGTCGGCACAGCGTGACGCACTACGAGACCCTCGAGGCGCACCGGTTCGCGAGCCTGCTGGAGATCCACCTCGAGACCGGCCGGACGCACCAGATCCGCGTCCACATGTCAGCGCTCAAGCACCCGTGCGTCGGCGACCTCACCTACGGCGCCGACCCGGTGCTGGCCAAGCGTGTGGGCCTGGAGCGCCAGTGGCTGCACGCGGTCAAGCTGGGCTTCGAGCACCCGGACAGCGGTGAGTACGTGGAGTACGAGTCCACCTACCCCGACGACCTGACCCAGGCCCTGGAGACCATCCGGGACGAGCGCTGAGGCCTGACAGCGGCCTGGTCGTGCGTCCGGGATCGGTCGAGGACCTGGCGGACGTGGGGGAGCTGTACCTGAGGTCGCGGCACGCCGCCTTCCCCTCCGTGCCCGCCCCGGTCCACAGCGACGCGCAGGTGCGCGCCTGGGTGCGGGGCTGGGACCTGACCAGCCACGAGCTGTGGCTCGCCGAGGAGACCGGGATCCCGACGGCCCCGCGGCTGCCCGTCCTCTCGGGTTCGTGCTGCTCACGCCCACCTGGGTGGACCACCTCTACGTCGATCCCGACCACCAAGGTCACGGGATCGGCTCGGCGCTGGTCGAGCTCGTCCAGGCGTTGCGCCCCGACGGGGTGGGTCTGTGGGTCTTCGAGTCCAACCTGGCGGCGCGGCGCTTCTACGCCCGGCACGGGTTCGTCGAGGTGGAGCGCACCGACGGGTCGGAGAACGAGGAGCACGCCCCGGACATCCACCTGGCCTGGCCGGCCTGATCTCGGCGCCCGGGCAGGATCTCGTACGTGGAGATGCGAGGTGACCTGGTGCTCGGGCTCGAGCGGCCGAGCGGGGCCGGGCGCACGGCCACGGGCGCGCCGTCCGCTGGTGGTGAGCGTGCGGGGTCACGTCCCGGACGGCCGCTGCCGTGTCCTGTCGGAGGGCCCTGAGAGGCTGTCGTAGGCTGGCTTCCTTCCCCAGGACGCGCCAGCCGCGCGTGCTCCAGCAACCCCCTCGGAAGGTGTGGAAGAACCACTCATGTCGGCCGGTTCCAACGACAACTTCGTGCACCTGCACGTCCACACCGAGTACTCGATGCTCGACGGCGCGGCGCGCCTGCAGGACATGGCCGAGCGGACGGCCGAGCTCGGCATGCCGGCGATCGCCATGACCGACCACGGCAACGTGTTCGGGGCCTACGAGTTCTACAAGAAGGCCAAGAACGCCGGGATCAAGCCGATCATCGGCATCGAGGCGTACTTCACCCCCAACATCTCCCGGTTCGAGCGCAAGCGGGTGAACTTCTACCAGGGTGGCCCGGACGACGTCTCCAGCCGCGGCGCCTACACGCACATGACGCTGCTGTCGGAGACCACGGAGGGGATGCACAACCTCTTCCGGCTCTCCACCGGCGCCTGGCGCGACGGCTTCTTCCAGCACCCCCGCGCCGACCGCGAGCTGCTCAGCCAGTTCGGCAAGGGCCTGATCGGCACCACCGGCTGCCCCTCCGGCGAGATCCAGGTCCACCTGCGCCACGGCAACTACGAGGCGGCCCGGCAGACGGCCGGCGACTTCCAGGAGATCCTCGGGCGGGACAACTACTTCCTCGAGCTGATGGACCACGGCCTCTCGATCGAGACCCGGGTCCGCGACGGGCTGCTCCGTCTCGCCAAGGACCTGAAGATCCCGCTGCTGGCCACCAACGACTCCCACTACGTGCGCCAGGAGGACGCGGCCAGCCAGGAGCACCTGCTGTGCATCAACTCCGGCTCGACGATGGACATCCCCGCCGGCGACGGCCCGGGGCAGCGGTTCGCCTTCTCCGGTGACGGCTACTACATCAAGAGCCCCGCCGAGATGCGCTCGCTGTGGGTCGACAAGTACGACCTGCGCGAGGCGTGCGACAACACCCTGTGGATCGCGGAGCGGTGCGACGTCCAGTTCACCGAGGGCAACGGCACCTACATGCCCCGCTTCCCCTGCCCGCCGGGGGAGGACGAGAACTCCTGGCTGGTCAAGGAGGTCGAGCGCGGTCTCCGGCGTGCGCTACCCCGACGGGATCCCCGACAAGGTGCGCAAGCAGGCCGACTTCGAGGTCGGTGTCATCACCCAGATGGGCTTCCCGGGCTACTTCCTCGTCGTCGCCGACTTCATCAACTGGGCCAAGGACAACGGCATCCGGGTCGGCCCCGGCCGTGGCTCCGGTGCGGGCTCGATGGTCGCCTACGCGATGCGCATCACCGACCTCGACCCGCTCGAGCACGGGCTGATCTTCGAGCGCTTCCTCAACCCCGACCGCATCTCGATGCCCGACTTCGACATCGACTTCGACGAGCGCCGGCGCGGCGAGGTGATCAAGTACGTCACCGAGAAGTACGGCGACGACCGCGTGTCCGTACATCATCACCTACGGCACCATCAAGGCGAAGCAGGCCGTCAAGGACTCCTCGCGGATCCTGGCCTACCCGTTCTCCATGGGCGACCGGATCACCAAGGCGATGCCGGCCGCGGTGATGGGCAAGGACGTGCCGCTCAAGGAGATCTTCAACCCCGACCACAAGCGGTACGGCGAGGGCGGGGAGTTCCGCGCCCTCTACGAGGCCGAGCCCGACGTCCGACGGGTCGTCGACACCGCGATGGGGATCGAGGGCCTCAAGCGGCAGTGGGGTGTGCACGCCGCGGGCATCATCATGTCCAGCGAGCCGCTGGTCGACGTGATCCCGCTGCTCAAGCGCCCCTCCGACGGCGCGATGATCACCCAGTTCGACTACCCGACGTGCGAGTCGCTGGGCCTGATCAAGATGGACTTCCTGGGGCTTCGCAACCTCACGGTCCTCGACGACGCGGTCAAGAACATCAAGGCCAACCGCGGCCAGGACGTCGTCCTGGAGGACCTGACCCTCGACGACCCGGCCACCTACGGACTGCTGCAGCGCGGTGACACCCTCGGCGTCTTCCAGCTCGACGGCGGCCCGATGCGGGCGCTGCTGCGCTCGATGCGCCCCGACACCTTCGAGGACATCTCCGCGGTCGGTGCCCTCTACCGACCGGGTCCGATGGGCGCCGATTCCCACAACAAGTACGCCCGACGCAAGACCGGGCGCGAGCCGGTCGAGCCGATCCACCCCGAGCTGGCCGACGCGCTCGAGGACATCCTGGGCGAGACCTACGGCCTGATCGTCTACCAGGAGCAGGTGATGGCGATCGCCCAGCAGCTGGCCGGCTACACGCTGGGCCAGGCCGACCTGCTGCGACGCGCCATGGGCAAGAAGAAGAAGGAGGAGCTGGACAAGCAGTTCGCCACCTTCTCCGCCGGCATGCAGGAGCGCGGCTACTCGATGGCCGCGATCAAGACCCTGTGGGACATCCTGCTGCCGTTCTCCGACTACGCGTTCAACAAGGCGCACTCCGCCGCGTACGGCCTCGTCTCCTACTGGACCGCCTACCTCAAGGCGAACTTCCCCGCCGAGTACATGGCGGCGCTCCTGACCTCGGTCAAGGACGACAAGGACAAGATGGCGATCTACCTGAACGAGTGTCGCCGGATGAAGATCTCGGTGCTCCCGCCGGACGTCAACGAGTCGGCCGCCAACTTCACCCCGGTCGGCACCGACATCCGCTTCGGTCTCACCGCGGTGCGCAACGTCGGCGCCAACGTGGTCGACGGCGTCGTCGCGGCCCGCACCGAGAGGGGGCGCGTTCACCGACTTCAACGACTTCATGGACAAGGTCCCGCTGCTGGTCTGCAACAAGCGGGTGATCGAGTCCCTGATCAAGGCCGGGGCGTTCGACGAGATGAAGCACCGGCGGCGCGCGCTGGTGACGATCCACGAGAGCGCGGTCGACCAGTACGTCGACATCAAGAAGAACGAGGCGATCGGCCAGGACTCCCTCTTCGGCGGGCTCGACGACGACGACCAGGGCTTCGGCATCTCGGTCTCGGTCCCCGACATCGACGAGTGGGACAAGATGACGCTGCTCGGCCACGAGCGCGAGATGCTCGGCCTCTACGTCTCCGACCACCCCCTGATGGGGCTGGAGCACGTGCTCTCCTCCGGCACCGACTGCACGATCGGTCAGCTGATGCTCGACGAGGACCGCTCCCACGGCAGCACCCTGACCGTGAGCGGTCTGGTGACCTCGGTCAACCGCAAGATCACCAAGCGTGGGGACGCCTGGGCGACGATCACGCTGGAGGACCTGGACGGTGCCATCGAGGTGCTGCTCTTCCCGAGCGCCTACCAGCTCGCCGCGCCCTACCTCTCCCAGGACGCGATCATCCGGGTCAAGGGCCAGCTCTCCCGCGACAAGGACCAGCCCGAGATCCGCGGCCAGGAGGTCACCGTCCCCGACCTCACCGACGGCCCGAGCGGGCCGGTGGTGATCAGCCTGCCGTCGACCCGGTGCACGGCGCCGGTGGTCGAGCAGCTGCGGGACGTGCTCTCCACGCACCCGGCGATGACCGAGGTGCAGCTGCGCCTGCTCACCCGGACCTCCACCAAGGTGATGAAGCTGGACAACCGGCTGCGGGTGACCGCCAGCCCGGCGCTCTTCGCCGACCTCAAGCAGCTCCTGGGCCCCGGGTGCCTGACCAGCTGACCGCCGGCGGCGTCCTGCGCCGCGTCCTCGTCCTCGTCGTGGCCGGCGGGCGTGCTCGGCGCGCTGCTCGGCGTCGTGTGGGAGTGGGTCTGGGAGGCGCCCGCCGGCACGGTCTACCAGGGGCGCTGGTTCCTGGACCGGGACGGGATCTACGAGGCCGTCTCGGCGACCGGCTGGTTCACCGTGCTCGGGGTCGGCGCCGGTCTCCTCTTCGGCGCGACGGCCGCCTGGTTCGCCCGCGGCCGCGAGGTGGCCACGCTGGTCGGGGTCTTCCTGGGCGCTGTCCTCGCCGCCTGGCTGATGTACCAGGTCGGGCACGCGCTCGGCCCGCCGGACCCGCAGAGCGGTGGCGAGCCACCGCGAGGACATGGCCTCGGTCCCCGGGGACCTGCGGCTGCGACGGCGCGGGGGCGAACCCCTGGCCGTTCTGGTTCGAGTCCAGCGCGTTCTGCGCCCTGCCCGGCGGTGCGCTGCTGGGCCTGGCGGGGGTCTTCCTCGGCAGCCACGGACGTCGCCGGGACGACGCCGACCGGACGGCGCTGACCGGGACGGGGCCGAGCGGGACGACGCCGCGGCCCCGGACAGCGCCTGGTCAGCGCCTGACTCAGTTCGGCGACCACCGGGTGCGGGCGACCTCGCGTGGCCGGGAGCGACGGGATGACGTTCATCGCCCGCAGCTCCTCGCGCAGCATCCCGGTGACCAGCTCGAGCCGTTCCCGGGTGTTCGGCGCCTCCAGCAGCTCCTGACGCTCGGCCATCGGCAGCGGCACCAACGCGGCCAGCGTCCAGGACAGGTACTGCGGGTCTCGGGGGAGTGCGCCGTCGAACGGGTCCGCGCGGAACTGCGAGACCGCGGCGCGGTAGGCGGTGAAGGTCGCGCGGGACCTGGCCACCAGCTCCGCCGGCACCTCCACCTCGCGCGTCCCCGAGGTCGGTCACCTCGGCCTGCGGGAAGTCGCCGTCGGTGCGCAGCCGGTCCAGCCGGAAGCGTCCGCGCCCCACCGCCACGATGTCGTAGCCCCCGTCGTCCAGCGGCTCGATCTCCGAGAGCTGCAGCACGCAGCCGACCCGGTACAGCGACTGGGCGCCGTGGTCTCCCACCTCGTACCCCTCACGGATCGCGACCGAGCCGAAGAGCCGCCGCGCCGGGTCGGGCTCGTCCGCGAGGTGCTGCACCAGGGCCCGGTAGCGCTCCTCGAAGACGTGCAGCGGGATCGAGACCCCGGGGAAGAGCACGGTGCTGAGCGGGAACATCGGCAGGACACCGGGAGGGCGGTTGGGTCACGCGACCCAACGTAGTTTGTCCACCCCGGGTCCGGACAGCGGGCACGCAGCCCCCCGCACCTACAATTGGAGCCATGATCCGCCGCCTCGACCTCCGGGACGCAGACGCGTCCGTCGACTACCGCGCTGCCGTGCCGCGCGCCGAGTTCGACGTCGAGTCCGCGGTCCATGTCGTGCGGCCGATCTGCGAGGACGTGCGCACCCGCGGCGTGGAAGCGGTCCGCGAGCTCTCCGAGCGCTTCGACGGCGTCCGCCAGGACGACATCCGGGTGCCGGCCGAGGCGCTGGGCGAGGCCCTGGAGAAGCTCGACCCGGCGGTGCGTGCCGGGCTGGAGGAGTCGATCCGTCGGCTCCGGGCCACCTGCGAGGCCGAGCTCGAGCACGACGTGGTCACCGAGCTGGCCCCGGGCGCGGTGGTCACCCACCGCAAGGTGCCGGTCGACCGCGTCGGCCTCTACGTGCCCGGCGGCCTGGCGCCGCTGGTCTCCTCGGTGGTGATGAACGTGGTGCCCGCGCAGGTCGCCGGGGTCGGCTCGATCGCCCTGACCAGCCCGCCGCAGAAGCACAACGGCGGCCTGCCCGAGGCGACGATCCTGGCTGCGTGCGCGCTGCTCGGCGTCGACGAGGTGTACGCCGTGGGCGGCGCCCAGGCGATCGCGCATGCTGGCCTACGGCGCCGGCCCGTGCGCGCCGGGTGGACCTGGTGACCGGACCGGGCAACATCTACACCGTCGCCGCCAAGCGGCTGCTCAAGGGCGTGGTGGGCATCGACTCCGAGGCCGGGCCGACCGAGATCGCGATCCTCGCCGACGACTCCGCCGACGCCGCGCACGTGGCGGCCGACCTGATCTCCCAGGCCGAGCACGACCCGATGGCGGCCTCGGTGCTGGTCACCGACTCGCTGCGGCTGGCCGCCGACGTGGAGGCCGAGCTGGACAAGCAGGTCGCCGTCACCCGGCACGTCGAGCGGGTCCGCACCGCGCTCGGCGGCGAGCAGTCGGGCATCGTGCTGGTCCGCGACCTCGAGCAGGGGCTCGCGGTGGTCAACGCCTACGCCGCCGAGCACCTGGAGATCCACACCGTCGACGCCTCCGCGGTGGCCGCGCGGGTCCGCAACGCCGGGGCCGTCTTCGTCGGCACCTGGGCGCCGGTCTCGCTCGGCGACTACTGCGCCGGGTCCAACCACGTGCTGCCCACCGCAGGCTGCGCGTGCCACTCCTCGGGGCTCTCGGTGCGCGCCTTCACCCGGTCCGTGCACGTGGTCGACTACTCGCGCGCCGCGCTCGAGCAGGTGGCCGACCACGTGCGTCGCGCTGGCCGAGGCCGAGGACCTGCCGGGTCACGGCGCAGCGGTGAAGGTCCGCCTGACGTGACCTTCCCCCCACTGCGCGAGGATCTCGTCGGCCTCGAGCCCTACGGCGCGCCCCAGCTCGACGTGCCCGTCCAGCTCAACGTCAACGAGAACCCCTACCCGCCCTCCCCGGAGGTCGTCGGCGACATCGCGGCCTCGGTGGCCGCGGCCGCCTCGACCCTCAACCGCTACCCGGACCGCGAGCTGGTCGAGCTGCGCGCCCGGCTCGCCGACTACCTCAACTCCTCCGGGGGGTCGGGGATCACCCCCGAGCAGGTCTGGGCGGCCAACGGCTCCAACGAGGTGATGCTCCAGCTGCTCCAGGCCTTCGGCGGTCCCGGGCGCTCCGCGCTGAGCTTCGCGCCCACCTACGCGATGTACCCGGAGTACGCCCGCGACACGATGACGGCCTGGGTCCAGGGCCGGCGCGCCGAGGACTTCTCCCTCGACCTGTCCGCCGCCCGCGAGCTGGTGCTCGAGCACCGGCCGAGCGTGGTCCTGCTGCCCTCGCCCAACAACCCCACCGGTACGGCGCTCCCGCCCGAGGCGATCACCACCCTGTGCGAGGCTGCCGGGGACGGCGTGGTGGTGGTCGACGAGGCGTACGGGGAGTTCCGGCGTACCGGCACGCCGAGTGCGCTGGAGCTCCTGCCCCGCCACCGGAACCTGGTGGTCACCCGGACGATGAGCAAGGCGTTCGCCCTGGCCGGCGCCCGGTTGGGCTACCTCGCCGCGGACCCGGCGATCTGCGACGCGATCCGGGTCGTGCGCCTGCCGTACCACCTCTCCGCGGTCACCCAGGCCACCGCGCTGGCCGCGCTCCGGCACGCCGGCGAGCTGCTCGGCCGGGTCGACGACCTGCGCCGCGAGCGGGACGCGCTGGTCGTCTGGCTGCGCGGCCGGGGGCACGAGGTGGCCGACAGCGACGCGAACTTCGTCTACTTCGGGCGGTTCCCCGACCGGCACGCCGTCTGGCAGGGTCTGCTGGACCGTGGGGTGCTGATCCGTGAGGTCGGCCCCGACGGCTGGCTGCGGGTCTCGGTCGGGACGCCGGAGGAGATGGCAGCATTCAGGCAGGCCCTGGTGGACGTGACCACCCAGGGCGCGAACGAGGAGCAGGCATGAGCGAGCAGCAGGACCTTCGGCCCCGGCGTACCGCGGTGGTCGACCGCCAGACCCGGGAGACCAAGGTCCGCCTCGAGCTCGACCTCGACGGCACCGGTCGTACCGACGTCAGCACGGGCGTCGGCTTCTACGACCACATGCTCACCGCCTTCGGCCGGCACGCGCTGGTCGACCTCGTGGTGCACGTCGAGGGGGACACCCACATCGACGCCCACCACACGGTCGAGGACACCGCGATCGCGCTCGGCGAGGCGATCCGGACCGCCCTGGGCGACAAGGTCGGGATCCGCCGCTTCGGTGACGCCACCGTGCCGCTCGACGAGGCGCTGGTCCAGGCCGTCGTCGACGTCTCCGGCCGTCCGTACTGCGTGCACGACGGCGAGCCCGAGGGCCAGCAGTACGTGCTGATCGGCGGCACCGGCGCGGCGTACGTCGGGTCGCTGACCCGGCACGTCTTCGAGTCCGTCGCCCACCACGCGCAGATGGCGATCCACGTCCGGGTGCTCGGCGGCCGCGACCCGCACCACATCGTCGAGACCCAGTTCAAGGCGTTCGCCCGTGCCCTGCGCGACGCGGTCGCGATCGACCCCCGCGAGACCGGGGTGCCCTCGACCAAGGGCGCCCTGTGACCGGGACTCCGCAGGCCGGCGCCTCCGCCGGGTCGGCCGGCGAGGTCGTGGACAAGGACGTCGTGGTGCTCGACTACGGGTCGGGCAACCTGCGCTCGGTGGTCCGGGCGATGGAGCGCACCGGCGCCCGGGTGACCCTGTCCGCGGACCGGCGGGTGGCCGAGGACGCCGACGGGCTGGTCGTGCCCGGCGTCGGTGCGTTCGCCGCCTGCATGCAGGGGCTGCGGGCCGTGCGCGGGCACGAGGTGATCGGCCGGCGGCTGGCCGGTGGACGTCCCGGTGCTCGGCATCTGCGTGGGCATGCAGATCCTGTTCGCCCGAGGGGTCGAGCACGGGGTGGAGGCCGAGGGCTGCGACGAGTGGCCCGGCGTCGTCGAGCGGCTCCAGGCCGACGTGGTGCCGCACATGGGCTGGAACACGGTGGAGGCCCCCGGGGAGAGCGTGCTCTTCGACGGCCTGCGCGACGAGCGGTTCTACTTCGTCCACTCCTACGGCGTGCGGTCCTGGGACCTGGTGACCAACGACCGGACCCGCGCGCCGCTGGTGACCTGGGCCGAGCACGGGGGCGACCGGTTCGTGGCCGCCGTGGAGAACGGGCCGCTGAGCGCGACCCAGTTCCACCCCGAGAAGTCCGGTGACGCGGGAGCCGCGCTCCTGCGCAACTGGGTCGCGACGTTGTGACCTGGCTGGAGCGCCGGCGGGCCGCCGCCCTGCGCCGCGACACCTTCCTGCGCTCCCTCCGCATGCCTGAGATCCCCCCGGTCGGCGAGCTGCCGCCGTCCCTCGACCACCTCCCCGAGGAGCACTTCCGTGTCCGACCCCACCACCTCCGGCTCCGCCGCCCCCCGCTACCTCGAGCTGCTGCCCGCCGTCGACATCGCCGGCGGCCAGGCGGTCCAGCTGGTGCAGGGCGTGGCCGGCTCGGAGAAGCGCTTCGGTGACCCGGTCGAGGCCGCCCTGCGCTGGCAGGAGGCCGGCGCCGAGTGGCTGCACCTGGTCGACCTCGACGCGGCCTTCGGTCGCGGCCACAACCGCGAGCTGCAGGCCGAGATCGTCGGCCGGCTCGACATCAAGGTGGAGATGAGCGGCGGCATCCGCGACGACGAGTCGCTGGCCGCGGCGATGTCGACCGGCTGCCGCCGGGTCAACATCGGCACCGCGGCGCTGGAGCAGCCGGAGTGGTGCGCGCGGGCGATCGCGACGTACGGCGACCGGGTGGCCATCGGCCTGGACGTGCGCGGCACCACCCTCGCGGCCCGCGGCTGGACCCAGGAGGGCGGCGACCTCTACGAGGTGCTGGCCCGCCTGGACTCCGAGGGGTGCGCCCGGTACGTCGTCACCGACGTCGACAAGGACGGGATGCTCCAGGGCCCGAACCTCGAGCTGCTGCGCTCGGTCTGCTCGCGCACCGACCGTCCGGTGGTCGCCTCGGGCGGCGTCACCGAGCTGGCCGACCTCGAGGCGCTGCAGGGCCTGGTCCCCGTGGGGGTGGAGGGGGCCATCATCGGGACCGCGCTCTACGAGGGTCGGTTCACCCTCGAGGAGGCGCTCGCGCTGACCCTGCCCTCGCCGGCATGACCCTCGCGATCAGGGTGATCCCCTGCCTCGACGTGGACGGCGGCCGGGTGGTCAAGGGCGTCAACTTCGAGGGCCTGCGCGACGCCGGCGACCCGGTCGAGCTGGCCCGGGCCTACGACGCCGAGGGCGCCGACGAGCTGACCTTCCTCGACATCTCCGCCTCCCACGAGGGCCGGGCCACCACCCTGGAGGTCGTCTCGCGCACCGCCGAGGAGGTCTTCATCCCGCTCACCGTGGGCGGCGGCGTCGGCTCGGTCTCCGACGTCGACCAGCTGCTGCGGGCGGGCGCGGACAAGGTGGCGGTCAACACCGCCGCGATCCGCCGTCCCGAGCTGGTCGCCGAGATCGCGGACCGGTTCGGCAACCAGGTGCTGGTGCTCTCCGTCGACGCCCGGCGGGCCGACGGCACCGACCTCGGGCTTCGAGGTCACCACCCACGGCGGACGGCGCTCGCGCCGGGCTGGACGCCGCTGGAGTGGGCGGCGCGGGCCGCCGAGCTCGGCGCGGGGGAGATCCTGCTCAACGCGATGGACGCCGACGGCACCCAGGACGGGTTCGACCTCGACCTGATCGCCGCGGTGCGCCGCGAGGTGTCCGTGCCCGTGATCGCCAGCGGCGGCGCGGGCCGTCGCGAGCACTTCGCGCCGGCGGTGGCAGCCGGCGCGGACGCCGTCCTGGCGGCCTCGGTCTTCCACTTCGGCACGCTGACGGTGCCGCGAGGTCAAGCAGCGCCCTGGCCGAGGCCGGCCACCCGGTGCGCCTGGCGCACCCGGCAGGCTAGGGACGGAGCCGGTCGAAGGTCGCGCGGAACCGTCGTACCGGCTCCTCCAGCCCCTCCAGGGCGACGTCGACGCTGGGCCGGTCGAAGAGCAGCAGCACCAGCTCCGAGGCGCGCCCGGTGAGCACGACCGGGTCCTCCCCGCGGCGCAGCACGGTGCGCTTCCCGTCGTCGCGCACCGCGACCACCGGCACGCCCGCCGGCCGGACCAGCGCGCGCCCGGCCAGGGTGAGCTGACGCCAGAGCGTCTCCTCGTCCGCGGCGGGGAGCGAGCGGGGCTCCCAGCCGGGCTGGGCCCGGCGCAGGTCCTCGTGGTGCACGAAGAACTCCGTGGTGTTGATCGCGGAGTCCACCGGGCCGAGCAACCAGGGAGCCGGCGTGCGCAGCCTGTCCACCAGTGCGTCCAGGTCGTGGGTGCTCAGCTCGTCCATGGCGCGCTCGGTGCGGCCCGACAGCGGCGGCACGGCCAGCCCCACCGCCCACGGGGAGCGCTCGCGCACCAGCAGGTGGGCCACCAGACGACGAGCGTCCCAGCCCTCGCAGCAGGTCGGCGCGCCGGCCCCGACCGCCAGCGCGGTGTCGCACAGCGCCTGGCGTTCCCGGCGGGCCAGTGAGTCGCTCATGACCCCACCCTAGGGGCCGCGCGGGAATAGCCTGAGCCTCTGCGCGGGTTGCCCCAGGAAGCGCCCCGGTTCCCGGTGGCCGCTGCGCCCGTCCGGGCGCGGACGAGAACCGATGAGGAGGCGCAGCGCGCGTGGTGCAGGAGCAGGACACGTCGCGGGCGTCGACCACCCGGGAGGGCTTCGCGGTCCTCGGGCGTCGGCGATCCGGCGCGAACCGGTGATCTTCGCGGTCTCCACCCTGGGCAGCGTGCTGTTCGCGGTGCTCACCGTCGCCGACGCGTGGGTGCTCGGGCTGGGCGACCGACCACGTGGTCATCCCCGCCTTCGAGAACGGTGAGATCGGCACCGGGCTGCTCTGGGCGGTGGTCGGGCTCTTCCTCGGCGTCGCGGTGCTGAGGGCGGTGGGCATCGTGGCCCGCCGACTCGGCGCCGGGCTCATGCAGTACCGGATGCAGGCGCACACCAGGCGGGCGGTCACCCGGCAGTACCTCTCGCTGCCGATGTCCTGGCACCAGCGCCACCCGACCGGGCAGCTGCTCTCCAACGCCTACTCCGACGTGGAGGCCGCCTGGGGGCCGATCGCGCCCCTGCCGATGGCGCTGGGCACCGTGGTGATGATGGTCATCGCGGTCGCCCAGATGCTCGCGGCGGACGTGGTGATGGCGGCCGTGGGGATGCTGGTCTTCCCGGCGGTCGTGCTGGCCAACCTGGTCTACCAGCGGCTCTCCTCGCCGTTGATGACACAGGCGCAGGGACTGCGGGCCGAGCTCAGCGCGGTGGCCCACGAGTCCTTCGACGGCGCGATGGTGGTCAAGACGCTCGGTCGCGAGACCGAGGAGACCCGCCGGTTCGAGGCGAAGGCCCACCAGCTGCGCGACGTGCTCATCCGTGCCGGCCGGATCCGGGCGGTCTTCGACCCGGTGCTCGCCGCGCTGCCCAGCCTCGGGGTGCTGGTGGTCCTGGCCGTCGGCGTCTCCCGGGTGCTCTCCGGCGCCACCGAGCCCGGCGACGTGGTCACCGTCGCCTACCTGCTGACCATCGTGGCCTTCCCGATCCGCGCCATCGGCTGGCTGCTGGGCGAGTTCCCCCGCAGCGTGGTCGGCTTCCGCCGGACCAGCGCGGTGCTGGAGGCGACCGGCTCGATGCCGTTCGGCGAGGCCGAGCTGCCCGCCTCCGAGGCCGGGGCGACGCTGCGGGTCGAGGAGGTCGGGTACGCCTACGACCCCGCCGCGCCGGTGCTTCGCGAGGTCACCTTCGACGTCCCCGCCGGGCGCACGGTGGCCCTGGTCGGGCCGACGGCGTCCGGCAAGAGCACGCTCACCGCGCTGCTCTCCCGGCTGCTGGACCCCGACCGCGGGCGGGTCCTGGTCGACGGCACCGACCTGCGCGACCTGCGTCAGGGCGCGCTCTCCCGGGTGATGGCGGTCGTGCCGCAGACGGCCTTCCTCTTCGACGACACGGTGCGTGGCAACGTCACCCTGGGCGCGGACTTCAGCGACGAGCAGGTCTGGGACGCGCTCCGGGCGGCCCAGGCGGACGGCTTCGTGGCCGCGCTCCCCGAAGGGCTGGAGACCCAGCTGGGGGAGCGCGGCACCTCGCTCTCCGGCGGACAGCGGCAGCGGCTCTCGCTGGCCCGGGCGCTGGTGCGCCGGCCGCGGCTGCTGGTGCTGGACGACGCGACCTCCGCGGTCGACCCCGAGGTGGAGGCGCGGATCCTGGCCGCGCTGCGCCAGGGCGCCGGCGGGGTGGCCAGGGAGGCGACGCTGGTGGTCGTGGCCTACCGCAAGGCCACCATCGCGCTGGCCGACGAGGTGATCCACCTCGACGAGGGGCGGGTGGTCGACCGGGGCACGCACGCCGAGCTGCTGGCCCGTGACCTGGACTACGCGCGCCTGGTCAACGCCTACGAGCACGGGCACGACGGCGAGCACGAGGCCGGGCAGATCGGCACGGACCAGCAGACCGGCACGGACCAACAGACCGGCACGGACCAACAGACCGGCACGGACGAGCAGCAGACGGTGGGGGAGCGGGCATGAGCGAGCAGACCCGGCCCGCGGGCCGTTCCGGGACCAGGGTGACCAGCGGCGAGGAGATCGGCGCGATCGCGACCATCCGTCGTGGCCTGGCCCACTCCCCGGAGATGCTCGAGGGCATCCGGGTGACCTTCCTGCTCGCCGTCCTGGCCTCGGCCGGCCAGGTGATCGTGCCGGTGGCGGTCCAGCAGACCCTGGACCGAGGACTCGACGGTCCGGGCGGTCCCGACGTCGCCCTGGTGGTGCGGATCGGCCTGGTCTGCGCCCTGGGCGTCCTGGTCACCGGCGTGGCCGTCCTCGCTGATGACCAGCCGGCTCTTCCGCGCCGCCGAGCGCGGGCTGGCGTCACTGCGGGTCAAGGCGTTCCGGCACGTGCACGACCTGCCGCTGCTCACCCAGAGCACCGAGCGTCGCGGCGCCCTGGTCTCCCGGGTGACGACCGACGTCGACCAGGTCAGCCAGTTCCTGGTCTTCGGCGGCCTGCTCGCTCGTGGTCAGCGTGGGCCAGGTGCTGGTCGCGACCGTGGTGATGGTCGTCTACAGCTGGGAGCTGGCCCTGGTGGTCTGGCTCTGCTTCGCACCGCTGTTCATCTCCATCCGGTACTTCCAGCGCAAGCTCTCCGAGGCGTACGGCGTGGTGCGACGCCACGTCGGCACGCTGCTCTCGGCGATCTCCGAGCCGGTGGTGGGCGCGCCGGTCGTCCGCGCCTACGCGGTGGAGGACCGGACCCAGAAGCGCATCGACCGGGCGATCGACGACTTCAAGACCGCCAGCACCAAGGCGCAGATGTTCACGGTCGTCTCGTTCTCCCTCGGCGGGCTCTCGGCCGGGCTGGCCAACGCCGGCGTGCTGGTGGTCGGCGTGCTGCTGGGGTTCACCGGCGACATGACCGCGGGCCAGGTGCTGGCGTTCGCGTTCCTGGTCACGCTCTTCGTCGGCCCGGTGCAGATGGGCACCCAGATCCTCACCGACGCCCAGAACGCGATCGCCAGCTGGCGACGGGTGATCGGGATCCTGGAGACCCCGGCCGACCTGGTCGACCCGGGGGAGCAGGGGCAGGTGCTGCCGCGGGGACCGATCGACGTCCAGCTGCGCGGCGTGACCTTCGCCTACCCCGGCGGGCCGCCGGTGCTGCACGACGTCGACCTGCACATCGAGGCAGGCACCCGGGTGGCGGTGGTCGGGGAGACCGGGTCGGGCAAGTCCACCGTCGCCAAGCTGCTCACCCGGTTGATGGACCCCACCGGCGGGGCCGTCCTGCTGGACGGGACCGACGTGCGCGAGGTCGCCAACGAGAGCCTGCGGCGCAGCGTGGTGCTGGTGCCCCAGGAGGGCTTCCTGTTCGACGACACGATCGCGGCCAACGTCCGCTACGGCCGCCTGGAGGCGACCGAGGAGGAGATCCTGGCCTCGGCCCGCGAGCTCGGCCTGGCCGACTGGCTGGCCGGCCTGCCGGCGGGGCTCCAGACCTCGCGTGGGGCAGCGCGGGGAGTCGCTGTCGGCCGGGGAGCGCCAGCTCGTCGCGCTGCTGCGGGCGCACCTGGCCGACCCGGACCTGCTGGTCCTGGACGAGGCGACCAGCGCGGTGGACCCGGAGCTGGAGATGCGGATCGGCCGGGCGCTCGAGCGGCTGATGAGCGGCCGGACGTCGGTGACCATCGCGCACCGCCTCTCCACCGCCGAGCAGGCGGACGAGGTGGTGGTGGTCGACCGGGGCCGGGTGGTCCAGCGCGGGCCGCACGCCGCAGCTGGTGGCCGAGACCGGCTCGGTCTACGCCGGGCTGCACGACTCCTGGGTCGCCCAGCAGGGACGATGAGGGCGGGGCCTGGTCCGGCTGGGATACTGGGCCCGTGAGCTCCCTGGACCCCGCCGTCTCCGACCGCCTCAAGCGCACCGCCGACGGGCTGGTGCCTGCGGTCGTCCAGCAGCACGACACCGGCGAGGTGCTGATGCTCGGCTGGATGGACGACGAGGCGCTCGCGCGCACCATCGCCACCGGCCGGGCGACGTACTGGTCGCGCAGCCGCAGCGAGTACTGGGTCAAGGGCGAGACCTCGGGCCACCGCCAGTGGGTCGACCGAGATCCGCGCTGGACTGCGACGGCGACACCCTGCTGGTGAAGGTCGACCAGGAGGGCGCCGCCTGCCACACCGGCGACCGCACCTGCTTCGACGCCGACCTGCTGCACCGGGGGCCCGGCCGTGCGTGATCGGACCTTCGGTCCCGTCGTCGTGCTCGGGCTGGCGGCCGGGACGCTGGCGGCGGTGGCCGGCAGCCGCGACTGGGTCGAGGTGCAGGCCCAGGGGCCCGACGCGGCGCTGCTCGAGGCCTGGTGGACCGCCTCGCCCGGGCTGGCGCAGATGCCGCTGTCCGGGGCCCTGGGCCTGGTCGTCCTGGCCTGCTGGGGCGTCCTGCTGGTCACCCGCGGCCGGTGGCGCCGGCTGGTGGCCGTGGCCGGCACGGTGGCCTCGCTCGGGCTGCGTCGCGACCTGGGTGACCGCACTGGTCGACCTCCAGGACCGGGTGCTGGAGCGGCTCGAGCGGCTCCGGCGCGACCTTCGGCGACCCCTCCTGGACCTCGTGGTTCTGGGCGGCGGCCCCGGCTGCCGTCGCTCGCGTCGGCGACCTTCGCGGTGGCGGTCCTGGCGCGCGCCGCGGTGGCCGGCGATGGGGTCGCGGTACGACGCGCCCACCGGCGCCGACGCCGAGTCGCGGCCAGGCCCCGGTGCCGGAGCAGGACCCCGCCGCGGTCTGGAAGGCGCTCGACGAGGGCCGCGACCCGACCCGGGACCCGCGCCCCCTAGACTGTCCGCGTCCCTCGACCGACGCGGAACTTCTGGAGCGCACCTGAATGGCTGACAACCACGGCAACACCCCTGCAGCATGGACCGCGGTCTCCGTGGCCTTCCTGGGCTTCGTGATCGGCAGCATCGCCCTGATGCTCAGCCCCGTCAGCATGGCCCTGTTCTGGGTCGGCCTCGGGCTGGCCGCGATCGCGCTGCCGGTCTTCCTGGTGATGGCCAAGATGGGGCTGCACGAGTCCAACCACTGAGGCTCCCTCACCCGGTCGTCGTCCGGGTGAGACCTCCAGGGACCGTGCCCGCCGGGGTGAGAGGCTTGGTCCCGTTCCCCCCTGCGCAGAGAAGTGAGTGAACCCGTGTCCGTTCTCGACGACATCGTCGCCGGCGTGCGGATCGACCTGGCCCGCCGGGAGTCCGAGGTTCCGCTCGCGGACCTCCGGGCCGCCCTGGCCGACGTCGACCCGCCCCGCGACCCGATGCCGCACTTCCGAGGTGCCGGCTCCAGCGTGATCGCCGAGGTCAAGCGGCGCAGCCCCAGCAAGGGCGACCTGGCCGACATCCCGGACCCCGCGGCGCTCGCCTCGGCGTACGCCGCCGGTGGGGCGGCGGCGATCTCGGTGCTGACCGAGGAGCGCCGGTTCGGCGGCTCCCTGGCGGACCTGCGGGCCGTGCGGGCGGCGGTCGACGTGCCGCTGCTGCGCAAGGACTTCATCGTCGAGCCCTACCAGGTGCTCGAGGCCCGGGCGGCCGGGCGCCGACCTGGTCCTGCTGATCGTGGCCTCGCTCGACGACGACCGGCTGCGGATGCTGCACGACCAGGCCGCGCGAGCTGGGCCTCACCGTCCTGGTGGAGGTGCACGACGAGGAGGAGACCGCGCGAGCCGTCGACCTGGGCGCCGAGCTGATCGGGGTCAACGCCCGCAACCTCAAGACCCTGGCGGTCGACCCGGCCACCTTCGGCCGGCTGGCCCCGCTGGTGCCCGAGGACCGGGTCAAGGTCGCCGAGTCCGGCATCGGGACGCTCCGACGACGTGGCCGCCTTCGTCGCGCAGGGCGCCCGCGCCGTGCTGGTCGGCGAGGCGCTGGTCCGCGACGGCGACCCGACCGGCGCCGTGGCCAAGATGACGGGGATCACCCGATGACCGGGCAGCCGGGGCGCTACGACGCCGACGAGCGCGGCTTCTTCGGCGACTTCGGCGGGCGGTTCATGCCCGAGGCCCTGGTCGCCGCCCTCGACGAGCTGACGGTCGCCTGGCGCGAGGCCATGGCCGACCCGGCGTTCGTGGCCGAGTTCGAGGCCATCCTGCGCGACTACGCCGGCACCCCGAGCCGGCTCTACCACGCCGAGCGGCTCTCGGACCAGGTCGGCGCCCGCGTGCTGCTCAAGCGCGAGGACCTCAACCACACCGGTGCGCACAAGATCCGCAACGTGCTGGGCCAGGCGCTGCTGACCAAGCGGATGGGCAAGAAGCGGGTCATCGCCGAGACCGGCGCCGGCCAGCACGGGGTCGCCAGCGCGACCGCGGCGGCGTACTTCGGGCTCGACTGCACCGTCTACATGGGCGCCGTCGACGTCCGGCGCCAGGCGCTCAACGTGGCCCGGATGCAGCTGCTGGGTGCGACGGTGGTCCCGGTCGACTCGGGCAGCGCGACGCTCAAGGACGCGATCAACGAGGCGCTGCGCGACTGGGTCGCCAGCGTCGACCACACGGCGTACCTCTTCGGGACCGCGGCCGGGCCGCACCCGTTCCCCAGCATGGTGCGCGACTTCTGCCGAGGCATCGGCGACGAGGCCCGGGCGCAGTGCCTGGAGCAGTTCGGCCGGCTGCCGCACGCCGTCGCGGCCTGCGTCGGCGGCGGGTCCAACGCCATCGGCCTGTTCACCGCCTTCCTGGAGGACGACGACGTCGAGGTGTGGGGCTTCGAGCCGGGTGGTGACGGCGTGGAGACGGGCCGGCACGCGGCGACCATCCACGCCGGTGACAGCGGCGTCCTGCACGGGGCCCGCACCTACGTCCTGCAGGACGAGGACGGCCAGACCATCGAGTCGCACTCCATCTCCGCCGGCCTGGACTACCCGGGCGTGGGCCCGCAGCACGCCGCCCTGGCCCGGGCCGGACGGGCCGTCTACGAGCCGGTCACCGACGTCGAGGCGATGGAGGCGATGGCGCTGCTCAGCAGGACCGAGGGGATCATCCCGGCGATCGAGAGCGCGCACGCCCTCGCGGGTGCGCTCCGCTCCGTGCCGGCGCTGGTCGAGCGACACGGCCCCGAGGCGACCGTCCTGGTCAACCTCTCGGGCCGCGGCGACAAGGACATGGGCACGGCGATCGAGTGGTTCGGCCTCGGGCGAGAGGCGGGCGCGCGAGTGAGCGCCGCTCAGGCCTTCGAGCGCGCGCGGGGCGAGGGACCGCGCCGCCCTGGTCGGCTACCTGCCGGCCGGCTTCCCCGACGTCGCCGGCTCCATCGAGGCCGTCCAGGTGATGGTCGAGGCCGGCTGCGACGTGATCGAGCTCGGCCTGCCCTACAGCGACCCGGTGATGGACGGCCCCACCATCCAGGCCGCGGCCCAGCAGGCGCTGGACGCCGGGACGCGCACCCGGGACGTGCTCGAGGTGGTCGAGGCGATCGCCGCCACCGGGGTGCCGACGCTGGTGATGACGTACTGGAACCCGGTCGAGCGGTACGGCGTGGAGCGGTTCGCCGCCGACCTGGCCTCCGCCGGCGGCGCCGGGCTGATCACCCCGGACCTGACGCCCGACAGCGGCCAGGAATGGATCGCCGCCGCCGACGCGCACGACCTGGACAAGGTCTTCCTGGTGGCGCCCAGCTCGACCGACGAGCGGATCGCGATGACCACCGCGGCCTGCCGCGGCTTCGTCTACGCCACCGCGGTGATGGGCGTGACCGGCGCGCGTACGACGACCAGCGACCTGGCCGCCCCGCTGGTGGCCCGCACCAAGGCGACCACCGAGCTCCCGGTCGGCGTCGGCCTGGGGGTCAGCAACGGTGACCAGGCCGCTGAGATCGCGGAGTACGCTGACGGCGTGATCGTCGGTTCGGCCTTCGTCCGGACCCTGCTGGACCACCGGGACGACCGGGCCGCCGGGTTGCGGGCACTCGACTCCCTGACCCAGGACCTCGCCCGGGGGGTGCGCCGGTGACCGGTCGCGTCTCCCGCGCCCTCGCCTCCCTGCTGGCCCTGCTCGTCCTGCTCACCGCCTGCGGGAGCGGCGAGCCGGCCGCCTCGGACGCCGGCCTGGACACCGACGGCCTGCACGGGAGCGCCCTGGACGAGCCGTACCAGGTGCCCGAGACCGACCTGGTCGACACCGCCGGGGCGGACTACTCGCTGACCGACGCCGACGCCGACCTGACGCTGGTCTTCTTCGGCTACACCCACTGCCCGGACATCTGCGGGATCGTGATGTCCACGATCGCGAGCGCGCTGGTGCGGCTCGACGACGCGGACCGGGAGCGGGTCGACGTCGTCTTCGTCACCACCGACCCGGCGCGCGACGACCCGGCGAGCCTGCGGGCCTACCTCGACTCCTACGACCCGCAGTTCGAAGGGGCCACCGGCGAGATGGAGACGATCATCGCCACCGCCCGCGAGCTGCGCGGTCTTCGTGGAGCAGGGGGAGAAGCTGCCCGGCGGCGGCTACGAGGTCGTGCACAGCGACCCGATCATCGGGCTCGACGACCAGGACCAGGCCACTACCGTGTGGTCCAAGGACACCTCCGCCCAGCAGCTCGCAGAAGACATCGAGGAGCTCCTCTCCCGGTGATCCGCCCGACCAGGGGAGAACCATGCTCGACCAGCTGACCGTCCTCGCCATCCCGAGCCCCGACAGGGCGTCTGGCACCTGGGTCCGTTCCCGCTGCGCGGCTACGCGCTGGCCATCATCCTCGGCATCGTCGCCGCGGTCTGGATCGGCGAGCGGCGCTGGGTCGCGCGCGGCGGCCAGCCGGGCGAGGTGCAGGACCTGGCCGTCTGGGCGGTGCTCTTCGGCCTGGTCGGCGGCCGGCTCTACCACGTGGCGACGGACTGGCAGCGGTACTTCGGGCCCGACGGCGACCCGGTCGCCGCGCTGCAGGTCTGGCGTGGCGGGCTGGGGATCTGGGGCGCCATCGCCCTGGGTGCGGTCGGGGTGATGATCGGCGCCCGGCTGCACCACATCCGGGTCGCGCCGATGCTCGACGCGCTGGCGCCGGGCGTGCTGGTGGCCCAGGCGATCGGCCGGTGGGGCAACTGGTTCAACCAGGAGCTCTACGGCCGGCCCACCGACCTGCCGTGGGGCCTGGAGATCGACATGGACCACCGGGTCCCGCAGTACAGCGGCACCGAGGACGCCGACCTGCTCTTCCACCCGACCTTCCTCTACGAGAGCCTCTGGGCGCTGGCCGCGTTCTTCGTGGTGATCTGGGCCGACCGACGGTTCCGGCTGGGCCACGGACGGGTGGTCGCGCTCTACGTGATGGCCTACACCGTCGGGCGCGGCTGGATCGAGATGCTGCGCATCGACGACGTCCAGCTCGCCGACGTCGCCGGGCTGCGGCTCAACGTGTGGACCTCGATCGTGCTGTTCCTGGCCGCCCTGGTCTGGTTCGTGGTCTCCGCCCGCCGGCACCCGGGGCGCGAGACCGAGGTGTACACCGACGGCCGGGCGCCGGCGGACCGCGTCCGAGGGCCCGGCCGGGACGGCGCGACCGAGGAGGCCGGCCGCTCCGGACAGGCCGAGGAGCCCGGCGTGGAAGGGCGTGGGTGAGCAGCCCGACCGGATGGTAAAGTCAGACCTCGCGCTGGCCAACGTCGTCCCGTGCTGCACCATGCTCTGACCAGCCAGTTCGTCTGATCCCGTGCGCGGAGGGCTCCGGCGCAGACGACGGGAGGATGCCCATGCACGCATTCCCTCCGCCCCAAGGGCTCTACGACCCCACTCACGAGCACGACGCGTGCGGTGTGGCATTCGTGGCGACCCTGACCGGCGTTGCCAGCCACGACATCGTTGCCAAGGCGCTCACCGCGCTGCGCAACCTGGACCACCGCGGTGCCGCGGGAGCCGAGACCAACTCCGGTGACGGCGCCGGCATCCTGCATGCAGGTGCCGGACGCGTTCCTGCGCGACGTGGTCGACTTCGACCTCCCGATCCGCCACGGGTACGCCGTGGGCACCGCCTTCATCCCCGGTGACGCCGACGAGGTCGCCAAGACCCGCCAGCGGATCGAGGAGCTCGCCGCCGAGGAGAAGCTGACCGTCCTCGGCTGGCGCGACGTCCCGATCGAGCCCAGCATCCTGGGCGCCACCGCCCTGAGCGTGATGCCCACCTTCAGCCAGCTCTTCGTCGCCGCGAGCGGAGCCCGGCTGACCGGCATGGCGCTGGAGCGCCTGGCGTTCTGCCTGCGCAAGCGCGCCGAGCACGAGACGGGTGTCTACTTCCCCTCGCTCTCGTCCCGCACGCTGGCCTACAAGGGCATGCTGACCACCGACCAGCTCGACGAGTTCTTCCCCGACCTGCGCGACGAGCGGGTCGCCTCGGCGATGGCGGTCGTGCACTCGCGGTTCTCCACGAACACGTTCCCGAGCTGGCCGCTGGCCCACCCGTTCCGGTTCATCGCCCACAACGGCGAGATCAACACCGTGATGGGCAACCGCAACTGGATGCGCGCCCGCGAGGCGCTGCTCTCCTCCGACCTGATCCCCGGCGACCTGGAGCGGCTCTTCCCGATCTGCACGCCGGGCGCCTCGGACTCCGCCTCGTTCGACGAGGTGCTCGAGCTGCTGCACATGGGCGGGCGCTCGCTGCCGCACTCGGTGCTGATGATGATCCCCGAGGCGTGGGAGAACCACGCCGAGATGGACCCGGCCCGGCGCGCCTTCTACGAGTTCCACTCCACGCTGATGGAGCCGTGGGACGGCCCGGCCTGCGTGGTCTTCACCGACGGCGCCCAGATCGGCGCGGTCCTCGACCGCAACGGCCTGCGTCCCTCGCGCTACTGGGTGACCGAGGACGGCCTGGTCGTCCTGGCCTCCGAGGTCGGCGTCCTCGACATCGACCCGGCCACGGTGGTCCGCAAGGGCCGGCTCAAGCCCGGGCGGATGTTCCTGGTCGACACCGAGGAGCACCGGATCATCGAGGACGAGGAGGTCAAGGCCGAGCTCGCCTCGGAGCAGCCGTACGACGAGTGGCTGCACGCCGGGCTGATCAACCTCGACGACATCCCCGAGCGCGAGCACGTGGTGCACACCCACGCCTCGGTGACCCGGCGCCAGCAGGTCTTCGGCTACTCCCAGGAGGAGCTGCGGGTCCTGCTCACCCCGATGGCCAACACCGGGGCCGAGCCGATCGGCTCGATGGGCACCGACACCCCCATCGCCGCGCTGTCGGAGAAGCCGCGGCTGCTCTTCGACTACTTCGCCCAGCTGTTCGCGCAGGTCACCAACCCGCCGCTGGACGCGATCCGCGAGGAGCTCGTGACCTCGCTCTACGGCACCGTCGGGCCGGAGGCCAACCTGCTGCAGCCCACGCCCGGCCTCCTGCCGGCAGGTGGTGATCCCCTTCCCGGTGATCTCCAACGACGACCTGGCCAAGCTGCGGCACATCAACCACGACGGCGACATGCCCGGCTTCATCACCCACGTCTCGCGCGGCCTCTACGAGGTCGACGGGGGAGGGGAGGCGCTGGCGCGCCGCCTGGACGAGATCTGTCGCGAGGTCTCCGACGCGATCGCCCGGGGCGCGCGGATCATCGTGCTCTCCGACCGGCACTCCACCGCCGAGCTCGCGCCGATCCCGTCGCTGCTGATGACCGCCGCGGTCCACCACCACCTGGTGCGCGAGAAGACGCGCACCCAGGTCGGGCTGGTGATCGAGGCCGCCGACGTCCGCGAGGTGCACCACGTCGCCCTGCTGATGGGCTACGGCGCGGCCGCGGTCAACCCCTACCTGGCGATGGAGTCGGTCGAGGACCTGGCCCGCGAGGGTCACTACGTGACCCTGGAGCCCGAGCGCGCCGTCAAGAACCTGGTCAAGGCGCTCGGCAAGGGCGTGCTCAAGGTGATGTCCAAGATGGGCGTCTCCACCGTGGCCTCCTACACCGGCGCGCAGATCTTCGAGGCCGTCGGCCTCTCCCAGGAGGTGGTCGACAAGTACTTCACCGGCACCACCTCCAAGCTGGGCGGGATCGGCCTGGACACCATCGCCGAGGAGGTCGCCCGGCGCCACGCCACGGCGTACCCCCGGGGCGGCATCGTGCCGAGCAGGCGCGAGCTGAGCACCGGCGGCGAGTACCAGTGGCGTCGCGACGGCGAGCCGCACCTGTTCGACCCGGAGACCGTCTTCCGGCTCCAGCACGCCACCCGCAGCGGTCGCTACGACCTGTTCAAGCAGTACACCCGGCGGGTCGACGAGCAGGCCGAGCGGCTGATGACCCTGCGCGGGCTGTTCCGGTTCAAGTCCGACCGGACCCCGGTGCCGCTGGAGGAGGTCGAGCCGGTCTCCGAGATCGTCAAGCGCTTCTCCACCGGCGCCATGTCCTACGGGTCGATCAGCCAGGAGGCGCACGAGACCCTGGCGGTGGCGATGAACCGCCTCGGCGGCAAGTCCAACACCGGGGAGGGCGGGGAGGACCCCGACCGCCTCTACGACCCGGAGCGGCGCAGCTCGATCAAGCAGGTCGCCTCCGGCCGCTTCGGCGTCACCTCGGAGTACCTGACCAACGCCGACGACATCCAGATCAAGATGGCCCAGGGCGCCAAGCCCGGCGAGGGCGGGCAGCTGCCCGGTCACAAGGTCTACCCGTGGGTGGCCAAGACCCGGCACTCGACGCCCGGCGTCGGCCTGATCTCGCCGCCGCCGCACCACGACATCTACTCGATCGAGGACCTGGCCCAGCTGATCCACGACCTGAAGAACGCGAACCCGTCCGCACGGGTGCACGTCAAGCTGGTCGCGGAGGTCGGGGTCGGCACGGTCGCGGCGGGTGTCTCCAAGGCGCACGCCGACGTGGTGCTGGTCTCCGGGCACGACGGCGGCACGGGTGCCTCGCCGCTGACCTCGCTCAAGCACGCGGGCGGTCCCTGGGAGCTCGGCCTGGCCGAGACCCAGCAGACCCTGCTGCTCAACGGGCTGCGGGACCGCATCGTGGTGCAGGCCGACGGGCAGCTCAAGACCGGTCGCGACGTGGTGATCGCCGCGCTGCTCGGTGCCGAGGAGTACGGCTTCGCGACGGCCCCGCTGGTGGTCTCGGGCTGCATCATGATGCGCGTGTGCCACCTGGACACCTGTCCCGTCGGGGTCGCCACCCAGAACCCGGTGCTGCGCGAGCGCTACAGCGGCAAGCCCGAGTTCGTGGTCAACTTCTTCGAGTACATCGCCGAAGAGGTGCGCGAGCTGCTGGCCGAGCTGGGCTTCCGCACCCTCGACGAGGCGGTGGGCCAGGTCCAGGCCCTGGACGTGGCCGAGGCGGTCGACCACTGGAAGGCCTCCGGGCTCGACCTGCGGCCGATCCTGCACCAGGTCCAGGCCCAGGAGCAGTTCGCCGACCAGGACCTGCGGTGCACCAAGTCGCAGGACCACGGACTGGCGAAGGCTCTGGACAACGAGCTGATCGAGATCGCCCGGCCCGCGCTGGAGTCCGGCGAGCCGGTCCGTGCCCAGGTCGAGGTGCGCAACGTCAACCGCACGGTGGGCACCATGCTCGGCCACGAGGTGACCAAGCGCTACCGCGGCGAGGGTCTGCCCGACGGCACCATCGACCTGACGTTCACCGGGTCGGCGGGCCAGTCCTTCGGTGCCTTCGTCCCCCGGGGGATGACCCTGCGGCTCGAGGGCGACGCCAACGACTACGTCGGCAAGGGGCTCTCGGGCGGCCGGATCGTGGTCCGTCCCGACCGGGCGGCCACCTTCGACGCCTCCACCCAGATCATCGCGGGCAACACGATCGGCTACGGCGCCACGTCGGGCTCGATCTTCCTGCGCGGTCAGGCGGGCGAGCGTTTCTGCGTGCGCAACTCCGGTGCCACCGCGGTGGTCGAGGGCGTGGGTGACCACGGCTGCGAGTACATGACCGGCGGTCGCGTGGTGGTGCTCGGGCCGACCGGGCGCAACTTCGCCGCCGGCATGTCGGGCGGGTACGCCTTCGTGCTCGACCTCCAGGAGAACCGGGTCAACCGGGAGCTCGTGGAGCTGGCCCCGGTGACGGGCGACGCCGTGGGCGAGCTCGAGGCGATCGTGCGCGAGCACCTCGAGGAGACGGGGTCGACCGTGGCCCAGGAGCTGCTCGCCGACTGGCCCACCTCCGTGGGCCGGTTCACCGAGGTCATGCCCAGCGACTTCAAGCGGGTCATGGAGGCCCGGGCCGAGGCCCTCGAGGAGGGCCTGAACGACGACGAGGCCGCGGCGCGGATCATGGAGGTCCTCCATGGCTGAGCACCCCACCGGCAAGCAGCGCACAGACAGGTCGGACCGCGGCGCTCTCCGCCGCTCATCCACGGACGAGGTGACGCACAATGGCTGACCCCAAGGGATTCCTCAAGCACGGACGGCAGGTCGCCACCCGCCGGGTCGTGGAAGAGCGGGTCAAGGACTGGAACGAGGTCTACCCCGACGGCATCGGCCGCGCGCTGCTGCCGATCATCAACACCCAGGCCGGGCGCTGCATGGACTGCGGCATCCCGTTCTGCCACCAGGGCTGCCCGCTGGGCAACATCATCCCGGAGTGGAACGACCTGGTCTGGCGCGACGACTGGGACGGGGCGATGGACCGGCTGCACGCCACGAACAACTTCCCGGAGTTCACCGGGCGGCTGTGCCCGGCGCCGTGCGAGACCGCCTGCGTGCTGGGGATCAACCAGGACGCGGTGACGATCAAGAACGTCGAGGTCTCCATCATCGACCGCGCCTGGGAGTCCGGCTACGTCCGGCCCCAGCCGCCGGAGTGGCTCTCGGGCCGCACGGTGGCGGTGATCGGGTCCGGTCCCGCCGGGCTCGCCGCCGCCCAGCAGCTCACCCGGGCCGGCCACACCGTCGCGGTCTACGAGCGTGACGACCGGGCCGGGGGACTGCTGCGCTACGGCATCCCCGAGTTCAAGATGGAGAAGAAGCACCTGGACCGCAGGCTGGACCAGATGCGCCGCGAGGGCACCATCTTCCGCACCGGCGTCGACGTGGGCGGCGCCTCGCTGCCCGGCTCCCGGCTGCGCGAGCGCTACGACGCGGTGGTGATCGCCACCGGGTCCACCCTGCCCCGCGACCTGCCCGTCCCAGGGCGGGAGCTGGCCGGGATCCACCAGGCGATGGAGTTCCTGCCCCAGGCCAACCGGGTGGCGCTCGGCGACGAGGTGCCGGACCAGATCCGCGCCGACGGCAAGCACGTGGTGATCATCGGCGGTGGCGACACGGGCGCGGACTGCCTCGGCACCTCGATCCGGCACGGCGCGGCCAGCATCACCCAGCTGGAGATCCTCGCCCAGCCTCCGGTGGAGCGGCCCGAGAACCAGCCGTGGCCGACGTACCCGATGACCTTCCGGGTCTCCTCGGCGCACGAGGAGGGCGGGGAGCGGATGTACGCCGTCTCCACCCAGGAGTTCGTCGGCGACGAGCAGGGACGGGTCCGGGCGCTGCGCCTGGTCGAGGTCGACGCCTCCTTCGCCCCCGTGCCGGGCACGGAGCGGGAGATCCCGGCCGACCTGGTGCTGCTGGCCATGGGCTTCACCGGCCCCCAGCGCGAGGGACTGGTCGAGCAGCTGGGTCTGGACCTCGACGAGCGCGGCAACGTGGCGCGGGACAAGCACTACGCCACCTCCGTCCCCGGGGTCTTCGCGGCCGGCGACGCCGGTCGCGGTCAGTCCCTGATCGTCTGGGCGATCGCGGAGGGCCGGGCGGCCGCTGCGGCGGTCGACGAGTACCTCACGGGTCGACGGCCCTGCCGTCGCCGATCCCGCCGACGGCGCGCCCGCTCGTGGTCTGAGCGCTGCCCGCCGGCCGAGCAGCCGTACGGCCGCGCCGTTCGCACCACACCTGCACCCCCCGCGACACCCCGGACGCCCTGGGCGCCCGGGGTGTCGCGCTTCACGGGCGGCGGCGGCGAGGCCTGGTTTTGGATCGTTCAAGGGGTAGGCTCGGGGACGTGCGAAAAGCGAAGATCGTCTGCACCCTGGGGCCCGCCGTGGCCTCTCCCGAGAAGATCCGCGCCCTGGTGGACGCGGGGATGGACGTCGCTCGGCTCAACATGAGTCACGGCTCCTACGAGGACCACGCGCGGATGTACCGGATGGTCCGCGACGCGAGCGACGCCTCGGGTCGCGGGGTCGGCATCCTGGCCGACCTGCAGGGACCCGAAGATCCGGCTGGAGCGCTTCGCGGGCGGCCCGGTGGAGCTCGAGGAGGGGCAGCCCTGGGTCATCACCACCCGGGACGTCCCGGTGACGCCCACGAGTGCGGCACGACGTACAAGGGACTGCCCGGGGACGTCGCCGAGGGCGACCCGATCCTGATCAACGACGGCAAGGTCCGGCTGGTCGTGGAGAAGGTGGACGGCCCCGACGTGCACACCCGGGTCGTGGTCGGCGGCCGCGTCTCGGACCACAAGGGGATCAACCTGCCGGGCGTCGCGGTCTCGGTGCCGGCGCTGAGCGAGAAGGACCGCGACGACCTGCGCTGGGCCCTGCGCCAGGGCGTGGACTTCGTCGCCCTCTCCTTCGTCCGCGCCGCTGCGGACTTCGACGACGTCCGCGCGGTGATGGACGAAGTGGGTCGCACCGTGCCGACGCTGGCCAAGATCGAGAAGCCGCAGGCCATCGAGAACCTCGAGGCGATCGTCGACGCCTTCGACGGCTTCATGGTCGCCCGCGGCGACCTCGGCGTCGAGTGCCCGCTGGAGCTGGTGCCGCTGCTGCAGAAGGACCTGGTCGAGCGTGCGCGACGGCACGCCAAGCCGGTGATCGTGGCCACCCAGATGCTGGAGTCGATGATCAGCGCGCCGGCCCCCACCCGGGCCGAGGCCTCCGACGTGGCCAACGCCGTCCTGGACGGCGCGGACGCGGTGATGCTCTCCGGCGAGACGAGCGTGGGGCAGTACCCGGTGGAGACCGTGCGCACCATGGCCAGGATCGTGGAGACCACCGAGCAGCACGGCTGGCGCGGATGGCGCCGATGACCTGGCACCCTCGCACCCGGGGCGGGATCATCGCCAAGGCCGCGGCCGAGGTCGCCGAGCGCGTGGGTGCGCCGTACCTGATCGCCTTCACCCAGAGCGGTGACTCCGCCCGCCGGCTGGCCCGCCTGCGCGGCGAGATCCCGGTGCTCGCCTTCACCCCGCACGCCAGCACCCGTTCGCGGCTGGCCCTGACCTGGGGCGTCGAGGCGTTCAAGACCGAGGACGTCGAGCACACCGACGAGATGGTGCGCCAGGTCGACGAGGCGCTGCTCGAGATCGGCCGGCTCGAGGTGGGGGAGCAGGTGGTGATCATCGGCGGCAGCCCGCCCGGCATCCCCGGGCTCGACGAACGCCCTGCGGATCCACCGGATCGGCGACGCGATCAACGGCGTGGCTCCGGCCTACCGGCGGACTGCGCGACCGCTGAGTGCCCCGGGTGGGATTCGAACCCACACTGGACGGTGTTTGAGACCGCTTCCTCTACCGGTTGGGATACCGGGGCGACAGGGCGACAACGTACCGGACCAGCGGGTTCCCTCCCGGCGTCGGGGGAGGGTTAACCTCTGCTCGTGAACGCCAGCCAGCTCCGCCCCACCGCCCCGTGTCGTCATCGCCGAGGACGAGGCGCTGATCCGCATGGACCTCGCTGAGATGCTCACCGAGGAGGGCTACCAGGTCGTCGGCGCAGGCGGGGGACGGCGAGCGCGCGGTCGAGCTGGCCGAGGAGCTGCGCCCCGACCTGGTCATCCTGGACGTGAAGATGCCGGTCCTGGACGGGATCGCGGCGGCCGAGCGGATCGCCGGTCAGCGCATCTGCCCCGTGGTCATCCTCACCGCCTTCTCCCAGCGCGACCTGGTCGAGCGGGCCCGCGACGCCGGCGCGATGGCCTACCTGGTCAAGCCGTTCAGCAAGTCCGACCTGGTGCCGGCGATCGAGATGGCGGTCAGCCGGTTCGCCGAGGTCCGCAGCCTGGAGGCCGAGGTCGGCGACCTGACGGAGCGGCTGGCCACCCGCAAGGCGATGGACCGCGCCAAGGGCGTGCTCCAGTCCGAGCTCGGGATCACCGAGCCGGAGGCCTTCCGGTGGATCCAGAAGACCGCGATGGACCTGCGGCTCTCCATGCGGCAGGTGGCCGACGGCGTGGTCACCCACGGACCGGGAATCGCCCAGGGGTCCTGACCGCGGCCGAAAGGTCACCGTTTGGCATCACTCGGCGTTCGGACACCGGTCACCCTCCCGCAGCGACGCAGGTCACACCTACACTGCCGTGTGCGTCCGGGCGGGCGTGCCGAACGGGTTGGGAGGATCCGCGTGAAGGTTCGCCAAGAACTGCCAGGGGAGCGCCGTCGTGCCCCGCGCAGCGTGCAGACTGCTGATGGTCGCGCTGGTCGCGGGCATCACGTGCATGCTCGCGCCGGCCGTGCAGGCCTCGGTGCCGGTCCTGTGCATGCCGAGCGAGAGCACCGGCTGCCTGGGCGGGACGCTGCGCACCGAGGAGGGCGTCGTCCCCGACGTGGACATCAAGGTGACCAGCCCGTCGGGCGAGGAGACCGTCCTCACCACGAACGAGCAGGGCAAGTGGAACCTGACCGCGGAGGAGGAGGGTCCCTGGACGCTCCAGGTCGACCCCGAGACGCTGCCCGACGACGTGGCGACCACCGGTGAGGAGGTCGTCACCGTCCAGGCCCGCTTCGGCGCCACCATCCCGGGGCTGATCCCGGTCCGGACCGACAGCTTCAGCTCCGAGCGCAGCTTCACCGAGTACCTCGCCCAGAGCGCGGTCAACGGCCTGCGCCTCGGGCTGCTGCTGGCGCTCGCCGCGGTCGGCCTCTCGCTGATCTACGGCACCACCCGGCTCTCCAGCTTCTCCCACGCCGAGCAGGTGACCCTGGGCGGCATGGTCGCCTACGGCGCTGGTCAACGTCGCGGGGCCTGAACCTGCTGGCTCGGTGGCGCGATCACCGTGGTGATCTGCGCGATGACCGGCTGGACCCAGGACCGGCTGATGTGGCAGCCGCTGCGCCGCCGCGGCCTGGGACTGACCCAGATGATGATCGTCACGATCGGTCTGGCGCTGGCCGCTCAGTACGCCTTCCAGTACTTCGTCGGCGCGCGCACCGTCCGCGTCGTCCAGGACAACCCGGACGTGGCCGAGTTCGGCCCGATCACCATCACCTACCAGTCCCTGGTCGCGATGACGATCTCCGTCCTCGTCCTCGTCGGCGGTGGGCTACGCGCTGCTGCGCACCCGGGTGGGCCGGGCGACCCGTGCCGTCTCCGACAACCCCGCCCTGGCCGCCGCCTCCGGGCATCGACGTCGACAAGGTGGTGCGCCTGGTCTGGACCGTGGCCACCGGCCTGGCCGGCCTCTCCGGCATCCTCTACGCCCTGGTGACCAACGGCATCAAGTGGGACTCCGGCATGCAGATCCTGCTGCTGCTCTTCGCCGCGGTCACCCTCGGCGGTCTCGGCACCGCCTTCGGTGCCCTGCTCGGCGCGCTGATCATCGGCATGGTCGTCGAGCTCGTCGCCGGTCTTCGGCATGCCGGGCGACTTCAAGTACGCGACCGCGATGCTCATCCTCATCCTGCTCCTGCTGGTGCGGCCCCAGGGCCTGCTCGGCAAGGCTGAGCGGGTCGGGTAGGAAGGGAACCCCATGACCATGGACGCAGAAGCCGCCACGCTGGCGGAGGCGCCGCCGGACGAGTCCGGGTCCGCCAAGCTCCGTCGGGGCGTCATCATCGCGCTCGCCATGATCGGCGGGCTGTCCTGCTGTGGCTGGTCGGCGCAGTTCGTCCCCGGGGGAGGTGGGCTCCATCGCCCGGGCGATGATGCGCGAGGCGATCTCGCCGCAGACCGCCGCCGTCGCGATCGCCGTCATCGGGCTCAACGTGCACTTCGGCTTCACCGGCCTGCTCAACATCGGCCAGGCCGGCTTCATGCTGCTGGGCGCCTACGGCTTCGCGATCTCGGTCCGGTACGACGTGCCTGCTGGTGCCGGCGGTCCTCATCGGCCTGCTGTGCGCGGTCGTCTTCGCCCTGATCCTCGGGCTGCCCGACCCTGAAGCTGCGAGGCGACTACCTGGCCATCGTGACCATCTCGGCCGCGGAGATCATCCGGTACGTCGGTCGCTCGGCGCTGCTCACCGACTTCACCGGCGCGGCCCAGGGGATCCAGGGGAAGACCTACCGCGACCCGTTCACCGACCTCTCGTTCTTCGGGTCGGGCGACGCGAGCATCGGCTTCCTCGAGCTACCAGATGACCGGGTGTCAACGGGTGGTGGGTCAGGTTCGTCGCCTGGTCCCTGGTGGGCCTGTGCGTGCTGGCCATCTACCTGCTGGTCCGCAGCCCGTGGGGTCGCCTGCTCCGCGGCATCCGCGAGGACGAGATGGCGATCCTCAGCCTGGGCAAGAACGCCTTCGCGGTGAAGATGCAGGCGCTGGTGATCGGCGGCGTGCTCGGCGCGCTGGGCGGCATCATCTACGTCCTGCCGTCATCGGTGCAGCCGGACTCGATGGGTCGCGCGCTGACCTTCTTCGCCTGGACCGCCCTGCTGCTGGGCGGCGCCGCCACCATCTTCGGGCCGGTCCTCGGGTCGATCCTGTTCTTCGTCGTCCGCATCTTCATCAAGGGGACCGCCGACGTGCTGGTCCCCGACAGCCTGATGAACAGCCAGCAGACCGAGCAGTTCTCGTGGATCGTGGTCGGCGTCGCGCTGATGCTGCTGGTGATCTTCAGACCACAAGGGCATCCTGGGCGACAAGAGGGAGTTGCGGTTCAATGTCTGAGACGACCGCCGGGACCACCCGGTTGCGACAGTGCGGACCCGGAGCAGCGCCGCGCCCTGATGGCCCAGGTCGAGGCCGCGCCGGGGTCGGCCAAGCCGGACCCGATCCTCACGGTCGACCGGATCGTGCGGCAGCTTCGGCGGCATGACCGCCGTCGACGTGGACCACCTCGAGGTGCAGCGTGGGGTGATCACCGCGCTGATCGGCCCCAACGGGGCCGGCAAGACCACGTTCTTCAACCTGATCACCGGGTTCGACAAGCCCACCTCGGCCCGCAACGGCGCCCACTGGTCCTTCGACGGGGCGACCCTGGACAAGACCGTCGCCGGCCAAGGTCGCCCAGGCCGGCATGGTGCGGACCTTCCAGCTGACCAAGGCCCTGAACCGGATGACGGTGCTGGACAACATGATGCTGGGGGCCACCGGCCAGGCGGGCGAGAACCTGCTGCAAGGCGTGGCTCTCCCCGCTGTGGCGCAAGCAGGAGAACGAGGTCGAGGCCAAGGCCAAGGACCTCCTCCAGCGGTTCAAGCTGCTCGACAAGAAGGACGACTACGCCGGCAGCCTCTCGGGCGGCCAGCGCAAGCTGCTGGAGATGGCTCGGGCGCTGATGACGCGACCCGAAGATGATCATGCTCGACGAGCCGATGGCCGGGGTGAACCCGGCCCTGACCCAGTCGCTGCTCGGGCACATCCAGAGCCTGCGCGACGAGGGCATGACCGTCCTGTTCGTCGAGCACGACATGCACATGGTCCGGCACATCTCCGACTGGGTGGTGGTGATGGCCGAGGGCCGGATCGTCGCCGAGGGCGCCGCCGGCGAGGTGATGAGCAACCCGGCCGTGATCGACGCCTACCTGGGCGCGCACCACGACACCGACCTCGGTGACGACTCGCTGCTCACCGACGCGACCATGTCTCAGATCGCCCGGGAGGTCGAGCACGAGGAGACCCGGCAGGACCAGGAGAACGCCCCCGACGGCGCCGCGGCCCGGCTCCGGGACCACGACGGAGAGGGCCGATGAGCCAGTCCGCACAGGGATCACCACAGGCAGCAGCACGGGTCCGCCGCAGGGCGCGGTCCCGGTGATCGAGGCCCAGGACATCGTCGCCGGCTACCTGCCCGGGCGTCAACATCCTCAACGGCTGCAGCCTCACCGCCTACCCGGGCGAGATGATCGGCATCATCGGCCCCAACGGGGCCGGCAAGTCGACGCTGCTCAAGGCCATGTTCGGCCTGGTCAACGTGCACGAGGGCACGGTGCGCCTGCACGGCGAGGACATCACCAACGCGCGGACCAACCGCCTGGTCGAGATGGGGGTCGGGCTTCGTCCCGCAGACCAACAACGTCTTCCCCTCGCCTGACCATCGAGGAGAACCTCCGGATGGGGCTGTTCCTGCGCCCGAAGAAGGTGAGCGAGCGGCTGCGGTGCCATGTGGGACCTGTTCCCGGTGCTGCACGACCGTCGCAACCAGCAGCGCCGGCGCGCTCTCCGGCGGCGAGCGTCAGTCGCTGGCGATGGCCCGGGCCCTGATGATGGAGCCCTCGGTGCTGCTGCTCGACGAGCCGTCCGCCGGTCTCTCCCCGGTGCGCCAGGACGAGACCTTCCTGCGCACCCGGATGATCAACAAGACCGGCGTGTGCGTGGTCATGGTCGAGCAGAACGCCCGGCGCTGCCTGCAGATCTGCGACCGCGGCTACGTGCTCGACCAGGGCCGGGACGCCCACACCGGCACCGGCCGCGACCTGGCCAACGACCCGAAGGTGATCGAGCTCTACCTGGGCACCCTGGCCGCGGACGTGGAGAAGTACGAGGCGCCGACCGCCCACCCGAGTCGCACCGCCTGAGCCGCCCGGCACGCGGCTCCGACCTCGTCGCGGCAGTGCCGGCGCCGAGTCCAGCGCCACGAGGAAGGCCCCGGACCAGCTGGTCCGGGGCCTTCTCGTGTCGTGCTGTGTCCGCGGTGGACGGTCAGATCTTGCCCTCGACCGTGCCGGTGCGCTCGTTCTTGTTGTCGCCGTTGAACGAGTAGATCCCGACGAAGGCCGACGACGGGTCGTTCTCCTTGTTGATCGGCCCGATGCCCGAGGGACCGGTGTACTTGATCTCCTCGCCGGCGTCCAGGAGCTTGACGCAGTCGGCGTAGGTGGTGCACTCCTCGCCGTCGGTGGCGCCGGAGACGGCCGCCAGGTTCTTCTGGATGGTGGTCGGCGTGGTGTCGCCGCCCTTGACGGCGGCCAGGGCGGCCAGCATCACGGCGTCGTAGGACTCGGCGCCGTAGGCGAAGTCGGTCAGGGTCTCGTTCTCGGCCTGGTCGTACCAGGCGACGAGCTTGTCCTTGAACTCCTGCGCGGTGTCGCCGCCGGGGATCGTGCCCTGCGCGCCCTCGAGCGTGCCGGCCTCGAAGTCCTTGGTGTAGTCGGCGGTGTTGCCGTCGGTCATGTAGATCTTCGACATGTCCCAGCCCTGCTGGGCCAGCTCGGGCACGATCGCCTTGGTCTCGTCGAAGGCCAGGATGACGATCGCGTCCGGGCGAGGAGTTGAGCGCAGCCGTCACCTCGGAGGAGAAGGTGGTCTGGCCGGCGGGGAACTCGTCGCCGTCGCCCTTGCCGCCGTAGACGACCTCGCCGCCGGCGTCGGTGAAGGTCTTCTCGATCGCGTTGCGCAGGCCGGTGCCGTAGGTGTCGTTGAACACCAGGAAGGCCAGTCGCTGGTGGCCGTCCTGAGCGATCAGGTTGCCCAGCGCGTTGCCCTGGATGGTGTCCGGCGGGGCGGTGCGGAAGTAGAAGTCGGAGTAGCCCGACAGGTCGAGCGCGGTGTTGGCCGGCGAGATCTGCACGATCTTGTTGTCGGTCAGGGTGTCCACGAAGTTCAGGGACACGCTCGAGGACGCAGCGCCGACGACCACCGACGGCTTCTCGGCCACCATGGTCTGGGCGGCTGCGGTCGAGATCGACATGTCGGTGGAGTCACCGGAGTCCTCGACGAAGTGGCACGCCTCCGCGCCGCCGACGCCGCCGGCCTCGTTGATCTCCGAGACGGCCAGGCCGACGCCCGCGATCTCCGGCGGGCCGAGGTAGGCCAGGTTACCGGTCAGCGGCAGGATGCCGCCCACCTTGAAGGTGTCCGCGCTGGTGGTGTCGCCCGAGCACTCGTCGTTGGTGTAGGTGACGGTCTCCGACGTGGGGGACTCGCTGGCCTCGCTGCCCGCGTCCGTGTCGCCGTCGTCGCTGTCACTGCCGCAGGCCGTCAGGGCCAGCGAGAGCGTTGCCGCGCCCGCCATCACCTTGAGCCAGGAGGCTGTTGTGGATCGATTCACGTCGTGAACCTTTCGTTCGAAAGAAGTTGTCTTCCCCCGGCGCTCGGCCGCGGGTAGGGCTCAGCCCTGTCAACGTAGGGCTCCACAGAGTGTGACGTGCCTCGCACGAGCCCGGGTCGTTGCCGAACCGTTACGTCCGCATCCGCTATGCGGACCGCACCCCGGGGTCGGGTTCCCTCTGCCGGTGTCGAGCCGGAGGCGGTATGGTGCTCTGCGGCGCACGGGGGCAAGGCGCCTGGCAGTCATCGTGTCCGGAGGTGGCCCACATGGGTCGAGTGAACGTGACGATCCGTCCTGCGCGGGACGCGGGACGTCGACCAGCTGGTGGTCCTGTGGGCGGACTCGCTGCGCCGCGGGTCGGCCGCGCAGCGACGCTCGGACGTGCTGGAGGTCCTGCGCGTCGCCGAGGCGTCCACGCCGGACGAGCGGGTCCTGGTCGCCGAGGTCGACGGCACAGTCGCCGGGGTGGTGCACCTGCAGGTGACCACGCTCTCGCCGGTCAACCGCGAGCCGGTCGTGGCCGCCGTGGCGCCGCACGTCCACCCCGACCACCGCCGCCACGGGGTGGGCACCGCCCTGATGGAGGCGGCCGTGGTCTTCGCCGAGGAGCGGCAGGTGGCGCTGGTCGGCGCGGCCGTGGTCACCGCCTCGCGGGAGGCCAACCGGTTCTTCGCCCGGCTCTCCCTGGGCGCCCGGGCGACGCTGCGGATCGCCTCGACCCAGAGCGTGCGGCACCGGCTGACCCTGCTGCGCCCGGAGCGCGCAGGCCTGCACGGCAGCCGACAGCGGGACCGGATCCTGGCCGCGCGGCGGGTCCGCCGCGCCGAGCGGGTCTCCTGACCCCGCTCCGCCGGGGCCCAGGGACGCTGAGGCTGCTCGAGCTGCTGAGGCTGCTCAGGGACGCCGGTCGGCCGGGATCAGCGCGCAGGTGATGCGCGACGTGCACAGCCGGCGCCCCTGCTCGTCGGTGATCACGATCTCGTAGCAGGTCGAGGTCCGGCCCAGGTGGATCGCGGTGGCCACCCCGGTGACGGTCCCGGAGGTGGCGGAGCGGTGGTGGGTGGCGTTGATGTCCACCCCGACCGGGATCCGGTCGGGGTAGGCGTGCACCGCGGAGGCCATCGAGCCGAGGGACTCGGCGAGCACCACCGACGCGCCGCCGTGCAGCAGGCCGAAGGGCTGGGTGTTGCCCTCCACCGGCATCGTGGCCACCGCGCGCTCGGCCGAGATCTCCAGCACCTCGATGCCCATCTTCTCGCCCAGGTCGCCCTTGCGCTCGGTCATCATCGCCAGCAGGTCGTCGGGGCTGGTGCGGGTGAGGAGGCGGGTGAGGAGGCGGGTGAGGAGTCGGGCGAGGAGGCGGGCGCAGTGGTCTCGGTGTGGTCGCTCATGGCGACATTCTGTCCGACGCGGCCCCGTCGGCGAGGGCGGATAGGGTCGGAGCCGTGACTTCGACGCCCTCCCGACCCCGGCTCCTCCTGCTCGACGGCCACTCGCTGGCCTACCGTGCCTTCTTCGCGCTCCCGGTGGAGAACTTCTCCACCACCACCGGCCAGCCGACCAACGCGGTCTACGGGTTCACCTCGATGCTGATCAACGTCCTGCGCGACGAGGAGCCGACCCACGTGGCGGTGGCCTTCGACCGCTCGCGGCAGACGTTCCGGCTCGCGGAGTACGCGGAGTACAAGGCCAAGCGCAACAAGACGCCCGACGAGTTCAAGAGCCAGCTGCCGCTGATCCAGGAGGTCCTGGACGCGCTGCACATCATCCACCTCGAGGTCGACGGCTTCGAGGCCGACGACATCATCGCCACCCTCGTCACCCAGGCGGTCGCCCAGGACATGGAGGTGCTGATCCTCACCGGGGACCGCGACTCCCTCCAGCTGGTGGGGGAGACCTCCACCGTCCTCTACCCGATGCGCGGCGTCTCCGAGCTGGCCCGGATGACCCCCGAGGCGGTGGAGACCAAGTACGGCGTGCCGCCCCACCGCTACCCGGAGCTCGCCGCGCTGGTGGGGGAGGACTCCGACAACCTCCCGGGCGTCCCGGGGGTGGGCCCCAAGACCGCGGCCAAGTGGATCGCGCAGTACGACGGCCTCGACAACGTGATCGCCCGGGCGGACGAGATCAAGGGCAAGGCGGGCGACAACCTGCGCGCGCACCTCGGCGACGTGCTGCGCAACCGGCGGCTCAACGCGCTGGTCCGCGACCTCGCCCTCGACTACCAGCCCGACGACCTGCTGCGTCGTCCCTGGGACCGCCAGGAGGTGCACACCCTCTTCGACGGCCTGGAGTTCCGGGTGCTCCGCGACCGGCTGTTCGAGTCGCTCACCTCCCAGGAGGAGGTCGAGGGCCCGGGCTTCGAGGTCACCGGCGAGGTGCTGGCCCCCGGTTCCCTGGCGCCGTGGCTGGCCGAGCACGCCGAGGTGACCGTGGGCCTCTACGTGCGCGGCACCTGGGGCGCCGGGACCGGACGGGTGGAGGGCCTGGCCCTGGCCACCGAGGGCGACCACGCGGCGTACGTGGCGGTCGAGGAGCTGACGCCCGAGGACGAGCAGGCGCTGGCCGCCTGGCTCGCCGACCCCGCCCGGTCCAAGGTGATGCACGACGCCAAGGGCCCGATGCTGGCGCTGGCCGCGCACGGCTGGGAGCTCGCGGGCCTGCTCAGCGACACCGCCCTGGCGGCGTACCTGGTCCGGCCGGACCAGCGCTCCTACGACCTGGCCGACCTGACGTTGCGCTACCTGCGACGCGAGCTGCGCGAGGAGGTCGAGGACGGCCAGGGGGCCCTCTTCGACCAGGACGAGGCAGTCGCCGAGGTCGCGATGCTGCGTGCCCGCGCGGTCGTGGACCTGGCCGAGGCCCTCGACTCCGCGGTCTCCGAGCACGGGGGGACCGAGCTGCTGGCCCAGGTAGAGCTGCCCCTGGTGCACATCCTGGCGGGGATGGAGCGCACCGGCATCGGCGTCGACCTCGACCGGCTGCAGGAGCTGGAGTCCGAGTTCGGCGGCGAGGTCAAGAAGGCGGCCGAGGAGGCCTACTCGGTGATCGGCAAGGAGATCAACCTCGGCTCGCCCAAGCAGCTGCAGGTGGTGCTCTTCGACGAGCTCGACATGCCCAAGACCAAGCGGACCAAGACGGGCTACACCACCGACGCCGACGCGCTCCAGCAGCTCTTCGTCAAGACCGAGCACCCGTTCCTGCTGGCCCTGCTGCGCCACCGCGACGTGAGCCGGCTCCGCCAGACCGTCGAGGGACTGCTCAAGACCGTGCAGCCGGACGGGCGCATCCACACCACGTTCAACCAGATCATCGCCGCGACCGGGCGGCTCTCCAGCACCGACCCGAACCTGCAGAACATCCCCGTGCGCACCGAGGAGGGTCGCCGGATCCGGGAGGCGTTCGTGGTCGGTCCCGGCTACGAGCGGCTGATGACGGCCGACTACAGCCAGATCGAGATGCGGATCATGGCTCACCTCTCCGAGGACGAGCTGCTGATCGAGGCGTTCCGCTCGGGCCAGGACTTCCACTCGATCACCGCCAGCCGCGTCTTCGGGGTCCCGGCCGAGCAGGTCGACGGCGGCATGCGGGCGAAGATCAAGGCGATGAACTACGGCCTGGCCTACGGGCTGTCGGCCTACGGGCTGGCCCAGCAGCTGCGGATCGAGCCGTCCGAGGCGCGGGTGCTGATGGACGACTACTTCCAGACCTTCGGCGGCGTGCGCGACTACCTCGGCGGGATCGTCGACGAGGCACGCCGTTCGGGGTTCACCGAGACGATCATGGGCCGGCGGCGCTACCTGCCGGACCTGACCAGCGACAACCGGCAGCGACGCGACATGGCCGAGCGGATGGCGCTGAACGCCCCGATCCAGGGCTCGGCCGCCGACCTGGTCAAGGTTGCCATGCGCGGCGTCGACTCCGCGATCGCCGACCAGGGGCTGCGCTCACGGATGCTGCTCCAGGTGCACGACGAGCTGGTGCTCGAGGTGGCGCCCGGCGAGCTGGAGCAGCTCGAGCAGCTGGTTCGCGAGCAGATGGGCCGGGCGGCCGAGCTGGCCGTGCCGCTCGACGTCTCGGTGGGCACGGGCCGGAGCTGGCACGAGGCGGCGCACTGACCTTGCGGGGCGTCCTCCCCGGAGTCGATCGGCCGCTCGATCGGCCGCTCGGGCGGCCGGTCGGTCAGCGGCTGGGTCAGCCGACGGTGGTGGACTCCGGCTGCCGGGCGTCCCGGCGCAGCAGCCGGTAGGCCAGGCCCACCAGCACGACGAGCAGGACGCCGTCGACCAGCAGGACCCAGTTGCGCAGGGTCTCGAGGCTGGACATCGTCAGCCCGCCGCCGACCAGCACGACCAGGGCGATCCAGACCAGCGAGGCCGAGCGCTCGCCCTGGCGGGCCAGGATCGAGTAGACCAGCAGCTGGATCATCGCCAGCGCGGTGCCCAGCAGGGCGAAGACCCACAGTTGGCCGCCGATCTCTGCGTACTTGGTCGCCTCCGCCAAGGGGGAGAGGACCCAGGCGCCGAGGGAGCAGACGACCCCGAGGGCGCTGATCAGGGTCAGGCTCCGGACCAGTGCGCGGGTCCGTTCGGCGGCCGAGGCCATCGAGGGGAAGGCGACCACCACGACGAACTGCGGCAGGAACATCATCGCCTTCGTCACCACCAGGCCACCGGCGTAGAGGCCGGAGTCGTGGGCGCCCAGGACGTTGCGCGCCACGATCAGGTCGACGTTCGACAGTGCCAGGAAGGCCAGCAGCACCTGGGAGTTGTGCAGCGCCTCCCGGGCGATCGCCCGTCCGTCGTGGGTGCCGGTGTGCTGGTGCGGGACCCGGTCGCGACGCAGCGCGTAGATCCCGACCAGCACCGGCGTGATCGCGGCCACGGCGACGGCCAGGATGGCCACGAACTCACTGGGGGCCACGGCCAGCATCACCCCGGCCACCAGCAGCCGCGGCACGCCGCTGGCGATGTAGAGCACCCCCAGCGGGAACCAGCGCCGCTCGCCCTGGAGGATGCCGGCGTACCCGCCGACCAGGGTCATCGGCACGATGGCCACCCCGGCGAGCGCCGCCAGGGCCAGGTCGTCGAGGGCCAGCACCCGGTTGATCACCGGGGTCAGCAGGAGCAGCAGACCACCGAGGCCGAAGGCCACCCGGTAGGTGATCCGGAGGATCCCCGCCTCGATCTGGGCCACGTGCTCCGGGTCCGCGGAGATCCGCCTCGCCGCAGTGGCCTGCAGGCCCAGGGAGGCGACGCTGAGCACCAGCAGCAGACCCATCATCACCGCGACGCCGCTGTACTCGGCGACCCCGAGCAGTGCCAACGCCACGAAGTTGAAGCCGAACGAGCCCAGGTTCATGATGCCCATGGCGATCGCGATGCCGGCACCGCTACGCATCAGGGTCGAGGCGCGCCCCATCAGTCCAGTCACCCCGCGACTGTAGAGGGTAGGCCGGACCGGAGCGCGGACCGCCCGCAGGAGCGTCGCGGAATTGCTGGTCACACGTCGGGCTTGTTGCTTTAATGAGCCGGTGCCAGCGCCCGAGCCCCACCCGTCGCCGGCGACGGGCGTTCCCCTGGAGGGCGGCCCCCGGCACCTCTCCGCGCTGACCGGGCTCCGCGGGTTGGCCGCGCTCACCGTCGTGCAGGTCCACACGGCCGGAAAGACCGACTACGAGTGGTTCGGTCTGCACGCCTTCGGGCCGATCGCGCTGTTCGTGCTGTCCGGGTTCCTGCTCTACCGGCCGTTCGCGCGGTGGATGATCGGCGGCGGCCCCCGACCGGAGCTGTGGTCCTACACGGTGCGCCGCGGCGCCCGCATCTTCCCGGCCTTCTGGGTCGTGCTCGTGGTGTGGATGCTGCTGTACGAGCGCGCGGTGCCGAGCGGTGCGCTGGACTGGATCAAGACGCTGACCCTGGTCTCCAGCCTGGAGTACTTCGGGCTCACGCCCGGGCTCGAGCAGACCTGGAGCATGGGCACGGAGCTGACCTGGTACGTCGCGCTCCCGGTGCTGGCGCTGGTGACGCACGGGGTGCTGGGGCGCCGTAGCGGGGTGGCCTCGTTCCGGGGCCAGGCGCTGCTCCTGCTCGCGTCCGTCCCGGTCGCCTCCCTCTTCATGGTCTACGCCCGGGACAACCAGATCCAGGACGCGCCCATGTGGCTGCCGTCCTACCTGTACTGCTTCTGCCTGGGTGCCTTGGTCAGTCTGGCGCTGGAGGCCGAGCGCGCGGGCGTGGTCAGCCTGGGCCGCACCCGTCGGTTGCTGGGCGCGCCTGGCCTGCTGCTCGCGGCGACGGTCGGCCTGGTCGCGCTGTGCCTCTCGCCCTGGGCCGGCCCTCCCGGGCTGGTCGAGCTGTCGTTCCAGGAGCGCGTGCTGCGCAACTTCTTCGCCTGCGGCCTCGCCCTGGTGCTGCTGGCCGCCGGGTTGTTCTCGCGACCCGTCGCCCTGATTCCCAGGCTGCTGACCGCGCAGTGGATGCAGGCGGCCGGACGCTGGTCCTACGGCATCTACCTGTGGCACGTGCCCCTGATCGTGCTGCTGTGGGAGAACGTCACCTTCCCCACCGGGCCGCTCGGACTGGTCACCTGGCTGGGGGTCGTGGGCGTCGCCTCCTGCGCGCTGGGGGCGGCGACCTGGGTGTGGGTGGAGAAGCCCGCGATCGCCTGGGCCCAGCAGCAGTCGCCGCCTGCGGTCGCCGCCTCCGACGCGCCGGCGCCCGTGGCTCCGGTCGCTCCCGCCCCGGTCGCTCCCGCCCCGGTCGCTCCCGCCCCGGTGGTGGCCCTGGCTCCGCTCGACCTCGCCCCGGTGGACCCCGCACCGGCGGCCGGGGTCTCGTTCGACCCGACGCCGCTCGCCCCGGCCGCACCCGAGACCGTGCGGCGGAGCGGCAAGCACCGCGCCCACTAGACCCACCTCGGGAGACCGCGTCGGTGGCCCCCCGCCGATCCTGCTGGATGTCTTCTCACGGCTGAGCCACGAGGAAGCGAAGGAACCGAACGAACATGGTCCGACTCGAGGAGCCGCTCATGCCCGCGGAGGGTGGGCGGCCCGACCCGGGTGATCCGGGCACGACGCGACCAGGCTCCCCCTGGTCCCGCTTCCCGGTGATCGTGCGCCTCGGGGCGGTGATGGTCGCCATCCAGCTCCTGCTGCGCGGCTGGGCGGTCTCCGGCTCCTACTACTTCCAGGACGACTTCGCCCACCTCCACCTGGCCCGGAGCCTCGGCCTCAGCCGGGAGTACCTGGTGCGTGACTACGGCGGCCACCTCGAGACCGGACAGTACTTCCTGATCTGGGTGCTCTCCCACGCGATCGACGACTCGTTCCTGGTCCCCACGATCTCCGTCCTGGTGCTCCAGGCGACCGCCTCGCTGCTGCTCCTCGCCGTGCTGCGTGCCCTGTTCGGGGACTCGCCCGCCCTCCTGGTGCCGTTCGCGGTCTACCTCTACACCCCGCTCGGGCTCGCGTGGTCGGCCTGGTGGGCCGCCGCCCTGCAGACCCTGCCCCTGCAGTGCTTCATGCTCCTGGGGATCCTCGGCCTGGCCCGCTTCGCCCGGTCCGGCTCGCGACCCTGGGCCGTGGTCTCGGTCGTCGCCCAGGCCCTGGGCCTGGTCTTCTGGGAGAAGGCGGTCTTCATCCTGCCGACCCTCCTGGCCGTCCAGGTGCTGGTGATCTCCACCGGCGGGGTGCGAGCGCGGCTCCGGGACCTGCTGGCCGGCTGGCGGTTCTGGTGCGTGCACGCCCTGGTGCTCGGCGCGTACCTGGTCGTCTACACCTCCCTCACCGCGTCCGTCCTGGGCGAGACCAAGGCCGCTCCCGGACTCCTGCTCGACGAGACCGTCTTCCGGATGCTCGTCCCCGGGCTCTTCGGCGGACCCTGGCACGCGGCCGGCGCTGAGCTCACGCTCTACCCGAGGGCGAGCACCTTCGAGGCCTCGCTGGCGCTGGTCGCGCTGCTGGTGCTGGTGGGTGCGAGCATCGCGGTCACCGGTCGCCGGGCGCTGCTGGGCTGGGCGCTCCCGATCGGTTACGTCGCGGCCGACCTCACCCTGCTGGCGCTGGGACGGGCGGACTGGCTGGGGTTGCTGTCCCGGGACCCGAGGTACGTCGCCGACGCGCTTCCGCTGGTCGCCGTGGGGCTCGCCGCGGCCTTCCGGGGGATGTACGACGACTCGTCCCGCCCGGCGGCGGCCTGGCTCCGGCCCAGGCTCGGGGTGGGCGGCTCTCTTCGCGTGGTCGCGCTGCTGCTGATCAGCTGCTACATCACCACCCGGAGCCTGGTTCCGGTGGTCCAGCACGAGTACCCGAAGAACTTCGTGCGCGAGGTCCTGGCCCAGCTGGAGGAGGATCCCACCAAGGCGGTGCTGAACACCCCGGCCCCGACCGACATCGGGGCGCGGGTGGACCTCGCCGGGCTCCTGGACGCCGTGGGCGCGGAGGTCGAGCTCGACCAGCCGTCCGCCTCCCCGCACCTGGTGGACTCGCTCGGACGGTTGCGGCCGGTGGCGATCTTCCCGGGCGCGGCGGTGGTCCCGGGCCCGGAGTACGGGTGCGGGTGGCGGATGAGCGAGAGCCAGGCGGTCCCCGTCGGCCAGGTGCCGGCCGGCGAGGGGGCGACCCGGGTCGTCAGGTTCCGCTACCTGGCCACCACCGAGGCGGTGCTCACGCTCCAGCACGGGGACGTGACCAGCTCGCTGGAGGTCGCCGCAGGGACCGGCGACGTCTACTTCCCCCTGGACCAGGAGGCGGGATCGCTCCTCGTCCGGCTCGACGGAGGGGTGGGTGCCTGCATCGTCGAGTGGAGCGCCGGGCCCGCGTGGGTGGCGGACTGACGCCAGCCGCGCGGGGACGCAGCCGCGTGACATACTCGCCGTCCCGGTCCGGAGGGGCCAGTCGACGAGGATGGGGTCTGCCAGCATGCCGCGTGTCGCCGGAGAGCCGGACGCCTCGGTGGTCCAGCAGGCCCGGGAGGTCGTGGGTCTCTACGGGGACCCGCACTCGGCCTGGGGGATCGCCCTGGAGCTCGGGTTCGACACCCCCCTCGACCTCACCGGCGCGTCCGAGCGGCTGGCCGGCCTGGTCCGTGCGTTCCCTCAGCTGGGAGCCCCGCCGCCGCTCGAGGTGGTGGACCCGGAGGCGTGGGACGGTCGCCGCGAGGACGCCGCGTCGCGTGAGTTCGGCGAAGAGGGACGGCTGGTCCGGCTGCTGGTCTCGCGCGACCGGACCACGCTGTTCGTCGCTGCCCACCACGGGGTGACCGACGGGCTGGGCCTGCTGGCGATCGCCGAGACGGTGGCGCAGCGCGGGCTGGGCTCGCAGGCCCGTGGCGTCGCCGACCGGGCGCCGTCGCACTCGTTCCTCACCTCGAGCGTGCTGCGGGTCTGGGAGGCCCTGGTGCACCCCCCGGCCCGCTTCGTCGGCGTCCCGGGTCGGCAGCGCGGTGCCGACGGGCCCGACCGGATGGGCGTGCACTCCCTCTCCCCGACCAAGGCCGACTCGGTGCGGATGTGCCGGGTGATCGCCGACGTCTTCGGCCGCTGGCGGCCACGGGGCAAGGTCGGCCGCGGACGGCTGATCGTGGTGCTCGGTGTCTCACGCCGCCGTGCTGGCGAGCTGGCGGCGGACCGTCGTACCGGCTACCTGAGGGTCCCGCTGCGCCTCGACGCCGACGAGCAGCAGGTGCGGCGGAGCCTGGCCGAGCTCCAGCCGGAGCCCGACTTCCCCGAGACCAGCGCCTGGGGCGTCGGCCCGCTGGTCACCCGCCTCCTGCGCAACCGGCTGGGCAGCACGGCGACGCTCAGCAACGTGGGGGTCCTGAGCGGTGCCGGCCTGCGGTGGGCCGGGATCTTCCCGGCGCTCAGCGGACCGCACGCTGTCGGCATCGGCGTGGCGTCCACCGAGCACACGACCACGCTCACCCTGCGCACGCGCAGGGCGGAGTTCACCGAGCAGCAGCACCGTCAGCTCCTCGACCTGGTCGTCGAGGAGCTCGCGGCACGGTCGTGACGCGACTCAGTACGGGTCGTACGGCGAGTCGTGGCCCAGGAGGCGCGCGGCCGGCGCGCAGCTTGCAGCCGCAGCAGCACCTTGAGGAAGACGTTGCGGATCCACCACGGCATCTCGGCGAGGATCCGCAGCCGGTCCGCGGCGCTGCGGCCGGCCGACGCGGAACAGCGCCTGGGAGTCGCTGCGGCGCTCGTAGACGATCCGGTCGGAGAAGCAGCACGTGCCGCAGGATGCCGAGCGTGACGCCGATCGAGGAGAAGCAGTCGTGGATCACGCACGGCCCCGCCCGCGGGCAGGTGCACGCTCCAGCGCAGGTCGTCCGAGAGCGTCCAGTAGTCGTGCTTGCCGTCGATGTAGAGCAGGTCGAACGGCCGGTCCAGCGCGGGCCGCAACGCGGTGCTGTAGTCCGGCACCAGCTCGACGACGCTCGCCCAGGTCGTTCGCGTCGATGTTGCGCTCGAACTTCTCCTGGGTGGAGAGCCCGCCGAAGAGCCTGCCCTCCACGAACGGGTCGACCGCGATCACGGTGCCGCCCGGTCGGCGCAGCGCCTCGCCCAGGATCACGGTGGAGCGGCCCTGGTGACTGCCGATCTCCAGCACCGTCGCGCCCGGGCGGCAGCGCCCGGGCCTCGTCCCAGAGGATCCGGGCCTGGCCCCGCTTGAGCCACCCGGGGACGTCCGCGGCCTGCGGCCCAGGCGCCGCTCGAAGGCAGGCGTCGACGGGCACCTCGAGGTCGCCGGTGACGGTCGGGCGCTCTGCGTAGGACATTCTCGGGACCTGTCGATGAAGTGGTTCTGGGCGGATAGAGTGCCCCGCAGGTTACTTGAGAGTCGGCTGGTCCGAAACGAGGTTCACTGTGTGGTTCAGTCGGCGAGACCTGCTCGACGACGCGCACGAAGACGTTGGCCCGAACCGTCCTGGTGCTGGATCGTGCCTGGTCGGTTCGCCTTCCGCCAGCAGCGCCGGCGAGACCACCTTCGACACCAAGCTCGACCTGACCGTCGAGCCCGGCGCCTTCCTCGAGCGCACGCTCTCACGCTGTGGAACCCGATGAGCGTCGTTCGGCGAGCTGCAGAACCAGGCCTACGGCTACCTCTTCCCCCAAGGCACCTTCTTCCTCGCTCGGTGACGTGGCTCGGGGTGCCCGGACTGGGTGGTCCAGCGGCTGTGGTCCGGGCTGCTCCTGGTCGTCGCCTACGAGGGGGCCCGCCGGCTCTTCCGGGCGATCGACGCCCGCGTGACCGGCCCTGGCTGCCGATGCGTCGCCGGCCTGGCGTACGCGTTCTCCCCGCGCCTGCTCGGGCTCTCGCGGCGTCCTGACCGGCGAGATCCACCCGACCGCGGTGCTGCCCTGGGTGGTGCTGCCGCTGGTGCTGGCGCTGCGCGGGCGGCTCACCCCGCTGCACGGCGCGGCGTGGTCCGGGGTCGCGCGTGCTGATGCATGGGCGGGGTCAACGCCACCGAGGTGCTGCTCGCGCTGCCGCTGCCCGGCCCTGCGTGATCGCCACTCAGCCTGCGCACCCCGCTGGGGCAGGCGGCTGGCGGTGTGGTGGCCGCTCGCGGTGATCGCGGCGGCCGTGGTGGGTGCTGCCGGCCTGCTCATCCAGGGCCAGTACAGCCCGCCCTTCCTCGACTACATCGAGACCGCCGCCGCGACCACCCAGCCGCTGGGCTGGGCCAACGTCACGCGCGGCGCAGACCACTGGCTCTCCTTCATCTGGGTCGGCGGCCGGCCGTGGTGGCCCGGGCTCCTACCAGCTGGCCACCGACGCCGGTGCTGATCCTGCTCACCGGCCGTGGTCGCCGCGGTCAGCCTCGATGGGCCTGTTCCACCGCGACATGCCGTGCCGGCTGCCGCTCGCGCTGAGCGCGCTGTCCGGCCTGGTGCTGCTCACCCTCGGGCACGTCGAGCGCCCTCGGCAGCCCGCTGTCGAGGACCTTCCGCGACCTGCTCGACGGAGCGCTCTCGCCGTTCCGCAACATCCACAAGCTCGACCCGGTCGTCCGGCTGCCGCTGGCGCTCGGGTTCGCCCACGCCGTCGGCCTGCTCAGCACGCGGCTCAGCGACGGTCGTACGTCGGCGCGAGTCCGACGGCCCCGGGTGCCGGTCCTTCCGGGGTGGTGCGTCCGGTGGTGTTCCTGGCCGCGTCCTCCTGCTCCTGGCCTCGGCGCAGCCGCTCTTCACCGGCGACCTGCGCACGTCCGGGCTGGAAGGAGATCCCCAAGGCCTGGTCGAGGCCACCGACTACCTGGCCGAGCGGCACGACGACGGGCGACGCACGCTGGTGCTGCCGGGCGCCGGCTTCGGGCAGCAGACCTGGGGCTGGACGATCGACGAGCCCATCCAGGCGCTCGCGCGAGTCGCCCTGGGTCTCCCGCAGCCAGGTGCCGCTGGCCCCCGGGCAGACGATCCGGTACCTGGACGCGATCGAGGAGCGGATCCAGGACGGCATCGGCTCGCCCGTGCTCGCCGACGCCCTCGCCCGCGCCGGGATCAAGCACGTGCTGGTCCGTCGCGACCTCGACCTGTGGGCGACCGAGGCCCCGAGCCCCGCCCGCGTCGACCTGGCCCTGAGCCGGAGCCCTGGGATCTCCAAGGTCGCCTCGTTCGGCAGCACCTCGTTCGGCTCCCAGGCGATGATCGACATCTTCGAGGTGCAGCGCAACGTCCCGCTGCTCGAGGCCGTCGACCTGACGTCGGTCAAGACCCTGGCCGGCGGGCCCGAGGACGTGGTCACGGCCATGGAGGCGGGCCTGCTGAGGGCCGGCGAGGTCACCGTCAACTCCGCCGAGCCGGGTTGGGAGGAGGAGCCCGACGTGGTCGCGGACGGGTTCCGGCGCCGGGAGCGGCAGTTCGGTCGTCTGGTCGACGCCACCGGACACGTGATGACGCAGGACGAGGAGTACCGCGCGGACCGTGCGGTGCACGACTATCCCGGCGTGTCCGAGGAGCAGCGGGTGCACGCCCGGTACACCTCGCTGCGCTCGATCACCGCGTCCAGCTCCTCGGGGTACGTGGACACCCTCGGCCCGGTGCAGGCGCAGATGGCGCCGTACGCCGCGGTCGACGGGATCCCCGAGACCTACTGGAGCTCGGCCGCGCTGGAGGACCCGGTGGGGCAGTGGCTCGAGCTCGAGCTGCTGGAGGAACGTCCGCTGACCGAGATGCGGGTGCTCGCAGTCGTCGACCGCGTCAGCGGCGTGCCGATCCGGAAGATCCGGGTGGACGCCGGCGGTGAGAGCCACGAGGCGGACGTCGATCCCGTCACCGGCGAGGCGAGGGTGCAGCTGGGTGGGCGACCCACTGACCGGGTCCGCCTGACCGTCACCGACGTGCTCGGCAACCCCCGGCGTGCGGTGGTGGCGATCCGCGACATCACCTTCTCGGGGGTCGAGATCGCCCGCACCCTGGTGCTGCCTGACCAGGGAGCCGGCAGCGAGAGCGCCTTCGTGTTCCGCGCCCGGCCGCACCGCCGCGCCTGCGTCGACGTCGGACTGGGGCCTCAGTGCGACCAGGGGTCGGCCCGGCCCAGCGAGGAGGAGTTCGGTCTGGACCGGACCTTTCGCACGAGCAGCGGCGGGCGGTACCGCGTCTCGGCCACGGTGGTCGCGCGCAGCGCCCCAGGCACCGGTGACCTCCTGCACCCCTACCAGAACAGGCTCTCCGCCTCCGCGTCGTCCGCGCTCGCGCTCGATCCGTCCGTGGCGGGGCAACGGGCCGTCGACGACAACCCGATGACCCCCTGGATCGCGGCTCAGGGGGATGTCTCGCCGTCGCTGACGTTGCGCTGGGGATCGCCCCGCACGATCTCCCGGCTCCAGGTCGAGACCGCGCACGTCGAGTCGTCGGCGCCGAGGACGGCGGTGATCGAGAGCGCGGAGGAAAGACGCGAGGTCAGGCTGGGCCCGGACTCGCTCGGCTACTTCGAGCCGATGCGGGCCAGCGAGGTCACGATCACGTTCCCGATGCCGGAGCGCAGCCCGACCGGTGCCACCCTCCCGCCGCTGGGCATCGGTGAGCTCCACCTCGAGGGTCTGGAGAAGGTGAAGGCCTCCTGGAACCCCCAGCAGCAGACGGGCGCGGTGTGCGGCTTCGGACCTGACCTCGTGCTGGACGGCAGGCGCTACCCGACGCGGGTGACCGGGACGCTGGGCGACGTGGTCGGCGGCACCAACCTCGAGCTGGAGCTGTGCGGCCGCAGGACCGTCCGGATCGGGGAGGGGGCGCACCAGCTCGCGGTCTCCTCCACCGGCCAGTTCGCGGTCACCTCCCTCACCTTGGAGCCGGTCGGCGGCGCCCCGGTCGAGGAGGAGGTCCGCGGCCGCGAGGTCGGTATCGAGCAGTGGGACGCCAACGACCGGGTCGTGCGGGTCGGACCGGGACCCGACAGCGTGCTGCGGATCCCCGAGAACGTGAACGCGGGCTGGCAGGCGACGCTCGACGGCAAGACGCTCGAGCCGCTGCGGCTGGACGGGTGGCAGCAGGGCTTCAAGCTGGACGCCGGCGAGGGCGGAGCGGTGCGCCTGGAGTTCGTGCCCGACCGCACCTACCGCACTCAGCTGGGCATCGGCGCGCTGACCGCGCTCGGTCTGCTCGCCCTGGCGACCGGGCTCGAGCTCCGACGGGGCCGTGGTCGTAGCGCCGGGCGCCGGCTCTCGGTCGTGCCCCAGCGACGGTGGCTGGGCCAGATGGACGCCGTCACGTTCGTGGCGCTGGGCCTCGGGGCCTTCCTCCTCGGCGGCGTGCCCCTGCTCGTAGGTGTCGCGCTCGGCTTCCTGCTGCGCCGGCACCGCTCTGCCCTGTCACTGGTGCCGGCCGCCATGGTGACCCTCGCGGCCGGGATCCAGTCGGTCTCGGCCTGGCAGGAAGGGACCGTCAACGTGGTGGCCGCGGACTGGGTCGCCGCCGCGGCGATCGGGGTGTTCACCCTCGGGCTCCTGCGGCCGCCGGGAACTCGGAGGTCGTCGCGACGTCCTGGATCAAGCAGGCCTTCGGCAGCCGTCCCGCGCTGCTCGCCATGCTGGTGCTGGTCGGGCACACGGTGTGGCTGCGGTCCGTGCTCGTGGAGGGCTACTTCACCCAGCACGATTTCCTGCTGCTGGACCGTCTGGGCCAGGCCCCCTTCTCCGGGCCGCTCCTGCTCGAGCCCCTCGCCGGCGAGACCTCCCCGGTGGGGATGCTCGTGGCCTGGGCGGTCGAACGCTCCGCGCCGCTGAGCTGGGCGGGCCCGACGTACGCGGTGCTGGCTCTGCAGGTGCTGGTGTCGCTGCTGCTGTGGCTGGTGCTCTCCAGGGTGCTCGAGGACCGGTGGCTGCGCCTGCCGCTCTTCGTCGCCGCGGTGCTCACGCCGCTCTCCCTGGGGCCGCTGGTGTGGTGGTCCTTGTCCCTGCTGCACCTGCCCGTCGTGCTCCTGTTCCTGGTCGCGGTCCTCTCCCTGTTGGCCCACGCCCAGGAAGGGTGGCGCCACGGCCCTCGGCTCGCCGGGGTCGCCATGACGTTGATGCTGCTCGGCAGCGACCGCACCCTGCTGCTGCCCTGGGTCGTGCTGCTGGTGCTCGCGGGCGTGTCGGGCGGTGACAGCTGGCGCACGCGCCTGCGGGCGGCGTGGTCCGCCTCGCCCGGGTTGTGGGGCTGGATCGTGGTGGCGTGCGTGGGGCGGGTGCTCCTCGCGCTGCGCGAGCACGGCGGTTCCGCCTGGGCGCCGGAGGCCTGGCAGGACGCCCTGGTGGCCCTGCTGAGGTCGGGGCTCCCCGGGGTGGTCGGGGGTCCGTGGTCGGGCGAGCCGGTCGAGGGTCTCCTGGTGGACGCGAGCAGTCCGGCGGTCGTGATCGGGGGACTGGTCCTGGTGCTCGTGGTCGTCTGGCTGGGGCGCACCCGCGGCCCCCAGACCGTGATCGCCGGCCTGGGGTTCCTGCTGCTCCTCCTCTCCGGGGTGGTGCTGAGCACTCCGGCCCAGGGGTCGGCGTCCTCGGGCGCCGCCGGCAGGTTCCTCGCCGACGCCGTGGTCGTCGGTGTGGTCCTGGCGGCTGTGGCGCTACGCGGCACCCCGGTCCCCAAGGCCCTGGTGCGACAGACGGGGCCGAGCCCTGCCTTCCTGGCGGTCGGCGTCGCGGTCGCGGTCCTGGCCTCGGCGGCCGTGACCCGGGACGCGTTGCTCCCCGCGCTCAGCGGCGACGACGACCGGCTCTACCTGGCCAACCTGGCCGACGGAGTGGCCAAGAACCCCCAGGTCGTGCTACTCGACGGGCCGGTGCCCGAAGGGCTGATGAGGTCCTCGCTGGGGGAGGCGGCCCGGGTCTCCGTCGTCGCGGCTGCCCTGCGCGACCGCCCACCCTTCGGCACCCCGAGCGAGTACCTCTCCCTGGTCACCGACGCGGGGTACGTCTGGGGCATCACGCTGGAGGAGCCGGTCCGGTCCGTGCGCGGGCCGAGCCCTGACTGCGGGTACGCCGTCACCGCCAGGCGCCGCGAGATCCCGATGCGCCGGCCCGTGGCCGCCGGCGAGCACGTGCTCCGGGTCGACTACTTCCTCGAGGGTGACACCTACGCGGTCCTCGACGTCGCAGGGGAGCGGACCACCTTCCCGGTCAGGACCGGCCTGCACTCGCTCTACGTCCCCGTCGATCGCGGGTACTCCGCGGTGAGCATGGCACTGGAGTCGCGCGAGCACACCCTGTGCGTGACCGGGATCGAGGCAGGGATCCCGGTGCCGGCTCCGCTCCCGGGCTCGTGAGGAGCACGCGCTGGGTCGACGCCCTGGTGTCGCTCCTGGTGGCCCTCGTGGTGCTCGGTCCGCTGCTCGGGCCCGGGTTCGTCCTGGTCGGGGACATGGTCTTCGTCCCGGATCAGCCGTGGAAGGACGCGTGGACCGGGGGAGACGGGGGAGTCCCTCGGGCGGTTCCCAGCGACGCCTGGGTCTCGCTGCTCAGCCAGGTCGTGCCCGGGGAGCTGGTGCAGAAGCTGGTGCTGGTGGGCATCGTGCTGGGGGCGGGGTGGGGGTCGGCCACCTCCTGCGCGACCTCCCGACGCTGGCGCGCGCCGGCGGGATCCTGCTGTACTGCTGGAACCCCTACGTCCACGAGCGGCTCGCGATCGGGCACTGGGCGCTGCTCGTCGGCTACGCCGCGCTTCCCTGGGTAGCGGCAGGGGCGCTTCGTCTCCGCGGGTCCGCGCGGGGCTCCGGGGTGGTGTGCCTGGTCGCCGGTCTCGCCGCCGCAGGATGGGCCAGCCCCACCGGCGGGGTGCTCACCGTCCTGGTCGCGCTCGTGCTGGTCAGGGGGTGGCGGACGCGCCTGCTGGTCGGGGTGCTGGGCGCGTGGGTCAACCTGCCCTGGATCGTGCCGGCGCTGCTCAACGGCGCTGACCAGCTGCCCCCCGACGCGTTCGGGGTCGAGGCGTTCGCCTCCCGTGCCGACACCCCGTGGGGGGTGCTGGTCTCGGTGGCGACCTTCGGCGGCATCTGGAAGGAGGCCGTGGTGCCTGACGCCCGGGGTGTGCCGCTGCTCGCCGGAGTCGGTGCGGTGGTGGTCCTGCTCGCGGTGGCCGGCCTCTGGCTGGCCAGGAGGAAGCCGGTGCTCCCGGTCCCGGCTGCTGTGGTGCTCAGCCTGCTGCCGCTCTCCCTCGCCTGCCTCTCGGCCTTCGAGCCGACCCGTCCACTGCTGGAGTGGGTCGTGCTGCACGTGCCGGGCGGTGGACTGCTGCGTGACTCGCAGAAGCTGGTGATGCCGTGGGTGCTGGTCGCCGCCACCGGCTTCGCGTCGTCGCTGGCCCAGCTGCAGGGCCGGCTCGCCCGGTTCGGTGGCCACGCGCGCTGGTGGCTGGCCACGACGGCGCTGCTCCCCGTGCTGGCCCTGCCCTCCTCGGCGGCGGGCCTGAGCGGGTTCCTCACCACCAGCGACTACCCGGAGGAGTGGACCCAGGTGCGGGGGGTCATGGAGGGGGAGGGCATCGACGACGACGACCGGGTGCTGGTCCTGCCGTTCTCGACCTACCGCCGGTTCGACTGGACCCCGCGCACCATCCTCGATCCCGCGCCGCGGTTCTTCCCCGGCAGCATGGTGACCGAAGACGCTCTCGCGGTGGAGTCGGGGACCGTGGGTGGGGAGTCCGCCCTGTCCGCACGGGTCCGCTCGGTCGACGACGCCGAGGAGTTGGCCGAGACGCTGGCCCGGGCCCAGGTGGGCTGGGTGCTGGTGCACGAGACGTCGGAGGAGGTGCTCCTGCCGGCCGGCGCGCAACCCGTGCAGGTGGGGGAGCGCCTCTCCCTCTACCGGCTCCCCGGGGTGAGTGACGCGTCCTCGCCCTCGTCCCGGGCCGCCTGGTACGCCGGGATCGACCTCGTGGTCCTGCTCTCCACCCTGCTCGGGATCCTCGCCGCCGCACGAGTGTCCAGAAAGCGAGCGTGTTCTTGCCCGCAGGAGGCTACCGATGCGTATAGTTGGCGACCAATGCACCGATGGGTCTGGGAGGACTTACATATGCTGACTTGGCTCTTGTCGATCGCTGCGGGCGTGGTCCCGGCGGTCCTCGCCGTGTTCATCGGGGTGTCGGCCCTCACCGGAGTGGACGCCGGCTCGGACGAGCCCACCGATCCGGGCAGCGGCGAGTACGCCGACGGCTGAGGCCGGATCGGGAGTCCGTCGAGCTCACCTCGACGACCTCCTGAGTTCCGACGAAGGACGGACCCCCAAGGGGATCCGTCCTTTTGTCATGCCCACTCATGGGTGACGCGGCCATGGGTGCCGCGTCGATCAGCGGCCGATCGGGTCACCTGCGGATCCGCGTCATCGGCGGAGTGGGGTCACCGTGCCGAGGTCGCTCGCGGCGCTGGCCGGTCGTGGAGGCAGGACTCGACCACGGCGGTGGTGGCCTCCCAGGTGAACTGCTCGCTCCGCAGCCGTGCCTTGGTGCCCATGGTCCTCCGGAGCTCGTGGTCCACGAGGAGACGTCGGGTGCAGTCGGTGAAGTCGTCCTGGTCCTGGGCGAGCAGTCCGGTGACGCCGTCGAGGATCGACTCCTGCACCCCACCGGCCGACCGGTAGGCGACCGAGGGGACACCCACGTGGGCGGCCTCCACGATGGAGAGGCCCCAGCCCTCCTTGAGCGAGGGCAGCAGGTGCACCCAGGCCCGGGAGAAGCTCGGCGAACTTACCGAGTCGTCCACGTGCCCGAGGAACCGGACCCGGTCGACCAAGCCCAGCTCGCTGGGTCAGCGTCGATCAGCTCGTCGTGCCACCAGCCGCTGCCCATGATGGTCAGGGTGGCGTCCGGGAACGCTCGTCGCGCAGCGCGTGCAACGTCCGAAGGGCGTGCTCGAGCTGCTTGTGCGGGACCAGCCGGCTCAGCGCGACCAGGCTGGCGGTGCCGTCCTTGGGCGGGGCGACGAACTCCGGCACCGGAGGCAGCCCGTTGTAGGCGACGCGGATGTCGGCCGCCTCCACGCCCAGCCCGACCAGCTCGGCGCGCGGTGACCGTCGGCAGACCGCGACGTACGGCGTGCCGCGGTTGACGAAGGGCGCCACCCGCGACTCCATGAACCACCCGATCCGGGCCAGCACCTGGCCGACGACGGGCCACTGCTCACGGTGCACGTGGTGGACCAGCACGACCACCCGGGCGCCGGGTGAAGAGGCGGGCCAGGAACGGCATGCCGTTCTGCACCTCCACCACGTCGTCCACCCGACCGAGCCGCCCGGTGGCGAGCTGGAGCGCCGCCCACAGGTAGACCGACAGGTGCCGTCCGCGTCGGGACGTAGCGCACTCCCTCGAGGGTCTCCTCGGCGCGCGAGCCGGGGTAGCGCGCGGTGAACGTCGTCACCCGGTAGCCCGTCGCCGCCAGTCGC
>CAVPUI010000001.1:0-313118 GCA_963708945.1 uncultured Actinomycetota bacterium | reverse complement strand
CTCCGGGTCGGGTCCGCGGAGCAGGAGCGCCAAGCGGTCCTCGCCGGTGCCGAGCAGGATGACCGCGGTGCTCAGGCACTCGCGTGTCTCACCGCCGGGGCCACTGGGCAGCGCCGTCCTGGTGACGTTTCCGGGCCGGGGACCTCCGAAGTGGGGTTCGACTCCCCGAGCAGGTCCGCGATCCCGAAGGGACCGTGGTGGCGGTGACCGGAGACCCCGACGACCCGGGCGTCAGCCTCGTGCTCGCCCAGCACGACGTCCAGTGCTACCTGGACGTTGACCTGGTCGGCAGGCCATCGCTCCAAGGTCACCGGCAGGTCGTGCACGCTCGGCCCCAGGTGGTCGGTGAGCAGGCTCCGGAAGGTGGGCTGGTCGGCGGCTCGCGCGACGGACACGAACCGACGCACGAGGTGCTGCCCGTAGCGACGTACGTCGGCCAGCTGAGGGGCCTGGTCGTCGACGAGGGCCTGGCCGTGGCCCGGGGTCCCGACGAACACGGAGAAGGACATCTCGGGAGGCTAGGGCATCCAGCTCACCAGGGCGACGGATCCGAGCACACTCAGCCTTTGAGCACACTCATACGTCTTCCAGCGCTCTGCCGATCCACTCATGCCCTTCAGACTCGAACTTCTCGTCCCCGACGCGGTACGCCCAGACCGCCGTGTTGACGGCCTCCCGCAGTCGCTCCCTGGACCAGGTGTGCGGGTCACGGGGATCGGAGCCGTAGCCCTCCACGAAAGCCGACTCACGGACGGGGTCGTCCCGGAAGTCTCGGAACGAGAGCCGGAGCCAGTCAGTCACGGCGGGCCGTAGGGCGGCACGCCCGAAGTCGATGACCCGGACGGTTCCTGCGTCGACCAGCCAGTTGCGCGTGCTCCAGTCGCCGTGCGTGGGAACGACCACCGCCGACTCGGTGGGCCATGAGCCGATGACCGCTCGCAGCGTCGCCTCCACGTCGGGCGGGATGCGGTGCGGCTCGTCAAGGTTGCGCAGGACCTTGGCGTTCTCCCGAGCCTCGTACTCGTCGTCGGTGGTCCTGGCCTGCGCGTGGAATGCCGCCCAGGAGAACGCCCGCCTGACGGAAGGTGCCCGGTTCTCGCTGTGCGGGCGCCCCGAGGACGAGCTCGCCGGGCAGGTACTCCGTGACCAGGATGTTCGCGGCCCGGTCGCCGGCGACCAGACGCGGTGCGTGTCCCGAGGACGTCCACGGAGACAGCCACCTCTCGTGGGCATCGAGCTCACGTCCGATGTGGTGGTTGCTCGGGCCGCCTGCCTTCACGATGTAGCGGGCAGAACGGACCTCGAGCTCGAACACGTGGGTCTCGATGAGCCCCCAGCTGTGCTCGCGTGCGACCCGGAAGCCCGGCAGCCACTCGCGCAGAAGTCGGCGCTGATCGGGACTGAGGGCAGCGAGCCGTTCTTCCACCCGTGGACACTATCGCCACGCAGACGAGGGCCCGGCCCGTCGAGAACGAACCGGGCGGTGCTGAGCACTGCTCGGGCAGGCGGATCCGTGTGACACTGCGTCATGCCCAGCACCCCCAAACGGATCCCTGGCGACCGGAATCCGTCGCCAGACCGAGACGCACCCATGCACGTCGCTCGCGAGAGCTGGATGGGTGGACACCCCATCGGAATCGGTCGCGGCGTCTTCGCCCTCGTCGACTGGTTCAAGCGGCGACGGGCCGCGAAGCACCGGTAGCCCAGCAGCACCCGGAGACTCTCCTCTAGATCGAGCTCGCGTGACGGGCGTTCACGACAGTCGACGCAGGTCCGCTACCGGTGGGCACGGAGTGAAACCGGCCGAGGTGTAGGTGGCCACGGCCCCGACGTTGGAGGACTCAGCGCACACCACGGCGCTGGACGAGCCCATCCGGCGCAAGGCGGAGGCGGCGGCCTCGCAGACGGCAGCGCCGTAGCCCTGCCCGCGATGGTCGCGGTGGGTGCCCATGGGCTCGATCAGTCCGGGACGGCCGCGTCCTGCCGACCACACACCCGCGACGGCGACCATGCGGCCACCTCGATCCAGGGCCGCCAGCGAGCGACCTCGCTCCGCGAACGGTCCCGCCATCATCGTCAGCAGCCGCGTCGAGGACCTCTCCCGGTCGGCGTCCCCGAGCTCGGTGCCCTTGAAGGCAGACCAATGGACTTCCAACCACGCCTCGGCACGATCGGTCCCGATGGTTTCGACGCGCAGCCCGGTACCCGTGGCCAGGATGTCAGCGACCGGGTCGGAGAGGTCTCGGTGCAGCGGCGTCCAGGGCTCGTCGAGCTGCCAGCCGTCTCCCAGCATGATCCGTTGCAGTGCTGAAGCGCCTCGCGCCTCGACCACGACCTCACCCGCCGGAAGCACCCCACGGTCCGGGTCCGTGACGTCGGCGCAGATCCGTCGGGCGACTGCCTCGTCGTCTCGTACGTCGGGGTCGAGACCGAGCCGCAGGAGGCCGTCCGGACCGTCGAGCAATCCCAGGGCCAGGAGCTTGTCGCCGCTGAACCAGGCGCGGAGCGCTCGCGCCGTGGCGTCGGGCCCACGCATGGAGAACCAGCCGAGATCGCCGGGGTGCATCTGGATAGGTCCGCCGTCTTGCTGCCAGGAGCTCAGCGCCGAGGCCAGTGTTCGGAGCTCGTCGCTTGCCGGCGTCCTCAGCACGATGTCCACAGCGACCACCCAAGGGGCAGCACGAGGAATCCGCAAGCGAGTTGTCGCTCGCGCTCCGGCTTCCGGGGCCCCAGGCTCAGCCGAGCGTCGTGGGCAGCCCGAACGCCGGGAACGTCCGGCTGCCCAGGAAGCAGTTCACGGTACGGATCCGGCCGCGCTGGACGTCGAGGACGTCGACCGACGTCGCGGTGAACCCGCTGTCGCCGGGGCGGCGCAGATAGTTGGCCGTGGCGTGCCGCCCGTTGGCCGCGACCGGGACCAGACGCCACGCGCCCGGCGCGTCCGACCCGGCGATGTGCCGGAAGAACGCGGCCACGTCACGCAGTCCCACGCACGGTTGCTCCGGGGGCATGCTCACCCGCACGTCCTCGTCCAGCATCGCGAGGATCGACTCCACGTCGCCGTCCTGGTGGGCCTGGACGTACCGGCGTACCAGCGCCCGGTCCTGCGGGTCGGCCGGCGGCACCTCGGGCTGAGCGCCGTCGAGCCGTCGCACGTGTGCGCGGGCCCGTTGGACCAGGCTGTTCACCGACGGCACCGAGGCCTGCAGCAACGTCGCCGTCTCGGCAGCGGACAGCTCGAGGAAGTCCCGGGCGACGAGGGCGGCGCGTTGACGCGGCGGCAGGTGCAGGAGCGCAGCCACCAGCAGCAGCGCGGTCGTCTCCCTGGTGTGCACCAGCACTGCCGGGTCGGCGCCCAACCCCGAGGAATTCAACGCTGAGGAGCCCAGCCCCGAGGACGCCGGCTGGTCGGGGAAGGGGTCGATCCGGTCGTCGTGCTCCAGCACCTCCGCCAACGACCCCGAGGGTGTGGCTCGTCGCTCGTGCCTGGCCAGCAGGTCCAGGCAGGCGTTCGTCGCGATCCGGTAGAGCCACGTCCGGACAGAGGCGTCGCGGCGGAAGCTCTCCGTCCCCGCCACGCGCGCAGGAACGTCTCCTGGGCCAGGTCCTGGGCATCCAGCAGCGACCCGGTCATCCGGTAGCAGAAGACCTGGAGCTCGCGCTGGTGCTCCTCGAACGCCGCCGCCAGGGCCGAGTCCCACCCCGAGTCCGGCTCCGCGGTCATGGCGTCAGGTCGGTCGCGGCCATGCCTGTCGCCGGGTCGACGGGAAAGGAGACGTGCTGGTGGACCATCACCCAACGATCCTCCACCCTGGCGAACACCCGTGTCCCTCGCGACCACGAGACCTGCTCCACGCCGTCCGCGTCGAGGCTCGCCATCCGGTTCAGGCCCCACGCGACCGCCAGGTCGCCGGAGACCCGCACCTCCAGGTCCGGGACGGTCCACGAGAAGCCGTCGCCCTGGAGCTCGAACCCGCGCCGGCACTCCTCCCGGACATCCTCGAGCCGGGTGACCTGCAGCGGGGAGCTGTGCTCGTAGGAGACCACCTCACCGGAGATCGGCGCCATGCAGCCTTCGAGGTCCTTCGCGGCTGCGGCCGCGAACCAGCGCGCGTGCAGGTCGCGCAGCTCCTGCTCCGCCGTGTCGTTCGTCATCGTCCAGTCCTCTCTCGGGTCCTACAGGTACAGACGGCTGAGCGGCCTGAACTCATCGGGCGGACGGTTGGCGGACCACGTCCGAGGTGGGACCCGCCCTGGCTTCGGGCGAGCTGACCCGGTGCTCCGACCACTAGCTATCGTGTAGCGCGATGATCACCCGTCGCGAGGCCGCCCAACGCCTGGACATCCCCACCGAGATGGCCACCCGCCACGGCCTGCCCCCCAAGCTCACCGAAGCCCAGCTACGTGAGATCGAGGAGAACCCGCCGCCGTGGCTCGTCCAGTCGCGCGCCAACCGGACCGGCAAGAAGGCGGTGTGGGTCGAGCTGGAGTGCAGCGTGTGCGGGTTCACCGAGAAGGCCCGTCCGAAGAAGTGGTGGCCGACGTTCACGCATCTCGTCTGTGAGCACCACCTGCCCTCGGAGCTGCCGCCACCACTCCCGGGGGCGGTGCGTGCGGAGTACCCGGGCGTCGGCAGCCGGTTCATCGGCATCGTCGACGTGCCCTGGGAGCCGTAGGGCCTCGGGCCCGGGTAGCGTCCTCGGGTGGCCAGCACCCGTCGACCCAGCACCCGCCGGCGCAGTTCCGCACGCCGTAGCGGGACGCGGCAGGCGCAGCGACCGCTGCCGACCGCCGGGCCGGGGGAGCGGCTGTGGGTGCTCGACGTCCCCTACGGGACCCAGGTCGACGGCGCCTCCTGGCACCCGGCGGTCAAGATGCACCTGTACGTCGGCCGCGCGCTGCCCGCGCACCTCGCGCCGTACGCTCCGGGCCCGTACACGCTGGGCCGGTTCCTGGAGAACACCCTCAACCCCGACGACCCGGCGCCCAACCCCGAGCCGACGGAGTCACTCGAGCCGCGCCGCATCCAGTTCGAGGCGGCCGACGCGATCGCGGACCACGCCGCGGCCGGTGGTCGGCTCTTCCTGCTGGCAGACGAGCCGGGGGTGGGCAAGACGATCTCGGCCGTCCTCGGCGCCACCGCGGTGGGCGACCTCCGGGGCGCGCGTCGGGTGCTGGTGGTCGCCGACCGCCCTGCCGCGATCACGATCGGCCACTGGTGCCGCACGATCACGGCACTGGGCGACGGGGGCCTGGACTGGGTGGTGATCACCTGGGACCGGCTCGACAAGGTCACGGACCACACCTGGGACGTGATCATCGCCGACGAGGCGCACGCGCTGCGGCGGACGACCACCAAGCGCTGGAAGCTGTGGGCGCGGATCTCGGGGCACGGCAAGGCCCACGACAGGGCGCCGTTCGTCATCGCCACCACGGCGACGCCCGGGCACACCCCGCTCGAGCTGCCCTACCTGGCCCCGGCCTACGCCCAGGTGCTCGGCGAGCCGATGAAGCAGTGGACCTCCGCGGCCCAGCCCGGCGCCACCTTCGCCGAGGCCCTCGAACGCCACGGCGTCGGCGTGGAGCACGGCCGCTACGGCGCCACCTGGACAGGCGACCCGGCGCGACGCGCCGCGGATCTCAAGCTGGTCCGTGGCTGGCTCACCGACGTCCGGCCACAGGCGATGCTGCACCGAGCCGCGCCGTGGGGGCCGGTGCCGATCTCCGGGATGCCGGTGGCCCTCACCCCGGCCGAGCGGACGGCGTACGAGGCCGAGTGGGGCGAGTTCTGCCGGGAGATGGAGATCGCCCGCCGCGGCCGCAACGTCGCCAAGGGCCGGGCCGCGCTGCTGCGGTTCCGGCAGAAGGCCGGGCTGATCCGGGTCGACTCGACGGTCGCCTGGATCGCGCAGCAGGTCCAGGCCGAGCGGCAGGTGGCGTGCTCGGTGGAGTTCGTCGCGACCGCCGCCGACCCGATCGCCGACCGGCTGCGCGACTCAGGCATCGAGGTCGCCACGATCTACGGCCGCGACCGGTTCGACCCCGAGGCCGAGCGGCTGAGGTTCCAGACCGGAGAGGCGAAGGTCTGCGTCTTCACCACCGTCGCCTCGATCAGCCTGCACGCCGGCGAGACCCTCGCCGACGGCCGGCAGGCCAGCACCGAGCCGCGGGTCGGGGTCTTCCACCAGGCCCGCTTCTCCGGGATCGCCGGACGGCAGGTGACCGGTCGCACCCACCGCGACCACCAGGTCTCGCCGTGGCACATCGCCTACGCCGAGGGCACCGTCGAGGAGCAGGTGGGCAAGGTGATGGTCGAGCGGATCGCCGCGGCCTCCGACACCGTCGGCAGCGACACCAGCGGCCTCGCAGACCTCGCCGAGCTCCTCGGAGCCGACTGGCTCCCGGCCACGACCCTCACCGAGGACGGCGGCTGACGGAACGCCTACCGGGTGCAAGACCACTCGGGCGCACTGCGCACGAGGTGCTGACGCTCATCAGCCCGGATGCGCGACGCCGCATTCCTGGTCGGCTCAGCGGAGGGCAGGGACCTTCTGCACCAAGCCGGTCCGTTCCCACGTCCGGCCGAGACCTAGCCACCTGCCGGAATGCAGGGCGGCCAGCAGGCCGAGGGTGAGGGCGTAGATGAGGTGGTCGTCCATGAACGGGTTGTTCTCCGGGGGAAGGACGGCGGTCCACATCATCACCAGCAGCAAGGCGCCGGCAGCGGCGGCGAGGTTGACGAACACGCCGAGGATCAGCGCGACGCCGACGGCGAGCAGCCCGAGCATGAACAGCCAGTCAGCCCACGCATCGCCGGCGATTGAGTTGTAGGCGCCCTTGAAGGGTCCGGTCGCGCCGAAGCTGAGGAACCCGAAGGTCGGGCTGCCGCCGTCGAGCCAGGCGTCCTTCGACTCCGTGGCATACCCGAGTCCGAAGGTCTTGTCGAGGAAGGCCCAGAGGAAGACCCAGCCGAGGGAGATGCGAGCGAGGCCACCGAAGAGGTGGGCGGCCGTGCGGGCCCGGGAGGACAGTGGAACATCCCCGCCCAGCTCCGCGGGCTGCTCGGCCCCCGTCGACGGTTGGTTCGCGGGTTGCACAGGTTGCGTCGTAGCGGTCATGACTGCGCCCTCCAAGGGGCTTGCGTGTTCTCGTCACAGGCGAGTGCCCATGTGCCGAACACTGCGTACGACCTCCACCGTCCTCCTGAACTGCCCGATTGCCTAATGGCGCGATCAGAACGGTGGGCACCCTGGCTGGCGGCATGTGCCAGGGCCCAGGGCCGGGCAGATGCTCAGGGGCGCGGGACGGGCACCGCGCCCGCCCTCCCGTCTGCGCTGCGCACGTGGTGGACGATGTCGTCGAAGTGGAGCTCGACGTAGGTGAACCAGCCCTCTGGCGCGAGCCACCGTCCTTCGCCCGAGGTGGGGACCCGCTGTCCCTGCTCGTCGTCGCGGTGCCCGGACAGCGGCGTGGACCAGCGCTGCGGGGTGAAGGACTTCCCGTCGTCCGAGGCGCGGAGTCGGTCGTCGGAGACGAAGTCGACCAGGTCGCCGGCTTCGTCGAAGGTCAGGTCTGCGGTGACCGTCTGACCTCCGTGGGTGAAGATGCCCCGCACATGGTGTGCATCCACCGCCGTCCACCGGACCGGGGCGTCGACGATCGCGCCGGGGGCGAGGACGACGAGGTCGTTGAAGACCGTCACGGTCTCCCCGCGGTCCATCTCAGGACCAGCGGCGTCGACCACGGTGACCAGAGAGATGACCTTCGCCCGCATGGTCGCCGTGGCGTCCTGGTAGGCGTGCAGCACCGTGACCGGCAGCCCCGACCTGGTCGCGTCCATGATGAACATGCGCTGCGGGCGCGGACCGAAGGTGTTGACCTGCTTGCCGGTGAACGTCATCCACGCAGCGTCCGGACCGCTGCGGATGCGGCCGTGGAAGTCGGCATAGAGGCTGACCACCCGCGGCCGGCCGACGGCCCCGGAGCGCCTGACGTAGGCGGCGAGGGGCGCAGGCAGACCGACCAGGTCGGTCTCGGTCAGGACCGCCGGGGCAGGGTCGACGTCAGCGAGCGCATGGGTCGCCCGCTCCTGCCACTGGGCGTGGAAGCTGGGCGGTCCGACCGAGAGGAACCCGTACGCAGCGACGAGCACGAGGGCGACGTTGAGCAGCGTGCCGGCCCTGGCGTCGCTCCACGACATCACGATGGCGACCTGAGAGACGAGCGCCCCGCAGCCGGCGACCAGCCACCACCAGACAGGCGCACCCACGGCGATGAACGCGGCGGAGGCCAGGACGAGAAGCCCCGCCAGCAGCCAGAGGGCGCCGCCCCCGACGCCGACAGGTTCCCGCAGCTGGGGAACGCGCGCCCATCCGAATCCCTTGGCGACACCTAGAAGATGGATGAGCCCGTGACACACGAGCGCGACGACGACCGCCCAGCGAAGAACGTTGGTCATGCGGATCAGCTCCTTCGACCCCACTCTCCTCCGAACTGCCGCGCACATGTCGCTGCTGCGTTGTTCGACAGGTCACCCGAGGCCGACCCCGACGCCACGGGCCACCCGTGACGAGCGTCCCGGCGCTTCCCATTGACAGCGGCCGCCTGGTTCCTAGGCTCGCTGCATGGCCGACTTCACCTGGCTCCCGGCCAACCGGGCGACTCCGCAGGACGTCGAGGCGGTGTTCGCGACCGGCGGGGCCGCCAGGTGCCGGTGCCAGAACTGGAAGGTGCCCGGCTGGATCTGGCGCGACACGACCCAGGAGGAACGCGACGCCGCCCTGCTGGAGCAGACGGGGTGCGGCACGCCCGGCCCCACCTCCGGGCTGATCGGGTACGTCGACGGTGAGCCCGCCGGCTGGGTGGCGGTCGAGCCGCGGGAGAACTACCCGAGGCTCTGGAGCCGCAAGCAGCCGTGGATGCGGATGGACCCCGAGCTGGCGGGCGTGTGGTCGGTGACCTGCTTCGTCGTCCGCAAGGGCTGGCGCCGGTCGGGACTGACCTACGAGCTCGCGGCGGCGACGGTCGAGTACGGCGAGCAGGTCGGTGCCCGCGTCCTCGAGGGCTACCCCATCGAGCCGGCGCCGGGGAAGACGGTGATCTGGGACGAGGCCTCCGTCGGCCCCCTGCAGGTCTTCCTCGAGGCCGGCTACGAGGTGGTCGCCACGCCCACCCAGCGACGTCGCGTGGTGCGGCGCGCGCTGACATGAGGGCAGGGGACCGGGTCTTCCACTCCCGCGACCCTGGCCCCGACACCGGGGTGACGCTGCCAGACTGGCGGGATGCCGCGCCTCGGGTTCCTCCACACCTCTCAGGTCCACGTCAGGACCTTCGAGGCGCTGGTCCGCGCCGTCGACGTCGGCTCGACCGCCGGTCACCTGGTCGAGCCCGACCTCCTGACCCGGGCCAGGACCGAGGGCCCCACCGCGGACGTCGAGGCGGCGACGCGGCAGCTCCTACGACGCCTGGTGGAGGAGGGCGCGGACGTCGTGGTCTGCACGTGCTCCACCCTCGGCCCGGTCGGCCGAGTCCGTCGGAGCGGACCTCCCGGCCCCGGTCCTGCGGGTGGACCGGCCCATGGCCCGGGAGGCGGTCCGCGGCGGGGCCCGGGTCGCCGTCGTCGCCGCGCTGGAGTCCACCCTCGGGCCCACCCGGGACCTGCTCGCCGACGAGGCGCGCCGCGCGGGCGTCTCCCCGACGCTGGTCGAGGTCGTCGTGCCCGAGGCGTGGGCCGCGTTCGAGCGGGGGGACACCGACGACTACCTCCTGCAGGTCGCCGCGGCTGCCCGTGCGGTGGCCGACCGCGCGGACGTCGTCGTCCTCGCCCAGGCCAGCATGGCCGGTGCGGTCGAGGGACTGGCCGGCCTCCCGGTCACCGTCCTCGCGAGCCCCCTGCTCGCCGTGCGGCACGCCGTCGCGGCGGCGTACGAGGCGGAGCGGGTCGGCGACAGCGCCTGACCGGCGTTCATCGGCGCAGCGGGCGGCCACGACGTGCCAGAGTGGAGCCATGCGCACCATCGGGAACATCCTGTGGTTCTTCCTCGCCGGCTTCTGGCTGGCCCTGGGCTACGTGGTCGCGGGAGTGGTCGCCTGCGTCCTGATCATCACCATCCCGTTCGGCATCGCGTCGTTCCGCCTGGCCGGCTACGTGATCTGGCCCTTCGGCCGCACCGTGGTCTGGAACCCCGGCGCCGGGCTCTGGTCGGTGATCGGCAACGTGCTGTGGGTCCTCTTCGTCGGCTGGGAGCTGGCGCTGATCCACCTGGCCGCGGGCCTCCTGCTGTGCCTGACCGTGATCGGCATCCCGTTCGGCATCGCCTGCTGGAAGATGGTGCCGCTGGCACTGCTCCCACTGGGCCGCGAGGTGGTGCCGGTGAGTGCGGTCTCCCGGGACCCGTACGGCGTCCCCGTCAGGTACTGACGACGTACGGCCGCACCTGCCACACTGCGCCATGGCGACATGGGGATGGTCTGGCCGGGCGGGCGGGCGCACCGCTGGGCGAACCACGAGGATGGCGGCCTGGGTCGCGCTCCTGGGAATGGCCGTGGGCTGCTCGGACTCACCCGCGGTCGACGAGGAGTCCGCTCCCGCGCCCTCGCCCCCCTCCACCGAGACGCCCACACCCACGCCGCCGCGGCCACTCGCCCCCCTCCCGGACGACCTGAGGGTCGAGCTGCCCTCGGCAACCGTCCCCTTGATCGACGACGCCGTCGAGATCGACCTCGTGAGCGCTGCGGCCGCCCCCACCCTGGACGAGGCTCCGGTGGCCAGAGGGTTGCTGCTCGCGCAGCTCAACTCGTCCTCGACGGACCCTGATCGCACGGCGATCCGTGCCGGCCAGCCCTACCTCCTCACCCCGGCCGGGCAGTGGCGTCAGCTCGACCTCCAGCGCTACGGGTTCGGGCCCAGGGCCTACGGCGAGCTGTCGGCGGCGATCTCGTCGGACGGTCGCCGGGTGGCGCTGGCAGCTCCCTCGGGGCTCGTCACGGTGAACCTCCCGGACAACACCTTCCGGCGGTTCGACCTGCCCGTCGGTCACGCCGTGGGCCTGGAGTGGACCCGCGACACCTCGACGCTCCTGCTCAAGGCCAGGCACAGCGAGAAGAGGCCGTGCGGGCCGAAGGGCTGCACTCTCGACCTGGGCACCGGCGAGCTGACCCGGGTGCCGTACGACCGCTTCTACTCCACCCCCCGCGACGACGGCCGGGTCTACGAGGTGAAGGGTTCGACCAGGTCCGGTCCGGGGCTGGTGGTCACCTACCCGCCCGGCGGCACACCGACGTCCGTCGAGGTCCCGTACCGGATCGTCCCGCACTCGGCCGGCGGTCCGGAGGTGGCGAAGGACCTGGCGTTCGTCCACTTCCCACGCTCCCGCAAAGCCAAGGAGGAACGCGCGGTCGTCGTCGTGGAGCCGGCCTCGGGTGCGGTCGTCGCGACCCTCGGGGACAGACCCAGCCGGTGGGGTCGCCTGGGCGCGAACACCTGGCTCTCGGACCGCCACCTGCTGGTCGACGACTGGGTCACCGGCGACCTCTGGCTGTGGGACGTGCCGCGCGGGCGCGTGTCGAGGGTCGGCACCTCGCAGACCACGGGAGTGAACGTGGACGTCGCCCGCGACGTCATGGCCCGACGTCTCCTGGGTTCGTACGGCGCTCCCGTCAGGTAGCAGCGCCTGCCCAGGCCCCGGGTCCCAGCCCCAGCCCGGGCACCAGCACCAGCACGGGGTCAGCCCGCGGGACGGATCAGCTCGTCGAGCCGCTCGATCAGCTCGGCGACGTCCTCGACCACCGCGACCGCCCCGGCCGCCTCCAGCTCCTGGCGGGAGAAGCCGCCGGAGAGCACGCCCAGGGTGGGCAGGTCGCCGAGCGTCGGCCGCCTCCACGTCCCACACCGAGTCGCCGACCACCACGGCACGGCGGCCGTCGACCTTGGCGATCGCGGCGTCGAGCAGCTCGGGGTCGGGCTTGGTCTCCTCCGCGTCCTCGGCGGTGGTGGCCGCGTCGACCAGGTCGTCGGCGGCCAGGCAGCTCGGTGGCGTGCTTGGCGTGCCGGGGGATCGCGGAGCTGGCCAGCACCACCCTGAAGCCGCGCTCGTCGAGTGCCACCAGCAGGTCCCGGGCGCCGGGGAGCAGCGTGGTCTGGTCGATGATCGCGTCGAACTCCTCCTCCCACGCGCTCGCGCACGGCGTCGCCGTCCGCGCTCCTCGACCTCCTGGCCGGCCGCGGCCGCCACCAGCCGGTCGCCGCCCTTGCCGATCTGCCGGTGGATCCGCCAGGCGGGCACGTCGTGGCCGAGGCGGGCGAAGGCGCGCACCCAGGCCACGGTGTGGTGGTAGTTGGAGTCGAGCAGGGTCCCGTCGATGTCGAGAACGACGGTGTCGACGGACAGGGGGAAGCGGTCGGTCATCTCTCTCCTCGAGGAAGCGGACGGGAAGGTTCGGCGTCCGGCTCAGTCAGGTGGATCACGCCGGATGCAGCGGCGCGGTGCCGTGGCCGGCGCGCTCACGGACGCCGGTGAGCATCTCGGCGAGCGCCTCGGTGGCGGTGTGCGCGGGGGCCCAGCCGAGCTCGGTGCGGGCCCGCTCGTCGGACATCACCGGCAGCCTGGTCAGCGCGTCCCACAGGCGCGGGTCCGCGCCCACCAGGTGGGAGTGCCAGCCGGCGGCGATCGCGCCGCGGACCAGCAGCTTGGGCACCGGGACGTGCCGGGCGTCGAGGAGCGCGGCGAGGTCGGCCGGCTCGACCAGCCCCGGGGGCGCACAGGTTAAACGGCACCGCCGGCCCGCTGGAGCAGGGTGCGGACCACCGCGTCGGCCAGGTCGGCCGCGTGCACGGTCTGGAAGAAGACGTCGCGGGGGAAGGGCAGCACCGGGACGAGCCCGGGGCGGACCAGCCGCTGCGGCACCCAGGAGCCGCCGAAGATGCGTACCTGCTCCGACGACGCACGTCGCTGGAAGACGAACGCCGGGCGCAGGCGGGTGACCACCAGGTCGCCGCGCGCCTCGTGGGTGTCGAGGAGGCGCTCGACGTACGCCTTCTCCCGGGCGTAGCTCGACGCCGAGGCGCCGTCGGTGGGGTAGGACTCGTCGACCGGCGAGTCGTCCACCCGGGGGGAGTACGCCGCGATCGAGGAGGCCGCCACCACCTGGGAGACGCCCGCCCGGGTCGCCGCCTCGAGCACCCGGGCGGTGCCGATGGCGTTGGTCGCCCAGGTGGTCTCGGGGTCGTGGGTCGGCTGGAACATCCAGGCCAGGTGGACCACCGCGTCGGCGCCGTCGAAGATCGGCTCCAGGGAGTCGGTGCGCACGTCGGCGCCGTGCCAGGTGACGGGTACGCCGCCGGGAGTCGCCGCATCCCGGGTGGCGGGCAGGCGGCGCGCCACGCCGACGACCTGGCGCACCTGGGGCTCGGCGGCCAGCTGCTCCACCACGGCGGTGCCGATGTTGCCGGTGGCTCCGACGACCACGATCCGCACGGCTCAGCCCTCGTCCGTCAGGCCGGCCTGGCGCAGCGCCGGCAACAGGTCACCGGTGGACCACTCCAGGAACTCCTCCTGGTGGTCGCCGCCGACCTGGATGAAGGCCAGGTCGGTGAAGCCGGCCTGGTGCCACTCCTTGGCCGCCTCCACCACCGCGGACACGTCGTCGCCGCAGGGGATCGACCCGGCGACGTCCTCGGGCCGGACGAACTGGCTCGCTCCCGCGAACCCGGCCGTGCCGGGGAGCTCGGCGTTGACCTTCCAGCCACCGCCGAACCAGCGGAACTGCTCGTGCGCCCGCTGGACCGCGGCCTCGGCGTCGCGGTCGAAGCAGAGCGGCATCTGCCCGATCTTCCGCGTGCCGCGAGCGCCCGCGCCGTCCCACTGCGTCACCAGGTCACCGGTCGGCTCGGTGGTGACCATGTGGTCCGAGAGCGGAGCCAGGGTCTGGATCGACTGCTTGCCCGAGACGGCGGCGGCGATGGGCACCCGGGTCTCGGGCAGGTCCCACAGCTTGGCGGACTCGACGTCGAAGTGGACCCCGTGGTGGGTCACGTAGCCGCCGTCGAAGAGGCCGTTGATGATCTCCAGCGCCTCGACCAGCATCTCGTGCCGGACGTCGACCGAGGGCCAGCCCTGCCCGACGACGTGCTCGTTGAGGTTCTCCCCGGAGCCGACGCCGAGGGTGAACCGGCCGCCGGAGAGCAGCTGCACCGTCGCCGCCTTCTGCGCCACCACCGCCGGGTGGTAGCGGAAGGTCGGGCAGGTCACGTAGGTCATCAGCTCGACCCGGCTGGTCACCTGGGTGACCGCGCCGAGCATCGCCCAGGCGTAGCCGGAGTGTCCCTGCTCGTCGAGCCAGGGGAAGTAGTGGTCGCTCATCACCTCGAAGTCGTAGCCCGCCTGCTCGGCGAGCCCGGCGTGGCGGACCAGGTCGGAGGGGGAGACCTGCTCGGTCATCAACGTGTATCCGATGCGCATGCCTCGCCCGTACCCCCGCCCCGGCCCGCCATGCGGGCCCGTGCAGGCTGCGGTCAGGGCTGGAAGACCACCTTGAACGTGCCGTCGGCCTTCGTCTGGAAGTCCTTGTAGGCCTGCGGGGCCGCGTCCAGCGGCAGGTGGTGGCTGGCCAGGTGCTCCAGGCCCAGCGGGTCGGCGTCGTCCATGGCCAGCGGCATCAGGTCGTCGAGCCACCGGCGCACGTTGGCCTGGCCCATCCGCAGCTGGAGCTGCTTGTCGAACATGTCCATCAGCGGCAGCGGCTGGGTCTGGCCGCCGTAGACGCCGCTGAGCGAGACGGTGCCGCCCCGGCGTACGGCGTCCAGCGCGGTGGTCAGCGCGGCGGCGCGGTCGACCCCGACCCGCTGCATCAGGCCCGCCGCGAGCTTGCGCGGCAGCAGGCCCAGCGCCTTCTGGCTGAGCTCGGCGACGGGGGAGCCGTGCGCCTCCATCCCGACGGCGTCGACCACGGAGTCGGCGCCGCGACCGGCGGTCCGCGAGCGGACCTCCTCGGCCACGTCGTCGACCGCGCTCATGTCGATCGTCTCGGCGCCCGCGGTCGCCGCCCGGGCCAGCCGCTCGGGCACCTGGTCCACGCCGATCACCCGCAGCCCGAGGTGGATCCCGATCCGCACCGACATCAGGCCGATCGGGCCCAGCCCCAGGACCAGCAGGGTGCCGTCGTCGGGCACGTCGGCGTACGCCACGGCCTGCCAGGCGGTGGGGGCCACGTCGGAGAGGAAGAGGAACCGGTCGTCGACCGGTCCGTGCGGCACCTTGATCGGGGAGAACTGCGCCTGCGGCACCCGCAGCAGCTCGGCCTGCCCGCCGGGCACCGAGCCGTAGAGCTTGCTGTAGCCGTAGAGCGCGGCGCCGGATCCGTACTCGCGGACCTGGGTGGTCTCGCACTGGGTGTAGAGCTGCCGGTCGCACATCCAGCAGTGGCCGCAGGAGATCTGGAACGGGATCACCACCCGGTCGCCGACCTGCAGGTTGCCGACCTCGCTGCCGACCTCCTCGACGATGCCCATCGGCTCGTGGCCGACGACGTCGCCGGGCGTCATGAACGGCGACAGCGGCTGGTAGAGGTGCAGGTCCGAGCCGCACAGGCCGGAGGAGGTGATCCGGATGATCGCGTCGGTGGGCTCCTCGATCTTGGGGTCCGGCACCTCCTCGACCCGGATGTCCTCGGTGCCCTGCCAGGTGACTGCCTTCATCGAGATCTGCTCCTCGCTACGTGGGGGTACGTCGTCTGGGGCAGATGACGTACCCGCGGTACGTCGCGGGATGCGTGAAGGTGTCGGATGCGCGGCCGGATGTGTGGGAGCCGGGTCGGCGTACCCCTCGAAGATGCGCGGCAGCTCGGAGGCGCGGCCGGTGAACTCCGGGTCGCGCTTCTCCCGGAACGCCGCGACGCCCTCCTTGCCGTCGCCCACGCTGGTGTGGAACATCGCCAGCGAGTCGGCCAGGTGGGCCTCCAGCGGGTGCGGTGCCGCGCTGCCGGCGTAGAGCAGCTGCTTGGCCAGGCCAAGCGCCACCGGGGAGCGGTTGACGACGAACGAGCGGGCCAGCTCGAGCGCCGCCGGGACCAGGTCGTCGGGCTCGTGCACCGAGCGGACCAGCCGCCCGGCCAGCGCCTGCTCGGCGGTGAGCACCTCGGCGGAGTAGAGCCACTCCAGCGCCTGCTGGACGCCGACGATCCGTGGCAGGAACCAGGTCGAGCAGGCCTCGGGGACGATCCCGAGCCGGCCGAAGACGAAGCCGATCCGGGCCTTGGCCGAGGCCAGCCGCAGGTCCATGGCCAGGGTCATGGTGGCACCGATGCCGACCGCGGCCCCGTTGATCGCGGCGATCACCGGCTTGGGGCAGGCGTGGATCGCCAGGGTCACCTTCCCGCCGGTGTCGCGGACGCCGTCGGCCCAGGCCGGCTCGTCGAACCGCTCGCGCAGCTCCTCCGGGGTCGGGTCCAGCGACTCGTCGAGGCCGAAGACGTTGCCCTCGGCGCTCAGGTCCATGCCGGCGCAGAACGCCCGCCCGGCCCCGGTGACCACCACCGCCCGCACCGAGTCGTCCAGGGCCGCGGTGGTGAAGAACAGCTCCAGCTCGGAGGCCATGGTGACGGTGAAGGAGTTGAGCGCGTCGGGGCGGTCCAGGGTCAGCAGGGCCACGCCGTGCTCGTCGACCTCGACGGTCAGGGTCTCGAGCACCAGCTCGGTCACCGCGCTCATCGGAGCAGCCCCGAGGGGGTGCAGAGCTGGTCGGGGATCGAGCCGGTGTCGTCGGAGATGATGTGGTCGAAGAGCTGCTGGGAGCGCTCGGGGTCCCAGTTGACCGCGAGGTCGCGGATCGGGATGCCGCAGGTCAGCCCGTTCTCCCCGTCGACCCGGGTCATCGCCAGGCCGAACCGGCCGATGGACAGCGGGCTGCTGCCGTCGCTGACGGCGAAGGAGCGGGCGGTGGCGGTGGAGAGCTGGTAGTAGCGCAGCGGGTTGACGAAGGTCCACGGCGAGAGCGCCTTGTCGCCGACCGCGGAGACCACCTCGCGCTGGTTCTCGGCGCGCTTGATGTCGCCGAGGTCGGCCGAGGTCTTGCGGGAGCGGGCGTAGCCCAGCGCGGTCGGTCCGTCGGCCTCCTGGCAGCCGGCGGCGATGTCGAGCTTGGCCTGCGGGTCCTTCATCGCGTTCTCCGGGCAGATCTCCACCCCGCCGACCGCGTCGACCATGTCGACGAAGCCGCCGAACCCGACCTCGACGTAGTGGTCGATCCGGATGCCGGTGTTCTGCTCGATGGTCTGGACCAGCAGCTCGGGGCCGCCCCAGGCGTACGCGGCGTTGATCTTGGTGGTGCTGTGCCCGGGGATCGGCACGATCGAGTCGCGCGGGATCGACATCAGCAGGTTGGGGCCGTCGCCGGTGTGCAGCAGCATGATCGTGTCGGTGCGCTGGCCGACGTCGCCGCCGGTGCCGAGCCGTTCGCGCTCCTCCTCGGTCAGGTCGCCGCGGGAGTCGCTGCCCACCATCAGGTACGTCGTGCCCGGCTGGTCGGCGGGGCGGTCACCGCCCGGGTCGGCCTCGACCTTGGTCACCTTCGACCAGGCCCAGAACGGGCACGGCCACCAGGAAGACCAGCCAGAGCAGCAGCACCCAGCGGACCACCCGGAAGACGCCGATCCGGGGCCGGGGCAGACGCGGACCGCGGCCACGCGGGGCCGGGACCGCTCGGACCGCCCGGACCGGCCGGGGGAGGTGCACCCGCGCTCCGCCGTCCCGGTGCCGGAGCGGGGGAGGCCGGCATCACCCGGGTGTGGTCGGCGGGCGCCTGCGAGGAGCTCGCGGGGCGTCCCGCGGCGGGGCGCTGGACGGCGCGGGTGGCGTCGTCGGCAGGCCCGGAGCCCTGGGAGCCGTAGAGCCATTGGTACTCGGGGGTGCCCTCCTGCGGGCCCCCCTTTCCCCGGGGTCGGTCAGCCATGGTCCCGAAACTACCCGGTGGCGGCCCCGGATCCCGGCGCCGGGCCGCGGGCGTCGGACACGCCGTGTGAGGGCGTTGGCGCTCTGTGGCCCGTGTGACTGGTGATACTGAGCGTGGATCTGCCCCTCTTCCCCGCAGTGAGGTCCGCCGCATGCCCTCCGTCCCGTCCGCGTCCCGACCCGCGCCCCCCTCCGGGACGCCGGGCGTGCCCGACCGCGCCGCCCGGGTCCGCTTCCGCCGCGCCATCTCCCTGATGTTCATGACCCTGCTGGTGCCCGGATCGGCCCAGATGGTCGCCGGCAACCGGCGGCTGGGCCGGCTGGCGATGCGCACCTGGCTGGCCGTGCTGCTGCTCGCCGTGGGCACGGTCGCGCTCTCCGTGCTCTGGCACGGCGTTCGCCTTCTGGGCGGTCTCCAACCCGCTGCTGCTCGGCCTGCTGCGCCTGGTGCTGATGGCGCTGGCCGTCGGGTGGGCGCTGCTCTTCGTCGACGCCTGGCGCCTGGGTCAGCCGCTCACCCTGCTGCAGAACCACCGCCTGGCCGTGGTCGGGGTCAACGGGGTGCTCAGCTTCTCCGTCGCCGGGACGCTGCTCTTCGGCGCGCACCTGGTCGGCGTCCAGCGCGACTTCATCGTCACCATGTTCGGCGACGGCGAGGCCACCAGCGCCAACGACGGCCGTTACAACGTGCTGCTGCTCGGCGGTGACGCCGGCGCCGGGCGCTGGGGCATGCGGCCCGACTCGCTCAACGTGGCCAGCATCGACGCCAAGACCGGGCGCACGGTGCTGGTCGGCCTGCCCCGCAACATGGCCAACTTCCCGTTCAAGGAGGGGACGCCGATGGCCGAGGCGTTCCCCGAGGGCTTCGACTGCGAGGGCTGCTACCTCAACGGGGTCAGCACCTGGGCGCAGGACAACCCCGAGCTCTTCCCCGACCTCGAGGACGGGCAGGACCCGGGGATCGAGGCCACCGTCTCCGCGGTCGAGGGGATCACCGGCCTGGACGTCAACTACTGGGCGATGGTCAACCTCCAGGGGTTCAAGTCCCTGGTGGACGCCACCGGCGGGGTCACCCTCAACGTCCGCGACCGGATCCCGGTGGGGCTGCCGCACGAGTCCTACTTCCACTACATCGAGCCGGGCGTGAAGAAGCTCGACGGCGAGGACACGCTCTGGTTCGCCCGGGCCCGCCACGGCTCCGACGACTACTCCCGGATGGCCCGGCAGAAGTGCGTCATGGGCGCGATGCTCCAGCAGATCAGCCCCGAGCAGGCGCTGGTCAACTTCGAGAAGATCGCCAAGGCCGGCACCGACATGGTCTCCACCAACGTGCCCACCTCCGAGGTCGACCGGTTCCTGGCGCTGGCCCTCAAGGCGCGCTCGGAGAAGATCTCCTCCGTCTCGCTGGTGCCGCCGCTGATCAACACCGGAGCCCCCGACATCGACCTGGTGCGCCGGACCGTGGCCGACGCGATCGCCAAGGCCGAGGGGCGCGCTCCGGAGCCCGCGCCGACGCCGGAGCCGGAGCCGGAGACCGCACTGGCCGCAGGGCCGGAGCAGGCCGAGCAGGAGGCCGCCCCGGCGCCCGCCCCGGCGGCCCCGGCCCCCACCCCGGTCACCGGCGGCTCGGTCGGCTCGCTGAGCACCGGCTACGCCGCCAACCAGGCCGAGGACCTCGGCTCTGCCTGCTGAGCGACACCCGTCGGCCTGCTGCGGGGCCGGCGCCCGCCCCGGCCTAGGGTGTACGCCGTGACCCCTCAGGAGGCGGCCGTCCCGCGTCGCATCGTCGCCGTGGTGGTGACCTTCAACCGGCTCGCGCTGCTCCGTCGGCTGCTGGAGCGGCTGGGCGAGACCGACGGGCTGGCCGAGGTGCTGGTGCTCGACAACGCCTCCACCGACGGCACCGGCGCGTGGCTCGCCGAGCGCGCCGTCGCCGAGAACACCGACGCCGAGAACACCGACGCCGCGGACGGCGAGCCGAGCGGCGCCCGCTCCGGCCCGGTGCTGCGCGCCCGCACCGCGACCACCAACCGCGGGGGTGCGGGCGGCTTCCACGACGGCCTGGCCTGGGCGCTGGAGCGCGACGCCGACCTGGTCTGGCTGATGGACGACGACGGCCTGCCCGATTCTGAGTGCCTGGAGCGGCTGCTGGCCCACGAGGGGTCGCTGGACTTCTGGGGGCCGGCCGTGGTCGGCCGAGGACGACCCGGCACGCCTGGTCTTCCCGATCCGTCTGCCGGGTGGCAGCCGGGTGGTGCACGCCGTGCGCGACGCCGAGGCGGCCGCGACCGACGGCGTGATCCGCGACGTGGTGATCCCGTTCAACGGGGTTCTGGTGACCGCCGACCTGGTCCGCCGGGTGGGGCTGCCGCGCGAGGAGTTCTTCATCTGGGGCGACGACGTGGAGTACCTCATGCGGGCCCGGGCCGCCGGCGCGCGGTGCGCGACCGTGGTCGACGCCCGCGTGGTCCACCCCGCGGTGGGGGACCTGGGCAGCCCGATGCTCGGCGGCCGGTCGACGTACAACCACTCGCCGAGCGACCTGAAGGCCTACTGCATGGCCCGCAACAACCTGGTCAACCTGCGCGACTACCGGGGCTGGCCGTTCGCCCTGGCGTTCGTGGCCAAGACCCTGTGGTTCTACCTGGTCACCCGCCGCGACCCGGCCCGGCTGCGGCTCAGCCTCGCGGCGATGTGCGACGGCGTGCGCGGCGACTTCACCGGCCACCGGAGGTTCCTGTGAGCACGCCCGACCCGGCCGCCGTCCGCTCCGGGGCCGCGGTGGTGGTGGTCACCTTCAACCGGGCCGACCTGCTGGCCCGGATGCTCGACGGCCTGGCGGCCCAGACGGTGGCCCCCGACGAGGTGATCGTGGTCGACAACGCCAGCACCGACCACACCGCCGAGGTGCTGGCCGGGCGCACCGACCTCCCGCTGACCGTGCTGTCGATGACCGAGAACCTCGGCGGGGCCGGCGGGTTCCACGCCGGCACCCGGGCCGCGCACCAGGCCGGGCACCAGCGGATCTGGCTGATGGACGACGACGTCGTGCCGGCCCCCGACTGCCTGGAGGTGCTGCTCGCGCGCCCGGAGCCGTGCCTGATGGCCGTGCGCGAGGACCTGGACGGCGCGCTGGTGGAGAAGGCGGCCGTCCGGTTCGACCTGGACAACCCGCTGGCGATCCGGCCCAAACGCTCCTCCGTCGACTCCGTCTACGCCTCCCGCGCCGCGATGCCGCCCACCGTGCCGGTGGAGAACGTCGCCTTCGAGGGGTTCATGGTCAGCCGCGAGGTGGTGGACGCGATCGGGCTGCCCGACCCGTCGTTCTTCATCTTCTACGACGACGTCGACTACGCGCTCCGGGCGCGGCGGGCCGGCTTCGACGATCGTCGCGGTCCGGGACGCGGTCCTGGTGCGTCAGCTCGACTTCAACCAGCAGCACGACCTGGCCGGCTGGAAGGGGTACTACATGTACCGCAACCTGTTCGTCGTGCACCTGCGCTACGGCAGCAACCTCGGGGTCCGGCTCAAGCCGCTGCTGGTGGCCCTGGCGGTGACCCTGCTGAGTCCGGTGCGCGGTGGCCGGGCCGAGGCGCGCAACGTGATGCGTGCCATGCGAGACGCTTGGGGCATGCGCGCGGTGCCCGTCCGACCCGGCCGCGTGGATAGACTCATGGCCGCTTATCGAGAGTGTGAGGAGCACCCCTTGACCGACTCCGTCCCGACGACCGGGCCGTCCGACCTCCCTGACCTGGTGGTCGTCGGCTCCGGCCTCTTCGGCCTCACGGTCGCCGAGCGCTGCGCCGAGGAGCTGGGCCTGAAGGTCCTGATCATCGAGCGCCGCCACCACCTGGGTGGCAACGCCTACAGCGAGGCCGAGCCGGAGACGGGGATCGAGGTGCACAAGTACGGCGCGCACCTGTTCCACACCTCCAACGAGCGGGTCTGGGAGTACGTCAACCGGTTCACCACGTTCACCGGCTACCAGCACCGGGTCTTCGCCAAGTACCAGGGGCAGGTCTACTCCTTCCCGATGAACCTGGGCCTGATCAACCAGTTCTTCGGCAAGTCCCACACGCCCGGACGAGGCGCGCGCGCTGATCGCCGAGCAGGCCAGCGAGATCGCCACCGAGGACGCCACCAACCTCGAGGAGAAGGCGATCTCGCTGATCGGCCGCCCGCTCTACGAGGCGTTCGTCAAGGGCTACACCGCCAAGCAGTGGCAGACCGACCCGACCGAGCTGAGCCCGGACATCATCACCCGGCTCCCGGTGCGCTACACCTTCGACAACCGGTACTTCAACGACAAGTACGAGGGTCTGCCCACCGACGGCTACACCGCCTGGCTGACCCGGATGGTCGAGCACCCGAACATCGAGGTGCGCCTCGACACGGACTTCTTCGAGGTGCGCCGACGACTACCGGGGCAAGGTGCCGATCGTCTACACCGGGCCGGTCGACGAGTACTTCGGCAACTCCGCGGGCCGTCTGTCGTGGCGCACGGTGGACCTCGAGGCCGAGGTCAAGGACGTCGACGACTTCCAGGGCTGCTCGGTGATGAACTACAACGACGCCGACGTGCCGTTCACCCGGATCCACGAGTTCAAGCACTTCCACCCCGAGCGGACCTACCTGCCCGGCAAGACCGTGATCGTGCACGAGTACTCCCGGTTCGCCGAGGACGACGACGAGCCGTACTACCCGGTCAACACCGCCGAGGACCGGGAGAAGCTGCTGAAGTACCGCGAGCTGGCCAAGGCCGAGCCGATGGTGCTCTTCGGCGGCCGGCTCGGCACCTACAAGTACCTCGACATGCACATGGCCATCGGGTCGGCGCTGTCGATGTACGACAACAAGCTCAAGCCGCACTTCGCCGACGGCGCCGAGCTCAAGAGCGGAGGAGTGGACGCGTGACCACCACCAGGCTGCTCCAGCGGCAGATCTTCCCGCTGGACAAGGACCCCGACGTCTTCCCGCTGTACGTCGACCTCGAGGAGGCTCGGCTCGACACCGACCGCTACGAGGTCGGCGGCAGCAAGTCGGCCAAGGACCTCAACAACGCGGTGATCCGGCAGGCCGTCTCGACCGGTCGGGCGCTGCACCCCGAGCAGATCGTGTCCCGCACCGCGCTGCAGGTGCCCAGCGGGCAGTCGATCTCGTTCGGCACGTACTTCAACGCCTTCCCGGCCTCCTACTGGCGCCGGTGGACCGTCGTCGACCAGGTCACCCTCACCGTGCGGCTGCGCGGTCGCGGGGCGATGCTGACCGTCTACAAGTCGATGGCGCGCGGTCACTCCCAGCGCGTCGACTCGGTGACCGTGGAGCAGTCCGAGGGCGCTCGGACGTTCTCCTTCGACCTCACCCTGGCGCCGTTCGTCGACGGCGGCTGGTACTGGTACGACGTGATCGCCGGGGACGACGAGGCGGTCGTGGAGTCCGCCGAGTGGAGCGCCGAGGTCCCCGACGACCGCGCGCAGCACGGCACCACCGACATCTGCATCACCACGATGAACCGGCCCGACTTCTGCGCCAAGCTGATCGGCCAGCTGGCCGACGACGAGGTGCTGCGTCCCTACCTCGACTCCGTGCTGGTGATGGAGCAGGGCAGCAAGCCGGTCACCGACTCGGAGTTCTTCCCGGCTGCCGAGAAGGCGCTGGGGGAGAAGCTGCGGGTGATCGTGCAGGGCAACCTCGGCGGGTCCGGCGGCTACGCCCGCGGTCAGCTGGAGTCGGTCCGCAAGGGCACGGCCGACTACGCGCTGATGATGGACGACGACGTCGTCTGCGAGCCCGAGGGCATCATCCGCGCGGTCACCTTCGCGCGACCTGGCCAAGCGGCCCACGCTGGTCGGCGGCCACATGTTCAACATCTACAGCCGCGCGCGCCTGCACTCCTTCGGCGAGATCGTCCAGCCCTGGCGGTTCTGGTGGCAGACGCGGCTCGACGGCTACAGCGACTGGGACTTCGGCGCCCGCAACCTGAGGTCGGCACGCTGGCTGCACAAGCGCGCGGACGTCGACTTCAACGGCTGGTTCATGTGCCTGATCCCGCGTCAGGTGCTGGAGGAGATCGGCCTGTCGCTGCCGCTCTTCATCAAGTGGGACGACTCCGAGTACGGGCTGCGGGCCAAGCAGGCCGGCTACCCGACGGTGACCTTCCCCGGCGCCGCGGTCTGGCACGTGCCGTGGTCGGACAAGAACGACGGTGTCGACTGGCAGGCCTACTTCCACCAGCGCAACCGCTTCGTCGCGGCGCTGCTGCACTCGCCGTACGAGCGGGGCGGCCGGATGGTGCGCGAGAGCTTCAACCACCAGGTCAAGCACCTCGCGTCCCTGCAGTACTCCACCGCGGAGCTGCGGCACCGCGCCCTGGAGGACGTGCTGGCGGGTCCGCACCAGCTGCACGAGGACCTGCCGACCAAGCTGCCGGAGGTCAACGCCTTCCGCAAGCAGTTCACCGACGCCCAGCTGCACGTCGACCGGGACGAGCTGCCCCCGGTACGCCGTCGCAAGCCCCCGAAGAAGGGCAAGAGCGACATCGAGATCCCCGGCCGGCTGAGCAGCCTGGTCGCGGCCGGGCTGGCGCCGCTGCGCCAGCTGCGTCCGCTGCGGGAGATGTCGCGCCAGCACCCGGAGGCCGAGCTGACCGCGCATGGACTCGGCCTGGTTCAACCTGGTCAAGTACGACTCGGTGGTGGTGTCGATGAACGACGGCTCCTCGGTCGCGCTCTACCAGCGTGACCCCGACCGCTACAAGGACCTGCTCAAGCGCACCGTCGACATCCACCTGCGGCTGCACCGCGAGTGGCCGCGGCTGGCCGCGGAGTACCGCGCTGCGCTGGCCGAGGTGACCTCGCCCGAGCAGTGGGAGAAGACCTTCGAGCCCTGGATGACCGGGGAGGGGCACGACGACGTGTCCCCGTCGGCACGATGACCCAGACCCGGGAGGACACCACGCGCCCGGACCTGCCGCCGCTGGCCCCGCCGGCCGCCGGCTCAGGCCTGTTCGAGGTGGTCCGTCAGCGCTACCTGCTCGGCATGCTGGTGCGCAACACGATGCAGTCCCGCTACCAGGGCACGGTCCTGGGGTGGGCGTGGAGCTACCTGCAGCCGGCCGTGCGGTTCTGCATGTTCTACTTCATCTTCCAGGTGATGATCGGCCGCGGAAGCAACATGGAGAACTTCGCCATCCACCTGTTCGCGGGGATGGTGCTGGTCCACTTCTTCACCGAGACCTTCGCCGGCGGTACCCAGGCGCTGATCGGCAACCGCAGCCTGATCACCAAGCTCGCCATGCCCAAGGAGCTGTTCCCGGTGGCGCGGATGCTGGTCGCGCTGTGGCACACGGGACCGATGGTGGTCATCCTGCTGATCGCCTGCGTGCTGACGGGGTGGCGACCCGATCCACTGGGCCTGCTGGCCGGGCTGCTCGGCTTCGCACTGATCCTGGTGCTGGGCCTGGCGCTGGCGCTGTTCTTCAGCGTCTCCAACGTGTTCTTCCGCGACTTCGGCAAGGTCGTGCAGACGCTGACCCAGTTCGTCACCTTCAGCGTGCCGATGCTCTACCCGTTCACCCTGGTCCAGGAGCGGTTCGGCGAGACCGGCGCGCACGATCTACCTCTACAACCCGGTCGCCGAGGCCGTGCTGCTGATCCAGCGCTGCTTCTGGACCGGCACCACCGACGACCCGCGCGCCACCGCGGCCCTGCACATGCCCGACTACCTCTGGACCCGGGGGATCGTGATGCTGATCGTCTCGGTCGTCCTGCTGGCCCTGGCCCAGATGTGGTTCTCCAAGTTCGAGAAGCGCGTCCCGGAGCGTCTGTGATGGTCAACTTCATCGAGGTGCACCACGCCACCAAGTCCTTCACGATGCAGTACCACCGCTCGCTGAAGCAGATCGTGATCGCCAAGGCGAAGGGGCAGCGCACCCACGACACGTTCAACGCCGTCGACGACGTCAGCTTCACCGTCTCCGAGGGGGAGTCCATCGGCCTGATGGGCCTCAACGGGTCGGGCAAGTCGACGCTGCTCAAGATGATCAGCGGCGTGATGCGGCCCGACGAGGGCACGGTGCTGACCCGCGGCCGGATCGCCGGACTGATCGCCACCGGGGCCGGCTTCGACATGCAGCTGACCGGCCGGGAGAACCTCTGGCTCAACGCGGCGATCCTGGGGATGTCGCGGGCCGAGACCCAGCGCAAGTTCGACGAGATCGTCGAGTTCGCCGAGCTGGGCAAGTTCCTCGACACCGCCGTGGCGTACTACAGCTCCGGCATGAAGGCCCGCCTGGGCTTCGCCGTGGCCATCCACGTCGACTCCGACATCTTCATCGCCGACGAGGCGCTGGCGGTGGGGGACCGGCCGTTCAAGCGCAAGTGCAAGGACAAGATGGACGAGGTCCGGCAGGCCGGGACGACGATCTTCTACGTCAGTCACGCCCCGGGCTCGGTGCGCAAGCTCTGCGACCGGGTGCTGGTCCTGGAGAAGGGCCGGCTGACCTTCGACGGCGACGTGGACGCAGGCATCAAGTTCCTGCACTACGACGACGACGACAGCACCGGCGGAGACTCCGACGACGACGGGCTCGGCGCAGACATCTGAGGCTGCTGTGACTCATGTTTCTGGTGGGTTCTGACCTCCAGAAGTTGACAAATCGCAAACGCCCGGCGTGTCGAGTGGAAATTACAACCGTGTAGTTACTCAGAAACGCTTGCGGTGGCCCCTGGGGCCAATGTGAAACTTGCTACTCGTGTGACCTTCCCCTGCACTGGAGTAGCCAACGATGCGTTCGTCTCATGCTCGATTCGTCACCGCGTGCCAGCAGACCCTGGCGCTCGGCGTGGTGCTGGCCGTCCTGACCCCTGCGGCCGCCGTGATGAGCCTGGACGTCGTCTCCCAGACGCCGTCCGGCCAGGCGCCCGGGCGGTGCCGTGCTCGCCTCCGCCGAGGTGCCCGAGGGCACCGTCGAGCCGGAGGTGACCGAGTACGCGATGGACGCCGTCGCGCCCGCCGACGTCCGAGGACCCGGCCCGCGACGGGCTGGAGGACCTGGAGAGCCTGGGCGGCATGGCCGGCGACGGCCACGCCCACGGTCCCGACGAGGACGGCGACGGGGCCACGCCCACGAGGGCACCGAGGCGCCGAGGCCGCCGAGAGCCCGAGGCCCCCGAGGGCGGCCCGAGGCCGCCGAGAGCGCCGTGCCCGAGGAGGTCGCCGTGGCGCCGCCCCGGTCGACGGCTTCGGCGCGGTCGGGGTCACCTGGGCCGGCGGACAGTGCGGAGGCTGGGGAAGGCCTCACCGTCGAGGTGCGCACCCGCGAGGGCGAGGGGTGGAGCGAGTGGACCACCCTGGAGCACGACGACGAGCACGCCCCCGACCCGGGCACGCCCGACGCCCGCACCGCCCGCCCGGGCACCGACCCGCTGATCGTGGGTGACGTCGACGAGGTGCAGGTGCGCGCCGCCGGCTCCGACGACCTGCCCGAGGACCTCCAGCTCAGCGTGGTCGACCCCGGCCAGGCCGAGGAGAGCCGCGAGGAGACCCCGGAGATCGTGCGCGCAGGCCTCGCGCCGACGCCGCTGCCGCCGCCGCTGCGCCCGAGGCGGTGGACGCGGCTCCCGGGACGCGGCTGCCGTCGACGCGGACGCCTCCGCGGACGCCCCGGACGGGATCGTCCTCCAGGCCGCCCGTCGCACCGCGGCGATGCCGACGATCTTCTCGCGGGCCCAGTGGGGCGCCGACGAGAAGATCCGGCAGCAAGTCCTCGCTGCGCTACGGCACGATCAGCGCCGGCTTCGTGCACCACACGGTCAACGCCAACGACTACACCGCCGACCAGGTGCCGGGGATCATCCGCAGCATCTACGCCTACCACGTGAAGTCCCGCGGCTGGAGCGACATCGGCTACAACTTCCTGGTCGACCGGTTCGGCCGGATCTGGGAGGGCCGGTTCGGCGGCGTCGACAAGGCCGTCGTCGGCGCCCACACGCTCGGCTACAACGACTACGCGTTCGCGATGTCGGCGATCGGCAACTTCGAGACCGTCCAGCCCAGCGCCGAGATGATCGCGGCCTACGGCCAGCTGTTCGCCTGGAAGCTCGGGCTGCACGGGGTCAACCCCGCCTCGAAGTCCCAGCAGGTCGGCAAGAAGGTCTTCCCGGCGATCAACGGGCACCGCGACGCCGGCAGCACCGCCTGCCCGGGCCGCTACCTCTACGCCCAGCTGCCGGCCATCCGCGCCGCCGCCGCGGCGGCCCCGCCGGCCACGACACCGCCGCCCGCCCCGGAGTACAAGGAGGCGGCGCTGAGCTCGAACCTCGTGGGCACCCCGCACCCCGACCTGGTCGTGCGCCGGGCCTCCGACGGCCGTGGGTTCATCCTGCCCACGGGCGGCCTGAGCGCCTTCACCCGGACCACCACCCTGTTCAAGAAGGGCTGGAAGGCACCGGACAGCGTGGTGGCCAGCCCCGACGTGACCGGCGACGGCATCGGCGACCTCGTGGTGACCGCCCGCGACGGGCTCGGCAAGGTCCGGCCCGGCAACGGCAAGGGCGGCTTCAAGCGCCCGGTGCGCACCATCAAGGGCATGCGCGGCACCACGATGATGACCGCCGTCGGTGACATCAACGGGGACGGCCGCAACGACCTGGTGGCGCGGGTGAAGAAGTCGCGGGAGGCCGTCGCCTTCCTCGGCACACCGAAGGGTGGGTTCAAGCGGGCTCGCCTGGGGCGTTCATGGGGGCGCTACACCAAGCTGCATCGGTGCCGGGGACATCAACGGCGACGGCCGCCCCGACCTGCTCGGTCGGGACGGCAAGGGCCAGGTGCTGGACCCGGCTCGGGAACGGGCCGGCCAGCTTCGGCATCGCCCGCAAGACCCCCGGCGACTGGTCGTCGTACAACCAGCTGGCGGGCGGCACCGACTTCACCGGTGACGGTCGCCCCGACCTGGTCGCCCGGCAGCGCAACGGCAAGGTCTACGTGCTCACCGGGAACGGCGACGGCACGTTCGGCATGCCGCTCGGCCCGATGGCCAACCTGCCCGCGGCTCTCGGGGATCACCGCCATGCAGGTCACCGGCACGCCGGCTCCCGACCTGGTGGCCCGCAAGGGCGGCTCCTTGGTCGTGGTGCCCAACCGTGGCACCTTCGACCTCGGCGCCCCGATCGACACCGGCGCCGACCTCTCCGGCACCAACCTGCTCATCAACGTCGGCGACTGGGACCGCGACGGGCAGGGCGACGTGGCCGCCCGGCACGCCGACGGCCGGATGCTGCTCTTCCGCGGCAACGGTCAGGGACAGCTCGCCGCGCCGGTCGTGATCGGCACCGGCTGGCCCGCGGGCGAGTCGGTGGAGGCGGTCGGCGACGTGAACGGCGACGGCTACCCGGACGTGATGCGCACGCCGGCCAACGGCCCGGCGCTGCTCTACCGGGGCCAGGGGCTCGACGGCTTCCACGGCCCCGTGGCGGCGACCGGCCTGAGCCGGGCCGCGGTCCGGCTGGCCTCGCGCAGCAACCCGGCGTACGACCTGCGGGCCTACGACTGGCAGGTCCCGATCGCCGACGCCCAGCTCGGGCCGCGCACCGACCTGGTGGTCCGCGAGGCCGCCGACCGGGACGGCTCTACCTGGTCAACGGGAGCGCCAAGGGGCTCAAGGGCCGCCGGCTCCTGGGTGAGGGGCTGGGCGGCTACGACCTGGCCGGCTGATCAGTCCGCCGGGCCGGCGAGCAGTCCGGCGGGACAGGTCGCGGTGACCCGCTCGTCGCGGGCGGTCGCGGCCAGCCGGTCCTGGTCCGGCTGGGCCACGAGCACCATCGAGCCGCGGCGGACCAGCGGTTCGGTGAAGGTGGCGACACCCGAAGGGGAAGTCGGGTTCGACACCGTGAGGAGGCGGCCGCCGTCGGAGAGAAGACTCCCGGCGGCGGCCGTCGCCATGAGGTCGCCCTGCGAGGTGCCGGGCAGCGCGTCGTCCTGCGCGGTGGGCGGGTCGTAGGGGGAGAAGGCGTCCGGCTGGCTCCACACCTCCACTCCCACGTCGAGCACACCCGCCGGCAGCGGGTCGCGGAAGCGCACCCCGAGGGGGAGCAGGCTGCACGCCAGCACCGGGCGCGGTGGCGGCCGAGCCGGCCCAGCGCTCCACCGAGTCGGGCCCGCAGACCACCGCGTCCGCCGGCTCGTCGTGCACCACGCTCAGCCCGACCCGCCAGGCGGCGCCGAGGAAGACCGGTCCCAGCCAGTGCGGCGGGCAGGTCGACCAGCAGCTCGTTGCCCGCGCTCGAGGTCGCACTCCTCGACCAGCAGTCCGGCGACCTTGGCCACCCAGTTGGCGTACGTCGTCACCGGAGAGCTCGACGCGCTCCCCGGTCGCGTGGTCGTAGAAGGTGACCAGCGGGCGGCCGGGGTCGCGCCGCAGGAGGTCGTCGAGGACGGAGCCGAACGTGGCAGCAGAGGAGTTGGGCACCGGACCAGCCTAGGTGGAGGGTCGTCTACCCTCGCCGCCATGACGCAGACCTCCGCGGGAGCCCCCGCAGACCAGCCGCTCGAGCAGCTTCTGGGCCGTGGTGCCCGCCGGTGGTGCCGGAACCCGGCTGTGGCCGCTCTCGCGGCAGGGCGCGCCGAAGTTCCTGCTGGACCTCACCGGGGCCGGGCGGACGCTGCTGCAGGCGACCCTGGACCGGCTGGACCCGCTGACCGGCGGGCCGCGCCCTGGTGGTCACCGGCGCCGCGCACCGCGACGCCGTGCGTCGCCCAGCTGCCCGCCCTGGGCGCCGACGACGTGGTGGCAGAGCCGTCCGCGCGCGACTCGATGGCCGCGATCGGCCTGGCCGCGGCCCTGCTGGAGCGCCGGGACCCCGAGGCGGTGATGGGCTCCTTCGCCGCGGACCACGTGATCACCGACCAGGAGGCGTTCCGCGCCGCGGTGAGCGCCGCGCCATCGCGGCGGCCCGCGAGGGCTGGCTGGTGACGATCGGGATCGAGCCGACCGCATCCCGGCGACCGGGCTTCGGCTACGTACGTCCCGGCGAGCCGCTCGCCCGGGCTGGCGGCGCGCGCAGGTGGCCGAGTTCGTGGAGAAGCCGTCCGCGGAGGTGGCCGACGGCGTACGTCGAGGCCGGCTACCGGTGGAACGCCGGGATGTTCGTGGTGCGGCCGTCGGTGCTGCTCGACCTCCTGGCCGACTCCGACCCCGAGTTCGCCGCCGCCCTGCGCGGCATCGCCGCCGACCCCACCACCCTGGAGGACGTGTGGCCGGCACGCTGCCCAAGATCGCGCATCGACCACGCCGTCGCCGAGCCGGCGGCCGCCCGCGGCAAGGTGGCGGTCGTGCCCGGCGGGTTCGGCTGGGACGACGTGGGCGACTTCGCCTCGCTGGGCGACCTGCTGGGCGCGGGCGGCGCCGGTGAGTGGGGCCGGCGGTGCCGGCGGGCCGGTGGTGCTCGGCGATCGCGCCCTGGTCCGCTCGGTCGACAGCACCGGCCTGGTGGTACCGGCCGGTGGCCGCACCGTGGCGGTGGTGGGGCTGGACGGACGTGGTCGTCGTCGACACCGGCGACGCGCTGCTGGTGACCACCCGGGCGCGGGCACAGGAGGTGAAAGCATCGTGGCCGCCCTCAAGGAGGACGGCCACGACGAGCTCGTCTAGCGCTCTCCCGCTCCGGGCCCGCGGGCCCGGAGCCGGTGGCTCGCGCCGATCAGATGGCGTCGGGCTCCGGGGAGTCCATGTACGGGTAGTCGAGCATGAACTTCTCCAGGGCCTCGCCGCTGGGCTCGGAGCAGTACTGCCAGACGCCGACCTGCTTGGAGGCGTCCTGGGTGCCGGCGCCGCCGATCGACCAGTGCGTCATGGCCACGGAAGCGCCGTCGGGGAACTCGCCGCCGTCCTCGGCGCGCCACGGGACGACCTTGAACTTGTTGCGGAAGTTGCTGTCGTTGTCGAACTTGCTGGCCAGGCCGCGCAGCGTCTCCATCTGCTTCTCGTCCTCGGCGACCGACTCGTCGTACCAGAGCAGCGTGTAGCCGTGCTCGAGGTTGTGCACCAGCTCGCCGAGGTCGGGACGGTCGTCGGTGTAGAACTTCCGGTCGATGCTGTCCCAGATGTCGTAGTGCTGCCCGAACGCGGGCGGGGCGTCCTCGTACTCCAGCGGGGTCCCCTCGGGCACGTGGTCCTGGGAGCCGGAGGCCTCCTTGGTCTCCACGTCCTGGCAGACCGTGGCCGGCGCGCCGATCGAGGCGAGGTCCTTGTCCTTGAACTCCGACAGCTCGCGGGAGTCGCTGATCGGCTTCCAGGCGGCGGCGCCGATGATCAGCAGGCCGGCGATCACGGCGACGCCGATGATCATGTTGCCCTTGCGGCGCTCGGTCGCCTTCTGCTGCTTGCGGATGTCGTCGATGACGGCCTGCCGGCTCGTCCTGTCCTTGTTGGCCACGTGGCGCGTCCTCGTCTCGTCTCCAGCACCCCGCCGAGGGGCGGAGCCTCGGGAAGTCTACGGAATGACGGGTAGCAGGCGCACGACCGCTCCCGCCCCGGACCGGGACTCCGGGAGCCGCGAGTCGCGCCAGCCGCCACCCGTGGCTGAAGCAGAGGGCGGCGACCACCTCGCGCGGGGTGTCCGCGGGCAGGGTGACCTCGTGCCCGGGCCGTCCCGTCCGCGGTCCCGTCCCCGAGCCGGACCGGGACACCGAGCACCCGGGTCAGGGCCGACCCCGAGCTCCTCGGGGGTCGCCGGAGGCCCGAAGAGGGACTGGTCGGCCCCGTCCTGGGCCAGCGCGGTGACCACGGCCTCGCGGACGCCGAGGCTGAACATGTCCAGCTCGGCGACGCGCTGGAGCGGCCCGGCACCGGGGCCGTCCTCCCCGACGGGCGAGCACCAGGTCGGCGCGCCCACGGACCAGCGCGAGCGGGCCGTCCGCCGAGCTTGCCCTGGGCGAGCTCGACGGCACCGGCGATCTCGTCGGCCACCGCGGGGGCGGTCACCGCCAGCTCGTGCCCGTGCGCGTCCAGCATTCCGAGGTGGCTCTCCAGCGGCAGCAGGCCGGCGACGCCGATCGCCACGTCGGTCTGGCCCTCGCGCCAGGCCCGGCCGAAGGTGTCGGTCACCACCACCGCCACGTTGACGCCCGAGCCGCTCCCGCAGACCCGCCCGCAGGCGGGCGGCGGAGCCGTCGGGATCGCGGGGGAGCAGCACGATCCGTCCGGGCTCGACGTTGGAGCGGTCGATGCCGGCCGCGGCCAGCACCAGGCCGAGCCGGTGGCGCACGATGCGGGTCCGACCGCGGCTGGCCAGCACCCGCGTGCTCTCCTCCGCCAGCGCCCGGTCGTAGTCGGCCGCGTCGCAGACCCGCCCCTCGGCCTTGCTGACGACCTTGCTGGTCACCACCACCACGTCGCCGTCGGCGGGACCGGGCTCGACCCGGGAGAGGGCGGTGGCGACCAGGTCGACCAGGTCGGTGCCCGCAGAGACCTCCGGCGACCCCGTCGGGGGCCACCACCTCCAGCCGGCCGGTGGCCGCCATCAGCCGGCCAGCTCGACGGCCGGCGGTCAGGCGCCCGGGCCACCTGCGTCGGGGGAGCCCGGGAGCGAGCGGCACGGCGCGGGCGGCCAGCCCGGCCTCGGCCAGCCGCGGCAGCTGGTCGGCGTCCTGCTCGTCGACCAGCCAGGCGTCCAGCACGCCGCCCCGGCCGCGCGCGCCGTAGGTGCAGCCCGACGCCCGCCGCGTTCGCCTCCACCTCGACGCAGTCCAGGAGTCGACGGGTGAGGTCGGGCACGGCTGCGTCGGTCCCCGGGAGCGGGGAGAGTCCGACCACCCGGGCGGCGGTCGCGGCGCAGTGCCTCGCGCACCCCGGGGACGCCGAGGACGGGGCCGATCGAGACCACCGGGTCCGAGCGCGGCCAGGAGCACCAGGTCGGCCTCGGCGATCGCCTCGAGGACGCCGGGCCCGGGCTGGGCCTGGTCCAGGCCGACGAAGAGCACCGCCTCGGCCGGCACCTGCGCCGCCATCCGCACCCGGTACTCCTGCAGGTGCACCGCGCGGCGGCCGCTGGGGGAGTCGGGGTCGGCGACCACGACGTGGGTCTCCACCCGGTCGTCGGTCATCGGGCAGCAGCCGGACGCCGGGCTGCCAGCGCCGGCACAGCGCCTCGGTGACCGCGGAGAGCGGGTAGCCGGCCTCCAGCATCTCGGTCCGGACCAGGTGGGTGGCCAGGTCACGGTCGCCGAGCGCGAACCACGAGGGTTCCACGCCGTACGCCGCCAGCTCGTCCCGGGCGCTCCAGGTCTCCGCGTCGCCGTCCCCAGCCGCGGTCGGCGTCGACGCCGTCGCCGAGGGTGTACATCATCGTGTCGAGGTCGGGGCAGACCTTCAGCCCGTGCACCCACAGGTCGTCGGCGGTGTTGCCGACCACGGTGACGGTGGTCTCGGCGGAGAGGCCGGGGACGGAGCCGGAGGCGAGGGCGTGCCGCAGGCCGGGCAGGAGGCGGGCACCGCCGCTACCCCCGGAGAGCACAGTGATGTGGCGCATGGGCATATCTTCGCCCTCCCGGCAAGGGTCTCGCCGCACTGGTCTGGATCAGGCCCGGCGCAGCAGGCGATATAACACGCCCGGGCTTGACTTCGGTGGTACGACAGGCATGTAATTCCCAAAGTGTTGTTTGCAGGATTTGGCTGCGAACGGGCATGCATACACGGAACGATGCAGCGGTACCACGAGGTGGTGCCGAACAGCGGTGACAAGCAGTGGTCGAGGGACATCGGGTCCACGGGGGCCAGGGTCGAGAGGGCGAGGGCATATGCGAGAACTGTTTCTCCTTGATTCCGACGCCGAGGAGATGGGTTGGCAGGACCGCGCGCTGTGCGCGCAGACCGACCCTGAGGCGTTCTTCCCTGAGAAGGGGGGATCCACGCGGGAGGCCAAGAAGGTCTGCCTGACCTGCGACGTCCGCAACGACTGCCTGGAGTACGCCCTGATGAACGACGAGCGCTTCGGCATCTGGGGCGGGCTCTCCGAGCGCGAGCGTCGCAAGCTCAAGAAGCGCGCTGTCTGAACGCGCGCCGTCCGAACCCTGGCGAACCGTCCTGAGGGCGGTCGTTAGGCTGCTCCGGTGATCGTCTCCGCCGTCCTCGTCAGCCATGACGGGGCCCGGTGGCTCCCGGGCGTCCTGAACGGGGTCCGACGCCAGCGTCGGCCGATCGACCGGGGCATCGCGGTCGACACCGGCAGCAAGGACGACTCGGTCCGGCTGATCCGCGACTCGTTCTCCGAGACCGCGGTCGTCGAGACCTCCGGAGCCACCTCCTTCCCCGCCGCCGTCTCCCTCGCGCTCGAGCACCTGCCCCCGTTGGCCGGGGACGACCAGGACGAGTGGATCTGGCTGCTGCACGACGACTCCGCCCCGGACCCGGACGCGCTCGCCGCGCTGGTCTCCGCCGCCGCCGAGCACCCCGAGGCCGACGTCCTCGGCCCCAAGCTGCGCGAGTGGCCCTCGCTGCGCCGGCTGCTCGAGCTCGGGGTCACCATCTCCGGCACCGGACGGCGCGAGACCGGCCTCGAGCGCGGGGAGTACGACCAGGGCCAGCACGACCAGGTGCGCGAGGTGCTGGCGGTCAACACCGCCGGCATGCTGGTGCGCCGCCGGGTGCTGGAGCAGCTGGGCGGGCTGGACGAGGCGCTGCCGATGTTCGGCAACGACCTCGACTTCGGGTGGCGGGCCGCCCGGGCCGGCCTGAGCACGCTGGTCGTCCCGCAGGCGGTGGTCTTCCACGCCGAGGCCGCCCACCGCGGCGTACGGCGCACCCCGCTGACCGGCCGCCACACCCACTACCAGGAGCGCCGGGCGGCCCTGTTCACCCTGCTCGCCAACGTCGAGTCCCGGCGGCTGCTCTGGCAGACGGTGCGGCTGTTCTTCGGCACCCTGCTGCGGGTCGCTCGGGTTCCTGCTGGTCCGCTCCGTCGGTGAGGCCCTCGACGAGCTGGCCGCCCTGGTCGACGTCTACCGTCGCCCCGGGCTGGTCCGGCAGGCCCGCCGACGGCGCGCCCGGGAGGCCGGCGGCAGCCCGCGCGACGTCAGGCCACCTGCTGGCGCCCGTGGTGGGTGCCCTACCGGCACGGCCTGGACTTCGTCTCCGACCTCTCCCAGGCGGTGGTCGGCCAGGCCCAGGACGTCGCCGAGCGACGGCGGGCGGCCAAGGCCGAGAGCGAGCCGTCGGCCGGCGACCGGTCCCGCGGCGCGGCGGCCGCAGCGCCCGGTCCGACGGCACGGTCGACGAGGAGGACGAGGAGCTGCTGGCCGACACCGGCATCGTCGTCCGGTTCCTCACCGACCCCCGCGCGGTCGGGATCAGCCTGTTCGTGCTGCTCTCCCTGGTGGCCGCCCGCGCCGCCTTCGGCCAGATCCAGGGCGGTGCGCTCTCCCCGGTGCCCGAGGCCGTGGGCGACTGGTGGCGGCTGTACGCGGAGACCCGGCACCCGCTGGGCACCGGCACCGACGTGCCGGCCCCGGCGTACGTGCTGCCGCTGGCCCTGCTCGGCACCGCTGCTGCTGGGCAGCCCGGCCGCGGCGATCAGCGCGGTGATGCTGCTCGCCGTGCCGTTCGCGCTGTGGGGCGCCTGGCGCTTCCTGCGGGTGGTGGGCCGCCTCGTCGACCCCCGCGGCCTCCCGGTCTGGGTGCTGGCCTGGGGCGCTGCCACCTACGCCCTGGTGCCCGCCACCTCCGGGGCCTGGGGCGAGGGTCGGTTCGGCACCGTCGTGCTGGCCGGCCTGCTGCCCTGGATCGCCCACGCGGCGCTGGGCTTCGCCGACCCCGAGCCGGACCGTCGCTGGCGCGCCGCCTGGCGCACCGGGCTGCTGCTCGCGCTGGCCGCGGCGTTCGTGCCCGGCGTCTGGCTCTTCGGCCTGCTGGCCGCCGGGATCGTGGTCGCCGCGGGCTTCGCCATCGCGCCCCGCCTGCTCAAGGACCGCTCGGCGTGGGGACCGCCGGCGCTGGCCCTGGCCGTGGTGCCCCTGCTCCTGCTGCCGTGGTTCCTGCCGCTGATCTGGACCGGGTCGGGCACCGGTCTGCTGCTCGAGGCCGGGCGGCTCCCGCTGGCCGAGGCGACCTTCACCGACCTGCTCACCGGGCGCCTCGGCGAGCTCGGCGCGCCCTGGTGGCTGGGTGCCCCGGTCGGGCTCTTCGCGGTCCTGGCGATCGCCCCCCGGGTGACCCGGGTGCCGGTGACGATCTGCTGGGTGATCGCGTTGGCCGCCGCCGTGGTGGTCGCCGGGCTGGGCTTCGTCACCCTCCGGCTACCGGCCACGGCCACCCCGCCGAGCCTGGGCTTCTTCGTGGTGGTGCTCCAGGGCGTCGCTGTGGTGGCCTCCGTGCTCGGTGCCGAGGCGTGGACCCGGCGGCTGACGGGCGACCACCCGCTGTGGCAGCGGGTGCTCGCGGGCGCCGTCGCGGTGGTGGCGGCCGCGGTGCCGCTGGGCGGGCTGGCCTGGTGGGTGGTCGACGCGGACGACTCCTTCGACCAGGACGTGGTCGAGGCGGTGCCGGCGTACATGGCGCAGAGCTCGCTCACCGGTGCCGAGCACGGCGTGCTGGTGCTGCGCGGCTCCCTGGACACCGGGCTCAGCTATCGCGTGCGCCGCGACGACGGCGTGACCGTGGGGGAGGACGAGGTGCTCAGCCTGGCCGACGAGGACCGGGACCTGACCCGCACCGTCTCCTCCCTGGCCTCCAGCCCGACCCCGGCCGACGTGGCCGAGCTCGGCCGGCTGGGCATCGAGTACGTCGTGCTCGCCGCGCCCGCCGATGGCCGGGTGGCCGCCGAGCTGGACGCGGTCGCCGGGCTGGTGCAGGCCAGCGCGGGTGACCGGGCCACCCGTGCCTGGCGGGTGGAGCGACCGCTGGACCCGACCTCGGTGGACAGCACCGTGACTGCGGGGCGGGTGGTGCTGCTGGTCGTGCAGGGCGTGGTCGTGGTGATCGCGCTGGTGCTGGCCGCGCCCACGGTGGCCGGCCGTCGCCGGCGCGAGGAGGAGGAGGCATGAGCCGCGAACCCTCGGACCGTCCCGGCGGCAGCCGTCGGCGGGTCGCCCAGCCCGCGGAGCGCTCGATCAGCTCGACCACGCTGCTGGCGATGGTGGTCCCGGTGCTCACCGTGGGTGCACTCGCGCTCGTCGACCCGCGACCCACCGAGGACCCGGGGCAGCCGCCGGTCAGCGCTCCGCTGGTGCGCACCACCCTGGTCTGCCCGCCGGCCCTGGCCGGCGGCGACGACGTCTTCGTCCTGCTGGCCGGTGCGGGCCGCGAGGAGACGGGCGCGGAGACGGAGACGCCTGCGGGCGGGCAGGTGCAGGTGCGCGGACGTGACCGCGCCCTGGACGTCGAGCCGGACGCGACCGTGGAGCTCTCCGACCCCGAGCGGATGGTGCTCCAGGGCCAGGACTCCACCGCCCCCGGCCTGGTCGCGGCCCGCCGCTCGGGCAGCGCCTCGACGGTGTGCACCACCCCGGTGGCCGAGGCCTGGTTCACCGGCGCCGGGGCCGGGGCCGAGCGCAGCTCCCAGCTCACCCTGGTCAACCCGGACGGTGGTCCCGCGGTCGCCGACGTGACCGTGCTGGGCGAGGACGGGCCGGTGGAGGTGCCGGCCCTGCGCGGGGTCACCGTGGCCGGCAACCGCTCGGTCACCCTCGACCTGGCCGCGCTGGTGCCGCGCCGCGACGAGCTCACCCTGCACGTCCAGGTCAGCCGAGGACGTCTCGGCTCCTCGGTGGTCGACCGGTTCGAGGAGCTCGGCGCGGGCGCGCGCACCGCCGACTGGCTGCCGCCGCAGCCGGCCCCCTCCTCCGACGACTACCTGCTCGGGCTGGGGTCGTCCGCCGACTCCCGGACCCTGGTGGTGGCCAACCCCGGCGACGACGAGGCGCGCGTCTCGGTCCGGCTCGTCACCCCGCGCACCGAGTTCACCCCCACCGGGTTGGAGGAGGTGGTGGTGCCGCCCGGCTCGACCACCTCGGTGGACCTGGGGCGCGCCCTCTCCGGGCGCACGGGACGCGGCGTGGTCGGCCTGCGGCTGGTGGGGGACCACCCGGTCACCGCCTCGCTCCGCTCGCTGGTCGGCGACGACCTCACCTACGCCGTCGGCGCGCCGCCGGTGCGCGAGCGGGCCGTCACCCCGTTGGCCCCCGGCCCCAAGCGGCTGGTCCTGGCCGGCGCGGAGCAGGTCACCACGGTCACCGTCGTCCTCCGGGACGGCCGGGGCCGGCAGGTGGGCACCGAGGAGATCACCCTGCAGCCGGGCCTGGGCAGCCAGGACCCCCCTGGACGGAGTCGCTCGCTCCGTCGAGCTGCGGGTCGAGCAGCCGGTGCGCGCCGCGGTCGAGAGCGGGCCTCCGGGGCTGGCCGTGCGGCCCCTGCAGGAGCTCGCGGTCGACCGCGAGGTGCCGGCCGTCCGCCCCGGGCTGTACTGACCCGTCGCCGGCGGGTCGACCTGACCGCGCGCGGGTCGACCTCGTCGGGGGACCGGCCGAGCAGCTCGGCCACCTGCTCGACGAGCACGGTGAGCACCAGCGACCGGAGCTGCTCGCGGTCCTCGGCCCGGTGCTCCACCGGACGGCGGAAGATCACCACCCGGGTCGGGGAGCCGCCCGAGCCGCGGATCAGCGAGGAGAGCGGCACCGGCTCGTCCCAGTCGTCGGGGACCAGCGGCATCTCCTCGACGGCGTACTCGACCAGGCCGAGCTCGTCGTGCCAGCGGTCCTCGAGCATCGCCACCACGTCGAGGACGAGGTCGTCGAAGCGGGTGCGGGCCGTGCGGGCGGCCGGCGAGCCGGGACGACGCAGCACCCCGGGGCCCCGCATCCCGCGGCCCCGGCGGTCCCGGGTACGTCGGCGCAGCGGCGGGACGTCGTCGGGGGCGCCCGGCGACGGTGACGGCACGACCGGGTCCATGCCGCGAGCCTAGTCCGTGCGTGCGGACCGGACGGGTAACGTGCCCTCCGTGAGTCCTGCCCGTCGTTGTTCGCGCACCGCCTGCGGCCGTGCCGCCACGGCGACGCTGACCTACGTCTACTCCGACCAGACCGCGGTCCTCGGGCCGCTGGCCCTCTACGCCGAGCCCCACGCCTACGACCTGTGCGACCAGCACAGCGAGCGGCTCTCGGCGCCCCGGGGATGGGAGGTGCTGCGGCTGGCTCCGGACCCCTCGGCCCAGGGGCCCTCGAGCGACGACCTGCTGGCCCTGGCCGACGCCGTGCGCGAGGCGGCCAGGCCGGTCGCGCCGCCGCCGACGATCCATCCGGCCGACGATCCCGCCAAGGGCGTGCGGCGCGGTCACCTGCGTGTCCTGACCACGGAGTGAGCTCCGGGGCCGGGCCGCTAGGCTTCCGCCCATGTCCTCCGACACCCTCGACCCGGCCAACCTCGAAGCCATCTTCAAGGCCTACGACGTGCGGGGCACCGTGCCCGACCAGCTCGACGACGAGCTCGCCCGGCTGACCGGCACGGCGTTCGTGCTGGTGACCGGCGCTCCGACCGTCGTCGTGGGCCACGACATGCGGCCCAGCTCGCCCGGGATGGCCCAGGCCTTCGCCGAGGGCGCGACCCGCGCGGGCGCCGACGTGGTGATGATCGGCCTGGCCTCCACCGACCAGCTCTACTTCGCCTCCGGGCACCTGGGTCACGCCGGCGTCATGTTCACCGCCAGCCACAACCCGGCGCAGTACAACGGGATGAAGATGTGCCGGGCGGGCGCGCAGCCGGTGGGCAAGGAGACCGGCCTGCTGGAGATCCGCGACATGGTCGCGCTGCACGCGACCACGGGCGCCACGATGGTCTCCGACGACGCGACCCCGGGGACGATCAGCGAGCAGGACGTGCTGGGCGCCTACGCCGACCACCTGCTCACCCTGGCCCCGGTCCGCGGACGCCGGCTCAAGGTGGTCGTCGACGCCGGCAACGGGATGGCCGGGCTGACCGCGCCGGTGGTCTTCGACCGGATCGGAGCGGACCAGGTCGAGCTCGTCCCGATGTACTTCGAGCTCGACGGGACGCTTCCCGAACCACGAGGCCAACCCGATCGAGCCGGAGAACGTGGCCGACCTGCAGAAGCGGGTGCTGGAGGAGGGCGCCGACGTCGGGCTGGCCTTCGACGGCGACGCGGACCGGTGCTTCCTGGTCGACGAGCGGGGCCGGGCGGTCTCGCCGTCCACCCTGACCGCCCTGATCGCCGCGCGCGAGCTGGCCAAGGAGCCGGGCGCGACCGTGATCCACAACCTGATCACCTCCCGCGGGGTGCCCGAGCTGGTCGCCGAGCTGGGCGGCACGGCCGTCCGCAGCCGGGTGGGCCACTCCTTCATCAAGGCGACGATGGCCGAGACCGACGCGATCTTCGGCGGCGAGCACAGCGGGCACTTCTACTTCCGCGACTTCTGGCGCGCCGACTCCGGCATGCTGGCCGCGCTGCACGCCCTGGCGGCGCTGGCCGAGTCCGACGGCACCCTCTCGGAGCTGCTCGCCCGCTACGAGCGCTATCCCGCCAGCGGCGAGATCAACTCCACCGTGGCCGACCAGGCCGCGGTGCTCAGGCTCCTGGAGGAGCAGTACGCCGACGCCGAGGGAGTCGAGCTCGACCACCTCGACGGCCTCACCGTGACCCACGCCGACTGGTGGTTCAACGTGCGCGCCTCCAACACCGAACCCCTGCTGCGGCTCAACGCCGAGGGCAAGGACGAGGCCACCATGGCCGAGATCCGCGACGCCGTCCTCTCCACGATCAGGAGCAACTGATGAACCTGGACCCCGCCCTCCTCGAGATCATCGTCTGCCCGGCCTGCCACGGCTCGCTGAGCCCGCAGGACGAGGAGCTCGTCTGCGCCGGCTGCGGCAACGCCTACCCGGTCCGCGACGACATCCCCGTGCTCCTGGTCGACGAGGCACGCAAGCCGGCCTGAGCGGGGGGACGATGGGCGCCTGGTTCGACGAGTCGCGGCTCGACGACCCCGCGGTCCTGACCACCTGGGACACCGTGCTCCGCCCGCTGGCGGAGTCCGGCGCCCGGGTCCGGCGCGAGATGGCCGGCGCCGCCGAGGTGCTGCCGGCCGCCGTCGCGGCCGCCGTGCTGGGCAGCCGCCCGCGCGCGGTCGTGGCCGCGGGTCCGGACTCCCGGCTGCTGCGCGCGGTGCTGGAGCCGTGGTGCCCGGTGCCGTTCGTCGCCTGGCCCGGACCCGGGCCTCCCCGGCTGGGTGGGCAGCCTCGACCTGGTCGTGGTGCTCGCCCCCGAGGGGTCCGACCACGGGTCGGCCTCGGCCGTCAGCGAGGCGGTGCGGCGCGGGGCCCAGGCCGTGGTCGCCTGCCCGCCGCGCTCCCTGGTCGCCGAGCACGCCGCCGGCCGCTGGACCACCCTGCTGCCGATGGCCACCGGCGACCAGCTCGCCTCCGCGGTGGTGATGCTGGAGTACCTCGACCAGGTCCAGCTCGGGCCGCGGGCCGACGCCGAGGAGGTCGCGAGGCGCGCTGGACGCGGTGGCGACCTCGTGCTCGCCGCACCGTGACCTGGCGGTCAACGACGCCAAGATGCTGGCGATCGCGCTGGCCGACACGATGCCCGTGGTCTGGGGCGGCTCGGTGCTGGCCGCCCGGGCTGCCCGGCGGGTGGCGGAGTCGCTGCGCCGGGCGACCGGCACGTCGGCGATCGCGGGCGCGGCCGAGAACCTGCTGCCGGTGCTGGAGGCGACCCGGCCGCGCGACGTCTTCGACGACCCGTTCGCCGACGAGGGCGGGGAGCGGCGCCCGCTGCTGCTGGTCCTCGACGACGGCACCGAGCAGGAGCTGGCGCGCGAGGAGCGCGACCGGCTGCTGCAGGCGGCGTCCCTGCGGGGGATCCGCACCGAGACGGTGCGCTGCCGACGACGGCCTGGCCACCGAGGTCGCCCGCTACGCCTCGCTGGTGCTGCACGGCCGGTACGCCGCGGCGTACCTGCAGCTGCGGGCTCGTCCAGGACTGACCGCCGACCGCGTCGGGCGCGCCCGGACCGCGACCTGACCGACCTCGCCGACGTCGGCCGGAGCCGTACGCGGGGGGCATCCGGCCCCGATCGGCGGTGGCACGGCCCGATCTGGGTACTCTGCGGCTCGTGGTCGAACTCCTGCGCGCAGCCGTGCTGCCCCTCCCCGTCGCACCCCTGACGTCGCGCCCGCAACCTCGCCGGAGGACTGCCGGTGAGCGGCGGGCTCTTCGCCCTGCTCGACGACGTCGCCGTGCTGGCCCGGCTCGCCGCGGCCTCGGTGGACGACGTGGCGGCCGCCGCCGGACGCGCCAGCGCCAAGGCGGCGGGGGTGGTGATCGACGACACCGCGGTCACCCCGCAGTACGTCCACGGGCTGGCGGCCGAGCGCGAGCTGCCGATCATCCGCAAGATCGCGATCGGCTCGGTGCGCAACAAGCTGCTGCTGATCCTGCCGGTGATCCTGCTGCTCAGCCAGTTCCTGCCCTGGGTGCTGACCCCGATCCTGATGCTCGGCGGCACCTACCTGTGCTTCGAGGGCGCGGAGAAGATCTGGGAGAAGCTCTTCGGCCACGAGGAGCACACCGAGGCGCTGGCCGACCGAGATCGGTCCGGAGCAGGAGAAGCAGATGGTCGCGGGCGCCGTCCGCACCGACCTGATCCTCTCCGCCGAGATCATGGTGATCGCGCTCAACGAGGTCTCCGAGGAGCCCTTCCTCACCCGGGCGCTGATCCTGGTGGTGGTCGCCCTGGGGATCACCGTGCTGGTCTACGGCGTGGTGGCGCTGATCGTGAAGATGGACGACGTCGGCCTCGCACTGGCCGGCCGGGCCAACCGGGTGGCGCAGTCGGTCGGGCACGGACTGGTCCGCGGGATGCCCTGGCTGCTGACCGCGATCGGCCTGGTCGGCACCGTCGCGATGCTCTGGGTCGGCGGCCACATCCTGCTGGTCGGCGTCGACGACCTGGGCTGGCACGCGCCGTACGACCTGGTGCACCACCTCGAGGAGGACGTGGCGCACGCGATCGGGGTGCTGGAGGGCGCGGTGGCCTGGATGGTCAACACCGCCGTCTCGGCCGTCGTCGGGCTGGTGGTCGGGGCCGTGGTGGTCGCCGTCCTGCACCTGGTGCCTCGCCCCGGGCGCAAGGCGGCGCACTGAGCCGGTCGGGCGTCAGCACGTGAGCCGGCGTAGCCGGCCGCGACGACGTCCGGCAGCCGGATCGCCAATTGCGGGTTTCTCCGGCGCCGGTCCTACCCTCGACTGACACGCGCAGAACCGTGCGCGCCCGCACTACGGAGGGTAGCTAGATGGACTTCAAGGTCGCCGACCTGAGCCTGGCCGACTACGGCCGGACCGAGATCCAGCTTGCCGAGCACGAGATGCCCGGCCTGATGGCGATGCGGGAGCGCTACGGGGACGCCAAGCCGCTCGCCGGGTGCCCGGATCGCCGGCTCGCTGCACATGACGATCCAGACTGCGGTCCTGATCGAGACGCTCGTCGCGCTCGGTGCCGAGGTGCGCTGGGCGTCCTGCAACATCTTCTCCACCCAGGACCACGCCGCCGCTGCGATCGTCGTGGGCCCCGAGGGCACCGTCGACGAGCCGGCCGGCGTCCCGGTCTTCGCCTGGAAGGGCGAGACCCTGGAGGAGTACTGGTGGTGCACCCAGCAGATCCTCAACTGGCCCGGCGAGTCGGGCGCCAACATGATCCTCGACGACGGTGGAGACGCCACCATGCTGGTCCACCTCGGCGTGGAGATGGAGAAGACCGGCGTCGCGCCCGACCCGGCGTCCGCGACGTCGACCGAGCAGCGGGTCATCTTCGAGGTGCTGCGCGAGTCGCTCGCCACCAGCAGCGACCGCTGGACCCGGATCGCCGGCGACATCAAGGGCGTCACCGAGGAGACCACCACCGGCGTGCTGCGGCTCTACGACATGATGAAGGACGGGTCGCTGCTCTTCCCGGCGATCAACGTCAACGACTCGGTCACCAAGTCGAAGTTCGACAACAAGTACGGCTGCCGGCACTCCCTGATCGACGGCATCAACCGCGCCACCGACGTGCTGATCGGCGGCAAGGTCGCGGTCGTGTGCGGCTACGGCGACGTGGGCAAGGGCTGCGCGGAGTCGCTGCGCGGCCAGGGCGCCCGGGTCATCGTCACCGAGATCGACCCGATCTGCGCGCTGCAGGCGGCGATGGACGGCTACCAGGTCGACACCCTGGACAACGTGCTGGACGTGGCCGACATCATCATCACCGCGACCGGCAACAAGGACGTCGTCACCGTCGACCAGATGCGCCGGATGAAGCACAACGCGATCCTGGGCAACATCGGTCACTTCGACAACGAGATCGACATGGCCGGCCTGGAGGCCGACGGCGTCGCGGTCCGCAAGAACGTCAAGCCGCAGGTCGACCTGTGGTCGTTCCCGGCGCAGGACGGGCGGGACGGCCACACGATCATCGTGCTCTCCGAGGGTCGCCTGCTCAACCTCGGCAACGCGACCGGCCACCCGTCGTTCGTGATGTCGAACTCCTTCACCAACCAGGTGCTGGGCCAGATCGAGATCTTCACCAAGCCCGAGGAGTACCCCGTCGGGGTCTACGTGCTCCCCAAGCACCTCGACGAGGAGGTCGCCCGCCTCCACCTGGCCTCGCTGGGCGTCCGGCTCACCGAGCTGACCCAGTCGCAGGCCGACTACCTGGGCATCCCCGTGGAGGGCCCGTACAAGTCCGACCAGTACCGCTACTGAGCGCATCTGCTCGTCCGGATGAAGGCCGGTGTCCCCGCGGGGGCACCGGCCTTCGTCGTCGCTGGCACAATGGTCGCCATGAGCCAGCCCCTCGCCGACGCGCCGACCCGCGGCCGTGTCCTGGTGGTGGACGACGACGCCTCGCTGGCCGAGATGCTCACCATCGTGCTCCGCCAGGAGGGCTTCGACAGCCAGATGGTCACCCGCGGCGACGAGGCGCTCGCCGCGTTCCGCGACTACCGCCCCGACCTGGTGCTGCTCGACCTGATGCTCCCCGGTCGCGACGGCATCGACGTGTGCAAGGAGATCCGGACCGAGTCCGGCGTCCCGATCGTCATGCTCACCGCGAAGGGCGACACCATCGACGTGGTGCTCGGGCTCGAGTCCGGCGCCGACGACTACGTCGTGAAGCCGTTCAAGCCCAAGGAGCTGGTGGCCCGCATCCGCGCCCGCGTGCGGCGGTTCGAGGCCCCGGTCTCGGAGACCCTGACCGTGGGGGACCTGGAGATCGACGTCGCCGGCCACAGCGTCACCCGCGCCGGGACGACGGTCAACCTGACCCCGCTCGAGTTCGACCTGCTGGTCTGCCTGGCCCGCAAGCCCTGGCAGGTCTTCACCCGCGAGGTGCTCCTGGAGCAGGTCTGGGGCTACCGGCACGCGGCGGACACCCGGTTGGTCAACGTGCACGTGCAGCGGCTGCGCTCGAAGGTCGAGCACGACCCGGAGAACCCCGAGATCGTGCTCACCGTGCGCGGTGTCGGCTACAAGGCCGGCAAGTCCTGACGGGGCGGGCATGGCACCGCACCTGTCCCTGAGGAGGGTCCCGGCCGCGCTGGCGCGCGGGCTGACCAGCTGGCGCCGGTCGATCCAGGCGCGCGTGGTGGCCAGCACCATGGTGCTGACCACGCTGGTCGTCGGGGTGGTCGGCTGGTTCCTGCTGCAGCAGACGCGCGACGGGCTGCTGGAGCAGCGGGTCGAGCGCGCGGTCACCGAGGCCAGCAACGAGACCGCCGAGGCCAGGAGCCGGCTGACCTTCGCCACCGGCACCGACGTCGACGCCCCCGGCCAGCGGCAGGACCTGATCGAGCCGATCATCGCCCGCGGTGCCAGCCGGGGGTTCGCGGTGATCCTCTCGGCCCCGCTCGGGTCGGGCGGCACGCTGGCGGGCGGCGGTGCCCAGTTCACCCAGAACCTGGACAAGTCCAGCGTCCCCCGCGCACTGGAGACCCGCTTCTCCACGCCGCAGGAGACCGCGTGGACCTACACCACGATCAGGACGACCGGGCCGGTGGCGGGCGGGGTCGAGCCGGGGCCGGGGATCGCGGTCGGCTCGCAGGTGACGCTGCCCGCCGACGGGGAGACCTACACCGTCTACTACCTCTTCCCGCTCTCCGAGCAGGCGGACACCCTGGGCCTGGTCACCCGCGCCCTGCTGGCCGCCGCCGTGCTGCTGGTCCTGCTGGTGGCGGGGGTGACCTGGCTGGTCACCCGGCAGGTGGTCGCCCCGGTGCGGATGGCGCGCGAGGTGGCCGAGCGGCTGGCCGCCGGGCAGCTGCAGGAGCGGCTCCGGGTCACCGGGGACGACGACCTGGCCCGGCTGGCGACGTCGTTCAACCAGATGGCCTCCAACCTGCAGCGGCAGATCCGTCAGCTCGAGGAGCTGAGCCGGCTGCAGCGGCGGTTCGTCAGCGACGTCTCGCACGAGCTGCGCACCCCGCTGACCACCGTGCGGATGGCCGGCGACGTGCTGCACGACGGCCGGGACCAGTTCGACCCGGTGACCGCGCGGGCCGCCGAGCTGCTGCAGACCGAGCTCGACCGTTTCGAGGTGCTGCTGGCCGACCTGCTGGAGATCAGCCGGTTCGACGCCGGCGCCGCGGTGCTGGAGGTCGACGACGTCAACCTGGTCGACGTGGCCCACCGGGTCGCCGAGGCGACCCAGGTGCTCGCGGTCCAGCGGGGCACCCGCGTGGTGGTGGTCGACCCCGGCCACCCCTGCCTGGCCGAGGCCGACGTACGCCGGGTGGAGCGGATCGTGCGCAACCTGGTCACCAACGCGATCGACCACGCCGAGCGACGGGACATCGTGGTGCACGTGGGCGCCGACGAGGAGGCCGCGGCGATCACCGTCCGTGACTACGGGGTCGGGCTGGGGCCGGGGGAGTCGGCGATGGTCTTCAACCGGTTCTGGCGCGCGGACCCGGCCCGGGCGCGCACCAGCGGCGGGACCGGGCTCGGACTCTCCATCTCGCTGGAGGACACCCACCTGCACGGGGGCTGGCTGCAGGCCTGGGGTCGTCGCGGCGAGGGCGCCCAGTTCCGGCTGACTCTGCCGCGCCGGCTGGGGCAGTCCCTGCGGCGCAGCCCGCTGCCGCTGGTACCGGCCGACGACGAGGTGCGCGCATGAGGAGGTTCCAGGTGACCGGACGGTGGCGGGTGGTGGTCGCGACCGCCGCGGCGCTGCTGCTGGCCGGCTGCGTGCAGATGCCGAGCGCGGGTCCGATCATCGAGGTGGAGGGCGCGCAGCCCGGGGACGCCTCGGGCGGCACCTTCATCGACCCGGCACCGCCCGAGCCCGGCGCCTCGGCACGGGAGGTGGTCTCGGGGTTCCTGGAGGCGATGAAGGCCGCGCCGATCAAGACCACCGTGGCCGCGCAGTACCTCTCCAGCGAGGCCCAGGTGCGGTGGAAGCCGGAGGGCGGCACCATCACCTACTCCGACCTCGACCCGGTCCGCGGCGACCGCGTCCTCACCGTGCCGATGGTCGACGCCGAGGTCTACGACTCCCGCGGCGCGTGGTCCCGGTCGCTGCGCGACGGCGATGCCGAGCTCAGCTTCCCGATGACCCTGGAGGGCGCGGAGTGGCGGATCGCCGAGGCCCCTGACGCGCTGGTCGTGCCCGAGTCGTGGTTCGAGGACCGGTTCTCCCGGGCCGCTCTCTACTTCCTCGACCCGACCGGGCGGATCCTGGTCCCCGAACCGGTCTTCGTGCCCGAGGGGGACCAGTTCGCCACCTCGCTGGTCCGCGGGCTGCTCGCCGGCCCGCCCCGGCACCTTTCCACCGTGGTGCGCAGCACCGTGCCCGCCGGGCTGAGCCTGGCGCTGTCGGTCCCGATCGACGACGAGGGACTGGCCGAGGTCTCGCTGCAGGGACCGCCTGGCGTGAGCGCCGAGGACCTCGTCTCCGACGAGATGATCGCCCAGGTGGCCTGGACGCTGCGCCAGGACCCGCGGATCACCGCGGTCCGGCTCACCCTCAACGGGCGCCCGGTGCCGCTGCCCGGCCACGGGCAGGAGCTGAGCCCGGCCGCCGGAGCTCGGCTGGACCCGGTGGGCTCGGGATCGGTGCGCGAGCTCTTCGCGCTCCGCGACGGGCTGCTGGTCCGGGGCGACCTGGAGGAGCTCGACGAGACCGCCGGGCCGCTGGGCAGCCAGCAGCTCGGCGTACGCACCGCCGCGGTCAACCTCACCGCGACCCAGGCGGCCGCGGTGACCGCGGACGGCACCTCCCTGCTGGTCGCCCCGGTCGAGGACGAGGAGGGAGTCGCCACCGAGCTGTTCGCCGGCGGCACCGACGTGCTGCCGCCCGCCTGGGACTTCACCGACCGGCTCTGGTGGGTCGACCGGACGGCGGACGGCGCGGTCCTGTGGACGTCGGTGCAGGAGCGGGCCCGGCAGGTGCGGGTGCCCGGTCTCACCGGGCGCAACGTGACCTCGTTCCTGGTCTCGCGCGACGGCTCCCGGCTCGCCGCCGTGGTCCGCGGGCCCCGCGGCGACCGGGTGGTCACCGGGCGGGTCCAGCGCGACGAGCGGGGCCGGGTCCTGGGGGTCACCCGGGTCCGTCCGCTCGACCTCGAGCTCGAGCCGGGCCGGCGGATCAACGACATGGGCTGGCGCTCGCCGTCCTCGCTCACCCTGCTCAGCGACATCACCGGAGACCTGTCCCAGGTCCGCACGGTCGCGGTGGAGGGGGCCCCCGCCGACCTGGACACCGGCGCGACCTCCAGGATCCGGGGCGGTGCCGGGACGCTGGTGAGCTCGCCCGCCCGCAACGAGAGCGTCTACGTGGTGCAGGCCGACAGGGTCGCCGACCTGGTCGACCCGGTGCGGGTGATCCCGCCCCTGGACGAGCGGATCACCTGGCTGGGCTTCGTCGGCTGAGCGGCTCCGGCCCCCGGCCCGCCCGGCCTGCACAGGCTCCCGGGCAGGGTCAGGTGAGGTCGCGGTGAGTCCTCTCCTCCCCAGCCGCCCCGGCATCGTCGTCCCCCGTCGGGGCGGTGCGCTGGGATGGGGTGGTGTCCCGTGCCCCGCTCCGCGCCGAGCTGCTCGACCACGCCGTGGACCTGCTGGTCGGCAGCGCCTGCCTGGGCTGCGGCAGCCGCGGCCGGCTGGTCTGCGCTGACTGCTTGCGCGGGCTGCCGGCCGAGCCGGTGCCGGCCAGGCCCTCGCCACCCCCGCCCGGCCTCGCGCCGGCCTGGGCCGCGGGGGAGTACGACGGGCTGCTGCGGCGGATGGTCATCGACCACAAGGAGGAGTCGCGGTTCGGCCTGGGCCGTCCGGTGGGCAGGCTGCTGGCCGGGGCGGTCGTCGCTGCGGCGGGAGGACGCGGGCCGGTGCTGCTGGTCCCCGTGCCGTCGCGTCCCGGCGTGGTCCGTTCCCGCGGGGACGACCCGACCCGGCGGCTGGTCCGGGTGGCCGCCAGGGAGGCGACCCGGCGCGGGCTGGCCGCCCGGGTGCTCCCGCTGCTGCGCTCCCACCGCGGGGTGCTGGACCAGTCGGGGCTCGACGCCGCGGCCCGGGCGCGCAACCTGGAGGGCTCGATGTGGGTGCCGAGCGGGGCGCTGGGGCGCGCGGCCCGCAGCGGCGTCGGCGGTGCGGGCACGGCCTGGCCGGGACGCGGTCGCGTGGTGCTGTGCGACGACGTGCTGACCACCGGCGCCACCGCCCGGGAGGCCCAGCGGGCGCTGGCCGCGGTCGGCGTCCAGGTGGCCGGGATCGCTGTGGTCGGTGCGGTCCGGCGGCGGCACGCACCCGGCACGCCCGGCCTGGCCAGGGGGGTGTTCGCGGCGTGCCCACTCTCGGGATAGCGTCAGGTCATGGAGTCCGTCCGGGTCCGTGGTTGCGTCATCGGGACGCCGCGTGCGTGCCCGGGACAAGCCGATGCCAGTCGCAGGCGAAACGGCCCACGTAAGGCGCTCCCGGCTCGTCCGGGAGGCCGATCACGGTGCGGCTTAGAAGTAAGTCCTGCCCTGGTGCCGCCGTCAGATGCGGCGACCACCGGGAGAAGGCCAGTAGTGGCGGAGAAGCTGCGACCGTCTCAGCAGGCGATTGTGGGGACGAAGACCAGGTCGGCCGGGCGGACTCCATGCCAGACGCCGTGCAGCACGCCGGATCGCTGGCTGCTGCCCGGGGTGCCAGTGGTGTAGCGAATCGGAGGTTCACATGGACGTAGTGGTGACGGGACGGCACGTGGAGGTCTCGGACAGGTTTCGAGCCCACGTGGAGGAGAAGCTCTCCCGGCTCGAGAAGCACGACCAGAGGATCATCCGGGTACAGGCGGAGGTGTCGGCCGAGCGCAACCCCAGGCAGCAGGACCGGGCCGTCCGGGTGGAGCTGACCGCCCGGACCAAGGGGCCGGTCATCCGCGCCGAGGCGGCCGCCGAGGACAAGATGGCCGCGCTCGACCTGGCGCTGGACAAGATGACCGCCCAGATGCGCAAGGCGGCGGACCGACGGCGCATCCACCGCGGACGGCGCACCCCGGTCTCGGTCGGGGAGGCGCTGGCCGACAGCGTGGTCGAGGAGTCTCCGGAGACCGGCTCCGACGAGGCGCAGGAGCGTCAGGTCGGGCCGATCACGGTCACGGGCGACGGGCCGCTCGTGGTCCGGGAGAAGTCGCACGACGCGACTCCGATGACCCTGGACCAGGCGCTCTACGAGATGGAGCTGGTGGGCCACGACTTCTACCTCTTCGTCGACAAGGAGAGTGAGAAGCCGTCGGTGGTCTACCGGCGTCACGGCTACGACTACGGGGTCATCACGCTGAACGTCGCCAGCTGATCGGACCTGTCGGTGCCCCGCGCCCGGCGGACGCGCGTTCTGCGTCCGTCCGGGCCGGGGCATCTGACATGATGCCGCCTGTGACACAGCCGACAGAGACAGCAGAGCCGGTCCGGGTGATCGTCGCCGACGACCAGGAGCTCTTCCGGCGTGGGCTGACGATGCTCCTGACCCAGGAGCCCGACATCGAGGTGGTGGCCGAGGCCGGCGACGGTGTGGCCGCCACCGACCTGGCCAGCTCGATGGCCCCCGACGTGGTCCTGCTCGACGTGCGGATGCCGCGACGCAGCGGGATCGAGGCCTGCCGGGCGATCAAGGAGTCGAACCCGTCGGCGAAGGTCATCATGCTGACGGTCTCCGACGAGGAGGGCGACCTCTACGAGGCGGTCAAGAGCGGTGCGGCCGGCTACCTGCTCAAGGACTCCTCGATCGAGGAGGTGGCCCAGGGCATCCGGGTGGTGGCCGACGGCCAGTCGCTGATCTCCCCGTCGATGGCGGTCAAGCTGATCGACGAGTTCAAGCAGATGTCCAAGCCGGAGCGGCACCAGGTCAACGGCGGGCTCAGGCTCACCGAGCGCGAGCTCGAGGTGCTGCGGCTGGTCGCCAAGGGCATGAACAACCGCGAGATCGCCAAGCAGCTCTTCATCTCCGAGAACACCGTGAAGAACCACGTCCGCAACATGCTGGAGAAGCTCCAGCTGCACTCCCGCATGGAGGCGGTCATGTACGCGGTCAAGGAGAAGCTGCTCGAGCTGCCGTGACCGCCCGAGCGCCCGGGGTGCGCACCCTGTCCGCCGCGGAGGCGCGCCGGGTGGCGCTCGCGGCGCAGGGGTTCACCGACCGGCGGCACGCCGAGCCGACGATGCGCACCCTGCAGCGGACGGTGCGGCGGACCGGGGTGCTCCAGGTCGACTCGGTCAACGTGCTCCAGCGCGCCCACTACATGCCGCTGTACTCGCGGATGGGTGGCCTACGACGTCGACCTGCTGCGCCGGGCCTCGGCGGCCCGGCCGCGCCGCCTGGTCGAGTACTGGGCGCACGTGCAGGCGCTGATGCCGGTCGAGCTGTGGCCGCACATGCAGCACCGGATGGCGGACTACCGCGAACGGCGCGGCAAGTGGGGCTTCACCGCCGACCCCGACCCTGGAGCCGCGGGTGCTGGCCGCGGTCGCCGAGCGCGGTCCGGTGACGGCCGCGCGAGCTCGAGGCGGAGGCAGGCGGCGGCCCTCGCTCCCGCGAGCACTGGGGATGGAACTGGTCGCGAGGCGCGCAAGGTCCTCGACTACCTCTTCCTGGTCGGCGACGTGGCGGTGGCCGGGCGTACGCCGTCCTTCGAGGTCCGCTACGACCTGCCCGAGCGGGTGCTGCCGGCGGCCGTGCTGGCGGCGCCGACGCCGACCCGCGAGGAGGCCGAGGTCGAGCTGGTCCGGCGGGCCGCCCGCTCGCACGGCGTGGGGACGCTGGGCTGCCTGGCCGACTACTACCGGATGTCCGCCGCCCGTACCCGCAGCCGCGGTCGCGACGCTGGTGGAGGCCGGCGAGCTGGAGCCGGTGCAGGTCCGAGGCTGGTCGCGACCGGCGTGGCTCGCCGCCGGGACCCCGGTGCCCCGCCGGGTGGCGGCCGGCACGCTGCTGAGCCCGTTCGACCCGCTCGTGTGGGAGCGCGCGCGCACCGAGGCGCTCTTCGGGTTCCGCTACCGGCTGGAGATCTACACCCCGGCGCACCGGCGGGTGCACGGCTACTACGTCCTGCCGTTCCTGCTGGGGGAGCGGATGGTGGGCCGCGTCGACCTCAAGGCCGACCGGGCGACCGGCCGCCTGCTGGTGCAGGCCGCGCACGCCGAGCCGGACGCGCCCCCGGAGACAGCCGAGGCCCTCGGCGCCGAGCTGGTCCGGCTGCTGGAGTGGCTCGGACTGGACGAGGTGGTCCTCGGCGGCCGCGGGGACCTGATCCCGGTGCTGCCCCGTTAGCTCGAGGCGACCCGTGGGTCACAGTCCGGCGACGCGCGGGTCTGATGCGCACTCGCCCGTTACGATGGCGGACGGTGGCCGTGCCGCCGCCCCACACCACGTGTGTCCCTCAACTCAGGAGTCCGTGTACGTGCCTGCCATCATCGACAAGCTCCTCCGCATCGGCGAAGGCAAGATCGTCCGCCAGCTGGAGGGCATCGCCAAGGCCGTGAACGCCATCGAGGACGACTTCGTCGCGATGACCGACGACGAGCTGCGCGGCATGACCGTGCGAGTTCAAGGAGCGTCTGGCCAACGGCGAGACCCTCGACGACCTGATGCCGGAGGCGTTCGCCACGGTCCGCGAGGCCTCGCGCCGGGTGATCGGGCAGCGCCACTACGACGTGCAGATCATGGGTGGCGCCGCGCTGCACCTCGGCAACATCGCCGAGATGAAGACCGGTGAGGGCAAGACCCTGGTCGCGACCCTGCCGGCGTACCTCAACGCGCTCAGCGGCAAGGGCGTGCACGTGGTCACGGTCAACGACTACCTGGCGCGCTACCACGCGGAGTGGATGGGCCGCATCCACCACTTCCTCGGCCTGACCACCGGCGTGATCCTGCCCTCGATGCGCCCGGCCGAGCGCCGCGAGGCGTACGCTGTGCGACATCACCTACGGCACGAACAACGAGCTCGGCTTCGACTACCTGCGCGACAACATGGCCGACTCGCTCGAGGACTGCGTGCAGCGCGGGCACAACTTCGCGATCGTCGACGAGGTCGACTCGATCCTCATCGACGAGGCGCGGACCCCGCTGATCATCAGCGGCCCCACCCAGGACGAGGTGCACTGGTACGGCGAGTTCGCCGAGATCGCGGCGACCGATGGTCCGCGACGTCGACTACGAGGTCGACGAGAAGAAGCGGACGATCTCGGTGCTCGAGCCGGGCATCACCAAGGTCGAGGACCACCTCGGGATCGACAACCTCTACGACTCGGTCAACACCCCGCTGATCTCGTTCATGAACAACTCCATCAAGGCCAAGGAGCTGTTCCGCAACGACAAGGAGTACGTCGTCATCGACGGCGAGGTGCTGATCGTCGACGAGCACACCGGCCGGATGCTCGCCGGGCGGCGCTACAACGACGGCCTGCACCAGGCGATCGAGGCCAAGGAGGGCGTGACCGTCCGCGAGGAGTACCAGACGCTCGCCACGGTGACCCTGCAGAACTACTTCCGGCTCTACGACACGCTCTCCGGCATGACCGGCACGGCGATGACCGAGGCCAGCGAGTTCGACAAGATCTACAAGCTCGGCGTCGTCCCGATCCGGACCAACAAGCCGATGGCCCGCGTCGACCAGCCCGACCTCGTCTACCGGACCGAGGAGGCGAAGTTCGACGCCGTCGTCAAGGACATCGAGGAGCGGCACCAGAAGGGCCAGCCGGTCCTGGTCGGCACGGTCTCGGTGGAGAAGTCCGAGCTGCTCTCCGGGCGCTGCAGCGCCCGCGGCGTCCCGCACACGGTGCTGAACGCGAAGGTCCACGACGACGAGGCCAAGATCGTCGCCATGGCCGGGTCACCGCGGCGCCGTCACCGTGGCCACCAACATGGCCGGTCGAGGCACCGACATCATGCTCGGCGGCTCGGTGGAGTTCCTGGCCGACCAGGAGCTGCGCGCCAAGGGCCTGGAGCCGACCGGCGAGACCGCCGCGGAGTACGAGGCCGCCTGGCCCGAGACCCTGGAGCGGGTCAAGGCCCAGGTCGCGGCCGAGCACGAGGAGGTCAAGAAGCTCGGCGGGCTCTACGTGATCGGCACCGAGCGGCACGAGTCGCGCCGGATCGACAACCAGCTGCGTGGTCGCTCCGGCCGTCAGGGCGACCCGGGTGAGAGCCGCTTCTACCTCTCGCTCCAGGACGAGCTGATGCGGCTGTTCAAGTCCGACTGGGTCGACCGGGTGCTCCAGGTGCTCAAGGTCCCCGACGACGTCCCGATCGAGAACAAGCGGGTCACCGGCGCGATCGCCAGCGCCCAGGGCCAGGTCGAGGCGCAGAACTTCGAGTCCCGCAAGAACGTCCTCAAGTACGACGACGTGATGAACCGCCAGCGCGAGGTCATCTACGGCGAGCGCCGGCGGGTGCTCGAGGGCGCCGACCTCGAGGAGCAGATCCGCACCTTCATCGACGACGTCGTCGGCGGCTACGTCGTCGGCGCGACCGCGGAGTACGCCGAGGACTGGGACCTCGAGGCGCTCGGCACCGCGCTGCGCCAGCTCTACCCGATGGGTGTGACGCTGGAGCAGCTCGGAGAAGGAGGCCGGCGGCCGGGCCAACCTCACCCGCGAGTTGCTGATCGACGTCGCTGCGCAAGGACGCCCAGGCGGCGTACGACCGGCGCGAGGACGAGGTCGGTCCCGAGGTGATGCGCGAGCTCGAGCGGCGCGTCGTGCTCTCGGTGATCGACCGCAAGTGGCGCGAGCACCTCTACGAGATGGACTACCTGCGCGAGGGCATCTACCTGCGCGCCTACTCGCAGCGTGACCCGCTGGTGGAGTACCAGCGCGAGGGCTTCGACATGTTCTCCGCGATGATGGACGCGATCAAGGAGGAGTCGGTCGGCTTCCTGTTCAACCTCGAGGTCGAGGTCGAGGAGCAGGGCGACGACGGCGAGGTCGACCCGTCCGAGATCCTCACCGTCGAGGAGGAGACGCCGGCGATCGACATGGCGGCCGCAGCAGCGCACGCGCCCAGCGTCCGGGCCAAGGGCCTGGCCAAGCCGGCCGGTCCCAAGCGGCTGACCTACTCGGCCCCGGCCGAGGACGGCGAGGTGGAGGTGCGAGCCCAGGAGGCGAGCGCCGAGAAGGACGCCTTCGCCGGCGTGGGCCGCAACGCGGACTGCCCGTGCGGGTCGGGCAAGAAGTTCAAGAAGTGCCACGGTGCGCCGGGCGGCCCCACCGGGCTGACCGCTCGCGTCAACGGCTGAGGCTCGGCGGCGGCTGACCGCACAGCAGAACGCTGACCCCTCAGCAGAACGCTGCCCTCAGCAGAACTCCAGGGCCGTGCACACCCAGCGGCCACGGAACGTCTCGAACCGGGCGGCCACGGCGCGCGAGCGCGCGCCGTGGCGCACGTGTGCCGCGACCTCGACGGTCCGGCGCTCAGGAAGCTGAGGCGGACCGCGACGCACCTGCGACCTCGCCAGTCCCGGCCGGCGACCCTGCCCGGCGACGTGGCCTCCGGCCCGTGCGACCAGCTCGGCGCGCCGGGTCAGGTCCTGGTGGACGTCGCGGCGGGTCCAGTGCTGGAGCTGGGAGGCGGGGCGGTCGCCCGCGACGATCTCCACGACCGCCTGCAGGTAGCCGTTGGTCCACTCCCGCAGCGCCTCGCGCTGGCGGGGGGCGACGTCGACCAGGTCGGACCCCGGCAGCCCCGGTCTGGCGCCCGGGACGGGCGGGTCCAGCAGTGGTGCCAGGTCGAGCGCCAGCGTCCCCTGGACCGCGGCCAGCGGGGCCCGGGCGTGCAGCCAGGTGACGGTGGCCCCCGACGGGGCGGCAGGGCGGGTGCTCATGAGCGGTCTCCTTCGTCCGGTGAGGGCAGGAGCAGCTCCTGCCCGGGGTGGATCAGGTGCGGGTCGTCCCCGACGAGCGCGAGCGTTGAGCCGGTGGATCTGCCGCCAGCGCGCGTCGATCGCCGCGTCCGGGGCGTCGGGCCGGAGCGTGGCGGCGGCGATGCTCCACAACGTGTCGCCGGGGGCGACCCGGTGCGCTCGGCGCGGGTGCGCGCCGTGCCCGCGTGCCCGGGACGTCCGGCGTGCCCGCCCGGACGGTGCTTGGCCGGGCTGCGGGCGGGATGAGCCTGCTGAGCGGCCTGGGCGGGACGAGCGGTGCGCTCGGGGCGGGGGCGAGCCTGGGGTCCGGTCCGAGCGGGAGCCGGTGCGACCGGTGCCGTGGTGGCCCGGTCCGGGATACGGCAGACCGGCCAGCCGGCCGGCGTCAGTGTCCGGTACGGCGTGACCGGGAGCGGCCAGGGTGCCGGTGAGGGCGACGCCGCAGAGCACCAGCACCAGGCGGCGGACGGCGCTGCGCCGCTCGCGCCGCTCACCCGGCCGCGCGCCGCCTCGAGCACGGTCCAGGTCGCCACCAGCCACAGGCGGGCCAGGCAGAGCCCTCCGAGCGCGCCGCCGCCGGCCACCAGCACGTCCTCGAAGGCGCCGGGTCCACCGGCCGCGTCGGCGGCTCGGGCGCCGGCGTCCAGCGCGGTGCCCAGGCAGGTGCCCACGAGCAGCAGGCAGAGCGCGGTGAGCGACAGCCCACACGGCCGAGGCAGCGGCCCTTCGTCGTGGATCCCCGAGTCATGACGAACCTTTCGTTTGCGTCCGTTTGCTTAACGTAGCGACGATTGACGTTCGTTCGCAGAGGATGTCCACAGGGCGGAGTGCGGACGACCGGCGCGGGAGTATCGAGCAGAATCGGGCCATGCCCGGTGACGAGGAGCTCTTCGAGATGTTCGAGGACCTGGAGGCCCAGGCCGAGGCGCTGCAGCACCTCGAGCGGGCGGCCGAGGTCGCGGACCGGACCCGCGCCGAGTACGGCGGCGTCTCGCTCGACTCGCGGTTGATGGCCTCGCGTGGGCGCGACCTCGAGGTCGACGTGCTGGCCGCCGGGCGACTGCAGGGCCTGCTGGAGCGGGTCGGTCCGGGCTGGTTCCAGCTGGCCGGGGCCTTCGGGAGTCGCGTGGGTGCGCACCGAGGCCGTCACGGGGGTCGTCGGGCGCCTCACCGCGGGCCCTGCCCGAGGTCGCGTGGTCCCCGGTCGACACCCTGGGCCTGGGCTCGGCGCTGCGCCGTCTGGCCGAGGAGCAGGAGGGCGTGGTCCTCCAGCTGCTCGACGGCACGCGGCACGAGGGCCGGGTCGGGCGGGTGGGACGTGACTTCGTCGAGCTGGTCGCCCTGTCCGACGCGGCCCGGAGGCGACCCGGCTGGTCACCACCGCGCACGTGGCGGTGGTGCGGGCACGCTCGCGGCTGAGCCGCCCGGACCTGCGGGCAGCCGCGGCTCACGGCCGGCTCGGACGCGCGGCTCAGGAGGTCAGGCGGCTCGGCGGTCGCCGGGCGCTCAGGTGGCCTCGTCGTCGTACGGCGGGCGCTCGCCGGCGGCGAGCGTGGCCGCGGGCGGCGGTCGCTCGTCGTCCTGCATCGCCTCGGCGATGTGCTTGCGCACGATCGTGCGGGGGTCGAGGTCGCTGAGCTCGAGGTCGGCGAACTCGGGACCCAGCTCGGTACGCAGCTCGTCGCGCGCGGCGTTGGCCATCGACCGGCCCTTGCGCAGCATCACGCCGGCCTGCCGGGCCAGCTCCGGGAGTCGCTCCGGCCCGAGGACGAGGACCGCGACGAACGCGATCACCGCCATCTCGGGCAGGCCGACTCCGAACATGGGTCAGAACTTACTGGTCGGCGTGAGTCCCAGCTGCATACCGGCCAGTCCGCGGCCACGTCCGCTCAGCTTCTCCGCGACCTGGGCGAGCACCCGGGCGGCCGGAGCGGCCGGGTCCGCCTCGACGATCGGCTTGCCGATGTCGCCGCCCTCGCGCAGCGAGAGGTCCAGCGGGATCGAGCCGAGCACGGGCACGTCGTAGCCGAAACGCTCCGAGAGCGTGCGGGCGACCCGCTCGCCGCCGCCGGTGCCGAAGACCTCGAGCCGGTGGTCCTTGCCCTCCTCGGTGCAGTGCGGGCACGGCAGGTAGGACATGTTCTCCACGACGCCGACGACCCGCTGGTGCATCATCGAGGCCATCGTGCCGGCGCGTTCGGCGACCTCGGCCGCGGCCTCCTGCGGGGTGGTCACCACGACGACCTCGGCGTTGGGCAGGTGCTGGCCCAGCGAGATCGCCACGTCGCCGGTGCCCGGCGGCAGGTCGAGCAGGAGCACGTCCAGGTCGCCCCAGTAGACGTCGGAGAGCATCTGCGACCAGTGCACGGTCCAGCATCGGGCCGCGCCAGGCCACGACCTGGTCGCGCCGGGGCTTGAGCATCCCGATCGAGATGACCGAGACGCCGGAGGCGGTCGGGACCGGCATGATCAGGTCGTCGACCTGGGTGGGACGGGCGTCGGCCACGCCCAGCATGGCGGGCACGGAGTGGCCGTAGATGTCGGCGTCGACGACGCCCACCTTGAGGCCCTGGTGGGCGAGCGCGAGCGCCAGGTTGACGGTGACCGACGACTTGCCGACGCCGCCCTTGCCGCTGGCGATCGCGTAGACCTTGGTCAGCGAGCCGGGCTGGGCGAACGGGATCTCCCGCTGGGCCTGGCCGCCGCGCAGGGTCTCGCCGAGCTCGCTGCGCTGCTCGGGGCTCATCACGCCCAGCGTCAGGTCGACGCCGGTGACGCCGGGCACCGCGGTGACGGCCGCGGTGACGTCGCGGTTGATGGTGTCCTTGAGCGGGCAGCCGGCCACGGTGAGGAGCACGGTCACCGAGACGGCGCCGTCGGTGCCGACGTCCACGCGCTCGACCATGCCGAGCTCGGTGATAGGCCGCTTGATCTCGGGATCCTGGACGGTCGCCAGGGCGGCGTTGACCTGCTCGAGGGTGGGGGTGCTCATGCCGGCAAGACTAGTTCGTCACCGGTCGCGGCCCGGGATCCGCCCACCCGGGTGTGACGGACCGCCCCCGCGCTCGTCCTCCGCGGCATCCTCGACGGCCCCGCCGGAGGGCTCCTCGGGCGGACGGGTGCGCTCCTCGAGCTCGCCCACCAGCTGGCGCAGCTCGGAGCGCATGAAGTCACGGGTGGCGACCTCGCCGACCGACATCCGCAGCCAGGCGATCTCGCGTGCCAGGAACTCCATGTCCGCCTGCGACTGGGCGTTGACCCGCCGGTCCTGCTCGGCGAGCACCTTGTCCCGGGTCTCCTGGCGGTTCTGCGCCAGCAGGATCAGCGGCGCGGCGTACGACGCCTGCAGGCTGAGCATCAGGGTGAGGAAGATGAACGGGTAGTCGTCCCAGCGCAGCTCGGGCGGGGCCAGCCAGTTCCAGCCGATCCAGATGATCACGAACGCGGTCATGTAGATCAGGAACCGCGCGGTGCCCATGAACCGGGCGAACTGCTCGGCGAAGATCCCGAAGGCGTCGGAGTCGTAGGAGCGGCGCGGGCGCAGGCTGCGCCGCGTCTCGACCGGGGTGTCGAGGCGCGAGGAGGGGGAGCGGGAGTCGGTCATCGCCGCACCGTCCGGTCGCGCCAGTTCTCCGGGAGCATGTGGTCGAGCAGGTCGTCGACCGTGACCGCCCCGAGCAGGCGGCCCTCCTCGTCGACCACCGGGGCGGCGACCAGGTTGTAGGTGGCCAGGTGGGCGGCCACGTCCTCCAGCCGGGTGCCGGGCGCCAGCGGGTCCATCGACTCGTCCAGGGCGGCGGCCACCAGCGTCGAGGGCGGCTCGCGCAGCAGGCGCTGGATGTGGGCAGCGCCGAGCAGCCGACCGGTCGGCGTCTCCAGCGGCGGCCGGCAGACGTAGACCAGCGCGGCCAGCGACGGGGTCAGGTCGGGGTTGCGCACCTGGGCCAGGGCGTCGGCGACCGTCGCGTTGGGCGAGCAGGATCACCGGCTCGGGGGTCATCATCCCGCCGGCGGTCTGCTCGGCGTAGGAGAGCAGGCGCCGGACGTCGTCGGCCTCGTCCGGCTCCATCAGGGCCAGCAGGGTGGCCGCGGTCTCGGGGGGAGGTCGGCGATCAGGTCCGCCGCGTCGTCGGCCGACATCTCCTCCAGCACGTCGGCGGCGCGCTCGGAGCTCAGCCGCTCCATGATCCGCACCTGGTCCTCGTCGGGCATCTCCTCCAGCACGTCGGCCAGCCGCTCGTCGTCCATCGCCGCGACCACCGCGCTGCGCCGCTCCTCCGGCAGGTCGTGGATCGCGTGCGCGGCGTCCGCGGGGCGCATCTCGCTGATCGCGGCGATCAGCTGGGTGGCGGGCTGGGTGTCCTGGCGCCGGGTCAGGCCCTCCACGTCGCGCAGGTCGACGATGTAGGTCTGCCCGCGTCGACGGAAGCTGCGCGACGGCTCGCGGACCGCCACCCGGCTGATCACCCAGTCGCGGTTGCGGGCCTGTTCCATCGCCACGTCGTAGACCACGCCCTCGACGTCCGTGGGCACGATCCGCACCGTCTTGTCGAGCATCTCGGCCATCACCAGGGTCTCGGTGGGCCGCTGCTCGAACCGGCGCATGTTCAGCAGCCCGGTCGTGTAGACCTGACCGGCGTCGACGTGGGTCACCCGGGTCATCGGCACGAAGATGCGCCGGCGACCGAAGACCTCGGCCACCAGGCCCAGCACCCGAGGGGGACCGGCCTCGCCGCGGACTGCCGCGACCACGTCGCGCACCTTGCCGACCTGGTCGCCCTGGGGGTCGAAGATCGGCAGCCCGACGAGACGGGCCACGTAGACGCGGGTGGGGACGGTGCTCACGCGGTCACGTTACCGGCGACCCGCCGTCGCAGCGGTGAACCGGCCGGTCGTGGCGCACACGTTAGGGTGCTGGTCATGCGAGCCGGCCGATCGAGGAGACCTGTCCTCCTGCGACAGACGGGAGCGGTGGTCCTGACCACGCTCCTGCTGGGCCTCGCGGCCTGCGGGGACGACGCGGGCGACGGAGACGGCGGCAGCGCCGCCGAGGGCTCGCCCAGCGCGTCCGTCAGTCCCACGCCCAGCGTGTCGGTCGACCCCGACGCCCCCGCCTGTGACCAGGTCTGGGTCGCGGGCGAGCGGATCCCCGGCCGGTACGACGGCTGCCAGGGCGCCGACGGGTTCGTCCCGGCCGACACCCTCTCCTGCTCCTCGGGGCAGGTCCTGGTCCGCTTCGACGACCGCTTCTACGGCGTCCGGGGCGGCAAGGTCAAGGTCACCGAATCGACCCTGGCCGACGACGACCGGTACCGTGACTCGGTCGCTCGCTGCCGCGGCTGAGCCCCTCGGGCACCCCGCGCGCGACACCTGAACCTCCGAGAGGAACTCCATGCACCACCGGCGGCTGACTGCGGCCCTCATCCTGGCCGTGGCCCTGAGCCTCTCCTTCGCCACCCCCGGCGCGGCCCAGCCCGTGCAGGGCGTGGCGCAGTCCGCGACCCTGCCGGCCACAGCCGCCGGAGTGGGGACCGCGCAGGTCCTCTCCGGCTTCCCGGTCGTCCTGGCCAGCAAGAAGCTGAAGAAGCGCGACAAGAAGAAGTGGCGCCGTACCTTCAAGCCCAGCGCCGGCGTGACCTTCAACAGCGCCCTGGGCAAGGGTCCGCAGAAGCACCGGATCAACCGCAAGGTGATCAACCTGATCGAGGGCTCGCGCAGCGGCACCCAGATCCGGATCATGAGCTGGAACGTGATGTCGCGGCCCGTGGTCGCCGCCCTGCTCAAGGCGCAGCGGCGTGGCGCGGTCCTGCGGGTGCTGATGGCCGACGAGAACGCCGAGGCCATCGACAACGAGGTGTGGCGCGAGCTGCTCGCGGGCATGGCCGCGACCAACCTCAAGAAGCCCGCGAACAAGCAGAGCTGGGGCAAGACGTGCGTGGCCTCCTGCCGGGGCACCAGCGGCCAGGCGCACAGCAAGTTCTTCCTGTTCAGCAAGGTCGGCCGGGCCAAGCACGTGTTCGTCCAGGGATCGGCCAACCTGACCACCGCGGCGGCCGTGAACCAGTGGAACGACATCTACACCTCGGTCAACCGGAAGAAGCCCTACCAGTTCGCCAAGCGGATCTTCGACGAGATGGCCAACGACGTCCCGGTGGCCGACCCCTACCGGGAGTGGAAGGGCAAGAACAGCCACATCATCTTCCACCCGCTCGTCGGGGCGGGTGCCAAGGACCCGGTGCTGCGCGTGCTCCGGATGGTCAAGTGCCGGGGTGCCCAGAACACCGCGTCGGGCCGCACCCAGATCCGGATCGCCCCGGACGTGATCCGCAACCCCCGCGGCCTGCGCATCGCCAACAAGCTGCGCTCCCTGTGGGAGAAGGGCTGCGACATCCGGATCGGCTACACCGTGATGGGTGTCGACGTCGGCCAGGCGCTGCGCGCCAAGGGCGGCCGTGGACCGGTCCCGCTGCGCCACCTCGTGGTCGACAAGAACGGCGACGGCGAGTTCGACAAGTACTTCCACCTCAAGGCGATGTCGGTGGTCGGCCACGTCAAGAAGGACAAGCGCAACCACGTCGTGCTCAACGGCTCGGCCAACTGGTCGGGGATGGGTGCGGCCTCGGACGAGAACACCGGGATCTACTGGGACAAGAAGCTCACCCTCCAGTACGCCGAGCACATCGACTACTGGTTCGAGAACTTCCCCAAGAGCGCGAAGCGCCGCAGCATGGCCGGCGACGGGATCTGGGGCCGGGTCGACCCGCGCCCGATCCACACCCCCGACACCCTGATGTTCGAGGGTGAGGAGCTGATCCCGGGCGTGCGACCCCTACGCCCGCATGGACCTGGACTGACCGCCAGCATGGGCAGGACCCGCCGGGAGGCAGACCTCCCGCACGTGCTCGAGGTCGACGAGGCCGGAGTCACGCTGAGCGCCGCGGACGACCGTGCCGTCGACGTGGTCTTCGGCGACCAGCGGGTGTGGTCCTTCTGGGTGCGGCGCGACACCGAGCCCCAGGGGTCCCGGGGACGTCGCCGGGTGGCCGCGTGGCCCGAGCCGCTGCGCAAGTTCCTCGACGGCCGCACCACGCTGACGGTCCGCGACTCGGCGTCCGGCGCCGAGCTGTGGCGCGAGGAGGTCTCCTTCGGCGACTCCGACCAGGAGATCCGGGTGGTCAACCGCCGCGGGGTGGCGGTGGGGATGGACAAGTCCGGACGCCTGGTCCCCACCTTCGACAGCCGCGACGGCTCCGACATCGAGTCCCTGGTGGACGCCACCGAGGAGGTGCTGGACGTGCTGGCCGCGGCCGGCGCCGAGCCGTTCCTGGCCTACGGCACCCTGCTCGGCGCGGTGCGGGAGGGACGGGTGCTGGGCCACGACTCGGACGCCGACGTGGCCTACGTGAGCCGGTACGCCGACCCGGTCGACGTGTGCCGGGAGTCCTTCCGCCTGCAGCGCGAGGTCGTGGCCCGGGGCTACGCCACCCAGCGCTACAGCGGCGCCGCGTTCAAGATCGAGGTGCCCGAGGGCGAGGGCGTGCGCGGGCTCGACGTCTTCGGCGGCTTCCTCAGCGGCGGGCGCCTCTACCTGATGGGCGAGGTGGGGGTCGAGTTCGAGCGTGAGTGGCTCTACCCGCTCGGCACCGCGATGCTGGAGGGCCGGTCGCTGCCGGTCCCGGCCCGCCCGGAGAAGCTGCTCGAGGCGATGTACGGCCCGTCCTGGGAGGTGCCCGACCCGGCGTTCCAGTTCACCACCCCCGAGCGGACCTCGCGGGCCCTCAACGACTGGTTCCGCGGCCTGCGGGTCAACGAGAAGCAGTGGCAGCGCCGCTACCTGCGCCGGTTCGACGAGGTGCTGACCCCGCGCGCCTCCAAGCTGGCGCGGCTGGCCGCCGAGCACGCCGCCGCCACCGGCGCCCAGGTGGTCGACGTGGGCGCCGGCACCGGGCGCGACGGGCTCTGGCTGGCCCAGCAGGGCCTCGACGTGCTCGCCTACGACTACGTCCCCGAGCTGCTGGAGCGCGCCGAGGAGACGGCCGCGCCCTTCCCGGGGTCCTTCCGCGCCGGCTACCTCAACCTCGCCGAGCTGCGCTCGGTGCTCTCCGAGGGGGCGGTGCTGGCCCGCGACCCCCGGCCCCGCGTGGTGATGGCCAGGAACCTGCTCGACGCCGTCGACGGCTTCGGCCGGCAGTCCTTCGCCCGCTTCTGCTCGATGGCGCTGCGCGAGGGCGGCCTGGTGCTCGCCGAGTTCCACGTCTCCGGCTCGGGCGCCGACCGCGAGTGGCGCGTCGGCACGGTCGACCCGGTCGAGGTGCAGGCCACCTGGCGCGCGGCGGGGGCCACCCGGGTCACCTGGGAGCGGGACGTGCGCGGAGGGGACGACGGCCAGGTCGACCGTCTCGTGGCAGAGTGGGGGCCGTGAACGTGATGGACGCAGTACGGGGCACCAGGATCGCCGAGCTGGAGCGCAAGGTCGCCGACCTGGAGGCCGACGTGGCGGAGATGCGCCAGCACAACGTGCGGCTGGCCGAGCTCACCGACCTGGTGCAGGAGCTGCTGGTGCCGATGGCCAGCCGCGACGAGCAGCGGATCTCCGAGGCGCTCGCCCGGTTCACCGAGAGCCTGTAGTGGCCGAGCGGGTCTTCCTGCACGTCGGGCTGCCCAAGACCGCCACGACGTACCTGCAGACCATCGTGTGGAGCAACCGGGACCGGTTGCGCGCCGACGGTGTCGTGGTGCCCGGCCGGGAGCGTCGCGACCACCTGTGGGCCTCCCGGGTCGTGCGGGAGGACCCGCACCTGGACCGGCACCCGGCCCACCACCGCACCTCGTGGCAGCGGCTGCGCGAGGAGCTCGCCGCCGCACCGGCCAGCGGGCTGGTCAGCCACGAGTTCTTCGCGGCCGCCTCCCGGGCCCAGGCCCGGGCCGCGGTGGAGGCGCTGGCACCCGCCGAGGTGCACGTGGTGGTGACCGCCCGGGAGCCGCTGGGCCTGTTCACCGCGAGCTGGCAGGAGAGCCTGAAGAACGGCGGGACCCGCCCGATGGCCGACTACGGGCGCGCGGAGTCGCGCAGCCCGCACGCGATCTGGGACTGGCGGACCCTGGACCTGGCCCTGGTGCTCCAGCGCTGGGCCGCGGCCGTGCCGCCCGAGCGGGTCCACGTCCTGCCGCTGGACCCGTCGGCGCCGCGCGAGGAGATCTGGGGGCGCTTCGCCGGGCTGCTGGGGGTGGACCCGGCCGGCTACGACCTGTCCCGGACCTTCTCGAACAGCTCGATGGGCGTGGCCGAGGCGGAGACCCTGCGCCGGGTGAACCTGTCGCTGCGCGACTCCGACCACCCGTTCGAGCGGGCCTTCGACAAGGGCGTCTACCTGCGCACCTTCCTGGCCGACGAGCGCCTGGTGCCCCGTGGCGGGGAGAAGTTCTGGCCGGAGCCCGACCAGGTCGAGGACTGCCGCCGCCGGGGCGTGCGGGCCGCCGAGCTGGTGCGCGACGGCGGGTACGCGCTGCACGGACGGCTGGAGCACCTGCTGGTGCCCGAGGAGGTCGAGCCCCGGCGGGTGCCGGGCTCGGTGACCGACGCCGAGGTCGCCCAGGTGGCGGTCGACCTGGTGGGCCGCCTGCTGGACGACGTACGGCGCCTGAGCACCCCGGACCGGGCCGGCGAGGACGCGACCGGGCCCGGGGCCGAGGACGGCGCGACGAGGCCGCGCGCGCTCGCCCGGCGGATCCGCGCCCGCCTGCCCCGGCCGTCCCGGCTGCTCGGCCCGCGCTAGCACCTCAGCTGCGGTCGCGACGCCGTCCCGCGCGCTGCCACCGGCGCGGGGCCGGCTCGGGCGGTCGCGGCGCGTGCGCCGGGATGCTCAGGTGGCGCTTGGGCTCCCGCGCCATCCTGGCCAGCCCGTCGCTGAGCGCGGCCTGCTGCTGGTCGGTGAGCGGCTCGGGTCGGTGCCGGCCCTGCGTGGGGTCGCGGTGCACCAGCAGTCCCAGCTCGTCGAGGGTGGCGACGTCGTCGCGGGTGGTGGTCTCGTAGATGCGCAGCAGGTACCGGCGCGCGACCTCGGGGGAGAGGTCCTTGGCCACGAGGGCCCGCAGGGCGTCCGCGACCGCGGCCCGGTTCTGCCGGTACTGGGCGGGTCCGGCGCCGAGCATCGACATCCACTTGCGGATGAACTCCTCGCCGGAGACCGCGTCGTAGTGCAGCACCGCGAGCGAGGGGTCCTCGGCCCGTGGTGCGACCTGGCCGTCGGGGTGGACGGCCTCGTGCAGGGTCAGCCGCAGTCCGGAGGAGGGACGCACGCCCGACTTGCCCTTGACGTGACCGTGGAAGTAGTCGCGGTTGGCCGGCTCGCTGAGCATCCCCAGCACCTCGAGCAGGTGCAGGTCGTCGGGCTCCAGCAGGCGCTTGAACTTCGTCGGCCACCCCCGCGGATCCAGCTGGCTGACCGCCTCGAGCGGGGTCAGCCAGACGGCGCCGGTCTCCGGCGGCAGGGAGTCGAGCAGGACCCGGTCGCCGGCGAAGACCTCGTCCCCGTCGAGGTGGAAGAGCCAGGAGGCCCAGGGCTGGTCGGCCAGGACGGACGCCACGACGTTGGCGTTGGCCCGCTGCCGGACGTTGAGGCCGCGCGGCCGCTCGCCGTTCCACCACGACCCGTCGCCCGCGACCGCGGTGACCTGGGGGACGGAGTCGAGCCACTCGCGCACCTCGCGCTGGCCGTCGGCGCCGGGGGAGTCGAGGAACACCACCATGTGGTCGATCCCCATCGCCAGGTTGGAGCGGACGAAGTGCTCGACGTTCGGACGGGTGTCGAGGACGGTGGAGACCGTGAGGAGCATGGAGCGAGCGTAGCCGCCGTCCGTCCCGGCCCTGTGTTAACTTCTCCGCCATGTCCGAGCCCAGCCACAAGGCCGGTGGGGGCGGGCCCCGTCGGGACGTGTCCCGGGTGGCAGTGGCTGGTGCCGTGGCGGTCTGCCTCCTGCTCGTCGTCGTGGTGGCCGCCCTCCTCGTTCCCGACGAGACCCCGGACCCCGAGACCGCGCCCGCGAGCGCGTCGGGCGCCGTCGACGCGTCGGCGACCGGCGACTACCGCTCGGTGCGCCCGGACGGGACGCTGCGCGGCAAGGCGGCGCGGGCGCTGGCGGCCGCGGCGGAGCGGGACCGCGAGGCGGGCGAGGTGATGCGCTTCGACCTGGCGCCACGACCCTGGCGCAAGGTCTGGACGCCGGCCCAGCTCGCCGAGCGCGAGGCGGCGCGCAAGGCCAAGCAGGAGCGCATCCGCGCGCGCAAGGAGCGCGAGAAGATGCAGGGCGCTCCGTTCGAGATGGTGGTGGGCTCGTTCAACGTGCTCGGCAGCCAGCACACCGCCCCCGGGGGCGAGCGGCGCCGCTTCCCGCCCGCGTCCGTGCGCAACGGCCAGGCCGTGGGCTACATCCGCGGTCACGGCGTGGACGTGCTGGGCACCCAGGAGCTCCAGGACGACCAGCTGCGCGCGCTGCAGTCGATGACCGGGATGGAGGCCTACCCGGGCTTCGCCTGGGGGGTCAAGGAGACCGACAACTCGATCCTGTGGGATCCCGCCAAGTTCGAGTTCCTGTCGGGGGAGCAGTTCACCATCACGTTCGTCGGCCGGCCGCGGCCGCAGCCGATCGTCAGGCTGCGCCACCGGCTCACCGGCCAGCAGTTCTACGTGGTCAACACCCACCCGTCCCCGGGCCAGGGGAGGGCGCTGACCGAGCGGCGCAACGCGCAGGCCACCACGGTCGGGGTGATCAACCGGCTGAAGGCCGACGGGATCCCGATCCTGCTGACCGGCGACATGAACGACCGTCAGGAGTTCTACTGCCAGGTCGTCGGGCCCGCCGGGATGACCACGCCGCAGGGCGGCTCCTACGGCAACGGGTGCCGGCCGCCGGGCGGCCACCTCGCGGTGGACTGGGTCGCCGGCACCGGGATGACCTGGAGCAACTACCGGATGGACACCTCGCCGGTGGCACGCCGGGTGAGCGACCACTTCTTCATCAGCGCCACCGCCCGGGTGGAGTGACCGCCGAGGCGCGGCCCGCGAATTGCGCCGCTGTAATTCGTCAGGAAGGGTTCCGTGCCGTGCTTGTGACTGGTGTGATGGATGTGACTCGGGGCGCTCGCCGCCCTCGACCTACCGGCTCGACCCGCAAGGAGCTCTCGTGATCCCCGCACCGCCTCACTCTTCGCCGCAGCGCCCACGGACCCGGTCACGCGGCCTCGCCGCCGTGGTGGGGGTGCTGGCGGTGACGGCCGGCAGCGTGGGGCTGACCGGCCTCGCAGCGGGTGCGGCCGGCGGAGCGCCGGTCTCGGCGACCTCGTTGCCGACCCCGACCGCGACCCCGACGGTCACGCCTCCGGTGACGCCCCCCACGGAGCCGCCGCCGACCGTGCCGCCGCCGGTGCCGACGCCCGAGCCGACCCCGCCGCCCTCGGTCACCGGGAGCGACGTGACCGTGGTCCAGGCCAACATGGAGTCGCCCCAGTCGGTGCTCGGCTTCCAGGCCGACGCGGTCACCGTGCGGGCCCAGGCGCCGGACCTGATCACCTACAACGAGGTGGCCTTCCGACAGGACGTCAACCTCGCGCCGCCGCCGGGGTACGCGATGTTCCGCACCCCGGGGCAGTACACCGGCGCGACCCCGGTCGCCTGGCGCACCGACCGCTGGTCCCCGCTCCAGATGGGCACCGAGATCCTCACCGACCACCGCGGCATCCCCAAGGGCAAGAAGACCGAGCTGGGTCGCCGCTCGGCCAACTGGGTGACCCTCCAGTCGCCCGAGGGACGGGTGGTCTCCCTGGTCTCCGCGCACCTCGCGCCGCTGACCAAGGACATGCCCGACCTGCGTCGTCCGGGCGTGCAGCGGCTCGACCGCGCTGGTCGACCGGCTCGACGACCACGGCCCGGTGATCATCGGCGGCGACTTCAACATGCACCACCTGGGCTCCGACTACGCCGGTGACCTGTTCACCCAGGCCGGGATGGTGCCGACGTACGACCTGCTCGGCACGCGCTTCCCGACGTACGACGGCAGGAACGCGACGATCGACTACATCTTCCTCAAGGGCACCGACCAGCTCCGGGCCGACGTGCACTACCCGGTCGAGCTCAACTCCGACCACGACGCCGTGGTGGCCGGCTTCTCCTGGACCGTGGACGCCGCTGCCCTGGTGACCACCGTGCAGAACGACCTCTCCGGCACCGCCGTGCAGAAGCGGGCCGTGCTCCGGGCGCTCCAGCGAGCCGGTGCAGGAGGCGAAGAAGGGCGACAAGATCCACCTCGCCGTCCACCCGCCTGGCGCTGCCGGCCCTCTACCGCGACCTGCTCAAGGCCGGCGAGCGCGGCGTCCGGGTGCAGCTCTCCACCCGCTCGGGCAAGCTCACCCCGCAGGAGCGCCAGCTCAAGCGGGCGCTGGCGAGCAAGAAGGGCTCGTGGGTGCGCCGCTGCGGCAAGTCCTGCAGCAAGAACTGGGCGGCGAAGGGCCGGCCGACCACGCTGATGCTGGTCCGCAGCGGGCCCAAGCCGGTGCTGCGCCTCGACGTCAACCGCCAGCTCCGCAAGTCGGTGATCCGGCGTGAGACCCGGCTCTCGGAGAGCCAGGGGCCGCTCAACCTGGCGGCTGCGGCCGACGCGTTCCGCGACCTCCGCTGACGTCACGGTCCGCCCGGCTCTCCCCGCGTCGACCCCCGACGGGCCGCCACTCCCAGCGCAGCCACGCCTCCGGTCCTCCGGGGGCGTGTCTGCCGTGCGGCGGCCCGGTCGGGACGGCTGCGTCCGGTCGGTTAGCATCTGCCCGACCCCCGGCCGTCGGAGCACGCGAGCGAGCGTGCCCCGCCGGACCCCGACGAAGGAGAACCCAGGCATGCCGCGTCTCTGTCAGACCGAGGGCCTCACCGAGGACCAGTCCGAGATCCTGAAGGTCGTGCGGCCGTTCGTCGAGAAGGAGATCATCCCGGTCGCGACCGAGCTCGAGCACGAGGACGAGTACCCGACCGAGATCGTCGAGGGGCTCAAGGAGCTCGGCATCTTCGGCCTGATGATCCCCGAGGAGTACGGCGGCCTCGGCGAGTCGCTGCTGACGTACGCGCTGGTGCGTGGAGGAGATCGCCCGCGGCTGGATGAGCGTCTCGGGCGTCATCAACACCCACTTCATCGTGGCCTACATGCTGATGCAGCACGGCACCGAGGAGCAGAAGCGCAAGTACCTGCCGCAGATGGCCACCGGCGAGGTCCGCGGCGCGTTCTCGATGTCCGAGCCGTCCCTGGGCTCCGACGTCTCGGCGATCAGCACCAAGGCGATCAAGACCGACGACGGGCTACGAGATCACCGGCCAGAAGATGTGGCTGACCAACGGCGGCTCCTCCACCCTGGTCGCGGTCCTGGTCAAGACCGACGAGGGCGCCGACAGCGTCTACAAGAACATGACGACCTTCCTGGTCGAGAAGGAGCCGGGCTTCGGCGAGACCGCCCAGGGCGTCACGGTCCCGGGCAAGATCGACAAGATGGGCTACAAGGGCATCGACACCACCGAGATGATCTTCGAGAAGCACAAGATCTCCGCCGACCAGATCCTCGGCGGCGAGCCCGGCAAGGGCTTCTACCAGATGATGGACGGCGTCGAGGTCGGCCGCGTCAACGTCGGCGCCCGCGCCGTGCGGCATCGCCAACCGCGCCTTCGAGCTCGGCATCGCGTACGCGCAGCAGCGCGAGACGTTCGGCAAGCCGATCGCCCAGCACCAGGCGATCCTGTTCCGCCTGGCCGAGATGGCCACCAAGGTCGAGACCGCGCACACGATGATCGTCAAGGCCGCCCGCCTGAAGGACTCCGGCCAGCGCAACGACGTCGAGGCCGGCATGGCCAAGATGCTCGCCAGCGAGTACTGCAACGAGGTCGTCGAGGACTCCTTCCGCATCCACGGCGGCTACGGCTACTCCAAGGAGTACGAGATCGAGCGTCTCTACCGCGAGGCCGCGTTCATGCTGATCGGCGAGGGCACCTCCGACATCCAGAAGATGATCATCGGCCGGAGCCTGCTCAAGGACTACAAGCAGCGCTGACGTCCTAGGATCGTTGACATGCCGGGCCGTCTCGTCCTCCACGTCGGAGCCATGAAGTCCGGCACGACCTTCATCCAGTCGCGCCTCTTCGCCAACAAGGCGATGCTGCGCAGCCGGGGAGTGCTCGTGCCGGGCCAGGAGTGGCTGAGCCAGGTCTACGCGGCCAGGCACCTCCTCGAGGGCCAGGGGCGGATGTGGGAGAAGCACGCCGCTCGCGTCTCCGAGCACGACGGCACCTCGGTCATCTCCATGGAGTACCTGGGCCCGGCCCGGCCGGCGGCCGCGGCCCGGGTCCGGGAGACCGTGGCGGGGGAGATCGAGGTGGTGATCACCGCGCGCGACCTCAACCGGTCGATCGCCGCGATGTGGCAGGAGACGCTGCAGAACGGGCGCACCTGGACCTGGCAGGAGTACCTCGACGGGATCGTCGCCTTCCGTCCCGGCCACCGGGTCTCGGGCCAGCCCGGCCCGGAGACGGGCCGGACCTTCTGGCGCCAGCAGAACCTGGTGCGGATGGCCCGGACCTGGGGAGAGGCGGTCGGTCCGGAGAACGTCACCGTGCTGACCGTCCCGCACCCCGGCGCCCCGCGGGACCTGCTCTGGGAGCGGTTCGCCTCGGTGCTGGGCACCGACCCCGAGGGCTTCGCGCCCGCGCCCACCCAGAACGAGTCGCTGGGTGCGGCGTCGGCGCTGGTGATGCGGCGGCTCAACGAGCTGCTCGACGAGGCCGGTCTGCCGTTCCCGGCCGGCACGCCGTTCCGCAAGGGCCTGCTCTCGAAGACGATCCTGGCCGGGCGGAAGGGCTCGGAGCCCTCGATCGGTCTGCCGGTCGCGCCGTGGGTGCGCGACCACGCCCGGCGAGATGGTCGAGGGACTCCAGGGGCTCGGTGTCCGGCTGGTCGGGGACTGGGCCGAGCTCGAGCCCGTCGAGGTGCCGGGGATCGACCCGGCGACGGTGCCCGAGGCCGAGGTGACCGAGGCGGCCGTGGCCGGCCTGTCCGGCCTGCTGGCCGACGTGATCCGTCGTGACGAGGAAGAGCGGGCTGCGGCGCGCGAGGCGGAGAAAACGGGCTGACGCTCCAGGCGAGCCGTGGCACAGTGGCAGGAACCGCACGCCACCACGCCGTGCCCGACGGAACGGAGCTGCGGAATGCCGAACGACGACCTGAAGGCCAAGATGCGCGAGGCGCTCGAGCGCAAGGGCTCGGCGGAGAAGGGCGTGCACCAGGACGGACCGGTGCACGAGAAGGCGCACGGGCCCGAGGTGGCCAACGGTGCCGCGCCCAAGGTGCACCGACGCAAGGCCGGCGGCGGGGGAGCCTGACCTCGCTCGGTGCGCCGGACCGCCGGTCCGCCCGTGGTGCGGCCCGGGGACGAGGGATGGGCAGCCGCGGGGCCGCAGGGGCGGATGCGGCAGGATACGGCCCATGAGCCACAGCAAGACCAACCCCGGCAACTTCTTCGAGGACTTCACCCTCGGCCAGGTGATCGAGCACGCCACCCCGCGCACGATCACCGAGGGTGACCGCGCGCTCTACGGCGCGATCTACCCGACCCGGTTCGCGCTGCCGTCCTCGGCCGAGTTCGCCGCCTCGGTCGGCCTGTCGCCGCACCCGGTGGAGGAGCTGATCGGCTTCCACGTCGCGTTCGGCAAGACCGTGCCCGACGTCTCGCTCAACGCCGTGGCCAACCTCGGCTACGCCGAGTGCCGGTTCCACCTGCCGGTGGTGCCCGGGCGACACGCTCCGGACCCGCTCGGAGGTGATCGGCCTGAAGCAGAACTCCAACGGCCGGACCGGCGTGGTCTACGTCCGCTCGACCGCCACCAACCAGCGCGGCGAGATCGCGCTGGACTGGGCGCGCTGGGTGATGGTGCACAAGCGCGACGCCGAGGCGCCGGCGCCCGAGACGGTCGTGCCCGAGCTCGCCGACGTGGTCGAGCCCGGCACGCTGGTGGTGCCCGCCGGCCTGGACTTCACCGCAGTACGACTTCGCCGCGGCGGGCGAGCCGCACCGCCTCGGCGACTACGAGGTGGGCGAGAAGATCGACCACGTCGACGGGGTCACCCTGACCGACGCCGAGCACATGATGGCGACCCGGCTGTGGCAGAACACCGCCAAGGTGCACTTCAACACCGAGGCCCGCCCGGACGGCAAGCGGCTGGTCTACGGCGGGCACATCATCTCGCTGGCGCGTGCGCTGTCCTTCAACGGCCTGGCCAACGCCCAGCTGATCGCCGCGATCAACGCCGGCGCGCACGTGGCGCCGGCGTTCGCCGGCGACACGGTCTACGCCTGGTCCGAGGTGCTCGACACCGCCGACGACCTGGCGCCCGGGGTGGGCGCGCTGCGCCTGCGGCTGGTGGCGACGCGGGGCCGCGACGAGTCGATGACGCTGCGCGGCGAGGACCGCAAGTACGCCGAGGGCGTCCTGCTCGACCTGGACTACTGGGCGCTCGTCCCGCGCTGAGCCTGCCCGACCAGCCGCCCGAGCCGAGGCCGCCCCGGCTGAGCCTGTCCGCTCAGCGGCGGCCGAGCGCCTGCAGGGGCTGGAGCAGCCGGAGCGGGACGAACCGGCTCACCGCGGCGACCGCCTTGTACTGCGCGCCGGGGATCGACAGCGCCTTGCCCCGGGCGTGGTCCGCCAGCGCCTGCCGCACCAGGGCGTCGGCGTCGAGCCACAGGAAGTCGGGGGCGGAGTCGCGGCCCACGTCCATCCGCTCGTGGAACTCGGTCCTGGTGAAGCCCGGGCACAGGGTGGTCACCACCACCCCGCTGCGGGCGGTACTCGGCGGCGGCCCACTCGCCGAACTGGTTGACCCATCCCTTGGCGGCCGAGTAGGTGCCGCGGGGCAGGAACGCCGCCACGCTGGAGACGTTGATCAGCCCGCCGTGCCCGCGCTCGGCCATCGCGCCCAGGGCGGCGTGGCTGAGCCGCATCACCGCGGTGACCAGCACGTCGAGCATCGCCTGCTCGGCCTCGACCGGGTTGTCCAGGAACCGTCCCTTGAGCCCGAACCCGGCGTTGTTGACCAGCAGGTCGACCGGGCGCCCGCGATCGGCGACCCGGGCCTCCACCGTGGCCAGCTGCTCGCGGTCGGCGAGGTCGGCGGGCAGCACCTCGACGGCCACGCCGTACCGGTCCCGCAGCTCGCCCGCCTCGTGCTCCAACCGGTCACGGTCGCGGGCGACCAGGACGAGGTCGTGGCCGGAGGCGGCGAGCTGGTGGGCGAAGGAGCGGCCGATGCCGGCGGTGGCGCCGGTGACCAGCGCGGTCGGGGAGATCATGTGCCCAGCATTCAGGTGTCGCGCCCCCGCGGGCAAGCACAGTTGGGCATGATCGAGGCATGACCACGACACTTGCCGTCGCGAACCAGAAGGGCGGGGTGGCCAAGACCACCTCCGTGGCCTCGATCGGCGCCGCGCTCGTCGAGGAGGGCCAGTCGGTGCTCCTGGTCGACCTCGACCCGCAGGCCTGCCTGACCTTCTCCCTGGGCATCGACCCCGAGGACCTCGACCTCTCGGTCCACCACGTGCTCACCAAGGGGACCGACGCGCGCGAGGTGATCCTGCAGACCCCGGACGGCCCGGACCTGCTGCCGGCCACCATCGAGCTGGCCCGTGCCGAGGCGGACCTGCTGACCCGGACGGGTCGCGAGCACGTGATCCGGTCGGTGCTGGAGGACCTGGCGGAGCAGGGCACCGTCTACGACTGGGTGCTGCTCGACTGCCCGCCCTCGCTGGGGGTGCTCACCGTCGCCGCGCTGACCGCCGCCGACGGGGTGGTCGTGCCCCTGCAGTGCGAGACGCTCTCGCACCGCGGGGTCGGTCAGCTGCTGGACACCGTGCACGACGTCCGGCGGTTCACCAACCCGTCGCTCACCGTCTGGGGCGTGCTGCCCACCATGTACGACGGCCGCACCACGCACGCGCGGACCGTGCTGGAGACGATCTCCGAGACCTACGACCTGGACGTGATCGAGCCGCCGATCCCGAAGACGATCAAGTTCGCCGAGGCGCCGGCCGCGGGGCGCTCGATCCTGTCGACCTCGCGCACGAGCAAGGGTGCCCTGGCCTACCGCGAGGTGGCGAAGAACCTGATGGCGCGAGCAGGCCGGTGACGCGAGCAGGCCGGTGACCCGGGGGGTCACCGGCCTGCTCGGTGTCGACGGTGGCCTGGGGTCAGGCGGTCGTCACTCGGCGCTGCTGGCCGCCGGGGCGGAGCCGCCCGAGGCGCCGTCGCCCGAGCCGCCGCTGCGACGGCGGCGCCGGCGGGTGCGGCTGGGGCGGGTCTCGTCGCCGTCGGCCGCCCGGTCCGCGGCGGGGCGCTCGGCCGCAGCAGGGGCCTGGGCGGCCGGGGTCGACTCGGCCGGGGCGTCCTCGACGGGGCGCCCGTTGCGGGTCCGGCTGCGGCTGCGGTCGCGGCGCGGCGCGCGCTCGCGGTCCTTGTCGCGGCTCCGGCCGCCGTCGCGCCCGCCCTCGCGGGGCTTGCGCTCGACCGGCGCCGGGTCGACGATGCGACCCTTGGTGCCGGGCGCGATGCCCTGGTCGGTGAACAGGTGCTCAGAGGTGGAGTAGGTCTCCTGCGGGTTGTCGAACGGCAGGTCCAGTGCCTTGTTGATCATCTTCCACCGGTGGAGGTCCGCCCAGTCCACGAACGTGATCGCGGTGCCCGTGGCGCCGGCCCGACCGGTGCGGCCGATCCGGTGCACGTAGGTCTTGTCGTCCTCGGGGCAGGTGTAGTTGATGACGTGGGAGACGCCGGCGACGTCGATGCCGCGGGCCGCGACGTCGGTGGCGACCAGGACCCGGATCTTGTTCTCGCGGAACTTGGCCAGCGCCTTCTCGCGGGCGACCTGGGCCATGTCGCCGTGCAGCGGGCTGGCGGCGAAGCCGCGCTCGGCCAGGTCGTCGGCGACACGCTGGGCCTGCCGCTTGGTGCGGGTGAAGACGATGATCTTGTCGGCGTCCTCGGCCTGCAGGACCCGCCCGATGATCTCGGGCTTGTCCAGGTCGTGCGCCTGGTAGATGAACTGCGCGGTCGCCGGCACCATCGTGGTGTCGTAGGAGGACTCGGCGCGGATGTTCATCGGGTGGCGCATGTGGGTGCGGGCCAGGGAGACGATGGCCGACGGCATGGTCGCCGAGAAGAGCATGGTCTGCCGGGTCTCCGGCGTCATCGCCAGCAGGCGCTCGACGTCGGGCAGGAAGCCCAGGTCGAGCATCTCGTCGGCCTCGTCGAGGACCAGGGCGTGCACGTGCGAGAGGTCGAGGGCCCGGCGGTTGGCCAGGTCGATCAGCCGGCCCGGCGTACCGACGACGATGTCGACGCCGGACTCCAGCGCCTCGAGCTGGGTGTCGTAGCCGACCCCGCCGTAGACCGTCAGGACCCGCAGGCCGACGTCCTTGCTGGCCAGGTGCAGGTCGTTGGAGACCTGGAGCGCGAGCTCGCGGGTCGGCGCCACGATCAGCGCCTGCGGCTTGCCCTGGGGGAGCTCGGCGTAGGCGGGGTCGCTGGGCGCGACGCTGCGCTGCAGCACCGGGATGCCGAAGGCGAGGGTCTTGCCGGTGCCCGTGCGGGCCTGGCCGATCAGGTCGGTGCCCATCAGGGCGACCGAGAGGGTCATCTCCTGGATGGCGAAGGGGGTGGTGATGCCGGCGCGCTCGAGCGCGTCGCAGATCTCGGGCAGGACCCCGAGCTCACGGAAGGTGGTCACGTATTTCGCTTTCGTCGCAGTTCGTTGCACCAGCGGCGGACTCGACGTAGCGGTCTGCCGCGCACATGCTGGGCTGCGGCACTGGACCGCGCCCACGCGTACTCGGGCGTACGCAGTTGTGGTCGAGTGTATCGGTAGGGTGACGGCATGACTGAATCGTTGGCCGAAGGCCCGGACGAGGGGTCGGCCGGCCCGGAGGTCGACGCGTTCGCCGACCCCGAGTACCGCGAGGCCGTGGTCGACCTGCTCGGGGCGATCGCGTACGGCGAGCTCTCCGCCTTCGAGCGGCTCGCCGAGGACGCCAAGCTGGCTCCGACGATGGCCGACAAGGTCGCGCTCTCGGCGATGGCCGCCGCCGAGTTCGGCCACCTCACGCCGTTGCGCGACCGGCTCGTCGAGCTCGGCGCCGACCCGTTCGAGGCGATGGAGCCGTTCCGGCGGGCGATCGACGAGTTCCACGCGCACACCGCCCCGTCCGACTGGTACGAGGGGCTGGTCAAGGCCTACGTGGGCGACGGGCTGGCCGCCGACTTCTACCGGGAGATCGCGGTCTACCTGGACGGCTCGACCCGCGACCTGATCAACGACGCCCTGGCCGACGACGGGTCACTCCGAGTTCGTGGTCGAGCGGGTGCGCACAGGCATCGCCGAGGACCCCCGGCTGGGTGGGCGGCTGGCGCTCTGGGGCCGCCGGCTGATGGGCGAGGCGCTGATCCAGGGGCAGCGGGTCGCCGCCGAGCGGGACGCGATGACGGCCCTGCTCGCGGGCGGGATCGACCGGCCCGGGCTCGACCTGGCGGCGATCGGCCGGATGTTCACCCGGCTCACCGAGCGGCACGCGGCCCGGATGGAGGAGCTGGGGCTCGACTCCTGAGGCCCTGGAGCTCCTGAGACCTGAAGCCCCGGAGACGGGGGAGACGGCTGACCGCCCGGGCGCGAGGCGCCCGGGCGGTCGGTCGGTGTCAGGGGCGGTCAGCGCAGGGGTCGACCACCTGGTGGGTCAGCGGAAGCCGACGGTGCCGGTGACCCCGCCACCCAGCTCGACGTAGGCGATGTGGTCCCCGGGGACCAGCACGCGCCGGCCCTTGGCGTCGGTCAGGGCGAGCGAGGAGTCGGAGCCCAGGGCGTCGTTCACCAGCTTCTCGACCTCGTCCTGGCTCAGCTCCACGTCGATCACGATCTCGCGGGGGGCGTGCTGGATGCCGATCTTGACCTCCATCGAGGCCTCCTTCTGTCGTATGTCGGTGGGTGCGCGGGTGCCGCGCAACCTCACTGTTCCTTGGGGTAGCCGCCGATGCCGCGCCAGCCGAGCGCAGCCACCAGTGCAGCGGCGTCCTTCTGGCTGATGGCGTCGTCGGACCCGCCGTTGACCGAGTCCGAGAGCCAGAACCGTGCGCTGACCTGTCCCATTCCGACCAGCGCGACGGCGAGCAGCATGCACGACCGCATCGGCAGGCCCGTGTCCTGCTGGATCACCACGGCGATGCTGGCCGCGGCGTCCTCGGTGACCCGGTCGACCCGTTCCCGGACCGCGGCGTCGTTGGTGAGGTCGGACTCGAAGACGAGCCGGAACGCGCCCGTCTCCTGCGCGACGTAGGAGTAGAAGGCGGCGATCGCGTCCGCGACCCGCTGCTTGTTGTCCTGCGTGGAGGTCAGCGCCGCGCGGATGCTCTCGGTGATGGCGTTGCAGGAGTCGTCCAGCAGCGCCATGTAGAGCTCGAGCTTGCCGGGGAAGTGCTGGTAGAGCACCGGCTTGGAGACGCCGGCGCGCTCGGCGATGTCGTCCATCGCCGCGGCGTGGTAGCCGTGGGCGACGAAGACCTCCAGGGCCGAGTCGAGGAGCTGCGCGCGTCGCTCGCGTCGCGGCATCCTCGCGCCCCGGGGGCGTGCCTCCAGGTCGTGGTTGTCTGTGCTCACCAGGCTCCTCCGTCTCTTGCGGCGCAGCCTATCCCGCTCCGGAGCGTGCCGAACGTCGGCGGGTCCCGAGTGTCGCCCATCCGCTTTCTTAGGTACTACCGGCAGGTAGGCCTCGCACGATACCCCCGTCCGGATGTCGGGACCACGGTCGAGCGCTCGCCGCGGGCGGCGGACCATGGGCACACCAGGGGAACAGAGCAGCGGGCGCCGGCGTTGTGCCCGGTGCCCCCACCACCCGTAGACCCCGCAGGAGATGCCGTGTCCTTCCCCGCGCTCGTGGAGCCCGCCGCCGAGCTGACCACCGAGGAGGTGCGGCGCTACAGCCGGCACCTGATCATCCCGGACGTCGGCATGACCGGACAGAAGCGGCTCAAGAACGCGAAGGTCCTGGTCATCGGTGCCGGCGGGCTCGGCTCCCCGGCCCTGCTCTACCTTGCCGCAGCCGGTGTCGGCACCCTGGGCATCGCCGAGTTCGACGAGGTCGACGAGTCGAACCTGCAGCGCCAGGTCATCCACGGCCAGTCCGACGTGGGCCGCTCCAAGGCCGTCTCGGCCAAGGAGTCGATCCTCGAGGTCAACCCGCTGGTCAACGTGGTGCTGCACGAGGAGCGCCTCGACAACGACAACGTCTTCTCCGTCTTCGAGGGCTACGACCTGATCGTCGACGGCACCGACAACTTCGCGACCCGCTACATGGTCAACGACGCGGCGTACTTCCTGAAGATCCCCTACGTCTGGGGCTCGATCTACCGCTTCGACGGCCAGGCCTCGGTCTTCGCGCCGACGCTCTCCGAGGAGGCACCCTGCTACCGCTGCCTCTACCCCGAGCCGCCGCCGCCGGGCATGGTCCCCTCCTGCGCCGAGGGCGGCGTGCTGGGCGTGCTGTGCGCCTCGATCGGCTCGATCCAGGTCAACGAGGCGATCAAGCTGCTCACCGGCATCGGCGACCCGCTGGTCGGCAAGCTGATGATCTACGACGCCCTGGAGATGGAGTACCGCAAGCTGAAGGTCCGCAAGGACCCGAACTGCGCGCTGTGCGGTGAGAACCCGACCGTCTCCGGCCTGATCGACTACGACGCGTTCTGCGGCGCGGTCTCCGAGGAGGCCGCCGACGCGGCCGCCGGGTCGACCATCTCGGTCAGCACGCTCGAGGGCATGCTCAAGGAGCGCGAGGAAGGCACCCGGGACTTCGTGCTGATCGACGTGCGCGAGCCCAACGAGTTCGAGATCAACAAGATCCCCGGCTCGGTGCTGATCCCCAAGGGCGAGTTCCTCAACGGCAAGGCGCTCGAGCAGCTGCCCGAGCTGACCGGCGGCGACAAGCAGGTCGTGCTGCACTGCAAGTCGGGCGTGCGCTCGGCCGAGGTGCTGGCCGTGGTCAAGGGCGCCGGGTACGGCGACGCCGTCCACGTCGGCGGCGGCGTGGTCGCCTGGGTCAACCAGATCGACCCGAGCCAGCCGTCCTACTGAGCACCTCCGCGGTGCCGGGCGCAGCCCCGGCACCGCGGCCCGGTCGCGGCGCCCGGCACAATGCGTCCATGCTCTACTCCGCCCTGCACCGTGTGGTGCCCCCGGTCGCCCGGGCGCTGTGGCGGCCCGAGGTCTCCGGCCTGGAGCACGTGCCGGCCAGCGGGGGAGTGATCCTGGCCAGCAACCACCTGAGCTTCGTCGACAGCGTGGTCATCCCGTGCGTCGTGCCGCGCCGGGTGGTCTTCCTGGCCAAGTCGGACTACTTCGAGGGCACCGGGCTCAAGGGCGCGGTCAGCCGGGCCTGGTTCGAGGCGCTCGGCATGCTCCCGGTCGACCGCGACGACTCCCGCGCCGCGATCGACAGCCTGGACACCGCGCTCGCGGTGCTGGCGCCGCGGGGAGGCCTTCGGCATCTACCCCGAGGGCACCCGCAGCCGCGACGGACGCCTCTACCGCGGCCGCACCGGGGTCGCCCACCTCGCGCTCACCGCGGGGGTGCCGGTGGTGCCGGTCGGACTCCGCGGCACCGAGCAGATCCAGCCCGTCGGCTCCCGGGTGCCCCGGCTTGCCCGGGTCGCGGTCCGGTTCGGGCCGCCGATGGACTTCCGCGGCGCCGACGCGGGGGTGTCGGCAGGCCGGGCCCGCCGGCAGGTCACCGACGCGGTGATGGCCGAGATCGGCCGGCTCAGCGGGCAGCCGGAGGCGGGCGTCTACAACGACCGGGCGCCGGACGCCTGATCCTCCCCGGACCCGTGGCGTCGTCACGGTGGTGTCGGCGGACGATGGTTGAGTGGTTCCCATGAGCAGCGCGCCACCTCGTACGACGTACACCCTGGGGCGTCCCGAGGGTGCGCCCGCGGTGCCGGTGCTCGACGAGCACCAGCAGCGCGTGGTCGACCACCCGGGCGGGCCCCTGCTGGTGCTGGCCGGCCCGGGCACCGGCAAGACCACCACGATGGTCGAGGCGATCGTCGACCGGATCGAGGTGCGCGGCGCCGACCCCTCGTCGGTGCTGGCGCTCACCTTCTCCCGCAAGGCCGCCGAGCAGCTGCGCGACCGGGTGACCGCCCGGGTCGCCCGGACGACGTCGGCCGCGCTCTGCTCGACGTTCCACTCCTTCGCGCTCTCCCTGATCCGGACCTACAGCCCGCAGGAGCTGTACGACGCCCCGCTGCGCCTGCTCTCCGCGCCCGAGTCCGACGTGGTGCTCCGCGAGCTGCTGGCCGACAACCCCGAGTCGGTGGCGTGGCCGCGCTCCCTGCAGCACGCGCTCGGGACCCGCGGGTTCGCCCGCGAGGTGCACGGGGTGCTCTCCCGAGCCCGGGAGAAGGGGCTCGACGGGCCGGCGCTGCGCGCGCTCGGCGAGGAGCACCGGCTGCCCGAGCTCGTGGCCTCCGGGCTCTTCCTGGACCAGTACCTGACCATCCTGGACAACCTGGGGGCCACCGACCACGCCGACCTGATCCGGCGCGCGGTGATCGAGGTCGAGGCCCACCGCGACGAGCTGCGGGCGCGGTTCGGCCACGTCTTCGTCGACGAGTACCAGGACACCGATCCCGGGCCAGGTCGCGCTGCTGCAGGCGCTGGCCGGCGACGGCCGCGACCTGGTGGTCGTCGGCGACCCCCACCAGTCGATCTACGGCTTCCGCGGCGCCGACGTGCGCGGCATCCTCGACTTCCCGGCCGCAGTTCCCCACCCGGACGGGGGAGCGTGCCGCCGGTGGTGGTGCTGCGGCGCACCCGCCGCTTCGGGCCGCGGCTGCTGCGGGCCTCCCGCCGGGTCGCCGAACGGCTCCCGCTGGCGGGCAGCATCGACGCCCGGGCCCGGGAGGAGTTCCTGCACCCCGAGTCCGTGGCCGGGCCGCACGGCGACGGCCGGGTGGAGGTGCTCACCTTCGACAGCGAGCGCGCCGAGGCCGAGCACCTGGCCGACCTGCTGCGCCGCGCGCACCTGGAGGACGGGGTGCCGTGGGACGACATGGCGGTGCTCGTCCGCTCCGGCCGGGCCTCGATCCCGTCGCTGCGGCGCTCGCTCGGGCGCCGCGGGCGTCCCGGTCGAGGTCGCCGCCGACGAGCTCCCCCTGGTGCGCGACCCGGCGATCCGCCCGGTGCTCGACGCGCTGCGGGCCGTGCTCAACCTGGACAACGACGACCCGCAGTCGTCCGGCTACCTCGACCCGGGCCGGGTGGAGTCCCTGCTGCTCTCGCCGCTGGCCGGCCTGGACGCCGGCGACCTGCGCGTCCTGGTCCGGCTGCTGCGCGCCCGGGACAAGACCGGCGACGCGCAGCCGCGCACCTCCCGGGAGCTGCTCCGGCTGAGCCTGGTCCAGGACGGGTTCCTCGACGGGCTCGAGGGGCCCGAGGCGCAGCGGGCCCGGGCGCTCTCGGCGCTCCTGCACGCGGGCGCCGCGCTGGTCGCGGCGCGAGCCAGCGCCGAGCAGGTGCTGTGGCACCTGTGGTCCGGAACCTCGTGGCCCGAGCGGCTGCGACGCGCGGTCGACGCCGGCGGGCCGGGAGCCCGGCGGGCCCACCGTGACCTCGACTCGGTCTGCGCGCTCTTCGAGCTGGCCGCGCGGGCCGAGGAGCAGCGCGACCACACCGGGATCGCCGACTTCCTCGCGGCCCTGGTCGCCCAGGAGATCCCGGCCGACACCCTGGCCGACCGGGGGGTGCGGGGCGCCGCCGTGCGGCTGCTGACCGCGCACCGGTCCAAGGGACTGGAGTGGGAGCTGGTCGTGGTCGCCCACCTGCAGGAGGACGGCTGGCCGGACCTGCGGCGTCGCTCCACCCTGCTCGGCGCCGACCGGATCGGGTCCTCGGCGCCCGGGGTGGGCGAGCTCGTCCCGCCGCTCACCGCCCGCGCGCTGCTGATGGAGGAGCGTCGCCTGTTCTACGTCGCCTGCACCCGGGCGCGACGCCGGCTGGTCGTCACCGCGGTCCGCTCCTCCGACGAGGAGGGCGAGCAGCCCTCGCGCTTCCTCACCGAGCTCGGCCCGGAGCCGCGGCACTCCGAGGGCCGCCCCGGCCCGGCCGCTCTCGCTGGGCGGGCTCGTCGCCGAGCTGCGCCGGGTCGCCGCCGACCCGGACCAGTCCCTCCCGCTGCGCGAGGCGGCGGCCCGCCGGCTCGCCCGGCTCGCCGCGGAGACCGCCGGCGACCGTCGCGCTGGTGCCTGCCGCCGACCCGTCGACCTGGTGGGGCACCCGCGCGGCCTCGCGCTCGGTGCGCCCGGTGCGCGACCCCCAGGGTCCGGTGCCGATCTCGGCCAGCATGCTGGAGAGCATGCAGGTCTGCCCGCGCGGTGGTTCTTCGAGCGCGAGGCCGGCGGATCCTCGGTCTCCCACCAGTCGGCCAACCTCGGTCAGATCGTGCACGCGCTGGCCGAGCGGGTGGCCCGCGACGAGCTGCCGCCCGACGTCGACGAGCTGATGGCCGAGGTCGACGCGGTCTGGGAGCGGCTCTCCTTCCGCACGCCCTGGTCGCGCAAGCGCGAGTGGGACCGGGTGCGCGCCGCCCTCGAGCGGTTCGTCGCCTGGCACGGGTCCAACGCCCGCAAGCTGCTCGGCACCGAGGTGCCGTTCCGCGCCGACGTGGAGGTCGACGGGCGACCGGGTCACCCTGACCGGCTTCGCCGACCGGATCGAGGTCGACTCCGAGGGCGGCGTCGTCGTGGTCGACCTCAAGACCGGGCGCAACGCGCCGAGCGGCCGCTCGGTCGAGGGCAACCTGCAGCTCGCCCTCTACCAGTACGCCGTCGACGCCGGCGCGGTCGCGGAGCTGGCCGGCGACGACGTGCGGTCCGGCCGGCGCCGAGCTGGTGCAGCTGCGGCCTGGTCGACGGCGGCCCGCGGGCCAAGGTGCAGCCGCAGCCGGTGCACCCCGACGACGGACCCCACCGGGCTGCGCTGCGCGAGAGCCTGGCCACGGCCGCCGCGCACGTGCGGGCCGAGTCCTTCCCGGCGACCCCCGGCGAGCACTGCCGGGACTGCGCCTTCGTGTCCATCTGTCCCACCCGCAGCGCAGGATCGGTGATCCTCCAGTGACCACGACCACTCACGATCCACCTCGTCACGACCCAGCACGACCGCGGCCGCTCCGGCCGCGCCCGCCGGTCCGGCTGGACAGCCCCGAGGACCTGCAGGCCCTGATGGGCGGACACCCGCCCAGCAGCGAGCAGTGGGCGGCGATCACCGCGCCGCTGCGGCCCGCGGTCGTCGTGGCCGGTGCGGGCAGCGGGCAAGACGACGCTGATGGCCCAGCGCGTCGTCTACCTCGTGGCCACCGGGCAGGTGCGTCCCGAGGAGGTGCTCGGGCTGACCTTCACCACCAAGGCGGCCGCCGAGCTGCGCCAGCGGGTGCGCGGCGCGCTCACCGCCGCGGGACTGCTCGACGACCGGGTGCTCGAGGACGGCGAGGAGGTGCTGGAGCCGACGATCGCGACGTACAACGCCTACGCCTCCACCCTGCTCGACGACCACGGGCTGCGCATCGGTCACGAGCCCGACACCCGGATCGTCAACGACGCCGCCCGCTACCAGCTCGGCGCCCGGGTGGTCGACCGGTTCACCGGCAGCGGTCGAGCACCTCACCGACCACCCGCCGACCGCCATCCAGAACCTGCTGGCCCTCGACGGGGCGATGAGCGAGCACCTGGTCGACGCCGAGACCGTGCGTCGGTTCGACGTCGAGGCGCGTGCGGGCTTCGAGTGGGCGGTGGCCGCCGAGGCTGCCGGCAAGAACCGCAAGACCTACCTCGAGGGCCCGGCCAAGGCGATCCACGCGATCGACCGGCGTCGTGAGCTGCTGGAGCTGGTCGAGGGCTACCGCCGGCTCAAGCGTGACCTGGGACTGATGGACTTCGGCGACCAGATCGCCTGGGCGGCGCGGCTGGTGCAGCGAGCAGCCCGAGGTGGGGGCGGTCGAGCGCGCCCGGTTCAAGGTGGTGCTCCTCGACGAGTACCAGGACACCTCCGTGGCGCAGGCCACGATGCTGTCCCGGCTCTTCTCCGGGCCCACGCCGCAGACCGGGCTGGGTCACCCGGTGATGGCGGTCGGCGACCCCAACCAGGCGATCTACGGCTGGCGCGGCGCCTCGGTCTCCAACATCCTCAACTTCGACGAGACCTTCCCCGCCGCCGACGGTCGGCCGATGCGGCTCCAGCTCACCATCAACCGGCGCTCGGACTCCGAGATCCTCGGGGTGGCCAACCGGCTGGCCGCCCCGCTCCTGGAGCAGTACGGCGACAAGGTGGCCAAGCTCCGCGGCAGCGGAGACCTCCGGGCCGGGCCGGGTCGAGACCCACGTCTTCGAACGCGCCGTCGACGAGCTGTCGTGGCTGACCGAGGCGGTCCAGGAGGTCCACGACGGGGGCACCCCGTGGTCGGAGATCGGCGTCCTGAGCCGCGACAACAGCACCGCCGAGCAGGTCTACGACGCCCTGACCGGCGCCGGGATCCCGGTCGAGATCGTCGGGCTCGCCGGGCTGCTGCGGCTGCCCGAGATCGCCGAGATCGTCGCCACCCTGACCCTGCTCCACGACGTGACGGCCAACCCGGCGCTGCTCACGCTGCTGACCGGTCCGCGGTGGGCGATCGGCCCGCGGGACCTGCGGCTGCTGGCCGAGCGGGCCGGCGAGCTCTCGGGCGCCCGGGGCAGGCAGGAGGTGTCGACGATCGCGGACCAGCTGCTCGGCATCGCGGACGGGGTGGACCCCTCGGAGCTGCCCGCGCTGGGCGACGCCCTGCTCTCTCCCGGTGAGGCGGCCTACTCGCCCGAGGCCCTCGAGCGGTTCGCGCTGCTCTCCGCCGAGCTGCGTCGGCTGCGCGCCTACGTGGGCGACCCGCTGCTCGACGTGGTGCGCAGGATCATCGACGTGACCGGCGTCGACGTCGAGCTGGCCTCGGCCGTCTCGGAGTCCGCGACCGCCCGGCGCGACAACGTCGACCTCTTCGTCAAGGCGGTCGCCGACTTCCAGTCCGTCGACGGCGACGTCACCCTGCCGGCGCTGCTGGCCTACCTCACCGCCGAGGACGAGCAGGGCAACGGGCTGGACATCGCCACGCCCACCGCCGCCGACTCGGTCAAGCTGCTCACCGTGCACCGGTCCAAGGGCCTCGAGTGGTCCTCGGTCTTCTGCGTGGGGGTCGTGCGAGACCCGGTTCCCCTCCAACCGGTCGCGGACCCTGTGGACCTCCTCCCCGGCGGTGCTCCCCGCACCGCTGCGCGGGGACGCGGCCGACCAGCCGCAGCTGGAGGGATGGGACAAGGCGGCGCTGGACGACTTCCGGGCGCGGACCAAGGCGCACGACGCGGAGGAGGAGCTGCGCCTGGGTTACGTCGCGTTCACCCGTGCCGCCCACCACCTGGCCGTGACCTCGCACTGCTGGGGCCAGCGGGCCACCCCGTTCGGGCCCTCGGACTACCAGCGCTGCGTCCGCGAGCACCTGGAGGCAGCTCGGCGGTGCCGGTCGAGCGGTGGCTGGACAAGCCCGAGCGCGGCACGCCCAACCCCAACGACCAGGTCGACTCGGTCGCGGGCCTGGCCCCTCCACCGGTCTGGGCCGCGAGACGGAGCGTCGGCTCGTCGCGGCCGAGCTGGTCCGCACCGTCGACCCGGCGGCTGCGGACGAGGGCCTGGACATGATCGAGGCGGCCCGGGTCGCCGACTGGGACGCCGACCTGGGCCAGCTGCTCGCCGAGGCCCGGGCCGAGCGCGCCACCGGGTCGAGGTGCCGATGCCGCGCAGCCTCTCGGCGACCGCGATGGCGCGGCTGCGCGACGACCCGCGAGGGTTCGCCCGCGAGCTGGCCCGCCCGATGCCCCGCCCGCCGGCGCCGCAGGCCCGGTTCGGCACGGCCTTCCACGCCTGGGTCGAGGCGCGGTTCGGCCAGCAGCAGCTGCTCGACTTCGACGACCTGCCCGGTCGCGCCGACGCCGGCATCGACGACCGGGACGACCTGCGCGAGGTGATCGAGCGGTTCGAGGCGGGGCCGTTCGCGGAGCGCGCGCCCTACGCGGTCGAGGAGCCGTTCGCGCTGGTCCTGGCCGGCCAGGTGGTCCGCGGCCGGATCGACGCGGTCTACCGGGAGCCCGACGGCGGCTACCTCGTCGTCGACTGGAAGACGAACCGGGCCGAGACCGCCGACCCGCTGCAGCTGGCGATCTACCGGCTCGCGTGGGCCGAGGTGCGCGGCGTCCCGGTGGAGTCGGTGCGGGCGATCTTCCACTACGTGCGCACCGGCAGGACGGTGGAGCCCGAGGGCCTGCCCGGGCGCGCGGAGCTGGAGCGGCTGGTCCTGCCGTCCTGAGCGGGTCCGGTGACGCGGCCGACCGGGAGCCCGGTGGTCGCGCCTATCCTCGGCGGATGGCATCTCGTGAGCTTCCGCACGTCGCCCTCTCCGCCCGCGCGCACAACCGGGAGGCGTTGCACCGCACCGACGAGGCGTGGCTGGCCGCGCGAGTGGGGCTCGCCCGAGACCCGCGTGCTGGTGCTCGCCGGCGCCCGGGTGCGCGCCGCGGACGGACGGACTGGCCTGGGTCGCCCCCGACGAGGCCCCCGACGGGGTGCGGGTCCTGCTCGGCCGCCGCGACGGGGTGACCCGGTTCGCCGTCCTCGGGCGAGCCGCGTCGCGACGAGGACGGCTGGTTGGGCGCGCGCGAGCTGGTCGCCGGACTGGCGGCCGGGGACCGGGGTCCGGGCGAGGTGCCGTGGCTCTTCCACGCCGTGGGGCTGGCGGAGTGGCACCGCGCGACCCGCTTCTGCCCCCGTTGCGGCGGGAGCCTGGAGGTCCGCTCGGCGGGGCACGAGCTGCGGTGCACGGCGTGCGGTCGAGCGCAGTTCCCGCGCACCGACCCGGCGGTGATCATGGCGGTCAGCGACGGAGAGCCCGGCAGCGACCGAGGAGCGTCTGCTGCTGGGCCGACAGGCGTCGTGGCCGCAGGGACGCTGGTCGACGCTCGCGGGCTTCTGCGAGCCGGGGGAGACCCTGGAGGACGCCGTACGGCGTGAGGTCGCCGAGGAGGTCGGCGTCGAGGTGGGCGAGGTCTCCTACGTCGGCAGCCAGCCCTGGCCGCTGCCGGCCAGCCTGATGGTGGGCTTCCTGGCCCGCGCCCTGACCACCAAGATCGACGTGGACGGCGCCGAGATCGAGGACGCCCGCTGGTTCACCCGCGAGGAGCTGCGCGAGGGGATGGCGTCCGGGGAGGTGCGGGTCCCCGGCTCGGTCTCGATCTCGTCCTCGCTGCTCGAGCTCTGGTACGGCGAGCCGCTGCCGTCCGGCTGGTAGCGGCGCGGCCCGCAGGCCGCCCGCCGGGCTCAGCCCGCCGCGGCGGCCGCGGCCCCGGGCTCAGCCGAGCTCGGCGAGCTTCGCCTTCACCTGGGCCAGCGACGGGTTGGTCTGCGCCGAGCCGTCGGCGTACACCAGCGTGGGCACGGTCTGGTTGCCGCCGTTGACCTGCTCGACGATCGCGGCGGCCTCGGGCACCTGCTCGATGTCGACCACCTCGTAGCCGATCCCCTCGCGGTCGAGCTGGCTGCGCAGGCGGTGGCAGTAGCCGCACCAGGGGGTGCTGTACATGGTCAACGTGGCGGTCGCTGCGCTCATGGCTGGTCTGCTCCTGTTCGTCGACGTCACGTGACGTCGTGGGATCTTCCGTCTTCTCCACAGGCCCGGACGGGCCGTCCGAGGCTGTCCCCGGGGGCGTCTAGGCTCGTGCCAGTCCCAACCCTCCCACTCCAGGAGATGTTCCCGCGTGCCGACTCCCGAGGACCTGCTCGCCGCCCTCGATCCCGAGCAGCGTCGGGTGGCAGAGGCGCTGCGCGGTCCCGTCCGGGTGCTGGCCGGTGCGGGCACCGGGCAAGACGCGCGCGGTCACCCACCGGATCGCCTACGGCGTGGCCACCGGCGTCTACGTGCCGACCGAGGTGCTGGCGGTCACCTTCACCACCCGGGCGGCCGGCGAGATGCGTGGCCGGCTACGGCTGCTGGGGGCCGGCGGCGTCCAGGCGCGGACCTTCCACTCCGCGGCGCTGCGCCAGCTGCGGTTCTTCTGGCCGCGGGTGCACGGACGCGAGCTGCCGACCCTGATCGAGTCCAAGCTGGGCCTGATGGCCACCGCCGCGCGGCGCCAGCGCCTCGCCCCGGACCAGGCGCTGCTGCGCGACCTCGCCTCCGAGGTCGAGTGGGCCAAGGTCAGCAACGTCTCGGCCGAGGACTACCCCGCGCGTCGCTCCGCGTCGCGGCCGGGCGGTCGGCGACCTGCCCCCGGAGACCGTGGCCCACGTCTACGAGGCCTACGAGGAGGTCAAGCGCGGTCAGGGCCGGATGGACATGGAGGACGTCCTGCTGCTCAACGCCGGGATGCTGGCCGAGGACGAGCGCGTCGCCGCCGAGGTCCGCCGTCAGTACAAGTGGTTCGTGGTCGACGAGTTCCAGGACGTCAGCCCCCTGCAGTACGCCCTGCTCGAGCTGTGGCTCGGCGGGCGCGAGGAGATCTGCGTGGTGGGCGACCCGGCGCCAGACGATCTACTCCTTCGCCGGCGCCGACGCGCGCTACCTGCGCGACTTCGGCACCCGGTTCCCGCAGGCGACCTCGGTCGACCTGGTGCGCAACTACCGCTCCAGCCCCCAGGTCGTCGGGTCGCGGCCAACGCCTGCTGGCCGGGACCGTGAGCAGCGGGGTCCAGCTGGTGCCCCAGAGACCGGCCGGGCCTCCGGTGCGGGTCACCAGCCACCCCGACGAGGTGGCCGAGGCCGCTGCCGCCGCCGAGGAGGTGGTGCGGGTGATGGCCGAGGGCACCCCGGCGCGGGAGATCGCGGTGCTGATGCGGATCAACGCCCAGTCCGAGGCGTTCGAGGACGCGCTGGCCGCCCGCGGCGTGCCGTACGTCGTGCGCGGCGCCGCCCGGTTCTTCGACCGGGCCGAGGTGCGCCAGGCGGTCACCCTGCTGCGCGGCACCGCCCGCTCCGGCGAGGCGTCGGGGGCCGGCGAGGACCTGGTCGAGGTGGTCAAGGCGACGCTGGCCGGGATGGGCTGGTCGGCGCAGGCACCGAGCGCGCGGGGACAGACCCGCGACCGCTGGGAGTCGCTGCAGGCGCTGGCCGACCAGGCGGCGGAGTTCGCGCGGCGGCCGGGCGCGGATCTCGGCGGCTTCGTCGACGACCTCGACCGCCGCGCCTCCGAGCAGCACGCCCCGGTGGCCGAGGGGGTCACGCTGGCCACCCTGCACGCCGCCAAGGGGCTGGAGTGGGACGTCGTGCTGCTGGTCGGCCTGGTGGAGGGGACGCTGCCGATCATCCACGCCCAGACGCCCACCGAGGTGGAGGAGGAGCGGCGGCTGCTCTACGTCGGGATGACCCGGGCCCGCCGGGAGCTGCTGCTGAGCTGGGCCCAGGCGCGCAACCCCGGCGGACGCGCCTCCCGCAAGCGCTCCCGGTTCCTGGACACCGTCGTCGGCCCGGAGGAGCAGACCGCCGCGAGCGGCACCCGCAGCTCACGCAAGCCTCGGCGAGGCATGCACTGCCGCGAGTGCGGACGTCCGCTGTCGACGCCGGCGGAGAAGAAGGTGGGTCGCTGCGCGGACTGTCCCGCCTCCTACGACGAGGAGCTCTACGAGGCGCTGCGCGAGTGGCGACGCGAGCGGGCCAGCCGCGACGAGGTGCCGGCGTACGTCGTGTTCACCGACGCCACCTTGCAGCTGATCGCCGAGAAGCGGCCCCGCGACGACGCGAGCCTGCTGAAGATCGCCGGCGTGGGGGCCAAGAAGATCGAGGCGTACGGCGACGAGCTGCGCGCCCTGCTGGCCTGAGCAGGTCCGGGCCCGGCCGGGCAGGTCGAGGACGGCCGAGCAGAGCAACCACGAGAGTGGCTGCGCGTGCCGCCGGGCCTGGTCCTCGCAGCGAAAAAAGAAAGACCCATAAAACCGATTGCCCCTGACAGGGGGAGCCGGATAGTTTACTTCTCGTACCTAGAAACCCCCGTCTGCCCGAAGAGGGCCGACGCCGATGCACCCGAAGGAGGTGGACCCAGATGATCAGCAACATTCTCGCGAAGACGGCCCCGAAGCCGTCGTTCGGCATGCCCGTCGTCGATTCCGCCTCCGTGGCGCGTGCCTGCGCGGACGTGGCGTTCGGCGCCCGCCGGCGTGCCGGTGCCGACGTCGTGTCGGCGCACGCGGTTGCGACCGCTCCGGCTGCCCTCACGGCAGCAATCTGGGGGACCAGTGCCTGGAGACCGCCTACCTGTTGAGTCATCGACAGCTGGCACCTCCAGGCCGCGGATCCCACCGGGATCCGCGGCTTTTCTGTTTTCCGCGGCCCGACCGTTCCGTCCATCAACGTTCAGGTCAGCAGTGAGAGGAGGTGACAGCACATGACCATCAGCGTTCTCGACCATCCCGCGGCCCCGCCGGCCTCGGCCCCGTGCCGGACGACGGATCCCGAGCTCTGGTTCGCCGAGTCACCCAGCGAGGTGGAACACGCCAAGAGTCTGTGTCAGGAGTGCCCGGTCCGGGCCACCTGCCTCGAGGGAGCACTGGAGCGCCGTGAGCCCTGGGGCGTCTGGGGCGGCGAGCTCTTCCTGCAAGGCGTGGTGATCCCGCGCAAGCGACCGAGAGGCCGACCACGCAAGGACCAGCGGGACGGGGCAGCCGCCTGACAGGCGCTGCCGGACACGGACCAGACAGCAGGCACATGACCAGCAAGCACCCGAGCACCACGAACACGAACGGAAGCACCGAGATGAACCAGATGTATGAAGACCTGGCGAGGGCCCACATGGCCGTGCGCCTGGGAGAGGCGCACGAGATGCGGCGTGGGCACCGAGTCGCGGTGGCCCGCCGGATGAGCCGTCGGGCCGAGCGGGCTGCCGCCCAGGCGCGCCTGGCGCTGGCTCGAGCGCTGTGAGCACCCGGGGCCGGACGTGAGCGCCTCGACCCCACGACGTGCCGAGCCGGACCCACGACCGAGGTCGTGCGTCCGGCTCGGTCGCGTCCTCGGCCCGGCCGTGAGCTCAGCCGGCGCCGATCAGCTCGTCCCACCCGCACCCGCAGTGCGGGTGCCTGAGCCAGGGCTCGTGCTCCTCGACCAGATCCTCGTCGACCCAGGTGGTCGCCGACCACGTGCGCGGGCATCGTCCCTCCGCCCAGGCCACCACGTCGACCGCGGTGCGCAGGGCGACGTCGCGCAGCAGCAGCTCCGAGACCTCGACCGCGCGGGGCAGTCGCGGGTCCGGCGGCGCCGGGACGCCCGGGTCGACCAACGCCTGATGTGCGTCGAGGCAGCGCAGGCAGGCGGTCGACCCCGGACAGGACGAACGGGCCCAGCCGGACGCGGGCGTCGATCACCGCCACCAGGAAGACCGGGTCGCCGGGGTGGGTGAGGTCGTCGACCAGGTCCCGGGCCGGCTCCCCGACGCTGAGCAGCACCGTGACGTCCGCCGGAGCGTCGTCGCCGGGCGCCAGCAGTGTCAGGCCCTGGGCGAGCAGCAGCTGGGCGACCTCGCGGCACAGGCCGGTCGGGCTGCCCCACAGCCGCACCCGGGTCTCGGCCCGGGCCAGACGGCGGTGCTGCACCTCGAGCCGGTCGACCAGGAGCCGTCGGCTGCGGAGCCGGGCCACGACGTCCTGCAGCTCGGGGTCCTCAGGGTCCTCCGTGCCGCGGGTCAGCCCGGAGAGGAACGCGTCCACCGACGGGGTGTCGGGCAGGAGCAGGCGCCGGGCAGGGTCCATGCCCACCTGGAGCCGGCCGTGGGCGCGGCGGAGGACCGGCACCCCGTGACGGAGCCGCAGCCGGGGAACGGGTCGGTTCTCGGTCATGGCCCGAGCCTGGCACCGCTGCGGAGCGCGCGTGCGCGCCTCTCCACAGGTCCGGGCCGTGCAGGGGACGCGAACGGCGCCGTCCCCGGAGGGACGACGCCGTTCGATCACCGCGTGGGGGCGTGCGTCACGCCTTGCCGAGGATGCGGTTGAGGTTGGTGCCACACTCGGGGCAGACGGCCTTGGCCATCCGGGTGCCCTTGTCGTTGACCTTGACCTCGCCCTCCGCCTCGCGCTTCTCCTTGCACTTGACGCAGTAGAACTCGCCGCTCCAGGTCTCCGCCATGACGGCCTCCTTATGTCTGTGGGATTTCTCGGTCGTCGCGACGGGGGAGTCAGGGAAGCCCGCCGGGGTCCAGGGACGAGAGCCCCGGACCGTGCTTGACCATACGCCACGCCTGGCAACACGACGTGCAGGGCACACCGGGAGCCGTCGGCCGCGTCGCGCTCGCCGTACCCTGCCCCCATGCCTGAGCCTGACGACGACGCCCAGCCCGTGACCCAGCCCGCCGCCCCCGGCCCGACCGCCGGAGCCGGTGGCAGCGAGACGGGACGACGTCCCGCACCTGCGCCTCGAGCGGCCTTCGGACGGGGTGGCCCTGCTGACCCTGGACAACCCCGACCGGCGCAACGCGATGTCCGACGAGATGACCGCCTCCTGGGTCGAGGCGATCGACGAGCTGGCGACCGACCGGTCGGTGCGGGCCGTGGTCGTGACCGGCGAGGGCAGCGCCTTCTCCTCGGGCGGCGACCTCGGCTGGCTGGCCAGCGAGCCCGACGCGGGCGTCGACCGGCTGCGGGACCGGATGCTCCCCTTCTACCGCCGCTGGCTCTCCATCCGCCGGCTGGAGGTGCCGACGATCGCCGCGATCAACGGCCCCGCCATCGGCGCTGGTCTGTGCCTCGCGCTCGCCTGCGACCTGCGGTACGCCGCGCTCGGGGGCGAAGATGGGCGTCCCGTTCACCTCGCTCGGACTGCACCCCGGCATGGCCGGCACGCTGCTCCTGCCCGAGGTGGTCGGCCTGGCCGCGGCGCGCGACCTCTTCCTCACCGGGCGCCTGGTCCAGGGCGACGAGGCGCTGCGGCTCGGACTGGTCTCCCGGGTGACCGAGCGCGACCAGCTGCTGGAGACGGCGCTGGACGCCGCCGCGGGCATCGCGGCCGCGGCGCCGATCGCCACCCGGCTGACCAAGCTCGCCCTCGCGACCGGTGGGCACACCGACCAGGAGACGGCCCTGCAGTGGGAGTCCCTGGCCCAGCCGGTCACGATGGCCACCGCCGACCTGCAGGAGGGGATCCGCGCTGCCCAGGAGAAGCGCGCTCCGCGCTTCACCGGGCGCTGAGCCGGGTCGCTCCCGGGGCAGAGGCTCCGGGACGCGAGAAGAGGCCCCCCGCCTGCCACCGAACGCACGCCTTCCCCTTGCGAACGTCCGGTGGATGGGGCGAGGGGCCTCATCTGTGCCCAACCTAGGAGTCTCGGCGGGGCCGGTCAACCGGAATGGGCAGAACTGGGTACCTCGGACTGTCCGGCCGTGCGCTTCCCCGTGTGGAGGAACCTGTGGAAAAGCCCTGGGAACGGTGGAGAACCCGCGCCCCGGCTGGGACGATCCTGTGCAGGACACGCCCGGGCCGGAGCCCGGCACGGCCTCCTGACCAGCCATCTCGACGCGCGACGACCTGTGGAGGGCGAGACCTGTGAGTGAACCCCGGTACGACGCCGGGCCGGTGGCCGCGCTGCGGCGCATCGCCTTCCTGCTCGAGCGGGCCCGCGAGGACACCTACAAGGTGAAGGCGTACCGGTCCGCCGCCGCGACGCTGCTCCCGATGAGCGACGAGGAGGTGGCCGGGCACGTCGAGTCCGGGACGCTGACCACGCTCCCGGGCATCGGCTCGAGCACCGCCTCGGTGATCGCCCAGGCCTGGCGGGGCGAGGTGCCGACCCGGCTGCGGGCGCTGGAGGAGCACGCCGGGCCGCTGGTGCCGGGCGGGCGGGCCCTGCGCGCCGCGCTCCGCGGCGACCTGCACTCGCACTCGGACTGGTCGGACGGTGGCTCGCCGATCGAGGAGATGGCCTTCACCGCGATCGAGCTGGGCCACGAGTACCTCGTGCTCACCGACCACTCGCCCCGGCTCAAGGTCGCGCACGGGCTCTCGGCGGAGCGGCTGGCGCGCCAGCTCGAGGTGGTCGAGGCGGTCAACGAGCACCTGGCCGGGTCCGGCTTCACGCTGCTCAAGGGGATCGAGGTCGACATCCTCGACGACGGGTCGCTCGACCAGACCGAGGAGATGCTCGCCCGGCTCGACGTGCGGGTGGCCAGCGTGCACTCCAAGCTGAAGATGGACCCCGACCAGATGACCCGGCGGATGGTCGCGGCGATCACCGGGTCGACGATGAACGTGCTCGGCCACTGCACCGGTCGCCTGGTCACCGGCAACCGCGGCGTGCGTCCCTCCAGCCGGTTCGACGCCCGGACCGTCTTCGAGGCCTGCGCCGAGCACGACGTCGCGGTGGAGATCAACAGCCGACCCGAGCGCCGGGACCCGCCGACCGCGCTGCTGGAGCTGGCCCGCGACGTCGGCTGCCTGTTCTCGATCGACAGCGACGCGCACGCGCCCGGGCAGCTCGACTTCCTCGACCACGGGTGCGAACGTGCCGAGGCGGCGGGCATCGACGCCGAGCGGATCGTCAACACGTGGCCGCAGGAGCGCCTGCTGGCCTGGGCGAACCAGTAGCGTGCCGCCATGACGGGGACGGACCAGGTGGAGGTGCGACGCAGCAACCGGCGTCGTCGTACCGTCTCGGCGTACCGCGACGGCGACCGGATCGTGGTGCTGATCCCGGCCTCGATGAGCAAGCGGGACGAGGCCCGGTGGGTCCAGGACATGGTCCTCGCGGCTCGAGCGCTCCGAGGCGCGCAAGCGGCCCTCGGACGAGCAGCTGATGGCGCGGGCCGCGCAGCTCAACGACGAGTACTTCGGCGGGCTGGCCCAGCCCGCGTCGGTGCGCTGGGTCGGCAACCAGCGGGCGCGCTGGGGGTCGTGCACGCCCGGGGACCGGTCGATCCGGCTCTCCACCCGGCTGCAGGGCATGCCGTCCTGGGTGGTCGACTACGTCCTGGTCCACGAGCTCGCGCACCTGCTCGAGCCGGGCCACGACGACAGCTTCTGGGCCTGGGTGAACCGCTACCCGCGCGCCGAGCGCGCCCGCGGCTACCTGCTGGGCTGGTCGGCGGCCGCCGAGGTCGACGCCGCCGGGCAGCGAGGGCCACGTCGACTGAGCCGTCTGCCGGTGCGCGGTCCACCGGGACCGTGGCGGCCGCGACCAGCTCGTGCATCTCCTGCTCCAGGCCGTCGGGCAGCGCGTCGACCGGCCACCAGCGCACGGCCAGGGACTCCTCGCTGGCCGCGTGCGCGGCACCCGCCGGCGCGAGGGCGGTGAACCGGACGTCGAGGTGGTGGACCTCGCCGCGGGGGTCGCAGAAGTCGACCGCGTGCTCGTCCAGGTGCACCGGCACCGGGTCGAGCTCCAGGTCCGGCAGGCCGGACTCCTCCAGCCCCTCGCGCCGGGCGGCCCCGGCCAGGGTCCGGTCGTCGGGCTCGCAGTGCCCGCCGAAGGCGAACCAGCGTCCGGCCTTGCGGTGCAGGTTGAGCAGCACCCGGTCCAGGTCGGGGGAGAGGACCAGCACGCCGGCGGTGAGGTGGTCGGGGTAGCACTCGCCGGCGTACGCCGTCGGGTCGCGCCGCGAGATGGGCCAGGAACCGGTCCCGCAGCTCACGCTGGCGTCCCGGAGGCGGCGCCCAGGCGCCGCAGCGTGGCCGCCGGCGTCGGTGTGGAGGGTCACTCCCGGGGGTCGCCGGAGTCGTCCCCGGACTCGTCCGCCGGGTCGGTCGGGGAGTCGTCGCCGGAGTCCGCCGGGTCGTCGCCGGGGGCGTCGTCGCCCAGCAGGTCGCGCAGACCGGCCTCGAACGCCTCCTCGGAGATCTCCTCGACCGGCACGGCGCCCTCGCGGAAGCCCAGCGGGTCGTCCAGGTCGGCGGCGGTCGGGCAGCAGGTGCGGGTGCATCCACACCCCGTCGCGGGCCTCGGTGCCCTGCCGGGTGCGCAGCGAGCCCCACAGGGTCGAGGCGTCGCGGAGGCGGCGCGGCCGCAGCTCCAGGCCGACCAGGGAGGCGAAGGTCTGCTCGGCGGGGCCGCCGGCGGCGCGGCGGCGGCGTACGGCCTCCTGCAGCTGGGCGGCGGCGGGCATCCGGCCCTCGGTGGCCTGGCCGACGACCTCGTCGACCCAGCCCTCCACCAGCGCCAGGGTGATCTCCAGCCGCTCCAGGGCGGCCTTCTGCTGCGGCGAGTCGCCGAGGTCGAAGAGTCCGCCCTGGAGGGCCTCCTGGATCGCCATCGGGTTGCTCAGGTCCAGGCCGCGGATCTGCTCCTCGATCCCGGAGGTGTCGATCTCCAGCCCGCGGGCGTAGTCGGTGATCGCGCCGAGCAGGTGGTCGGCGAGCCACGGCACGTGGGCGAAGAGCCGGTGGTGGGCCGCCTCGCGCAGGGCCAGGTAGACCAGCACGTCCTCGGCCGTGGAGGCCCAGGCCCTCGGCGAACGCGGTGACGTTGACCGGCAGCAGGGCGGCACGCCCGGGCGCGGTCAGCGGGATGCCCACGTCGGTGGCGCCCCAGACCTCGCCGGCCAGCGCGCCCACGCCCTGACCGACCTGCCCGGCGACCATCGCGCCGCTGGCCTTGCTCAGCATGCCCAGCAGCGGGCCGGCCAGGGCCCTGGCCTCCTCGGGCAGCGCCTTGCCGAGGGAGTCCACGGCGGTGCCCGCGATCGGCTCGACCAGCTTCTTCCACACCGGGGTGGTCTCCACGATCCACTCGGCGCGGCTCCACGCGCTCGCGGTGGTGACGCCGGAGGGGAAGTCGGTGGTCTCGTCCAGCCAGTGGTCGGCCAGCCGGATCGCGTCGGCGACGGCGTCCTTCTGCCGCTGGGTGGGCGAGGGGTCGGGCGTCTGGGCGACCACCTTGCGCGCGGTGTCGACGGCGTGGTCCCAGTTGATCGGCCCGTCGTAGGGCTGCATCATGCCCTGGAGCTGCCCCAGGAGCGCGGAGATGTCGGGCAGACCGCCGGGTCCGGGCCCGCCGCCCGGGGTGCCGCCCAGGCCGCCGAGCGCACCGCCGAAGGCGCCGAAGAGCTGCTCGAAGGGCGTGCCCTTGAAGGGGTTCTCGTCGCCGGCACCGGACTGGCCTGGGGTGTCGTTCATAGTCCCGAGGCTACTCGCTGCCTCCAGCCGCTCCCGGGCTCGGCGTCCTGGACCTAGACTCGGCCCGGTGAGCGCTGCTGACCCGGTCCGGCTGGTCGACCTGCGGGAGACCCCGCTCGACGTCGCGGAGGTGCTGGCCGCCCTCGACGACCCGGCCGCGGGCGGGCTCACCCTGTTCGTCGGGCGGGTGCGCGACCACGACGGTGGCCGCGGCGTGCAGGCGCTGGACTACTCCGCCCACCCCAGTGCCCTGGACCGGCTGCGCGAGGTGGCGCGCCGGGTGGCCGAGGAGCACGACGTGCTCGGGGTCGCCGCGGTGCACCGGGTCGGGTCGCTGGCGATCGGCGACCTGGCCGTCGTGGTCGCGACCACCGCCGCGCACCGCGACGAGGCGTTCCGCGCCTCCCGCGCCCTGATCGACACCCTCAAGGCCGAGGTGCCGGTGTGGAAGCACCAGCGCTTCGACGACGGCGACGACGAGTGGGTCGGCACCCCCTGACCCCGCTCCGGCGTGCCTGGGCCACGGGGACCGTGCGGCGTCCCTAGCGCTGCGGGCCGTGGAGATCCTGTGGTGGTTGGTGCCGTCCCTGGTGGTGACGTGCCTGGCCATGCTCTGGGTGGGCTGGCTGGGCCGGGAAGGACGCGGCGAGGTCGACCGCGAGGTCGCCGTCCAGCGGCTGGCCCGGGCCCTGTCCCAGGAGCGCCCGACGCCGAGCACGCCGCCCGAGCGGGAGCGGGACCGCAGCACCGGGATCGCCGTCCGTCAGGCGCGCAAGGTCCGGCCTGCCGAGCCCCCCCCAGCCGCCGACGTCCCCCGGCACAGGGCCCCCGTCGCGCCTCGTAGTTGCGACCGTTTGAGAGGCTGTGGCCATGAGTCAACGGACCTTGGCGGGTGTGCTCGCCGTGCCGTTGCTCATCGGGCTCTGGGCGGCTGCCCTCTTCACGCCCCTGCCGTACGTCACCTACGAGCCCGGGATCACCGTCGACCTGCTCTCCGAGACCGAGGACGGCGAGCTGCTGCAGGTCCAGGGGCACCAGACCTACCGCGACGACGGCGAGATGCTGCTGACGACCGTCTACGTCTCCCGGCCCAAGGCCACCGTCAACCTCTTCGAGGTGGTCCGGCGCCTGGATCGACGACGACGACGCCGTCGTGCCCTACGACGCGGTCTACGACTCCGGCACCACGCCCGAGGAGTCCGAGCAGCGGGGGCGCCGTGCTGATGGCCACCTCCCAGGAGACCGCGGTCGCGGTCGCCCTGCGCGAGGCGGGCTTCGAGGTCGAGGAGTCGGTCCAGGTGAGCGCGGTGACCGAGGGCATGCCCGCGGAGGGAGTCCTCGAGGTCGGCGACGAGCTGCTCGAGGTCGGCGGACGCGATGTCACCAGCAGCCAGGACGTGGTGGACGCCGTCAGGTGCCGCCGAGGCCGGCGAACCGCTGGACCTGCTCGTGCGCCGCGGCGACCGGGAGGTCCCGGTCGAGGTCGCGCCGCGGGAGGTGGACGGCACCCCGCGCCTGGGGATCATGACCGGCTACGGCTTCGACCTCCCGTTCGAGGTCACCCTGGACGTCGACCCGGCGATCGGCGGGTCCAGCGCCGGGATGATGTTCGCGCTCTCGGTCTACGACACGCTCACCCCCGGCTCGCTGACCGGCGGCGAGGTGATCGCCGGTACCGGGACGGTCGACGACCAGGGCCAGGTCGGGCCGATCGGCGGGATCGCCCAGAAGATCGCCGCGGCCCGGGACGAGGGCGCGCGAGCTCTTCCTGGTGCCGCCGGACAACTGCGGGGAGGCGCTCGGCGCCGACCCCGGCGACATGCGGCTCGTCCGGGCCGACACCGTGAGGTCGGCCCTGGACTCGCTGGAGCGCTGGGTCGAGGACCCGGACGCCGACCTGCCCCGTTGTGAGAGGAGCTCGGAGTGAGCGAGGACGTGACCCAGGAGCAGACCATGCCCGGACCCGGCGCTCGCCTCCGCGGTGCTGGAGATCGAGTCGCACGTCGCCGAGCAGGGCTGGGACCAGCCCGCCCGGCTGTACGCGCTCGTCGAGACCGCCCGGATCGTCACCAACGAGCCCGAGCTGGCCCGGGTGATGGGGCTGGACGAGTCCTCCGCCGAGGGGTCGCTGACCCCGGTGGAGCAGGAGCCGACCGGCCCCGAGCGCCCGCTCGAGCAGCTGCTGGAGGAGATCGCCTGGCCCGAGACCGTCGACGGGGCGGCCGTCGCGCTCGAGCGCCTGGTGCTGCCCCCCGAGGTCGACGAGCAGATCCCCGAGGACCCGGTCGAGGCCGGCCGGTTCGCCCGGGAGCACCCGCTGCGGCAGGAGGTACGCCTGGTCGCCGGCGTCACCCGCAGCGGTTCGACCTACTGCGCTCTCCGGATGCGCGCCCATGACGACGCCCAGTCCGTCGTCGACGGCACCAGCCTGGTGCCCGGACTGATCGAGCTGCTCCGCAGCACGTTCGAGGATGAGGAGATTCAGTGAGTGGAATGTTCGGCCAGCCGGCCCGACCGCCGGCGACGCCGTCCGCTGCGCCGCGGAGGTCGCGGGCCCTGGTGATCACGGCAGCTGTGCTGCTCGTGCTCTTCCTGGGGCTCACGGCCTTCTCGGCGTTCTGGACCGAGCGACTGTGGTTCGACTCGTTCGGGTTCAAGGGTGTCTTCAGCACCCTGCTGTGGACCCGGGTCGGGCTCTTCGTTGCCTTCGGCTCGCTGATGGGGGGTGTGGTCGCCCTCAACATGTACCTCGCCTACCGGTTCCGTCCGGTCTTCCGGCCCAGCTCGCTGGAGCAGGACAGTCTCGACCGCTACCGCGACGCGGTCACCCCGATCAAGGGGTGGCTGCTGCTGGCCGTCTCGGTGGTGATCGGCCTCTTCGCCGGCGCCTCGGCGGCCGGCCAGTGGCGGCAGTTCGCGCTGTGGCGCAACGGAGTCCCGTTCGGGGAGACCGACCCGTTCTTCGACCGTGACGTCGGGTTCTACGTCTTCGACCTGCCGTGGTGGCACTACCTGACCGACTACGTGATGGCGATCGCCATCCTGGCGCTGCTCGCCTCCGCGCTGGTGCACTACCTCTACGGCGGGGTCAAGCTGCAGGCCAGCCGTGACCGGCTGAGCCCGGCCGCTCAGGCGCAGTTCTCCGCCCTGCTCGGCCTCTTCGTGCTGGCCAAGGCCGTCGACTACTGGCTGGACCGGTTCGACCTGCTGCACGACTCCGACAGCCTCTTCACCGGCATGGGCTTCACCGACGAGAACGCGGTGCTCCCGGCCAAGAACATCCTGCTGGGCATCGCACTGATCTGTGCGGTGCTGTTCTTCCTCAACATCTGGCGGCGCACCTGGGTGCTGCCGTCCGTGGGCGTGGCGCTGCTGGCGCTCTCCGCGATCCTGCTGGGCCTGATCTGGCCCGGCGCGGTGCAGCGCTTCCAGGTCTCGCCGAGCGAGGCGGACAAGGAGGCGCCGTACATCGAGAAGAACATCGCGGCCACCCGGGCCGCGTACGACATCGACGACGTCGAGGTCAACCGCTACACCAGCGAGCCCGACCTGGAGGCCGAGCTGGCCGCGCTCGACGCGGAGACCTCCTCGGTGCCGCTGGTCGACCCGCAGCTGGTCCGCCCGACCTTCGAGCAGCAGCAGCAGGTCCGGGCCTACTACTCGGTGGCCGACGTGCTCGACGTGGACCGCTACGTGCTCGACGGCGAGGAGCGCGCCGTGGTGCTCGGTGTCCGCGAGCTCGACCAGGACGGCCTGGCCGACTCCGCCCGCAACTGGAACAACCTGCACACCGTCTACACCCACGGCACCGGGATGATCGCGGCGTACGCCAACCAGCGGCCGGGCGACAACCGGAACCAGGCCTCGGGCATCCAGTGGGCCGAGGGTCAGGAGGACAACCAGAGCGCGCTGACCGAGCTGGCCGAGGGCGGCTACGAGCAGCGGGTCTACTTCGGCGAGCAGAGCCCGGACTACTCGATCGTCGGCAACGAGGACGGCCGCGACGTCGAGCTCGACCTGCCGCGCGGTGAGGACGACACCAGCCAGACCACCACCTACGACGGCGCCGGCGGCGTGCCGGTCGGCGGGCTGTTCAACAAGGTGCTGTTCGCGGTCAAGTACGGCGAGCCGAACATCCTGCTCTCCTCGCGCGTCAACGAGAACAGCAAGATCCTCTACGACCGCAACCCGCGCCGGATGGTGGAGAAGGTCGCCCCGTGGCTGACCGTCGACGCCGACCCGTACCCGGCGGTGGTCGACGGCCGGATCCAGTGGATCCTCGACGGCTACACGGTCACCGACCGCTACCCGCTGTCGCAGAAGGAGTCGTTCGAGGAGATGACCGACGACTCGCTGCAGCAGGCGCCCGGCTTCCAGACCCTGCCGACGGACGAGATCAACTACGCCCGGAACGCGGTGAAGGCGACCGTCGACGCCTACGACGGCACGGTCCGGCTCTACGAGTGGGACACCGAGGACCCGATCCTCAAGGCCTGGCGGGGCGTCTTCCCCGACGTGGTCGAGGACCGCGAGGAGATCCCGGACTCGCTGATGTCGCACCTGCGCTACCCGGAGGACCTGTTCAAGGCACAGCGCTACCAGTTCGCCCGCTACCACGTCACCGACCCCGAGGACTGGTACGCGCAGAACAACCGCTGGGAGGTGCCGGAGGACCCGAACTCCGACGGCAACCTGCAGCCGCCGTACCGGTTCTTCCTCAACCCGCAGCGCGCTGCGGGCGAGGACGCCGAGGTCGACGTGGAGGCAGCCGACACCGCCGACCAGGTCTGGTCGCTCTCCTCGGTCTACGTGCCGCGGGGCAAGAGCAACCTGGCCGCGTTCGTCTCGGTCAACTCCGACGCGACGAGCGAGGACTACGGCAAGATCCAGGCTGCTCGAGCTGGCCGACGAGCGGACCAACGGTCCGACCCAGGTGGCCAACGAGATCGCCTCGGACGAGGAGGTCCGCGACGAGCTGTTCTCCTTCGACCAGGGTGGGATCAACCCGCGGTACGGCAACCTGCTGACGCATGCCGGTGGGCAACGGGCTGATGTACGTCCAGCCGCTGTACGCCGCGCGTGACACCTCGGAGTCGGCGTACCCGATCCTGAGCTTCGTGCTGGTCTCCTACGGCGGCCGGGTCGGCATCGACACCACGCTGCGCGGGGCGATCGCCGACGTGCTGGGTGTCGAGGACGCCGAGACGGCCACGCCGGACCCGATCCCGAGGAGGGGGAGACCCCGCCGGAGGAGACGGGCTCGGTCAGCCAGCAGGTGCGTCGCCTGCTCGACCAGGCCGCGACCAAGTTCGAGGAGGCCAACGCCGCCCAGCGCGAGGGCGACACCGTCGCCTGGGCCGAGGCTCTGGACGAGGCGCCAGAAGCTGGTCGAGGAGGCTTCCGACCTCTACGAATCGGGGAACTGACCCCCGGATTTGGCTCCACCCCGCGGATCACGTAATGTTCTGTTCAGCGGCGCGGGGTGGAGCAGCTCGGTAGCTCGCTGGGCTCATAACCCAGAGGTCGCAGGTTCAAATCCTGCCCCCGCTACAAAGAACAGGGCCTGATCTGCAGAGATGCAGATCAGGCCTTGTTGCATTTCCTGGGCCGTGTCCTGCCCACCCCGCGGTGAGGCGGTCGGGACGTGGTGAGCCCCATCACGTTCGCCGGGACCAGGGGGCCGCGCTCCGCGAGCGCTGCACTGGCCAGGGACCCGGCCGGACCGGCGCGAGCACGACGACCTCCAAGTCTGCCAACGGTCCGCTCCGAGCGGCACGGCTGTCAACGCATCTGTCCGGCCCCCAGGCTCCTGCCGAGGACGGGGATCAACGTCGCGGCGGCGAGCAGGTGCAGCCCGACCAGGGTGACGGCGGCCGACGCGCTCGCTGTGCTCAGCAGCGGAGGGACCAGGGACGCGACGGTCAGCACGACCGTGGTCTGCACGAACCGCCTGGCCGGTGCGGCGCTCCACCGCAGGAGCACGAGCGCCAGCACGACCCCGAGCGCCGAGAAGAACGACGTCACCACCGGGAACCCGGCCAAGGGAATGGGCTCCTCACCCTCGGCGACGACGAAGTCGACGCCGGCGGCCTGGGCAGCTGCGGCGGCGAGCGTGGTGAGCGCCGCCGCAGCGAGCGTGCCCAGGATCCCGGCGAGGAGGACCCGGCGGGCCGTGCCGGCCCGGCTGGACCTCGCCGCGCTCGCGGGCTGGGTGCCAGACCGCTCGATGCCGGTCACGACGACGCTCCGCCGTCGGTCCGCTCGGCGCCGTCCGGACCGAGGCGCACCGGCAGGCCGAGTCGGGGGAACTGGTCGGCGTGGAAGATGAGGATCTCCCCGATCGCACCGTCGACGATCCGCAGCACGTCCACGGTCAAGGGCAGGTACGCCCCCTCGTCGTCCTGCCACAGGTAGAAGCCGAGGGCGGGCTGCCGGTTGACGGCGGTGGGCACTACCCGCAGCGCGCCGATCCCCTCGAACCCGTTGTCGACCCAGTCGGCCACCACGGCCTCGCGCCCCAGCTGCAGCCCGGGCGTGGGCGGCATGGAGCAGCGCACGTCGTGGCGCAGCATCTCGGCCATCCTGGCGACGTCGGTGGCCAGGCTGGCCTCGGTGAAGTCGCGCACCAGCTGCCGGGTGCCGGAGTCGTCGGTCCTTCCCGTCCACTCCTGCCGCTGGGCCGGCAGGTGCGCGCGCAGTCCGGCGCGGGCCCGCTGCAGCGCGCTGTTGACGGAGTTGACCGAGTCGCCGAGGAGCTCCGCGACGTCCTTGGCGGGCCAGCCGAGCACGTCGCGCAGGATCAGCACGGCGCGCGGGCGTGGGGCGAGGTGCTGCACCGCGACCAGGTAGGCCAGCTCGATCGTCTCCCGGGCGACTGCAAGGGGCTCGGGGTTGCTGGCGTCGTCGGCGGCCAGCTCGTCGAGCAGTCGGTCCGGGTACGGCTGGAGCCACGGCACCTCCCCGCCGGTCGCGGGTGCAGGACGCCGCGTGGCCAGCAGGTCGAGGCAGGCGTTGGTGGCGATCCGGTAGAGCCAGGCCCGGAAGGTCGAGCGACCCTCGAAGGTCTCGCGCCGCCGCCACGCACGCAGGAAGGTCTCCTGCACCGCGTCCTCCGCGTCCTGGAACGACGCGAGCATCCGGTAGCAGTGCACGTGCAGCTCGCGGCGGTGCCGCTCGACCTGCCGCGAGAACGCCGCCTCGCCCATCGGGTCCTGGCCGGTCCCGCCCTCGTCGCTCATCCGGAGCTCCTCCACCTTCGGCTGCGTGCTCATCGCCCATCCTCACGTCTCGCGGTGTCCTGTCGAGTGTGTGACGGGAGAGCGGCCGGAAACTCATCACTCGCGGCGGCCCCGAGCACATGCGTCCCGAGCAGTCGGCGGCGTCGGCTGCCTAGGGTGGTGCCGTGACCGATGCTCCCGACACCGCCGCCTCTGCGTCCGGGCGCGGCCTGCGCCGTCGCGAGCGCACCCGCGCACTGCTGCTGGACGCGGCCGAGCGGCTGCTGTCCGAGCGCGCCGCCGAGGAGATCCGGGTGGAGGACGTCGCCGCCGCGGCGGGGATCTCGGCGGCGTCGGTCTACGTGCACTTCGGCACCAAGGACGCGACTGCTGGCCGCCGTCGCCGAACGCGTGCTGGCCGTCGCCACCGACGCGCTGCGCACGGCGTACGCGGCCCAGACGCCGCCGCTCGAACGGTTCGCCGGTGTCGGCGCGGCCTACCTGCGGCTGCTGCTGGACCACCCGGCGGTGCTGAAGTACCTCACCGCGACGGGGGAGCGGGGCCCGCGGACGCCGGTCGAGAGCGAGGTGGTCACCCGGTTCGGGGAGCTGCGCCGCGAGTTCGAGGAGAGCATCCGCGACGCGGTCGACTCGGGCGCGATCCGCGAGGTCGACCCGGAGCTGATGTCCTACTTCCTGTTCGGCGCGTGGAACGGCGTCGCCGCGCTGGCGCTGCGCCGCGACGCGCTCGTGCTGGCTCCGGAGCGCGTCGAGCTCGCGGTGATCGAGGCCGGTCTGACCCTGCTCGACGGTCTGATGCTGCGACCGCCGCCACCCGACGGGCGCGGCGAGGTGGCGCCGCAGCCCCGCAGCGAGTTAACTGGAGTCCGACTCCAGATCACTCTCGAAAGCGGTACGCGATGACCCAGACCAGCACGCCCCTCACCCCGGGCTCGGACGTCGACCCCGAGACCTGGGACGTGGTCGTCGTCGGCGCCGGCCCCGGCGGCCTCGACGACCGCGGCGTACCTCGCGGCCAACGGCAAGAAGGTGCTGGTGCTCGAGGCCAACCAGGTCGTCGGCGGCAGCACCCAGGTCTTCCGCCGTGCCGGCAACAAGTTCGAGTTCGACGTGGGCACCCACTACGTCGGCGAGTGCGGTCCCGGCGGCCGGATGCAGACCACGCTGTCCGGCCTCGCCCTGACCGAGCGGATCAACTGGCTGCGCCAGCGCCCCGAGGGCCACTGCCAGATCATGGTGCCTGGCACGACGTTCCAGACGCCGACCGGGTGGGACACCTACCTCGAGCGCCTGGTCGCCGCCTTCCCCGACGAGGAGGACGGGCTGCGCCGGTGCGTCGACCATCATGCGCGGCATCGCCACCAACGACCGGCGGTTCAAGCGGCCGCTCGCGCTGCTGCGCTGGGGCCTGCGGCCGATCACCACCCTGATGAAGGCGTGCGGGCTCAGCGCCGACGCTCAGGCGGTGATCCTCGCGGAGAACGGCGACTACACCTGGCCGCCGCACCGCACGCCGGCCGCGTTCCACGCCGGGTTCCTCGACCACTACCTGCAGGCCGGCGCGTACTACCCGCGCGGCGGCGGGCAGATGATCGGCGCCCACCTGACCGACGTGATCCAGACCCACGGCGGCCGGGTCCGCACCAAGACCCGGGTCGAGCGGATCCTGATCGAGGACGGACGAGCGGTCGGCGTCCGGCTGCGCGGCGGTGAGGAGATCCGCGCCGAGGCCGTCGTCTCCGCGGCCGACTTCAAGAAGACCTGGGCCGAGCTGGTCGGTGACGAGCACCTGACCCGGCGGCTGCGGCGCCGGGTGAAGAACCTCGAGATGACGCTGCCGATGTTCGCCGTCTACGTCGCGCTCGACGTCGACCTGCGCGAGCGCGACACCCCGCCGCTGGCCTGGGTCTGGCCGACCAACGACGTCGACGGCTACTACCGCGAGGTTGCGGCCGGCCGCTGCCCCGAGCAGATGCCGGTCGGCATCAGCTGCCCCACGGCCAAGGACCCCGAGGGCACCCACTCCGCGCCGCCCGGCTACTCCACGCTCGAGCTGGTCAGCTGGGCGCCCGAAGGAGTACGCGTTCTGGCACGTCGAGACCGGGCCCGCCGACGGCGGCAGCTACGGCCGCGACGAGCGCTACCTGGCGCTCAAGGAGGAGCTCACCCAACGCGTGCTGGACACCGCCGAGCTGATGATCCCCGACATCCGGGAGCGGCTGGTCTTCTGCGAGGCCTCCACCCCGATCACCCAGGAGCGGTTCACCCTCACCACCGACGGCAACTGCTACGGCATCGCGCCGCTGCTGAAGAACCTCGGCCCGTTCCGGCCGCGGGTCAAGACCCACATCCCCGGCCTCTTCCTGGCCGGCAACAGCACCGAGCACCTGTTCGGCATCAACGCCACCATGTACGGCGGGATGGGCACCGCCGGCGCCGTGCTCGGCCGCGACCTGGTCGCAGGAGGTGCGCGACGGGGCGGTCTTCGTCGACGAGAGCCGGCTGACCCCGGTCACCGACGACTTCGACCCGCTGCTCGCCTCCAAGCCCGGCTCGGTCGATCCGGCGCGCGGTGCGGCGGCGTCCCCGGGCCGACGACCAGCGCTCAGCACCTGTGACCCGTCGCTCGACGAGCCGCCGTACGATGGGCGGCGTCGGTACAGTCGCACCCCAGATCGTGCAGAGGAACCCGCCTCCCCATGCACGTGCACTCGCACTCCGCACGTCACGCGGCCTCCGACTCCCGACGGATGCAGGTCGTCGCCGCCCTGGTGATCGTGCCCATCGCGCTCCTCACCGTCGTCTGCCTGGTGTGGCTGTGGCCGCCGGCGAACTGATCGAGACCGAGCAGGCCTCCGGGGTCGTCGCAGCTCGAGGGACGGGTGACCGCGATCGAGCGCGAAGCCTGCGCCGAGGAGCTGCCCGACGACGTCAACGGCTGCGGCTCCGCCGAGGTCGAGCTCGAGCGAGGCCGACGACTCCGACGCCAGGTCGAGGCGCCGCTGCCCAACGGGCCCGGAGCGCCGGAGGTCGACGAGGGCGACGACGTCGTGATGATCGTCAGCGAGACCCCCGACGGGGAGGTCTACTCGATCGTCGACCACCAGCGCGCCTCCGAGCTGTGGATCACTGCTGGGTGCGTTCGCGCTCGCCCTGGTCGCGTTCGGTCGCTGGCGCGGGCTCACCGCCCTGGTCGGCCTCGCCGTCACCTTCGGGCTGCTGGTCTTCTTCGTGGTGCCGGCCATCCTCGCCGGCGAGCCGCCGCTGGCGGTGGCGATCGTCGGCTCCTCGGCGATCATGCTGACCGTCCTCTACCTGACCCACGGCTTCTCGCTGTCCACCACCGTGGCGCTGCTCGGCACCCTGGCCAGCCTCACGCTGACCGCGGCCCTGTCGGCGCTGGCCGTGGCCGCCCTGCACCTGAGCGGCATCACCGACGACATCTCCACCGCGGTCGGCATGACCCACCAGGTCAACATGGAGGGCCTGCTGCTGGCCGGCATCGTCATCGGCTCGCTCGGCGTCCTGGACGACGTCACCGTCACCCAGGCCAGCACCGTCGGGGAGCTGGCCCGCGCCAACCCGGCGTACACCGTCGGCCAGCTCTACCGCGCGGGCAGCCGGGTCGGCCGCTCGCACATCGCCTCGGTGGTCAACACCATCGTCCTGGCGTACGCAGGCTCCGCGCTGCCGCTGATCATCCTGCTCGTGGCCGCCAGCGAGCCGCTGGGCGGCGTGGTCACCGACCAGGTCATCGCCCAGGAGATCGTCCGCAGCGTGGTCGCGACCCTCGGCCTGGTCGCGGCCGTGCCGATCACCACCGGCCTCGCCGCGCTCGCCTCCCGCCGGGCGGCCGAGGTGGAGGAGACGGCGCGGGCCTGACCGGGCTAGCCCAGGGCTCAGGTCCGCCCCGGCGCGGCCGATGAGGGACGGGTGGACGCCGCTGCCTCTGACCCTCGTCCCGGAGCATCGCTCCGGAGCTCGTCCCGATGGTCGACGATCCGCGGGTGACGGCGGTGCTCGAGGTGCTCGGCGGCAGCGATCCCGGTGCCGTGGCGCGGCGATGGGCCGTCGACCCGGCCGTCCTGCAGCGGTGGGTGCGTGCCTTCGTCGACGCCGGCGCCGGGGCGGTGACCAACCGCCCGAACCCGGACGCGGCGAGGCAGCGGGACCGGTTCCTGGCCGCCTTCGCCCATGAGCTGCGTACGCCGCTGGCCGTCGCCCAGGGCTGGGTCGCGATGCTGGAGGACGAGGAGCTGGACCCGATGCTCACCCGGACCGTCGAGCGGCTGGGGGAGGCGCTGACCCGGCTGGCCGAGCGCACCTTCGACGTCGAGCTGCTGGCCGCGGCCTCGCTGGGCCTGCTGCGCCTGACCCCGCGCACGGTCACGGTGCGCGAGCTGGTCGACGGGGCTGAGCGACGTGCCGGACGGTGCTGCACCGGAGAGCCGGCCTGGACGTGCCGGTCACCGTCGACCCCACCCTGTTCGCCCGGGTGCTGCGCGACCTGTGGCACGCGGGCCGGTCCCTGCCCGAGCCCCGGTCGCTGCGGCTGGAGGTCGTCTCCGTGCCGCCGTGGACCGAGCTTCGGATGGTCCGCGACGCCGACCCGATCGACCCGCGGGTGCTGCAGGCGCTCTTCGAGCCGTTCGACCTCAACGACGACGCCACCGGCGTGACCATCGGGCTCTACCTGGCCCGTGCGCTCACCGTCGCGCACGGGGGCACGCTCGGGATCGAGCAGGACGACCGGGGCGCCGTGCTCTGGGTCCGGATCCCGGCCGCGTCCCGCCCGCGCCCGATTCGGAGCCCGACTTCGAGCACGGCTCCGGGCCGGACATCAGCCAGCACGTCCATCCCACCCCACAGCACGAGGAGACACCATGACCTTCACCCTGGCCTGCGGCGACGTGATGCCCGGCTGCGCGGCCCGGTTCGCGCACACCGACAAGCAGGCGCTGCTGGGTCAGGTCGCCGCGCCACGCGGCGCAGGCCCACGGCCTGGTCGACCTCACCCCGGAGGTCGTGGCCCAGGTGGAGAGCCGGATCCTGCAGAGCGCCTGAGCCGTCCGGCTGGCAGAGTGCCGGCCATGGAGGTCACTCGACTCGGACTCACCCCGCTCAAGGGCGCGCGGCACGAGACGCAGGCAGTCCGTGGTCGCTCGCCGGGACCGGTGCCGTCGGCGACCGGATCTTCTGCCTGGTCGACCTGGCGGCCCACGGTGCCTGCGCACCGTGGAGAACCCCGGCCTGCTCCAGGCGCGCGTCGCCTGGGACGGGACCAGCCTCGGCGTCGTCCTTCCGACCGGGTCGGCGCAGGACCGAGCCGCGGGACAGCGGCGCAGGTCCTCGAGGTCGACTACTGGGGCCGCCCGGTCCGGGTCGAGATGCAGGACGGGCCCTGGGCCGCGCTCTTCTCCGCCCACCTGGGTCGCGAGGTCGCGCTGGTCAGCGCGCCGCCGGGTCAGGTGGTCTACGGCGGTGCGGTCACCATGGTCACCGGGGCGTCCGTCCGTGCGCTGGCGGCGCGGCTGGGTGCTCCGGTGGACTCCGCCCGGTTCCGGGCGACGATCGAGGTGGACGGTCCCGACCTCCCGCCGTACGCCGAGGACGCCTGGATGGGCCGTCGGCTGCGGGTCGGACCGCCGAGCTGACCGTGACCGGCCTGGTGCCGCGGTGCGCGGTGATCGACGTCGACCCGGCAGCGCGGTGCGTGACCTGACGCTGCTGGCCGCGCTGGCGGACGAGCGGCGCGGGTCGGGCGGGCCCGTTCGGCGTCGAGGCGGAGGTGGCCGCCGCGGGCGTGGTGTGCGACGGTGACGGCGTGGTGCCGGCCTGAGCACCGACCCGCACGTCGAACCGGGCGTCGTGCCCGGGCGCGGCCAACGACCGGAGGTGGCGATGTCGGACGGACTGCGCTGGGGTGTGCTCGGCACCGGGGGGATCGCCCGGGCCTTCGCCGAGGACCTGAGGACGGACGGGCGCACCCTCCAGGCCGTGGGGTCGCGGAGCCAGGAGACCGCCGACGCCTTCGCCGCGGCGTCGGGTGCCGTCGGCTCGGCCCACGGCAGCTACGCGGCGCTCGTCGCCGACCCGGACGTCGACGTGGTCTACGTCGGCACCCCGCACTCCTTCCACGCCGAGCACGCTCTGCTGGCCCTGCGCGCGGGCAAGCACGTGCTGGTGGAGAAGCCGTTCACCCTGAACGCGTCCCAGGCCCGGGAGGTGGTCGCCGAGGCGCAGGCCCGGGGGCTGGTGGTCCTGGAGGCGATGTGGACCCGCTTCCTGCCGCACATGGTGCGCCTGCGCGAGCTGGTCGCGGACGGCACCCTGGGCGAGGTGATGACCCTGGTGGCCGACCACAGCCAGCGGCTCTCCGCGGACCCGACGCACCGGCTGCAGGACCCGGCGCTGGGCGGCGGGGCGCTGCTGGACCTGGGGATCTACCCGGTCTCGTTCGCCTGGGACCTGTTCGGCGCCCCCGCCACCATCGACAGCCGGTCCGTCCCGACCGCCACCGGGGTCGACCGCCAGACCGCCGTCGTCCTCAGCTATCCCGGCGGCGCGCAGGCGGTGCTGCACACGGCCCTGGACCTCGCCGGCCGCAACGACGCCGTCGTCCTGGGCACCGACGCCCGGGTGGAGATCGCGCCGACCTGGTACGCGCCGAGCACCCTGCGGGTGGTCCGCGCCGACGGCACGGTGCTCGAGGAGTTCGACGGCCGAGGACCCGGCCGGGGCATGCAGCACCAGGCGCGCGAGCTCGAGCGACTGGTCCGCGAGGGCCTGCGGGAGTCCCCGCTGCTGCCACCGGCCGAGAGCGTCGCGGTGATGGCGACCTTGGACGAGGTCCGGCGGCAGATCGGGCTGGTCTACCCGGGGGAGTGACGGGGACCCGGCTGCCGGGCGGGAACAGAACCCGGGTCGGGCGGGTTGCGACACCTGGCTGCCCGGACAGGGCGGCACCCCTGAACTCGAAGGACCCCGGTGACCTCAGCTCTCTCCTCAGGAAGCACGACCCCCGACAATCCGGACGCAGACTCCGGCACCGGCTCGGGGGCCGGCCAGGCCAGCCCGCCGCACGTGGGGCGGTTGATCGCCCTCCTCGTGGCTGCCGCGTTCGTGGTGATCCTCAACGAGACGATCATGAGCGTCGCGCTGCCCAACCTGATGGTGGAGTTCGACGTCGGCGCGGCCACCGCGCAGTGGATGACCACCTCGTTCATGCTCACCATGGCCGTGGTCATCCCGGTCACCGGTTACCTGATGACGCGGCTCTCGCTGCGCACGGTCTTCCTGATCGCGATGAGCAGCTTCCTGCTCGGCACCCTGATCGCGGCGTCGGCACCGGTCTTCTCGGTGCTCGTCGCGGGTCGGGTCGTGCAGGCGGTCGGCACCGCGCTGATGATGCCGCTGCTGTTCACCACCGTGCTCAACGTGGTCGCGGTCGAGCGCCGGGGCCGCACCATGGGCCTGATCTCGATCGTCATCGCGGTCGCGCCGGCCGTCGGGCCCACGATCGGCGGCGTCGTGCTCGACCAGCTCAGCTGGCGCTGGATGTTCTGGCTGGTGCTGCCCATCGCGGCGATCGCCACCATCTTCGGCGGTCTGTGGATCCGCAACGTCACCGAGCCCCGTCGGGTGCCGCTCGACGCGCTCTCGGTGGTGCTGTCCGCGTTCGCGTTCAGCGGCCTGGTCTTCGGTCTCAGCAGCATCGGCGAGGCCGCCGAGGGCGACCCGCTGATGCCGGTCTGGATCCCGCTCACCGTCGGCGCGCTCTCGCTCGCGGTGTTCGCCGTCCGCCAGGTCTCGCTGGGCGACCGTGCCCTGCTCGACCTGCGCGCCTTCCTGACCCCGGCGTTCTCGCTCGCCACCGTCCTGGTCGCGATCAGCATGATGGCGCTGTTCGGCACCCTGATCCTGCTGCCGATCTACCTGCAGAGCGTCCTGGGTCAGACGCCGCTGGAGGCCGGCCTGATGCTGCTGCCCGGCGGACTGACCCTGGGTGCGCTCGGCCTGGTCGTCGGTGGCCTCTTCGACCGGTACGGCGCGCGTCCGCTCGTCCCGCCGGGTGCTGCCGTGGCGAGCGCCGCGCTGTGGGGGATGACCACCCTGGACGTCGAGTCCACGGTGCCCACCGTCATCGGCTGGCACGTGCTGCTCAACATCGGGCTGGCGTTCATGTTCTCCCCGCTGCTGACGGCCGCGCTCGGCTCCCTGCCGCGGGCGCTCTACTCGCACGGCAGCGCGATCGTGAGCACCCTCCAGCAGGTGGCGGGAGCCGCCGGCACCGCGCTGTTCATCACCGTGATGACCCGGACCACCGTCGACGGCGCCGAGCGCGGCGTCGGGGAGGTCACGGCGCTGGCCGACGGGATCCACGCCGCCCTCGTCTGGGGCGCGGTGATCTCCCTGCTGGCCGTGGCAGGCGCGCTGTTCGTGCGTCGTCCCGACCCGGTCGTCGAGTCGGGGCTGGAGTCCGACGAGGGTTCCTCGTTGGTCGACTCCTCGGTCTGACCTGCCCGTCGTACGCCTCGCCGTACGACGCGTCGTACGCCCGTACGCCCGTCCGCCCGCCCGGCCTCTTGCCCAACCTCGCGCGTGTAACGCGGCGTTATGGAGTCCACCGCTGCGTTATGACGCGTGGTCAGACGTCATACCGCAGCGTTACACGGGGGCAGGCGGGGTCAGGCGGGGTCAGGCGGGGCCGGGCGGAGCAGGGCGGGGAGCCCGGGTCTGCTCGATCCGGGTCACCGTGGCGGACCTGGCCACGACGGGCGCGCCGCTGGCGGGCTGGGGGGAGGCTCCCGGGACGTCCCGGCGGGTGATGGAGGCCCGCGCGGCCAGCGAGGTGCTCAGCGTGATAGCCACCTGCGGCAGGTACGACGGCAGCGGACGCTGGATCCACCGCGCCGGGATGCCGGCCAGGTCGGGTGTCTCGGGCGCCCTGCTCGCGGTCGCCCCGGGGCGGCTCGGGTTCGCCTCGTGGAGTCCTCCGCTGGACGAGCACGGCAACAGCACCCGCGGGATGCAGGCCGGCGAGGCCTTCTCCGAGGCGTGGGGGCTGCACCCCTTCGCCCAGGTCCCACGCGACGCGGGCTGACCAGGCCGACCGGACGCCGGCTCCGGGCGAGGTGCCGGGAGGTCAGCCGGCGCCCGACTCGGTCGGGCTGGGGGTCGGCTCGGCCGGGGTGGGCTGGTCGGTCGGCGTCGACTCCGGGGTGGAGCCCAGGGTCGGCTCCGACGGCGTGGGGGAGGACCCGTCGGTCGGGGTCGAGCCGGAGCTGGGGCTGGGGGTGGGAGTGGCCGGGTCGCTCGGGCTGGTGCTCTCGCTGGGCGTCTCGCCCGGCTCGCGCTCGTGGGGCTCGCGTCGGGCGGGCCGGTCCACGTCGGAGACCTCGCGGCTCACCTGGCCGATCGTGGTGCCGCCGTCGCCACCGCCGGTGCGCGAGGAGACGCTGCGGCCGGTCACCAGCTCGAAGGCCGTGATCGCGCCCAGCGCCACCACGAAGACCAGGACGGCCATCAGGGTGACCCGTTTCCAGGACAGGGCACGCAGCCGGTCGCCGAGTGAGGCGGACTCCTGGTCGGACGGGTCCGGGTCGGCTGGGTCCTCAGGTCGGCTGGGTCCTGGTCCTGCCGGCCCGCGTCGTCCTGCCGGTCGGCGTCCCCGTAGAGGTCCGGCGAGGTCCGCCCGGTGGTCCCGTCGCTCCGCCGGTGAGTTCGCCGTCCCGGGCTCCGGGCTCTCGATCTGGCGCATCTCCAGCCCCGGCCGCGCGCGCAGGGCGACCGCCCGGGCCTGGGCGACCGTGTCCTTGCTCTTGGCGAGGCCGCGCGTGTAGAGGGCGGTGCCCACGGTGGCGGCGACGCTGCCCAGCGCCGCGCCGATGATCGTGCCGGCCGCGCCCAGCGTGGACAGCAGGACGGCGCTGGTCACCGCGGCCATCGCACCTCCGGCGGTGCGCAGCCAGTCGATCTCCAGCCCGGAGCTCTTGTCGTCGTTCTCGGCCATCACCCTCCACCATGCCAGCCCGGTTCCACCCGGCGTCGTCGGCGGCGGGTGTCAGCCGGCGTAGACGGCGACCTCCTGGGCCTTGACCACGAAGACCGCCTCGGAGCCCGCGGCCAGGTCGAGCTCGGCCAGGGCCCGGGCGGTCACGTCGGCGGTCAGGTCGCCGGCCCGCAGCCGGACCTGGGCGCCGTGCGGCTCGAGCGCGGTGACGGTCACCGGCAAGCACGTTGCGAGGACTGCCCCCGGGCTGCTGGAGGAAGACCGAGACCGCCTCGGGGTGGAAGACGGCGACGGCGGGCTCGCCGTCGCCCGGTGGCGGCCCGCCGGGCACTCCCTCGACGCGCAGGCCGGCGGGGGAGTGGACGGCGCCCTCGCGCCACGTGCCGCGGACCATGTTGAGTCCCGGCGATCCTGGCCGCGAAGGCGCTGCGCGGCCGGGAGAGCACCTCCTCGCACGGCCCGTCCTCGACGACCCGCCCGTCCTCGAGGACGACGACCCGGTCGGCCAGCAGCAGGGCGTCGAGCGACGTCGTGGGTCACGAGCACCACGGTCCGGTCGGCGAGCACGCGACGCAGGGTCTGGCGCAGCGCGGGGCGTGCGACGACGTCGAGGGCGGCCATCGGCTCGTCGAGCAGCAGCAGCCGCGGGGTCGGCGGCCAGGGCCCGGGCCACCGCGACCCGCTGTGCCTGGCCGCCGGAGAGGCCGGCGGGCCGTCGGTCGGCCAGCGCCGGGTCGACCCCGACCTCGCGCAGCCAGCCGCGGCGCCCTGGTCGCGGGCCTCGCGCCGGGAGGTGCCCGGTGCTGCGGGGCCCGAAGGCGACGTTGTCCTCGACGCTCAGGTGCGGGAAGAGCAGCGGGTCCTGGGCCAGCAGCCCGACGTGGCGCTCGTGCGGCGGCACGTGCACCCGGGTGCCCGGTGCCGGTCGCCGGTGAGCACCCGCCCGTCGAGCACCACCCGGCCCCGGTCGGGGGGCAGCAGCCCGGCGGCCACAGCCAGCAGCGGTCGACTTGCCGGCGCCGTTGGGCCCGAGCAGCGCGACGGTCTCCCCGGTGGCCGACCTCCAGGGCGACCTCGACGCCGCGCTCGTCGACCGCCGCCTCCAGCTGCAGGCTCACAGCGCTGCTCCTGCCCTGCCGGGCCAGGCCGATGACCAGCACGGCGACCACCACCAGCACCAGCGAGAGCGCGACCGCGGCCTCGGCGTCGGTCTCGCGGCGCAGGTAGATCTCCAGCGGCAGGGTGCGGGTGACGCCCTGCAGGCTCCCGGCGAAGGTGATGGTGGCGCCGAACTCGCCGAGCGCCCGGGCGAACGCGAGCACCGCGCCGGAGACGAGCCCGGGCAGCACCAGCGGCAGGGTGACCCGGCGGAGCACCGTGGTGGGCCGCGCGCCCAGGGAGGCGGCCACCACCTCGTACCGCTGCCCGGCGGTGCGCAGCGCCCCCTCGAGGCTGACCACCAGGAACGGCAGCGCGACGAACGTCTGCGCCAGCACCACCGCGGTGGTGGAGAACGCGATCTGGATGCCGAGCACCTCGAACGTCTCCCCGAGCAGCCCGCGCCGGCCGAACGTGTAGAGCAGCGCGATGCCGCCGACCACCGGCGGCAGCACCAGCGGGAGCAGCACCAGCGAGCGCAGCAGGCTCTGCCCGGGGAACCGGGTGCGGGCCAGCACCACCGCCATCGGGACGCCGAGCACGACGCAGAGCAGCGTGCTGACCGCCGAGGTGCGCAGGCTCAGCGCGAGCGCGTCGCGGGAGGACTCGGAGGTGATCAGCTCGAGGAAGTCGCCCCACGGCGACGCGAGCACCATCGCCACCAGCGGGCAGCAGCACGAACGCCGCGCCCAGCGGCCGCGGGCAGGTAGAGCCACCGCGGCACGCCGACGTGGCCGGGCGGACCGCTCATGGTGCGTCGGTCCTGCCGGGGCTCAGCGGCTGGGCCGAAGCCGGCGTCGGCCAGGATCGCCTGGCCCCGTCGCCCAGCACCAGGTCGACGAACTCCTGCGGCCAGGTCGGCGCTCGGGCGCTGTCGGCGACGGTGGCGATCGGGTAGCTGGTTGACCGCCGTCCTCCGACTCCGGGAACGTCGATGCCCTCGACCTGGTCGCCGGCCGCGATCACGTCGGTGACGTAGACCAGGCCGGCGTCGGCCTCCCCGGAGGTGACCTTGGCCGAGCACGTCGGTGACCGACTGCTCCTCGCTGACCGGCGCGAGCGTGACGCCCGCGGCCTCGGCCGCCTCGGTGGCGGCCGCGCCGCACGGCACCTCGGGTGCGCAGACGACCAGCTTGAGACCCGGGTCGGCGAGGTCGGCGAAGGTGGCTGACGCCGGCGGGGTTGTCCGGCGGTACGGCGATCTCGCAGGGTGTTGGTGGCGAACGGCTGCGGCTCCTCGGCGACCAGGAGCTCGTCGGCGGTCAGCCTCCCATGTTGGCGGTGTCCGCGGAGGCGAAGACGTCGGCGGGCGCGCCCTCGCTGGATCTGCGCGACCAGGTCGGAGGAGCCGGCGAAGTTGAACTGCACCTCGACCCCGTCGTGGTCGGCCTCGAACTCCTCGGCGAGCTGCTCGAACGGCGCCGGTCAGCGACGCCGCGGCGTAGACCGTGCAGGGTCGTGTCGCCGTCGGGGTCGTCTCGCCGTCCGGCTCGAGCAGCCGCACCGCGCGGAGCGCAGCGCGAGCGGCGAGCAGCCACGGCCAGGTACGCGCGTCTTCATCGACCTCCGCCGTGCGGTCTCGACGATCACGGTGGTCGACTTGATCACCGCGACCGCGACCGAGCCGAGCTCGAGGCCCAGGTCGCGCACGGCCTCGCTGCTCATCAGCGAGACCACCCGGAACGGCCCGCACTGCAGCTCGACCTGGGCCATCACCTCGTCGACCTTGAGGTCGGTGACCAGGCCGACGAACCGGTTGCGGGCCGAGCTGGCGACGTCCCCGGGAGGTCCCGGGGGCGTGGCGTGCTGCCGGGCGACCTGGGCGACCTCGTAGCCGTCGACCACCTTGCGGCCCGCCGTCGTCGGTGGACTCGCGAGCGAGCCCGCGTCGATCCAGCGGCGGACGGTGTCGTCGCTGACGCCCGAGGTAGGCAGCGGCATCCCTGATCCTCATGTGCGGCATGGACGAGCAGCCTAGATCCGCACCTGCGTCGCCGAACACCCCAGACGGGCGCGCACCGCTCGCGATGGGATGCTGTCTCGTTGCCGAGCGGGCGCGACGGTCGCGACCCGCGGACAGGCCCGTGCCAGCCGCACGGCTGCAGGGCCACGACAGCGACAGGAAGGAGCACGGATGAGCGAGGTGGCCAGCGAGCTGGCTCGCGTGCGCGGCGCCTTCCGCCAGCCCACGCTGACCCTCCTGCACCAGCGCCAGGCGCCCGTGGTGATCGCGGTGTTCCGTGCCGCGTTCGGTCGCGACAACCGGCCGGTGCCGACCGCTCGGCTGCACGCCCAGGTCGAGGACCACCTGAGCCGGTTGCGCAGCGCCGGCGAGCCCGACGTCCCCGTCGGCAGCGGCCGCGAGGTGTGCCTGCGGTGGATGCGGGGCCAGTGGCTGGTCCGGACCCTGGACGACACCGGCCGCGAGGTCTACGCGCTGACCTCGCACGCCCAGCAGGCGCTCGAGCTGGTCAAGGCGCTCTCCCGGGACCGGTCGACGCTGAGCGAGCACCGGATCGCCACCCTGCTCAGCACCGTGCGCCGGTTCAACAGCGAGGCGAACCCCGACCGGACGGCGCGGGTCACCCTGCTGAACGCCGAGATCGCCCGGCTGAGCGCGGAGCGCGACCGGCTGGTCGACGGCGCCGAGCTGGAGCCGGCGACGCCCGACTACATGCTCGGAGGGGTTCACCGAGCTCCAGCTGCTGATCTCCGCGCTGCCCAGCGACTTCGCCCGGGTGGAGGAGCGGTTCGCCCAGATCCGGGCCGAGATCCTCGCGTCGTTCCGCTCCGAGGCGCGTCCCGCCGGCGAGGTGATCGACGACTACCTGGCCCGGGCCGACGCGCTGATGACCGCGACCCCCGAGGGGCGCGCGTTCGAGGGGGCGTTCGCCCTGCTGCGCGACGACTCGATGGTCGGCCAGCTCCGGGACGACCTGGCGGCCCTGCTGGAGCACCCGCTCTCGGACCAGCTGCTGGCCGACGGCGAGCGGGCCGAGCTGCGGGGCACGGTGCGGCTGATCCGCGAGGGACTCGACCGGGTCCTGTCCCAGCGCTCCCGGGTGACCTCCACGCTCAAGGAGTACATCGTCTCCCACGACGCGACCCGCGACCGTGAGCTGGAGCAGACGCTGCGCCGGATCGAGTCCGAGATGATGACCTGGATGGCGAACAGCGGCCCGCGCGCCACGGTCGACCTGCCGTTGCTGCCGGCGCGGGTCGAGGTCGAGCACCTGCGCGAGCGCTTCCACGACCCGGCCGACGACGTGGTGCCGGCGCGGCTGGCCGACCTCGCACCGCCCGAGAGCGACGGGCCGTCCCGGCAGGACCTGATGGCGCTCGGCGGGCCCTCGCTGGCCGCCCTGCGCGACCGGCTCGACCAGGCACTGGGCTCCCTCGACCCGGCCGCGTCGCTGGGCGACCTGTTCGACTCCCTCGACCCGTCGCTGCGCCGCCCGGTCGAGATCCTCGGTCTGCTCCACCTGGCCGCCGACCGCGACCTCGCGGCCGAGCAGGGCACGGAGACCTACCGGGCGGTCCGCCCCGACGGGTCGCAGCGCACGTTCCGGGTGCCGCGCATCCTGCGCCCGACCTGCCCGGACCTGCCGGACCCGGACCGGACCAGCCCGACCTCGCCGCACGCCGCAGGAGGACGCACGATGAGCACCCTCGAGGACCAGCACCTGCACGAGGACCCGGACCTGCGCGAGGACGCGGGGCGACGCCGAGGACGAGCTTCGTCGACGAGGACCCCGCGCACGACACCGCGTCGCGTCTCCCTCTTCGAGGGCGACGAGGGCGAGCTGGAGCATGCCGAGCGCCGGGCCCTGGTGGCGCTGCTCAAGCAGCGCTTCATCAGCGCGCGCACCCACCCCCAGGCGCTGGCGGGCGCTGACCGGGCAACGAGCGAGTGATCCGGTCGCGGCTGCACGAGCTCTTCCTCGACCTGCAGGTCGACCCGGTCCGCGAGGTGGCCTGGAAGCGGCAGGCCGTCCCGGAGACCGGCGGACGCTTCCCGACGCTGCTGCACGACGTGGCCTGGTCCCGGGAGGAGACGGTGGTGCTGGTCCACCTGCGCGACCGCTACCGGGTCGCCACCGCGGCGGGGGAGGACCGGGTCTTCGTGGACCGCGACGACGTCGTCGACTACGTGGCCGGGTTCCGGCCCCGCGCACGCCACCGACGTCTCCGGCGACGAGAAGCGCGCCCGCAACGCGGTGAGCAGCATCCAGAAGGCGGGGCTGCTGATCGGCGCTCCCACCGACCACCGGTTCGAGATCAGCGAGGCGATCGAGTCGCTGCTGCCGCTGGAGCGGCTCCAGGAGCTGCTGGCCACGCTCCAGCAGACCAACGACCCCGAGGCGCCGGCCGAGGACCCCCTGTTCGCCGACGACCGGACGAGCACGGCACCGGAGCCCACGGACGAGGAGGAGCGGGGATGACGCAGGGCACCGAGGAGGTCACCGGGCTCGAGGGCGCCCCCGAGCCGGACGAGCTGGACGAGCTGGCCGCCACCCTCGACGAGGACGAGGCCGTGCACAGCGACGGGCTGTTCGCCCACGAGAGCGTCGCCACGCCCTCCGACGACACCGAGCAGTGGCGGGTCGAGACGCTGCAGCTGGTCAACTGGGGCGGCTTCTCCGGCCGCGTCGCGATCGACCTCAGCGGCGACACCACGATGATCTCCGGCGCCTCCGGAATCGGCAAGAGCACCGTCCTGGACGCCTACATGGCGCTGATGATGCCCTCGGACACCCAGTTCAACGGCGCCTCCAACGACGCCACCGCAGGGCGCGCCCGCAGCCTGGGCCAGCGCAACCTGCTCTCCTACCTGCGCGGCAGCCGTCGACCTGGTGGACGACCCCCGGACCGGCCGGCCCGACCGAGCGCCTGCTGCGCGGGCGCTCCAGCGACACCTGGGGCGCGGTCTCGATGACCTTCGTCAACGACGGCCAGCGGCGGTTCACCGTCGCTGCGCACCTACTACGTGCCGCGACGCGCGACCCGCTCCAGCGACGTCTCCATGCAGCTGGTGACCCTGGACTCGGGCCTCGACCTGGCCGACGCTGGAGGCCGCGGTCCCGGACCGCTTCCACGCCAAGCGCCCTCAAGAAGGTGCACCCGGGAGCCCGGGTGCACCGGACCTACGCCGAGTTCGCGGCGACGCTGCACGCCCGGCTCGGGATCGGCGCGAACGGCGACGGCGCCAAGGCGCTGCGGCTGCTCGCCCGCATCCAGGCCGGCCACCAGGTGCGCAGCGTCGACGAGCTGTACAAGGAGATGGTCCTCGAGCGGCCCGCGACCTTCGCGGCCGCCGACCGGGCGGTCGAGCACTTCGACGACCTCGAGTCGGCCTACCTGGCGATGCAGACCGAGGAGCGCAAGCAGGAGCTGCTCGCCCCGGTCGTCGAGCTCGCGGCGCGCAAGAGCGCCGCGCTCTCCCAGGCCGGCGAGCTCGACGCGTTCGGGGTCACGGCGCAGGGTGACACGCCCGTGCGGCTCTGGATGCTGCGTACGCACGCCCGGCTGCTGGGCGCGGCCGTCAGCGGCAACCGGCGCGAACGGAGCCGGGTCGCCGACGAGCTCAAGACCAGCAGCCGCGAGGTCGCGGCGCTCACCGCGGACCTGGAGGCGGCCAAGGAGGAGCACCGTCAGGCAGGCGGGACGACCCTGGAGCGGCTGGCCGCCGACATCGAGCGGGAGCAGGCGCTGCGGGCCGAGCGCGCGGCCCGCCGCGACGCCCTGCTCCAGCGGACCGGCGCGCTGCTCGAGCTGGAGGTCGACGGCGAGCCGGGCGACCCGCTCGGCTCGCCGGGAGGCCTACCACGCCCTGGTCGACCGCGCCGAGCGCTGGCTGGCCCAGCACCCGGCCGAGCTGGCGGGACTGGTCGCCGAGCGCGACGAGGTGATGGCCGCGCGCTACCCGCTGATGGCCCGGCGCAAGGCCCTGGGCGAGGAGCGCGCCTCGCTGGAGGGCAGGGCCGGGCGGGTGCCCGCCCACCTGCACGCGATCCGGCACGAGGTGGCCCGGGCCAGCGGGCTCAGCCCCGCCGAGCTGCCGTTCGTCGCCGAGCTGATCGACGTCGCTCCCGGGGAGTCGAGGTGGCGCACCGCCATCGAGACCGTGCTGGGCTCCTCGGCCCGGCTGATGCTGGTGCCGCTGGACCGGCTCGACGACTTCTCCGGCGCGATCGACTCGCTGTCCCTGCGCGGTCGGCTCACCTTCGAAGGCGCCGAGCTCGACCTGCCGGAGCCGGGCACGCCGGACCCCGACCACGTGGCCGGCAAGCTGCTGCTCCAGGACTCGCCGTTCCGGGGCTGGGTGGCCGAGCACGTGGCTCATCCCTCCCGCAACGCCCTGTGCGTCGAGGACGCCGCGGACCTGGCCGGCGGCGGGCTGCGGGTGACCCTGGCCGGCCAGACCCGCTCGGGACGCCGCGGCTCCCACGGCTCCGGCGAGCAGCGCAGCATCATCGGCTTCAGCAACCGCGACTCCCTGGCCGAGATCGACCAGGAGCTGACCGGGATCGAGGAGTCGCTCGACGAGCTGGACTCCCGGCTCTCGGCCGTGGAGCAGGCCACCCGGTTGCTCGACCTGCGCCGGGCCGCCCACGAGGCGGTCCGCAGCCACGGCTTCGACGACCTGGACGTGCCCTCCTGCGACCAGCGGATCGAGGAGCTCACGCAGCGACGGAGCGCGATCCTGGGCTCCGACGACCGGTTGACGATCCTCGAGGAGCAGATCGAGCGTCTCGGTGCCGACCTGGAGGAGGCGCGCCGGCACCGCTACCAGCTCGAGGGGCGCCGGGCGGCCCTGGACGCCGAGCACGGCGAGATGGTCGAGGCCGAGGACCAGGTCAGCGACGAGCTCGACCGGGTGGAGCGCGTCGGGCGGGTGGTGCTGAGCGAGGAGCAGCTGGCCCGTCTGGACGAGGAGTTCGCGGCCGCCTGCGCCCCCGAGGACCCAGAGGACCTGGCCCGGTTCCACGAGAACACCGGCCGCCTCCACGCCCGGCTGCACGCGGCCGTCACCACCGCGCAGGTGGAGGTGGAGCACGTGGACCGCGAGCTCTCCGCCATCTTCCGCGCCTACCAGCTGCAGTGGGAGGACCCCAACCTGGGCACCACCCCCGAGTCGTGCGCCGACTACGCACGGATCCTGGCCGAGATCGAGGCGACCGGGCTCGCGCAGCGGCGCGCGGAGTGGCGCCGTCGGCTCACCGAGTGGAGCGGCCAGGACCTCGTGCCGCTGGCCGGGGCGATGTCCGCCTCGGTCGAGGAGATCGAGGACCGGCTGGAGCCGATCAACGCGATCCTGCGCCGCCTGGAGTTCGGTGCGGAGAAGGACCGGTTGCGGATCCGGCTGCGCCGGCTCACCCCCGCGCACGTGCAGGCCTTCGTCCGCGACCTCCGGGAGCTCTCCGCGAGGCTCGGCCAAGGACCTGGACGAGGAGCAGATGGAGGCACGGTTCGCCGACCTGCGCCGGTTCATGGCACAGCTGCGGCCCACCGAGGGCGGCCTCGACGGCGCCGACCGCGACCGGTTGCTCGACGTACGCCGGCACGTGGAGATCAGCGCCGAGCGCTACGACCGGCTCACGGGCGAGCTCAAGTCGACCTACCGGACCCTGGGGGAGAAGAGCGGCGGCGAGAGCCAGGAGCTGGTGGCCTTCATCGTCGGCTCCGCGCTGCGGTTCCGGCTCGGCGACGAGCTGCGCTCGCGGCCGCGCTTCGCCCCGGTGCTCCTCGACGAGGGCTTCGTGAAGGCCGACTCGGAGTTCGCGGGCCGCGCCGTGCAGGCCTGGAAGGGGCTGGGGTTCCAGCTGGTGATCGGCGTCCCGCTGGACAAGGTGACCGGCCTGGAGCCGCACATGGACACCCTGCTCCTGGTCACGAAGAACACCGAGACCCACCTCTCGGCGATCCACGCGATCACCGAGGAGACCCTCAACGCCGGCTGACCGGCCGTGCGGGGGGACGCCCCTGGCGCACGTCGCCGGGGCGCGCGCGGTCCAGCTCCCGCTCCTTCCGCTCGAGGGCGGCGTGGGAGGAGCTGAGCTGGTAGGGCACCGAGGTGACCATCACCGAGGGCCGGAACAGCAGCCTGGCCTTGAGCCGCAGCGCGGTCTGGTTGTGCAGCAGCTGCTCCCACCAGCGGCCCACCACGTACTCCGGGATGTAGACCGCGACGACGCCGCGCGGGTTCTGCGCCCGGAGCTCGGCGGTGTAGTCGACCACCGGACGCACCAGCTCCCGGTAGGGGGAGTGCAGCACCCGTAGCGGCAGCTCCTGACCGGACTCCTGCCACTGCCGCATCAGCTCGCGGGTCTCGGCGGCGTCGGTGTCCACGTGCAGGCACTCCAGCACGTTGGGCCGGGTCGCCCGGGCGTAGGCGATGGCGCGCAAGGTCGGCTTGTGCAGCCGGGAGACCAGCACGAAGGCGTGCACCCGGGTCGGCATCACGCTGTCCTGCTCGTCGGACTCCAGCTCCTCGGCGACCTGGTCGTAGTGCCCGCGGACCCGGAGCATCAGGAAGTAGAAGACGGCCATCGCCAGGATCGCGATCCACGCCCCGGCCAGGAACTTGGTCACCAGGATCACCACCAGCACGACGGAGGTCAGGGCCAGGCCGAAGGCGTTGATCGCGCGCGAGCGGAGCATCTGGCGCCGCTGGCGTCGGTCGTGCTCGACGCGCAGCCGGCCGGTCCAGTGCCGCAGCATGCCGAGCTGGCTCATCGTGAAGGAGACGAAGACCCCCACGATGTAGAGCTGGATCAGCCGGGTGGTCTCGGCGTCGAAGGCCAGGATCAGCACGATCGCCAGGCCGGCCAGGAAGACGATGCCGTTGCTGAACGCCAACCGGTCGCCGCGGGCCCCCAGCGCCCGGGGGACGAGGCCGTCGCGCGCCAGGATCGAGGCGAGCACCGGGAACCCGTTGAACGCGGTGTTGGCGGCGAGCACCAGGATCACCCCGGTCATCGAGACCACCAGGTAGAAGGCGGGCGGCAGGTCGGCGAAGAGCGCCCCGGCGATCTGGGCGATCACCGTGTGCTGGTCGTAGCCGGCGGGCAGCGGTGCACCGTCGGCGGTGCGCAGCTGGTCGAGCTGGTGCGGGTCGACGTACCGCATGCCCATCTGGTTGGCCAGCACGATGATCGAGACCATCATCGTCACCGCGATCGCCCCCAGCAGGAGCAGCGTGGTGGCGGCGTTTCGGCTCTTGGGCTTGCGGAAGGCCGGCACGCCGTTGGAGATCGCCTCCACCCCGGTCAGGGCCGCGCAGCCCGAGGAGAACGCCCGGGCGAGCAGCAGCATCAGGCCCAGGGTGGTGAGCGGCTCCTCGACGCCCACGGTCGGCACCACCTGCAGGTCGGCGCTCTCCACCTGGGGCAGCGTGCCGGTCAGGAGCCGGAAGAGCCCGAAGGCGGCCATGCCCAGGATCGCGGCCATGAAGGCGTAGGTCGGCACCGCGAACAGCGCCCCGGACTCGCGGACCCCGCGCAGGTTCAGCGCGGCGAGCAGCACCACCAGCGTCACCGCCAGCGCCGGCTCGTGCCCGCTCAGGAAGGGCAGCGCCGCCGCGGCGTACTGCGAGCCCGACGAGATCGAGACCGCCACCGTGAGCACGTAGTCGACCAGCAGCGCGCTGGCCACCGTCACTCCCGCCCGGCGACCGAGGTTGACCGTGGCGACCTCGTAGTCGCCGCCGCCGCTGGGGTAGGCGTGCACGGTCTGCCGGTAGGAGGCGACCACGGCCATCAGCACCACCGCGACCGCGAGCGCGACCTTCCAGGACCAGGCGTACGCCGTCGCGCCGGCCGCTGCGAGCATGATGAAGACCTCGTCGGGGGCGTAGGCCACCGAGGAGAGTGCGTCGCTGGCGAAGATCGGCAGGGCCACCCGCTTGGGGAGCATCGTCTCGTCGAGCTGCTCGCTCTTGAGCCGGGTGCCCAGGAAGAGCTGCTTGGAGCGCCGGGCCAAGGACGGTGAGGCGATGAGGGAGGAGCTGTCCATGTCGTCTCCATCCAACGCCCGGGCACCGGCCGCGTGGAAGGACATGCGGTGTCAAGGAACCGTCAAGACCGGCCCGGCGCGTGCTCCCTGGCGCACAATGGGCCGCGTGACGACGCGCCCGCTGCCGACGGTGCGGACGTGAACGCCCGGGCGGGCGACGCCGGCCGCCTGGGCCCGGGCCGGCACGCGGGCGGCTGGGTGCTCGCGCTGGCCGGACCGGTGGTGGTCACCGGGGCGCTGGCTCGTGAGGAGCCCGCGGCGTCGACCCTGGCCCTGGGCGCGATGACCCTGCTGGCCATGACCGTGGCCAGCGCCCTGGTCGGCGGGTGGTGGCCCGCGCTGGTCAGCGCGACCACCGGGACCCTGGCCCTCAACTGGTTCCTCACCGCGCCGTCGCGGACCCTGGAGATCGACCGCCGGGTCGACGCCCTGGCCCTGGTCATCTTCGTCCTCGTGGCCGTGGCCGTCGCCTCGGTGGTGCAGACCGCGGCCCGGCGCAGCGCCCAGGCGCAGGCAGCGCGTGCCGAGGCCGACAGCCTGACCGCGCTGAACACCGCGCTGCTCAGCGGTGAGCACGACCCCGCCGCGCTGCTGGCCCAGCTGCGCGGCACCTTCGACCTGGACGGGGTCTCGCTGCTGCGGCGCACCGGCCCGGACGGCTGGTCCCTGGTGGCCGCCGTGGGTGACCGGCCCCCGGCGCGTCCGGACCAGGCCGGCGAGGTGGCCGACCTGGCGCCGGACCTGGTCGTCGCCACCAGCGCCTCGAGCCGGCTGCCGCAGCACCACCGCAGCGTCTTCACCGGCTTCGCCACCCACCTCGCGGTCGCCGTGGAGCGGCAGGAGCTCGAGCAACGACGCGTGGAGACCGAGGGCCTGCGGGAGGCCGACCGGGTGCGCAGCGCGCTGCTCGCGGCCCTCTCGCACGACCTGCGCACCCCGCTGGCCTCGGTGAAGGCGGCGGTCTCCAGCCTGCGTAGTCCGGACGTGCGCTGGAGCGCCGAGGACGAGGCCGAGCTGCTGGCCACGGTCGAGGAGGGGGTCGACCGGCTGCACGCGATCATGGCCAACCTGCTGGACCTGGGCCGGCTCCAGGTCGGGGCCGTGCAGCGCGCCGACCAGGTGGTGGGCATGGACGACGTGGTCAGCCGGACCGTCTCCAGCATGGCCGGCGCCGGCTCCGTCCGGCTCGAGCTGCCGGAGGAGCTGCCGCCCGTGCGCGCCGACGCCGGCCTCCTCGACCGGGTCGTGGAGAACCTCGTCGACAACGCCCTGCGGCACGCGGGCCCCGGCGCCGAGGTGCGCGTCGCCACGGAGCCCGGCCCCGGGCGGGTCCGGCTGCTGGTGGCCGATCGCGGCCCGGGCGTGCCCGACGACCGCAAGGAGGAGATGTTCCGGCCGTTCCAGCGACTGGGGGACCGGCACGGCCCCGCCGGGGTCGGGCTCGGCCTGGCGGTCGCCCGCGGCCTCACCGAGGCGATGGGCGGCACCCTGCGCGCCGAGGACACCCCCGGCGGCGGGCTGACCATGGTCGTGGAGCTGCCCGCGGTGGCCGAGGAGGTGCCCTCGTGACCCAGGTGCTGGTGGTCGACGACGAGCCGGCGATGCGCCGCACGCTCTCCCTCAACCTGCGCGCCCGCGGCTACGAGGTGGAGGTCGCGGGCACCGGCGAGGAAGCGCTGGCCCGGCTCCGGGCGGGCGGGGCCGACCTCGTGCTGCTGGACCTCGGGCTGCCGGACCTCGGCGGCCTCGAGGTGCTCTCCCGGTTGCGCGCCTGGAGCCAGGTGCCGGTGATCGTGGTCTCCGCCCGGCACGCCTCGGAGGAGAAGGTGGCCGCCCTCGACGCCGGGGCCGACGACTACGTGACGAAGCCGGTGGGCATGGACGAGCTGCTCGCGCGGATCCGGGCCGCGGTCCGCCGGGTGCCTGAGCCGGAGCGGGTGGTCGAGTCCGGGGCGCTGCGGATCGACCTGGACGCGCGCCAGGTCTCGGTCGCCGGGGAGACCGTGCGCCTGACCCCGACCGAGTGGCGGATCCTCGACCTCCTGGTCTCCCGACCGGGGCGCCTGGTGCCGCAGGGCGAGCTGCTGCGGACCGTGTGGGGACCGGCGTACGAGAAGGAGACGAACTACCTGCGGGTCTACCTCTCCACCCTGCGGCGCAAGCTGGAGGCCGACCCCTCCCGCCCCCGGCACCTGGTGACCGAGCCCGGGATGGGCTACCGGTTCGTGCCCTGAGCCGGTGGTCTGGACACCCGTGCGGGAGTTCGCGGTTTCCGCCGCAGGCGGCCGGACGGCGTTCTACCGTCCCTGCGTGACTCTTGAGATGGCGGCCCCCGCGGCCGGTGCCCGCGGACGGGAGCGGCACGTGCTGCCCGTCCGGGCGGTCCGGCGCGCCTGGGACGAGACCCCGGAGGAGACGCGACGGGTGCTGCGCCGGACGCTGCCGGCACCCCTGGTCGCCGCGCTCCTGCGACTGGTCGACCCGCACGGACTGCACGGTCACAGCGACGCGTCGGCGCTGGCGGAGACCTACCGCCGGCTGGGGGAGGACGAGGTCGAGCTGCTCAGCGGCGCGATGCCGTTCCCGCTCTTCTGGGCGGTGGCCCGGCTCTCCCAGAACCTGCACCAGTCCTGAGCCCCGGCCTCAGCCGGGTTCTGCGCCGTAGTCGCTGTCGCTGGTGCTGTCGGTGATACGCGGGGCCGGAGGCCCCAGACGGGCCAGCGCGTCGGTGGTGACCGACCGGCCGAGCTCGATCATCTCCGCGGCCCGGTGGAAGTCGAGGGTCCGGCAGGAGCTCCTGGGCACCGAGATCTGCAGGTCCGGCGGGTAGCCCGCCATCTGGTAGCGGGTGACGACGCGCTGCAACGAGTCGATGGAGAGCTCCATCACCCGCAGCACCCCCAGGTCGTCGGGGAGGTCGTCGTAGGGCGAGAGCGGGTCCGTGTGCGCACTCCCGTCCGCGAGGTCCTCGCTCCGCCGGGCGGCGAACCAGCGGGAGACCCGGTGGCTGGCCTCCAGCTCCAGGACCTGGGAGGCGGTGTGCCGCAGCCGCTCGTACCACTCGGCGGTGGGCCGCTGCTCCGCGGACTCGTGCGCCGGGCCGGTGTCAGGGGGACCGGTCTCCTCGCCCGACAGCGTCACCGCGATCCGCAGGTCCGCGGGCACCCCGCCCAGCGGGGTCATCGGCACCGGGTTGCACATCCCGCCGTCCGCGAGCAGCCGACCGTTGAGCATCACCGGGGTGAAGAAGCTGGGCAGGGCGATCGAGGCCCGGATCGCCACCTCGACCGGCCCGCGCTGGAACCAGACCTCGCGGTGGGCCAGCAGGTCGGTGGCCACGGCCGTGAAGGGGATCGGCAGGTCCTCGATCAGGGCGCCGTCGAGCAGGTCGCCGACCCGGCCCATCACCCGCTGGCCGCGGATCATCCCGGGCGTGCGCAGCGCCGGGTCGAGCAGCCGCAGCACGTCGCGCTGGGTCAGGGCGCTGACCCACTCGGTGTATCCCTCCAGCCGGCCCGCGGCGTGCAGCCCGCCGACCAGCGCTCCCATCGAGGTGCCGGCGATGCCGGCCACCTCGTAGCCCTGCTCCTCCAGCACCTGGATCACGCCGATGTGCGCGTACCCGCGGGCACCACCGCCACCGAGCGCCAGCACCACGCGGCCCGACCTGGTCATCCCTCGAGCCTAGGGGCCTGGGTGGGCGACGCAACCCCCTGCGTTGCGGCGTATTTTGGAGGCGTCGAGGCACGGTGCCGACGGCGGAGAGGCCAGGACGACAGATGAGTACGAAGCCGCGATGGGCCGACGCGTACGGACCCGGGGTGCCGCTCCACCTGGACTACGGCGACACCACCGTGCTGGACCTGCTGGAGGGGTCGGTCGCCCGCTTCGGTGACCGGGACGCGATCGACTTCCTCGGCCGCAGCACCACCTATGCGCAGGTCGGTGACCAGGTCTCCCGGGTCGCCGAGGGGCTGCGCCGGCTCGGGGTCGGCCCCGGCGACCGCGTCGCCCTGGTGATGCCCAACTGCCCGCAGAACCTCGTCGCGTTCTTCGCGGTCCTGCGCCTGGGGGCCACGGCCGTCGAGCACAACCCTCTCTACACGGCCGGCGAGCTGCGACCGGCCTTCGCCGACCACGGCGCGAAGGTGGCCGTGGTGTGGGACAAGATCGCCCCGGTCGTCGCCGAGCTGCGCGGATCCTGCGCGCTCGAGCAGGTCGTCGCGGTCGACCTGACCGCCGAGCTGCCGCTGCTCAAGCGGCTCGCGCTCCGGCTGCCGGTCGCCCGGGCCCGGGCCTCGCGCGAGCAGCTCACCGGTCCCGCGCCGGGCACGGTGCCCTGGTCCTCGCTGCGCGCCGCCGAGCCGATCGACCCGGCGCACCCGAGGCCGGTCGCCGAGGACGTCGCGCTGCTGCTCTACACCTCGGGCACCACCGGGTCGCCGAAGGGCGTCGAGCTGCGTCACCGCAACCTGGTCGCCAACGTCACCCAGGGCCGAGCGTGGGTGCCCGGCCTGGCGGAGGGCAAGGAGACCTTCCTGGTCCCGCTCCCGCTCTTCCACGCGTACGGCGTGACCGTGAGCATGCTGCTCGGGGTCAGCCTGGCGGCTCGCCTGGTGCTGCTGCCCAAGCCGGACACCGACCTGGTCATGGAGGCCATCTCCCGCCGGGTGCCGGACTTCCTGCCGGCGGTGCCGCCGCTCTACGCGCGCATCCTCGACGAGGCCGAGCGGCGGGGGATCTCGCTGCAGGGGATCCGGTTCAGCCTCTCCGGGGCGATGCCGCTGACCGCGGAGCTGATCGACCGGTGGGAGGCCGCCACCGGCGGGCTGCTGGTCGAGGGGTACGGCCTGACCGAGACCTCCCCGGTGATCGTCGGCAACCCGATGACCAAGGGCCGACGTCCGGGGTCGATCGGAGTGCCCTTCCCCGACACCGAGGTCCGGGTGGTCGACCGCGAGGACCTCGACCGCGAGGTGCCGCTGGGGGAGAGCGGTGAGCTGCTGGTGCGCGGGCCCCAGGTCTTCTCCGGCTACCGCGGGCTGCCCGAGGAGACCGCCGAGGCCTTCCACGACGGCTGGTTCCGCACCGGCGACGTGGTGACGATGTCGCCCGACGGCTACCTCACCGTGGTGGACCGGGTGAAGGAGATCATCATCACCGGCGGGTTCAACGTCTACCCCTCCGAGGTCGAGGCGGTCATCCGCACCCACGGCGGTGTGGTCGACGCCGCGGTGGTCGGCATCCTGCAGCCGGGAGGCGGCGAGGAGGTCGTCGCCGCCGTGGTGCAGGTCGAGGGGGTCTCGCTGCACGCCGACGAGCTGCGCGAGCACGCCCGGGCCGGGCTGACGCCGTACAAGGTGCCGCGCCGGGTCGTCTTCGTCGACGAGCTGCCGACCAACCCGATGGGCAAGGTGCTGCGCCGCGAGGTGGTCAAGGTCGTGACCGAGGAAGAGCCGCCCACGGGTGCATGAGTCGCCGGGAGTGGGTACGGACGTGGCCCCGTCCACCCTCGGAAGGACTTCCCCGCATGAGCAAGCACGATCCTGTCGTCCCCGGCGTCCCCGCACCGGAGCCGCCCTCCCTGTCCGAGCCGACCACGCCGCGTGAGCCGCTGCCGCCCAAGCCCGACCAGCGCGCCCCGCGAGTGGGGACCGCGACCGGCCGCCCGGTGGGCGAGCCGAACGACCGCACCCAGGACGGCCCTTGGCTGACCACCTCGACCGGCACCCGGATCCGCGACACCGACCACTCGCTCAAGGCGGGTGAGCGTGGCCCGACGCTGCTGCAGGACCACCACCTGCGGGAGAAGATCACCCACTTCGACCACGAGCGGATCCCCGAGCGCGTCGTGCACGCCCGCGGCGCCGCGGCGCACGGCTACTTCGAGGGCTACGGCACCGCGGAGACCATCTCCATGGCCGGGCTCTTCGCGCAAGGGGAAGCGGACGCCGGTCTTCACCCGGTTCTCCACCGTCCTGGGCTCGCGCGGGTCGGCGGACACCGTCCGCGACACCCGCGGGTTCGCCACGAAGTTCTACACCGACGAGGGCGTGTGGGACCTGGTGGCCAACAACATGCCGGTCTTCTTCATCCAGGACGGCATCAAGTTCCCCGACGTCATCCACGCCGCCAAGCCGCACCCGGACCGGGAGATCCCGCAGGCGCAGAGCGCCCACGACACGTTCTGGGACTTCGTCTCGCTGCACACCGAGGCGCAGCACCACACCATGTGGAACATGTCCGACCGGGGCATCCCGCGCTCCTACCGGATGATGGAGGGCTTCGGCGTCCACACCTTCCGGCTGATCAACGCCGAGGGCGGCACCTCGCTGGTCAAGTTCCACTGGAAGCCGAAGCTCGGCGTCCACTCCCTGACCTGGGAGGAGGCGCAGATGATCAACGGGATCGACCCCGACTTCCACCGACGCGACCTCTACGACGCGATCGAGGCCGGCGCCTTCCCCGAGTGGGAGCTCGGCGTGCAGGTCTTCCCCGACGAGCCGGACCAGATGTTCGCCGGCATCGACCTGCTGGACCCGACCAAGATCGTCCCCGAGGAGCTGGCCCCGGTGCAGCCGATCGGCCGGCTGGTGCTGGACGCGAACCCGACGAACTTCTTCGCCGAGGTCGAGCAGGTGGCCTACCACGTGGGCCACGTGGTCCCGGGGATCGACTTCACCGACGACCCGCTGCTGCAGACCCGGCTGTTCTCCTACGTCGACACCCAGCTCTCGCGGCTCGGCGGGCCGAACTTCAACCAGATCCCGATCAACCGCACCCACGCGCCGGTCAACGACATGCTGCGTGACGGCTTCCACCAGCACGCGGTGCACGCCGGGGTCGCGCCGTACAAGCCGAACTCGCTGGACGGCGGCTGCCCGTTCCACGCGGGCGCCGACCTCTCCGACGAGGAGACCCGGGCGTTCGTCGACGCGGCGGTCACCGTGGCGCAGGCGGGCAAGGTCCGGGCCAACCCGGCCTCGTACGACGACCACTTCAGCCAGGTGCGGCTCTTCTGGCGGTCGATGACGCCGGTGGAGAAGGAGCACATCATCCGGGCCTACTCCTTCGAGCTCGGCAAGTGCTACGAGCAGGCGATCAAGGAGCGTCAGCTGCAGTGCCTGGCCAACATCGACCCGGTGCTGTGCCAGGAGGTGGCCACGGCGCTCGGTCTGCCGGCGCCCGAGCCCACCGAGCCGCTGGAGGACGCGGACCCGAGCCCGGCACTGTCGCAGGTCGGCCAGACCTGGCCGGCCGACGGCCGGATCGTCGGGATCCTGGTCGACGACGCGGACGACCTCGACGAGGTCGCACGGGTCCGCACCGCGATCCACGAGGCGGGCATGGTGGCCTTCCTGATCGGCCCGCACGGCGGGATGATCGGCGGGCTTCCGGTGCAGCGCACCTTCGCCACCGGACGCTCGGTCGAGCTCGACGCGCTGCTGGTGGCACGCACCCCGGTGCCGGCGCCGGACGCGCTCGTCGCGCGGGACGAGAAGGCAGGCGCACCGACGGCGACGGCGGACCCGCGGGCCGTGATGCTGGTCCAGGAGTGCCTGCGGCACTCCAAGGCGATCGCCGCCTGGGGCGCCGGCAACGACCTGCTGGAGCAGGCCGGTGCCACCGGTGCGGCCGGCGTGGTCGTGGCCGAGAGCGGCGAGCAGGCGCTGGCCGAGCTCACCGGGCTGATGGCCACCACCGGGTGCTGGGAGAGGTTCCCCGCCCAGGTGGCCTGAGCCGAGGTCACCTCCGTCCGGGCCTGGGTCGGGAGGCGCACCCGCGCCGCGCGGCTCAGGCCGGACGGACCACGGCGGCCGGCCGCGCCTCGGCCGTCAGGGTGAACCGCTGGTCGTCGTCGACGGCCTTGCCGCCGCAGGCCCAGGCGCTCGGGCCACCGCACCCGCGGTAGCGGGTGGAGGTGTTGGCGAGCACCACCACGATCTTGCGGATCCGGCCGCGCTGGAGGCCGACCGTGCGCGAGCCCCGGCCCCGAGCGGTCGAGCCGGACGTCGAAGCGCCTCAGGCCGCCGTCCGTCTTGTGCACCAGCACCCGGGCGACCGGGTCGGCGGCGCGCCCCTTGGCCGCCTCGACCCGGAGGTGGAGCCGGGCGCGGGGGTTGAGAGTCCTTGACCGGCGCGGAGCTGGACGGTGTGCGCGGCCAGGTGGGGGACCCGGACCGAGACCTTCCGGGTGGGACGATCCGGCTGGATCCGCAGCTTGCGGCCCAGCGGGGCCTTGCGATAGGCGCGGCCCTCGTCGTAGTACCGCCGCGGGCGAGAGGTTGGACTCCACGAACCGGGCGTAGAACTTCCCCCAGCTCCGGTTCCGGCTGGCCAGGTAGCGACGGATCCCCTGGACCGAGTACTCGTCGCGACCCGCGGAGTCCAGGCGGGTCCAGATCTGCCTGATCGAGTCCTGCCCGAGCGACTGGGCGAGTCGCTGGACGAAGATCCAGTTGCCGTACATGGCCTGGTCTGCGGAGTAGCTGTCGAGCGAGACGCCCGGGGCGGCCCAGCTGCCCGGCGCTGAGGAACTGCCGGTTGTCGTTGACCGAGTCGGCGAGCACCTCCTCCATCCAGGTGGCGGTCGCCTCCATCCACCAGCGGTCCTCGCGGACGTCGACGTTGAACTGCACGGCGTGGAAGAACTCGTGCACCGCGGTGACGTGCAGGCTCGCCGACGGGGTGTCGGAGAAGCCGACCATGTCGTTGTCGAGCACGCAGTACGAGGAGGACTTGCCCGGCTGCCCGGGCACCCGGCCGTCCGGCACGCAGTAGCCGTACAGCCCCTGGTCGGAGATGTTGGCCAGGTAGACGTCGAACCGGGCGTCGCCGCCGGCGGTGCCGTCCGAGGCGGGCGCGGGGTAGCCCATCTGGTCCACCTGACCGGTCCAGGCCTCGTCGACGGCGGCCAGCGTCTGGTCGGCCCAGGCAGGCGTGGCCCGGTCGTTGCCCCCGGTCACGTAGGTGACGCAGATCCGGGCGTTGCAGCGCTGGGCGGTGGGCTGCTCCGGGTCGTACGAGGCCCAGGTGTCGGTGCCGGGCACCGTGGGTCGGGCGAGCAGGCGGGTCGCGAGCCGGCGGTCCTCGCGATCCATCCCCGGCCGGGCCAGGAACAGGTCGCGCAGCACCATCGTGACGTCGGCGGCGTCCTCCCGTACGTCCGGGGCCTGGGGGCGTTGCCGTCCGGGGTGTTCTCCCCGGCGTCGGCGAGCAGCAGCTCCTGGGCCTCGGCGAGCTCCGGCGGAGGGCCGTCCCCTGCTGCGGTCGCCCTCCCCGTCGGCTGTCCCGTCCACCACGTCCACCACGTCCACCGCCTCGCCCGGGAGGGCGCCCTGCGCGGGAGCGGTCACGAACCCGGTCAGCAGGAGCGGCAGGGCAGCGAGGAACGCGGCGGCGGGTCGGCGCAAGGGGTGCTCTCGATCGTGGTGGAGGACTAAGCCAGGCTACGTGCCGGCCGGGGACCCGACCTCACAGGTCGGCGATGTGCTCGATGATCGCGGTGGTGGAGATGGCCGGGGTCCGGGGGAGGTAGACGACCTCGCAGATGTCGGACAGGTCGTCGAACCGGCCGGCCCAGTCGTCGCCCATCACCAGCACGTCGGCGCCGTGCTCGAGCAGGTAGTCGCGCTTCTGCTCCAGGCTCTCCTCGACGAAGACCTCGTCGACGACCTTGAGCGCCGACGACGATGGCCAGGCGCTCGGCCTGGCTGAAGACCGGGACCCGGCCCTTCTTGCGCTCGTTGAGGGCGTCGGCCGAGACACCCACGACCAGCCGGTCGCCCAGCGCGGCAGCACGTTCGAGGACCCGGAGGTGGCCGAGGTGGAACACGTCGAACGTGCCGAAGGTGACGACGGTGCGAGCCATGGGCGGCATTCTGGCACGCACCGTGGAAGATGGGTCCGATGAACGACACCGTGCCGAGTCCCCGCCCCCTGCCGATCGTCACGGCCGCCCCGGAGGCGGACGCGGCACGCCGCCGCGGCCTGCGCCGGATGCGCGACGCTCGCCGTCTCGCTGCTGGTCTTCGCCGCCGTGGTCTACGTGGCCACGCTCGGGCAGGACGGGTTCTGGGGCTTCGTCAACGCCGGGGCGGAGGCGTCGATGGTGGGCGCGATCGCCGACTGGTTCGCCGTGACCGCGCTGTTCAAGCACCCGCTGGGGCTGCCGGTGCCGCACACGGCCCTGATCCCCAGGCGCAAGGACGAGCTGGGCAAGAGCCTGGAGGAGTTCGTGGGGGAGAACTTCCTCCAGGAGGACATCATCCGCGACCGGGTGGCCAACGCGGCCGTCTCCGCCCGGGTGGGCGCCTGGCTCGCGGAGCCGGCGCACGCGCGGCGGGTGGTCGACGAGGCTGCCGAGGTGATCGCCATCGGTCTGTCGAAGGTGCGCGACGAGCACGTGGCCGACCTGGTCACCGAGGCGTTGGTGCCCCGGTTCCGCGACGAGCCGATCGCGCCGCTGGCCGGCACCCTGCTGGCCGAGGTGGTGCACGACGGCACCCACCACGGGCTGGTGGACCTGGGGATCGAGGAGCTGCACCGCTGGCTGGTGCGCAACCCCGAGACGTTCACCGAGGTGCTCTCCCAGCGCGCCCCCTGGTGGACCCCGGTCCGGCTCAACGAGGCGGTCACCTCCCGGGTGCACGTGGAGGTGGTGCGCTGGCTGGAGGACATCCGCGACGACCCGGAGCACCAGGCACGGGTGGCGCTCGACTCGATGCTCACCCAGCTCGCCCAGGACCTGCAGTCCGACCCGGCGACGCAGCAGCGGGCGGAGTCGCTCAAGGAGCGGCTGCTGGACCACCCGCAGGTCAGCGCGACCGCGGTGTCGTTGTGGAACTCCCTGCGCCGCGCGTTCCTGGGCTCGCTGCGCGACCCCCAGGGCGAGGTGCGGGCACGGGCGCTGCGCGAGCTCGAGGCGTTCGCGCTGCGGCTGCGGGAGGACGCCGGGCTGCGGGAGCGGCTGGACCGCGGCGCCGCCGACCTGGCGGTCTTCACCGTCGAGCGGTACGGCGCGGAGATCACCGCGGTGATCACGCACACGGTCGAGCGCTGGGACGGCAAGGAGGCCGCGCGGCGGATCGAGCTGCACGTCGGGCGCGACCTGCAGTTCATCCGGATCAACGGCACCCTGGTCGGCGGCCTGGTCGGGGTGCTGATCCACACCGCGAGCGTGCTGCTGGGGCACTCATGAGCGACGATGGGCAGATGAGCGCACAACCGGTGGACGTCCCGATCCGTGACGAGTCGATCAGGCTCGGTCAGTTCCTCAAGCTCGCCAACCTGGTGGAGCACGGGTCCGAGGCCAAGACGCTGCTCGCGGCGGGCCTGGTCCGGGTCAACGGGGAGCCGGAGACCCGGCGGGGTCGTCAGCTGGTCGTCGGCGACGTCGTCCTCCTGCTGCCGCAGCGCGACGCGGAGGAGGGCGAGGCGGGGGAGAGCACCGAGCCGGGAGCGCGGCGAGGACGCCGCAGGACAGGCCGCCCGCGTGGCCACGGGGGACGTGGCGGACGACCTGCCCTGGTGAGGCGTGCGGGTCAGCGGACCTCGAGCAGGTCCACGACGAAGATCAGCGTCTCGCCGGGGGCGATGGCGCCGGGGGCTCCGCGGTCGCCGTAGCCCAGGTGCGGCGGGATGACGAGCCGGCGGCGGCCGCCGACCTTCATGCCCTGGACACCCTGGTCCCACCCGGCGATGACCTGGCCGATGCCCAGGCGGAACTGCAGCGGGGCGCCGCGGTTGTAGGAGGCGTCGAACTCCTCGCCGGTCGAGTGGGCGACCCCGACGTAGTGGACCGAGACGGTGTTGCCGGCGCCGGCCTCGGCGCCGTCGCCCTCGACCAGGTCGGTGACCTCCAGGTCGGTGGGGGCGTCTCCCATGTGCGGGTCGACCTCGGGCTTCTGCATGGGCGTGCCTGCCTGTCTGCCGGCCCGGAGCCGGCGGTGCGGGCCGAGCGGGGCGCTCAGCTCTGGTGGACGTAGCTGTCGAGCTGGTCTCTCTCGAACTCCAGCTCCTGGATCCGATTCTTCACCACGTCCCCGATGCTGATGATGCCGACCAGTCGCTCCGTCCTCGACCACGGGCACGTGGCGGATCCGCCGCTGGGTCATCAGCAGCATCAGGTCCTCCAGCGACTGGGTGGTCTCGCAGGTGTGCACGTCGGTGGTCATGATCGTCCGCACGCTGTGCGTCGAGCAGGTCGGGGTCGGAGGCGAGCCGCCGCACCACGTCCCGCTCGCTGACGATGCCGTCCAGCGCCTGGCCGTCGTGGCTGACCACGAGGGCGCCGACGTTGTGCTCGGTCAGCAGGTCCACCAGGTCGCGTACCGGTGCGTCGGGCGGGACGGTGATGACTTCCTTGATCGACTTGCCGTTGAGTACGTCGCTGATGCGCATGGTGACCTCCGTGGCAGCCGGGTCGTCTGGGACGCGGCGGTGGGTACGTGGCTCCACGCTAGTGGCCGCCGAGGTGGCTGAACAGGCTCAGGACGGCGGGCGGCGCCGCAGCTCGTGCACCGAGCCGTCGCCGGAGGGGCGCGCGTCGGGGTCGGTCTCGTCGTCGGGCGAGGTGCCGAGGAAGGCCAGCGCGGCCTCGTGCAGGTGGCCGTTGGAGGCCACGGCGTTGCCACCGAAGGGGCCGTCGTCGCCGGCCAGCGAGGTGAACCGGCCGCCCGCCTCGCGCACGATGATGTCCAGCGCCGCCATGTCGTAGATCTCCAGCTCGGGCTCCGCGGCCAGGTCGACGGCACCCTCGGCGAGCAGCATGTAGGACCAGAAGTCGCCGTACGCCCGGGTCCGCCAGCAGCGTCGGGACAGGGAGAGGAAGTCGTCGAGCCGGCCGCGGTCCTCCCAGCCCGACAGCGAGCTGTAGGACAGCGAGGCGTCCTCGAGCCGGCGTACGTCGGAGACCTCGCACCGGGTGGCCTTCATCAGGGAGCGACCGGTCCACGCGCCGTTGCCCTCCGAGGCCCACCAGCGGCGCTGCAGCTGCGGCGCCGAGACCACGCCCAGCACCACCTGGCCGTCGACCTCCAGGGCGATCAGCGTGGCCCAGACCGGGACGCCGCGGACGAAGTTCTTGGTGCCGTCGATCGGGTCCACGATCCACCGGCGCTGGCTGTGCCCGCTGGAGCCCTGCTCCTCGCCGAGGACCGCGTCCCGGGACGCGGACGCGCGACAGCGTGCGGCGGATGCCCTCCTCGACCGCGCGGTCGGCGTCGGTGACCGGGGTCAGGTCGGGCTTGCTCATCACGTGCAGGTCCAACGCCTTGAACCGGGACTCGGTCAGCGAGTCCGCGTCGTCGGCCAGCAGGTGGGCCAGACGGAGGTCGTCGGTGTAGTCCGGGGTGGCGTTGCCGTGGGGGGACATGGGCACAGGCTATTCCCCCGCCGCCGTCGATCCGCCAGGGTCGGCTCCGTGGCCCTCCCGGGCCGCCAGCAGCCGGCGGAACGAGTCGACGCGCTCGGGCTCGGCCTCGCCGCCGGCCAGTGCCTCGTCCAGCCCGCACTCGGGCTCTCCGGCGCCGTGGGTGCAGCCGCGCGGGCAGCCCTCGGTCATCTCGTCCAGGTCCGGGAACGCCTCGATCAACCGCTCGGGCCGGACGTGGGCCAGGCCGAAGGAGCGGATGCCCGGGGTGTCGATGATCCAGCCCTCGCCGTCGCGGCAGCGGCAGCAGGTAGGCCGAGGTCGAGGTGTGCCGGCCCCGGCCGGTGACGGCGTTGACGTGCCCGACCAGGCGGTGGGCGTCGGGCACGAGGGCGTTGACCAGGGTCGACTTGCCCACGCCGCTGTGGCCCACCAGCACGCTGGTGCGGCCGCGCAGCCGGTCGCGCAGCTCGGTCAGGTCGCCCCCGCGGGAGGTGACCACCCACGGCACGCCGAGCGACCGGTAGGTGGAGAGCAGGACCTCCGGGTCGGCCGAGGTCGGCCTTGGTCAGGCACAGCAGCGGGGCCATGCCCGGCGTCGTACGCCGCCACCAGGGCCCGGTCGATCAGTCGCGGCCGGGGCTCGGGGTCGGCCAGGGCGGTCACCACCACCAGCTGGTCGGCGTTGGAGACGATCACCCGCTCGACCGGGTCGTCGTCGTCCGCGGTACGCCGCAGCGTGGTCGTGCGCGGGGTCGACCTCGACGATCCGCGCCAGCGAGCCGTCGCGGCCGCTGACGTCGCCCACCACCCGGACCCGGTCGCCGACCACGACGCCCTTGCGGCCCAGCGGCCGCGACTTCATCGCCATCACGGTGCGGTCCTCGATCAGCAGGGTGAACCGGCCGCGGTCCACGGTGACCACCACGGCGTCGACCGCGTCGTCGTAGGAGGGGCGCTCCTTGGTGCGGGGCCGGGTACGGCGCCGCGGACGCTCGTAGTGCTCGTGGTCGGTCTCGTCGTAGCGGCGGCTCATCGCGTGCCCAGCTCCTGACCGGTCGAGCCTCGAGGCCGCGGTCAGCACAGGCCCGACCAGAAGGCGGCGAAGTCGGGGAAGGTCTTGCTGGTGGTGGCCACGTCCTCGACCTGCACGCCGTCGACGGCGGCCCCGAGGATCACCCCGGCGTGCGCCATCCGGTGGTCGGCGTAGGTGCGGAACGACCCCGCCGTGCAGCGGGGCCGGGGCGAGGGAGAGACCGTCCTCGCGCTCGACCACGTCGGCTCCCAGCGCCGTGAGCTCGGTGGCCAGGGCGGCGATCCGGTCCGTCTCGTGCCCGCGGATGTGCGCGATCCCGCGCAGGTGCGAGGGGGAGTCGGCGAGCGCGCAGAGCGCCGCGACCGCCGGGCGCGAGCTCGCCCACGTCGTGCAGGTCCAGGTCGACCCCGTGCAGGACGTCGGTGCCGACCACCTCCAGCCCGTCGTCGGTGAGCTCGACCCGGCACCCCATCAGGGTGAGGATCTCGCGCAGCGCGTCCCCGGCCTGGGTGGTCCGGCGCGGCCAGTCCCGGATCACCACCCGCCCGCCGGAGACCGCGGCCAGGGCCAGGAAGGGCGCCGCGTTGGACAGGTCCGGCTCGATCGTGTGGTCCACCGCGCGGATCGGCCCGGGGCGCACCCGCCAGCGGTCCGGCTCGCCGTCGTCGACCTCGACGCCGTGCGCGCGCAGCATCTGCACCGTCATCTCGATGTGCGGCAGCGAGGGCACCGGCTTGCCGTCGTGCACCACGTCCACGCCCTGGTCGTACCGGGCCCCGGCGAGCAGCAGCGCCGAGACGAACTGGGAGGAGGCGGAGGCGTCGAGCACGACCCGGCCGCCGGGCACGGAGCCCTGCCCGCGCACGGTGAACGGGAGCGCGCCTCGGCCCTCGTCGTCGACCGCGACGCCGAGGGCGCGCAGCGCCTCCAGGACCGTGCCGACCGGGCGGTTGCGCATGTGCGGGTCACCGTCGAAGGCCGTGTCGCCCTGGGCGAGGGCGGCCACCGGGGGCACGAACCGCATCACGGTGCCGGCCAGGCCGCAGTCGACCTCGCCGCCGGCCGCCCAGCGGGTCGGCGGGGGTCACGTGCCAGTCCTCGTCGCGGGTCTCCACGCCGGTGCCCAGCGCGCGCAGGGCCTCGGCCATCAGCAGGGTGTCGCGCGAGCGCAGGGCTCGACGCACCACGCTGGGCCCGTCGGCGAGCGCGGCCAGCACCAGCGCCCGGTTGGTCAGCGACTTGCTCCCGGGCAGCGACAGGGTGAGGTCCACCGGGCGACGGACGCGGGGCGCGGGCCAGGGGTCCCGGTCGCGGAGCGGCAGCGAGGTCACCCGGTCACCCTAGTAGGGCGGCTCCCCGCAGGCACCCGGTGTCCGGGTGGGCGGGCCCGCGCCTGCACGACGAGCCGCCTCGGCGGCCCTAGGGTGGAGGCATGTGCGGTCGCTATGCCTCCAGCCGGGCCCCCGAGGACCTCGTCGAGGAGTTCGAGGTGGTCACGCCGCGGGTCGCCGAGCCGCTGGCGCCGGACTGGAACGTGGCGCCGACCAAGGAGGTCTACGCCGTGCTCGAGCGCCCCGCGCGGCGCGACGAGGGGGAGCAGCACCCCGAGCGCCAGCTACGGGTGCTCACCTGGGGGCTGGTCCCGTCCTGGGCGAAGGACCCGGCGATCGGCAACCGGATGATCAACGCCCGGGTGGAGACCGTCGCAGGAGAAGCCCGCCTTCCGCAAGGCGTTCGCGGCCCGTCGCTGCCTGCTCCCGGCCGACGGCTACTACGAGTGGTACCCGACGTCGGCCCTGACCGCCGCCGGCAAGCCGCGCAAGCAGCCGTTCTTCATCCGTCCCCGCGACGACGGGGTGCTGGCCATGGCCGGGCTCTACGAGATCTGGCGCGACCCCGGCCGGGCGGACGACGACCCGCACCGCTTCCGTTGGACCTGCACCGTGATCACCACCGAGGCCGAGGACGACCTGGGCCACATCCACGACCGGATGCCGATGATGCTGGACCAGGAACGGTGGTCGGACTGGCTCGACCCGGGAGCCTCCGGGCGACGACCTCCGCGCGCTGCTCCTGCCGGCCTCGCCGGGACGGCTGGAGGCCTACCCGGTCTCCACGCTGGTCAGCAACGTGCGCAACAACGGACCCGAGCTGGTCGAGCCCCTCCCGCTGACCGACCTCGACCCCGCCGTGGTCGACGAGGTCGCCGCCCGGGAGGCGCGATGACCGGGGTGGAGCGGGTCGTCGAGACGCCGCGGGGCGAGGCGCGCCTGGTCACGCACCGCTCCCGGCGGCCGGTGGCCACCTTGCTGCTGAGCCACGGCGCCGGCGGCGGGCTCGAGGCGCCCGACCTGCAGGCGCTCGCGGCGGCGCTGCCGTCGGTCGGGGTGACCGTCGTCCTGCTCGAGCAGCCCTGGCGCCGGGCGGGCCGCCGGCTCGCGGGCCCGCCGGCCACGCTCGACGAGGCGCTGCGAGTGGCCTCCGACCAGCTCCGGGTGCGTACCCCGCTGGTCGTGGGCGGTCGCTCGGCCGGGCGCGAGGTCCGCGGCCCGGAGCGCCCGCCGGCTGGGGGCCTCGGGCTGCCTGGCCCTGGCGTTCCCGCTGCACCCGCCCGGCAAGCCGGAGCGTTCCCGGGTCGAGGAGCTGCTCGGGGTGGGTCTGCCCACCCTGGTGGTGCAGGGGGAGCGGGACCCCTTCGGCCGGCCCGAGGAGTTCCCCGAGGGCGTCGACCTCGCGGTGGTGCCGGACGCCGACCACTCCTTCAAGGTGCCGGCCAGGTCCCGGATCAGCCGGGACGAGGCCCTGGGGATCCTGGTCGAGTCGACGGTGGAGTGGATCGTCCGCGAGATCTCCGGGAATGGAGCGGGCTGAGGTCGTGTTGACCTGACGTGCTCGCAACAGTCCAGGAATCCGGTGCCCCGCTAGTGTGGGACCCGATGAATGACGCCCTTGCCGAAGAGACCGACGCGCAGCGCACCGAGCGGTTCGAGCGCGATGCTCTCCAGTACCTCGACCAGCTCTACTCGGCCGCGATGCGGATGACCCGCAACCCCGCGGACGCCGAGGACCTGGTCCAGGAGACGTTCGCCAAGGCGTTCGCCGCCTTCCACCAGTTCAAGCCGGGCACCAACCTCAAGGCCTGGCTCTACCGGATCCTCACCAACACGTTCATCAACACCTACCGCAAGAAGCAGCGGCAGCCGCAGCAGTCGATGACCGAGGACGTCGAGGACTGGCAGCTCGCTCGCGCCGAGTCGCACAGCTCCAGCGGCCTGAAGTCGGCCGAGACCGAGGCGCTCGAGCACCTGCCGGACTCCGCAGGTCAAGGACGCCCTGCAGCGGCTCCCGGAGGACTTCCGGCTCGCGGTCTACCTGGCCGACGTGGAGGGATTCCCCTACAAGGAGATCGCGGAGATCATGGAGACGCCGATCGGCACGGTGATGTCCCGGTTGCACCGCGGTCGTCGGCAGCTGAGGGACATGCTCAGCGACTACGTCGCGGAGCACGACCTGCTGAGCGCGGCCTCGGTCGAGAAGGGGAAGAAGTCATGAGCCACGAGCACGGCGAGGACTGCGCCGACTACCTCGAACGGATCGTCTACTTCCTCGACAACGAGCTCGACGACGCGGACTGCGCCGCGGTGCAGCGTCACCTCGACGAGTGCGGCCCCTGCCTGAGCCGTTTCGACCTGCAGCGCACGGTCAAGACCGTGGTCGCGCGGTCCTGCCAGGAGCAGGCCCCGTCGGCCCTGCGCGAGCGGGTGCTGATGCAGATCCGCGAGGTCCAGGTCCGGATCACCGAGGGCTGAGCCCCGGGACGCAGCGTCGGCAGCACCTGCGGGCGTCGCGCCGACGAGGCGTCCTCCGAGAAGCAGCGAACCCCCGGGCCGGGAACGGCGCGGGGGTTCAGTGCTCGAGAGCGCTCAGGCGTTGGGGCGCTTGCCGTGGTTCGCGCCCTTCTTCTTGCGAGCGCGGCGCTTGCGGCCGGTCTTGCCCATGGTGTCCTCCTGCGGTCGGGTCGACCCTGCGAACAGCGAAGGGCCAGGGGTCAGTCTCTCAAAGGTCAGCCGGTCGGAGAAATCCGGGCCAGGAATCGTGTCGCGTCGACCACGACCCGGGTCACCTCGCCGGTACCCACCACCGCTCCCGCCCGCCCTCCGGCGACGTGCCGAGCCGCCACCGAGAAGCGGTGCAGCCGTCCGTCGGTGTACGTCGTGGTGGCCGTGACCTCGAGCTCCTGGCCGATCGGGCTGGCGGCGAGGTGCTCCAGCTCGACCCGGGTCCCGACGCTGGTGGACCCCGTCGTCAGCGACGGCTCGAGGGCAGCGCAGGTGGCCGCCTCGCACCAGGCGAGGAGCCGAGGGGTGCCGAGCACGGGCAGCGACCCGCTGCCGACCGCCAGCGCCGTGTCAGTCTCGGCCACCGTGAAGCGGAGCGTCGCGCTCCCGGGCGTCTCGGGCTGGGTGTGGGGCTGGCGGTCGGACTCGGGCACGGGTCTCTCCTGAGGTCTGGGTACGAGGGGCGGGCGGGCGGCTCAGATGCCGAACGTGTTGCGGGGGTACGCCGCGTCCACGTCGGTGATCACGTTGACCAGGTAGGGGACTCCGGAGGCGTAGGCGCGGTCGAGGGCCGGGCCGATCTGCCGCGGGTCGGTCACGGTCTCGCCCGCTCCGCCCAGGGCCTTGACCACCTCGTCGTAGCCGGTCCGCTGGCCGAGGTCGGCGGCCACGTCGTAGCCGTAGAGCATCTGCATCGGGCCCTTCTCCAGTCCCCAGGCGGAGTTGTTGCCCATCACCATCACGACCGGCAGGTCGTGGCGGACCAGGGTGTCGACGTCCATCAGCGAGAAGCCCGCTGCCCCGTCGCCCAGCAGCAGCGTGACCTGCGCCGAGGGGCGGGCCAGGCGCGCCGCGATCGCGGAGCCCAGTCCGGCGCCCAGGCAGCCGTAGGGGCCGGGGTCGAGCCAGCCGCCGGGCCGCTTGGGCTCGACGAACTTGCCGGCGAAGCTGACGAAGTCGCCGCCGTCCCCGATCACCACGGAGTCGTCGGCCAGCCGGGGGAGCAGCTCGCCGTAGATCCGCGCGGGGTGGATCGGGTCCGCCTCGGCTCCCAGCAGGGCTCGGTCGCGCTCGGTCGCGCTGGCCACGGTCGCCTGCAGGTCCGCGACCCAGGCCGACCAGTCGGGGCGGCGGGGCGCGCGCTCGAGCGCGGCCACCAGGCCGTCGAGCACCAGGGTGAGGTCGCCGCTGACGGAGTCGGCCAGCTTCGCGTGCCCGGAGAGCTGCCCGGGGGAGTCGGCCACGTGCACGACCTGCGCCTCGGGGGCGCCGTCCTTGCCGCCGAAGGCGCCGTAGCCGAGCCGGAAGTCCAGCGGGGTGCCGACCACGACGACCAGGTCGGCCTGCCCGAGCGCCTGGCCCCGGGCCTTGGTGACCAGCAGCGGGTGCCCGCCGGGGACGATCCCGCGGCCCATGCCGTTGGTCAGCGTCGGCACCCCCGTGGTCTCCACCAGGCGGAGCGCGGCCTCCTCGGCCCCGTCGGCCCACACGTCGGTGCCGAGCACCAGGACCGGCCGCGACGCGTGCGCCATCAGCCCGGCGATCCGGCCCACGGCGTCGCCGTCCGGCTCCACCGGGGCGGGCCGGCCGCCGGTCGGGGCCGGGCCGGAGGCGGAGCTGAAGAACTCGTCCATCGGCACGTCGACGAAGACCGGGCCGCGGTGCGAGCTGCCGGCCACCTGGAACGCCTCGTCGATCCCGCCGAGGACGTCCCCCGCGGTGTGCAGCGTGCGGGCCAGCTTGGAGACCGGGGCGATCAGCGGCGGGTGGTCCAGCTCCTGCAGGCTGCCGGTGCCCCACCGGTTGGCGGGGGCGCGGCCACCGACCACCACCATCGGCGACCCGGCGAACTGGGCCTGCGCGATCGCGCTGATGCCGTTGGTGACCCCCGGACCGGCGGTGAGCACGGCCAGGCCCGGGGTCCGGGTCAGCTTGCCGGTCGCCTCGGCCGCGAACGCCGCGGTCTGCTCGTGCCGCACGTCGAGCAGGCGCATCGGGGGATCGGCCTTGACGGCGCCGTCGTACATCGGGAAGACGTGGGCACCCGAGAGCGTGAACATGGTCTCGACACCGTGGGCCCGGGCAGCCGCGACGGCCAGCTCGCCCGCGTGGCCGGAGATCTCTTCGTTGGTCATGTGACGCAGGTTACTCACTCGTAGGGCGCGACGAGGGATCTCGGCCGCAGAAGCCCTCGGTGCAGCCTCGGGACCGCCTCGCGGCACGACGGCTGGGGGAGCCTCAGAGCAGGTGGTCGGCGTTCGTCTCGCGCAGCGCCTCCATGACCACCAGGAGCAGGTCCGAGCGGACCGAGGGCGGCTCGGGGGCGAGCAGCAGCTGGAGGTGGAGCGCGCGGAGGAAGGCCTGCGGCGCCGCCGTCCGGACGACCGGGTCGGCCCCGTGGCCGCCGAACGCTCCGTACGGCGAGGCGTGGGCGGCGATCCGGGCGACCCACGGCTCCAGCACCTTGAGCGGGACGAGCTCGCGGCGCAGCACCGCCAAGGTGGCCCGCGCGAGCCGGTCGGGCGAGCCGTCACCCAGCAGCTGGTCCTGGGTCAGCACCAGCCGGTCGGCCACGACGTCGAGCAGCACGGTCTGCTCCGGGGCCCCGAGGTGCGGCGAGGCGGAGAGGGCGGCCAGGGCGTCGGCCCCGTGCGCCAGGGCGCGCGCCCATCCCTTGTCCGGCACCCAGCCGCGCAGGTCCTGCTCGCGGACCAGCCAGGTCGCCACCCGGTCGCCCCAGCGGACGACCTGGTCGGCGGTGAGCAGGCGCATCTCGTTGTCGCGGGCCAGCACGTCGCCCAGCACCCGCACCGACCAGGCGCGGCGGAAGACCGAGTCGTCGCCCCGGCCACCCAGCCCGACCTCCAGCCCGGTGGCCATGCCGTCGCCGAGCCCGGCCAGCAGGTCGTCGTAGACACCGCGGGCGATCCAGGTGGACAGCGCGGGGTAGGCCAGACCGTCTCGCAGCGCGGGGTCGGGGGACCCGAGCATGCTGGTCAGCTCGGCGGTGAGCTCGTCGAGCGGCCGGTCCGTGGGCACCGGGAGCCCCCCGGACATCACGTCGCGCCAGTACCCCGCTGCCATGGGGCCATCCTGCCAGCCGTCCGGATCCCAGTGTGCGTGGCGGGCGCGTGGCGGCGGGGGCCTAGGGTGGACCGGTGCCTTCGCTGACCGAACTGGTGCGCGCCCACACCGACCTCGACGACGACGACGTCGCCTGGCTCGCGTTGCTGATGGCCGACTGGCAGATCATCGCCGACCTCTCCTTCGCCGACCTGGTGATGTGGTTGCCGGACCGGGAGGGACGCGGGTTCTGGGCGGCCGGGCAGATGCGTCCGACGACCGGGCCGACCGCCCTGGTCGACGACGTCGTCGGGACGTTCGTGCCGGCGGGCCGGCGTCGGATGCTCGACATGGCGCTCGAGCAGGGGCGGCTGGTCCGGGAGGGAGATCCCGAGTGGCGCGACGACGTGCCGGTGCGGGTGGAGACGATCCCGGTGCGGCGGGACGGCCGGGTGATCGCCGTGATCGCACGCAACACCAACCTGCTGGGGGTGCGCACGCCGAGCCGGCTCGAGCTGGCCTACCTGGAGACCGCCTCGGACCTGACCCAGATGATCGCCCAGGGGTACTTCCCACCGCCGGGGCAGCGCAGCGACCACGCGGACACCCCGCGGGTCGGCGACGGCTTCCTCCGGGTGGACGCGGCAGGACGGGTCACCTACGCGAGCCCCAACGCGCTCTCCGTCTACCGCCGGCTCGGCCTCGCCGGCGACCTCGCCGGCGTGGTGCTGGCCGACCTCACCCGGGACCTGGTGCCGCCTCGCCGCCGACCCGACGAGGAGACCCTGAGTGCGGTGCTGGGCGGTCGCGCCCACCGCGACACCGAGCTGGGCACCGACCAGGTCTCCCTGGTGGTGCGGGCGATGCCGCTGATGCCCCGGGGCGAGCGGATCGGCGCGCTGGTGCTGCTGCGCGACGTCACCGACCTGCGGCGTCGCGAGCGTGAGCTGGTGACGAAGGACGCGACGATCCGCGAGATCCACCACCGGGTCAAGAACAACCTGCAGACGGTGGCGGCGCTGCTACGCCTCCAGGCACGCCGCATCGACGAGCCCGCGGCCAAGCTCGCGCTGGAGGAGGCGGTACGCCGCGTCGGCTCGATCGCGATCGTCCACGAGACCCTGAGCCAGGCGGTCGAGGAGCGGGTCGACTTCGACGAGATCGCCGACCGGCTGGGCCGGATGGTCACCGACGTGAGTGTGGCGGGCGACCGGGTGCGGGTGCTGCGCCGCGGTTCCTTCGGCAGCCTCGACTCCGAGGTCGCCACCCCGCTGGCGATGGTGCTGACCGAGGTGCTGCAGAACGCGGTCGAGCACGGCTACCCGGAGGAGGGCACCGCTGAGGGCACCATCCGGGTGGAGGCCCGGACGGCCCTGGGTCGGCTGCACGTCGTGGTGACCGACGACGGGCGTGGCCTGCCCCCGGACTTCGACCTCGACGTCTCCACCAACCTGGGGCTCTCCATCGTGCGCACCCTGGTCGAGTCGGAGCTGGGCGGACAGCTCGCGGTGGTGCGCGCCGCCCACACCGGCGGGACGCGGGTCGTGGTCGACGTCCCGGCCGAGAAGCTCCCTGTCGAGGGCGGTGCTCAGCCGGGTCGCCGGTGAGGAACGGTCAGGCGGTGCGGACCCGGGTGCGCGCGTTGCGTCGCTTCAGGGCCCGGCGCTCGTCCTCACTGAGTCCCCCCAGACTCCGTGGTCCTGACCGGCCTCCAGCGCCCACGCGAGGCAGAGCTCGCGCACCTCGCAACGGCGGCACACCTGCTTGGCCTCCTCGATCTGGAGGATGGCCGGACCGGTGTTGCCGATCGGGAAGAACAGCTCCGGGTCCTCGTCGAGGCAGGCAGAGCGGTGGCGCCAATCCATGGCTGAGGGTTCCTCATTCCTGGGGTCGGGGGAGGGCGACCGGTCCGAGACATCTGGTCGCACAGGTAAAGGGGGACTCGAACTGCGGCGCGGCAAGAGACGCCGTGACGAGCGCGACACCAAGCCTCGCAAGAGATGGCCCTCCGCACAACCCCCGGAGTAGTCACATCCATCACAGCCGTTCCCTCTTGCTCGAAGGCCCGGACTAGGATCCGCGGCTGGAGGGCCGGACTAGGATCGAGGCCGTGAAGAGCTCGTCGTCGGCCGCCCCGTCCCTCCCCGTCCCGCTGGTCATGGCCCTGGTCCTGACCGGGCTGGAGGGCGTGGTGATGCTGGGTCTGGCGGCGGTCGAGCTGTTCTCGCTCGACCTGGGACGCCTGGCCATGGGCCTGACCACCACCGCCTTCTTCGTCGGGTACGGCGTCGGGCTGCTCTGGTGCGCCTACGGCGTCTGGCAGCGCGAGACCTGGGGGCGGAGCCCCGTCGTGCTGGCCCAGCTGATCCAGCTGGGGGTGGCGTGGAGCTGGTTCGGCGGGACGCCGGGGCTGTCGGTCGCGCTGGCGGTCGTGGCGGTGCTGGTGCTCGTCGGGATCTTCGTCCCGTCCAGCCTGCGGGCCCTGGAGGAGGAGCACCAGCAGGTCTGAGCCCGGCTCAGTCGGTCTCCAGCGAGCTGCGCAGCTGGTCGAGGGTCCGGGTGAGCAGGCGGGAGACGTGCATCTGCGAGACGCCGATCTCCGCAGCGATCTGCGACTGGGTCATGTTCTTGAAGAACCGCAGCAGCAGGATCTTCTTCTCCCGCTCGCCGAGGCTCTCCAGCAGCGGCTTGATCGACTCCCGGATCTCCACGTTCTCCAGGTTGTCGTCGTCGACGCCCAGGGCGTCCAGGATCGAGGGTCCCTCGTCGTCCCTGTCGCCGGCGTCCAGGGAGAGGGTCGCGTAGGCGTTGGCCGACTCGATCCCCTCGACGATCTCCTCGACCGTGCAGCCGATCGACTCGGCGAGCTCACGGGGCGTGGGGGAGCGGCCCAGGGTCTGCACCAGCTCGCCGGTGGTGGTGGCGATCTGCATGCGCAGCTCCTGGAGCCGCCGCGGGACCCGGATCGCCCAACCCTTGTCGCGGAAGTGCCGCTTGACCTCGCCGATGATGGTGGGGGTCGCGTAGGTGGAGAACTCGACACCGCGGTCGGAGTCGAAGCGGTCCACGGCCTTGATCAGCCCGATGGTGCCCACCTGGACGAGGTCCTCGAACGGCTCCCCGCGGTTGCGGAACCGTCGGGCACAGTGCTCGACCAGGGGGAGATGGAGGTGCACCAGTTCGTCCCGCGCCCAGGCGGCGGTCGGCGACTGCGCCTCCGCGCCGCGCAGCGCGTCGAAGAGCTCAGCGCTCCGACGCCGGGTCAGGTCGAGCGCAGAGAGTGTCGCTTCACTGGAGTCCCCCATCTCCAAGACCATCTCAGGTGTCGGCCTCGCTCACGCTCGAGGCCACGCTCACCCGGACGGTGAACCGGTCGTCCTCGGTCGAGACCGCGATGTCGCCGGCCAGGGAGCTGAGCACCTGCCAGGCGAAGGAGTCGGGGTCGACCTCCGGCGGGTTCGAGCACTGCACCGAGATCTCGATCGTCATCGAGTGCGGCTCGAGGAAGAAGCGGCAGGTGAGGTCGGACCCCGGGTCCGCCTCCGGCAGCATCATGGCGCTGGCCTCGCCGATGGCGATCCGCAGGTCCTCGATGTCGTCGAGGGTGAAGTCCAGCCGTGCGGCGAGTCCGGCGGTCGTGGTGCGCACGACGGAGGCGTAGGCGCCGTCGGCCGGGATCCTGAGCTCGACCTCGGCCTTGCGTGCCATGGTGATCTCACTCATCGCTGATGCCGCTCATCGTGGTGTCAACCGTCCTTGCTCTGTCGAACGAGGCGTAACCCTAGTGGGGCGGGCCACAGACGTGGGACCCGCCCCCTGGGGTGGACGCGGTGGTCAGGCCTTCTTCGTCTCCCAGAAGATGTCGGCGATCTCGTCGATCTTGGCCAGCAGCTCGTCCGCCTTGGCGGCGTCCAGCTCGCCCTTGGTGCCGGAGGCGCCGGCCAGCTTGGTCGCCTCGTTGATCAGGGTGTGCAGCTGCGGGTACTTCTCGAAGTGCGGGGGCTTGAAGTAGTCGGTCCACAGCACCCACAGGTGGTGCTTGACCAGCTCGCTGCGCTGCTCCTTGATCAGGATGGCGCGGGTGCGGAAGTCGGGGTCGGCGTTGTCCGCGACCTTGGCGATGATCGCCTTGATGGACTCGGCCTCGATGCGGGCCTGTGCGGGGTCGTAGACGCCGCAGGGGAGGTCGCAGTGGGCGGAGACCTCGACGGTGGGGGCGATGAAGCGGGAGAACATCAAACGTTCCTCTCGGTCGTGCAACGGTCGTGCAACGGCGGATGTCGGACTGCGACACTACTCCGCGTGGACAGCAGGGCTCAGGAGGGCGGTACCCGGTCTCGGCGCGGTCATGCGATCGGGTTGGCCCGGGTCAGCGGGGTCTCGATGCTCCCGGTGCTCGCGCCGGGAGACCGGGTCCTGGTCAGGTACGGAGCGCGCGTGCGCCCCGGCGACCTGGTGGTGGCCACGCTGCCGGACGGCACGCTCGCGGTGAAGCGCGCCGACTCCCGCCGCCAGCTGCGTGACGGTCGCCCCGGCTGGTGGCTGCTCAGCGAGAACCCCGCGGCCGGCGTGGACTCCCGGCACCGGGGGCCGGTCGGCGACGAGTCGGTGCACGGGGTGGTGCTGGCCCGGCTGTGGCCTCGGCCGCGCTGGCGTCGCAGCCGCTGAGCAGGTCCGGTCCGGCCGACCGGGTGGACACCTGCACGGGTGCCGGAGGGTGGCGTGAAAGAATCATCACCATGGTTGCCACGCCCGATCCTGCCCACCCGTTCCTCGGCGATCCGGTGTTCGACCTCCACGTAGGCGGCAAGCTCGAGACCGTCTCGACCGTCGAGCTCGACGGCCCGGAGGCGCTCTCCCTGGCCTACACCCCCGGCGTGGCCCGGGTGTGCGAGGCGATCGCCGAGGACCCCGCGATGACGCAGCACTACACCTGGGTCCCCAACACCGTCGCGGTCGTCACCGACGGCACCGCCGTCCTCGGCCTGGGCGACATCGGCCCCGCCGCGGCGATGCCGGTGATGGAGGGCAAGGCCGTGCTGTTCAAGCAGTTCGGCGGGGTCGACGCGGTCCCGATCTGCCTGGCGACCACCGACGTCGACGAGATCATCGAGACCGTCGCCCGGCTGGCCCCGCAGCTTCGGCGGGATCAACCTGGAGGACATCTCCGCCCCGCGCTGCTTCGAGATCGAGGACCGGCTCAAGGAGCTGCTCGACATCCCCGTCTTCCACGACGACCAGCACGGCACCGCGGTGGTCGCCCTGGCCGCGCTGAAGAACGCGCTGCGAGCTGACCGGGCGCGTCCTCCGAGGGGACCCGGGTGGTCATCTCCGGCGCCGGTGCGGCCGGGCGTCGCGGTGGCCCGCATCCTGCTCGAGGCCGGGATCGGAGGACCTCGCCGTCGTCGACCGGCAGGGCGTGCTCAACTCCGAGCGCGCCGACCTGACGCCGGTCAAGGCCGCGCTGGCCCGCGACACCGCCGACCGCTTCGGCCGCACGGGCACGCTGGCCGAGGCCATGCAGGGGGCCGACGTCTACATCGGCGTCTCCGGCGGCACGGTGCCCGAGGAGGTCGTGGCCACGATGGCCGACGACGCGATCATCTTCGGCCTGGCCAACCCGCACCCGGAGGTCCACCCCGAGGTGGCGCACCGGCACGCCACGGTGGTCGCCACCGGCCGGTCCGACTTCCCCAACCAGATCAACAACGTGCTGGCCTTCCCGGGCATCTTCCGCGGCGCGTTCGACGTCCACGCCACGGCCATCACCGAGGGCATGAAGCTCGCCGCGGCCGAGGCGCTCGCCGCCCTGGTCGGCGACGACCTCGCGCCGGACCTGATCATCCCCTCGCCGTTCGACCCCCGGGTCGGCCCGGCGGTCTGCGCCGCGGTCTCCGAGGCCGCGCGACGCGACGGGGTCGCCCGGCGCTGACCGGGCGTTGATCCCGCGGGCTGCCGACCGCGCCCCCGGCGGTAACCTCGAACCATGTTCGCCGTCTACGCCGAGTCCTTCGCCCCCCGCGACGCCGCGGACCCGCTCGCCGGTCTGGTGGTGGGGGAGCGCCCCGACCCCGAGGTGCCGGAGGGCTGGACGACGGTCACCGTGCGCGCCGCCTCGCTCAACCACCACGACCTGTGGTCGCTGCAGGGCGTGGGGCTGCGCCAGGAGGCGCTGCCGATGATCCTCGGCTGCGACGCCGCGGGCATCGACGAGGACGGCAACGAGGTCGTCGTGCACGCCGTGATCAGCGACCCCGAGTGGACCGGCGACGAGACGCTGGACCCGCGTCGCTCGCTGCTCTCCGAGCGCTACCAGGGCACCTTCGCCGAGCAAGGTGGCGGTGCCGCGGCGCAACGTGGTGCCCAAGCCCGCCGTCGCTCTCCTTCGAGGAGGCGGCCTGCCTGCCCACCGCCTGGCTCACCGCCTACCGGATGCTCTTCACCCGCGGCGACCTCAAGGCCGGCGACTCCGTGCTGGTCCAGGGTGCCGGCGGCGGCGTCGCCACCGCCCTGATCACCCTGGCCCGGGCCGCGGGCCTGCGGGTGCTGGCCACCTCGCGCGACGAGGCCAAGCGCGCTCGGGCGCTGGAGATCGGCGCGCACGAGGTCTTCGAGTCCGGTGCCCGGCTGCCCGGTCAAGGTGGACGCGGTGATGGAGACGGTCGGCCGGGCGACCTGGTCGCACTCGATCCGCGCGCTGCGCCCCGGCGGCAAGCTCGTCATCAGCGGGGCCACCAGCGGCCCGCAGCTCGACGACGCCGAGCTGACCCGGATCTTCTTCCTGCAGCTCCAGGTGATCGGCTCGACGATGGGCACCCGGGCAGAGCTCGCCTCGCTCGTCTCGCTGCTCGACGCCACCGGGACCAGGCCGCTGGTCGACCGCACCGTGCCGATGGAGAAGGCCCGCGACGCGCTTCGAGGCGATGGCGCGCGGTGACCTGTTCGGCAAGGTCGTCCTGACTCGATGACCGTGCCGCACCCACCTGATCACCGGGGGCGGCTCGGGGATCGGGCGTGCCCTGGCGCAGCGGCTGCATGCGCGCGGTGACCGCCTGGTGCTGCTGGCCCGCAGCCCGGAGCGGGCCGCGGAGCTCGCCGCCGGGCTCCCGGGCTCCGTCTGCCACGTCGTCGACCTCGCCGACCCGGCCGCGGTGGCTGCCGCCGGTCCGGAGCTGGCCGCGCTCGGCCCGTCTGGACTCCGTGGTGCACTGCGCCGGGGTGGTCGAGCTCGCGCGGGTCTCCGAGCTCGACGACCGCTCCTGGGCAGACCAGCTGCAGGTCAACCTCACCGCCCCGGCGCATGCTCACCCGGGCCCTGCTGCCCGCGCTGCGCGCGACCCGGGGCACCGTGGTGCTGGTCAGCTCCACCGCGGTGCGCTCGGGCAACCCCCGCTGGTCGGCGTACGCCGCTGCCAAGGCCGGCCTCGGGCTCGTTCGCGGAGGCCCTGCGTGCCGAGGAGGCCGAGCACGGTGTGCGGGTGAGCACCGTCTACCCCAGCCGGACCGCCACCCCCATGCAGGAGCTCGTGCACGACCAGGAGGGCCGCCCCTACGACGCCTCCGCCTTCCTGCGACCCGAGTCGGTGGCGGCGTCCCTCTGCCACGTGCTCGACCTGCCCGCCGACGCGACCGTCACGGACCTCGACCGTGCGGACCGCGCCCTCACCCACGACGGCCTAGCCGTCCGCCCCACCATCCCCTTCCCACTCCCCTCCCACGAACCAAGGACCCTCCCCATGATCTCCCTGCACCCCTCCCTCCAGCCGGTCTACGCCGAGGTCCTGCACCGCAACCCGGGGGAGATGGAGTTCCACCAGGCGGTGCACGAGGTGCTGGAGAGCCTGACCCCGGTGGTGCGCAGACGCCCGGAGTACGTGGAGGCCTCGATCATCGAGCGGATCTGCGAGCCCGAGCGTCAGATCATCTTCCGGGTGCCGTGGGTCGACGACCAGGGCGTCGTCCAGATCAACCGCGGCTTCCGGGTGGAGTTCAACTCCGCCCTCGGCCCGTACAAGGGTGGGCTGCGCTTCCACCCGAGCGTCTACCTGGGCATCGTGAAGTTCCTCGGCTTCGAGCAGATCTTCAAGAACGCCCTGACCGGCATGCCGATCGGCGGCGGCAAGGGCGGCTCCGACTTCGACCCCAAGGGCCGCTCCGACCGGGAGATCATGCGGTTCTGCCAGTCGTTCATGACCGAGCTCTACCGGCACCTGGGGGAGTACACCGACGTCCCCGCCGGTGACATCGGCGTCGGCGGGCGCGAGATCGGCTACCTGTTCGGCCAGTACAAGCGGATCACCAACCGCTACGAGTCCGGCGTGCTCACCGGCAAGGGCGTCACCTGGGGCGGGTCGCTGGCCCGGACCGAGGCCACCGGCTACGGCACGGTCTTCTTCGTCGACGAGATGCTGCGCGCGCGGGGCTCGGCGTTCGACGGCAAGCGGGTCGTCGTCTCCGGCTCCGGCAACGTGGCCATCTACGCGGTCCAGAAGGTCCACCAGCTCGGCGGCACCGTGGTCGCCGTGTCTCGACTCCGGCGGCTACGTGGTGGACGAGAGCGGCATCGACCTCGAGCTGCTGCGCGAGGTCAAGGAGGTCGCGCCGCGGCCGGATCAAGGAGTACGCCGAGGAGCGCGGCTCGCACGGCGCGCTACATCGAGGACGGGTCCATCTGGGACGTCCCCTGCGACATCGCCCTGCCGTGCGCGACGCAGAACGAGCTCGACGTCGACGGCGCCCGCGCCCTGGTCGGCAACGGCGTGCAGGTGGTCGGGGAGGGCGCCAACATGCCCACCACGCCCGGTGCGGTCGACCTGCTCCGCTCGGCCGGCGTGCTCTTCGCCCCCGGCAAGGCGGCCAACGCCGGCGGCGTGGCGACCAGCGCCCTGGAGATGCAGCAGAACGCCTCCCGGGACCGCTGGTCCTTCGAGTACACCGAGGAGCGGCTCGCCGACATCATGGCCGGCATCCACGAGCGCTGCCTGACCACCGCCGAAGAGTACGGCGTGCCCGGGGACTACGTCGCCGGCGCCAACATCTCCGGGTTCTGCCAGGTGGCGGACGCGATGCTGGCGATGGGCGTCATCTAGGCCGGGACCGGGCGCCCCTCCACCGGCACCCGGTGGCGCCTGCCCGTGCAGCGGGGGTCAGGCGAAGGCGACCGAGAAGTCGCGCAGCCGGAAGGAGACCATCGGGGAACGGCCTGCCAGCCACCTCAGGCGTCCGTCCGGCTCGAACGACCAGCTGGCCAGGCAGGGGCTCGTCCGCGCCGAGCCGCGGATGGTCGCCACCCGGACCCGGGACGTCCCGGTCGGTTGCCGGGTGCTGCCCCGCAGCGGCACGCGGGGCGCCAGCGCCGAGGTGTCCAGGAACTCCGCAGCCAGCACCGGGCCCCGCTTCTCCTCGACGCGCCAGGCGGTCCGGTGGACCGGGCCGAGACCACCGGGGGAGCGGGTGAAGGTGCCCAGCTCCTTGGGCAGCCCCCACAGGGCCACGACCGCCCTCGCGCGACTCCGCGGAGTCGACGAGGAGGTCACGGACCGTCAGGGCCAGGCCCCAGCCCGACGCCGGGGCGCCGCGGTCGTCGGCCCGGCGGGCCACCACGAGCTCGGAGTAGCTCAGGGTGCCGCCGGGCCGGTACGACACGAGGGCGACGGCGTACAGCCCGTGGGCCCCCCGGGGGCTGCGCCCGGAAGAGCGAGCCCCACAGGTCGCCGTACAGCTGCCACGGGGGTGACGGAAAGGCCATCGGCGGTCGACTCCCCTCAGTCGTCGTCGGGGTCGTCCTCGCGTGCCAGCCAGGTGGCGAACCGCTCGACCGCGGTCTCGAACTCCGGATGCACGTCGACGAACTGCTGCAGGCGGTCCGCGACCCACGCCAGGGTGACCTCCTCGTCACCCCGGCGCCGCTCCAGCTCCTCGATCCCGCGGTCGGTGAAGTACATCGCGGCTCAGTAGTCGGACGCGACCTGGTCGGTGGCCGGCGCGAACGCGTGACCGATCAGGTTCTTCTGCTCCTCGGTGTGCCGCTTGAGCGTGCCCACCGACGGCGAGGCGGAGGCCTCCCGGGTGACCGGCTCCACCGTCGACGTCCAGCTCCGGCCACACGTTGAGCGCGTAGTGCGGCCACGGGCCCATGTTGCGGGGCTCGTCCTGGACCCAGCGCACCTTCTTGAGGTTGGGGTACTTGGCGATCTCCGCCTTGATCTCCTCGACCGGGCGCGGGTAGAGCTGCTCGACCCGGCCGATCGCGAACTTCGCCCCGTCCTCGCGCTTGCGCGCGCTCCACGACCAGGTCCCAGGTCACCCGGCCCGAGCAGAGCAGCAGGGTCTCGACTGCGGCCGGGTCGGCCTCGTCGTCCCCGATGAACGGCCGGAAGGTGCCCTCGGTGAAGTCGCTCGGCTGGGAGGCCGCCTCCTTGCGCTTGAGCATCGACTTCGGGGTGAAGACGATCAGCGGACGGTGCTCCTCACCCAGCGAGTGGGTGCGCAGCAGGTGGAAGTGCGAGGCGGGGGTGGAGGGCTGGGCCACCACCATCGCGTCCTCGGCGCACATGGTGAGGAAGCGCTCGATCCGGGCCGAGGAGTGGTCCGGGCCCTGGCCCTCGTAGCCGTGCGGCAGCAGCAGCACGACGCCGGACTGCTGGCGCCACTTGGTCTCGCCGGCGCTGATGAACTCGTCGATCACGGTCTGGGCGCCGTTGACGAAGTCGCCGAACTGGGCCTCCCACAGCACCAGCGCGTCGGGACGCGCCACGGAGTAGCCGTACTCGAAGCCGAGCGCGGCGTACTCGGAGAGCAGCGAGTCGTAGACGTAGAACTTCGCCTGGTCCTCGCTGAGGTTGGTCAGCGGGGTCCACTCGTCGGCGTTCTTGCGGTCGATGATCGTGGCGAACCGCTGCACGAAGGTGCCGCGACGCGAGTCCTGGCCGGCGAGGCGGACCGGACGGCCGTCCATCAGCAGCGAGCCGAAGGCGAGGATCTCGCCGGTGCCCCAGTCGATCGGGCCGTCGGTGATCGCGGCCGCGCGGCGCTGGAGCTGCGGCATCACCTTCGGGTGGACGGTGAAGCCGTCCGGCGGGGTGATGTAGGCGTCCGAGATCCGCTTGAGCACGTCCGGGGAGATCGCCGTGGTCCGAGCCCCGGCCGACTTCTCCGGGTAGTCGGGGACGGTCGTCCACTCCGAGGGGGTGGCGCGTCGCCTCGCGCACCTCGGTGAAGACCCGCTCCAGCTGCTGCTGGTAGTCGCGCAGGACCTGCTCGGCCTCCTCCAGGGTGATGTCGCCCCGGCCGATCAGCGACTCGGTGTAGAGCTTGCGCACCGAGCGCTTCTGCTCGATCAGGTCGTACATCAGCGGCTGGGTGTACGACGGGTCGTCGCCCTCGTTGTGCCCGCGCCGGCGGTAGCAGACGAGGTCGATGACGACGTCCTTGTGGAACGCCTGGCGGTACTCGAAGGCGAGCCGGGCCACCCGGATGCACGCCTCGGGGTCGTCGCCGTTCACGTGGAAGATCGGGGCCTGCACCATCCGGGCGACGTCCGTGGCGTAGAGCGACGAGCGCGAGGCGCCGGGCGAGGTGGTGAACCCGACCTGGTTGTTGACCACGACGTGCACGGTGCCGCCGGTGCGGTAGCCGCGCAGCTGCGAGAGGTTGAGCGTCTCGGCGACCACGCCCTGGCCGGCGAACGCGGCGTCGCCGTGCACCAGCAGGGGCAGCACCGGGTACTCGGCGCCGCGGTCCAGCACGTCCTGCTTGGCCCGGGCGATGCCCTCCAGGACCGGGTCGACGGCCTCGAGGTGCGAGGGGTTGGCCGCCACGGAGACCTTGATGGTGTCGCCGCGCGCCGGAGACGAACTCGCCCTCGGCGCCGAGGTGGTACTTGACGTCGCCGGAGCCCTGGACCGTCCGCGGGTCGATGTTGCCCTCGAACTCGCGGAAGATCTGGGAGTAGCTCTTGCCGACGATGTTGGCCAGCACGTTGAGCCGGCCGCGGTGGGCCATGCCGATGGTGACCTCGTCCAGCGACGGCCTCGGCGGCCGCCTCGCAGATCTCGTCGATCAGCGGGATGGTGGTCTCGCCGCCCTCGAGGGAGAAGCGCTTCTGCCCGACGAACTTGGTCTGCAGGAAGGTCTCGAACGCCTCGGCCTGGTTGAGCTTGAGCAGGATGCGCAGCTGCTCCTCGCGCGGGGTCTTGGTGTGCGGCTGCTCCACGCGCTGCTGGATCCACCGGCGCTGCTCGGGATCCATGATGTGCATGTACTCGATGCCGATGGTGCGGCAGTAGGAGTCGCGCAGGATGCCGAGGATGTCGCGCAGCTTCATGAACCGGCGGCCCTCGCCACCGAACGAGCCGGTGGCGAACTCGCGGTCGAGGTCCCACAGGGTCAGCCCGTGCGACTCGATCTCGAGGTCGGGGTGCGAGCGCTGGCGGTACTCCAGCGGGTCGGTGTCGGCCATCATGTGGCCGCGCACCCGGTAGGCGTGGATCAGCTCGAGGATCCGGGCCTGCTTGCTGATGTCCTCGTCGTGCGAGGTGGCGATGTCGGAGGACCAGCGGATCGGCTCGTACGGGATGCGCAGCGAGCGGAAGATCTCGTCGTAGAAGCCCGTCGCCGCCCAGCAGCAGGGAGTGCAGGCGCTTGAGGAACTCACCCGACTGCGCGCCCTGGATCACCCGGTGGTCGTAGGTCGAGGTCAGGGTCATCACCTTGCTGATCGCGTTGCGCGCGATCGCCTCGGCCGAGGCGCCCTGCCACTCCGGCGGGTACTCCATCGCGCCGACGCCGATGATCGCGCCCTGGCCCTTCATCAGCCGCGGGACGGAGTGGCTGGTGCCGATGCCGCCGGGGTTGGTCAGCGAGATCGTGGTGCCCTGGAAGTCGGCGACGCCGAGCTTGCCGTCGCGAGCCTTGCGGACGATCTCCTCGTAGGCGGTCCAGAAGCCCGCGAAGTCCATCGACTCGGCGGCCTTGATCGAGGGCACCAGGAGCTGGCGGCTGCCGTCCTTCTTGGGGACGTCGATGGCCAGGCCGAGGTTGACGTGCGCCGGGGTGATGAGGTTCGGCTTGCCGTCGACCACGTCGAAGCCGACGTTCATCTCCGGCATCGCCTTGACCGCCTGCACCATGGCGTAGCCGATGAGGTGGGTGAAGGAGACCTTGCCGCCGCGCGCCCGGGCCAGGTGGTTGTTGATGACGGTGCGGTTGTCCCACAGGAGCTTGACCGGCACCGAGCGGACCGAGGTCGCGGTCGGCACGGTCAGGGAGGCGTCCATGTTCTGGGCGGTCCGGCGCCGGGGCGCCGCGCAGCACCGTGTAGGTCGGCTCGTCGCTGGCCTGGGCCGGCGCGGGCCGGACGCGCGTCCTTGGCGACCGGCTTGTCCTTGCCCGTGGCCGGCTCGGCGGCCGCCGCGGCGGGCCGGGGCGTCGCCTTCGGGGTCGGGGCGGCGGACCCGTTGCCGGTGGGTGCGGGCTTGGCCGGCGCGGACTGCGCGGCGGGGGCGGCCTGCTTGGCCGGGGCGGACTCCTGCTTCACCGCCTGCTGTGCCGCCGGCTTGGCCGCGGGGGTCTGCGCCGCCGAGGACTGGCCGCTCACCGCCGCGTGATCCTTGAAGTAGTCGGACCAGGCAGGGCCGACACTGGCCGGGTCCTTCTGGTACTGCTCGTACATCTCTTGGACCAGCCACTCGTTGGCGCCGAAATCGGCGTCCGCGGAGGAGTTGGAGGACTGGTCAGAGCGTGGGGACTGCGGCACGGCTTGGTTCGCCTCTTCCGGGTAAGCGCGCGGTAACGGGATGAGTCCCGACAAGGCTAGACCCCCGCCCTCACAAATGCAGTGGCAAGGGTGGTCATTGGGGCAGGGTGTCCCCAGTGATGCTCATGACGGAGCCGCCGCAGACCCCGCCGTGCCGACCTGCCAGACCTGCCAGACCTGAAGGACACCGTCCCGTGCCACGTCCCGTTCTCACTCGCGCCCCCCGCCGCACCCGGGCTCGCACCCGGTCGCGCGCGGGCCTGCGCGCGGTCGCCCTCGTCCTCCCGCTCGCCCTGGTCCTGGGCGCCTGCTCGGGCGACGACGAGCCCGCGGCCGACCCGTCGCCCTCGCCGACCGGCGACACCGCCACCGAGGCGCAGGAGGAGGTCGTCCCCAGCAAGCACCTGCTCGGCCAGGTGGTCGGGCGGCTGCCCCGGAAGGGTCGCGAGCGGCTGCTGCGTCGGGTCACCCCGGTGGTCGACCAGTGGCTGGACGAGGGGTTCGTCGCCGGCACCTTCCCCCGGGAGGTGACCGGGGCGTGGGCGGGCTTCACCCCAGGCGCGGCCCGGTCGGCCCGGCAGGAGCGCGGGCTGACCAGCCTGGCCGGTCTCTCCGAGCGGATCGACGGGGTCGAGGTCACCAGGCGTGCCGTCCGGTACGTCGTCCTGGCACCCGGCGGCCGGGCGGCCGGGGTGACCGCCCGGATCACCCTGGACCTGCACACCTCCGGCGAGGTGGAGACGAAGGTGTCGGTGCGCGGCCGGCTCTTCCTCACCCCGGTGCGCGCGGGCGGGCGCCAGGAGTGGAAGGTCTTCGGCTACGACCTGACCCGGGGCCGGCGATGAGCGCGCGGCGGTGGGTCCGTGCCCTGCGGCTCGCGCTGCTGGCCGGCGTCCTGGCGGTGGTGGGCCTGGTGGTGCCCGACTCCACGGTCGCGCCCACGGAGGTGGCCCTGGTGAAGGTGAAGCGGGCCCAGGGGGTGGACCTGAGCCCCGACGTGGTCTGGATCCTGGCCCTGGGCTCGGACGCCCGGCCGGGACAGGTGATGACCCGGACCCGGGCCGACGCGATCCAGCTGGTCGGGATCAACTCCAGGACGGGGGCGGCCACCGCCATCGGCGTCCCCCGGGACGCCTGGGTCGACCTGCCCGGCTACGGCCGGAACCGGATCAACGCCGGCCTCGTCTACGGCGGCCCGCAGCTGATGGCCGCGGCCATGCGCAACCTCACCGGGGTGGAGGCCGACTACGTGATGGTCACCCGGTTCCCGTTCTTCGAGGACATGGTCGACGACATCGGCGGCATCACCGTGGTCAACCCGCGCCGCTTCGCCGACCCGAACCTGAAGAAGGAGGGCTTCGCCCGCGGCCGGATCCGACTGGGCGGCTACGACGCGATGGCCTTCAGCCGGATCCGCAAGGGGCTGGTGGACGGCGACTTCGGTCGCTCGGCCAACCAGCAGCGGACCCTGCGCGGCATCCACGCCAAGATCGTCGCCTCCAAGGACCGGCCCGGGTTCCTGGAGCGCGGGGTGATGACGGTGCTGCAGCACACCGCGACCGACGCGGGTCCGGTGGAGCTCTTCCGGATCGCCCAGGCGGTGGCTCAGGTCGACGGCCGGAAGATCACCACCTGCGTGGTCCCGGGCCGGCTCGGCACGGCCGGCGCCGCGAGCGTGGTCTTCCCGGACGTGGCGGCGGCCCGGCGCTGGGGGAGGCAGGCGGGGCGGGATGCCACCCTCGCGCGCTGCTGAGACCCGCCCGGACAACGGCAGAGGCCCCGACCGATGGTCGGGGCCTCTGGCCTGATCGTGCCTCCGGCAGGATTCGAACCTGCGGCACCTGGTACCGGAAACCAGTGCTCTATCCCCTGAGCTACGGAGGCAGCGCATCACTACGTTGCGAGTGGGGAGACTACCTGTCGAACCTGCCGGAGTGGAAACCGGGCCCCGCAGATACCCTAGTCAGGTGACCCCTGACCAACTCTCCACCATCATCGTCGACGCGCTCAAGGCCCTGGTGGCCGAGGGGGCGGTGACCCTGCCCGACGACGTTCCCGGGACGGTCACGGTGGAGCGACCACGTCAGCAGGGTCACGGCGACTACGCCACCAACGTCGCGCTCCAGCTGGCCAAGAAGGCGGGCACGAACCCGCGGGCGTTCGGCGAGCTGCTGGCCGAGCGGCTGCGGCAGGTCGACGGGATCGACGCGGTCGAGGTCGCCGGCCCCGGCTTCCTCAACATCACCGTCGGTGCCGCTGCCCAGGGCATCATCGCGGCCCAGGTGGTCGCCGGCGGCGAGCGCTACGGCACCACCGACACCCTCGCCGGGCAGAAGATCAACGTCGAGTTCATCTCGGCCAACCCGACCGGTCCGCTGCACCTGGGACACACCCGCTGGGCGGTGCTCGGGGACGCGATCGGCCGGGTGCTGGCCGCGGCCGGCGCCGAGGTGACGCGCGAGTTCTACATCAACGACCGCGGCGTGCAGATGAACCACTTCGCGGCCTCGATCATCGCCGCGGCGCTCGGCGAGCCCACGCCGCAGGACGGGTACGCCGGCGCCTACATCCAGGACCTGGCCCGCAAGGTCGGCGAGGCCCAGCCCGGGATCTTCGAGCTGCCCGCCGACGAACGGCTCGCGGCGGTGCGGGAGAAGGGCTACGAGCTCCAGCTCAAGGAGCAGCAGGACCAGGTGGCCCTGTTCAACACCCACTTCGACGTCTGGTTCTCCGAGCGCAGCCTGCACGACGGCGGCGAGGTGCCCGAGACCCTGGCGCGGCTCAAGGGCCTGGGCCACGTCTTCGAGGACGGCGGCGCGCTGTGGATGCGCACCACGGACTTCGGCGACGACAAGGACCGGGTGCTGATCAAGTCCGACGGCGAGCTGACCTACTTCGCCTCCGACACCGCCTACTACCTGAACAAGCGGGCCCGCGGCTTCGACCACTGCATCTACCTGCTCGGCGCCGACCACCACGGCTACGTGGGCCGGCTCCGGGCGATGGCCGCCTGCGTGGGCGACGACCCCGACCTGACGCTCGACGTGATGATCGGGCAGATGGTGAAGATCCTGCGCGACGGCGAGGAGATGCGCCTCTCCAAGCGGGCGGGCACGATCGTCACGCTCACCGAGCTGGCCGAGGAGATCGGCGTCGACGCGCTGCGCTACTCCCTGGCCCGCTACCCGGCCGACAGCCCGCTGACCCTCGACGTCGCGGAGATCACCCGGGCCTCGGCGGACAACCCGGTCTACTACGTGCAGTACGGCCACGCACGGACCTGCCGGATGATGGAGAACGCCGGCGAGCTCGGGATGAGCCTGCCCGAGGACCCGACCGAGGGGTTCGATCCCTCGCTGCTCAGCCACGAGTACGAGGGCCGGCTGCTGCGGGCCCTGGCCGAGTTCCCGCGCGTGGTGGCCAGCGCTGCCGAGCTCCGTGAGCCGCACCGGGTCGCGCGCTACCTCGAGGACACCACCTCGGTCTTCAACAAGTGGTACGACACCCGCGAGTGCCGGATGCTGCCCCAGGGCGACGAGCCGGCCGGTCCGGTCAACCAGGCGCGCCTGGTGCTGGTGGCCGCCACCCGCACGGTGCTCGCCAACGGTCTGGGACTGCTCGGGGTGTCCGCTCCGGAGCGGATGTGAGCACCACCCACCAGGCCGGGTGGGCGCACGCCGCCGGTGCCCTGCGGGGTCCCTCGTGGTTGCGCGAGCCCGCTGACCCCAACGCCCTGGTGCCGCTCCTGTGGTCCGGCTCGGCGCGCAAGGTCGACGGCGTCCTGGAGGTCGGGGGAGTCCGGCTGACCGACCTGGTCGCCGAGCACGGCAGCCCGGCGTACGTCCTGGACGAGGCGGACTTCCGGGCACGTGCCCGGGCGTTCCGCGACGCGTTCGACGACTTCGACGTCTTCTACGCCGGCAAGGCGTTCCTCAGCACCGCCGTGGCCCGGTGGGTCGCCGAGGAGGGGCTGTGCCTGGACGTGTGCAGCGCCGGCGAGCTGCTGGTCGCCGAGCGGGCCGGCTTCGACATGGCCCGGGTGGGATACCACGGCAACAACAAGTCGACGGCCGAGCTGGCCCGGGCCATCGAGCTCGGCGTGGGCCGGATCATCGTCGACTCCTTCGACGAGCTCGAGCGGCTTGTCCGGCTGGCCGCCGACCACGACGGCGACCCGGTGCGCCTGATGGTCCGGGTCACCGCCGGCGTCGAGGCGCACACCCACGAGTACATCGCCACCGCGCACGAGGACCAGAAGTTCGGCTTCTCGATCACCTCCGGCGACGCCCTGGAGGCGGTACGCCGCGTGCTCGCCGCCCCGGGCCTGGAGCTGCTGGGCCTGCACTCGCACATCGGTAGCCAGATCTTCGACTCCTCCGGGTTCGAGGTCGCCGCCCGCCGGGTGCTCGCGCTGCACGCGACCGTGGCCCGCGAGCTCGGCGTGACGATGCCGGAGATGGACCTCGGCGGCGGCTTCGGCATCGCCTACACCACCCAGGACGACCCGGCCGAGCCGAGCCGGCTGGCCGCGGAGATGCGGGCGATCGTCGACCACGAGTGCCGCGCCCTCGGGGTCGAGGCCCCCCGGCTCTCCATCGAGCCGGGCCGCGCGATCGTGGGCCCGTCCATGTGCACCGTCTACACCGTGGGCACGGTCAAGGAGGTCACCCTCGACGGTGGCGCCCGCCGGACCTACGTGAGCGTCGACGGCGGGATGAGCGACAACATCCGCACCGCGCTCTACGACGCCGACTACTCCTGCACGCTGGCCAGCCGCGAGTCGACCGCTCCAGGCCGTCTGTCCCGGGTGGTCGGCAAGCACTGCGAGGCCGGCGACATCGTGGTCAAGGACGAGTTCCTGCCCGCCGACGTGGCTCCCGGCGACCTGGTGGCGGTCGCCCGCCACGGGCGCCTACTGCCGCTCCCTGGCCTCCAACTACAACCATGCGCTGCGGCCCCCGGTGGTCGCGGTCCGAGACGGCGCGTCCCGCGTCGTCGTACGACGTGAGACTGAGGACGACCTGTTGGCAACCGACGTGGGTGACGAATGAGCGACAAGCCGCTGAACGTGGCGCTCCTGGGCTGCGGCTCGGTGGGCTCCCAGGTGGTCCGACTGCTGACCGAGCAGGCCGACGACCTCGAGGCCCGGGTGGGTGCGCCGGTCAGGCTGGTCGGCGTCGCCGTCCGGCGCCTGGACGCCCCGCGTGAGGTGGAGGTGCCCGAGGGGCTGCTCACCACCGACGCGGAGTCGCTGGTGGCGCGCGAGGACGTCGACGTGGTGGTCGAGGTGATCGGCGGCATCGAGCCCGCCCGCTCGCTGATCCTGCGGGCCCTCGAGCACGGCGCCTCGGTGGTGAGCGCCAACAAGGCGCTGCTCGCCGAGGACGGTCCCACGCTCTTCGAGGCGGCGGGCAAGGCCTCGCGCGACCTCTACTACGAGGCGGCCGTGGCCGGCGCGATCCCGATCCTGCGGCCGCTGCGCGAGTCGCTGGCCGGTGACCGGGTGACCCGGGTGCTGGGCATCGTCAACGGCACCACCAACTTCATCCTGGACAAGATGGACACCTCCGGCGCCGGGTTCTCCGAGGCGCTGGAGGAGGCCCAGGAGCTGGGGTACGCCGAGGCCGACCCGACGGCCGACGTCGAGGGGTTCGACGCCGCGGCCAAGGCCGCGATCCTGGCCAGCCTCGCCTTCCACACCCGGGTGACCGCCTCCGACGTGTACCGCGAGGGCATCTCCGAGGTCACCGCGGCGGACGTCGCCTCGGCCCGCGACATGGGCGCCGTGGTCAAGCTGCTGGCGATCGCCGAGCTCTCCGACGAGCGAGGTCTCGGTGCGGGTGCACCCGGCGATGATCCCGCGCAGCCACCCGCTGGCCAGCGTGCGCGAGGCCTACAACGCCGTCTTCGTGGAGTCGCAGGCCGCCGGCCAGCTGATGTTCTACGGCCCGGGCGCGGGCGGGGCTCCCACCGCCTCGGCGGTCCTCGGCGACCTGGTCACGGTGGCCCGCAACCGGCTCACCGGCACCACGGGCGCGGGGGAGTCGGCGTACGCCGAGCGCGAGGTGCGGCCGATGGGCGAGACCACGACCCGCTACCACGTGGCGATCGACGTCGACGACCGCGCGGGCGTGCTGGCCGAGGTGGCCCAGGCGTTCGCCGCGCACGACGTCTCGATCCAGACGGTGCGCCAGGAGGGCCGCGGCGCCGACGCGCAGCTCGTGGTCGTCTCGCACCAGGCCACCGACGCACAGCTGGCGGCGACCGTCGACCGGCTCAGGCAGATGGAGATCGTCCGCGACGTCACCTCGGTGATGCGGGTGGAAGGAGACGCGGAGTGAGTGCCCACCAGTGGCGAGGCGTGATCGAGGAGTACCGCGAGCTGCTCGACATCCCGGCCGGGACGCCGGCCGTCACCCTGGGGGAGGGCGGCACCCCCCTGGTGGACTCCCAGTGGCTCTCCGGCCTCACCGGGGGACAGGTCTGGCTCAAGGTCGAGGGCGACAACCCCACCGGCTCCTTCAAGGACCGCGGCATGACCACCGCCATCTCGGTCGCCAAGCACGAGGGCGCCGAGGCCGTGGTCTGCGCCTCCACCGGCAACACGTCGGCCTCGATGGCCGCCTACGCCGCCAAGGCCGGCCTCAAGCCGCTGGTGCTGGTGCCGGAGGGCAAGATCTCGCGCGGCAAGATGGCGCAGGCGATCATGCACGGGGCGCAGGTGATCATGGTCCGCGGCAACTTCGACGACTGCCTGCGGCTCTCCCGCGGGCTGGCCGAGGAGTACCCGGTGGCCCTGGTCAACTCGGTCAACCCGGTGCGGCTCGAGGGCCAGAAGACCGCGTCGTTCGAGATCGTCGACCGGCTCGGCGACGCGCCGGACGTGCACCTGCTGCCGGTCGGCAACGCCGGCAACATCTCCGCGTACTGGCTGGGCTACCGCCAGTACGCCGAGCGCGGGGTCAGCACCCGCAAGCCGGTCATGCGCGCCTTCCAGGCCGAAGGGGCGGCGCCGCTGGTGACGGGCGAGCCCTTCCCGCACCCGGAGACCCTGGCCACCGCGATCCGGATCGGCAACCCCGCCTCCTGGAAGCTGGCCGTGGCCGCGGCGCAGGAGTCCGGCGGCCGGTTCGCCTCGCTGACCGACGAGCAGATCCTCTCCGCGCAGCGCGAGCTCGCACGCCGCGACGGCGTCTTCGTGGAGCCCGCCTCCGCGGTCGGCGTGGCCGGGATGCTGCAGGAGCTGGAGCAGGGTGAGTCCTACCGCGGCAAGACCGTCGTGATCACCGTGACCGGGCACGGCCTCAAGGACACCGACACCGCCCTGGAGGGGCTGGGTCCCGGTGGTGGACACGGTGGTGGACGCCGACGTCCTCGCCGCCGCCTCGGCAGCAGGACTGGTCTGAGGGTGGCCACCTTCGTGCCGGGGCCGGTCGCGGTGACCGTCCCCGCGACCTCGGCCAACCTCGGTCCCGGGTTCGACACCCTCGGGCTGGCGCTGTCGCTGCGCGACGACCTGGTCGGGGAGGTCACCGAGGGCGGTCTCACGCGTGGAGGTCCACGGCGAGGGCAGCGACGGCGTCCCGCGCGACGAGAGCCACCTGGTGGTCCGGGCGATGCGGATCGCCTTCGACGCGATGCGCGCCGACCCGCCCGGGCCTCTCGCTGTCGTGCCGCAACGAGATCCCGCACGCCCGCGGCCTCGGCTCGTCCTCGGCCGCGATCGTCGGGGGACTGGTGCTGGCCCGGGCGCTGGTGGCCGGCGGTGCGCTGCTGCTCGACGACGACGCACTCCTCGACGCTGGCCGCGGACCTGGAGGGACATCCCGACAACGTGGCGCCCGCCCTGTTCGGCGGCTTCACCATCGCGGGCGCCGAGCAGGACCGGTGGTTCGCGGTGCGCGCGCCGGTGGACCCGCGGATCACCACCGTGGCGTACGTGCCGTCGGCGCCGGTCTCCACCGAGGCCGCCAGGGGGCTGCTGCCCGCCGTGGTGAGCCACGCCGACGCCGCGCGGAACGCGGGCCGTGCCGCCCTCCTGGTGGCGGCGCTCGCGGGACGTCCCGAGAGCCTGCTGCCGGCCACCGAGGACCGGCTGCACCAGGACCAGCGCGAGCCCGCGATGCCGGAGTCCCTGGCCCTGGTCCGCGCTCTGCGCGCGACCGGGATCCCCGCGGTGGTCTCCGGAGCAGGGCCCACCGTGCTCGCCCTGACCGACGCCGCCTCGGTGCCGGAGCTGCTCGCCCGGTGCCCGGCCGGCTGGCGCGCCTGGCACCTCGAGGTCGACCAGCGCGGCGCTCGCGTCCTCGGCAGCTGAAGGAGTGGTAGCGTGAGCGCGCGCCACTCGGCGTACGCACCGACCGTGGACTCAACATCCCGGGTGCACCCTCTCCACGTCCAGCACCGCGCGGCTTTCCGCGGGGCGGGCGAGGGGCCCACGAGACGCCCACGGCACGGGCCGTGCGGCACTGACACTGGGTAGGACCTCACGTGAGCGAAACCACCGACTCGACCCTCCCGGCCGAGACCCCGTCGCAGGACGCGCCGAAGAAGCGCGCGGGGAGCCTGAACGGGATGCTCCTGGCCGACCTGAAGGCGATGGCCGGCGCCCTGGGGATCGCCGGCGCCGGAGGCATGCGGAAGGCGCAGCTCGTCGAGGCGATCCGTGGGCTCCAGTCGGGTGCGCGGCAAGCAGAGCACCCCGGCCGCGCAGGCCACCCCTCCCGTGACGGACGAGCGGGGCAGTGGTGCGACGACCGCGCCGGCCCAGCCCCGCGCGGCGAGGAGCCGCACCCGGGCGAGCCAGGAGGCCCCGGTGGACCGCGCCTCCGAGCAGGCGCCGAGCACGGGCGGCGAGGCCCAGGAGCCGCCCCGGCAGGGTGCCGACCGCCCCGCCTCGGCGGAGCAGACGCCGACCGAGACGGACCGGCGCGAGGGACCCACGCGCCGTGAGCGGACCCGGCGCCGTGAGCAGCAGGAGGTGCCGGACCGCTCCGAGGAGGGCGCCGCCCAGCGCCGGGACCGGGAGAAGGCGGGTGAGCCGCAGGCAGGGCGACCAGAAGCCCGACCGCGAGAAGCAGGGTGGTCGCGACAAGCAGGCCGACCGGGACAAGCAGGCCGGCCAGAAGCAGGGTGGCGACCGGGACAAGCAGGGCGACCGCGACAAGCAGGGCGACAAGGCGCGGGCGTACCCGCCAGGAGCCCCAGGAGAAGCGGTCCCGTCTCGAGCACGACCAGCATGACCGCGACGACCGCGACCCTCGGGGACGACGAGCTCGGCAGCCGCCGCAACCGTCGCCGCCGCGGACGCGAGCGCACCGTCACGGGTCGCCCCGGCCGCGGCAGCGAGCCGGACACCACGATTCTCGAGGACGACGTCCTGGTGCCCGCCGCGGGCATCCTCGACGTCCTGGAGAACTACGCGTTCGTCCGCACCAGCGGCTACCTGCCCGGCGCCGACGACGTCTACCTGTCGCTGTCGATGGTGCGCAAGTACGGCCTGCGCCGCGGCGACGCGATCGTCGGTCAGGTGCGGCAGCCGCGCGAGGGGGAGCGCCGGGAGAAGTTCAACCCGATGGTGCGGATCGACACCGTCAACGGCACCGACCCGGATGCCTCGCGCGACCGTCCGGAGTTCGGTGCCTTCGTCCCCGTGCACCCCGAGGACCGGCTCCGCCTGGAGACCGGCCCGGACGACCTGCTGGGCCGGGCGATCGACCTGCTCGCGCCGATCGGCAAGGGGCAGCGCGGGCTGATCCTCTCCCCGCCGCACGCCGGCAAGACCACGGTGGTGCAGTCCCTGGCCCGCTCGATCAGCGCCAACAACCCCGAGTGCCACCTGATGGTGGTGCTGGTCGACGAGCGCCCCGAGGAGGTCACCGACTACCAGCGCTCCGTCAAGGGCGAGGTGATCGCCTCCACCTTCGACCGTCCGGCGACCGACCACACGATGCTGGCGGAGCTGGCCATCGAGCGCGCGCAGCGCCTGGTCGAGCTGGGCCACGACGTGGTCGTCCTGCTGGACTCGCTGACCGGGCTGGGCCGGGCCTACAACCTCGCGGCGCCCGCCAACGGCCGGGTCCTGGAGGGCGGGGTCGACGCCAGTGCGCTCTTCCCGCCGAAGCACTTCTTCGGGGCGGCGCGCAACGTCGAGGACGGCGGCTCGCTGACCATCCTCGCGACCGCGCTCGTCGAGACCGGCTCCCGCACCGACGAGGTGCTCCTCGAGGAGCTCGCCGGCACCGAGAACATGGAGCTGCACCTGCACCGTGCGCCGGCCCGCAAGGGGCTCCTTCCCTCCATCGACCCGGTCCGCTCCGGCACCCGGCACGAGGACCGGCTGATGGGGGAGCAGGAGCTGTCGATCGTGTGGAAGCTGCGCCACCAGCTCGCGGACCTCGAGCAGGCGGAGGCCCTGGCAGTGCTGACCGAGCGACTCGGTGCCTCCGCAGAACAACATCGACCTCCTCACCCAGGTGCAGAAGTCGTAGCCCTCGGAGTCGTCGCGAGGCGGGTCTGGACGTCGTCGTTTCGGCCCGCCGACGGCGCCGAGCGCCTAGGCTGGGTCGGACATCCCTGCAGGAGGACCGAGAAGACACATGGCACGCATTCTTGTCGCTGACGACGACGTCGACATCCGCGAGCTGGTGGAGTTCAAGCTCTCCACCCTGGGGCACGACGTGGTCGCCGTGGCCGACGGGGCCTCCGCGGTGGACGAGGTGCAGCGGCAGCGGCCCGACCTCGCCGTCCTGGACGTGATGATGCCGGGCATGTCCGGGCTGGACGCTGTCCGGGTGATCCGCAGCGACCCGGCGCTCTCCGACCTCCCGGTCATCCTGCTGACCGCGCGGGCCCAGGAGTCCGACGTCGAGACCGGCTTCGACTCCGGCGCGGACGACTACATCACCAAGCCGTTCAGCCCCCGCGAGCTCGCCTCGCGGGTGCAGGCGCTGCTCACCCGCACCCGCTGACCCACGCCCACCGATGCTTCCGGCGCGGGGAATGCCCTGATTTCCGCTGACGTTGGCGAAGGTGGCACACTTGCACGTCGGTTCCGGTTCACGTGCCCGCACCAGGCGACACGACCCGGCGACCTCGAGAGGACACGGACATGAAGAAGGACATCCACCCGGCGTACGTCGAGACCCAGGTCACCTGCACCTGTGGCGCGACGTTCACCACCCGCAGCACTGCCACGTCCGGCAAGCTCCACGCCGACGTGTGCTCGCAGTGCCACCCGTTCTACACCGGCAAGCAGAAGATCCTCGACACCGGTGGCCGCGTGGCCCGGTTCGAGGCCCGCTACGCCAAGGCTGCCAAGAAGTAGCTGCTCCCGGACGCCGGTCCCCACCGTGAGGTGGGTGGCCGGCGTTCGTCATTTCGTCGTCGGCACCAGGTGAGGAGCAACAGTGTTCGAGGCAGTCGAAGGCCTCGTCGAGGAGCACGCGCGGCTGGAGGAGCAGCTCGGCGCGCCGGAGACGCACGCGGACCAGCGGCTGGCCAAGCGGCTCAACCAGCGCTACGCCGAGCTGTCGTCGGTGATCACCGCCTGGCGTGAGTGGAACCGGCTCGGCGAGGACGTCGTCGCGGCCCGCGAGCTGGCGACGCCAGGACCCCGACTTCGCCGCCGAGGCCGACGAGCTGGAGGACGCGGCGGCTGGCCGCCGAGGAGCGGCTGCGCCGGCTGCTGGTGCCGCGCGACCCCGCCGACGCCAAGGACGCGATCCTCGAGGTGAAGTCGGGGGAGGGCGGCGAGGAGTCGGCGCTGTTCGCCGGCGACCTGCTGCGGATGTACACCCGCTTCGCCGAGCAGCGGGGATGGCGCACCGAGATCCTCGACGCGACCGAGTCGGACCTGGGCGGCTACAAGTCGGTGACCGTCGCGGTCAAGGCGAAGGGCACGCCCGAGCCGGGCGAGGCGCCCGTACGGGATGCTCAAGTTCGAGGGCGGCGTGCACCGGGTGCAGCGGATCCCGGTCACGGAGTCGCAGGGCCGGGTGCACACCTCCGCGGCCGGCGTCACCGTCTTCCCCGAGGCCGAGCAGGTCGACGTGGTCGTCGACGACAACGACCTGCGGATCGACGTCTTCCGCAGCTCCGGGCCCGGTGGTCAGAGCGTCAACACGACCGACTCCGCGGTGCGGATCACGCACGTGCCGACCGGCATCGTGGTCAGCTGCCAGAACGAGAAGTCCCAGCTGCAGAACAAGGAGCAGGCGATGCGGATCCTGCGCTCCCGGCTGCTCGCCGCCGCCCAGGAGGAGGCCGACGCCGAGGCCAGCGCGGCGCGCGCGTACCCAGGTGCGCACGGTCGACCGCTCCGAGCGGATCCGCACCTACAACTTCCCCGAGAACCGGATCAGCGACCACCGCACCGGCTACAAGTCGCACAACCTCGACCAGGTGCTGGACGGTGACCTCCTGCCGGTCCTGTCCAGCTCCTTGGACGCCGACCTCGCCGCGCGCCTGGACGCGCTCGAGCAGTGAGCGCCGGACGCCTCCCGGGAGCGACCGCTCGGCAGCCTGCGTCGCAGCGCTGCGGCGCGGCTGGCCGGGGCGGGCGTCGCCAGCCCCGAGCGCGACGTCGACGAGCTGCTGGCCCCGGTGCTCGGCGTCTCCCTGGGGCAGCTCGCGCTGGCCGAGGAGGTGAGCGCGGACCAGGTGGTCGCGCTTCGAGGAGCTGGTCGCGCGGCGCGAGGCCCGGGAGCCGCTGCAGCACCTGCTCGGCACGGCGGCGTTCCGCTACGTCGAGCTCGAGGTCGGGCCCGGGCGTCTTCGTGCCGCGGCCCGAGACCGAGCTGCTCGGCCGGGTGGGCCGTCGACCAGGCGCGCGCCGTCGAGGCGGAGCACGGCCGCGGTCCGGTCGTGGTCGACCTGTGCACCGGGTCCGGGGCGATCGCCCGGGCGGTGGCGCACGAGGTGCCGTCCGCCCGCGTGCACGCCGTCGAGCTGGACCCGGCCGCCGTCGCGGTGGGCCGCGCGCAACCTCGCCGGGACCGGGGTCGACCTGCGCCAGGGCGACATGGCCGAGGCCTTCGACGACCTGCTCGGCGAGGTCGACGTGGTGGTCTGCAACCCGCCGTACATCCCGCTGGAGGCGTGGGAGTCGGTGGCCCCCGAGGCGCGCGACCACGACCCCCACCTCGCCCTCTTCTCGGGCGACGACGGACTGGACGCCTTCCGGGTGCTGGAGCGGCGCGCGGCCCGGCTGCTCCGTCCGGGCGGGGTGGTGGGCGCCGAGCACGCCGACGCCCAGGGCGAGAGCGCGCCGGCGGTCTTCACCGCCACCGGGCGCTGGTCGCAGGTGCGCGACCACCGAGGACCTGGCCGGGCGTCCGCGCTACGTGACGGCGCGGCTGGCACGATGAGCACCATGCGATTCCCGACCTCCACCGACCAGGCTCGCGAGGAGGCGGTCGAGGCGGCCAGTCTGGCGGTCCGGCGTGGCGACCTGGTCGTGATCCCCACCGACACCGTGTACGGCGTCGGGGCCGACGCCTTCGACGAGGCGGCGGTGCGCGCCCTGCTCGCGGCGAAGGGCCGCGGCCGGGAGAAGCCGCCGCCGGTCCTGGTCAGCAGTCCGACCACCCTGCAGGCGCTCGCCAGCCGCGTCCCGCCGTACGCCCAGGCGCTCGTCGACGCGTTCTGGCCGGGTCCGCTCACCCTGGTCTGCCACCAGCAGCCGTCGCTGCAGTGGGACCTGGGGGAGACCCGCGGCACGGTCGCGGTCCGGATGCCCGACGACCCGGTCGCCCTGGCGGTGCTGGAGCGCACCGGTCCGCTGGCGGTGAGCTCGGCCAACCTGACCGGTGAGCCGGCGGCGCGCGACGCCGACGAGGCGGAGCGGATGCTGGGCGACAAGGTCGCGGTGGTCGTGGACGCCGGGCGCACCGCGGGCGCCGAGCCCTCGACGATCGTCGACGTGACCGGGCCCCGTCCGGTGGTGCTGCGCTGGGGCGCGCTCGGTGCCGACGAGCTCAACGTCGTCCTCGCGCCGCTCGGCCTGGCGGTGACGCCCTCGGCGGGCGAGCAGGCTCCACCGACCCGGCTGACCCAGCCGACCTGGCGACGGCAGACCCGGCCGAGCCGGAGCAGCCCCAGGAGCCGGACGCCCCGGCCGAGCCGAGACGGAGCCTGATGCGCGAGTACCTCCTGGTCTTCCTGGTCGCGGCGGCGAGCACCTACCTGCTCACCGTGATCGCCCGGGAGATCGCCCTGCGCACCGGCGCCGTGGCGGCGGTGCGCGACCGCGACGTGCACGCCGAGCCGATCCCCTACCTGGGCGGTCTGGCCATGCTCGGCGGGACTGGTCGCGGCCTACCTGGTGGCGCGGGAGCTCCCGTTCCTCTCCCGCAGCGACCCGTTCGTCTTCCGCGACGCCGCCGTCGGTGCTGGCCGCGGGCGCGCTGATCTGCGCGGTCGGGTGTCCTCGACGACATCTTCGACATCGACGCCCTGACCAAGCTCGGCGGTCAGGTGCTGGCCGCCGGGACTGCTCGTCTACTTCGGCGTGAAGTTCTACTTCCTCCCCGACTCCGGCGGGCGGCCAGCTCGTCCTGGACCCGGCGCAGGGAGCGTCCTGATGACCGTGGTGGTGGTGATCGCCACGGTCAACGCGGTCAACTTCGTCGACGGCCTGGACGGCCTGGCCTCCGGGCGTGGTCGGCATCGGCGCGTGCGCCTTCTTCCTCTTCTGCTACCAGCTCTCCGACATCAACGACGTCACCCTGGCCACCACCGGCGCCCTGCTCAGCGCCGCGCTGGCGGGGGCGTGCGCCGGCTTCCTGCCGCACAACTTCAACCCCGCCCGGCTCTTCATGGGCGACAGCGGGTCGATGCTGATCGGGCTGGTCCTCTCGGCCAGCGCGCTGACCCTGACCGGGCAGTTCGACGGCACGGAGGTGACCATCGGACGCGACGGGACGGCAGCCGGCTGGGTGGTGATGTTCCCGCTGCTGCTCCCGGTGTCCCTGCTGCTGGTGCCGATGGCCGACCTGGTGCTGGCCGTCGTGCGCCGCACCCGCGCCGGCCGGTCGCCGTTCGCCCCCGACAAGCAGCACCTGCACCACCGCCTCCTGGAGATCGGTCACTCGCAGCGTCGCGCCGTCTTCATCATGTGGACCTGGGCGGCCCTGCTGGGCTTCGGCGGCGTCGTCGCCACCCTGTACTCCGGGTCCGGCGGTCTGGGTGGGGCTCCTGGTGCGCCACCCTGCTCGCGGTCGGGCCTCGACCTTCCTGCTGCCCAACGTCCGCGCGGGTGCGCTGGAGCCGGCCGGCGCGGACGGAGCCGTGCCGGACGCCTGGGTGCCGGACGCTCCGTCCGGACGATGTGGTGTCGGAGGGCGGGGCGCCGGACGGTGCCGCACCCGAGGGCGTCGAGGCGCAGGACCCCGTACCTCCCGACGGCCCCCTGCCCGACCAGTCCTGAGCCCGGGGCGAGCGGCGCTGGAGCGTCGATGGAGCGTCGACCAGCGCCGGTACCGCAGATTTCGGCCGCCCGGAGCCCTTGTGATAGTTTTCACGAGCGCTCGGACCTGGTCCGGACGCCCTTCTGACTGACCTCCACAGGAACGGCCGCCACATGTCGACCGAGACGACGCAGGACCATCGGGACCCCGGTCTCGCCGTCCTGCTCGCGGCGGCACTCGCCGCGGTCGGCGTCGGTCGTGCTCGCCGTGGCCGCGGCCGCCGTGGTCGATGGTCGTCCCGCCGCCCTCGGTGCTGCGGTCGGAGCGGGAGCGGTGCTCACCGTCCTCGTGCTTCGGCTCGTTCGCCGTGCACGTCGTGGCGCACGGCGATGCCGTCGGCCTCCCTGCTGGTGGCCATCCTCACCTACGGGCTCCAGGTCGTCGCGCTGACCGCGGTCATGACGTCGCTGGACCGCAACGGCAGCCTGGGGGAGCACGGTGCTCCGGCGGATGGCTGGTGGTCGGTGTCGTCGCCATCACCCTGGCCTGGGTGATCGCCCAGGTCTGGTTCGGCGCGCGGGCCCGGATCCCGGCCTACGACCTCCGCGAGTCCGGCGACCGACGACCGGCAGGAGGCGGGTGCGAGGTGACGTCTCTCGGCTGCTATTGTCCGGATCGCGATGGCTCAAGAAGACACCCCCAAGAGCCGCGCCGAGGAACCGAGCGGACCGCCGAGCCAGGACCCCTGGCGGGCGTTCAGCTACGTGCTCACCGGCGTGGTGTTCTACGGACTGGTGGGTTGGGGCCTCGACCGGTGGTGGGGAACCACGTACCTGGTCGGCATCGGCATCGTCGTGGGAGCGGTCCTGGGTCTGTACCTGACCTGGAAGGCCTTCGCGGCGCCCGGTGCGCAGGACCAGAAGGACACGAAGTGAATTCAGCAGCGCGGCAGACACAGGAGACAGCGTGAGTGCGATCGCGATGAACGCGATTCCGACCGAGGGGTTCACTCCTCCGGGCCCGGGCGACTTCAACCTCCCCCCGATCGGTTACACCCAGGAGAACGCTCCGACGTTCAACTTCCTGGGCGAGACGATGTACTGGGGCGTCACCAAGCCGATGCTGCAGCTGGCGCTGTCGGTCGTGCTGATCTTCGCCTTCTTCTACTACGCCTCGCGCAAGCGGGCGATGGTCCCGGGCAAGCTCCAGTTCGTCGGCGAGATGGGCTACGGCATGGTCCGCAACAGCCTCGCCCGGGACAACATCGGCAGCCACGACTTCATGCGGTTCGTGCCGTTCCTGGTCTCGATGTTCTTCTTCATCCTGGTCAACAACTACTTCGGGCTGATCCCGTTCATCCAGTTCCCCTCGATGTCGCGGATCGGTATCGCCGCCACCCTGGCCGTCATCGCCTGGGTGCGTCTACAACTACGGTGGGCGTCCGCAAGCACGGCTTCGTCGGCTACCTCAAGCTCCAGACCGTGCCCGCGGGCATGAAGGGCCCCGTCCTGGCGCTGCTGATCCCCCTGGAGTTCTTCTCCAACATCCTGGTCCGCCCGGTCACGCTGGCCCTGCGTCTGTTCGCGAACATGTTCGCGGGCCACATCCTGCTGCTGCTGTTCGCCCTCGGCGGCGAGTACCTCATCGTCGAGATGGGCGGCATCTACATCGGCGCCGGCATCCTGTCCTTCGCCATGTTCATGGTCATCTGCGTCCTCGAGATGCTGGTCATGTTCCTGCAGGCCTACGTCTTCGTCCTGCTGACGTCGATGTACATCGCCGGCGCCCTGGCCGACGAGCACTGATCCTCCAGACCCAGGTCCGGCTCGCCGGACCGGTAGAACCAACCGAACACCAACACACTCCCAATCCTGGGAACTACGAAAGGAAGAAGCCGTGGGTGGCTCTCTCAACATGCTCGGTTACGGCGTCGCGACGATCGGTCCCGGTCTCGCCGTCGGCCTGATCTTCGCCGCGTACATCAACGGTGTGGCCCGCCAGCCCGAGGCTCAGGGTCGCCTGCAGCCGATCGCCATCCTGGGCTTCGCCCTCGCCGAGGCGCTGGCCATCATCGGCATCGCCCTCGCCTTCGTGCTCAGCTGACGCTGACCACACCGTTACCCGACTGATCCGAACCAAAGGACCTGCCCATGCAGAATGAGGTCATCCGGGCGGCGGGTGGGGAGCTCAACCCCCTCATCCCGCACCCGATCGAGATCGTCCTCGCCGCGGTCTTCTTCACCATCCTCGTGGTGTTGGTGAAGAAGTTCATCATGCCTGCCTTCGAGGAGACGTACGCCCAGCGCACGGCTGCCATCGAGGGTGGCCTGTCCGCGGCCGAGACCAAGCAGGCCGAGGCCGACGCCAAGCTGGCCGAGCTGGAGAAGCAGCTCGCCGACGCCCGGCACGAGGCTGCGCGCATCCGTGAGGAGGCGCGTGAGCAGGGTGCTGCGATCGTGGCGGAGATGCGGGAGCAGGCCCAGGCCGAGGCCACCCGCATCGTCGAGCACGGCAAGACGCAGATCGAGGCCGAGCGCCAGCAGGCGGTCACCTCCCTCCGCGCGGAGGTCGGGACCCTGGCCACGGGTCTCGCTGGTCGGATCGTCGGTGAGAGCCTGGACGACGAGGACCGGCAGCGCCGGGTCGTCGACCGGTTCCTCGCTGAGCTGGAAGGCGCCAGCTGATGTCCTTGCGAGGTGCTTCTGCCGAGACGTACGCCGCACTGTCCGGGGCGGTCGACACCGCCCTGGCCGGTGGGGCGGACGCGGCGCGGGTCGGCGACGACCTGTTCTCGGTGGCCGAGGTGCTGCGCAGCGAGCCGGGCCTGCGCCGGATCGCGACCGACGTGTCGGTCGACTCCGCGGCGAAGGCCGGGCTCGCCCGGCAGATCTTCGGCGGCAAGCTCTCCGACGACGCGCTCGTCGTCGTGGAGTCGGCCTTCGCCCGCCGGTGGACCCAGGTCCGCGACCTGGCCTCGGCGCTGGAGGAGCTGGGTGTCCGTGCGGTCGTGACCTCGGCCGGCTCGGACTCCGGCCGGCTCGCCGACGAGCTGTTCGCACTCTCCGAGCTGCTCGACGCCAACCCCGAGCTGCGCAGCGCGCTCGCCGACCCGGCTCGCAGCCGGGAGGACAAGCGGGCCCTGCTCGCGCGGTCTGCTGGAGGGCCGGACCCTGCCGTCCACCCTCACCCTGGCGGACCAGGCGCTGGCCGGGACCTACCGCACCGTGGTCGCGGCGCTGGACAGCTACCAGCAGCTCGCCGCCTCGATCCACGGCCAGAAGGTCGCGACCGTGCGGGTGGCCCGTCCGCTCGACGCAGCGTGACAGCGAGCGTCTGGAGGCGGCACTGCGTCGCCAGTACGACCGCGAGATCCACCTCAACGTCGTCGTCGACCCCGAGGTCATCGGCGGGATCCGGGTCGAGATCGGTGACGACATCATCGACGGCACCGTCGTCCACGCGTCTGGACGACGCTCGTCGCGCACTCGCCGGCTGAGCCGGCCCACCGGGCCAACACACCAAGAACTTCGAGCACACGAAAGTTAGGATGAGGAAATGACGGAGCTTTCGATCCGTCCGGACGAGATCCGGGACGCGCTGCAGCGCTTCGTGTCGGACTACAAGCCCGAGACTGCAAGCCGCGAAGAGGTCGGCACCGTGGCCGAGGCCGCGGACGGTATCGCCCGCGTGACCGGCCTCCCGTCCGTCATGGCCAACGAGCTGCTCGAGTTCGAGGACGGCACGCTCGGCATCGCGCTGAACCTCGACACCCGCGAGGTCGGCGTCGTGATCCTGGGCGACTTCGACAAGATCGAGGAGGGCCAGCCGGTCCGCCGCACCGGGGAGATCCTCTCCGTCCCGGTCGGCGACGGCTACCTCGGCCGCGTGGTCGACCCGCTCGGCAAGCCGATCGACGGTCTCGGCGACATCGAGACCTCCGGTCGTCGTGCGCTCGAGCTCCAGGCGCCGGACGTGATGCAGCGCAAGTCGGTGCACGAGCCGCTCGCCACCGGCATCAAGGCGATCGACGCGATGACCCCGATCGGCCGCGGCCAGCGCCAGCTGATCATCGGCGACCGCGCGACGGGCAAGACCACCATCGCGATCGACACGATCATCAACCAGAAGCAGAACTGGGAGTCCGGCGACCCGGACAAGCAGGTCCGCTGCATCTACGTCGCCATCGGTCAGAAGGGCTCGACCATCGCCTCCGTGCGTGGCGCCCTCGAGGAGGCCGGCGCCCTGGAGTACACGACCATCGTCGCCTCCCCGGCGTCCGACTCGGCCGGCTTCAAGTACCTGGCGCCGTACACCGGCTCGGCCATCGGTCAGCACTGGATGTACGAGGGCAAGCACGTCCTCATCGTCTTCGACGACCTGACCAAGCAGGCCGAGGCCTACCGCGCCGTGTCGCTGCTGCTGCGCCGCCCGCCGGGCCGCGAGGCCTACCCGGGTGACGTCTTCTACCTGCACTCCCGGCTGCTCGAGCGTTGCGCGAAGCTCTCCGACGAGATGGGCAAGGGCTCGATGACCGGCCTGCCGATCATCGAGACCAAGGCCAACGACGTCTCGGCGTTCATCCCGACCAACGTCATCTCGATCACCGACGGCCAGATCTTCCTGCAGTCCGACCTGTTCGCGGCCAACCAGCGCCCGGCGATCGACGTGGGTGTCTCGGTCTCGCGCGTGGGTGGCTCGGCGATGACCAAGGCGATGAAGGCCGTCACCGGCTCGCTCAAGGTCGACCTGGCCCAGTTCCGGGCCATGGAGGCGTTCGCGATGTTCGCCTCGGACCTCGACGCCGCGTCGCGTCAGCAGCTGGACCGCGGTCAGCGCCTGATGGCGCTGCTCAAGCAGCCGCAGTACTCGCCGTACCCGCTGGAGGAGATGACCGTCTCCCTGTGGATCGGTACGTCGGGTCGCCTGGACAAGGTGCCCACCGACGACGTGCTGCGCTTCGAGACCGAGTTCCTGGACTACCTGCGTCGCTCGCACGAGGGCATCCTCGCGGGCATCCGGGAGACCCAGAAGTTCGAGGACTCGACCGAGTCGCAGCTCGCGTCCGCCTACGACTCCTTCCTCGACCAGTTCGAGACCTCGGACGGCCAGTCGATCAAGGCCGGCAAGGAGGAGCACGTCGCCCTCGAGGACGAGGACGTCGAGCAGGAGCAGATCGTCAAGCAGAAGCGGGGCTGAGGCATGGCTCTCTCGGTACGTGAGTACCGCGCGCGGATCAAGTCGACGGAGTCGATGAAGAAGATCACGCGTGCCATGGAGCTCATCGCTGCGTCTCGCATCATCAAGGCGCAGCAGCGGGCGCAGTCGGCCGCGCCGTACGCCCGGGAGCTGACTCGTGCGGTCTCGGCGGTGGCGACGTTCTCCAACGTCGACCACCCGCTCACCACCGAGCCGAGCGAGTCCCGGCGGGCCGCGGTGCTGGTCGTGACCAGCGACCGCGGTCTGGCCGGCGCCTACTCCTCCAACGTGCTCAAGGAGGCCGAGCGCCTCGTCGAGAAGCTTCGCGAGGAGGGCAAGGAGGTCGACCTCTACGTCACCGGTCGCAAGGCGGAGGGCTACTACAAGTTCCGCCAGCGTGAGGTGGCGCAGGCGTGGACCGGCTTCTCCGACCAGCCGACCTACGACGCGGCGGCCGAGATCGGCGCGCACCCTGATCGGGGCGTTCCTGAACGACGAGGCCGACGCCACGAGGGGGCGCCTCGCGGCGTCGACGAGGTGCACGTGGTCTTCACCCGGTTCCGCTCGATGCTCATCCAGGAGCCGCAGGCCGTGCGCATGCTGCCGCTGGAGGTCGTCGAGGGCGGGGAGCCGGGCTCGAACGTCGAGCTGCTGCCGCTCTACGAGTTCGAGCCCTCGGCCTCGGAGGTGCTGGACGCACTGCTGCCGCGCTACGTCCAGAGCCGGATCTTCTTCGCCCTGCTGCAGGCGGCCGCCTCCGAGCTGGCCGCACGGCAGAAGGCGATGAAGTCGGCGACCGACAACGCGGACGAGCTCATCAAGAAGTACAAGCGAATCGCCAACCAGGCACGCCAGGCTGGCATTACCCAGGAAATCAGCGAGATCGTCGGTGGCGTCAACGCCCTCGCCGACGCCAACGCCGGGAGTGAGTGAGAAGAATGACTGCCACTGTGGAAGAGACGAACGCCACCGGCGCAGCCGGCGGCATCGGACGGATCTCGCGCGTCATCGGCCCGGTCGTGGACATCGAGTTCCCGACCGACGCGATGCCGGCGATCTACAACGCGCTCAAGGTCGACCTGACCCTGGGTGACGAGACCCAGACCATCACCCTCGAGGTCGCGCAGCACATCGGGCACGGCATGGTCCGCGCCATCTCGATGAAGCCGACCGACGGCCTGGTCCGCGGCGCGCAGGTCACCGACACCGGGGGCCCGATCTCGGTCCCCGTCGGCGACGTGACGCTCGGCCGGGTGTTCAACACCACCGGTGACTGCCTGAACCTGGCCGAGGGCGAGACCCTCGAGGTCAAGGAGCGGTGGGGCATCCACCGCAAGGCGCCGGCGTTCGACCAGCTCGAGTCGAAGACCCAGATGTTCGAGACCGGCATCAAGGTCATCGACCTGCTCACCCCGTACGTGCAGGGTGGCAAGATCGGCCTGTTCGGTGGTGCGGGCGTCGGCAAGACCGTCCTCATCCAGGAGATGATCGCCCGCGTCGCCAAGGACCACGGCGGTGTCTCGGTGTTCGCCGGTGTCGGTGAGCGCACCCGTGAGGGCAACGACCTCATCGTCGAGATGGAGGAGGCCGGCGTCATCGGCCAGACCGCCCTCGTCTTCGGCCAGATGGACGAGCCGCCGGGCACGCGTCTGCGGGTCGCCCTCGCCGCGCTGACCATGGCGGAGTACTTCCGCGACGTGCAGCAGCAGGACGTGCTCCTGTTCATCGACAACATCTTCCGGTTCACCCAGGCCGGTTCCGAGGTGTCGACGCTGCTCGGCCGGATGCCGTCCGCGGTGGGCTACCAGCCCAACCTGGCCGACGAGATGGGTCAGCTCCAGGAGCGGATCACCTCGACCCGTGGTCACTCGATCACCTCGATGCAGGCGATCTACGTGCCGGCCGACGACTACACCGACCCGGCGCCGGCGACCACGTTCGCGCACCTGGACGCCACGACCGAGCTCTCCCGTGAGATCGCGTCGCTCGGCATCTACCCGGCCGTGGACCCGCTGACCTCGACGTCGCGGATCCTCGACCCGCAGTACATCGGCAAGGAGCACTACGACTGCGCCATCCGGATCAAGCAGATCCTGCAGCGCAACAAGGAGCTCCAGGACATCATCGCCATCCTCGGTGTCGACGAGCTGTCCGAGGAGGACAAGGTCATCGTGTCCCGGGCGCGCCGTATCCAGCGGTTCCTGTCCCAGAACACCTACGTGGCCAAGCAGTTCACCGGCATCGAGGGCTCGACCGTCCCGGTCAAGGACACCATCGAGGCGTTCAACAAGATCGCCGACGGTGACTACGACCACGTGGCCGAGCAGGCGTTCTTCATGTGCGGCGGTCTCGACGACGTCGAGGCCAAGTGGGCCGAGATCCAGAAGAACCTCTGATGGCTGACTCGCTGCTGCAGGTTGAGCTCGTCGCCGCCGACCGCCTCGTGTGGTCGGGCCAGGCGAAGATGGTCATCGCCCGCACCACGGAGGGTGACGTCGGCATCCTGCCGAGCCACGCCCCGATGCTGGCGCTGATCATCGAGGGTGTCGTCGACGTGCAGACCGCCGAGGGCGAGACCTGGGTCGCGGCCGTCGACTCCGGCTTCCTCTCGGTGGCCGACAACCGGGTCTCGATCCTGTCGGAGCGCGATCGAGCTCTCGCACGAGATCGACCTGGAGAAGGCACGCCAGGACTACGAGCGGGCCAAGGCCGCCGGCGAGAACGACGACGAGGCGGCCGAGGCCGTGCGTCGCGCCGAGGCTCGGATCCGCGCGGTGGAGAGGGCTTCCTGACGGGGCCGAAGTACGTCCCAGTAGGGTGAGCACGCACGGGTGACCGGTGTGCTCACCCTGCTGCATTTGGTCCAGCAAGACGACGGGGTACAGCCCCCGCAAGGAGGTGGGATGCCGGCCTGGCTCGTGGCGCTGGACGTCGATGGGCGTCCTGCTGCTCCTGGTGCTGTGCTACGGGATCGCGCTGGTGGTGCGCCGGCGTACGCTCTCGCGGCACGGTGGCACGTTCGAGCTCAGCTTCCGCGCGCGCAGCGCGGACCGGCAGGGCCGCGGCTGGGTGCTCGGCATGGGCCGCTACACCGGTGACTCGCTCGAGTGGTTCCGGATCTTCTCCCTCTCGCCGCGTCCCTCCCAGGTCTGGCAGCGCGACCAGATCAGCTACTCCGGGCAGCGTCGCGACCGAGGGTGCGGAGCAGGTGTCGCTGTACGCCGACCACGTCGTGGTCTCGTGCAGCACCACGCAGGGGACGGTCGAGCTGGCGATGAGCCCGTCGTCCCTCATGGGGTTCCAGGCCTGGCTCGAGTCGGGACCTCCCGGCACGAACTGGGACCTCCGGCCGGTCCGCTGACCGGCCGGGCCCTCCGCCTCAGTCGCGCTCGCCGCCGGGCACCCACAGCACGTCGCCCTGCTCGGCGTTGGCGTGCCGGGCCAGGATGAACAGCAGGTCCGAGAGCCGGTTCAGGTACTTGATGGCGAGCACGTTCATCGTCTCCTCGTGCTCGGCCCAGGCCGCCCAGGCGGAGCGCTCCGCGCGGCGAGCGACGGTGCGGGCCAGGTGCAGGTACGCGGCCCCCGGCGTGCCCCCGTTGAGGATGAAGGAGCGCAGGTTGGGCAGGTCGGCGTTGAACTCGTCGCACCAGGCCTCGAGGCGGTCGACGTACTCCTGCTCGATGCGCAGCGGCGGGTACTCCGGGCTCGGGGACGACCGGGGTGCAGAAGTCGGCGCCGACGTCGAAGAGGTCGTTCTGGATCCGGGTCAGCACCCGCTGGACCGGCTCGTCCAGCCCGCCGGCGGCCAGCGCGACGCCGATCGCCGCGTTCGTCTCGTCGACGTCGGCGTACGCCGCCAGTCGAAGGTCGGTCTTGGAGGTCTCGCTCATGTCTCCGAGACGGGTCGAGCCGGCGTCGCCGGTGCGGGTGTAGATGCGGGTGAGGTTGACCATGGCGTTGAGCGTACCTGCGCGAAGGCTGCGGTCCCGAACACCTGAGAGGGCGCTGTCACATACGCCTCGTCCGTCCCAGTATCGCCCGAGATCGGGGATGTCTGGTCGGTAATCGGACGGGGGTTCCGCCGACGAAGATTACTTGGTGGCGGCGGACAACCTAAACAGGGTACGAACACGTCTAGGTGATTGAGTTCACACTGCTGAGCGGGCGGTGACCGGGGGCGCGGTTCCCGGGACGGCTCCAGCAACCGGCGATCGGGCGCCGGGAAAGGGGTGACCATGGAGATCATGGTGGAGGGTGCGACGCTGGTGCTGAGCGGGGACTTCGACGTACGCAGCACCTGGGAGGTGCGCGACGCGGTGTACCGGCACCTGGAGCGGCACCGGGACCAGGACGTGGTCGTGGACCTCTCCGGCGTCCGCTCGGTGGACGTCACGGCACTGAGACTGCTCGCGGTGGCCACGCGCCAGGCGGTCCGCGACGGTCATCGGCTCACGCTGCGCGGGTGCGGTCCCGCGGTCCGGCGGATGCTCCACGTCTCACGGCTGATCCGGGTCGTGGAGGTCGAGCGGGGCGCAGTCACGGCCTGAGAGTCGCAGGAGCGAGACTGCGCGCGCACGCGCGTGAGGTGGTCGTAGCATCCTCCTATGACTGAGCCCCAGCACGCCAAGGACCGTCCCTGGGTGATGCGCACCTACGCCGGCCACTCCACCGCCGCGGCGTCCAACGCGCTCTACCGCAACAACCTGGCGAAGGGTCAGACCGGCCTCTCGGTCGCCTTCGACCTGCCGACGCAGACGGGCTACGACCCGGACTCGCCGCTGAGCCGGGGCGAGGTCGGCAAGGTGGGCGTGCCGGTGCCGCACCTGGGCGAGATGCGCCGCCTGTTCGAGGACATCCCGCTGACCGCGATGAACACCTCGATGACGATCAACGCCACCGCGATGTGGCTGCTGGCGATGTACCAGGTGGTGGCGGAGGAGCAGAACCCCGAGCTCGAGCCCACCGAGGTGGCGGCCCAGCTCGCCGGGACCACCCAGAACGACATCATCAAGGAGTACCTGTCCCGGGGGACCTACGTCTTCGGGCCCGAGCACTCGCTGCGCCTGACGGCGGACATGATCGCCTACACGGTCAAGAACATCCCGCAGTGGAACCCGATCAACATCTGCAGCTACCACCTGCAGGAGGCGGGCGCGACGCCGGCGCAGGAGCTGGCGTACGCGTTGAGCACCGCGATCGCCGTGCTCGACCAGGTGCAAGCAGAGCGGTCAGGTCTCCGAGGACGACTTCGAGCGCGTCGTCGGCCGGATCTCCTTCTTCGTCAACGCCGGGGTGCGCTTCGTCGAGGAGACCTGCAAGATGCGCGCGTTCGTCCAGCTCTGGGACGAGATCACCCGGGAGCGCTACGGCGTCCAGGACCCGAAGATGCGCCGCTTCCGCTACGGCGTCCAGGTCAACTCGCTGGGGCTGACCGAGGCGCAGCCGGAGAACAACGTGCAGCGGATCGTGCTGGAGATGCTCGGCGTCACGCTGTCCAAGAACGCCCGCGCCCGGGCCGTGCAGCTGCCGGCCTGGAACGAGGCGCTCGGCCTGCCGCGGCCCTGGGACCAGCAGTGGTCGCTGCGCCTGCAGCAGGTGCTCGCCTTCGAGTCCGACCTGCTGGAGTACGAGGACATCTTCGACGGCAGCCACGTGATCGAGGCGAAGGTCGCCGAGCTGGTCGCCGGTGCCCGGGCCGAGATGGACCGGGTGCAGGCGATGGGCGGCGCCATCGCGGCCGTCGAGTCCGGCTACATGAAGTCCGAGCTGGTCTCGGCACACGCCGCGCGCCGGGCCCGGATCGAGGCCGGCGACGAGGTGATCGTCGGGCGTCAACAAGTTCGAGACCACCGAGCCCTCCCCGCTGACCGCCGACCTCGACGGCGCCATCCAGACCGCTGACCCGGCCGCCGAGCAGGCCGCGCTGGACAGCGTGCGGTCGTGGAAGGCGGCGCGCGACGAGGCCGAGGTGGCCGAGGCGCTCGAGCGGCTGGCCGCCGACGCGAAGACCGACAAGAACCTGATGGAGGCCACGCTGGCCGCCGCCCGGGCGGGCGTCACCACCGGCGAGTGGGCCGGGCACGCTGCGCGAGGTGTTCGGCGAGTTCCGCGCGCCCACCGGCGTGAGCGGCGCCGTCGGCGTGGCCGAGGCGGGCGACGAGCTGACCGCGGTACGCGACCGGGTCGCGGCGACGGGGGAGGAGCTGGGCGGCCGGCTGCGCCTGCTGGTCGGCAAGCCGGGGCTCGACGGTCACAGCAACGGCGCCGAGCAGGTCGCCGTCCGGGCCCGCGACGCCGGGTTCGAGGTGGTCTACCAGGGGATCCGGCTCACCCCGGAGCAGATCGTCGCCGCGGCCGTGGCCGAGGACGTGCACTGCGTCGGGCTCTCGATCCTCTCGGGCTCGCACATGGAGCTGGTCCCGGCCGTGCTCGAGGGGCTGCGTGAGGCCGGCCTCGGCGACCTGCCGGTGATCGTGGGCGGGATCATTCCCGACTCCGACGGCAAGGCGCTGATCTCCGCGGGGGTTGCGGCGGTCTACACGCCCAAGGACTTCGGGCTCACCGAGATCATGGACGGCATCGTCGACGTGATCCGGCGGGCGAACGACCTGGACTGACGTGCTGGGCTTCACCTGCGCGGACCTGAGACGGTTCGCGCAGGTGAGGTTAGGCAACCCTCATCCCTGCTACCGTCGACGGGCATGGGGAAGAGCAAGCAGAAGCGGGCCGACGAGTCCGTGGCGCGCCTGCCCAAGAAGAAGTGCTGCGAGTCCAAGGACCGCTGCGGCCGCTGCCCCCTGCGCATGCTCAAGGAGGGCACGCTGCCCGAGGGCTACACCGTGCACAAGCGTCGCCTGGTGAAGGTCGAGGACATGCCGGTCAAGGCGAGCAAGGAAGAAGCAAGTCCCCAAGAAGACCGCCCGCCTGCCCCGGCGGCCGGCCGCCCGCCGCCGTTCCTAGAAGAGCCGGTGCTCCGCGTCGTCCATGCCGCGCAGCGCGTCGTAGTCGACCACCGCGCAGGCGATGCCGCGGTCGGTCGGCGAGCACCCGCGCCTGGGGCTTGATCTCCTGGGCCGCGAAGACGCCGCGGACCGGCCCCTTGGCGGTGAGCAGGGGGTCGCGGTTGAGCAGCTCGAGGTAGCGGGTCAGCTGCTCCACGCCGTCGATGTCGCCGCGGCGCTTGATCTCCACCGCGACGCTGAGACCGTCGGGTCCCGGCACATCAGGTCGACCGGACCGATCGCGGTGGGGAACTCCCGGCGTACCAGGGTCAGGCCGTCCGCGAGGGTCTCCGGGTGCTCGGCGAGCAGCTCCTGCAGGTGCTTCTCCACCCCGTCCTTGACCAGGCCGGGGTCGATGCCGAGGTCGTGCGGTGGACTCGTGGTGCACCTCCTCGATCAGGATGCGCAGGGTGTCGCCGTTCTTCGCCGGTCACCGTCCACTCCAGCCGCGGCTCGCCGTCGACCTCCGTGGTGCCCTCGCGCACCGTGCACGGCGGCGACATCCAGTTGAGCGGCTTGTAGGAGCCGCCGTCGCTGTGCACCAGCACCGAGCCGTCGGACTTCAGCATCAGGACCCGGGTGGCCATCGGCAGGTGGGCGGTCAGCCGACCGGCGTAGTCGACCTGGCAGGTGGCAACGACGAGTCTCACGGGCGTGCAATCTACCCGTCCGTGCTGGCGGGAGCCCGGCGCGGGCAGGTGCGGGCGGCACAAGTGTGGGCCATCGTCGACTGTGTCCGTTTATCGGACAATGGTGGACAGTGATCTCCGTCCACCAGGTGATCTCATCGCTACTGGCCAGTAGGTGCGTGTCATCATGCCGCCATGACTGAGACCGCCGCCTCCCACGAGCAGATCAGCAGCACGCTGGTCCTGCCCTACCTGAACCACGCGCTCCGGATGTACGCCGAGGGCTACGCCTCGCGCGCCGACATCGACGCCGCCATGCGCTTCGGCTGCGGCTACCCCCAGGGCCCCCTGAGCACCGTCGAGGAGCTGGGCCTGGAGAGCGTGCGGGACCAGCTGGCCGCCGATGTACGCCGAGACCGGGGACGAGCTGCACCGGCCGGCGGACCTCCTGGAGCGCCTGGTCGCCGCGGGCGCTGGCACGGTGGAGTCCCAGGACGGCGGCGGCCGCCGCCGCGGAGCCGCAGCTGCGGCACGAGATCCGCACGGTCGGCGTGGTCGGCACCGGCACGATGGCCTCGGGCATCGTCGAGGTCTTCGCCAAGAGCGGCTACGACGTGGTCTTCGTCGGCCGCAGCCAGGAGAAGCTCGACGGCGTGCTCGCGCTGATCACCAAGTCGCTGGACAAGGCGATCTCGCGCGGCAAGCTCGACGAGGCGACCAAGGCCGACGTGCTGGGCCGGCTCACCGGCGCGACCGAGCGCGAGGCCCTCGCGCGACGTCGACCTCGTGGTCGAGGCGATCGCGGAGGACCTGGCGATCAAGACCGAGCTCTTCGGCGACCTGGACCGGATCTGCAAGCCGGGGACGATCCTGGCGACCACCACCTCCTCGCTGCCGATCTCCGCCTGTGCCGCGGCGACGTCGCGTCCGGAGTGGGTCATCGGCATGCACTTCTTCAACCCGGCGCCGGTGATGAAGCTGGTCGAGGTGGTCACCACCGAGCTCACCGACGCCGACGTGGACGAGAGCGTCCGGGCGCTGTGCGCCAAGGTCGGCAAGGTCGCGGTCTCCTGCGGCGACCGGGCCGGGTTCATCGTCAACGCGCTGCTCTTCCCGTACCTCAACGACGCGGTGAAGATGCTCGAGAGCGGCCAGGCGCGACATGGCCGACGATCGACACCGCGATCAAGGAGCAGGCGGGCTTCCCGATGGGCCCCTTCGAGCTGCTCGACGTCGTCGGCAACGACGTCTCGCTGGCCATCCAGAAGGAGCTGCACGCCGAGTTCAAGCACCCGGGGTTCGCGCCCGCCCCGATGCTGGAGACGGTCGTCGCCGACGGGCACCTGGGTCGCAAGACCCGCCGCGGCTTCCACGACTACTCCTGATCCGCGCTCCTGGTCGTGACCGACGCCCGGGCTGGGATCAGCGCCGCGCGTCGGTCACGATCGCGGCCAGCCGAGCCCGGGTGTTGATGTCCAGCTTGCGGTAGATGTGCGTCAGGTGGGTGTCCACCGTGCGCGGGGAGACGAAGAGCTCCTCGGCGATCTGCCGACTGGTCAACCCGTCGGCGACCCGCTCGGCCACGATGAGCTCGGCCTTCGTCAGCGCGGCCAGCGCCGAGGAGGTCGACGACGTCCGCGCGGACGGCGCAGGAGCCGACCCGCGCAGCACCAGGTCGGCGACCTCCGCGACCCCGGCCGGCGTGAGGTGGGCCTGCTCGACCCACCCGGCCGGGACCGTGCGCGCCGGCGTCGGTCCGGCGGCGAGCGGTCAGGCCCCAGGCCGCGGCCTGGCGGTGCTGGCGGATCGTGCCGCGGCGGCGGCAGCCAGCTACGGCGCCTCCGGCTGCCCGGTGTCCTCCGCCAGGCCGGCCAGCCCGTCCAGGACGTCGGCGACCCGCAGCGGCATCGGCATGGCTGGCGGCCCGCTCCAGCGCGGCGAGGAAGGTGTGCGCCGCCTGCACGAGGTCGCCGTCGGCGAGCAGGGCGTGAGCGAGCATGAGGCGGGCCTCGACGCCGTCGCGGCCGAGCTGGCTGCCGTCGGCCAGGACCACCACGTCGGCCGCCAGGCCGGCGGCGTGCGAGGCGTCGCCGGCCTCCAGCAGGTCCCGTGCGTCCTGGGCCAGGACCGGGAGCCGCACCGCCCAGGGGAGGACCTCGCGGTCGACCGTGGTCACCGGCGCCGAGGGGTCGACCTGCCGCAGCAGGGTCTCGGCCAGCAGGCGTACCCGGTCCTCGGCGAGCTGGCGGGACTCCGCGATCGCGGTGCGCGCCGCGGCCTCAGCCTCTGCCAGGCGGCCTCGTTCCAGAGCGACCCGGCCGAGCAGGGTGCGGGCCGAGAGGCTGATCCAGCGCTCCTCGTTGCCGTCGTGGGTGGGGATGATCCGGGCCGCCAGGGTCGCGGCCTCGGCGAGCTCGCCGCGCGCCACCAGGACGTCGACCAGGGTGCGGGTGGCCTGCCGGACGATGGAGCGGCCGCTGGGGTCGAGCTCGATCGCCCGGCGTGCCTCCTGCCGGGCGCGGGTGAAGTCGCCGGCGTCCAGGTGCATCTCCGCCCGGATGGAGGCGGTGCGCGCCAGCTCCAGCCCCGGGTCCGTCGCGGCCCGGGCGTGCTCGTCGGCACGGTCGAGCAGCCACAGCCCCTCGTAGGTGCCGCGCACCTCGGAGGCGGCGATGCCGGCGCGGCGGGCCACCTGGGCGCCGATCGCCCCCGGACCGTCACCACTGACCAGGACCCCCTCCAGGATCTCCACCGCCTCACGGGCGCGCATGGCGGTGTAGAGGGAGGAGAAGACCCGGTTGGCCAGCTCGTAGCCCAGGTCCCGTGTCTCCGGCTCGGCGGCCGCGGCCTGGATCGCCGCCCGCATCGCCGGCAGGTCGCGCAACCAGGGCGCGTCCCCCGCGCCGAAGTTGGTGTCCTCGGGGGCGACGGAGTCGGCCCACGCGACCAGCGCCCGGCGGGTGGCGGGCCCGTCGCCGTGCTCCTCGCCCAGGGAGGCGCCGTGCTGACGGATGGGGGAGAGCATGTCGAAGCGGCCGTCCGGCAGCAGCTCCACCAGGCTGCGACGGACCAGGGCGGCCGCCAGCTCGCCGGTGCAGCCCCGGTCGACCTCGGTGATCGCGGCGAGGACGTCGATCGAGATCGGGAACGGCACCTGGGCCAGCCGGCGGAAGCACCGCTGCTGCTGCGGGCGGAGCAGGTCGTAGGAGGCCTGGACGGCGGTGGACAGGGTGGTCGCGGGCGCGGCGTTGGCCGCGCCGAGCAGCGCGATCTGCACCGCGGTCTGCTCGATGATCAGCGGCAGCCCGCCGGTCGCGCGCAGGAGGCGGCGTACGGCGTCGGGGTGTGCCAGCAGGTCCTCGGTGCGTCCGCCGGCGGCGGCCACCCGGGCGGTCAGCAGCTCGACCGCGGGCCCGGTGAGCGGGTCGCCCCGGCCGGGGACCGGCAGCGGGCCGAGGCGGAGGACCCGCTCGTGCGCCTGGCCCGAGGAGGCCCGGGCGGTCACGGCGAGCCGGCCGCCGCTGGTCGCCTCCACCACCTCCTGGAGCAGCGGGCCGAGGTCCTCGTGCTCGAGCTCGAGGCCGTCGACCACCAGCACCGACCCGCTCCCGTCCAGGGCGCGGCCCAGCGCGCCCTCGGCGCTGTCGCCGGGGGCGGACTCCGCGTCGAGCTCGCGCAGGCACGCGGCCAGCACCTCGTCGCTGCTGCGCAGGCCCGCGGCGTTGACCCAGGCGACGTGCTCGTGGTCGGCCAGCGTCGTGCCTGAGCAGGAAGGTCTTGCCGCAGCCAGGCGGCCCCACGAGGCTGACCCAGCGCGAGGACACCAGCGCGGACTCCAGAGCGCTCCTGGCCCTCGATCGTCCGAGACACGGTGTCAGCACCCTCCAGAACCTATCGGTACTCCTCACGCGATTACGTAGGACTACCGATGTCCGAAGGTCCCGAGTCGGGGGAGAGTTGGGGCGACGCTCGCCAGAGCCGGCCCGATCGGGGGACAGGCCGGCCCGGGGGAGTCGTGACAGGTGGCCGCGGGCGTCGGGGGGATGGCCGCGGCCACCTCGCTGTCCGGTGACGGCCCTTCCCGCGCCGCGTACGCTTGGGCCATGGAATACCTCCTCCTGGTGCTCGTCGTGGTGGCTGCCGTGGGTGTGGTCGGCAGCGACGTCCCGCTCGTCGCGCCGGCGGGCCGAGCAGCGGGCCGCGGCGGAGCTGGCTCCGGTCCGGCGGCTGGTCGACGAGGACGTCACCGCGCTGGGGGTCGAGCTGCAGGAGCTCGACCTGGAGATGGCCGGGCGCGAGCTCGAGGCGGGGGCCAACGCCGACTACCAGCGGGCCCTGGACGCCTACGAGTCGGCCAAGCTGGCCGCGGAGAGCCTCACGGCGCCCGACCAGGTGCGACACGTGACCGAGATCCTCGAGGACGGCCGGTACGCGATGGCCTGCGTGCGGGCCCGGGTGGAGGGCCAGCCGCTGCCGACCCGACGTCCTCCGTGCTTCTTCGACCCGCGCCACGGCCTCTCGGTCGCCGACGTCTCGTGGACCCCGCCCGGCGGAGCGACCCGCGACGTCCCGGCCTGCGCGCTGGACGTCGAGCGCGTTCGCGCCGGCGCCGAGCCCGACATCCGCAAGGTGATGGTCGGCGCCCAGCGCGTGCCGTACTGGCAGGGCGGCCAGGCCTACCAGCCCTACGCGATGGGCTACTACGGCTCGTTCGGACCCATGCAGTGGATGTTCGTGGGCATGCTCTTCAGCGGTGGGCTCGACGGCCTCGGTGAGGGCCTGGGCGCCCTGGGCGAGGGTGTCGGCGACATGTTCGACGGCCTCGGCGAGGGCCTGGGCAACATGTTCGACGGCTTCGACTTCTGAGGTGACCCGGACGACAGGGCCCGCGCCGGCCCGCACGAGCCTGCACACGACCGTCCTGGGCGAGGGCGAGCCCCCCGTGGTCTTCTGCCACGGACTCTTCGGCCAGGGACGGAACTGGACCCAGATCGGCAAGGAGCTCGCCGCCGACCACCACCGGGTCACCCTGGTCGACCTGCCCAACCACGGACGCTCCGGCTGGACCGACGAGGTCGACCTGGTCGCGGACGCGGACCGGGTGGCCGACCTCCTGGCCGAGGGCCCGCCCGCCGTGCTGGTCGGGCACTCCATGGGCGGCAAGGTGGCGATGCTCACCGCGCTGCGGCACCCCGAGGTCGTGGAGCGGCTGTGCGTCGTCGACATCGCTCCCGTCTCGTACCGCCGGGTGGGCGAGTTCGCCGGTTTCATCGAGGGGATGCTCGGGCTCGACCTGACCAGCGTGGAGCGACGCAGCGACGCGGACGAGCAGCTGGCGAGCCACGTCGAGGACCCCAGCGTGCGGGCCTTCCTCCTGCAGAACCTCCGCCGCGAGGGGGACGGCTGGCGTTGGCAGGCCAACCTTCCGCTGCTGGGGGAGCAGCTCGGGGCGATCGGTGGCTGGCCCGAGGATCGGCTCGGCGACGTCTCGCCCTATCCAGGCCCGGTGCTCTGGCTCGCGCAGGAGCGAACTCCGCCTACGTCCGTGACGAGCACGCCCCGGCGATGGAGCGGTGGTTCCCCCGCGTGCGCCGGGTGACGGTGAAGAACGCAGGCCACTGGGTGCACTCCGAGCAGCCCGAGGTGTTCCTCGCCGTGCTGCGGCGGTTCATCGCCGCCGGCCGCGAAGCTGACCGGCCCGGCCCCCGCGCGGGGGCCGGGCCGGTCGATCGGGTTCGTCCGACGCGCTCGGCGGTTCCGCTCAGTCCTCGTCGGCGAAGCCCGCGACCACGTCGCGCAGGGCTCCGAGCTGCGCGGTGATGGCGTCCCGGCGCTTCGACATCCGGTCGACCTCGGCCCTGATCGCGGCCAGCTCACGCTCCGCCTCGGCGTGACCGCTGGTGGCGATCGACTCGGCCTGGGTCTTGGCGGAGGTCACGATCTGCTGGGCCTCGCGGCGGGCCCGGGACAGCATGGCGTCCGCCTCGTGCTGCGCCTGCTGCCGCTGGCTGGTGGCCTGGGTGATGGCCTCGCGGGCCCGCTTCTCCGCGGCCTCGGCCCGCTCCTCCGCCTCCTTGACCAGCCGCGCGGTCTCGGCGGTGGCGTTGGAGTGGTGCTCGGTCGCCTCGCGCGCCAGCCGCTCCTTCTCCACGGCCAGGGTGCGGCGTGCCTCCTGCACCTCCCGGTCGGCCGCAGCACGCGCCTGCTCGGCCTCCCGCTTGGCGGTGGTGCGCAGGTCGTTGGTCTCCTGCTGGGCGGCCAGGCGCAGCTGCTCCGCCTCGCGCTTGGCGGCGGCCCGCAGGTCCTCCGCCTCGGCCCGGGCGAGCGTCCGCTCCTGCTCCGCGTCGGCCATCATCCGGGTGCGGCTCTCCTCCAGCTCCTTGAGCTGGACGATCCGCATGTCCTCGGCCTCGCGAGCGGCCTCGGCCTTGATCGCGCGGGCGTCGCGGTGCGCCTGGTCGCGGATCTCCTGGGCGTCGCGCTCGGCCGCGGCGCGGACGTCGGCGGCCTCGTCCTCGGCCAGCTTGAGCATCGACGCGGCGCGCCCGCCCAGACCGGCGTACGTCGGGGTCTCGACCTCGGCCAGGGAGCGGCGCACCTGCTCGAGCTCGGCCTCCAGGCTCCTCATCCGTTCCTGGGCCTCGCTGAGCCCGGAGACCGCGGAGGTCCGTTCGGCCAGCAGGCTGCGGACGGCGCGGTCCACGGCGTCCTTGTCGTAGCCGCCTCGCCGCACCATCGGGAACTCGGGGGCGGACAGGGCGGCGGTCGGTGCCTGACGCGCTGCTGCCCCGGCCTGGATCCCGGTGCTCTGGGTCGCGATGGCCTGGGTCGCGGTGGCCTGGGTCTCGGTGGCCTGACCTCCCGCGGACCGGTCACCGGTGGGCCGGCTCGCGGAGGCGGCGGGCGCCTTCGCTGAGGGCGTCTTGGCTGCCGGCGTCCTGGTGGTGGACGGCGCGGCCGCCTTCACGGCGGGCTGGACCTGGGTCCGTTCGGTGGCGGACTCGGACGACGCTTTCGCGCTCGCGGGCGTCTCGAGGCGCTGGGTGGGCTGGTCGTCGGGGAGCTCCCCGGACTCGTCCTGGTCGAAGATGGACAGGCCCTCGTCGCGGCTCATGTGCAGGGCACCCCTTCTGGGTTCGGCGCGGTTGTGATGCTCGGTCCAGTGTGACTGATGCGGACAACGAAAACACCCCGGCTCGCGGGACTTCCAGGGCAGGAGGTCCCCGGGCCGGGGTGTTCTCGGTAACAGTCGGGATCAGACGCCGCGGAACCGGTTGATCGCGGTCTCGTGCTCGGCCCGCATCTCCGGGTTCCGGACGCCCATGCCCTCCTCGGGGGCCAGGCAGAGGACGCCGACCTTGCCCTGGTGGGAGTTCTTGTGCACGTCGAGCGTGGCCTGCCCGACCTCGTCCAGGGTGTAGGTCCGCGACAGCGTCGGGTGGATCTTGCCCTGGGCGATCAGGCGGTTGGCCTCCCACGACTCGCGGTAGTTCGCGAAGTGCGAGGAGATGATCCGCTTGAGGTTCATCCACAGGTAGCGGTTGTCGTACTCGTGCATGTAGCCCGAGGTGGAGGCACAGGTGGTGATGGTGCCGCCCTTGCGGGTGACGTAGACGCTCGCGCCGAACGTCTCGCGGCCCGGGTGCTCGAAGACGATGTCGATGTCCTCGCCGCCCGTGAGCTCACGGATCTTGGCCCCGAACCGCTTCCACTCCTTCGGGTTCTGCTGGGTGCCCTCCTCGTTCCAGAACTTGTAGTCCTCCTCGGAGCGGTTGATGATCAGCTCGGCCCCCATGGACCGGGCGATCTTCTCCTTCTCCTCGTTGGAGACCACGCAGACCGGGGTGGCGCCGCCGTTGAGGGCGTACTGCGTGGCGAAGCCGCCGAGGCCGCCCGAGGCGCCCCAGATCAGGACGTTGTCGCCCTGCTTCATGTTGCCGCCGTTGGCGCTGACCAGCTGGCGGTAGGCGGTGCAGTTGACCAGCCCGGGGGAGGCGGCCTCCTCCCACGTCAGGTGCTCCGGCTTGGGCATCAGCTGGTTGGCCTTGACCATGGCCACGTCGGCCAGGCCGCCGAAGTTGGTCTCGAAGCCCCAGATCCGCTGCGAGGGGTCGAGCATGGTGTCGTTGTGGCCGTCGGGCGCCTCGAGCTCCACCGAGAGGCAGTGCGCCACGACCCGGTCGCCCGGCTTCCACTTGGTCACGCCCGCACCCACCGCGAGCACGACGCCGGACAGGTCGGAGCCGACCACGTGGTAGGGCAGGTCGTGCCGCGCGCCCAGGTCGGACTCCCGGCCGTAGCGCTCCAGGAACCCGAAGGTCGAGACCGGCTCGAAGATCGAGGTCCACACCGTGTTGTAGTTGATCGCGGAGGCCATGACCGCGACGAACGCCTCGCCCGGCCCGAGCTCGGGCAGGGCCACGTCCTCGACGTGGATCGACTTGCGGGGGTCCTTGTCCCGGGTGGCGATGCCCTCGAACATGTCGACCTCGTCCTTGTGCACCGTGGCGGCGCGGTAGGACTCGGGGAGCTCGAGGTTGGCGAAGTCCTCCGGGGCCGTGTCATCGGCGAGGATCGCGTCGAGGATGTTCTGCACTGGATTCGTCTCCTAGGGCGGGTGGTGAGGTGCGGCGAAGATTACCGGTCGGTAACCGGACTGGAACCGATTGTGCGTCAGGTCATACCCATTTCTGGGTGACAGCCCGCATGGATGGCCGGGCGGCGAGCGGAATCAGTGCGCGGCGGGGTCCGCAGCGGGCTCGACGAGCTCGACCAGGACGCCGCCGGCGTCCTTGGGGTGGACGAAGTTGATCCGGGAGCCGGCCGTGCCCCGCTTGGGTGCGTCGTACAGCAGGCGCACGCCGCGGCTGCGCAGCACCTCGCTGACCGCCTCCACGTCGGTGACCCGGTAGGCCAGCTGCTGCAGGCCGGGGCCGGAGCGGGCGAGGAACTTGGCGATCGTGGAGCTGTCGTTCAGGGGTGCGAGGAGCTGGATGGCGGAGCCGGAGTCGCCGACGGCGACCATCGCCTCGCGCACGCCCTGCTCCTCGTTGGTCTCCTCGTGCGTGACGTGCATGCCGAAGGTGTCGCGGTAGAACGCGATGGCCTCGTCCAGGTCCGGCACGGCGATGCCGACGTGGTCGATGGCGGTGAACAGGTGGTCCGGGATCTCCAGCGGTGTGCTCATGGCGCCTATGGTCGCCTCTCGTCACGGGCCACGGACAGTGGGTCCACATCAGGGACATCCCGGGCACCCCGCGGGGACCGGGTTAGGCTCGCTTCATCCACACGCCAGCACAGGAGGCATCTGAGCATGTCAGGCACCACTTCCGTCATCGTCGCGGGGGCGCGCACCCCGATCGGTCGCCTCCTGGGCGGCCTGAAGGACCAGAGCGCGGCCGACCTGGGCGGCGTCGCGATCAAGGGCGCCCTGGAGAAGGCCGGTGTCTCCGGTGACCAGGTCGAGTACGTCATCATGGGCCACGTGATCCAGGCCGGCACCGGCCAGATCAGCGCCCGTCAGGCCGCCGTCAAGGGTGGTGTGCCGATGGCCGTCCCCGCGCTGACGATCAACAAGGTGTGCCTCTCCGGCATCAACGCGATCGCCCTGGCCGACCAGCTGATCCGCGCGGGCGAGCACGAGATCGTGGTGGCCGGCGGCATGGAGTCGATGACCCAGGCCCCGCACCTGCTGCCGAAGTCGCGCGAGGGCTTCAAGTACGGCGACACCACGCTGGTCGACTCGATGGCCTACGACGCCCTCTTCGACCAGTTCACCAACCAGGCGATGGGGCTGCTCACCGAGGAGTGCAACGCGGCGAGCGCCAACCTGACCCGCGAGGAGCAGGACATCTTCGCCGCGCGCAGCCACCGGCTGGCGGCCGAGGCGCAGAAGAACGGCGTCTTCGACGAGGAGATCGTGCCCGTCACCGTCAAGTCCCGCCGGGGCGAGGTCACCGTCGACACCGACGAGGGCGTGCGGGCCGACACCACCGCCGAGTCGCTGGCCGGACTGCGTCCCGCGTTCTCCAAGGACGGCACCATCACGGCCGGCACGGCCTCGCAGATCTCCGACGGCGCCTGCGCCGTCGTGGTGATGAGCAAGGCCAAGGCCGAGGAGCTCGGGCTGACCTGGCTGGCCGAGATCGGCGCCTCGGGCCAGGTCGCCGGGCCCGACTCGACCCTGCAGCTGCAGCCCGCCGCCGCCATCGCCAAGGCGGTGGAGAAGGAGGGCATCTCCGTCCAGGACATCGACCTGTTCGAGATCAACGAGGCGTTCGCAGCCGTGGGGATCTCCTCGGCCCGCGAGCTCGGCGTCGACGAGGACAAGGTCAACGTCAACGGCGGCGCCATCGCGCTGGGCCACCCGGTCGGCATGTCCGGGGCCCGGATCGTGCTGCACCTGGCGCTGGAGCTCCAGCGCCGCGGCGGCGGCACCGGCGCGGCCGCGCTGTGCGGCGGCGGCGGTCAGGGCGACGCGCTGATCATCCGGGTCCCGCAGGCGTGACCTCGCAGACCGGGGGCCGACGCCGCACGGCGTCGGTCCCCGATCTCGTCTCCGGGGCCAGGGCCGGCGACCCCCGGGCGGTCGCCCGGCTGGTCTCGCTGGTCGAGGACGAGTCGCCCTGGCTGCGCGAGGCGATGGCGGCCCTGGCGCCCCACGCCGGCCGGGCGCACGTCGTGGGGATCACCGGCTCGCCGGGGGTCGGCAAGTCCACCTCGACGAGCGCGCTGGTCGGGGCGCTGCGGCGGGCCGGCAAGCGGGTGGCGGTGCTCGCCGTCGACCCGTCCTCCCCGTTCTCCGGCGGCGCGCTGCTGGGGGACCGGGTGCGGATGGCCGACCACGCCACCGACCCCGGCGTGTTCATCCGCTCCATGGCCTCCCGCGGGCACCTCGGCGGCCTCTCCTGGGCCACGCCCCAGGCCGTCCGGGTCCTCGACGCGGCGGGCTACGACGTGGTGCTGGTGGAGACCGTCGGGGTCGGTCAGAGCGAGGTGGAGGTGGCCGGTCTGGCCGACACCACCCTGGTGCTCCTGGCCCCGGGCATGGGGGACGGGATCCAGGCTGCGAAGGCCGGGATCCTGGAGATCGGTGATCTCTACGTGGTCAACAAGGCCGACCGGGACGGAGCGCACCAGGTACGCCGCGACCTACGCACCATGCTCTCGCTCGGTGACCGGCGCGAGGGCGACTGGAAGCCCCCGGTGCTGAGCACGGTCGCGCGCACCGGCGAGGGGATCGACGAGGTGGCCGAGCAGGTGCGGGCACACCTGGAGTGGTCCACCAGCACCGGGAGCCTCGCGGCGCGTCGCCGGCGACGGGCCCGGCGCGAGGTCGAGGCGATCGCCGTGGCCTCGCTGCGCGGCCGGTGGGCCGGGCTGCACGGGCACGCCTCGCTCGACGCCCTCGCCGAGGAGGTGGTCGACGGGCGCACCGATCCGTACGCCGCCGCGGACCGCCTGCTGGACGCGGTCCCCTGACTAACGGGGCGCCGACCGGTACCGACGGGTGTCCGCCTGCTGATCAGGTGCGCAGATTGCACGCGCGCCTGCAGACCGGGATGCCCGCGAGGTGGTAGCAATGGCTCGTTCTGTGGTCTGGACCGGATGGAGACTCCGACATGAACGCCAAGAAGGCGATCCTCGCGCTGCTCGTGGTCTTCCTCGGGTTCTGGATGTTCACCGACCCCGACGGCCTCGCCGAGGCCGCGGAGTCGACGGCCAGCACCCTGTGGGACCTCCTGGTCGACCTCTTCGAGGCGGTCATCGCCTTCTTCGGGGAGCTGGGTCAGTGAGCCCCGCGCCTCGCCGCCGGGCGCGCCCGAGGCCGTGATGGGCGGGCTCACCGACCCCGACATCGGGCAGTACCTGCTGCGGGACGAGGGCGAGGTGGTGGTCGACGAGGTGCGCCACCACTGGACGGCCTACGTGCGCGCCGTGCTGGAGCTGGCCGCTGGCGGGCGCCCTGCTGGCCACCACGCCGTTCGTGCACATCGACCTCGCCTGGCTGCCGATGCTGGTGGCCGGGACGATCGCCCTGCACGGGACCTACCTGGCGCTGGGCGAGCACATGGACCGGTTCGTGATCACCAACATGCGTGTCTTCCGGGTGCACGGGGTCTTCTCCCGGCAGCACGCCACGATGCCGCTCTCCCGGATCCTCGACATCACCGTGAGCAAGCCGTTCGTGGGGCGGATCTTCGGCTACGGACACTTCTGCTTCGAGTCCGCCGCCCAGGAGCAGGGACTGCGGGACATCCGGTTCGTGGGGCGGCCCAACGAGCGGGACCACGCGATCCAGCGGGTGGTGCAGCGCTCCGGGCTGCGGGGCCCGAAGGTCATCAACTAGCCCGGGGGACGGCTACCTGTCCTGGGTGAAGATGGTCTGCCCGCTGACCGCGGCCGAGCCGCTGCTGGCCAGGAACAGCGTGACGGTCGCGACCTGCTCCGCCCGGGGAGAGGCGGAGATCCGGCGCAGCGTCATCAGCGACCCCTCGTCCGCGGCACTCGTCGATGCGGCGTGCGGCCGGGGCTGGGCGGGGACGGTGAGGCGTCCGGGGGAGAGCACGGTGTTGACCCGAGCCCCCAACCGGGACCAGGCACGGCCGGCGCGCTCGGTGTGCGCGACGAGCTCGGACTGGGCGTCCGCCGGGGTCTGGGTCAGCTCGAGCCAACGCAGGGTGGCGGCGGTGTGGATCACCGCGCCGCCGCCCGGGGCGGCGGAGGAGTAGAGACGCTGCCTCAGCTGCTGGGTGAGTCGCATCGGGCCGACGAACCCGAGGCGGGCCGAGTGCGCCATGAACTCGCGCTCGTGCTCCTCCAGGGTGTTGTCGAGCCGGGCGCCGGCGGCGTTGACCAGGACGTCGACGGCACCGATCCGGTCGACGAACGAGTCGATCGCATCGCTGCTGGTCAGTCGCAGCTGGTGATAGTCGAAGCGGGACAGGTCCGCGTCGTAGAGCGACGGCAGGATCTTGCAGCCGGTGATGGAGACGCGGGCGCCGGTCTCCAGGAACGCCTGCGCGATGACGAGGCCGAGGCCGCGCGTCCCGCCGGTGACCAGCACGTGTCTTGAGCTGAAGTCAAACCCGACGTCGATCACGACATCCCCTCCAGGAACGACGAATGACGCAGGGCGGCATGGCCAACCCTGCGGCTATGAGAAGACCCACCTTGCGGCAGTAGATGGGCTCGGGAGTTTCTACCACTCTGGGAGGGTCGCTGGGAAGGGTCGGTCCAGACCTGATGGAATGAGTCGGTGGACCTCTCCCAGCTGCTCGCCGACCTCCCCGACAACCCTCGCGTGGTGGTCACCGGCAACCACGCCACCCCGTGGCACCTGCTCGAGCAGGTGGACGCGGCGCTCGAGAGGTACAAGCTCTGGGCACTCAACGGTCAGCCCCGGCTGCCGGACCGGCCCGGGGTGGTCCTGGAGACCTCGTTCGTGGGTCCCGGCCAGCGTCGCCGGGCCGGCCTGCGCTACATCCCCTCGCGGCTCTCCCTGGTGCCGATCCAGTTCCACGGGCTGCTGCCCCCCGACCTGGTGGTGCTGCACACCACGCCCCCGCGGGACGGGTTCGTCTCCCTCGGCGTGGAGGTCAACGTGCTGCCCGCCGCGATCGAGGCGGCGCGCGCCCGGGGCGGGAAGGTGATCGCGCAGGTCAACGACCAGATGCCCTGGACCTACGGCGACGCGATGATCCCGGTCGACCACCTGGACCTCCTCGTTCCCGCCGACGGCCCGCTCCAGACGGCGCCCGCGCTGCCGATCGACGAGGACGCCGCCCGGATCGGGGCGAGGGTCGCGGAGCGGGTCATGGACGGGTCGACCCTCCAGGCAGGCATCGGTGCGGTGCCCGACGCCACCATGCGCGGGCTGACCGGGCGCACGGGCCTGAAGATCTGGACCGAGATGTTCTCCGACAGCGTGCTCGCCCTGGAGCGCGCGGGGGCCCTGGACACCGAGGTGCCCGTCCGCTCGTCGTTCCTGTTCGGCTCGCCCGAGCTGCTCGAGTGGGTGCACGACAACCCGCGGGTGGAGATGCTGCGCACCGAGACCACCAACGACCCGGCCCGGATCGCCCGCAACCACGCCATGACCAGCGTCAACACCGCGCTCCAGGTCGACCTGTTCGGCCAGGCCAACGCGTCGCGGATCAACACCCGGATCCACTCCGGCTTCGGCGGTCAGACCGACTTCATCGTGGGCGCCCTGCACGCGCCGCGCGGGCAGGCGCTGATCGCCCTGCGCTCCTGGCACCCCAAGGCCGGCGTCTCGACCATCGTGCCGATGGTGGAGGACCCGCTCACCTCGTTCCAGATGAGTGCGGTGGTCACCGAGCAGGGCGTGGCCGAGGTCTTCGGTCACGACGAGCGGGACCAGGCGAGGAACATCATCGAGCAGGCCGCTCACCCGTCGGTGCGCGACGAGCTCTGGGAAGAGGCCGCGGAGCTCGGCCTGGCCTGATCCGTGCCTGGTCCGTGCCTGATCCACCGGGTGGACGACCCCGGGTGGCGTCTCAGGCGCCGTCCGCGACAATGGGGCGCATGACGCAGCAGCCGTTCTCCCGCCCCGGTGCCATCGACCTCTCCGCGCTCAAGCGCCCCGCGCCTCCGGCCGGTGCTCCCGGGGCAGGTGCCCCGGGTGCTCCGGGAACAGCCGGCGCCCCGGGTGCCTCGGCAGCCGGCTCGGCGTACGCCGTGCAGATCGACGAGGCGAACTTCCAGCAGGTGCTCGAGTCCTCGATGACCGCGCCGGTGCTGCTGGTGTTCTACTCGCGCACCCGGATGCCGGAGAGCGGTCAGCTGGCCGACGACCTGACCATGCTCTCCGACGAGCTGGACGGTCGGTTCCTGATCGGCCTGGTCGACGTGGACGCGGTGCCGCAGATCGCCCAGGCGATGCAGATCCCGACGATCCCGCTGGTGGTGGCGGTGATCGACGGTCGTCCGATGCCCCTCTTCCAGGACGTCGTCCCGCTCGACGAGCTGCGTGCCGCGCTGACCCAGGTGGCCCAGCAGCTCACCACCCAGGGGATCACCGGGCGCCACCAGCCCCGGCACGCCGTCGCGGACTCCGAGGACGGACCGGTGGAGGACCCGCGGTACGCCGCGGCGCAGGACGCGCTGGGGGAGGGTGACATCGACCGGGCGGTCGCGGAGTACCAGAAGCTCGTCGACGGCAACCCGGCCGACGTGGAGGCGGCCGCCGGGCTGGCGATGGCCAAGGTGCTCCAGCGCACCCAGGGCGTCGACCTCAACGCCGCTCGCCAGGCCGCGGCCCAGGCCCCGGACGACGTGGACGCCCAGACGATGGTGGCGGACCTGGACATGCTCGGGGGCCACGTGGAGGACGCCTTCGGCCGCCTGGTCGAGCTGGTGCGCCGCACCTCCGGCGCCGACCGGGACCGGGCGCGCGACCACCTCCTGGGCCTCTTCGCCGCGGTGGGCAACGACGACCCGCGGGTGCTGCGCGGCCGGCAGAACCTGGCCTCGGCCCTGTTCTAGGCCGCGCCGACCCCCGCTACGGCTGGTCGAGCACGGCGGCTCGACCAGCCTCGAGCCGGGCCACGGGCACCCGGAAGGGTGAGCAGGAGACGTAGTCGAGACCCGTGCGGTGGAAGAAGTGGATCGACGCCGGGTCCCCGCCGTGCTCCCCACAGACCCCGACCTTCAGGTCGGGCTTGGTGCTGCGGCCCTTCACGGTGCCCATCTCCACCATCCCGCCCACGCCGAGGGTGTCCAGGGACTCGAACGGGGAGACGTCGAAGATCCCGTGGTCGAAGTAGCGTGCGAAGAACGCCGACTCGACGTCGTCGCGGGAGAAGCCCCACGCCATCTGGGTGAGGTCGTTGGTGCCGAACGAGAAGAAGTCCGCCGAGCGGGCGATCCGGTCGGCCAGGAAGGCGGCGCGCGGCAGCTCGATCATGGTCCCCACCTGCACGTCGACCCGGACCCCGCGGGCCGTCTGCACCTCCTCGGCGACCGCGAGGATCTGGCGCCGGACCACCTCGAGCTCGCGCACGCTGGCCACCAGCGGCACCATGATCTCGGGCAGCGGCGTGCCGCCGGCGGCCACCCGGTCGGCAGCCGCCTCGACGATGGCGCGGGCCTGCATCACGAACAGCCCGGGGATCGCGATGCCCAGCCTGACCCCGCGCAGGCCCAGCATCGGGTTCTGCTCGTGCAGCCGGCGGACGTGCTCGAGCAGCCGGCTGCGGTGCTCGTCGACCTCGCCGCGCTCGGCCGCGACCGCGACCTCGACCGCGAGGTCGGTGAAGTCGGGGAGGAACTCGTGCAGCGGCGGGTCGATCAGCCGGATCGTCACCGGCAGCCCGTCCATCGCCTCCAGGATGTCGACGAAGTCGCGCCGCTGCAGGGGCAGGAGGGCGTCCAGGGCGGCCTGCTGCGTCTCCTCGTCCTCAGCCACGATCAGGCGCTCCACCAGCTCGCGACGGTCGCCGAGGAACATGTGCTCGGTGCGGCACAGGCCGATCCCCTCGGCGCCGAACCGGCGGGCCCGGGCGGCGTCCTCGGCGGTGTCGGCGTTCGCGCGGACCTGGAGCCGCCGGCGTACGTCGGCATGCGCCATCACCTGGGAGACCGCCTGCACGACGTCCGCGCCGGCGTCCTGCTCCGGGTCGCCGACGGTCTCGTCCCCCTCGAAGTGACGCACCACCAGGGAGTCGACCACCGGCACGTCGCCGAGGAAGACCTCGCCGGTCGCTCCGTCGATCGAGATCACGTCGCCCTCCCGCAGCACCCCGCCGTCGCGCACGCGTGCCTCGCGGGCGGCGGCGTCCACGTCGAGCGACTCGGCGCCGCACACGCAGGTGCGGCCCATGCCGCGCGCGACCACGGCCGCGTGGCTGGTCTTGCCGCCGCGACTGGTCAGGATGCCCTGGGCGACCATCATCCCGGCCAGGTCGTCGGGGTTGGTCTCCTTGCGCAGCAGGATCACCTGCTCGCCGCGCTCGGTCCACTGCACGGCGGTGGGGGAGTCGAAGACGACCTTGCCCACGGCGGCGCCGGGGGAGGCGTTCATGCCGCGGGCCACCAGCCTGCGCTCGGCCGAGGAGTCGAAGCGGGGGAACATCAGGCTCGCCAGCTGGTCGCCGGTGACCCGGCGCAGCTGCTCGTCGGCGTCGACCAGGCCTTCGTCGCGCATGCTGCTGCCGATCCGGAAGGCGGCCTCGGGGGTGCGCTTGCCCACCCGGGTCTGCAGCATCCACAGGGTGCCGCGCTCGACGGTGAACTCGATGTCGCACATGTCCCGGTAGTGACGCTCCAGGGTCGCCATGATCTCCATGAGCTGGTCGTAGGAGCGCGGGTCGAGCCGGGCGAAGTCCGCCAGGGCCACCGTGTTGCGGATGCCGGCCACCACGTCCTCGCCCTGGGCGTTGGCCAGGTAGTCGCCGTACACACCGTGGCTGCCGGTCGCCGGGTCACGGGTGAAGGCGACCCCTGAGCCGGAGTCCATGCCGAAGTTGCCGAACACCATCGTCTGCACGTTGACCGCGGTGCCGAGGTCCTCGGGGATGCGCTCCTGGCGACGGTAGAGCCTGGCCCGCGGGGTGTTCCAGGAGTCGAAGACCGCGCGGACGGCCAGCTCGAGCTGCTCGCCGGGCTCCTGCGGGAACTCCCGCCCGCCGTGCTCGGCGATGACCTGCTTGAACTGCTCGACCAGGCGCTCGAGGTCGTCGGCGTCCAGGTCGAGGTCGGAGTCGGTCCCCTTGTCGGCCTTGGCGCGGTCCAGGAGCTCGGAGAAGCGCTCGGCGTCGACGCCGAGCACCGTGGCGCCGAACATCTGCAGCAGCCGGCGGTAGGAGTCCTGGGCGAAGCGGGGGTTCCCGCTCTGCTCGGCCAGGCCGCGGACCGACCGCGTCGTTGAGACCGATGTTGAGAACCGTCTCCATCATGCCGGGCATGGAGAACTTCGCGCCGGAGCGGACGCTGACCAGCAACGGGTCGTGGGCGTCGCCGAGGGTGCGGCCCATCCGCCGCTCGAGGCCACGCAGGTGCTCGGTGATCTCCTCGGCGAGCCCCTCCGGCTCCCCGCCCGCCTGGAGGTAGGCGCGGCACGCCTCCGTGGAGATGGTGAAGCCCGGCGGCACCGGAAGCCCGAGGTTGGTCATCTCCGCCAGGTTGGCGCCCTTGCCGCCCAGCAGGTCCTTCTGGCTCTTGTCGCCCTGGCTGAAGTTCGTCACCCATCGCATGGACCCATGAAACACCCCGCGGGGCCCCGGGGGCAGCGGACGCTCAGGAAGGGACGAGGGTCACCGACCGGACTCGGTGTACGTCGTCCCGTCGACCAGCGCGGCGAGCGCGGCCTCGACCCGTCGGGCGGTGAAGTCGGCGGCGTGCGCGCGCACGTCGGCGGGGTCGCAGAACTGGACCCCGGCGATCTCCCGCTCCTCGCGCACCACCGCGTCCAGGGCGGAGGTCGGACACGACGCCGCCGTCGAAGACCAGGCACAGCGCGTCGTCCCAGCCGCTCCACGACGGCAGCCAGTCGGTGAGCAGGAGCCGGCCGGGGGTGACCTCGAGCCCGAGCTCCTCCAGCACCTCGCGACCCGCGGCCAGCTGCGGGGACTCACCGACCTCCACGACCCCGCCGGGGAGGTCCCAGTCCTTCTTGTAGGTCAGCCGGCACATCAGCACCCGGCCGTCCGGGTCGCGCACCAGGAGCTGGCTGATCGCCCGCTTGCGGGGGAGGAAGGAGTTGAGCAGGGCCCGGAACCCGGCCGGCTCGCCGAGCGGGGCGTCGCTGGCCAGCCGGGCGTAGACGATCCGGTCCCGGTGCTCGCCGTCGGCCAGCACGCCGCCGCGCATCACGCCCTCGCGGTGCATCCCGGACCAGGTGGCCAGCCGGTGGCTCACGGTGTCCTCGGGGTCGAGCCACGCCTCGACGCGACCGTGGTCGGTCAGTGCGCGCTCGACCGCACCGCTGATGCTGGCCACGGCCGCGCGGAAGTCGCCCTCCTCCGGCATGGCCGGCCAGGAGACTCGCGCCACCCCGTCGCTCACGGTTCGCACGGTCGGCTCGGGGATCACGGCGTCACCCTAGCCTCGCCCCCCAGCCGACCGGCGCTCACTGCGGCAGTACGACGCAGCCAGACCGTGCCCAGCGGTGGCAGCCGCAGCACCGCGCTGGCGGGCTGGTCGTGCCACGGGTCCTCGGTGGCCTCGACCGTGCCGAGGTTGCCGACGCCGGAGCCGCCGTACGGGTCGGCGTCGGTGTTGAGGACCTCCGACCAGGTGCCGGCGGTGGGCAGCCCGAGGCGGTAGTCCTCGTGCGGGACGGCGGCGAAGTTGGCGACGCAGACCAGGTCGTCCGTCGCCGGGGGCCCGGCGCAGGAACGCGAAGACGTTGCGCCCGGCGTCGTGCGACTCCAGCCAGCTGAAGCCGTGCGGGTCGTTGTCCTGCCCGTAGAGCGCGGGGGTGTCGCGGTAGACCCGGTTGAGGTCGCGGACCAGGTCGCGGACGCCGCGGTGCTCCGGGTGGTCGAGCAGCCACCAGTCGAGCTCGCGGGACTCGGCCCACTCCGCCTCCTGGCCGAACTCGGTGCCCATGAAGAGCAGCTGCTTGCCCGGGTGCGCCCACATGTAGGCCAGGTAGGCCCGCAGGTTGGCCAGCTGGCGCCAGCGGTCGCCGGGCATCTTGCGCAGCAGCGAGCCCTTGCCGTGCACGACCTCGTCGTGGCTGATCGGCAGCACGTAGTTCTCCGACCAGGCGTAGACCAGCGGGAAGGTGAGCTCGCCGTGGTGGTGTGCGCGGTAGATCGGGTCCCGCTGCATGTAGGAGAGGGTGTCGTGCATCCAGCCCATGTTCCACTTGAAGCCGAAGCCGAGGCCGTCGTCCGAGGTGGGGCGGGTGACCCCCGGCCACGAGGTGGACTCCTCGGCGATGGTGAAGGCCCCGGGGACGCGCTTGTAGACGGTCGCGTTCATCTCCTGGAGGAAGCCGACCGCCTCCAGGTTCTCCCGGCCCCCGTGCACGTTGGGGGACCACTGGCCGGGCTGGCGGGAGTAGTCGAGGTAGAGCATCGAGGCCACGGCGTCGACCCGCAGCGCGTCCACGTGGTACTCCTCGAGCCAGAACAGGGCGTTGGCCACCAGGAAGTTGCGCACCTCGCGCCGGCCGAAGTCGAACACGTAGGTGCCCCAGTCGGGGTGCTCGCCCCGGCTCGGGTTCGGGTCCTCGTAGAGCGGGGTCCCGTCGAAGCGCGCCAGCGCGAACTCGTCCTTGGGGAAGTGCGCGGGCACCCAGTCGACGATCACGCCGATCCCGGCCTGGTGCAGCCGGTCGACCAGCAGGCGGAAGCCGTCCGGGTCGCCCATCCGCGCGGTGGGGGCGAAGTACGAGGTCACCTGGTAGCCCCAGGAGCCGCCGAACGGGTGCTCCATCACCGGCATCAGCTCCACGTGCGTGAAGCCGAGGTCCTGCACGTAGGGGACCAGGCTGTCGGCGATCTCCTCCCAGGTGTAGATGCGCCCGTCGGGGTGGCGTCGCCACGAGGCCAGGTGCAGCTCGTAGACCGACATCGGCCCCTCGACCGGCTGCCGCAGCCCGCGGGTCTCCATCCACTCCTGGTCGCCCCACTCGTGCCGCGAGGTGTGCACCACCGACGCGGTCTCCGGCGGGACCTGGGTGCGGAAGGCCATCGGGTCGGCCTTGTCGCGCCACACGCCGTCGGCGCCGCGGATCCGGAACTTGTACAGCGCCCCGTCGCCGACGCCGTCCACGCGGGTGTACCAGATCCCCGAGGAGCCGATCGGGGCCAGCGGCGCGGAGCCGCCGTCCCAGCCGTTGAAGTCGCCGACGACCTGGACCTCCTGAGCGTTCGGCGCCCAGACCGAGAACGTCGTCCCCGTCTGGTCGGCCTGGGCCCCGAGGACCTGCCACAGCTCCTCGTGGCGGCCCTCGTTGATCAGGTGGATGTCGAGCTCTCCAGGTCCACTCATGCAGTCGCTCCGCTCGGGTCGGTCGGGTCGGTGTGGTCAGTGGGGTCGGTGGGGGTGGAGTCGCCGGTCCGGGCGACCCGCTCGGCGAGCTGGTCCAGGCCCGAGAGCGGGATGTCGACCCACCCGGGACGGTTGCGTGCCTCGTACCCGGTCTCGTAGACCGCCTTGTCCGCGACGTACGCCGCCAGCAGCACCCGGTCCTCGGGGGAGAGGCCCTGGTCGGCGTAGGCGTCGAGGAAGGCCGTCTGGTTGCGGGCCGACCACTCCTTGGCCCGGTAGGCACGCTGCTCGCGTCCCTCGTCACCGGGGTGGTTCATCGCCGCCACGCGCGGGGCGTAGTCGAAGGAGCGCAGCATGCCCGCGACGTCGCGCCAGACCGAGTCCGGGCGCAGCCGCTCGGCCAGCGGGCGGGCGGGCTCGCCCTCGAAGTCGACGATCTTCCAGCCGCGCACGGTGCGCAGGGTCTGGCCCAGGTGCAGGTCGCCGTGGATCTGCTGCACCCGAAGGCCCGGCAGCTGGGCCAGGCGGTCGTAGGTCTCACGGACGAAGGCCTCGTGCCGCGCCAGCTCCGGATAGACCGCCAGCGACTCGTCGAGCCGACGGCGGAGCTGGTAGGCGAGCACCGCCAGCTGCGCCGCGTCGTGCTCCTGGACCGGGAAGTACTCGGCCAGCACCTCGTGGGTCTCGCGCAGGGCGGTGCCCAGGCGGGCGGCCTCCCCGGCGAAGTCGCCGCCCACCTCGTTGGGGTGCAGGTCGCCCTCGGCGAACAGGTCCCGCACGCTGACCTGGGCCAGCTCCCAGCCGTCACTGGCGGTGCGCAGGTACTGCTGGAGCATCGCCAGCTGGATGATCGAGTCCGCCTCGGTGTCGAGCACGTCCAGCCAGCCGTAGAGCGCGGCCACGTGGTCCGAGCCGGCCTGGGTGAGCACCTCGTGGACGGCGATGTCGGGGTTCACCCCCGGGGTGACCTTGCGGAACACCTTCATCACGGTGTCCTCGCCGAAGCGCACCGAGGAGTTGGACTGCTCGCCGGTGAAGAGCGTCGAGTGCGCCTCGAGGTCCAGCTCGTGGTCGCCCACGCTGTGGAACAGCAGCGGGCCGGGGGACGCCTGGCCCTGCGCGGTGCCGGCGAAGGCCTCCAGCCACCGCGCCATCGCCTTGCGGTCGTGCAGCGCGTCGTAGGCGTGCCGCAGGCGGCCGGAGTCGTCGGGGTGCGCCCAGGTGCCGACGTGGGCGTGCCCGATCCGCTCCTCGGGGTGGTCGTAGTAGGCCAGCGGAACCTGGTAGAGCTCCGGCTGCCCGCCGTCGGCGTAGGCCACCTCGACCAGCAGGATCTCGACCTCGGGCTCCTGGCCGGGCAGGACCCCGGCGAGCCGGGTGCGGGAGACGGAGAAGTCGCGGCCCTTCCCGGCGAACCACCGGGCTCCTGCCATCATCTCGGCCAGGTCGTCGTACTGGGTCATGAGGTGCTCTCCTCGCTCGGCGCGTTCAGGACGAACCAGTAGAAGCCGTAGCCGCCCATGGTCAACAGATAGGGCATCTCGCCCACGGCTGGGAAGGGCACGCCGCCGAGCAGCTCGACCGGGGTCATCCCCTCCCAGCGGCGCAGGTCCAGCTCGACCGGCTGGGGGAAGCGGGAGAGGTTGTTGACGCAGAGCAGCACCTCGCGGTTGCCCTGCTCGTCGACGTGCTCGCGGGCGTAGGAGAGGACCGCGGGGTTGGAGCCGCCCAGGTCGGTGAAGTCGCCGAGGCCGAACGCCGGGTGCTGGCGACGGGCGTGGATCATCCGCCGCGTCCAGTGCAGCAGCGACGAGGAGTTGGCGAGCTGCGACTCGACGTTGACCGACTGGTAGCCGTAGACCGGGTCCTGGACCGTGGGCAGGTGCAGCTTGCCCGGGTTGGCCGCGGAGAAGCCGGCGTTGCGGTCCGGGGTCCACTGCATCGGGGTGCGGACCCCGTCCCGGTCGCCGAGCCAGATGTTGTCGCCCATCCCGATCTCGTCGCCGTAGTAGAGCACCGGCGAGCCGGGCAGCGACAGCAGCAGGGCGGTGAAGAGCTCGATCTGGTTGATGTCGTTGTCCAGCAGCGGGGCGAGCCGTCGGCGGATCCCGATGTTCGCCTTCATCCGGGGGTCCTTGGCGTACTCGTCCCACATGTAGTCGCGGTCCTCGTCGGTGACCATCTCCAGGGTCAGCTCGTCGTGGTTGCGCAGGAAGATGCCCCACTGGCAGTTGTCCGGGATCTCCGGGGTCTGCTCGAGGATCTCCGAGATCGGGAAGCGGGACTCCCGGCGCACCGCCATGAAGATGCGCGGCATCACCGGGAAGTGGAACGCCATGTGGCACTCGTCGCCGCCGACCGCCGGGTCGCCGAAGTACTCGACCACGTCGCTCGGCCACTGGTTGGCCTCGCACAGCAGCACCCGGCCGGGGTAGTTCTCGTCGACGAAGCGCGCGGCAGCGGCGCAGGAACTCGTGGGTCTCGGGGAGGTTCTCGCCGTTGGTGCCGGGCCGCTCGTAGAGGTAGGGCACCGCGTCGAGCCGGAACCCGTCCAGGCCCATGTCGAGCCAGAACCCCATGGCGTCGAGCATCGCCTCCTGCACCTTCGGGTTGTCGAAGTTGAGGTCGGGCTGGTGGGAGAAGAACCGGTGCCAGTAGTACTGGCCGCGGACCGGGTCGAAGGTCCAGTTGGAGGGCTCGGTGTCGACGAAGATGATCCGCGCGTCGGCGTACAGCTCGTCGGTGTCGGACCACACGTAGAAGTCGCCGTACGGGCCGTCGGGGTCGGTGCGGCTGGCCTGGAACCACGGGTGCTGGTCGCTGGTGTGGTTCATGACGAAGTCGATGATCACGCGGATGTCGCGCTTGTGGCACTCGTCGAGGAACTCGGTGGAAGTCGTCCACCGTGCCGCACTCGGGGAGGATGTTGTTGTAGTCGGCGACGTCGTAGCCGCCGTCGCGCAGCGGCGAGGTGAAGAACGGCGGCACCCACAGGCAGTCCACGCCGAGCCACTGCAGGTAGTCGAGCTTCTCGATCAGCCCGCGGAAGTCGCCGGTCCCGTCGCCGTCGGAGTCGCGGAACGAGCGGACCAGGACCTCGTAGAAGACCGCGCGCTTGAACCAGTCGGGCTGCTCGGCGGTGTTGCTGGTGTCCTCGAAGTCGTTGGTCGCCCCTCGCTCCTCGATCGTGTCGGTCGAGATGTCGGTCACCGGGGGCTCCTCAGGTGGAAGATGTGGGCGGGTTCGTGTCCGGGGTCGAGCCGGACGTAGTTGTGCTGGCTCCAGCTCCACTCCTGCCCGGTGAGCTCGTCGTGGGCGATGAAGGAGTCGTGCCAGCCGAACCCGAGGGCCGGCATGTCCAGGTGGACCATTGTCTCCCGGGTCGCGTGCGGGTCGAGGTTGACCACCACCAGGACGGTGTCCTCGCCGTGCTCGTCGGCGCGCCGCTTGCTGTAGACCAGGATCTGGTCGTCGTCGGAGGCGTGCACGCTGAGGTTGCGCAGCAGCTGCAGGGCCGGGTGCCGGCGGCGCAGCTCGTTGAGCCGGGTCAGGTACGGCGCCAGGGTGCGGCCCTCCTCGGCCGCGCCCTCCCAGTCCCGGATCCGCACCTGGTACTTCTCCGAGTCCAGGTACTCCTCGCTGCCCGGCCGCACCGCCACGTGCTCGAACAGCTCGTAGCCGGCGTAGACGCCCCAGGACGGGGAGCCGGTGGCCGCGAGCACGGCGCGGATCTTGAACGCCGGCGGGCCGCCGTACTGCAGGTAGGCGTGCAGGATGTCGGGGGTGTTGACGAAGAAGTTCGGCCGCATCAGGTGGTCGGACTCGTGCGAGACCTCGCGCAGGTAGTCCTCGAGCTCGCGCTTGCCGGTGCGCCAGGTGAAGTACGTGTAGGACTGGTGGAAGCCGATCGCGCCCAGGCCGTGCATCATCGCCGGCACGCGTGAACGCCTCGGAGAGGAAGATGACGTCCGGGTCGGTGCGGCGGACCTCCTTGATCAGCCACTCCCAGAACGCCAGCGGCTTGGTGTGCGGGTTGTCGACCCGGAAGATCCGCACGCCGTGGGCCATCCAGTGCCGCACCACCCGCAGGACCTCGCGGCAGATGCCGTTCGGGTCGTTGTCGAAGTTGATCGGGTAGATGTCCTGGTACTTCTTGGGCGGGTTCTCGGCGTAGGCGATGGTGCCGTCGGCCCGGGTGGTGAACCACTCCGGGTGGCTGGTCACCCAGGGGTGGTCGGGGGCGGCCTGCAGCGCGAGGTCGAGCGCGACCTCCAGGCCGAGCTCGCGGGCGCGGGCGACGAAGGCGTCGAAGTCCTCCAGGGTGCCCAGGTCGGGGTGGACGGCGTCGTGGCCGCCGTCGCCGGCTGCCGATCGCCCACGGGGAGCCGGGGTCGTCCGGGCCGGGGGTGAGGGTGTTGTTCGGACCCTTGCGGTTGACCTCGCCGATCGGGTGGATCGGCGGCAGGTAGACGACGTCGAAGCCCATCTCGGCGACCGCGTCCAGCCGCTTGCTCGCGGTGGCGAAGGTGCCGCTGGTCGACCTTCGCCCGTCCTCGGGTCCCGGGTGGCGCCCTCGGAGCGCGGGAAGAACTCGTACCAGCTGCCGTAGAGCGCGCGGGTCCGGTCGACCCACAGCGGGTAGGGGCCCTCGACGGTGGCCAGGTCGCGCAGCGGGTGCGCGCGCAGCACGCGCGTCAGCTCGGGGGAGCGCAGCAGGGCGAGGCGGGCCTCGGCCGGCCGGGCCTCGTCCTCCGCGCTCCGCGCCGCCGAAGCGACCAGCGACCGGTCGGCGCCGGTCAGGTCGCCCGCCTCCAGGACCCGCTCCAGGAGCAGCCGCATCTCGGTGAACATCAGCTCGACGTCCACGCCGGCGGGGATCTTCAGCGCCGCGTCGTGCTCCCAGGTGGCGAGCGGGTCGGACCACGCGTGGATCTCGAAGCCCCACGCGCCGACCTCGTCGGGCACGACCTCGGCGCCGTAGCGGGTCCGCTCCTCGGGCAGCGGGCTCATCCGCACCGGCGGCCGCCGGGTGCCGTCGGGGGCGACCAGCACCACCTCGGCGCCGAGCTGGTCGTGACCCTCGCGGAACACGGTGGCGCGGACGGGCAGGGGCTCGCCCACGGTCGCCTTGGCCGGCTGACGACCGAGGTCGACCACCGGATGGACTGCCATGACGGGAATTCGACCAACCATGTTCCCCACACTCGTCGAGACCAGGAGCCCACGCAAACCGCGTGGGGCACGGATATCGGAACGGTGGTCCTGCTCCGAGAACAGGCTGGTACCCAGATCCCCGGGTCCGGTATGCGTTGGATCGATCAAAGAAATGGCCTACGGTCGGAACATGCGTGCGATTCGTCGAATCACCGTCCGTCCCGTCCTGCCCGAGCCGCTCGCCGACCTGAGCGTGCTCGCGCACAACCTGCGCTGGTCCTGGCACCCGCCGACCCAGGACGTCTTCGCCGCCGTCGACCCGGTCCTGTGGGACCGCGTCGGCCACGACCCGGTGCGGCTGCTGGGGGAGGTGGGCCGGGACAGGCTGGACCAGCTCGCCGCCGACCCGGAGTTCACCGACCGGCTGGCGCAGGCGCGCAGCTCCCTGGACGACTACCTGCGCGGGGACCGCTGGTACGGCCGGCACGCGGGGCCGGACGCGCCCCGGTCGATCGCCTACTTCTCCCCGGAGTACGGCATCACCGCGGTGCTGCCCCAGTACTCCGGCGGCCTGGGCATCCTCGCCGGTGACCACCTCAAGGCGGCCTCCGACCTCGGCATCCCGCTGACCGGGCGTGGGACTGCTCTACCGGCACGGCTACTTCAAGCAGTCGCTCAACCGCGACGGCTGGCAGCAGGAGACCTACCCGGTCCTGGACCCCGACGAGCTGCCGCTGGTCCCGCTGCGCGAGGCCGACGGCACGCGCACCACCGTGCGGATCGACCTGCCCGACGGCCCGCTGCTCGCGCGGGTGCACGTGGCCCAGGTCGGCCGGGTCCCGCTGCTGCTGCTCGACTCCGACATCGAGGAGAACCCCGAGCACTACCGGGACGTGACCGACCGGCTCTACGGCGGCAACTCCGAGCACCGGCTGCGCCAGGAGCTGCTCCTGGGCGTCGGGGGAGTGCGGGCGCTGCGCGCGTGGTCGCGGATCACCGGGGCGCCGGAGCCGGAGGTGTTCCACACCAACGAGGGACACGCGGGCTTCCTGGGCATCGAGCGGATCCGCGAGCTCACCTCGGCCGAGGCGGGGCCCGGCCTGGACTTCGACGAGGCGCTCGAGGTGTGCCGGGCCGGGACCGTCTTCACCACCCACACCCCGGTGCCGGCCGGCATCGACCGGTTCCCGCGGACCCTGGTCGAGCAGTACTTCGGCGGCGGCTCCAGCCCGGCCCCCGGGGTCCCGGTCGAGCGGGTGCTCGCCCTGGGCGCCGAGGACTACGCCGGGGGCGACCCGGGCGTGTTCAACATGGCGGTGATGGGATTCCGGCTGGCTCAGCGCGCCAACGGCGTCTCCCGGCTGCACGGGCATGTGTCCCGGGGGATGTTCAACGGCCTGTGGCCGGCCTTCGACGAGGCCGAGGTGCCGATCACCTCGATCACCAACGGCGTCCACGGCCCGACCTGGGTGGCGCGGGAGATCTTCGAGCTCGCCGCCGAGCTCGGCGCCGACGTGGACGACGACGACACCGACAGCCTGTGGCCGCTGGTCGACCAGGTCCCCGACCGCCGGCTGTGGGACCTCAAGCGCACCCTGCGCGCCCGCCTGGTCGCCGACGCGCGCACGCCGGCTGGCCCGGTCCTCGGCGAAGCGGGGCATGGCCCCGGCCGAGATCGGCTGGGTGGACGACGTGCTCGACCCCGACGTGCTCACCATCGGCTTCGCCCGCCGGGTGCCCTCGTACAAGCGCCTGACGCTGATGCTGCGCGACCCGGAGCGGCTCAAGCGGCTCCTGCTCGACCCGGAGCGCCCGATCCAGCTGGTGATCGCCGGCAAGTCGCACCCGGCCGACGACGGCGGCAAGCGGCTGATCCAGGAGATGGTCCGGTTCGCCGACGACCCCGAGGTGCGGCACCGGGTGGTCTTCCTGCCCGAACTACGACATCGCCATGGCGCTCCCGCTCTACCCCGGCTGCGACGTGTGGCTGAACAACCCGCTGCGCCCCTACGAGGCGTGCGGCACGTCCGGCATGAAGGCGGCGCTCAACGGCGGTCTCAACCTCTCCATCCTCGACGGCTGGTGGGACGAGTGGTACGACGGCAGCAACGGCTGGGCGATCCCGTCGGCCGACGGGATCGACGACCCGGACCGCCGCGACGACCTCGAGGCGGCGGCGCTCTACGACCTGATCGAGCACGAGGTGGCACCGCGGTTCTACGACGTGGACGACGACGGCGTGCCCACCCGCTGGCTGGAGATGGTGCGGCACACGATCACCTCGCTCGGGCCCGAAGGTGCTGGCCACCCGGCAGGTGCGCGACTACGTGCGCCAGCTCTACGCGCCCGCGGCCCGGCAGGCGCCGGCTGCTGGACGGTGGCGTACGACGGTGCCCGCGACCTGGCCTCCTGGAAGCAGCGGGTGCGCGAGCAGTGGCCCTCGGTGCACGTGGAGCACGTCGAGTCCGTCGACCCGGGGGACTCCGCCGAGGTCGGCAGCGAGCTGAGCCTGCACGCCTACGTCGCGCTCGGCGGGCTGTCGCCGGACGACGTCGAGGTCCAGGTCGTGCACGGCCGGACCGGTCACGAGGACGAGCTCACCGACTTCGCGGTCGTCCCGATGATGCCTGGTGGAGTCCTACGAGGACGGCGCGGCACCGCTTCGACGCGGCGCCTGCCGCTGGACCAGGCGGGTCCGTTCGGCTACACCGTGCGGGTGGTCCCGAGGCACCGGGCGCTGGCGTCGGTGGCCGAGCTCGGCCTGGTCGCCCTGCCCGGCTGAGGCCCGCGCCCGCCCGGCGCCGGTGCTGCTCAGACCTCGCGCAGCACCAGCGCCGAGCGGGCCTCGAGCTCGACGACGTCGCCGGCCAGCACGACGCTGCCCGCCGGATGGCGCGGCGTCGGTGGAGAGCACGACCTCGCCCTTCTGCACCCACTCGTTCTGGGGCAGCGTGACCCGTACCGGGTCGGCGGCGCTGTTGAGCCACATCATGAACGACCGGTCGTGCAGCTGCTCCCCGCGCGGCCCGGGGGAGCGCAGGGGGTCGCCGGAGACGAACATCCCGACCACCTTGAGCGAGCGGTCGTGCCAGTCCTCGGTGGTCATCTCGCGACCGTCGGGGTGCAGCCACGCCAGGTCCCTGCGGCCCGCCCTTGATGGTGGGACGTCCCTCGAACCAGTGCGCGCTGCCGGAGCGCCGGGTGCTCGCGGCGCAGCCGCAGCGCGGCCTTGGTGTGCTCGTAGACGTCGAGCCACGCGTCGTCGGGGTTCCAGTCGACCCAGGACACCGGGTCGTCGTGCACGTAGGCGTTGTTGTTGCCGCCGCTGCGTGCGGCCGCGCTCGTCGCCCATGGTCAGCATCGGGACGCCGGCGCTGAAGCAGCAGCGTGGTCAGCAAGTTCTTCGCCTGGCGCCGGCGCAGGGCGCGGACCTCGGGTCGTCGGTCTCGCCCTCGACCCCGCAGTTCCACGACCGGTTGTTGTCGGTGCCGTCGCGGTTGTCCTCGCCGTTGGACTCGTTGTGCTTGCGGTCGTAGCTGACCAGGTCGCGCAGGGTGAAGCCGTCGTGGGCGGTGACGAAGTTGACCGAGGCGTACGGCGAGCGCCCGTCGTCGGCGTACAGGTCGCTGGAGCCCGGCGAGCCGGGTGGCGATCGTGCGGATGCCGTCGCTGTGCCCGCGCCAGAAGTCGCGCACGGTGTCGCGGTACTGGTCGTTCCACTCCACCCAGGGCGGGGGGAACCGGCCGACCATGTAGCCGTCCATGGAGGCGTCCCAGGGCTCGGCGATCAGCTTGACGTGCCGCAGCAGCGGGTCCTGGCCGATGGCGGTCGAGCAGGTGGCTGCCCATGTCGACCGCCTGCTGGGTGCGGGTCAGCGCGGAGGTCAGGTCGAAGCGGAACCCGTCGACGTGCATCTCGGTGACCCAGTAGCGCAGCGAGTCCAGGACCAGCCGCAGCGACTGGGTGTGGGTGGTGTCGACGGTGTTGCCGCAGCCGGTGACGTCCCAGTAGGTGTCGGGCACCGCCGGGTCGCCGTGGCCGTCCAGCACCCGCTGGTAGTAGCCGAGGTCGTCGAGCCCGCGGAAGCTGAGCGTCGGCCCCTGCGGCCCGCCCTCCGCGGTGTGGTTGTAGACGACGTCGAGGATGACCTCCAGCCCGGCGCGGTGCAGGGCCTTCACCATCTCCTTGAACTCGCGTGACCTGCTGGCCGCGGTCGCCGCTGGCGGCGTACGCGTTGTGCGGGGAGAAGTAGTTGAGCGTGTTGTAGCCCCAGTAGTTGACCTGGCCGCGGGCCGCGACCCCGGGCTCGGTGGCGAACTGGTGGATCGGCAGCAGCTCGACCGCGGTCACGCCGAGGTCGCGCAGGTAGTCGGTGACCGCCGGCGTGGCCAGGCCGGCGTACGTGCCGCGCAGCTCCTCGGGCACCCGGTCGTGCAGGGCGGTCATGCCCTTGACGTGCATCTCGTAGATCACCGTGTCGCGCCAGCGCCGGCGCATCGGGACGTCGCCCTCCCAGTCGAAGTCGCGGGCGACCACCACGCTGCGCGGCACGTACGGGCGCGGAGTCGCGCCCGGTTCGGGAGCGCGAGGGGTCGTCGAGCTCGTGGCCGTAGACGGCCGGGTGGTCCTGCACCGTGCCGGAGACCGCCAGCGCGTAGGGGTCGACCAGCAGCTTGTGCTGGTTGAAGCGCAGGCCGCGCTCGGGGTCCCAGGGGCCCTCGACCCGGTAGCCGTAGCGGGTGCCGGCCAGCACGCCGGGGATCTCGGCGTGCCAGATGCCCAGGGACTGCTCCAGCAGCTCGACCCGCCGCTCGGTGCCGTCGTCGTCGAACAGGCACAGCCAGACCCGGTCGCGCCCGCGGGCAGTAGACGGCGAAGTTCGTCGCCTCCGGGGTCCAGGTCGGACCCAGGGGCCAGTTGCGTCCCGGCCAGACGCTCGCCTGCTCGTCCTGGTGGTTCCACATGCGCGGTGTCATCTCCTCCATTGTGTCCGATGGGGTGGTCTCGCGGAGCGGGAGCGCGGGATGACACGATCCCGGGACCGATCACCAAGGCGCCCTACGGCAGATCACCACGACTGAGCGGAGAGACAGATGGGCGAGTTCGTCAACCTCGAGGTGTCCGACGGTGTCGGGACGATCCGGCTGGACCGTCCGAAGATGAACGCCCTCAACATGGTCGTGCAGGAGGAGATCCGCGCGGCTGCCCAGGAGGCGACCGACCGCGACGACGTCAAGGCCGTGGTGGTCTGGGGCGGCGAGCGGGTCTTCGCCGCCGGCGCCGACGTCAAGGAGATGGCCGAGATGTCGCACACCGACATGGTCAAGCGCTCCGGCGGCCTGCAGTCGGCGATCTCCGCCGTGGCGCGGATCCCCAAGCCCGTCGTGGCCGCGATCACCGGCTACGCCCTGGGTGGCGGATGCGAGCTCGCGCTCTGCGCCGACGTGCGGTTCGCCGCCGACAACGCCGTCCTCGGCCAGCCCGAGATCCTGCTCGGGATCATCCCCGGCGCCGGCGGCACGCAGCGACTGGCCCGTCTCGTGGGTCCGGCGAAGGCCAAGGACCTGATCTTCACCGGGCGGTTCGTCAAGGCGGACGAGGCGCTGGCGATCGGGCTGGTCGACCGGCTGGTCCCCGCGGACCAGGTGTACGCCGAGGCCGTCGCGCTGGGCCTCCCAGTTCGCGCACGGCCGCGACGTTCGCGGTGCGGGCCGCCAAGGAGAGCATCGACCGGGGTCTCGAGGTCGACCTGGAGACCGGGCTGGAGATCGAGCGGCAGCAGTTCGCCGCGCTCTTCGCGACCGAGGACCGTAGCCTCGGCATGGGGTCCTTCGTTGAGCGTGGTCCGGGCAAGGCCGAGTTCGTCGGCCGCTGAGGACCGACGAGAGGAGCCCGCGTGGCCGAGGGGAGGAACCCGCGCCTGGCCGAGGTCGCCGGGCTGGACCGGCGCGTGCCGAGGGTGCGGCAGCGGCTGGGCCTGCTGGTCTGGCTCGTGTGCGCGACCTGCGCGCTGGTCCTGGCCCTCGGCGCGCTGCTGGTCGCCCTCGAGGCGGACCAGAGCCTCGTCCTGGTGGACGCCGTGACGTCGGGGGCCGCGCTGGTCGACCTCACGGTCTTCGACGCCGACTCCGGGGTCGTGCAGTTCACCGGGGACGACGCCGCGGTCAAGAACACCCTGGTCAACTGGGGTCTGGCTGCGGCCGTCTGGCTGCTGCTGGGGCGCGTGCTCGACGGGCTGCTCAGCCGGTGACGTGGTCGGGAAGCGTGGACCGGCGGCCGGGAGTCCTTTTTTGAGGACCTTGGTCCCGTGACGCGCGCCACGTTTGGTATCGGGCCTCTGCGTGATTAGAGTCACCCGAAGTTACGGGAGGGTAACCGGACTCCCGTCCTCAACGCCTTTGGGAGGCACCCACATGCACCAGTCTGTTCTTCGCCGCACCCTCGCTGCGGGCGCGTCCGCCGCCATCGCCGTCACCGGGATGGCCGCTCTCGCGGCTCCGGCCAGCGCCCAGAGCGCCCACATCGCCTTCAACTGCAACCTGGTCGTGCGGGCCTGACCTCGCCAGCTCACCGGTCACCTCCGCCGACACCAACCTGCCCGCCTCGGTCGCGACTGGGTCAGCACGACGCCGATCACGTTCACCGCCACGATCACGGTCCCCGCGGAGACCGCGGACGCGGCCCGGCGGTGCTCCGCGCCCAGAACGTCCGCGGGACCGCGACCGTCGCAACCACGTTCGACACCGAGGCCGCGAGCGGCACCGCCACCTTCCCGATCCACGGCGGTCCCGGGTCCGCGTCGAGATCGGTCCCGGGCAAGAGGCGAGCTGCCCGACTACGTGGCGGCCACCGCGGGCACCAAGACGATCAAGGTGGCCGGCTTCTACGGCCACGCTGGCGCTGCAGAACGACGCGGGCGACCGTCACCGCCCGTCGACGGTCGACCTGCACCGCCGCGGCCGGGCGCCGACACCACCGTCGACACCTTCACGGTGACCGACGGCGCGACCCCGCCGCCCCCGCGCCGAGGTCCAGGCGACCAAGACCAAGGCGACCGCGACGTACAAGAAGAAGGCCAAGAAGGCCGTCGTCAAGGTCTCCGTGGCCAACGCTGACGGCACCGCCGCGGCCGGCGACGTCAAGGTCGTGATGAAGAAGGGCAAGAAGAAGTTCAAGTCCACCGTGACCCTGAACGCCAAGGGCAAGGGCAAGGCCGCCTTCACGAAGGTCGCCCCGGGCAAGTACAAGCTGACCGTGAAGTACGCGGGTAGCGACAGCGTCGAAGAAGTCGCAAGAAGACGGGCAACGTCAAGATCAAGTGATCCGACTCACCAGGCCCCCGTCCCCGGCACGTCCGGGGACGGGGGCCTGCTGCATTTCCCGGTGACTTCCCGGCACCTTGCCGAGACGGCGATGGACGTCCTGGCGGTCGAGGCGGCCGCCATTACCTGAGCGGACCCTGCGCTGTCATCAGATTTTGGTAATTGGTCCATATCTGTGATCGACCTCTCGTCAACGGGCGGTGATGTGGCTAGTGTCACAGCCGAGTTACGGTCGAGTAACCTACCGACTCGTAACGGATTCCTTGGGAGGGAAAACACATGCGGAACCGTTCCTTCAAGCGCCCCATGGCGCTGGCTGCCTCGGCAGCCATCACCACGGCCGGACTGGTCGCGTTCGCGCCCAGCGCCACCGCCGATGAGTGCCGAGCTGAAGTTCGACTGCCAGACCGCGGCCGGTGCCTCGGTGTTCACCAACGTCACCGACACCGACCTGCCCGCCTAGGTGCCGTTCGGCAAGACCGTGCCGGTCAACGTCACCTCCAAGGTGACCGTGCCGGAGAACACCGTCCAGCTGCTCCGTCTGCTCGGTGCGACCACCGTGCAGGGGACCTCCGTGAGCGAGTCCACCCTGAACGGCGCCCGCTGACGACGACCGTCAACGTGCCGACCACCCAGGTGGGCACCGCCGGTGCGCTGGTCGTCAACGCCGCGGGCAAGGGCGCCGACTTCACCGCCAGCAAGCTGGGCGCGAACACCCTCGCGCTCGTCCGCTACACCTCGACCCTGCGTTACCTGAAGGCGGACGGCACCGAGCTGTCGATCGGCAGCGGCACTCCCGTGCCCTGCGAGCCGCAGCCGGGCCAGAACATGACCGTCGACGTCGTGAAGGTCGTCCAGGCCACCACCACGACCTCGCTGGCGATCGCCGGCAAGACGGCGACCGCCACCATCGGCTCCAACGGTGGCACCCCCGCCGGCTCGGTGGACTTCGTGGTCAACGGTCAGACCATCAGCGGCACCGTCTCCGGCGGCAAGGCCACCGCGACCCTGCCCGACCTCGCCGCGGGCACCTACACGGTGACCGCGAACTTCAAGCCGGCCAACGCCGAGGGCTACAAGGCCAGCAGTGGCACCGCCAGTCCTACCAGGGCAACGTGACGCCGACGCCGACGCCGACCCCCACGCCGACGCCGACCCCCACGCCGACGCCGACCCCGACGCCGACCCCCACGCCGACGCCGACCCCCACCCCGACGGTGACCCCCACGCCGACCCCGACGCCGACGGTCACCCCGACCCCGACGCCGACCCCCACGGTCACCCCGACCCCGCCCCCGACGTCCGACCCGGTCGGCGAGTTCTTCGCCAACCTGCTCAAGATCCTCAAGAAGATCGGCTGCAAGATCTTCCGCTGCTGATCGGCCTGAGACACCGGCACCGCCCCGAGATGCGGTGTGAGAGACCCCATCGTGGACCTCCGTCCACGGTGGGGTCTCGTGCTTGGTAACCTCGCGAACACATTCGAGTGCACAGGAGGGGCCCCCGGGCCACACACCATGAACATTGTTGTCTGTGTGAAATACGTCCCCGATGCGACCGCTGACCGCCACTTCGAGGGCGACAACACCGTCGACCGAGTCGGCGTCGACGGTCTGCTGTCCGAGCTCGACGAGTACGCCGTCGAGCAGGCGCTCCAGATCAAGGAGAAGGCCGGCGACGGCGTCGAGGTGACCGCGCTCTGCGTCGGCCCCGAGAAGGCTGTCGACGCGGTTCGCAAGGCCCTCCAGATGGGCGCCGACAAGGGTGTGCACGTGGTCGACGACGCGATCGCCGGCTCCGACGCCATCGCCACCTCCCTGGTGCTCGCCAAGGCCGTCGAGAAGATCGGTCCCGCCGACCTCGTCGTGTGCGGCATGGCCTCCACGGACGGCGCGATGAGCGTCGTCCCCGCGATGCTCGCCGAGCGCCTCAACCTCCCGCAGGTCACGCAGGCCTCCGTCGTGGAGACCCAGGGCGACCAGGTGCGGATCAAGCGCGACGGCGACGCCGCCACCGAGGTGATCGGCGGGACGATGCCGCTGGTGCTCTCGGTGACCGACCAGTCGGGCGAGGCCCGCTACCCCTCCTTCAAGGGGATCATGGCGGCGAAGAAGAAGCCGCTGGAGACCTTCTCCCTCAGTGACCTGGGGGTCGACGCCGGCGAGGTCGGGCTCTCCGTCGCCTGGTCCGCCGTCGAGGAGACCAACGCCCGCCCGCCGCGCACCGCCGGCGAGATCGTCAAGGACGAGGACGGCTCCGGCGCCAAGGCGCTGACCGACTTCCTCGCCTCGAAGAAGTTCATCTGAGGAGCTGAGCCATGTCTGAAGTTCTCGTTGTCGTCGACCACGTCGACGGTGCGGTCAAGAAGCCGACGTACGAGCTGCTCACCCTCGCCGCGCGCCTCGGTGAGCCCTCCGCGGTGTTCATCGGCAGCGCCGCCCAGGGCGCCGAGGTCGCCGAGGCCGTCAAGAAGTTCGGGGCGGAGAAGGTCTACGTCGTCGACGACGCCCAGATCAAGGGCTACCTCGTCGCGCCGAAGGCCGAGGCCCTGCAGCAGCTGGTCGAGAAGACCTCGCCTGCCGCAGTGCTGATCCCGTCCACCGTCGAGGGCAAGGAGGTGGCGGCTCGCCTGGCGATCAAGACCCAGTCCGGGCTGATCACCGACGCCGTCGACGTCCAGGAGGGCCCGGTCACCACGCAGTCCGTCTTCGCGGGCAACTACACCGTGACCGCGAAGGTCACCAAGGGCACCCCCATCATCACGGTGAAGCCGAACTCGGCCGCTCCCGAGGAGAAGGCGGGCGCAGGCACGGTCGAGGAGTTCGCAGCGACGATCTCCGACGCCGCCAAGACCGCTCAGATCGTGGCGTCGCAGCCGCGGCAGGCGACCGGCCGTCCCGAGCTCACCGAGGCCGCGATCGTGGTCTCCGGTGGCCGTGGCACCGGTGGCGACTTCGAGCCCGTGGAGAACTTCGCCGACTCGCTGGGTGCCGCGGTCGGCGCCTCGCGTGCCGCTGTCGACTCGGGCTGGAAGCCGCACACCTTCCAGGTCGGCCAGACCGGCAAGACCGTCTCGCCGCAGCTCTACGTGGCGGCCGGCATCTCCGGAGCGATCCAGCACCGCGCCGGCATGCAGACCTCCAAGACCATCGTGGCGGTCAACAAGGACGAGGAGGCCCCCCTCTTCGAGCTGGTGGACTTCGGTGTCGTGGGCGACCTGCACTCGGTCCTCCCGGCGGCCACCGAGCTGATCAACGCCCGCAAGGGCTGAGCGCGCCAGACGCTCCGACGCAGGACGCCCCGCCACCTCACGGTGGCGAGGCGTCCTGCGGTTCCGGGGTCAGCCCGCCGGGTCAGGGGCCCGTCGGCTCCTCGTGGACCAACCCGACCGGGGGCACCTTGATCGTGCGGGCGCCGGGGCGTCCGCCCAGGTGCAGCCGGCGCAGGCTGACGTTGTCCGTGGTGTCGTGCTCGACCAGCCGGCCCGACGGGTTGGCCTCGACCGCGATCCAGTACCAGCCGTTGGGCAGGTCCTCGATCCGGAACGCCTGACCGGCGCGGAACTGGGCGTAGGTGTCACCTGACCCGGAGGCCAGGACCTCGCGGATGGCCAGGGAGCCCGGGTCGCCGCACGCGGTGCTGAGGTCGGTGCCTTCGGGCTGCCAGTCGGCCCCCGGCACTGTGTAGTCGATCGCGTCGGTGTTCGCCAGGCAGAAGGAGACCTTGCCGGAGGTGGCGGCCTGCGACCCGTCGGCTCGCAGCAGCCGGTAGCGCGCGAAGTCCTGGAAGTGCCAGTGCTGGTGGTTGGCTCCGTGGAAGAGCATCTCGCCGACCAGCTGGTGCCCGACCTGCTCGCCCTCGGGGTCGAAGAAGTACTGGTAGGCGTCCATCACGTCACCCCGGCCCCGTCGGAAGCCGTCCACCACCAGCGGGGAGTCACCGGCGTTCCAGACGGTGGCGGAGAACCGCAGGTGCGTGCTCTTGCGGTTCAGCTCGATCCCGAACGCCGGCAGCGAGCGGAGGTCCGGACGAGGCCCGTCCGCCCGCCCCGCGGACTCCGAGGTCGGCGCCGCGGCGGCCGGGCCGCCGAGGACGTCGCCGCCGCCGGGGAGCGTCCCCCTGGTTCCCTCGCCGTGGCGGTGGGTGTGCCCGTCCGACTGCGTGACGGTCAGCCGTGTGCTCAAGGAGCGGTCGGCCGAGGCGAGCCCGAAGGTGTCCGCCCAGCGCGGGTTGACCTGGACCCGCACGTCGTAGCGTCCGGGGGAGAGGCGCAGCGGTCGGAAGTCCCAGGCCAGCGGGGTCGCCCAGCCCGCCTGGATGCCCTGCACGGACCCGACCGTGAACGGGTTCATCGGGCACCCGAACGGGTAGGGCGACGTGGCCGGGGCGTCCGGGCGGGCTCGCTCGCCCCCGTTGTTGAGGCAGACGTCGACCCGTCGGGTCTTCACGACCTTGCCGCGGCGGTCCCGGTACTCGACCTTGAGGAAGTTCGACAGCCCGCTGAAGTCCCGCTGCAGCCCTGGCGGCAGGGTGCCGCCGAGCGGGCCGGCGTTCCAGGTGCCGGTGAGCGGCTCCTTCCAGCCCGCGCGGTGGCTGCGCAGCTCGACCGGGTGGGCGCCGGCGACCGCCCGGACCCCCAGGTCCACCCAGAGACGGCCGCCCGGCCCCTCGGGGGTGGCGGTGAGGCGCCGGGGGATCCACAGGCGGAACGGCGGTTCCTGCTCGGCGCCCTGGCGGGCCGATCCGTCGCTTGGCACCTGCGCCTGCGCCGGGCTGGTGCCTCCCGGAGCCAGCAGCAGCGCGCAGCCGGCCAGAGCCGTGCCCAGAGCCGTGCCCAGGACCGTCGTCCGCCGTGCCTTCGTGGTTCTCATCGTTCCCCCTGATCGCAGAGGTGTGCGCCGTCTCGTCTCGTCGGTGCCCACCACCGGCAGGTGCCGGTCCGCACATTCTGGCCGCGGTCCTAGGCTGAGCGCCATGAGCAAGGCCGACGAGATCCACGACGAGATCCGCAGGGTGGCGCTGCGCGCCCGCGAGGCGAGCCACGAGCTGGCCCTGGCCACCCGTGAGACGAAGGACCGGGCGCTCCGCGCCATGGCGACGGCGCTGGAGGCACGAGCCCCCGAGGTGCTGAGCGCCAACGGCGAGGACGTGGAGCGGGCCCGGGAGCAGGGCGTGCCGGACAACATCGTGGACCGGCTGCGGCTCGACCGGGACCGGCTCGGCGCGATGGCCCAGGGGCTGCGCGACGTCGCCGGACTGCCCGACCCGGTCGGGGAGGTGGTGCGCGGCAGCACGCTGGCCAACGGCCTGGAGCTGCGCCAGGTCCGGGTACCGTTCGGGGTGGTCGGGATGATCTACGAGGCGCGCCCCAACGTGACCGCCGACGCCGCGGGCATCTGCCTGAAGGCGGGCAACGCGGTGCTGCTGCGCGGCTCCTCCAGCGCCCGTTCGTCGAACGCCGCCATCGTCGCGGTGCTGCGTGACGCCATGGGCCAGGAGGGGCTGCCCGCCGACTGCGTGCAGCTGGTGCCGGGGGGCAGCCACGACAGCGTCAAGGCCCTGATGCGCGCCCGCGGCCTGGTGGACGTGCTGATCCCCCGGGGCGGCGCCGGCCTGATCCGTTCGGTGGTGGAGGAGTCCACGGTCCCGGTGATCGAGACCGGGACCGGCAACTGCCACGTCTACGTCGACCGGGCCGCCGACCTCGACCGGGCGCTGGCGATCGTGCTGAACTCCAAGACCCACCGCACCAGCGTGTGCAACGCCGCGGAGTCGCTGCTGGTGCACCGCGAGGTGGCCGGGGAGTTCCTCCCGCGGGTGGTCGGGGCGCTCCAGGCCGCCGGGGTGACCATCCACGGCGACGAGACGTTCGCCGAGCACGACGGGGTGGTGGCGGCCAGCGACGAGGACCACGCGGCGGAGTACCTGTCGCTGGACATCTCTGCCCGCGTGGTTGACTCGCTCGACGAGGCGGTGGAGCACATCCGGCGGTTCTCCACCGGCCACAGCGACGCGATCGTCACCGACGACCTCGAGGCGTCCCGGCGGTTCGTGGCCCGGGTCGACTCGGCCGCGGTGCTGGTCAACGCCTCGACCCGGTTCACCGACGGCGGTGAGTTCGGGTTCGGTGCCGAGATCGGCATCAGCACCCAGAAGCTGCACGCCCGGGGGCCGATGGGGCTGCCCGAGATGACCTCGACCAAGTACGTGGTGACCGGCGCGGGGCACGTGCGGTGACGGCTCCGGAACCGGGGACGGTAGGATCTCGGCCATGTTCTTGAACGACGTGATCATGGCCGCGTCCGAGCACGGTGAGCCCGGCATCAACCCCATCTGGATCGGGGTCGTGACCCTGGTGATCCTGCTCGCGCTGCTGGGTGCCCTGCTGGCCTTCGGCGCAGGACGCGAGCACAGCTGAGCGTGCGGCGGTCTCGCCGGGTCGGGGTGATGGGCGGGACGTTCGACCCCGTCCACCACGGGCACCTGGTGGCCGCCTCCGAGGTCCAGGCCTGGTACGGCCTGGACGAGGTCATCTTCGTCCCCACCGGGGACCCCTGGCAGAAGTCCGAGCGGGCCGTCTCTCCCGCCGAGCACCGCTACCTGATGACGGTCATCGCGACCGCCTCCAACCCTCGCTTCCGCGTCTCCCGCGTCGACATCGACCGGGACGGGCCGACGTACACCATCGACACGCTGCGCGACCTGCGCGCGCGAGCTGCCGGACGCCGAGCTCTACTTCATCACCGGCGCGGACGCCCTGGCCGACATCTTCACCTGGCGTGACGCCGACGAGCTGTTCGCGCTGGCCAGCTTCGTCGGGTGCACCCGGCCCGGCTACGAGATGGACGCCAAGACCCTCGCCGCCATCCCCGCGGACCGGGTCGAGATGGTCGAGATCCCCGCGCTGGCCATCTCCTCGACCGACTGCCGCCGTCGCACCGGGCGCGGCGAGCCGGTCTGGTACCTGGTGCCGGACGGCGTCGTCCAGTACATCGCCAAGCACCACCTCTACACCTCGCGACCCGACTCGGGTGTGTCCGAGGTCCCGCCGCACAAGGAGTCCTCGTGACCGCCACCGACCACGCCCAGCAGCTCGCCCGGACCGCCGCGGTCGCGGCGTCCGACAAGCTCGCCACCCAGATCATCGCCTTCGACGTGAGCGAGCAGCTCGCGATCACCGACATCTTCCTGATCGCGTCGGCGAGCAACGACCGCCAGGTGCGGGCCGTCGTCGACGAGGTGGAGAAGAAGCTGCGCGAGGAGGGCGCGAAGCCGATCCGTCGTGAGGGCGAGCGCGACGGTCGCTGGGTGCTGCTGGACTACGGCGACATCGTGGTGCACGTGCAGCACGAGGAGGAGCGCGCCTTCTACGCCCTCGAGCGGCTGTGGCGCGACTGCCCGGCGATCGACCTGGGAGACCTGGGCAACGCCGCCGGCCACGTGGACCGCACCAGCCGCGAGGACCGCGACGAGCAGGTCGACCAGGGGCCCCTCGACGGTGCCTGAGCCGCGCACGCTGCTGCTGCTGCGGCACGGGCAGACGGCCTACAACGCGGCCAAGCGCATCCAGGGCCAGCGGGACGTCCCGCTGGACGCCACGGGGCAGTCCCAGGCCACCCAGGTGGCCGCAGTGCTGGCCGCGATGGAGCCGGCGTTCGTCCGGACCTCCGACCTGGCCCGCGCCCGGGTGACCGCCGAGCAGGTGGCCGGGGCAGCCGGCCTGCCGGTGCTCGCCGACCCCCGGCTCCGCGAGTTCGACCTGGGGGAGCGGACGGGCTGGACGCACGACCAGTACGCCGAGGCGCGGCCCGAGGAGTTCGCCCGCTTCCGCGCCGGGGAGTACGACGTGGCGCCCGGCTCCGAGTCGGTCTCCACGGTGCTCTCGCGCACCCTCCCGGCGCTCACCGAGGCGCTGGCCGCGGTGCCCGCCGGCGGGCTCGGGATCGTGGTCTCGCACGGCGCCGCGCTGCGGGTCTCGGTCGCGGAGTGGATCGGTCTGCCCCGCGGTGCGGCCCTGGCGCTCGGTGCCCTGGCCAACTGCCACTGGGCCCTGGTGCAGGACGCTCCGGCCGGCGGCGGGGCTCCTGCGCCGCAGCGGCTGGTGGCCTGGAACCGTCGTGCCTGACCCCCGATTTCGCATCCGCCGGGGCATTGGCTAAAGTTCTCGCGTTGCCACCACACCGGTGGAAACGGATGGGGCTGTGGCGCAGCTGGTAGCGCATCTGCATGGCATGCAGAGGGTCAGGGGTTCGAGTCCCCTCAGCTCCACCGAGTAGCAGGTCAGAGGCCATGTCGGGCCCTAGTGGTAGGAGCCCGACATGGCCTCTGGCCATTTGATTTGTCATGGTGGTGTCCACCCGGTGGGCACCGGAGATTCGCCCGCGCCGACGTGGAGGCTCTGCTGTCCAGGGAGGACGGGCGAGGAAGCCCCGCGGAGCCAGGGAGGTCCGGGCTCCCTCGGCTGATGCCGTGGCGGGAGCGATCGCGCGGCACGGCGGGCGCACAGGTCGTCGCCATTGACCTGGTCGACGATCAGGAGGAGTGTCGAGGGCAGGGACGTCCCACGCGACGGTCGTGTTCGCCATCCTGGCCTGGAGGCGTGTCCGATGAGCGTGACCACCTATCCCGTACGCGTCGACGCACAGCTCGACCCAGGACTGAACCGCTGGCTGTGGCTGGTCAAGTGGGTGCTGGTCGTCCCGCACTACGTCCTGCTGCTCTTCCTGTGGCTGGGGTTCGTGGTCTGCAGCGTCGCAGCGTTCTTCGCGATCCTGTTCACTGGCCGCTATCCGCGGCCGCTCTTCGCCTTCAACGTCGGTGTGATGCGCTGGAGCTGGCGGGTGGGCTACTACGCCTACGGCGCGCTGGGCACGGATCGGTACCCGCCCTTCACCCTGGCGGAGGTCGAGGACTACCCGGCCCACCTCGCGGTCGACTATCCCGAGCACCTGTCGCGGGGCCTGGTGCTGGTCAAGTGGTGGCTGCTGGCGGTCCCGCACTATCTCGTCCTCGCGTTCTTCGCTGGCGGCGGGGTCTACGTGGCCAACGAGGCCACGGCCAGCGACCAGAGCTACTGGAGCTGGGGGAGCGGGCTCATCGGTCTCCTCGTGCTCTTCGCCGCAGTGATCCTGCTCTTCACGGGCCGCTATCCCCGGTCGATCTTCGACCTGGTGCTGGGCATGAACCGGTGGGTGTTGCGGGTGGCTGCGTACGCCGGGCTCATGACCGACCAGTACCCGCCGTTCCGCCTGGACCAGGGCGGCGACGACCCGCGCACAGCCACGTTGGCCCTGCCTTCGCCCACCCTCGGGCCGGACACGCCGTGACGACCCGCGGTGGCACGACCGGGGCCCGCACCATGAGGGCGATCGTGCAGGACACTTACGGCACCGCGGACACCTGGCGCCCGGCGCGCGTCCCCCGACCCGTGCCCGCCGGCGGGGAGGTCCTCGTGCGGGTGCACGCAGCCGGCATCGACCGGGGTACCTGGCACCTGATGACAGGTCGGCCCTTCGCGCTGCGTCTGGGCCTCGGGTTCCGCCGACCCAGGAACCCCGTCCCCGGCCGGGACGTGGCAGGCACCGTCGAGGCCGTCGGGCCCGGGGTCACCGCGTTCTCCGTCGGTGACGAGGTCTACGGCACCGCCGCGGGATCGCTCGCCGAGTACGCGGTCGCGGACCAGCGCAGGCTTGCGCCCAAGCCGGGCAACCTGTCCTACGAGCAGGCCGCCGTCATTCCGGTCTCCGGAGGCACCGCGCTGCAGGCGCTCTGCGACGTCGGGCACCTGCGTGCCGGGCAGTCGGTGCTCATCACCGGTGCTTCCGGCGGCGTCGGGAGCTTCGCGGTACAGCTGGCCAAGGCCCTCGACGCCGAGGTGACCGGCGCGTGCAGCACCGGCCGGGTGGATTTCGTGCGGTCCCTGGGCGCGGACCACGTCGTCGACCGCTCCACCGAGGCCTTCGGGGGTACCGGCCGCCGCTACGACCTGATCCTCGACATCGCCGGAAACCCCAGCCTGTCCGAGCTCCGTCGTGCCCTCACGCCTGCCGGAACCGCGGTCATCGTCGGTGGCGAGGAGGGCGGCGACCTCACCGGTGGCATGAACCGGCAGCTCGCCGGGCTGCTCCTGTCGCCGTTCGTGGCGCAGCGGGTGACGATGTTCGTCAACCAGGAGCGGGGGAGCGACCTCGAGCGGCTCACGGAGCTGGTGGAGGCAGGCAAGGTGACCCCGAGGGTCGACCGGGTCTACCGCCTCGAGGAGGCGCCTGAGGCCATGCGGGAGCTGGCTTCCGGACGGATCCGGGGGAAGGTGGCGGTCTGCGTCGTGGCCGGGGCTCGGGGCGGGGCACCCGCCACGCTCAGCGTGGCCCGCGAGGAGGAGTAGGCGCGGATCTGCCGACCACGACCCCTGCAGTCCATCCGGGTCCCCGCCCACCGCGCGAAGGTTCGACGGACGGAACCAGGACCAGTCGTGCGCGCCTCCGGCCGGTGCTGACCCGGCGGGGACTGTCGACCGAGCTGGCGGCGTCCGGGATCGTGCCGTCGCGCCAGCGGCGGACCTCGGGCCCGGGTGGCCCACACCGGGGCCATCTCGAGGGCGTGGTCGTGCCCGTCGACCCCGCTGAGCCGGCGCATGAGGGAGCCCAGGGTCAGGTGCCTGCACGCACCGGGAGAGCGGGCAGGTCGGGGGACCACCACGATCCGCCGTCATCACCCCACTGGTCGGCAGGGTCGACGGCTGGACTGTCCAGCACCTCACGGAGCAGCTCGGTGCCGCCGAGCCCGCTCGCGGTCGTGGCCGCAGCGAGGAGTGCATCGGAGCCCTGAGCCTCACTGAACAGGGGCGGGACGACCAGCAGGCGCAGCATGGTGCGGTCCGACGTCTGCAGGAGCACCTCGTGGGTGTCGTCCCGGGGGAACCCTCCGACCTTGACCGGGCCTCGCGCGGCTAGGACACGACGATCGGCGCGGGCTGCCCGTACGGACGTGCCGTCGCCGGTCATTCATCCTTCGGTCTATGCCGGTCGGCAAGCCAGGTCTCCCCTCGCGGTCGCAGGTAGGCTGGGGCTTCTTCGAGAGGCTCACCATGTCCGACACGCACGACCTTCCCTCGCTCTTCAGAGCAGTCGACTCGGCGCGCAGCGCCGTGGGGGACGCGCGACGGCAGCCCCTGCCGGGAGGTCCCGCGGTCCTCGGGAAGCAGGAGGAGCTCCTGCGGGCGCTGGAGCGGTGCGACGCCGAGCTGCGCCGAAGGGGTCAGCCGCTCCCGTACCGGCTGCGGAACGAGGTCACCATGTATCGGCTGATGCTCGGCCCCGATCGGCCGAAGGGGAGAGCGGGCTAGTCCTGGAGGGCCGCTCACCCAGACGCCCCGGGACGAACCGGTGCCCGGTCGCCGTCGCCGCGAGGCGGAAGGCGACCAGGGCGATCGCGATGCCGCCGAGGTCGTCGCCGATGTAGTGCCAGCCGAAGTAGAGGGTGGCCACGACGGTGAGCCCGAAGTTCACCCAGAACACCACCCGGATGGCGCGGCTGCGGACCGTGTACTGGACCATCAGCGCCCACAGCAGGGCGATCGCGGTGTGCAGGCTGGCGAACCCGGCCACGCCCTGGTAGTCGGCGTCGGCCCACAGGAAGCCGTGCCGCGCGTAGACCAGGGAGTCCATCAGCTCGGAGGTCCCGGTCGTCGTGAGGTCGCTGACCAAGGAGGGGTACATGATGCCCGGCCCCAGGGTCGGGAGCATGTAGTAGGAGACCGTGCCCAGCGTCCACGCGATGCCCTGGGCGGTGACGAACCACCAGCCGTAGCCGATGTTGGTCGACCAGACGAGCCAGACCGTGACCAGGATGGCCACCAACGGGATGTAGGCCAGGTAGACGAGGACAGGACGTGCGCCGACAGTCCCGTCCCGAGCAGGTCGTGCAGGAGCGAGGCCGGGTCCTCGCCGAGCAGCATGGCGCGGTCGAGCACCCGCAGCTCGCGGTCGTACTTGACGTCGCGCAGCAGCGGGAGCAGCGACTTGAGGTTCCGGTAGCTCACGTAGATCACGTAGAAGCAGGAGATGCCGACGACCACCAGCTTGAGCCGGGCGAGCGTCCAGTGCGTGCGCATCCGGTCGCGGAGCGCGGCGACCGTCCGGCGCGGCCGCAGTCTTCCCTGCCACAGCGCCCGGGGCACCAGGTCGAGGATGATCGCCCCGCCGCACAGCACCGGCAGGCGCACCCACGACGGGCCGAGGAAGCTGCCCTCCGGGTCGGCGATCGGCTGGTCCAGCGCCACGCTGGCGACCAGGGCCGTCACTCCGATCACCACGGCGAGGACCACCAGCAGGAGGTAGTCGCGTCGCCAGCCGGCGCCGTCTCTGGTCGGCGCCACCAACTGGCCCACTGCTGCTCCTTGCGGTCGTGCTGAACGGTCCGCAGTGAAGATACCTGGGACCCCCCAGTGGCTCGTGACCCGCTGCACGCTCACCTCCGTCAGGGCACACTGAACCCGGGACGTCCTCGTCCCCGGCACCTCGCAGCGACCGCCGAGCCGCAGGTGCCACCGAGCAGGGGGGTGCGCGATGGGTGACCAGACGCTGTCGGAGCGGGTCCGGCTCCAGCGGCAGCAGCTGCCGGCGCTGTACGCCGTGCTGGCACCCGACCACGTGCCGGAGCGCCTGGCACTGACCCTGGCCGACCCCAGCGACCTCGACGACGTCCGGGGCGCCGACCGCGCCGAGCTGCTGGACGACACCGAGCTCGTCGACCTGATGGTGACCGCGACCCGGCTCGGCGACGTGGTCGCCGACTCCTACGCCAGCCTGCTTCCCGAGCTGGGGATGCGTCGTCTGGTCGAGATGCTGCGGACCGCGTGCCGGGACGGGCTGGACGCCGTCGACGACGCGCCCGAGGAGCTGCGCCGGTTCATCGAGGCGATGGAGGCGACGCCCGACTGGGTCGACCTCGACCAGGTGCGGCGGGGTGCGAGGTGGGAGCGCATCGACGCCGCGCTGCTCACGCCGTTCGTGATCCGCGGCGCGTTCCTCGCGACCTTCCTCAACGCGTACGCGGCCCTGCCGATGGCGCTGACCGGCACCCTGACCGGCGAGACCTCGGCGCGGCGGGTCAAGGAGACGGCCTCGTTCTTCGCCGCCACCGTGCTGCCCGGCGGCACCGACCGTCACGGTCCCGGCTTCGAGGCGGCCGCCATGGTCCGGCTGATGCACTCCGCCGTCCGGGTGCACGCGGTCCGCTCGGGCAGGTGGAACCACGAGACCCACGGGCTGCCGATCCCGCAGGTGGACCAGATGCCGGCCGGCCTGATCAACAGCTTCCTGATCTCGGTCAAGGCCGTCAGCCAGGGCCGGGACACCTTCGACGACCGCGAGCGGGCGATGATCGAGCTGGCTCGCTACCGCTGCTTCCTGCTCGGCCTGCCCCCCGAGCTGCTGCCGCTGGATCCGCACGGGGTGATCCGGGTCTTCAAGGCGCGGGCGGCAACCCTGCGCAGCGCGTTCGACGACGAGACCTGCGGGGCGCTGGTCCGCTCCACCCTGGCGGCGAGGCTGCACCCCGACGCCGGGCCGTGGGGGAGGGTGGCCGAGCGGTTCGAGCGCAGCTTCGCCACCATCACCTTCGTCCGCGCCTTCCTCCAGGCAGACTTCGACCGGGCCGCCCGGATGGGCGTGACCGTCTCCCGGGCCGACCACCTCCGCGCGGTGCCGATGCTGCCCTTCCTGCTCGGCCGGGTGCTGCTGGTGCGACGTCTCTCCCGGGTGCCCGTGCTCGAGCGGGTCGTCGACCGGTACGTCGTCTCGCTCCTGCACCGGCGGCTGCGCGGCTACGGCCACCCGGAGTACACCGCCCGGGTCGGATGAGCTGTGGGCTGGGCGCTGTCACATCCGCGCAGCCCCGGCCTTGATCGCCTCACGGATGCGCGGGTAGGTGCCGCAGCGGCAGATGTTCCGGATCCCGTCGAGGTCGGCGTCGGTGATGGCGCGCCCCTCGGCCACGACGCGGCGCACCAGGGCGACCGCGGTCATGATCTGGCCCGGGCTGGCAGTAGCCGCACTGGGCGACGTCCTGCTCCAGCCACGCCTCCTGCATCGGGTGCAGGTCGGCTCCGACCGTGGCCGGCAGCCCCTCGATGGTGGTCACCTCGTCGGTCGGTGGAGATGTCCGAGACCGGGATGGCGCACGGGTTCACCGCCTTGCCGTTGAGGTGGCTGGTGCAGGCCTTGCAGACGTTGATGCCGCAGCCGTACTTCGGGCCGGTGACGCCGAGCAGGTCGCGCAGCACCCACAGCAGGCGTACGTCGTCCTCGACCTCGACGGTGACCTGCTCGCCGTTGAGGCGGAAGGTGTGCTGTGGCATGGGATTGCTCCTCACTGGGCCCAGGTCAGGCCGTCGGTGGGCGAGGCGGGGACCGGCGGGACGGTCGGCTTCGGCTCGAAGGACAGGGTCTGGTGGTTGATCGGGAAGTCGGTGGGCATCGTTCCGGTCGCCCGCCCGTAGGCGCAGGCCACCGCGGCCGCGGCCGCGGCGACGCCGAGCTCGCCGGCGCCGCCCGGCTCGGCGCGCGGTGGACGGCATCACCACGACCTCGATCTCCGGCGGGGTGTTCCACTGCCGGGTGTAGAAGTAGTTGTCCCAGCTGGCTTCCAGGAAGTGGCCGTCGCGCAGGTGCAGGCTGGAGGTCAGCGTGAGCGCGATGCCGTCCATCAGGCAGCCCAGCATCTGCGCCTCGAGCCCCTTCGGGTTGACCACTCGACCGACGTCCACGGCGACCACGGCGCGGGTGACCCGCGGGCCGGTCACCGCGTCGCGGACCTGCCGGCCCGGTGGTCTCGGGGCGGGTGTCGAGCTCGACCAGCACGGCGTTCATCGAGTGGTACTCGCCGTGGAAGGCGATCCCCTGGGCGACGCCGGCCGGCAGCGTCCGCCCCCAGCCGCCCACCTCGGCGACCTTGTCGAGCACCGCACGGGCGCGGGCGTCCCGGAGGAAGGAGCGACGGAACCGGTAGGGGTCCTGGCCGACCTTCGCGCGCCAGCTGGTCGACGACGAGCTCGCGGGCGCAGACCATGTCGGGGGAGTAGACGTTGCGCATGCTGCCGGTGTTGAAGCCGTCGTCGGTCTCCCGGAGCTGCCGGGTGCTGGCGCCGAAGTTGTAGGGCATGTTCTGCGAGAGCTGGAAGAACGTCTGGGAGAACGCGACGTCGCCCGACCGGCAGGCTCGCCGCCATCGCGGTGATCACCTCGCCCAGCCCGTGCCCGAGGTCGGTGGAGACGCTGGTGTGCAGCTGCCGGAAGCTGAGCACCTTGCCGGCGAGGTGGGTGGCACGAACCCGGGACGTGGCCATCGGGTGGGTGCGGCCCTGACGCGAGTCGTCGGCGCGGTGCCACATCAGCTTCACCGGCTTGCGGAACAGCCTGGAGGCCTCGGCCGCCTCGAGCGCGGCGTCGAAGAAGAGCTTGCGACCGAACGAGCCACCGCCCTCGGTGACGTGCACGGTCACCGCGCTCGGGGCCAGGCCGAGGCGTGCCGCGATCGCCTTCTTGGCGACGATCGGCGACTTCAGCGAGGACCAGATCTCCGCCCGGTCGGGACGGACGTCGGCGATGGCGCAGTTGGTCTCCAGCGCGCTGTTGCTCGCGGAACCGGAAGGTGAAGGTGGCCTCCACCGACGGCACGAGCGGCCGCAGGCCCATGCGGGGCCTCCGCCCGTCGCAGCTCCTCGAGCACGTCGTCGTCCGACTTGCCCTCGGCGGTCCCAGGCTTCCACGACACCTCCAGCGCCCGGACCGCGTCGATGCACTGGCCGAAGGTCCGGGCCCGTACCGCGACCCCGGTGGAGACCACGCCGACGTCGGTGACCCCCGGCATCGCCCGGACCTGCGCGAGGTTGCCGACGCCCGCGACCTTGCCGTTGATGGTCGGTGCCCGGCAGATCATCGTGGGCAAGGCGTCCGGGACCTGCAGGTCCATCGCGAACTGCTTGCGGCCGGTCACCGCCGCCAGGGCGTCGACCCGGGTCCGGGGAGTGCCGATGACCGTGAACTCGTCCTCGTCCTTGAGGGTCACCGCCACCCGCACGGTGTCCAGGCTGCGCGGCGCGCTCGGCCAGGGCGCCGATGTCCACGCTGCGGCCGCCGCCGGTGACGGTGCCGCTCGACCAGCCGCAGGCGGTCGACGTCGACGCCGAGCTCCAGCGCGCCTGCCCGCAGCAGGCGGGTGCGGGCGACGGCGGCAGCCACCCGGATCGGGGTGTAGGTGGCGATCGTGGTGTTGGAGGCGCCGGTGAGCTGGTTGAAGAGCAGCTCGGGCCGGGCGTCGGCCAGACCGACCCGGACCCGGTCGAGCGGGACTCCCAGCTCCTCGGCGATCAGCATCGCCGAGGAGGTGGTGATGCCCTTGGCCCACCTCAGCCCGGGGCAGGGCGAAGGAGACCGTCCCGTCGGTGTGCACCTGCGACGGTGATCAGGTTCGCGGTCGGCAGGGCGGCGACCGTCATCAGGTCGTTGAGGTCGAGGATCTCGGTGATCTCCGGGGACGGCAGACCGGCGGCGGAGGCGCGGCCGTGCGGGTTCTCCACCAGCCCCAGCTCGGCGGCGGCCACCAGGGTCGGAGCGGCGACGACGTACCCGAGGAAGTGGCGACGGGGGACGACGACGGGGCGGCGTTGCTCGGGCACTCGAGGGCTCCTCGCGGTCGGCTGGTGGGTGACGGGACCCCGCGGACACGTGCGACAGAAGTTGGGCGTGTGTCACAGGTCACAGGTAGCAGAGCAGACGGGGCGGGCTGGCGCCAGTCCTGGAGGCAGGTTGTCTCACGTCGTCGCACCTGGTCCGCCCTCCCGGACCCTGGGGTGAGGCCCTGGTCCCACCCCGACGCGGCCCCGGACCACCCCTGGTTCCGGGAACCGATCGTGCGTCCGCGTGGTTGAGTAGAGCGAGAGATGAGCGGCAGGACCGCTCGGAGAGGAGCGCAGATGAACGACTACTACGCCGCGCCGCAGACCCCGATCTCGCCGGCTCAGGAGCGCACCTGGGGCACCGGAGCGCACATCGTGCCGCTGGTGGCGATGGTGCTGTCGGCCGGCCTGCTCGGCTTCGTCGGCTCCCTGGTGATCTACCTGATGTACAAGGACCGCGGACCCTTCGTCCGGGCGCACGCGGCGAACTCGCTGAACGTCCAGATCGCGACGGGGATCGTGCTGCTGCTGTCGCTCCCGCTGATGCTGCTGCTCATCGGGTTCGTCACCTACCCCTTGGCCCTCGTGTACGCCTTCGTCATGCACCTGATCGGCGCGCTCAAGGCCAACCGGGGCGAGTGGTGGAGCCCGCCGCTGACCCCGCGCTTCGTGCGCTGACCCGCGGCACCGCCGCGATCACTGCTGTCGAGCACGGTCCGCCCGTCTCCTTCGCTCGGGCCGGGCGGAGCCGTCGCTGCCACCGCGGCGGCTCTTCCGGCCGGCAGGGGTAGGATGGCCGCGTGCGTACCACCCTCCTCCTTGGCCAGCCGCGCTGATCTGCACGATCACCGCGGCACCCTCCGACGTCCGGAGGGTTTTTTTGTGCCTCGCAGGAGCCGACCAGGAGACATGATGAGCGAGCAGCCGAACACCCCGTCCGACCAGCGCGAGGAGCGCGAGAACTCCTACGACGTCGCCTCGGTCGAGGCCAAGTGGCGCCGCGTCTGGGACGAGCTGCAGCCCTTCAAGGCCGACGACGAGGCCGTCGCCTCGGGGCGCAAGGAGAAGCGCTACGCCCTCACGATGTTCCCCTACCCGAGCGGTGACCTGCACATGGGTCACGCCGAGGTGACCGCGCTGCACGACGTGATCGCCCGCTACTGGTGGCAGCGCGGCTACGAGGTGCTCAACCCGATGGGCTGGGACTCCTTCGGCCTGCCGGCGGAGAACGCCGCCATCCGCAACGACGCGCACCCGGCCGACTACACCTACGGCAACATCGCCACCCAGCTGGAGTCGTTCCAGCGGTACGGCGTGAGCTTCGACTGGTCGCGCCGGTTCAACACCTCCGACCCCAGCTACTACCGCTGGACCCAGTGGCTGTTCCTGAAGTTCCACGAGAAGGGGCTGGCCTACCGGAAGAACTCCCCGGTCAACTGGTGCCCCCAGGACCAGACCGTGCTGGCCAACGAGCAGGTCGTGGACGGGGCCTGCGAGCGCTGCGGCGCCGAGGTGACCAAGCGCGAGCTGACCCAGTGGTACTTCCGCACCACCGCCTACGCCCAGGAGCTGCTGGACGCGCTGGACGACCTGCAGCCCACCTGGTCGACCAAGGTGATCAACGCCCAGCGCAACTGGATCGGCCGCTCCGAGGGCGCGCACGTGACCTTCTCGGTGGAGACCGCCGACGGGGCGCGCGACGTCGAGGTCTACACGACCCGGCCGGACACGCTCTACGGCGCGACCTTCATGGTCGTCGCCGCCGACGCCGCGCTGGCCGCGGAGATCGTCGCGCCCGAGCAGCGCCAGGCGCTGGAGGACTACCTGGCCGAGGTGCGCAAGGCCAGCGACATCGACCGGCTGGCCACCGACCGGCCCAAGACCGGTGTCGACCTGGGCGTCACCGCCACCAACCCGGTCTCCGGCGAGCAGGTGCCGGTCTGGGCCAGCGACTACGTGCTGGCCGACTACGGCACCGGCGCGATCATGGCCGTGCCCGCGCACGACCAGCGCGACCTGGACTTCGCCCGGGCCATGGGTCTGCCGGTGCGCCGGGTGATCGACACCGGCGAGGAGAACCCGGAGGAGTCCGGCGTCGCCACCACCGGGAACGGCACCTACGTCAACTCCGGTCCGCTGGACGGGCTCACCGACAAGGCGACCGGGATCCGCACCATCATCGAGCGGCTGGAGGCCGAGGGGCGCGGCTCCGGGGCGGTCAACTTCCGGCTGCGCGACTGGCTGCTCTCGCGCCAGCGCTACTGGGGCGCGCCCATCCCGATCATCCACTGCCCGGTCGACGGCGAGGTGCCGGTGCCCGAGGACCAGCTGCCGGTGGAGCTGCCGGAGCTGCGCGGCGCCGACCTGAAGCCCAAGGGCAGCTCGCCGCTGGGAGCCGCCACCGACTGGGTCAACGTCACCTGCCCGCGGTGCGGCGGTCCGGCGACCCGCGACACCGACACCATGGACACCTTCGTGGACTCGTCCTGGTACTTCCTGCGCTACGTCTCCCCGCACGACGACACCCAGGCCTTCGACACCCGGCTGGCCGACCTGTGGGGTCCGGTCGACCTGTACATCGGCGGCGACGAGCACGCGGTGCTGCACCTGCTCTACGCCCGGTTCTTCACCAAGGCGCTGCGCGACATGGGCCTGATCTCCTGGGACGAGCCGTTCTCGGCGTACCTGTCCCAGGGCAAGGTGATCAACAACGGCCGCAAGATGAGCAAGTCGCTGGGCAACGGCGTCAGCCTGGGCGAGCAGCTGGAGCTGTACGGCGTGGACGCGGTGCGCCTGACCCTGGTCTTCGCCAGCCCGCCCGAGGACAACATCGACTGGGCGGACGTCTCGCCGGCGGTGCGCTGAAGTTCCTGCAGCGTGCGTGGCGGCTGAGCGGCGACGTGGCCAGCGAGGTCGGCAGCGACCCCGCGGCCGGTGACCGGGCGCTGCGGCAGGTCACGCACAAGACCCTGCGCGACGCCGAGAACCTGGTGGAGAACCACCGGTTCAACGTGATGGTCGCCCGCACCATGGAGCTGGTCAACGCCACCCGCAAGGTGATCGACGCCGGTGCCGGTCCCGCCGACCCGGCCGTCCGCGAGGCGGTCGAGGCGGTCGCCGTCCTGCTCTCCCTGGTCGCGCCGTACGTGGCCGAGGAGATGTGGGAGCGACTGGGCCACGAGCCGACCGTGGCACGAGCCGGCTGGCCGGCCGTCGACGAGGCGCTGCTGGTCGAGGACACCGTCACCGCGGTGGTCCAGGTGCAGGGCAAGGTCAAGGCGCGGCTCGAGGTCTCGCCCGACGTCTCCGAGAGCCGACCTGGAGGCGGCGGCGATGGCCGACGAGGCCGTCGTCCGGGCCATCGACGGGCGTCCCGTGCGCAAGGTGGTCGTCCGCGCGCCCAAGCTGGTCAACATCGTCGTCTAGGGGTGATGACCGGGCACGGGGGTCCGCGCCAGCCGTCCGGGCGACCGGCGGGCGCCGACTTCGCTAGCCTTCAGCCCGTGCCCGGTACCGTGATCGTCACCGACTCCACCGCCAGCCTGTCGCCGGAGGTGGCGGACGCTGCTGGCATCGTGGTGGTCCCGCTCCAGGTCGTCATCGGGGCCCAGGTCCACGACGAGGGGTCGGACGGTGCCACCCCGGAGATGGTGGCCGCCGCGCTCCGCGACTTCGTGCCGGTCTCGACCTCGCGCCCCGCGCCGGCGCGGATGCTGGAGATCTACGAGGAGCTCGCGGCCGGTGGCGCGGAGTCGATCGTCTCGATCCACCTCTCGGGCGAGATGAGCGGGACCTACGAGTCCGCCCAGCTCGCGGCCCGGCGGGCCTCGGTCCCGGTGATCCCGGTGGACAGCCGGCAGGTCTCGGCCGCGACCGGGTTCGCCGCGCTCGCGGCCGCCGAGGTGGCGGTGGCCGGCGGCAGTGCCGAGGAGGCCGCGGAGGCCGCCCGGCGCCGGGCCGCTGCCGCGCACTCGTTCTTCTACGTCGACACCTTGGAGTACCTGCGGCGCGGTGGCCGGATCGGCGCGGCCGCGGCCCTCCTCGGCGGCGCGCTGTCGGTCAAGCCGCTGCTGGAGATCCGGGACGGGCACGTCGCCTCCCTGGAGCGGGTCCGGACGGCGGGTCGCGCCCTCCAGCGGCTCGAGGACCTGGCGGTCTCCGCCGCCCAGCAGCAACCGGTCGACGTCTGCGTGGCGCACCTGGCGAGCCCGGAGCGCGCCGCCCAGCTGGCCGACCGGCTCCGGGAGCGCCTCGCCTCCCAGCTGGAGGGCCGGGAGATCTGGTGCACCGAGCTGGGTGCCGTCCTCGGCGCCCACGTGGGCCCCGGCATGGTGGCCGCGGCGGTCTCACCCCGGGACTGAGCCGGGTTCTCCACAGGTCCGCGTCGGCGACGCCCGCGGGCGGCCCGATTTCCCTAACGTCGGGGCATGCGATCGCGCCGCCCCCACCCCGAGCACGAGCAGGCGGTGGCGCGACGGCTCGCCCTGCTCTCGGCGGAGCTCGCGGCGGTCCGGGCAGAGCACGGTCCGCCCGACGACGGGAGGTCGGAGGACGGAGCGGAGGAGCCGCCCTCCTCGTGGCCCGTCCCGGTCTCCGACCCGGTCGCGTGGCCCTGGGACGAGCACACCCGGGTCCGCGGCACGGGTCCCGACGCGAGTACTGGTCGACGGAGGGGCCGCAGGACCGGCCGTGATGACGGACGCAGGTGCGGACCAGGAGAGCCAGGAAGGGGAGTGGACGGTCGGCGCCGGCGGGCCGCGCCTGGCGCTGCCGGTGCCGGGACGGCACGCGGCTCGACGGGGGGCGGGAGCGGTGCTGGTGCCGTCCGGCCTGCGCGGCAGCGTCGCGCTGAGGCCCGCGCACCTGACCGTGGTGGCCGTGCTGGCGGTCCTCGCGCTGGGCTGGACGACGTGGTGGGTGGTCTCGGGCGAGCCCGAGAGCAGCGTCCTGCCCGCTCCCGGCGGGGACGCCAGCCCGGTGGCGGGGCCGTCGGCGACTCGCCACGCGCCGGTGGGGTGGCCCCCGGCGCCGGAGCCGCTTCCGCCCTGCCGGGAGGCGGGGGCGCTCCGCCCGCGGAGGGTGTCGGGTGGTCCCGGCGGCCGAGGTGGTGGTCGACGTGGCGGGGAAGGTCCGGCGCCCCGGGCTCGCGGTGCTACCGGTGGGGTCCCGGGTCGCCGACGCGCTCGCCGCGGCCGGCGGGGCCCGGCCGGGCGTCGACCTCACCAGCCTCAACCTGGCGCGGGTCCTGGTGGACGGGGAGCAGCTGCTCGTCGGGGTCGCCGCGTCGCCGGGGGTGACGGGTCCGGTCGGGGCCCCCGGTGGGGGTGGTCCGGGTGGTCCGGCCGGCGGTGCGGGCCCGGCGCCAGGTGGGCTGGTCAACCTCAACACCGCCGACGAGGCCCTGCTGGACACGCTGCCAGGTGTCGGGCCGGTGACGGCGGCGGCGATCGTCGCCTGGCGGACCGAGCACGGAGGTTTCAGCGCCGTGGACCAGCTGCTGGACGTCAACGGCATCGGCGAGGTCACCCTGGCCGAGCTGACGCCGCTCGTCACCGTCTGAGCGTGCCCACGCTCGAGCGGAGCGGCCGTACCGACCTGAGGGCCAGGAGCGGCGACGGCCACTGCCCGACCTCCGGACCACCTGGCTCGCCGCGGCGGCCTGGGCGGGCGGCCTGTGCGGACTCCGCGCCCCGGCGGCGGTGGTCGCCCTCGCGGTGCTTGCGCTGGTCGGGCTGCTCCTGCTCGCGCTGCTGGGCCGGGGCCCCGCCCGCTCGCCGGCCCGCGCGGCCGCGGTGCTGGTGGTCGCGGTGGTGCTGGTCGAGCGGATGGGCCCGGGCGGCGGTGACCACCGGCGGTCCGGTGGCCGATCTGGCCGCCGAGCGTGCCTGGGTCGAGGCCGAGCTGGTCGTCACCTCGGACCCGCGCCCGGTCTCGGGGCGCTTCGGCGAGCAGGTGCTGGTGCGCGGCACGGTGCGCGCGGTGGAGTCCCGCGGTCTGCGGTGGCGGGTGCGCAGCCCCGTGGTCGTGCTGGCGGACCCGGAGTGGCGTCGAGGTCGCCCTGGGGTCCACCGTGAGTCTCTCCGGCAGGCTGCAGTCCGCCGAGGGGGAGGTCGCGGGCCTCCTCCGGCCGGGGCTGGGGCCCCCGACACGCTGGCCGGGCCGGACGTCTGGTGGCGGGCCGCGTCGGTGGTGCGGGCCGGGATCCGTACGGCGGTCGAGCCCAGGCCCGAGGACCAGCGGGTCCTCGTGCCCTCGCTGGTCGTCGGCGACGACGCGGGACTCGATCCCGGTCTGGCGGAGGACTTCAGGACCACCGGTCTGACCCACCTGCTGGCCGTGAGCGGCACGAACCTCACCCTGATGGTCGGCTTCCTGCTGGTGGCCGGACGCTGGCTGGGAGTACGCGGGTCGGGGGCGCTACGTCCTGGCCGGGTTCGGGATCGTCGGCTTCGTGCTGCTGGCCCGGACCGAGCCGAGCGTCGTCCGTGCGGCCACCATGGGGTCCATCGCCCTGCTCGCCTTCACCAGCAACGGTCGGGACCGGGGGATCAGGACGCTGGGTGCAGCCGTCGTGGTGCTGCTGATGTGGGATCCCACCCTGGCCGTCACCGCCGGGTTCGCCCTCTCGGTGCTGGCCACCGCGGGGATCCTGCTGCTGGCACCCGGCTGGCGCGACGCCACCCGTCGGTGGCTGCCACCCCGGGTGGCCGAGGCGGTCGCGGTGCCGGCGGCCGCCCAGCTCGCGTGCACCCCGGTGGTGGCGGCCCTCTCCGGCGAGGTGAGCCTGGTGGCCGTGCTGGCCAACGTGCTGGTCGCGCCCGGCCGTCGCGCCCGCGACGGTGCTGGGCCTGCTGGGCGGGATCTGTGCCGTCGTGTGGCCCGCGCTGGGGCAGTGGGTGGCCTGGCCGGCCGCGCTCTCGGTCGGGTGGGTCATCTCGGTGGCCAGGTGGGGCGCGGGGCTCCCGGTCCCGGCCGTGACCTGGGGGACCAGCCTGTCCGGCGCTGGCGCTGCTCACCCTCGCTGTGCCTGCTGGCCGCGACCGGGGCGCCCGCGGCTGCTCGCCCGGCCGGTGCCCACCCTGCTGCTGTGCCTCGTCGTGCTGGTGACCGTCGTCGTCCCGCGGCCGACCCGGGGCTGGCCGCCGCCCGGGTGGCTGCTGGTCGCCTGCGACGTGGGCCAGGGTGACGCCCTGGTGGTGCGCTCCGGACCCGGCGCGCCGTCGTGGTCGACGCCGGCCCGGAGCCTGCCGCCGCGGACCGGTGCCTGGACCGGCTCGGGCGTGCGGGAGGTGTCGCTCCTGGTGCTGACCCACTACCACCAGGACCACGTCGGCGGTCTGTCCGGCGTCCTGGACGGGCGGCCGGTCGCCCAGGTCTGGGCCTCTCCGCTGGCCGACCCGCCGGACGGAGCCGCCGAGGTCGCCCGCACCCTGGGCGCGGTCGGGCTGCAGGCGCTGCCCGCGCCGTACCTGGAGATCCACCAGGTCGGAGCGGTCTCGGTCCAACCGGTGTGGCCCGGCCCCGCGCCCGCTCGCCGCGGCTCGTCGCCGACGGCGATGGCGCCAACGACGCCAGCGTGGTCCTGCTGGTCGAGGTCGACGGCGCGCGCCTGCTGCTCACCGGGGACATCGAGCCGCCCGCCCAGGCGGGCCTGGGACGCGCCGTGGCGGACCTGCGGGTGGATGTGCTCAAGGTGCCGCACCACGGCAGCCGGGCCCAGGACATGGAGTTCCTGACCTCGTTGGGCGCCCGGGTCGCGCTCGTGCCGGTCGGGAAGGACAACGGCTACGGACACCCGGCGCCGGAGCTGCTGGCGGCGTTGACCGAGGGTGGGACCCGCGTCCTGCGCACGGACACCTCGGGCGACCTGGCTGTGGTGCAGGTCGACGGCGGGTTGGGTGTGGCGACACGAGCCTGGAGTGACGCGGGGCCGCCGCGGGCGGCGAGCGTGCCGACGGTGGCCGCCGGGACCGTCGTCGCGGTGTGGGAGGCTTGGCGCACCATGGCTCAAGGTCCCCGTGCTTCCCAGGTCCTCGGACGCGTCACCCTGGTGACCGGCAAGGAGGAGTTCCTCAACGAGCGCACGGTCACGGCGGTGCGCCAGGCCGTGCGTCAGCACGACGCCGACGCCGAGATGGCCGAGTCGCTCGCCTCGGCCTTGACCGCCGCCGGGCCTGGAGGAGATGTGTGCGCCCTCGCTCTTCTCCGCCACCCGCTGCGTCGTCGTACGCAGTCTCGAGGAGCTGCCCGACGAGCTGTACGACTCGGTGCTCCGGCCAGGCCGCCGCGCCGGTGGAGGACATCGCCCTGGTGCTGATGCACGGGGGCGGACCGCGGGGGAGCGGTCTGCTCGCCAAGCTGCGCAAGCAGCCGGCGGTGACCGAGGTGAAGGCCGCCGAGGTCAAGTACGCCTCGGGCTTCGTGGACTTCGTCCGCGGGGAGTTCGCCCAGCTGGGTGCCCGGGTCGCGCCCGGAGGCGACCGAGTTCCTGGTGCAGGCCGTCGGGCACGACCTGCGCTCCCTGGCGGCCGCGGCCGCGCAGCTCACCAGCGACTTCCCCGGCGAGCAGGTCACCCTCGAGCTGGTCAAGCGCTACTTCGGCGGGCGGCGCCGAGGCCAAGTCGTTCGCCGTCGCCGACGCCACCATGGCCGGCGACGCCGACCAGGCGCTGGAGGAGCTGCGCTGGGCGCTCGACGGGGGCACGCCCGGCGTCCTGGTCACCTCTGCGTTCGCCCAGTCCGTGCGTGGCGTCGCGCGCTTCCTCGGCGCCGGCCGCGGACTGCGCGACGGTGACCTGGCCCGCGAGCTGGGCGTTCCTCCGTGGAAGGTCAAGACGATCCGGTGCCAGGCCCGCAGCTGGGACGACGCCGGCATCTCCCGCGCGCTGCAGGAGGTGGCCCGGGCCGACGCCGACATCAAGGGCGCCGCGCACGACGCCAGCTACACCCTCGAGCGGCTCGTGCTCACGCTGGTCGCGCTCCGCGCGCGCTGATCCCGGCCCCCGGCCCGGGGTCACCGGGCGTGCGGCGCACCCGGGAACGACGAAGGCGCCGCACCCCGTGAGGGGTGCAGCGCCTTCGGCAGCTGGAGGGACGCCTCAGAGAGAAGCGGCCTTCTTGGCGATGGCCGACTTGCGGTTCGCCGCCTGGTTCTTGTGGATGACGCCCTTGGAGGCCGCCTTGTCGAGCTTGCGGGCGGCGTCGCGACCGAGGGTGACCGCGGTCTCCTTGTCGCCGGTCTGCCGCAGCCTCGCGGAACTTGCGCACGGCGGTCTTCAGGCCGGTCTTCACGGCCTTGTTGCGCTCGTGAGCCTTCTCGTTCTGCTTGTTGCGCTTGATCTGGGACTTGATGTTCGCCACGGAAGAACCTTCGGTCTCGGTCTGGTCAGAAAGGAAGAATGAGGTGTGTCGGCTGCCTGGCAACCCCAGAGAGGGTCGGGCGCCGGACATGCAAGCCAAGAGATTACCAGTGGCGTACGGGGCGCCCAAATCGCCTCCGGTCGACGGCCTCAGGCCCAGCCTCGCCGCTGCGCCAGCCACAGCCAGCAGACCTCACCCTGCCACCACTGGTGAGCGCGGATCCACGGGGAGCTGGGCGGCACGGACTCGCCGCCCATCCGCAGGAAGTAGCCGCTGAGCAGGGCGAGGAACGCGTCGAGGTGGTCCGGGCGGACGGCGCGGAGCAGTGGACGCGTGGCGAGGACGTCGGCCACGTCGAGGCCGTCCCCGAGCGGCCCGAGCAGGGTCATCACGGAGTCGATCCAGGAGGCGCCCAGCACCGGCCAGTTCCAGTCGCACAGCCATGCGGTGCCGGTCCCGTCGAGCAGCACGTTGTCGGCGCGGACATCGAGATGCACGAGCGACTCGCCCCGGCATCCCGCGGTCCAGCCGGCGGCGAGCGAGGCGGCCTCGTCGCGGTACCGGTCCCAGCCCGGCAGGGAGGTCTGTCGGCTGCGCAGCGCCTGCCAGTGCGGTCGGCCAGTCAGCCAGCTCGTCCTCGATCGGGGTCAGCTCCATCGAGGCGACGCTCGAGCCGGGCGCCGCAGCGACCCGCTCGAGCATGTCCAGGGTGGCGGCCAGGTCGCGCGCGGGACCACGGGCGGGCGGGGTTCGTCGCCTCGACGTGCTCGATGCCCAGGACGACCCAGTCGTCGTCCAGCAGCCACGAGAGCCTGGGTGCCGGCACCCCCTCGGGCAACGAGGCGAGCCTGCGCGCCTCCTCGCGGTAGGCGTCGGCGAACGGACGCTGTGCCTTCGTCGAGGCGGCCTTGACGAAGTGCCGGGACCCGTCCTCGCAGACCAGGACGCTGGCGAACCCGGGGGTGAAGCCCGCCCCCTGGGAGTGGGCCGCCACGACCGGCGAGCCGCACCTGCGCTCGACGTACCGTCGAATCCCGGGCGGCAGGAAGGCCCACTCCAGCCGACGTGCCGTGGCCAGCGGGGGAGCGGGGTACGTCGTCACGGGCGCGCATCCTCTCTCATCCGGGCCGGGGACCGCGCGCGGGGTTCCTCGCTGGCTTTCGGTCGGCACGGTGCCCCCGTGGAAGAATGGGTCGACCACGCTCTGCACGCCGTACCGAAAGTCACCTGTGTCCAAGACCGCACCGCAGCCCGGCCAGACCGATCCGTCGATCATCCGGAACTTCTGCATCATCGCCCACATCGACCACGGCAAGTCGACGCTGGCGGACCGGATGCTGCAGCTGACCGGCGTGGTCGACGCACGCGCGGCCCGCGCGCAGTACCTCGACCGGATGGACATCGAGCGCGAGCGCGGCATCACCATCAAGAGCCAGGCCGTGCGCATGCCCTGGACGGTGCCGGCGGACAACGCCGAGGTGGCGGAGCCGGGCACCTACGTGCTCAACATGATCGACACCCCTGGCCACGTCGACTTCACCTACGAGGTCTCCCGCTCGCTCGAGGCGTGCGAGGCGGCGGTGCTGCTGGTCGACGCCGCCCAGGGGATCGAGGCCCAGACCCTGGCCAACCTCTACCTGGCGATGGGCGCGGACCTGCACATCATCCCGGTGCTGAACAAGATCGACCTGCCCGGCGCGAACCCGGAGAAGTACGCCGCCGAGCTCGCCGGCCTGGTCGGGCTGCGAGCCCGAGGACGTGCTGCGGGTCAGCGCCAAGACCGGCATGGGCGTCGAGGGGCTGCTCAACGAGATCGTCCAGCAGACCCCGGCCCCGGTCGGCGACGCCGACGCCCCGCCGCGGGCGCTGATCTTCGACTCCGTCTACGACACCTACCGCGGCGTGGTCACCTACGTCCGCGTGGTCGACGGCAAGCTCAGCCACCGCGACCGGATCAAGATGATGTCGACCGGCGCGGTCCACGAGATGCTCGAGGTCGGCGTGATCAGTCCCGAGCCGGTCAAGGCCGCCGACCTCGGCGTGGGCGAGGTCGGGCTACCTGATCACCGGCGTGAAGGACGTGCGGCAGTCGCGCGTGGGTGACACCGTCACCAGCCAGCACAACGGCGCCACCGAGGCGCTGGGTGGCTACAAGCACCCCAACCCGATGGTCTACTCCGGGCTCTACCCGATCGACGGCGACGACTACCCGACGCTGCGCGACGCCCTCGAGCGGCTCCAGCTCAACGACGCGGCGCTGACCTTCGAGCCCGAGACCTCGGGCGCGCTGGGCTTCGGCTTCCGGATCGGCTTCCTGGGGCTCCTGCACATGGAGATCACCCGGGACCGGCTGGAGCGCGAGTTCAACCTCGACCTGATCTCCACCGCCCCCAACGTGGTCTACGAGGTGCAGATGGAGGACGGCTCCGAGGTGGTGGTGACCAACCCGAGCGAGTATCCCGAGGGCAAGATCGCCGAGGTCCGCGAGCCGGTGGTGCGGGCCACGATCCTGAGCCCCAGCGACTACATCGGCACGATCATGGAGCTGTGCCAGACCAAGCGCGGCAGCCTGCAGGGGATGGACTACCTCTCCGAGGACCGCGTGGAGATGCGCTACACGCTGCCGATGGGCGAGATCGTCTTCGACTTCTTCGACCAGCTGAAGTCGCGGACCAAGGGCTACGCCTCGCTCGACTACGAGCGCTCCGGCGAGCAGGCCGCCGACCTGGTCAAGGTCGACATCCTGCTGCAGGGTGAGCCGGTCGACGCGTTCTCCGCGATCGTGCACCGCGACGCGGCGTACTCCTACGGGGTGATGATGGCCGGCAAGCTCAAGGACCTGATCCCGCGCCAGCAGTTCGAGGTGCCGATCCAGGCGGCCATCGGTGCCCGGGTGATCGCCCGGGAGAACATCCGCGCGATCCGCAAGGACGTGCTCGCCAAGTGCTACGGCGGCGACATCAGCCGCAAGCGCAAGCTCCTGGAGAAGCAGAAGGCGGGCAAGAAGCGGATGAAGAACATCGGCACCGTCGAGGTGCCGCCCGAGGCGTTCGTCGCCGCGCTGTCCACCACGCAGCCCACGGAGAAGTCCAAGAAGTAGCGGTGGGCCAGCACGCGGCGGTGCGGGTCCCCGACGGGTTGGAGGCCCGTCGCGGGCTCGGCGAGCCGTGGGTCTCCTGGCTGGACGGACTGCCCCGGCTCGCCCGCGAGGTCCTGGCGGAGTGGGACCTGAGCGTCGACGGTGCGGCGATGCACGGCTGCTGCTCACTGGTGCTGCCGGTGCTCGGACCGGCGGGGGAGCCGGCGGTGCTCAAGCTGGGCCTCCCCGACGAGGAGAGCGAGCACGAGGCGCTCGCGCTGCAACGCTGGGCTGGCGCCGGCGCGGTCCGGCTGCTCCGCGCCGACCCCGGCCGGCGGGCGCTCCTGCTGGAGCGGCTCGGGCCGCACAGCCTCGCCGACGAGTGGGACGTGCACGCGTGCGAGGTCGTCGGTGACCTCTACCGCCGCCTGCACCGTCCGGCGCCTCCCCAGGTGCGTCTCCTCACCTCGTCCGTGGACCGGTGGACCGCAGCGCTCGCCCTGCTTCCCCCGGGAGCGCCGTTGCCCCGCCGCCTGGTCGAGCAGGCGGTCTCGCTCGGCCGGGACCTCGCCGCGGACGGCGGGTCTCCCGCGCGGCTGCTGCACACCGACCTGCACTACGACAACGTGCTGGCCGGCGACCGGGAGCCGTGGCTGGTGATCGACCCGAAGCCGCTGGGAGGAGACCCCCACTACGAGGTGGCGCCGTTGCTGTTCAACCGCTGGGACGAGCTGGCCGGCGACGTGCGGGCCGGCGTACGACGCCGCTTCCACGCCGTCGTGGACGCCGCGCTGCTGGACGAGGAACGCGCCCGGGACTGGGTCGTCGTCCGGATGCTGCACAATGCCCGGTGGTGCCTCGAGGACGACCCGGGCCAGGCGCGGCCGCGGACTCGCACGTGGCTCACCACGTGTGTCGCGGTCGCCAAGGCCGTGCAGGACTGAGGGGGGACCGGCGTGGACGCGCAGGTGCTGGCGCTCAACGTGGGCCGGCCCGAGACCGGCCCGTGGACCGGGCGGGTGGGTCGCTCGGCGATCCGCAAGCTCCCGGTGGCCGGCCCGGTGATGGCTCGCCGGACCGGGATGGAGGGGGACTCGGTCTGCGACCGGAAGTTCCACGGCGGGCCGAACAAGGCGGTGTACGCCTTCGCCCGTGAGGACCTGGACCACTGGCAGGAGGAGCTGGGGCGACCGGTCCCCGACGGTCACTTCGGCGAGAACCTGACGACCTCGGGCATCGACCTGAACGCCGCGCTCCTGGGCGAGCGGTGGCGGGTCGGCGCCGCCCTGCTCGAGGTGGCCACCGTGCGCACGCCGTGCCGGGTCTTCGCAGGATGGATGGGGGTGACCGGGTACGACGACACCGCCTGGATCAAGAGGTTCACCGCCCACGGACGTCCCGGCGCCTACCTGCGGGTGCTCGAGGAGGGCGCGGTCGAGCGCGGCGACGGGATCGAGGTCGTCGACCGTCCCGATCACGAGGTGACGATCGAGCTCGCCTTCCGTGCCTTCACCACCGAGCGCCCCCTGCTGCCACGGCTGCTGGTGGTCGAGGACCTCTCGCCGGACCTGCGACGGAAGGTGGTCGCCTACCTCGAGCGGTGAGAGCGCATGAGGGCGCCCGGTACTCTCGAGGGACGTGAGTACTCGGCACCTGGCAAGCGTTCCAGAAGGCACTGACCGCTCGTTCTTCGGCCAGCCACGGGTCCTGGCCAACCTGTTCGGCGTCGAGCTGTGGGAGCGGTTCAGCTTCTACGGCATGCAGGGGATCCTGCTGATCTACCTGTACTTCAGCGTCTCCGACGGCGGGCTCGGCATCGACCGTGGCGTCGCCGCCGGCATCGTCGGGGCGTACGGCGGCTCGGTCTACCTCTCCACGATCCTCGGGGCCTGGTGCGCCGACCGGATCTTCGGCGCCGAGCGGACGCTCTTCTACTCCGCGGTGATGGTGATGGCCGGGCACGTGGCGCTCGCGGTGCTGCCCGGCCTGGTCGGGGTGGGCGTCGGTCTGGTGCTGCGTGGCCCTGGGCAGCGGCGGGGTGAAGGCGAACGCCACCTCGCTGGTCGGGTCGCTCTACGACGAGCACGACGAGCGCCGCGACGCCGGCTTCTCGATCTTCTACATGGGCATCAACATCGGGGCGCTGATCGGCCCGCTGCTCACCGGCGTGCTGCAGAAGGAGTGGGGCTTCCACTTCGGCTTCGGCCTCGCCGCCCTCGGGATGGCGTTCGGTCTGCTGCAGTACGCGCGTGGACGCAGCCGGCTCCCCGAGGAGACCCACCACGTGCCCAACCCGTTGCCCGCAGGCCTGCTGCCCCGGTACGTCGGGGCGGCCGCGGCCGTCGTCGCGCTGCTGGTCGTCCTGGCGACCACCGGGGTGATCACGGCCGGCCGGCTCGACGACCTGGTGATCGGCGTGACGGTGCTGGCGGCCGTCGGGCTGTTCTCGCTGATGCTGCTGGACCGGACGGTGGTCGGTCGGGAGCGGAGCCGGGTGGTGTCGATGATCCCGCTCTTCGTGTGCAGCGCGGTCTTCTGGTCCCTCTACCAGCAGCAGTTCACCGTGGTCACCATCTACGCCGACGAGCGGCTGGACCGGAACCTGTTCGGCTGGGAGATGCCGATCTCCTGGGTGCAGTCGATCAACCCGGTCTTCATCATCGCGCTGGCCGGTGTCTTCGCCGCCCTGTGGACGCGGCTGGGCGACCGCGCGCCGCGGACGCCGGTGAAGTTCGGCCTCTCCGCCGTGGTCATGGGACTGGCCTTCCTGGCGTTCCTGGCCATGCCGGCGGGCCCGGGCTCGGCGCCCCTGCTGGGTCTCGCCGCCATCCTGCTGCTCTTCACCGTCGCCGAGCTGCTGATCTCCCCGGTGGGCCTCTCCGTCTCGACGAAGCTGGCCCCGGCGAAGTACCGCACGCAGATGGTGGCGCTCTTCTTCCTCTCCGTGGCGTTGGGCTCGGCCGTCTCCGGCACCCTGGCCGGCTACTACGAGCCCGAGCACGAGACCGGGTTCTTCCTGCTCGTCGGCGGGGCCTCGGTCGTCGTCGGCCTGCTCGTGCTGGCCGCCCGCCGCCCCATCGAGCGGTTGATGGCAGGGGTCCGCTGAGCGGACTGTCCCGGGGATCGCGGGGGATCGAAGGGGATTCCGGGGGATTCAGGGGCGGGTCACGCCTCAAACCCCGGGATTCACTACCGGTCAGTCACTTAGTGATCTACGTTACTCCCAAGCAGTCAGGCGGCGTGCTGCACTCGCGCCACGAAACGAAGTCAGGGAGAAATGCCGAACAACGACACCAGCTTCATGGCGGACATGCACCCGAACGTCGCGGTCCAGTTCTACGACCGGGTGGCCAAGTCCCCGGAGCGTGAGGCGTTCCGCTACCCGACCAAGGCGGAGACCTGGGAGTCGGTCACCTGGGCCGAGGCCGGGGAGATCGTCCGCAACCTCGCCGGTGGTCTGCTCTCCCTGGGGGTCCAGCCCGAGATGCGCGTCGGCATCGCCTCCAGCACCCGCTACGAGTGGGTGCTGGCGGACCTGGCGATCATGTGCGCCGCCGGTGCCACCACCACCGTCTACCCGACCACCAACGAGGAGGACACGGCCTACATCCTGTCCGACTCCGAGTGCCGGGTCGTCTTCGCCGAGGACGACGCCCAGATCGCCAAGCTGGTCGCCCGCAAGTCCGAGCTGCCCTACGTCAACAAGGTCGTCACCTTCGAGGGCAAGAGCCGACGGCGACTGGGTGATCAGCCTCGACGACCTCTCCGCCCTGGGCGAGTCCTACCTGGCCGCGAACCCCGGCGTGCTCGAGGCGAAGGCCGAGGCGATCCGTCCCGAGCAGCTGGCCACCCTGATCTACACCTCCGGCACCACCGGTCGCCCCAAGGGCGTGCGGCTGCGGCACAAGTCCTGGGTCTACGAGGGCAGCGCCATCGCGTCGCTGGGCATCCTCGACGAGAGCGACCTGCAGTTCCTCTGGCTGCCGATGGCGCACTCCTTCGGCAAGGTGCTGCTCTCCACCCAGATGGCCTGCGGGTTCCCGACCGCCATCGACGGCCGGGTCGAGCGGATCGTCGACAACCTCGCCGTCGTGAAGCCGACCTTCATGGGCGCCGCCCCGCGGATCTTCGAGAAGGCCCACGGCAAGATCGTCACCATGCAGGCCGCCGAGGGCGGGGCCAAGGAGAAGATCTTCAACAAGGCCTTCGAGGTCGGCCTCGAGGTCGAGCGCCGCAAGCGGGACGGCGAGAGCATCCCGTTCGGCGCTCGGCCTCCAGCACAAGGTGCTGGACAAGCTGGTCTTCGCCAAGATCCGCGACCGCTTCGGCGGACGGGTCCGCTTCTTCATCTCCGGCGCCGCCGCGCTCAACCAGGACATCGCCGAGTGGTTCGGCGCCGCGGGCATCAAGATCCTCGAGGGCTACGGCCTCACCGAGACCTCGGCCGGCACGTTCGTCAACCACCCGGACGACAACAAGTTCGGCACCGTGGGCCCGCCCTTCCCGGGCACCGAGGTCAAGCTCGGGCGAGAACGACGAGGTCCTGATCAAGGGCCCCGGCGTGATGGAGGGCTACCACAACCTGCCCGAGGAGACCGCCAAGTCGCTCACCCCCGAGGGCTGGTTCCACACCGGTGACAAGGGCGCGCTGGACGACGACGGGCCACCTCAAGATCACCGGCCGGATCAAGGAGCTCTTCAAGACCTCCAACGGCAAGTACGTCGCGCCGCCCGCGATCGAGTCGCAAGTTCAAGGCCGTCTGCCCCTACGCCAGCCAGTTCATGGTCTTCGGCAGCGAGCGCCCGTACTGCGTCGCGCTGGTCACCCTCGACCCCGACGCGATGGCGAACTGGGCGGAGGAGAACGGCATGTCCGGCGCCTCCTACACCGAGATCGTGCGCACCGACGCAGGTCCAGGAGATGGTCCAGGGCTACGTCGACCAGATGAACTCCCAGCTCAACCGGTGGGAGACCATCAAGAAGTGGGAGCTGCTCGACCACGACCTCACCGTCGAGTCCGGCGAGCTCACGCCGTCGATGAAGGTCAAGCGCAACGTGGTGGAGAACAACTACACCGACCTGATCGAGAAGATGTACGTCTGAGGTCTGGTCGGCACCGCCGCCACCTCGACACCGGGCGTCCCCGACGTCCCAGACGTCGCAGGGCCCCGCGTGCGACCGCGGGGCCCTGGTGCGTCCGGAGTCCCCGCCCTCGGTTCCCGCTCGCACCCGGCCGCGTGGTGGGATGGCGACGTGCCCTCTGCGTTGCCTGACGGTGAGCCCGCCCCCGAGGACGGGTCCCTGCCCCCCGACGCCCTGGTGGGAGCCGGGGAGCGTCCTCTCGGCGTCTACGTGCACGTGCCGTTCTGCCGGGTGCGGTGCGGCTACTGCGACTTCAACACCTACACCGCCCGGCGAGCTGGGGGAGGTGGGCGGCGCCACGGTCGCCTCGTACGCCGACTCGGTCGGTCGCCGAGCTGCGGCTGGCCGGCCGGGTGCTCGGCGAGGAGTCGGCGCGCCGCCCGGTCAGCACGGTCTTCCTCGGCGGCGGCACCCCGACGCTGCTCCCGCCCGACGACCTCGCGGCGGTGCTCGCGGCGATCGACCGGGAGCTGGGCCTGGCGCCCGACGCCGAGGTGACGACCGAGGCGAACCCCGACAGCGTCACCCCGGCCGGGCTGGCCCGCGCTGCGCGAGGCGGGCTACACCCGGATCTCCTTCGGCATGCAGTCCGCCGTCGACCACGTGCTCGAGGTGCTCGACCGCACCCACGACCCGGCCCGGGTGCCGCCGCGGTCGTGCAGTGGGCCCGGGCGGCGGGCTTCGAGGAGGTCAGCCTCGACCTGATCTACGGCACCCCGGGGGAGTCGCACGCAGGACTGGGCCACCTCGCTGGACGCGGCGCTCGCGTGCGCACCCGACCACGTCTCGGCGTACTCGCTGATCGTGGAGCCGGGCACCGCCCTGGCCCGCCGGGTCCGTCGCGGCGAGCTCGCCGAGCCGGACGACGACGACCTGGCGGACAAGTACCTGATGGCCGACGAGCGCCTGACCGCCGCCGGGCTGGGGTGGTACGAGGTGTCGAACTGGGCGCGCCGACCGGAGAGCCGGCTGCCGGCACAACCTGCTCTACTGGACCGGCGGCGACTGGTGGGGCGCCGGGCCCGGGTGCTCACTCGCACGTCGGCGGGGTGCGGTGGTGGAACGTCAAGCACCCGGCGGCCTACCAGCAGCGGCTGGCCGCCGGGCTGAGCCCGGCGCACGGCCGCGAGCTGCTCACCGACTCCGAGCGGCACCTCGAGCGGGTCCTGCTGGAGCTGCGGCTGGTCGACGGCCTGCGCGCTGGACGCCCTGGGCGACGCGCGAGCGGGACAGGGTGCCCGGGGTGGTCGCGGCGCGGTCTGGTGGTGGTCGACGGCGACCGGCTGGTGCTGACCCGCGAGGGCAGGCTGCTGGCCGACGGCGTGGTCCGCCACCTGCTGGACGACTGAGCGGGCCGAGCGGACCGCCGTGATCCGGCGCCGTCAGGGGGCGGTGACGAAGTCGATCAGCTCCTCGACCCGGCCGAGCAGGGCGGGGTCGAGGTCCTGGAAGCCGCGTACGCCGCCCAGGATGTGCTTCCAGGCGCGGGCGATGTCGGCCTGGTCGCGGTGCGGCCAGCCGAGCTGCTGGCAGGTGCCCTTCTTCCAGTCGATGTGCCGCGGCACGTCGGGCCAGCCGGTCGAAGCCGAGGCGCTCCGGCTTGACCGCCTGCCAGACGTCGATGAACGGGTGGCCCACGATCAGCACGTGCTTGCCCACCGGCGGAGCGCATGATGCCCTGGGCGATCCGGCTCTCCTTCGACCCGGGGACCAGGTGGTCGACCAGCACGCCGACCCGGCGGTCGGGGCCCGGCTTGAAGTCCTTGAGGTGGTCGGCCAGGTCGTCGACGCCCCCGAGGTACTCGACCACCACGCCCTCGATCCGCAGGTCGTCGCCCCAGACCTTCTCCACCAGCTCGGCGTCGTGGCGGCCCTCGACGAAGATCCGGCTCTGCCGGGCGACGCGGGCCTTGGCGCCGTGCACGGCCACCGAGCCGGACGCGGTGCGGGTCGCCTTCGCCGGGGCCGCGCGCTGCACCGGCGGAGTGAGCACCACCGGGGCGCCCTCGAGCAGGAACCCGGGGCCCATCGGGAAGGTCCGGCGGGTGCAGCGCCGGTCCTCCAGGGTCACCGTGCGCAGGTCGCGGTCGATCCCGACGATCTCGCCGCACCAGCCGGTGGTGACCTCCTCGATCACCAGGCCGACCTCGGCGGGCCTGTTCCTGGGCGCGCCCGCGCGCGGGGGCGCGCCAGTCGGTGGAGAGGACGTCGGAGCCGTAGCGGTCGCTGGGGGAAGGCACCGGACCACGCTAGACCGGCGGCCCGGCCAGCCCGGGAAGGACGCGCGGGCAGGGGCCGATCAGCCCTCGGGAATGCCGGCCTGACCGTCCTCGCCTGGCACTGTCGCCCGAGTCGTCGGAGCTGCTGCCGGCGCCGTCGTCCTGGACGTCGTGCATGCCCAGCTCGTCGGGCGACCTGGTCTCCGGGTCGTCGGGGTCCAGGGGCTCGGCCAGCGGGTTGTCCTCGCCGGGCCGCACGTCCTCGGGGAGCTGGTCGTCGTCGATGCCGGCGACCGAGCGCTCGTCGGGCGCGGTGTCGCCGGCGCCGTGGTCGGCGTCCGCCTCGCTGGACTCGCTGCTGGCCTGGGGCAGGTCGGTGGGGTCGCTCATGGTCGCGTCGTACCCCGCGGTGAGGGTGGTCACACGGGTCGCGCGGCCTGGGTCAGACCAGCGGGAGCGTGCGCCGGGCCTGGGGGAGCTGGTCGTAGGCGCGGGCGACGCCCTCGGCGATGTGCTCGCGCGGGAACGGCCACGACGCCGCGGCCAGGGCCTCCTGCCCGCGGGACGCCTCGTCCGGCCAGGTCGCGCAGGGTCTCCGCGACCGATGCCCACGTCGCCGCGCTGCTGCTCGACGAAGTCCCGGTCCACGGGGATGCCGTGGCCGGGAACCACCACGGTGCCTGCCGGAGGCCAGTCCGAGGACCATGTCCAGGGCGATCGGCCAGTCCAGGGGCCAGGAGTCCGCGCCGTACCACGGCGGTGTCGCCTCCTCCACGAGGTCGCCCGACGACCAGGAGGTCGGCGTCCGGCACGCGGACGACGAGGTCGCCCGCGGTGTGGGCCCGTCCCGGGTGGAAGAGCTCGACCACCCGGTCGCCGAGGTCCAGGGTGCTGACCGAGGAGAAGGTGCGGGTCGCGGTGGGGACGTCCGCGTCCTCGTGGGCGACCACCTCGGGGGCGCCCAGCGCCGTCGTTCCCGCCGACGTGGTCGACGTGGTCGTGGGTGTTGACGACGGCGACCACCTCGCCGCGGCCGAGCGCCGCCACGTCGGCGGCCAGCTCGCGGCCGGCCTCCACGGACTCGCGGCTGTCGACGACCACGAGGCCGCGCTCCCGCCGAGCACTGTCACGTTCACGTCGTAGGCGGCGTACCGTGCCACCCAGACCCGGTCGGCTACCTCGACGAGCTGCGTCATGCCGTCGAGCCTAGTCGGCGCTCGCGGGCCTAGTAGACTTGGCACTCGCGGAAGCAGAGTGCCAGCATCCGACCTGGCAAGCAGACCGACACCAGCGGCGGCCGCGGCACGGAGCGAGTGCCGGGCGCGCCACACACGAGGATTGGAGGAGCCATGTCGGACGACCGCCAGCTCGCCGTGCTCCGCGCCATCGTCGAGGACTACGTCGCGACCCACGAGCCGGTCGGCTCCCGGGCCCTCGTCGAGCGGCACGCGCTCGGCGTCTCGCCGGCCACGGTCCGCAACGACATGGCCGCGCTCGAGGACGAGGGCTACATCGCCCAGCCGCACACCAGCGCCGGCCGGGTGCCCACCGACAAGGGCTACCGCCTCTTCGTCGACCGGCTCGCCACCGTCAAGCCGCTGTCCGGGCGCGGAGAAGCGCGCGATCGCCTCGTTCCTCGACGGTGCGGTCGACCTCGACGACGTCGTCCCGCGCACCGTGCGCCTGCTCGCCCAGCTCACCCGCCAGGTCGCCGTCGTGCAGTACCCGTCGCTGTCCCGCTCCACCGTGCGCCACGTCGAGCTCGTCGCCGCTGACGCCCGAGCCGGCTGCTGGTCGTCGTGATCCCGTCCACCGGCCGGGTCGAGCAGCGCGTCGTCGAGCTGCCCGACGGCACCGGGGAGATCGACGACGACCGCCTGGTCGACCTGCGCCCGCGGATCGCCCGGACCGCGTCCGGCCAGCGGATCGCCGAGGCCGCGACCGCGCTGTCGGCGCTGCTGGGCGAGGTGCCCGGCCCCGACCTGGCCCGACCGCCGCCGTCGTCGCGGCGCTCACCGAGACGATGTCCGACCACCGCCGCGAGGAGCGCGTCGTGGTCGGCGGCGCCGCCAACCTGACGCGCTTCGGCCAGGACTTCCCGCCACCGTGCAGCCGGTGCTCGAGGCGCTCGAGGAGCAGGTCGTGCTGCTCTCGCTGCTCGGCGAGGCGACGGACGCCGGCGCGGTGACGGTCCGCATCGGCCGCGAGAGCCCGTACACCGAGCTCGCCGGCACCTCCGTGGTCGCCACCGGCTACGGCCCGGGCCAGGACGCCCTCGCCAGCTCGGCATCGTGGGGCCGACCCGCATGGACTACCCCGGCACCATGGCGCGGTCCGCGCCGTCGCCCGGTACCTCGGCCGCATCCTGGACGAGGCCTGAGCGGCCCCGCCCATTCCCACCCACGACGAAGGACGAAGTTGAGCCAGGACCTCTACGAGTTGCTCGGCGTGCCCAGGGACGCGATGCCGACAAGATCAAGAAGGCCTACCGCCGGCTGGCGCGCGAGCTGCACCCGGACGTGAACCCGGACCCCGAGACCCAGGACCGGTTCAAGGAGGTCGCCGGCGCCTACGAGGTCCTCTCCGACCCGCAGAAGCGGGCGATCTACGACCGCGGCGGCGACCCCTTCGGCGGCGCCGGCGGGTTCGGCCAGGGAGCGGGCTTCTCGTTCGCCGACGTCTTCGACGCGTTCTTCGGCGGCGCCGGACCGGCGCGGCGACCGGCGCGGCCGCGACCCGCGCCCGCGCACCCGGCGCGGCCAGGACGCGCTGATCCGCGTCGAGGTCGAGCTGGCCGAGGCGGCGTTCGGCGTGCACCCGGGAGATCCAGGTCGACACCGCGGTGCTCGTGCCCGACGTGCGACGGCGAGTGCGCCGCCCCGGGCACCCACCCGACGACTGCGACATCTGCCGCGGCGCGGCGAGTCGCCCAGAGTGCAGCGCTCGTTCCTCGGCCAGGTCGTCACGCGCGCCCGTGCCCGCCTGCCGCGGCTTCGGCACGGTCATCCCGACCCGTGCCCCGAGTGCGACGGCGACGGCCGGGTCCGCTCGCGGCGCACCCTCACCGTCCGGATCCTCCCGGGCGTCGACGACGGCAACCGGATCCAGCTCGTCGGCAGGGCGAGGTCGGCCCCGGCGGCGGCCCGCCGGCGACCTCTACGTCGAGGTCCGGGTCGCCCGCACCCGACGTTCGTCCGTGCGCGGCACCGACCTGCACTGCACGGTCACGCTGCCGATGACCGCGGCCGCGCTCGGCACCACGGTCAGCCTGCCGCTGCTGGAGGCCGACCTGCACGAGGAGGGCGAGGACGCCCACGACCTTCGACCTGGAGATCCGGCCCGGGACCCAGTCCGGCACCGAGCAGGTGTCCGCGGCGAGGGCGTGCCGGGGCTGCGCGGCGGCCGCGGCGACCTGCTCGTCACCGTCGATCGTCGAGATGCCGACCCGGCTCGACGACCGCCAGGAGGAGCTGCTGCGCGAGCTGGCCGAGCTGCGCGGCGAGGAGAAGCCGGAGGGCACGCGTCGGCGCCGGCAAGCCGGATCTTCGCCCGGCTGCGCGACGCCTTCGGGCACTGACGGCGGCTCGCGATGTCGCTGCCCGTGCACCGGGTCGCCCACGCTCGCCGGCGTCCGGGTCGGCGAGGTCGTCGAGGTCACCGGTGCCGAGGGTCGCCACGCGGTCGCCGTACGCCGGCTCGCGGGTCGGCGAGCAGGTCGTCCTCACCGACGGTCTCGGCCTGGCCGCCTCAGGGCGTGGTCACCGGCACCGGCAAGCGGCTCGCTGGCGGTGACCGTCGCCGCGCTGGAGCAGACCGCCGCGCCCAGCCCGCGCGTTCATCGTCGTGCAGGCCATCCCGAAGGGCGACCGCGGCGAGCTCGCGGTCGAGGTGCTGACCGAGGTCGGGGTCGACGTCGTCGTGCCGTGGGCGGCGGCCCGCTGCGTCGCGGTCTGGAGGGGCGAGCGGGCGGTCAAGTCGCCGCCAAGTGGGTGGCCACGGCCGCCGAGGCGGCCAAGCAGGCGCACCGCACCTGGCTCCCCGAGGTGCGGGAGCTGGCCACCACCGCGCAGGTCGCGACCTGCTCGCCGGGCTGGGCGCGCGGCCTCGCCGTGGTGCTGCACGAGGAGGCCGACGAGCCGCTCGCCGGCGCTGCCGCGACTCCGACCGCGCGACGTCGTGCTGGTGGTCGGCCCGGAGGGCGGGATCGCGCCCGACGAGCTGGCGGCGTTCGACCGACGCCGGTGCGCGGGTCGGCCCGGCTGGGGCCGAGGTGCTGCGCACCTCGACCGCCGGGGTCGCCGCGCTGGCGGCGCTGATGGCGCGCTCGGCGCGCTGGCGGTAGCGACCCGGTCGCCGGAGCCGACGGGCCGTCGGCAGACAGCTCGGGCCGCTGCGTGGGAGAGTGCGCTCATGAGCGATCCGAGTCCCTCCGAGACTGCCTGTTCTGCCGGATCGTCGCCGGCGAGATCCCCGCCGAGGTCGTGCGCGCCAGCGACGGCACCGTGGCCTTCCGCGACATCGACCCGCAGGCGCCCACCCACGTGCTCGTGGTCCCGAGCGAGCACCACGCCGACGCCGTCGAGCTGGCCGCCCGGGCCCCGAGGCGCTCGGCCGACCTGGTCGCGGTCGCCGACGCGGTCGCCGAGGACGAGGGGCTGGCCGGCGACTACCGGCTCGTCTTCAACACCGGCGCGGGCGCCGGCCAGACCGTCTTCCACGCCCACGTGCACGTGCTCGGCGGACGGCCGCTGACCTGGCCGCCCGGCTGAGCGGGCGCCCGGGCGCGAACTCGCTGGGAGACGTCCCGACCTCCCGACGTAGCATGGGGTGGCCCAGCCGCCATCCGAAAGGCCACCCCACGGGGAACATGACTGACTCGCCACTCATCACCAAGCACACCATCGTGGTGCCCGCAGCATCCACATGGTCAGCCTCCTGGGACCGGGCGACGAGCTCCTGCGCGTTGATCGAGGAGCTCCTTCGACGTCGACATCCTCGTCCGCGGCAACGAGATCACCGTCACCGGCGCGCCGCCGAGTCGCCCTGGTCGAGCGGCTGGTCGACGAGCTCGTCACCGTCCTGCGCACCGGGCAGGGCGTCACGCCCGGAGACGGTCGAGCGCAGCGTGTCGATGCTGCGCGCAGGAGACCACCGAGCGCCCGGCCGACGTGCTGACGCTGAACATCCTGTCGCAACCGCGGCCGCACCATCCGGCCGAAGACGGTGAACCAGAAGCGCTACGTCGACGCGATCGACGAGCACACCATCGTCTTCGGCATCGGCCCGGCGGGCACCGGCAAGACCTACCTCGCGATGGCCAAGGCGGTGCAGGCGCTGCAGGCCAAGGAGGTCACCCGGATCATCCTGACCCGGCCGGCGGTCGAGGCGGGCGAGCGGCTCGGCTTCCTGCCCGGGCACGCTCTACGAGAAGATCGACCCGTACCTGCGCCCGCTCTACGACGCGCTGCACGACATGATCGACCCGGAGTCGATCCCGCGGCTGATGGCCGCGGGCACCATCGAGGTCGCCCCGCTCGCCTACATGCGCGGCCGCACCCTCAACGACGCGTTCATCATCCTCGACGAGGCGCAGAACACCTCGCCCGAGCAGATGAAGATGTTCCTGACCCGCCTGGGCTTCGGCTCGAAGATCGTCGTCACCGGCGACGTCACCCAGGTCGACCTGCCCGGCGGCGCCAAGTCCGGGCTGCAGGTCGTGCGGGAGCATCCTCGACGGCGTCGAGGACGTGCACTTCTGCCGGCTGACCAGCCACGACGTCGTGCGGCACAGGCTGGTCGGCCGGATCGTCGCGGCGTACGACGAGTTCGACGCGCGTGCCGAGAGCGCCGGCGCCGGGCACCAGGGAGCGCCGATGAGCATCGAGATCAGCAACGAGTCGGGTCTGCCGCTCGACGAGCGCCGGCTCGCCGCGCTGAGCCGGTTCGCGATGGACCGCATGCGCATCCACCCGCTCGCCGAGCTCTCGATCATGGTCGTCGACGTGGAGACGATGGCCCAGCTGCACGTCCAGTGGATGGACGAGCCGGGCCCCACCGACGTGCTGTCCTTCCCGATGGACGAGCTGCGTCCCGGCCGGTCGACGAGGAGCCCGAGGAGGGTCTGCTCGGCGACGTCGTGCTGTGCCCCGTCGTGGCCGAGCAGCAGGGCGAGAGCCGCCGGTCACGGCACCGAGGCGGAGATCGAGCTGCTCACGCGTGCACGGCATCCTGCACCTGCTCGGCTACGACCACGCGGAGCCGGAGGAGCACGGAGATGTTCGAGCTCCAGGGACGGCTGCTGGAGCACTGGCGCGCCGCGGCGCCTGCCGACCAGTGAGCCGGCCGGTGACTCCCGTGGCGGCCCGCGGAGGTCTCCGGTGAGCGCCCTGTGGGTCCTGGTGGGGGCAGCCGCCATGGTGGTGGTGGCCGGTGGCTTCTCCGCCGCCGACGCCGCGCTCAGCGGATTCTCCCGCGTCCGGGCCGAGGAGCTGGTCCGCGAGGGGCGCACGGGCGCCCGCCGGGTCCTGCAGATCCTCGACGACGCCCCGCGCTACCTCAACGTGCTGATGCTGCGGCTGCTCTTCGAGATCGGCGCGATCGTCCTGGTCACCCTGACCGTCTCCGACCTGCTCGACGCCGGTGGTGGCCCGCGGTCGCCACCTCGCTGGGCGTGATGCTGCTGGTCTCCTTCGTGGTGATCGGCGTGGCGCCGCGCACGATCGGCCGCCAGCACCGCGGTCGCGGTCGGCCTGGCGCTGGCCGGCCCCGTCGTGGCGGTCACCCGCATCCTCGGGCCGGTGCCGCAGCTGCTGATCCTGATCGGCAACGCGATCACCCCCGGCCGCGGCTTCCGCGAGGGCCGTTCGCCACCGAGACCGAGCTGCGCGAGCTGGTCGACCTGGCCGAGGCCTCGGCGTGATCGAGGACGACGAGCGGCAGATGATCCACTCGGTCTTCGAGCTCGGCGACACCATCGTGCGCGAGGTGATGGTGCCCCGGACCGACATCGTCTACCTCGAGCGGCACAAGAACCTGCGCCAGGCGATGTCGCTCTTCCTGCGCAGCGGCTACTCCCGGGTGCCGGTGATCGAGCGAGAACCTCGACGACGTCGTCGGCATGGCGTACCTCAAGGACATCGTCCGTCGCGACTTCGAGGACCCGGAGGTCGAGACCACGCAGCGCATCGACGAGCTGATGCGCCCCGTGCACTACGTCCCGGACTCCAAGCCCGCCGACCAGCTGCTGCGCGGAGATGCAGGCCTCGCGCGCAGCACATCGCGGTCGTCGTCGACGAGTACGGCGGCACCGCGGGCCTGGTCACCATCGAGGACGTGCTGGAGGAGATCGTCGGCGAGATCACCGACGAGTACGACGAGGCCGAGGCGGGGATCGAGACCACCGACGCCGGCACCCGGGTCTCCTCGCGGTTCCCGGTGAGCGACCTCGGCGAGGTCTTCGGCGTGCACGTGGTCGACGACGACGTCGACACCGTGGGCGGCCTGATGGCCAAGTACCTGGGGAAGGTGCCGATCCCCGGCTCGGCCGTCGAGGTGCACGGGCTGCGCTTCGAGGCCGAAGGCCCGTCGGGGCGGCGCAACAAGGTCGGCACGGTGCTGGTGAACCGGGTCGGCGAGTGGTTGGAGCAGGACCAGGACGAGTCGGCCGACCGGGCCGGGACACAGGAGCGGGTCGATGGCTGAGCACGGGTTGAGCGCGGAGGACGCCAAGCTGGTCACCCTGGCGCGGTCCACCCGGGCCAGGGTCGGGGCCGCCGAGGGGGCCGCCGTCCGCGACAGCGACGGGCGCACCTACGCGGCGGCGACCGTCGACCTGCCGTCGCTGCGCCTCTCCGCCCTGCAGGTCTGCGTGGCGATGGCGGTCGCCTCCGGCTCGCGCGGCCTGGAGGCCGCCGTGGTGCTGGGTGCCGACGCCGCGTCCGCCGGGTCGGCGCAGGACGTCGCGGCGCTGCGCGACCTGGGCGGGGCCGACGTCGTCCTGCACCGGGGCGACGCCCGTGGGGCGGTCGCGGAGACCGGCACGGTCGGCGCCCGGGTCTGAGCGCTCCCGCCGGGCGGCTCGTTCGCTGAACCTCGCCCACGACCCTGGCCCAGGACCTGGGCGCTGGACCTGGGCGCTGGACCCTGGCGCCTCGTGGGCACCTGCCCTAGCGTGGGCCGGGTGAGCCTCGTCGTGGCTCCTCGGGAGGGCCGACGTCATGCGGCCGCCGTCGCCCGTCTGCAGGCGTCGTACGCGGCTCTGCCGCCTGGCGCCCCCGTGCGGCTGGCGAAGACCACCACGAACCTGTTCCGACCCCGCGTCGAGGTCGGCACCGGCCTCGACGTGAGCGGCCTCGACGGCGTGCTCTCGGTCGATCCCGAGTCCAGGCGTGCCGAGGTGCAGGGGATGTGCACCTACGAGCGGCTGGTCGCGGCCACCCTGCCGCACGGACTGATCCCGCTGGTGGTGCCTCAGCTGCGCACCATCACCCTGGGCGGGGCGGTCAGCGGCCTGGGCATCGAGTCGACCAGCTTCCGCTCGGGGCTGCCGCACGAGTCGGTGCTGGAGATGGACGTGCTCACCGGCGGCGGCACCCTGGTCACCTGCCGGCCGGGAGACGACCTCTTCGACGCCTTTCCCAGCTCCTACGGGTCGCTGGGCTACGCGACCCGGCTGCGCATCGAGCTCGAGCCGATCGGCACCCACGTGGCGCTGCGGCACGTCGCCTTCCCGGACGTCCGCAGCCTCGCGGCGGCGGTCGAGGAGGTGGTGGCGACCCGACGCTGGGAGGGCGAGCGGGTCGACGGGATGGACGGGGTGGCCTTCGCCCCCGGCGAGCTGCGACTGACCCTGGCGCGGTTCGGCGCGGAGCCCGGACCGGTCTCGGACTACACCAGGACAGGGGTCTACTGGCGCTCGGTGCAGGAGCGGGAGACCGACCTGCTGACCGCGCACGACTACGTGTGGCGCTGGGACACCGACTGGTTCTGGTGCTCGCGCGCCTTCGGCCTGGGGCATCCGGTCGTGCGCCGGTTCTGGCCCCGCCGGTGGCGGCGGTCGGACGTCTACCAGCGGCTCGTCGCGCTGGACCGCCGGGTGGGCCTGGTCGACCGGCTCGACGCCCGGGCCGGCCGGCCGACGGCGCGAGCGCGTCGTCCAGGACGTCGAGGTGCCCGTCGAGGCGCTCGCGGAGTTCCTGTCGTGGTTCGACCGGGAGGTCGGGATGCGGCCGGTGTGGCTGTGCCCGCTGCGGCTGCGCACCTCTCGCGACGTGGCCGACGTACCCGCTGGAGCCGGGCCGGACCTACGTCAACGTCGGCTTCTGGGGCACCGTCCCGGTGGGACCCGGAGGCCGTGGACTCGCCGCTCAACCGCGCGGTGGAGGCGAAGGTGAGCGAGCTGGGCGGGCACAAGTCGCTCTACTCCGAGGCCTTCTACGACCGCGAGACGTTCGACGGGCTCTACGGCGGACCGGACCTCGCCGAGGTCAAGCGCCGCTACGACCCCGACGACCGGCTGACCAGTCTCTACGACAAGGTGGTGCATCGACGATGAGCCTGCTCACGACCCGACAGCTGAGCTGTCGCCGAGGCGTTCGAGTCCCTGGTCCGCGGTGGCCTGGCGATCCGGTTCACCGCGTACGACGGCAGCGCCGCCGGTCCGCCCGACGCCGCGCTCGGGCTCCGCCTGACCAGCGAGCGCGGTCTCTCCTACCTGCTCACCGCCCCCGGTGACCTCGGCCTGGCCCGTGCCTACGCGGCGGGCGACCTCGAGCTCGAGGGCGTCCATCCCGGCGACCCCTACCCGGCCCTGCGCGTGCTCAAGCAGGTGCGCTTCCACACCCCCGGCCCGGCCGGAGATGATGGCGCTGCTCCGCTCGCTCGGCGTCGCGCACCTCGTCCCGCCCCGTCCCGCCGCCGCAGGAGCGGCTGCCGCGCTGGCGTCGCACCGTCGAGGGGCTGCGCCACAGCCGGAACCGCGACGCGCGGGTGATCGAGCACCACTACGACGTCTCCAACCGGTTCTACGAGCTGGTGCTCGGCCCCTCGATGGCCTACACCTGCGCGGTGTACCCGCACGAGGCGAGCACGCTGGAGGAGGCGCAGGCCGCCAAGTTCGACCTGGTGGCCCGCAAGCTCGACCTGCAGCCGGGGGGACGGCTGCTGGACGTCGGGTGCGGATGGGGCGGGCTGGCGATGCACGCCGCCCGGGAGTACGGCCAGCAGGTGCTGGCGGTCACGCTCTCCCCGGGTCAGGCCGAGTGGGCCCGGCAGGCGGTGGCGCAGGCAGGGCTCGCCGACCGGGTCGAGGTCCGGTGCCAGGACTACCGCGAGGTGACCGAGAGCGGCTTCGACTCGGTCGCCTCGATCGGGATGCTGGAGCACGTCGGGGTGCGCAACTACGCGCCGTACTTCGCGCACCTGCGCGACCGGGTCCGGCCCGGCGGTCGGTTCCTCAACCACTGCATCACTCGGCCGCACAACCGGCGCACCGAGACGGGGGCGTTCATCGACCGCTACATCTTCCCCGACGGTGAGCTCACCGGCGTGGGACGGATCGTCGTCGCCGGCCAGGACGCCGGGCTGGAGATGCAGCACGCCGAGAACCTTCGCCCCCACTACGCCCGCACCCTCGCCGCCTGGGGCGGCAACCTGCGCGACCACTGGGACGCGTGCGTGGCCGAGGCCGGCCTGGCCACCGCCAAGGTCTGGGGCATCTACCTGGCGGGGTCCCGGCTGGGCTTCGAGCGCAACGACATCGAGCTGCACCAGGTGCTGTTCACCCGGACGGAGCCGGACGGGAGCGGGGGATTCGGGCTCGAGACGCACTGGTGACTAGCCTGGGGGCGTGAGCACCAGGGCTGAGCAGCACGACGCGACGGTGCTCTCCCGTTCGCACCTCTCCGAGCACCTCGTCCGGCTGGTCCTCGGCGGTCCCGGGCTGGCCGGCTTCGCCAGCACCGGCATCCCGGACGAGTGGGTCGGCCTGGTGGTGCCCGGCCAGTTCCAGAGCAGGTACTACACCGTCCGGCGGTGGACCGGCGAGTGAGCTGGTCCTCGACGTCGTGGTGCACGAGACCGGACTGGTCACCGAGTGGGCCACCGGTGACTGCGTCGGGGACACGGTCGCGGTCACGGATCCCCGGGGCTCCTTCGACCTTCCCGCGGGGGCGCGGTGGCTGCTCCTGGTGGGCGACCTCACCGCCCTGCCCGCGATGGCCCGGATCGCCGAGACGACCGACCTGCCCACCCGGATCTGGGCCGAGGTGCCCGACGACCTGCCCGACTACCTGCCCGCCGGCCCCGAGGTGACCTGGTCCGCCCCGCCCGCCGCCGGTGCGTCGCGCGCTCGCCGCCACGGTCGAGGGCATCGACTGGCCCGAGGGCGAGGGCTACTTCTGGATGGCGGGGGAGTCGGCCCAGATGCGGGCCATCCGCAAGCACCTGATGCGCGAGCGTCGGCTGCCCAGCTCGGCGTACGACGTGATGGGCTACTGGCGGGCCAACGCGGTGCGCCAGCCCCGGGCCGTGGACCCCGGACCGATCTACCGGGCCGGCAAGGCTGCCGGCCAGCCCGACGACGAGATCTGGGCGGCCTACGACGCCGCCCGGGAGGAACGATGACCCAGACCAGCACGCCGCACCGCAGCGGTTTCGTCTCCTTCGTGGGCCGGCCCAACGCCGGCAAGTCGACGCTGACCAACGCGCTCGTCGGCAGCAAGGTGGTCATCACCTCCTCCAAGCCGCAGACCACCCGGACCGTGGTCCGGGGCATCGTGCACCGCGACGACGCCCAGCTGATCCTGGTCGACACCCCCGGGCTGCACCGGCCGCGGACGCTGCTCGGCGAGCGCCTCAACGACCTGGTGAAGACCACCTGGGCCGAGGTCGACGTGGTCGCCGTCTGCTTCCCGGCCAACGAGAAGATCGGTCCCGGGCGACCGGTTCATCGTCAAGGAGCTCGGCAAGGTCCGCCGCACGATCAAGGTGGCGATCGCGACCAAGACCGACCTGGCCACGCCCGGAGCAGATCGGGCAGCACCTGCTGGACATCGCAGCCCTGGGCGCCGAGACCGGCACCGAGTGGGCCGAGATCGTGCCGGTCTCCGCCGTCGCGGGCAGCCAGGTCGACCTGCTGGCCGACCTGCTGGTGGGGCTGCTGCCCGAGGGCCCGCAGCTCTACCCGGACGGCGACCTCACCGACGCCCCCGAGGAGGTGCTGGTGGCCGAGCTGATCCGCGAGGCCGCCCTGGAGGGCGTGCGGGACGAGCTGCCGCACTCGATCGCGGTGACGGTCGAGGAGATGGGCCTGCGCGAGGACCGGTCCGAGGACCGGCCGCTGCTCGACATCCACGCCAACCTCTACGTCGAGCGAGACTCCCAGAAGGGGATCATGATCGGGCACAAGGGCGCCCGGCTGCGTGAGGTGGGCAAGGCCGCCCGGCTGCAGATCGAGGCCCTGCTCGGCACCCCGGTCTACCTCGACCTGCACGTCAAGATCGCCAAGGACTGGCAGCGGGACCCCCGGCAGCTGCGCAAGCTCGGGTTCTGACGCCAGGGGACGCGCAGGGTCAGGAGCGCCACGGCCCGCGTCAGTCGCCGGACGGCGGTCCAGCACAGGCCGTAGCGCCGGCCGGCACTCCACTGCGCCCGCGTCGGGCGCTCCTCGGCCCACGAGAAGCTGAACTTGTTGCGGGCCCGTTGCCCGGGCCGCAGCGGTGCACCTGGGGTCCATCCGGCGGAAGATCCGTGCCGCCGGCGGGTAGGCGCCCTGGCCCAGGCTCACGCTGGCCACCGCTCGCCAGGCGTGCCGCCGGGAGCAGGCCACCCGGCGGAAGCCCGGCGTACCGGGCCGGCGCGGTGCCACAGGTCGCGAAGGCGTTGCGGTGGCCGGGAGCGCGGAGGATGCCACGCAGCCGGCTCGGCCGCGGCAGGGCGAGCAACCGCTTGGCGGACTCCGGCGCGATCGCGTCGCACCGGAACCACCGCGCGCCCTGCGCGACCTGCGCGGGTGACGGGACGAACCACACCTTGGTCAGCAGCGAGAGCCGCCGCTGCTCCAGCGAGCCGCCGAGGTACGCGGGCCAGCCGCCGCTGGCAGGTCTGGGCGACCTGCCGGCGTGCCTGCGGGCTGTCGACCGCGGGCGGCATCGTCCTGGGGTCCAGCGGCAGGAACCCGGTGGAGTAGGTGACGGCCGTGTGCGCGGAACGGCACGAACCGGCGGAGCGTCCGCCGCGGAGGCCAGGGCCTGGCGGAGTCCAGCGGTAGCACCGCCCGGCCTGGGGCCGGGCCGGTGCCGATCCGGGCGCGGATCCGGGCGGTGCGGCTGAGGGGGAGGCGGAGGTCGAGGACGGCCGGGACTCCGACGGCTCCGAGGGCGAGGAGTCGCCGCCGCCGGAGGTGCAGCCGACCAGGGCCAGCGCGACGGCGCAGGCCAGGCTCGGCAGCGCGCGTCTCACCCCGGCCCCACCAGGGCGGCCAGCGTCGCGCCCAGCTCGTGGCCGGCGGCCAGCTCGGAGCTCGCCGACGTCTCCCACGCACCTCGAGCACCGGCGCGGCCTGTCGCCAGGGCAGCGCCTGCGCGAGCGAGAGCACCGACCGGGTGGCGCCGGTGGTGTCGTAGCGGCCGTGCACCCACAGGCCGAACGGTCGTCGGCCGCTGCTGCTGGGGCCGGCCGCTCCTTCCGTCGCCGAGCGCGCCGCCGGCCTCCAGGAAGATGGTGTCGAAGAAGTGCTTGAGCGCGCCGCTCATGTAGCCGAAGTTGGCGGGGGTGCCGAGGAGGTAGCCGTCGGCGGTCGAGCACGTCCGCGGCGGTGCCTCGAGGGCCGGCCGCACCACCGACCTCGACCGAGCCGTCCAGAGCGTCGTCGTGCGTGCCCTGCACCACCGCGTCGCCCAGGGCGCGGACGGAGGCGGTGGGGAGGTGGTGGACGACCAGGAGGCAGGGCACTTGTCCAGCCTAGGTCGGACCCCCGAGACGCGGGACCACCGACGGCAGGCCCATGGTCTAGACTGCGAGGGTCATGATGAGTCGACTCCTCCTTCGCTGCCGCAACGAGGCCTGATCACCGGCCACCTCGTTGCGGGGAGCGTGCTGCGTGCCGGACGCCCAGAGCCTCGCAAGGAGCAGAGACCATGACCGACCTGAGCAACACGCACAACAACCAGCAGCAGTCGCCGATGCCGTTCGACCGCTACCGCCCCTTCGTCCCGGTCGACGTACCGGACCGGACGTGGCCCGCCCGCCGCATCACCCAGGCGCCCCGGTGGCTCTCCACCGACCTGCGTGACGGCAACCAGGCGCTGATCGACCCGATGACCCCGGCCCGCAAGATGGCGATGTTCGAGCTGCTGGTCTCGCTGGGCTACAAGGAGATCGAGGTCGGCTTCCCCAGTCGCCGAGCCAGACCGACTTCGACTTCGTCCGGCTGCTCGATCGAGGAGGACCGGATCCCCGACGACGTGCAGATCTCGGTGCTGACCCAGGCGCGCGAGGACCTGATCGAGCGCACCGTGCAGTCGCTGGTCGGCGCCGACCGGGCGACCGTCCACCTCTACAACGCCACCGCGCCGCTCTTCCAGCGCGTCGTCTTCGGGGTCACCCCCGACGAGTGCCTCGTCGATCGCCACCCGCGGCACCGAGCTGGTGGTCAAGTACGCCGAGGAGCTGCTGGGCGACCTGGTGGGCACCGGAGCGTTCGGCTACCAGTACAGCCCCGAGATCTTCACCCAGTCCGACACCGACTTCGCGCTGCAGGTGTGCGAGGCGGTCTCCGACGTGTGGCAGCCCGAGGCCGGTCGCGAGATCATCCTCAACCTGCCGGCCACCGTGGAGATGTCCACGCCCAACACCTACGCCGACCAGATCGAGTACTTCTCCCGCGGGCTCACCCGGCGCGAGCACAGCGCCATCAGCCTGCACCCGCACAACGACCGGGGCACCGCCGTGGCCGCGACCGAGCTCGGCCTGATGGCCGGTGCCGACCGGGTCGAGGGCTGCCTGTTCGGCCACGGCGAGCGGACCGGCAACGTCGACCTGGTGACCCTCGGCGATGAACCTGTTCAGCCAGGGCATCGACCCCCAGATCGACCTCTCGGACATCGACGAGGTCCGGCGCACGGTCGAGTACTGCACCAACCTGCCGGTGCACCCGCGTCACCCCTACGCCGGCGACCTCGTCTACACCGCCTTCTCCGGCTCGCACCAGGACGCGATCAAGAAGGGCCTGGAGGACCTGGAGCGCCGCGCGGCCGAGCAGGGCGTGCCGGTCGACCGGATGCCGTGGGAGGCGCCGTACCTGCCGATCGACCCCAAGGACGTCGGCCGCAGCTACGAGGCGGTGATCCGGGTCAACAGCCAGTCCGGCAAGGGCGGGGTGGCCTACCTGCTGAAGTCCGAGCACAACCTGGACCTGCCGCGCCGCGCGCAGATCGAGTTCAGCCGGGTGATCCAGCAGCGGACCGACGCCGAGGGTGGCGAGGTCACCCCCGAGGAGATCTGGTCGGTCTTCCGCGGCGAGTACCTGGACCGGACGTCGCCGCTGGCGCTCGACTCGGTGCACACCTCCTCGGCGGCGGGGCAGAAGGACGAGCTCACCGTCAGCGTCCGTGTCGACGGTGAGCCGGTGACGCTGACCGCGGAGGGCAACGGGCCGATCAACGCCTTCACCCACGCGCTCAACGACCTGGTCTCCGAGCGGCAGGCGGCGGGCGACCCGGCCTTCGCGGACCGGGGAGACGTGCGGGTCCTGGACTACCACGAGCACGCCCTGTCGGCGGGCGGCGACGCGATCGCGGCGGCGTACGTCGAGTGCGCGGTGGGTGACCAGGTGCTCTGGGGCGTCGGCCTGGACCCGAACATCGTCTCGGCGTCGCTCAAGGCGGTCGTCAGCGCGGTGAACCGGGCCCGCTGAGCCGGTCCCTCACTCCCGGGAGGCCGGGAGGCGGATGGTGGCGACGGTGCCTGCGAGGTGCTCGGACTCCAGGGTCACCGTCCCGCCGTGCGAGGCCACCACGGTCTGCACGATCGTCAGGCCCAGGCCGGTGCCCTGGATGTGCCGGGCCTGGGCGGTCGAGCTGCGCCAGAACCGCTTGAACAGGTTCTCCTGCTCGTCGCGAGGGATGCCCAGGCCGGTGTCGGAGACCTCGACCACCGCCTCGCCGAGCGTTGCGTCGTAGGTGAGCACGCAGGTGACCTGTCCACGCGGCTCGGTGAACTTCATCGCGTTGCTGAGCAGGTTGCTCAGCGCCCGCTCGAGCTGCGACCAGTCGCCCTCGACCAGGATCGGGTGCTCGGGCACGCGGAAGCAGAGCTGGAGACGGCGGGCGGCCTCGCTCGCCACCGTGGTGTGCTCGAGCGCGTGGACGAGGTCGACCAGGTCGATCCGCGAACGCTCCCACGCGGGCAGGTCGGCGGCGAGCCCGTTGAGCGCCAGCAGGTTGTCGACCAGGTTGACCAGGCGCTGGCCGTTGCGGTTGATCGCGTCGACGACCGGTGCCTGCTCCTCGGCGATCTCGCCGAAGTCGCCGTCCTGGAGCAGCTCGGTGTAGCCGACGATGCTGGCCACCGGGGTCCGCAGCTCGTGGCTGACGGTGGAGACGAACTCGTCCTTGGCGACGTCGAGGTGGCGTAGCCGCTCCACCACGGTGCGCTCCTTCTCCAGGGCGGTGGCGAGCACCTCCTGGTTGTGGCGCGCCTCGGTCACGTCGTTGCCCAGGCACAGGTAGCCGATGAGCAGGTCGTTGTCGTCGGTCACCCGGGTCAGCGACATCGACACCAGCGTCCGGCTCCCGTCGGAGCGTCGCCAGGTCCAGTCCTGGGCCTGCTGGTCGAGCAGGTGCTCCAGCACCGTGGGGAAGGTGGGGGCGCTGTCCCGTTCGGCGGCCCAGGTGGCGAGCTCGTCGGGCACCAGCAGGTCGACGAACGGCGTGCCGACCGTCGCGAAGGCGGGCGCGGAGAGCAGCTTCTCCGCGCCCGAGTTGAACAGGGTGATCCGGCCGACGGGGTCGATGCCGATCAGCGCGGTGTCCAGGGCCGCCGCGAGCAAGTGCTGGGTGAGCCCGGCGGCGTTGCGCTCGGCGGTCACGTCCAGCCCGGTCATCACCAGGTACGTCGCCTGGCCCTCGGGGTCGCTGACCACCCCGCTGGTCCAGGCGATCCGGCGCTCGTGCCCCTCGGCGTCGAGCAGGGTGCTCTCCACCGCGGACGGGATCGGGTCCGGATCGTGCTCGGCGAACATCCGCTGCGCCAGGTCGCGGTGCTCCTCGGGCACTGCCACCTCCCAGACGGGCCGTCCGACCAGCTCCTCGGTGCAGGCGCCGACGAGGGAGGCGAGCGCGGGGTTTGCCCGCAGCACCGTGCCGCGCAGGTCGCAGACCAGGATCAGGCACGCGGTGGTCGCCAGGGTGATGTCGCTGAGCCGGCGCTCGGCGTCGAGGTCGGCCCGGGCGACGCGCTCGTCGGTGAGGTCGAGCAGCTGGGCGCTGAACATCGGTTCCCCGCCCGAGCCCGAGAGGGGGGCCACGCTCAGGGCGATCTGGCGCTCGGGACGGTGGGCCATCCGGCCCTCGCCGCGCCATCCGTCCAGCGTCCCGGCCACCATCTGGTCCAGGATCCCCGAGAGGGGCGTGGTGGTCTCCAGGAGCGTGGAGAGCGGTTGTCCCACCACCTGCTCGCGGTCCAGGCCCAGGAGGGTGGTCGTCTGCTGGTTGGCGTCGAAGACCTCGAAGTCGTCGTGTCCGGCGCGCAGCACGAGCATCGCGACCAGGGACTCGGAGAAGTTGCGCCGGAACAGGTCGCCGGTGGCTCGCAGCTGATCGTTGAGGCGCATCGTCTGCTCGACGTTGATGGCGAGCGGGACACAGATCAGCACGATGCACATGAGGAAGGTCTGGACCAGGGAGGTCGCCTCCCAGGGGCCGATCGCGTCGGCCCCGGTGTTCACCGCGAAGGGTCCGAGACCCTGCGAGGTGGCCCCGGAGACGATGGTCGCGATCACCGCGATCTGCACGGCGACGACGCGCAGGCCGAACTTGAAGGCGGCCCAGACCAGGAAGGGGATGGGCACGAAGGCCATGGCAAGCACGTCGCTGACCCCGAAGACCAGCAGGGTGGTGAAGGTCAGGGCACAGGTCTGGAGGACCAGCTCGCCCATCCGGACGGGGACCAGCGGCCGGCGCAGGCTCAGCAGGACCGGGGCCAGGACCAGCACCGCCGCCGCGTGCGAGGGGGCGATCGCGAGCAGGTAGGCCCGTCCGCTGTCGGGGCCGCCCACCAGGGGCAGTGCCACCCCGGCGACCGCCCCGCCGATCCCGGCGGACAGGGCCGCAGCCGCGATCAGGCGCAGGAAGTCGACCTGGGTGCCGAGGACCGCCAGCCCGCCGCGGCGCAGGCGGATCACGCACGCGAAGATCACCGCCTCCAGCGCGACCACGACGCTCAGCGTGACCGCGAAGGGCACGGGGCGGTCGAAGAGCACGTTGGCTCCGGTGTTCGCGGCGACCACCGTCGGCACCACCCACCACCACCAGCGCCGGGGGGTGACGGTCAGCAGCGTGCAGGCGATGCCTACCGGCGGCCACCAGGGTGACAGGGACCAGGCCGAGACGGCGGTGACGGCGAGTGTGAGGACCCCGGCGAGGAAGACGAGTGCCCCGACTCCCAGCGCGGACCCGCGCCGCTCCAGTTCCCTCACCCGAGTGGACATGGCGCACAGTGTTCCAGTCCGCGAGCGGCTTGGTGGTCATTCGGTCCACTCGGCACGCTGGTGGCTAGATTGCCTGACATGTTGGTCTCGGAACGCATCGGTCAGCTCTTCCTGTCCTCGGGCGACCGGCTGGAGTTCACCGAGTACGGCGGAGGCGAGCGCTGGGCCGTGCTGCTGCACGCCGAGCTGATGACCAGGCGGATGCACCAGCCGCTCGCGCGCAGGCTGGCGAGCGAGGGATTCCACGTGCTCGCCCTGGATCTGCTGGGGCACGGCCGGTCCGACCGGCCGAGCGACCCACTGGCCTACTCGGTGACCGCGTACGCCGAGCAGGTGGAGGCGCTGCTCGACGAGGTCGGCGCCGAGCAGGCGCTGCTCGTCGGGGTCTCGCTGGGCGCCAACGTCGCGCTGGAGACCGCGGTGCGGTCGCCGGACCGGGTGCGCGGCCTCCTCCTGGAGTCCCCGGTGCTGGACAACGGCTTCGCGGCCGGGCTGCTGCGGATGGCGCCGCTGATGCTGGGCGCCCGGGTGGCGCCGCTGGCCTTCTCCGGGGTGCGCAGGCTGGTCCGCGCCGTGCCCCGCGGCGTGATGCCGTTCTGGGTGGGGGTCGCCCTCGACACGTGCAACCAGCGTCCCGGGGCGCTCGCTGCGATGGTGCACGGCGTGCTGTTCGGGCGGATGGCGCCGAACGCGGGCGAGCGCCGCGGGATCGGGGTCCCGGTGCTCCTGGTCGGCCACCGGGCCGATCCTGCGCACCCGTGGGCCGACGTGGAGATGCTCGCCGCCGAGCTGCCCCAGGCCACGGTCGTGCGGTCGCGCGGGCCCCTGGAGTGGCGACTGGACCCGGCCCGCCTGGACGGGGCGGCGATCTCGTTCGCCCTGGACTGCTGGGACGCGCGCAGCACCCGGAAGCGGCAGCGGCGCAGCTCGACCTGACCGAGCGGGCGCCAGGAGGCATCAGCAGGCACCAGCAGGCACAATGGGGGAGTGCCCCTCTACCGCGACGAGGCCGTCGTCCTGCGCACCCACAAGCTGGGTGAGGCGGACCGGATCATCACCCTGCTCACCCGGCACCACGGCCGGGTCCGCGCGGTGGCCAAGGGCGTACGACGCACCACCTCGCGCTGGGGCTCGCGGCTGGAGCCGTTCACCCACGTCGACCTCCAGCTGGCCGAGGGTCGTTCGCTCGACACGATCACCCAGGCCGAGACGCTCACCCCGTTCCACTCCGGCATCGGCCTGGACTACGACCGCTACACCGCGGGCACGGTGATGCTCGAGACGGCCGAGCGGCTGGTGGTGGAGGAGAAGGAGCCCGCCCTCCAGCAGTTCCTGCTGCTGGTCGGGGGTCTGCGGGCGATGGTGAGCGGCGAGCACGGTCCGGGCCAGGTGCTCGACTCCTACCTGCTGCGCTCGTTGGCGGTGGCCGGTTACGCACCCTCGTTCGACCACTGCGTGCGCTGCGGCACCGAGGGGCCGCACCGGTTCTTCAACCCGGCGGCCGGCGGCGTGCTCTGCACGGTGTGCCGGCTCCCGGGGTCGGCCACCCCGGCGCTGGGGACCCTGCAGGTGCTCGGCGCGCTGCTGGCCGGCGAGTGGCCGGTGGTGCACGGCGCGGAGCCGCGCCACCTCCGGGAGGCCAGCGGCCTGGTCGCGGCGTACCTGGCCTGGCACGTCGAGCGGGGCCTGCGCTCCCTGGAGCACCTCGAGCGCTGACCCGGCTGCGGGCGAGCCCGGTCGGGCTCGGCCGCAGGCTCAGGCGGACCCGTAGCGCCGGTCCCGGTGGGCGTACTCCTCGATCGCCGCCCACAGGTGGGTGCGGTCCACATCGGGCCACAGGACGTCGGAGAAGACGAACTCGCTGTAGGCAGACTGCCAGGTCATGTAGTTGGAGAGCCGCTGCTCGCCGGAGGTGCGCCAGACCAGGTCGGCCTCGGACCACTCCGGCACGTACAGGTGGCGGGCGATCGTCTTCTCGTCGATGCGGTCGGGCTTGATCCTGCCGGCGGCGACCTCGTGGGCGATCGAGCGCACCGCGTCGGCGATCTCGGCGCGCCCGCCGTAGTTGACGCACATCGTCAGGGTCAGCACGTCGTTGTCCCGGGTCAGCTCCTCGGCGACCTGCAGCTCCCGGATCACCGACTTCCACAGCCGGGGCGCCCGCCCGGCCCAGCGGACCCGGACCCCCAGCTCGTGCATCTCGTCGCGGCGCCGGCGGATCACGTCGCGGTTGAACCCCATGAGGAAGCGCACCTCCTCGGGGAGCGCGACCAGTTCTCGGTGGAGAACGCGTAGGCGGAGATCGCCTTCACGCCGATCTCGATCGCGCCCTCGACGACGTCGAACAGGGACGTCTCACCCTGCTCGTGACCGCGGGTGCGGGGGAGCCCGCCGCTCCTTGGCCCAGCGCCCGTTCCCGTCCATCACGATCGCCACGTGCCGCGGCACCAGGTCCGCGGGCACGGCCGGAGGGCGGGCACCCGAGGGGTGGGGCGTGGGGGGTCGGACCTCTCGCTTCGCACCGGTACGCACAGCGGGAGCCTAGTCGTGCGTGTCCGCGCGGTCGGGCGCACCCGGAGCGCGGCAGGACGGACACGTCCCGAAGATCTCGAGGTCGTGGCTGATGTCGGCGTAGCCGTGCTCGCGCGCGATGCTCTGGGTCCACCGCTCCACCGCCGGGCCCTCGACCTCCACCGTGGCCCCGCAGACGCGGCAGACCAGGTGGTGGTGGTGCGTGGTCGAGCAGAGCCGGTAGAGCGACTCCCCGTCCTCGTTGCGCAGCACGTCGACCGCGCCGACCTCCGCGAGGGCGGCCAGGGTGCGGTAGACGGTCGCCAGGCCCACCCGCTCGCCGCGCCGGGTGAGCAGCTCGTGCAGCTGCTGGGCCGAACGGAAGTCGGAGAAGGTGGAGAGCGCCTCGGTCACGGCCGTCCGCTGGCGGGTGGGCCGCAGCGCGGGCTCGGGCCGGGTGCGGTCAGTGTTCGTCATAGTGGGCCCCGTGCGGCGCGTGCCGGTGTCCGTCGTGCAGGTAGTCGACGTGGTTCCCGTGCTCGACCCCCCGGTGCCCGCAGCCCTCTCCGTGCTGGTGCGGATGGTCCTCCGGTCGCAGGTGGGCCGTCTCCTCGGCTGAGGGGGCCTCGTCGGCGAAGGGGACCCGGAGCCGCTGCCGTCGGCGTAGCAGCGCCCCGACCGGCCAGGTGAGCACGAACAGCAGCAGGCTCAGCAGGACGATGGACGCCCCGGGCGCCACGTCGGCGCGGTAGGAGGCGGCAGCCGCGAGCACCAGGCCGCCGAAGGAGGCGGCCAGGCCCAGCCCCATGGCCAGCATCAGGGTGGCACGGAACGAGCGGGCCAGCTGCTGGGCGGTGGCCACCGGCACCACCATCAGTGCGGAGACCAGGAGGAGCCCCACCGTCCGCATCGCGACGGTGACCGAGACCGCCGCCAGCACCGCGACCAGCAGGTTGTAGGTCCGCACCGGCAGGCCCGCGACCCGGGCGAACTCCTGGTCCTGGGAGACCGCGAACAGCTGGGGTGCGAGGCCGAGGCAGAGGAAGGTCAGGACCACGGCGAAGGCGAGGGTGAAGAGCACGTCCTCGGCCGAGACGCTGAGCAGCGAGCCGAACAGGTACTGCTGCAGCTTGGCGGTGCTCTCCCCACCCACCCCGGCGACGAAGATGCCGCCGGCCAGGCCGCCGTAGAAGAGCAGTGCGAGGGCGACGTCGCCGTTGGTGTGGCCACGCTCGCGGATCACCTCGATCGCGATGGCACCGAGGACGGCGGCGATCACCGCCGTCCAGGTGGGGGCGAACCCGGTGACCAGGCCGATCGCGACCCCCGTGACCGCGACGTGGCCCAGGCCGTCGCCCATCAGCGCCATCCGGCGCTGCACCAGGTAGGTGCCGACGGCCGGGACGGCGAGCCCGGTGAAGATCGCCGCGAGCAGGGCGCGCTGCATGAACGGCAGCGAGAACAGCGAGACGAGGTCGTTCATCGGTCGCCCTCCGGCGTGTCCAGGGGCGAGGCCACGAAGGGCACGTGGTCCTGCTGGGGCTCGACGTGGTGGTGGGTGTGCGCCTCACCGAGATGAGGGGAGTGCACCTCGTGGTCGTCGAGCGGCGCGCCGTCGTAGACGATGCGCCCGCTGCGCATCACCACCGCGCGGTCCACCAGCGGGCGCATGGGGCCGAGCTCGTGGGCGACCAGGACGATCGTGGCGCCCCGACCGGCCAGGGTCCCCAGCGCGTCGGCCAGCGCCTCCTGGTGCGGGCAGGTCGACGCCCGCGGTCGGCTCGTCGAGCAGGAACAGGTCCGGCTCGCCGGCCAGGGCGCGGGCGATCAACGCGCGCTGCTGCTGCCCGCCGGAGAGGTTGCTGATCCCCGAGCGGGCGAGCTCCCGCAGCCCCACGACCTCCAGGGCGTCCTCGATCATCCGGCGGTCCTCGCGGCTGAGCGGCCGGAACAGGCGCCGGCGGGTGAGGCGTCCGGAGGCGACGACCTCCCAGACCGAGGCCGGCACCCCCGAGCCCGCCCCGGCGCGCTGCGGGACGAAGCCGACCCGCTGCCAGTCGCGGAAGGACGGCAGGGGGGTGCCGAAGAGGGACGCGGTGCCGGCGGTGAGTGGCCGCAGCCCGGTCATCGCCCGGACCAGGGTCGACTTGCCCGACCCGTTGGCCCCCATCAGCGCGACGAACTCCCCGGTGCGCACCATGAGGTCTGCGCAGCGCACCACGGGACGGCCGTCGATCGAGACCGAGACGTTGTCCAGGGCGACCGGAGGCTGTGCGCCGGCGGAGGACGACGGCGCGCTCAGCATCCGTCGGCCTTGCGCAGCGCGTCGAGGTTGTCGCGCATCAGGGAGAGGTAGTCCGCCTGGGAGCCGGAGCCGGAGAGGCCCTCGATCGGGTCGAGGGTGTCGGTCCGCAGGCCGGTGTCCTTCGCCAGGGAGCGCGCCGGGGCCGACGACCCGAGCGTCTCGCTGAACACGGTGGTCAGGCCCTCGTCGCGGATCAGCTCCTGCAGGTGCTGGAGGTCGGCGGCCGTCGGCTCGGCGTCAGGCGAGAGCCCGGCGATCGGCTCGAACTCCAGGCCGTACCTGCCCAGGTAGCCGAAGGCGTCGTGGCTGACCACGACGACGTTGCGCTCGCACCCGGCCAGACCGTCGGTGTACTCCCGGTCCAGCTCCTCCAGGCGCCCGCGCAGTGCCTCGGCGGAGTCGGCGTACTGCTCGGCGCCCTCGGGGTCGATCTCGGAAAGCTCCTCGGCGACCGCGTCCCCGAGATCCGCCATCAGCAGCGGGTCGAGCCAGAAGTGCGGGTCCTCGTCCCCGTGGTCGTGGCCGTCGTCCTCGTGCCCCTCGTCCCCATGGTCGTCGTGGTCGTCGTGCTCGTCGTGGTCGTGCCCCGTGCCGGCGGGGGCCAGGTCGACGACGTCCTCGACGTCGAGGACCTTCCCCTGGGCGTTGGTCTCGGCGGCATCGAACACCTCGGGCTGCAGGGCCTGGTGGGTCAGCGCCAGGTCGGCCGAGGCGAGGTCGGCGGTCTTCTCGATGGAGAGACCGGCCTCGTGCGCCTCCTGGCCCGGCTTGGTCAGGTTGACCACGTCCGCGCGGTCTCCCGCGACCTGCTCGGCCACCCAGGCCAGGGGGTAGAAGCCCGCGGCCACCTGCACCCGGTCGCCGTCCGAGCCGCTCTCGTCCGACAGTGCGCCACAGCCCGGGGCGACCAGGACGAGCGGGACGAGGAGAGCGAGCCAGGGGGAGGTCTTCATCAGAACGATTCTCACATCCGGGGCCTCCGTCTTCAACACGAGGGTCGCCGGCCGACCGTGCCGCGCCTGCGCGCCTAGGCTGGCGGGGTGATGGTGATCAACAGGTTCCGGGTGCCCGCGTCGGCCGGCGAGCAGTTCCGCGCCGACCTCCAGGTGGCGCTGGAGACGCTCGCGGCCCGCCCCGGTCACGTCCGTGGCGCCATCGGGCGCAACCTCGACGACCCCGAGCTGTGGGTTCTGCACACCGAGTGGCGCGACGTGGGCTCCTACCGGCGTGCGCTCTCCTCCTACGAGGTCAAGCTCACCGCGGTGCCGATCCTGAGCCGGGCGATCGACGAGCCCAGCGCCTACGAGCCGGTGCTGCCGGAGCCGCCCTCAACGAGGCACGTAGCCGCTCGTTACCCTGATCCTTCGAGGTCGGCAGCCAGCCGGCCGTGCGCAACAGGAGCTCTCACCGTGGCCAAGCCGCCCCCCTCGCCCGTCGACAACGTCGTCTCGCTCGCCAAGCGGCGCGGCTTCGTCTACCCGTGCGGCGAGATCTACGGCGGTACCTGGTCGGCCTGGGACTACGGCCCGCTCGGTGTCGAGCTGAAGGAGCAACATCAAGCGCCATGGTGGCAGCGCGGTGGTGCAGCGTCGTCAGGACGTGGTGGGTCTCGACTCCAGCATCATCCTGCCGCGCCAGACCTGGGAGGCGTCCGGCCACGTCGACACCTTCAACGACCCGCTGACCGAGTGCCAGTCGTCCCACAAGCGCTACCGCGCCGACCACCTCCAGGAGGCGTACGCGGCGAAGAAGGGCCTCGACGACCCCGACCAGGTCGACCTGCGCGACGTCGCCTGCGCCAACTGCGGCACCCGCGGCGCCTGGACCGAGCCGCGCCAGTTCTCCGGCATGCTCAAGACCCACCTCGGTGTCACCGAGGACGAGTCCGGCATGCACTACCTGCGGCCCGAGACCGCCCAGGGCATCTTCCTCAACTTCGCCAACGTGGTGACCTCGAGCCGGATGAAGCCCCCGTTCGGCATCGCCCAGATCGGCAAGAGCTTCCGCAACGAGATCACGCCGGGCAACTTCATCTTCCGCACCCGTGAGTTCGAGCAGATGGAGATCGAGTTCTTCGTCAAGCCGGGTGAGGACGAGGAGTGGCACCAGTACTGGATCGACGAGCGCACCCGCTGGTACACCGACCTGGGGATCAACCCTGACAACCTGCGCCACTTCGAGCACCCGAAGGAGAAGCTGAGCCACTACTCCAAGCGGACCGTCGACATCGAGTACCGGTTCCGTTTCGCCGGCTCGGAGTGGGGCGAGCTCGAGGGCGTCGCCAACCGCACCGACTTCGACCTCTCCACCCACTCCCAGCACTCCGGCCAGGACCTGAGCTACTTCGACCAGGCCGCCAACGAGCGCTACGTGCCCTACGTGATCGAGCCGGCAGCCGGGCTCTCGCGCAGCCTGATGACCTTCCTGGTCGACGCGTACGCCGAGGACGAGGCGCCCAACACCAAGGGCGGCGTCGACAAGCGGACCGTGCTGCGGCTCGACCCGCGCCTGGCCCCGGTCAAGGTCGCGGTGCTGCCGCTGAGCCGCAACGCCGACCTGACGCCCGAAGGCCAAGGGCCTCGCGGCCGAGCTGCGGAGAACTGGAACGTCGAGTTCGACGACTCCGGCGCGATCGGTCGCCGCTACCGCCGCCAGGACGAGATCGGGACGCCGTACTGCGTGACCGTCGACTTCGACACCCTCGAGGACGGCGCGGTCACCGTGCGCGAGCGGGACTCGATGAGCCAGGAGCGGATCAGCCTCGACGGCATCACCGCTACTTCGCCGAGCGGCTGCTCGGCTGCTGAGCGCGGCGCCTGCGCCGGCGAGGAAGGAGGGCCGCGTCGGTCGGCCTCCGCACTGCCCACCGAGCTGGTCCTGCGGCGGACCTGCGGATCGAGACCCCGGTCGTGCTCGCCCCGATGGCCGGCATCACCAACGCGGCCTACCGGCGCCTGTGCGCCGAGCAGGGGGCTGGTCTCTACGTCTGCGAGATGATCACCTCCCGCGGCCTGGTCGAGGGTGACGAGACGACCCGGCAAGATGCTCGTCTTCGACGAGCTCGAGACGGCTCCGCTCGGTGCAGCTCTACGGCACCGACCCCGTCTACGTGGGCAAGGCCGCCGAGATCCTCTGCGCCGACTACGGGGTCGCGCACGTCGACCTCAACTTCGGCTGCCCGGTGCCCAAGGTGACCCGCAAGGGCGGCGGCGGGGCGCTGCCGTGGAAGCGCGGCCTGCTGGCGGAGATCCTCGAGGCGGCAGTCACGGCCACGGCGCCGAGTACGGCGTCCCGGTGACGATGAAGACCCGCAAGGGCCTCGACGAGGACCACCTGACCTACCTGGACGCCGGCAGGATCGCCCAGGAGACCGGGGTGGCCGCGATCGCGCTGCACGGCCGCACGGTCGAGCAGGCCTACTCCGGCGAGGCCGACTGGGACTCGATCGCCCGGCTCGTCGAGCACGTCGACATCCCGGTCCTGGGCAACGGGGACATCTGGGAGGCCGGGGACGCCGTCCGGATGGTCCAGCGAGACCGGAGCCGCCGGCGTCGTCGTCGGACGCGGCTGCCTGGGCCGGCCCTGGCTCTTCCGCGACCTGGCCGCGGCGTTCTCCTCCACCTCCACCGAGACCGTCCTGCCCACGCTGGGCGAGGTCCGCGCGGTGATGCGCCGGCACGCCGAGCTGCTCTGCCGGCACATGGGGGAGGAGCGCGGCTGCAAGGAGTTCCGCAAGCACGTCGCGCTGGTACCTCAAGGGGTTCCGGGCCGGCGGGCCGCTGCGCCACTCGCTGGCGCTGGTCGACTCGCTGGCCGACCTCGACCGGCTGCTCGCCGAGCTGGACCCCGACGAGCGGTTCCCGGTCTCCGAGCTCGGCGCGCCCCTGGGGTCGCCAGGGCTCGCCGCGCAAGCGTGTGGCCCTGCCGGAGGGCTGGCTCGACGACACCGACGGACGGGGCGCACGGTGGCGCGAGGACGCCGACGAGGCCACCGGGACTGACGCCGGCCGTCACAGCAGTCGCAGGAGGGCGTGGTCGGTCATGACCGCCCGGCTGCGGGGCGCGTGCCGGATAACGGAGGGGTGAGGGGTGACACCCCAGAATGGGCGATTGAAATGTCTAGTTCCTACGGCATTGTGCTTGACTCAACGACCACGTCCCGGGGCACGACCTGCGCCGGACGTATCTTGTCAGCAACAGCAAGGATCAGCGCTGTGGCACAGCATCGCCAGCGGGCCACCAAGCCCGCACCCCCCTGGCCAGAGCCGCCCTCGTGGCCGCTCCGGTCGCCGTCCTCACCACCGTCTCCGCGGTCGCTCGTCGGCGTCGTGGTCCCAGGACCAGCCCCCCTCCCGGGGCCTGTTGCGCCGGCACGGCCCTGGCCGAGCAGCCATCGGCGAGCGCTCCGCCCCCGTGAGCCGCAGCTCCGTCCCGCTGCCGGCCGACGGAGCCCGCAAGGCCGACCGCAAGGCCGACCGCGCGGCGGAAGCAGGCCGAGCGGAAGGCCGCCAAGAAGGCCGCCCGCAAGCAGCAGCAGGCCGCCGCCGCGGCGGCCCGGGCCGCCGACGTCGCCGTCCGAGAAGGCCCAACCGGATGTGGACCACCGAGGCGCTCAACCTCTGGAACGTCGGCCGACGGGTCCGCGAAGAAGGTCGGCGCTCGTCGACGGAGGGCCACCAGGTGCTCGTACCGGCCGGCGCGAGGCGGAGGGTCGCACAGAGATCGTGATGGACGAGAAGGCCCGCTGGGTGACCGCCTGGCTACCTGACGAGAAGAAGCCGGTGACCGGCATCGGCGGGAGCTGCGCCAACGGCACCTCGATGCCCGGCCGGGCATCGACCGCGAGCATCACCGCCGTGCACCGCGCCTGGTCTGTGCCCGGTTGCCGAGATCACCTTCCTACGGCACGTTCCGCAACGACGGCGAGCACGGCCAGGGTCGTGCGGTCGACGTGATGGTCAGCGGCGGTCCCGCAGGCTGGGGGGATCGCGAACCACCTGCGCGCCAACGACGCTGACCTCGGCATCGAGTACCTGACGACTCCCAGAAGATCTGGTCGGTGGACCGTGCGCGGCGAGGGATGGCGCGGCATGTCGCACCGTGGGTCGGCGACCGCCGACCACTACGACCGATGCCACGTCACCGTGCGGTCGACGTGAGTGCACCGCGCGACGCCGCGGACCCGCGCGCCGGCCTCGGTGCTGTCGGAGCGCCGGGTAGCGTCGCGCCCGATGGAGCACCTCTACGACGACCACGCCCGCGAGCGCCTCGTCCCCGAGCCCCCCAAGCGTGTCGACGCGCCCGGTGCGTCGGGCCTTCGAGCGGGACCGCGCGCGAGTGGTGCACGCGGCCCGACCCGGCGTCTCGCGGCCAAGACCCAGGTGATCGGGTCCCCAGACCGACGACTTCGTGCGCAACCGCCTGACCCACAGCCTCGAGGTGGCGCAGGTGGCCCGTGACCTGGCCCGAGCGCTGGGCTGCCACCCCGACCTCACCGAGACGGCGGCCCTCGCCCACGACCTCGGGCACCCGCCGTTCGGGCACAACGGCGAGCGGGTGCTGGACGAGCTCAGCCAGGCCTGTGGCGGGTTCGAGGGCAACGCCCAGACCCTGCGCATCGCTGACCCGCCTGGAGTCCAAGACCTTCGACGCGCCGGGGCGCAGCGTCGGCCTCAACCTCACCCGCGCCACGCTCGACGCCTGCACCAAGTACCCGTGGGCCCGGGCCGACGCCGAGGCCCCCGTCGGGGGTGCACAGCGACGGCACGCCGCGCACGATCGCTGAAGTTCGGCGTCTACCGACGACGAGCCGACGTCTTCGACTGGATGCGTCGGGCGAGCACGCGGGACGCGACAAGTGCCTGGAGGCCCAGGTGATGGACCTGGCCGACGACGTCGCCTACTCGGTGCACGACGTGGAGGACGGCGTGGTCGCCGGCAAGATCGACCTGACCCGGCTGCGACCGCGCGGGGCTGTGGCAGACGCGTGCGCGACTGGTACCGGCCGGAGCCGTCGACGACCTGCTGGACGCCACGTCCTACCGGGTTGCAGCAGGTGGAGAGCCGGCCACGGAGCGCGACGACCACAGTCGTCGCGCGCTCGCGGCGCTGAAGAACCTGACCAGCGACCTGATCGGCCGCTTCTGCGGCAGCGTCCAGGTAGGCCGACCTTCGCCGCCAGGCGAGGGGCCCTTCGTCGCGCCACCGGGCGGACCTCGTCGTGCCGGAGCAGACCCAGCCTGGAGATCGCGGCGCTCAAGGGGATCGCCGCGACTACGTGATGAGCGCCGACGACCGGGTCGCGCCTGCATGTCCCGCCAGCGCGAGCTGCGGCCGAGCTGGTGGAAGGGCTGCTGCTCCGTGGTCCGCGACGCACTCGACCGCCCCTTCGCACAAGACTGGGAAGAGGCGGTCGACGAGAGCGGTCGGCTGCGCGTGGTGATCGACCAGGTGGCGTCGTTGACCGACGCCAGTGCCGTGACCCGACACGCAGCCGTCAGGGGTTAGGCCCCCCGTCAGGCCGTGCTGGCCCAGCAGGAGGCCAGCGGCCTCACGGCAGGTTTCCCTTGGGGTACGGGTCGTCCTGAAGGGCGATGCTGTCGGGGTTCAGCTGGTCCTGAGCGCTGCTGTGGTCCGTGCCGCTGCTCTGGTCCTTGCCACCCCCGGGGCGGACCTTGCCGGCCGCAGCCGAGGCGGCCGTGCCCACCTTGTCCGCGACCGTGGGGGCCTTCTCCTTGGCCAGGTCGGCCGCCTGCTGGGCGCCTGCCTGCACCTTCGGGTTCTTGCGGAACGAGTCGAACCCGCTGGCGATCTGGTCGTCGCGCTCGCGTCCTGCCTTCGCGCCCAGGACGTACCCGGCTCCGGCGGCGAGCAGCAACATGCTCTTCTTCATCAATGTCTTCCCTTTCGTTGTGTCAGTCCGACGTGCGACTGGCGGCTTCGGGCTCGGTGTAGGGGTCTTCGTGAGGGTTCTCGCCGGAGGCGAGCCTGATCGCCCGCCCCTCGTCGATCTGCTTGCGCTCCTTGTCGGCCGCCTTCTCGACGTTGCGCGAGTCGCGCAACGGCAGCTGCAGCTCGATCCGGCGGGCACGCCCTCCTCGAGCTCGCGACCGCGCTCGAGCTCGGAGTCGATCTCGGCGCCGAGGAGCAGCGCGAGGTTCATGATCCACAGGAACAGCAGGGCGACGATCACGCCCGCCAGGGACCCGTAGGTCTTGTTGTAGCTGGAGAAGTTGGCGACGTAGAAGGTGAAGCCGACGGAGGCGATGACGCCGGCCACCACGGCGACCACGGCGCCGGGGGAGAGCCAGCGCATCTTGGGCTGCTTGACGTTGGGCGTGAAGTAGTAGATGAGTGCGATCAACAGCATCACCACCAGCGCCATCACCGGCCACTTGGCGATGTTCCAGGCGGTCACCGCGGTGTCGCCGAGGCCGATCACGTCCCCGACCGACTGGGCGACAGGGCCGGAGATCACCAGCATCAGGATGAGCGCGGCCATCAGCACCAGGCAGGTCGCGGTGAGCAGCAGCATCTGCGGGCGGAGCTTCCAGAACGGGCGCCCCTCCTCGATCTCGTAGATCCGGTTCATCGCCCGGGAGAAGGCGCCCACGTAGCCGGACGCCGTCCACAGGGCGCCCGCCAGACCGGTGATCAGGGCCACGCCCGCACCCGGCGCGGCAGCCAGGTCGCGCAGGGTCGGCTCGATGTCGCCGAGCATGCTGTTGGAGACCAGCGGGGCGAGGATGTCCAGCAGCGTGTCCACCGTCTGGTCCGGGTCCTGCCCGACGAGGCCGAGCAGCGCGGTCAGCGCGATCGCCGCGGGGAAGATCGACAGCACGGCGTAGTAGGTCAGGGCAGCCGCCTGGTCGGTGCACTGGTCCTTCGAGAACTCCCGGACCGACCGCTTGAGGACGTACTTCAGGGAGCGCCCGTCCAGCTTCTTCATGCTCACCGGCGTCGCCGCCACACGACGAGCGCCACCAGCACCACCACGACCGCACCGGCCACGGCGAGCTGCCGCGGCTCCACCCGGTCCACCCGCTCGGAGACCTGGCGCTTCACGTCCAGCTTGGTGCCGAGGGCGTCCAGCGTGTGCGCGAGCTCCTGCCGCTTGCGCTCGATGTCGGCCTCGATGTCCGCGGGGGTCGCCGCGCTGCCGTCCTTGCCGGGGTCCTGGTCAGCCACGGTGTCCTCCCTTGACGGTGTCGATGTCCTCCTTGATGCCGCCCAGGGCCCGTTCGGGCTTGGCCGGCGTCGCCTGGTCCACCCGCTTCTTGCCGAGCAGGCCGATGACACCGGCCAGCACGAAGAGCACGGCCGCGACGATCAGGGCCGCGGCCCAGGTCGGCAGGACGAGCGCGAGGGCGGCGATGGCGGTGGTGATCAGCGCCGCCAGGCCGAAGAAGGCGAGCAGCCCGGCTGCGCTGAACATGCCGAGTCCGAGCCCCGCCTGCTTGCCCTTGGCGGTCATCTCGGCCTGGGCCAGCCGCAGCTCGGAGCGGATGAGGTCCGGGACCTGCTGGGTGAGATCGTGCACGAGTGCGCCGACCGTGGGCTCTGGTGCCTGCCCGGGCGTGACCGCGCCGGGCGTCAGGGGGGTGTGCGGGTCGGTCATGACGCCCCCGTGCCCCAGCCTCCGGAGGGCCAAACCCCGTAGACTCCGCTCGTGGCCGGCCGGATTCGAGAAGATGACATCGCGGAGGTGCGCGAGAAGGCCCGCATCGACGACGTCGTCTCCTCCTACGTCACCCTGCGCAAGGCCGGCGGCGGCTCGCTGAAGGGCCTGTGCCCCTTCCACGACGAGAAGTCGCCGTCGTTCCACGTCACCCCCTCCCGAGGCTTCTTCCACTGCTTCGGCTGCCAGGAGGGCGGGGACGTCATCAGCTTCCTGATGAAGATCGACGGACTGGGCTTCTCCGAGGCCGTCGAGCAGCTGGCCGACAAGTACGGCGTGCAGCTGCGGCGGGAGGAGGGCGACGAGCCGGCCCAGCGTCCGCGCGGCCCGGCTCGGGGGCGGCTGCTGGAGGCGCACAAGGTGGCCCAGGAGTTCTACGCCGACCAGCTCGGCGGCACCGACGCGCTCACCGCCCGCCGGTTCCTCTCCGAGCGGGGGTTCGACCAGGCTGCGGCCGAGCTCTTCGGCATCGGCTTCTCGCCGCGGGACGGGGAGGCGCTCACCCGTCTGCTGCGCCAGCGCGGCTTCTCCGAGGAGGAGATGACCACCTCCGGGCTGGTCGCGGTCGGCCGTTCGGCCTACGACCGCTTCCGCGGCCGGCTGATGTGGCCGATCCGCGAGGCCAACGGCGACACCATCGGCTTCGGGGCCCGCCGGATCTTCGACGACGACCGGATCGAGGCCAAGTACCTCAACACCTCCGAGACGCCGATCTACAAGAAGAGCCAGGTGCTCTACGGGCTCGACCTCGCCCGTCGGGAGATCGCGCGCAGCTCCCAGGCGGTCGTGGTCGAGGGCTACACCGACGTGATGGCCTGCCACCTCGCCGGGGTCGGCACGGCGGTCGCCACGTGCGGCACCGCCTTCGGTGACGACCACGCCCGGGTGCTGCGGCGGTTCATGCACGACCACGAGGAGTTCCGTGGCGAGGTGATCTTCACCTTCGACGGCGACGCGGCGGGCCAGAAGGCGGCGCTCCGTGCCTTCGGCGGCGACCAGAACTTCGTCTCCCAGACCTACGTGGCCGTCGAGCCCTCGGGTCTGGACCCGTGCGACCTGCGGCTGCAGGCCGGGGACGAGGCGGTGCGCGAGCTGGTCGCCCAGCGGGAGCCGCTGTACCGGTTCGTGCTCGGCAACGTCGCGGCCCGCTACGACCTGGACCGCGCGGACGGCCGGGTCGACGCACTGCGGGAGGCCGCACGGCTGGTCTCCAGCATCCGCGACCGGTCGAAGGTCGACGCCTTCACCCGTGAGCTCTCCTCGATCATCGGCGTGGACGTCGACGAGGCCCGGGCCGAGGTACGTCGCGCCTCGGCGCGCGGTCGACCCGACGAGCGCAGGGGGAGCGAGCGACGGGCGCACGAGACCCGGGGGCAGCGAGCGCGGGGTCGCGTCCGAGCGGGGCACCGCTGCGCAGGGGGACGCGCCTCCCCGGCGTCAGCTGCCCAACCTTCGCGACCCGCGGTTCGCCATCGAGCGCGAGACGCTCAAGCTGGTGCTGCAGTACCCGGCCGCGGTCGGGCGCGTGGTCGCCGGCGTGAGCCCCGGCGACTTCAGCCATCCCGTCTACCGAGAGGTCTGGGAGGCGGTGCTCGCGGCCGGGGGTGCTGCCCAGGGGGCCGCCGACCCCGGCTGGGCGACCCGGTTGCGTGCCGGCGTGGAGACCCGCTGGTCTCGTCCGCGATCAGCGAGCTGGGGGTGGAGCCCGTGAGGTCCGCGGGGGACCCGACGGAGTCCTACGTGAACGCCCACGTCTACCGGCTGCTGGAGCTCTCGGTGCTGCGGCGGGTCACGGAGCTGAAGTCGAGGCTGCAGCGCACCAACCCGGTGGACCAGGCCGAGGAGTACCGGCAGATGTTCGGCGAGCTGGTCGCGCTGGAGCACCACCGCCGTGACCTCCGGGACAAGGCCGTGGGAGCCTGACGGGCGTGAAGCTCACGTTGCGTCGAGACAAGCCGCCGACCGCGATCCACGTCCAGGCGGGCGAGAAGGTGCTGGCCTGGTGCCAGTCCTCCGACGGCGCGCGTGGCAGCCGGCACCCGGGACGCCTTCTACCTGGTCGGGCCCGAGCCGGACGAGGTGCGCCGGGTGCCCTGGGAGCAGGTGGAGTCGGCCGACTGGCAGGCGGACACCTCCACCTTCCGGCTCCTCGAGGTGGGCTCCTGGGGGCGTCCTCGGGGGATCCACGAGCTCGACGTGCCCGACCCCAGGCTGCTCCCGGAGCTGGTCCGTGAGCGGGTCACCGCGAGCGTGGTGCTCCAGCGCCACGTGCCGGTGAGCGGTCGGCGGGGCGTCCGGGTGATCGCCCGCCGGGCGCCGCGGGGGGACTCCCCGATCTTCTGGGTCTACGAGTTCGACGAGGGCATCGACCCCGAGGACCCCCAGGTCAGGTCGTTGGCCGAGCAGGCGCTGGCCGACCTCCAGGACGAGGTCGGGCTCGACTGACCGACCGGGCGTTGCTCGTGTGACGGGGGCCGATTCGCTCACCGCAGGCCTCCTTGCTAATCTTCTCTGGCGTTGCCCGCAAGGGCGGCCGATCCCCTGTAGCTCAACTGGCAGAGCATTCGACTGTTAATCGGAGGGTTGTTGGTTCGAGTCCAACCGGGGGAGCCGTCCGAGAACCCCCCGATCGCGCAAGCGATCGGGGGGTTCTTGCATTTCCCATGCCACCCCGGCACTGTGTGTCTGCTCGTGATGCGTCCCACCGGGGGAGGACCGCGAGCAGGGGGAGACAGCGGTGCGCAGTCAGCAGGGTGTGTCGGTACGTCGGGCAGTCGGGATCGTCGCGATCCTCACCGCGGGGGCGCTGGGGCCGTGGGCGCACGGCGCCGCAGCGGCCCCCCGGGCTCCGGAGCCAGCGGCTGCGGAGGTGGCCGACCCCGGGACGTGGGCGGTCCCGGCCCGTCCCGAGAGGCTGGTGGTCGACACCGAGCAGGCCGCTCCGGTGGTGAGCAAGGACGACTACGTCGCCGGCTCGCTGTCGCTGGCCGGGGCGTCGTACCCGATCGAGATCAAGGGGCGCGGAAACTCGACCTGGAAGTGGCCCAAGAAGCCCTACAAGGTCAAGCTCGCGGCGCCGACGAGCCTGGGCGGCATGCCCGCGGCGGACGAGTGGGTGCTGCTGGCCAACTACGCCGACCGCAGCGCCCTGCGCAACCACCTCGCCCTCCAGCTGGGCCGGCAGACCCGGCTCGCGTGGACCCCTGACAGCCGGTTCGTCGACCTGGTGCTCAACGGCCGGTCGCAGGGCCTCTACCTGCTCACCGAGCAGGTGGAGCAGGGCCCGACCCGGGTGGCGCTGCCCGAGGGCGGCTACCTCCTGGAGGTGGACCAGCGGTTCCGGGCGAGCGGCGACCCGGGCTTCCGCACCAGACGCGGCACCCCGGTCTCGTTCAAGGACCCCGACGAGCTGGAGCGGCCGGAGAGCCGTCGGATCAAGAAGGCCGTCAACGCCTTCGAGGACGTGCTGTACGGAGACCGGTTCACCCACCCGGTCCGGGGCTACGCCCCGCTGGTCGACGTCGACTCGTTCGTCGACTGGTACGTCGTCCAGGAGCTCTTCCGCAACCAGGACTCCAACTTCCACTCCAGCGTGCACGTCTCCTGGACGCCCGGCGGGCGCTTCACCCTGGGGCCGTTGTGGGACTTCGACCTGAGCGCCGGGACGAAGTGGAACATCGAGACGACCCCCGAGGGCTGGCACACCCGGCTAGGCAAGCACTGGATCGCCCGGATGCTCGAGGATCCCGCGTTCTCGACCGCGGTGAAGCAGCGGACGATCCAGCTCGCGCCCGTGGTCGAGCAGCTCGTGGCCCAGATCCCGCCGGCCGCCCAGGCGGTCCGCCCCGAGGCCCTGGCCGACTGGCAGCTCTGGCACGTCTCGCACGCCGCGGTGGTGGGCAGCGTGCACGCCGACGACCTGGACGGCGAGGTGGAGTTCCTCCGCACCTGGCTCGCCGGGCGGTTGGCGTGGATGACGGCGCCGGAGGTGATCTTCGGCCGGCCGAGCGGCTCGCTGCGGGAGAAGGACCAGGTGGTCCAGGTGCCGGTACGGGTGCTGGCGAGCGACCGCGCGGTCACGGTCGACTACGCCCACGTCGGCGGCAAGGCCACACCCGGCGTCGACTTCACGCTGGTGCCCGGGACGCTCCGGTTCGCCCCGGGGGAGACGGAGAAGACGTTCCCGGTGACCATCCACGGCGACGCCGTGCCGGAGACCGCGGAGCGGGTGCACCTGGCCCTGCGCAGTCCCGACGGCGCCCGGCTCGGTGACCCGCAGGGGCTCAGCCTGGAGATCGCCGCCAGTGACCAGCGTCCCGACGCCCAGGTGCGGGTCGCGTCCCGCGGGCGGTACGCGGGCGTCGGGGTGCTGCACGCGAAGGGTCGCGGTCAGCACGTGCGCACCGAGGTGACGCGGTCGGGCTCCCGCACCGTCGAGATGCGGGTCCACAACCCGGGTCCGGTTGCCGCCGAGTACCGGCTTCGCGGTCGTGGGGGCGGCCGCGCGCTGCAGGTCCGCTGGTTCCGCGGGAAGGTCGACGTCACCGAGGAGCTGCGCTCCGGCCTGACGGTGCGCGTCGGGGCGCGCGGGAACCGCCCGCTGCGTGCCGTGGTGCGCGCCCGCCCGGGTGCTCGCCCGGGCAAGGCCGGGACGCTGCGGCTCACTGCGGTGTGGCGGGGCGAGGGCCGGGTCGTCGACACGGTGCGCGCGACCGTGCGAGTCGCCCGCTGACCGCGCCGGGGCGAGTAGGCTCGTCCTCTCCGGAGTGAGAGGGGGAGAGATGGGCGACGGCATGGTTGCGCTGCTCTTCGTGTCGGTGTTCTTCCTGGGTCCGCCGTTCCTGGTCGGTCTCGCGGCCGGTTGGTTCGCCCGGGGCCGCAAGGAGAAGGGCGCCACCGCGATGGCGTTGGCGGAGGTGAGGCGCCTCGACGCCCTGGTCGAGCAGATCAGGCACGACGCCTACGAGCACATGACCCTCGACTCACGGCTGGCCCCGATCGTCGTCGACACCATCCGCTCCAGCGACCTGGAGCGGCAGCGCAAGGTCGCGAGGTCGCGGACGGCACCCCCGCTCGACCTCGGCAACCCGTACGGTCAGCCGGCGTACGGTCCGCCGACGTACGGCTCGACCTCCGCCACGCCCGATCCGCGGGTCTCGCCCCCGTACCCGTCCGAGCAGGAGTGGGACGAGCGACGGTGAGCGCCGACGGGGCCGGCGTCGCGGGCGACGCGGTGATGGTGACCAGTGGGCTGTCCAAGCAGTACGGCGCGGTCCGTGCCCTGGACGCCCTCACCGTGGAGGTGGGCCCCGGGATCACCGGGCTCGTCGGCGCCAACGGCGCGGGCAAGTCCACGCTGATCAAGATCCTGCTGGGCCTGGTGAGCCCGACCGGTGGCTCCGCGAGCGTCCTGGGCCACGACATCGCCACCCACGGGCGGGAGATCAGGTCGCTGGTGGGCTACCTGCCCGAGCACGACTGCCTGCCTCCCGACGTGAGCGCCAGCGACTTCGTGGTGCACCTGGCGATGATGTCGGGCCTGCCCCGGGTCTCCGCCCGGGAGCGCACCGCCGAGGTGCTGCGGCACGTCGGCCTGGCCGAGGAGCGCTACCGCCCGATGGGCGGCTACTCCACGGGGATGAAGCAGAAGGCCAAGCTGGCCCAGGCGCTGGTGCACGACCCTCGGCTGGTGCTGCTCGACGAGCCGACCAACGGCCTCGACCCCGCCGCCCGCGACGAGATGCTGGAGCTGGTCGAGCGCATCGGCCGGGACTTCGGGATCGCGGTGCTGGTCACCTCCCACCTGCTCGGGGAGCTGGAGCGGGTCAGCGACCACGTCGTGGTGCTCGACGGCGGACGACTGCTGCGCGCCTCCCGGACCGACGAGTTCCTGGACGCGACGGGCTCCCTGCTGGTCGAGGTGCTCGGGGACGACGCCCAGCGACGTACCGGGGAGGCACTGGCCGCTCGTGGCCTCGCGGTCCGGCCCCGGGGACAGATGCTGGTGATCGACGCCTCGGGCCGCGCCGACGTGCACGACCTGGTGCGCGACACCGCCTGCGAGCTGGGCGTGGGCCTGGTCCGCGTGCAGGCCGACCACCACCGGATCGAGGACGTGTTCATGGCGGCAGGGGACTCCCGTGGCAGGTGACGGCGAGCGCGGCAGCGGGTCCCGGGGCGTCATCCACGACCTGGGCTACCTGCCGTACCGGGGGCCTCGGCGCGGTGAGGGGGCGATCGCCTGGGCGCTGGTGCTGACCGGCCTGCGCAACGCCTTCGGCATCGGTCGCTCGGGCCGCTCCAAGGTGCTGCCCTTCGTGCTCCTGTCGCTGAACCTCCTCCCGGCCGTGATCGTGGCCGGGATCCTGGTCTTCATCGGCCTGGACGACCTGCCCATCGGGTACGCCGCGTACGCCTCCACCACCCAGGTGCTGCTCGGCATCTTCGTCGCCGCCCAGGCGCCGGTGCTCTTCTCCCGCGACCTGCGCTACGGCAGCATCACCCTCTACCTGGCGCGTCCGCTGCGCTCCAGCACCTACGCGCTGGCCCGTGCGGGGTCACTGCTCGCCGCGACCCTGGTCTTCCTGCTGCTGCCGATCCTGGTCCTCTACGCGGTGGCGCTGCTGGGCGAGCTCGACTTCGGCGAGCAGACCCGGGACGCGGCGGTGGCCGTGGTGCTGGTGGTGCTGCTCGCCCTGTCGCTGACCGGGGTGGCCGGGCTGATCTCGGCGTGGTCGACCCGACGCGGGTTCGCCGTCGTGGGCACCATCGCCGTCCTGCTGGTCGGCAACGGCCTGGTCAGTGCCGTCCAGGGCGTGGCGGTCTCGGAGGGCGACCGCGAGGTCGCCGAGGTCGCGGGGCTGTTCACCCCGTACTCCCTCTACCGGGGCCTGGTGGGTGCCTGGGCCGACGAGGGCGGCGTCGCCCCGCCGAGCAGCGGGGGGATGGAGCTCCTCTACGTGCTGGTCTTCGTCGGGCTCTCGCTCGCCTGCCTGGCCGCGTTGGTGCTGCGTTACCGGAAGGTGGCCCGGACATGAGCGTCCTCACCCTGAACGGGGTCTCCCGCTGGTTCGGCAACGTCGTGGCCGTCAACGGGGTGAGCATGACCATCGGGCCCGGGATCACCGGGCTGCTGGGCCCCAACGGCGCCGGCAAGACCACGCTGATCGCGCTGATGTCGGGGTTCCTCGCGCCCTCCGCGGGCACCGCCACCCTCGACGGCCGGACGCTGTGGCGCAACACCGACGTCTACCGCACCCTGGGCCTGGTGCCCGAGCGCGAGCTGAGCTTCGGGTACCTGACCGGGCGGCAGTTCGTGCGTGCCAGCGCCGAGCTCCAGGGACTGGACGACCCGGGGGCCGCCACGGAGCGCGCCCTGGCCACGGTCGACATGGTGGAGCCGGCCGCACGCCGGGTCGACACGTACTCCAAGGGCATGCGGCAGCGGGTCAAGCTCGCCTCCGCTCTGGTCCACGACCCCGGCGTGCTCCTGCTGGACGAGCCGTTCAACGGGGTCGACCCGCGTCAGCGGATGCACCTGATGTCGCTGCTGCGGCGGATGGGCGAGGAGGGACGGACGGTGCTCTTCAGCTCCCACATCCTCGAGGAGGTCGAGCAGGTGGCTCGCCAGATCGAGGTCGTGGTCTCGGGCCGGCACGCCGCCTCGGGTGACTTCGGCCAGATCCGCCGGCTGATGACGGACCGGCCCGTGCGCTACGTCGTGGTCAGCGACGACGACCGGGCCCTGGGGGGCGCCCTGATCGGAGAGCCGTCCGTGCTCTCGGTCGGGCTGCGGCCGCGCGGCGGCCTGGACGTGGCGGTCTCCGACTTCGGCACGTTCGCCGTCCGGCTTCCGCTGCTGGCTCGCGAGCGGGGGCTGCGGATCCGGGAGCTGGTGCCCACCGACGACTCGCTCGAGAGCGTCTTCTCCTACCTGGTGGGAGGCCGAGGATGAACCCGACGATCGTGCGACTCTCGGTCCAGGCGCTGCTGGGACGCCGCCGGGGTCTGGTGCTGGTGATCGTGCCCGCGGTGCTGCTGGCCCTGTCGGTGGTGATCCGGGCGTTGACGGACGAGGGGGTCGGGCAGGACGCCGTGCTCGAGCTGGGCTACACGCTGGCGATGCCGCTGGTCTGCCTGCTCGCGGCCAGCGCCGTGCTGGGCCCAGAGGTGGACGACGGCTCCGTGGTCTACCTCCTCGCCAAGCCGGTCAACAGGCACGCGATCGCGCTCAGCAAGTACGTCGTGGCGTGGATCTGCGGACTGGTCCTGGGAGCTCTGCCGCTCACGCTCTGTGCACTCGTGCTGAGCTGGTCGGCACCTGAGGAGGCCGTGGCCTGGGGCGTGGGCGGGGCGGTGGCCGCTACGGCGTACGTGGCGCTCTTCCTCGCGCTCGCGGCGCTGACCAAGCACGCGGTCGTGGTGGGCCTGCTCGTGGTGCTGATGTGGGAGGGGCTGCTCGGCAACCTCCTGGTCGGGATCCGCTGGGTCTCGATCGGCTCCTGGGGCCGGGAGGTCGCGGCCTCGGTCAGCGACCTCCTGTGGTCCCCGGAGGTGGGGCTCGGCTACGCCTTGGGGGCCGCGGTCGTGCTCGCGGTGGCGTCGGTCTGGTTCGCCGGGGACCGGCTCCGTTCGTTCACCCTGCGAGGGGACGAGTAGCCTGCGACCGTCGTTCGAACACGTGTTCTAATGAGGTATGGCGCGAGGCGGGTACGGAACAGGCAGCGGCATCCCGCTGCAGGACCGGGTACGGGGCGGTTCGCGTCCCGCGTCGCCTCCGGAGACCACGGACGGGCAGGCGTCCGGAGCTGCTCCGGGCGCAGGGGAGCAGGGTGGCTCGCCGTCCCGGCACTGCTGGGTCACGGTGCCGGTCGACGGTCCCGTGCCCCGGCCGGGCCTGCTGCTGGAGTGGCGTGCGGCCGGCCGCGGGCGCTGGGAGGGACGGGTGGTCTACCTCGCCCAGCTGCGCCCCGAGCGTTGGTCGCTGGTCGAGGAGTGGGTGGCCGCCGAGCTGCTGACGCCGCCCTGAGTGCTCTGCCGGGTCGCGGGTCCGGGGTCAGTCGCCCCAGCCCATCGGGAAGACCTCGAACGGCGCGGCGAACGTGACGCCGAGCGCCCCGCCGGCGGAGCGGGCCATCCCCTCCAGGAACTCGCGCGGGTCCCAGTTCTCCCAGCCCAGGCCCTGGATGTACGCCGCGTGCGCCTCGAGCGAGGCGACGCCGGCATCGAAGGTCTCCGTGGTGTCCACGGCGTGGCCGGCCTGCGGGGAGCCGAAGGCCCAGACCTCCCGGACCCCGCCCCAGGGCTGCAGGCCCTGGGCGACCTGGTCGTGGAAGACCCACCGGTTGCCGGCGTCCCGGACGGCGTCGAGGACGGCGCGCCCGGTCGCGATGTGGTCGGCCTGGTTGAGGTTGCGTCCGCCCCAGGTGTCGCGGAAGTTCCCGGTCACCACGATCTCCGGCTGGTGCCGGCGGACCATCGCCGCGATCGCCTGCCGCAGCTCGACGCCGTACTCCAGGACGCCGTCGGGCAGGCCGAGGAACTCCACGGTGTCGACACCCACGATCCGGGCCGACTCGACCTGCTCGGTCTCGCGCACCGCCCGGCACTCCTGCGGCGGGAGGGCGTCGATGCCCGCCTCGCCGCTGGTCACCATGCAGTAGACGACCTGCTTGCCCTGTCCCGTCCAGCGGGCGACTGCGGCCGCGGCGCCGAACTCCAGGTCGTCGGGATGCGCGACGACGCACAGCATCCGGGTCCAGTCCTCGGGCAGGGGAGTCAGCTCGGGTCGCTCCATCTTCCGAGGATAGGCTGCCGCAGCACACCAGGGGCGGTAGCTCAGCCGGTCAGAGCAGAGGACTCATAATCCTTGGGTCGTGGGTTCGAGCCCCACCCGCCCTACGCACCCGTCGACCGTTGCGGACCGACGGTCCCGGCGAGGAGAACGTGGACGTCCGACCGGCCGGTGGCGCAGAAAGCGCCACCGGCCCTGGTCCGGAAGGTGTTCTTCAGGTGCCGGGAGCCTCGTTCCGGACGGTCTGGGCGGAGGACTGGCCCTCCTCCTTGACGGTGCTGGCCGAGTCCGCAGCCGTGGACCTGACCTCCTCGACCGCCTGCTGGGCGGACTCCTTGAGGTTCGCCCCGACGTCCTGCCCCACGGACTTCGCCTGGTCCATGACCGGCTGGCCGTGCTCCTTCGCCGCGTCCATTCCTTGGCCGGCCAGCTGGGTCTCGCGCTGGCTGGCCGGCAGCAGGCCGGAGATCAGCATGCCGGCACCGAAGGCGACCAGCCCGGCAGCGAGGGGGTTGCCCTCGGTCCGCGACTGCACGCTGCCGACCGCGCTCTGCGCGCCGCCGGTCACGGAGTCCTTGGCTCCACTCACGGTGTCGCTCACCGAGCCGGTCATCGACCCGCCGCCCGAGCCGCTGCCGACGGACGGGACGGAGCCCATCACCTTGTCGCGCAGCGAACCCATCCGGCCCTTGACGGCCTCCGTGCGGCGTTCCATCACGCGCTGGGGGCTCACCTTGTCGCCGAGCTCGTCGAGGTCGCGCGACAGTGCCGCACGGGTCTGCTCGATCTCGGCCTCTCGTACGTTCAGCTCTTCTGTTCCTTCGCCCATCGGACGTCCTCCTTCAGAGTGGCCTGGGTCGCGGGTAGTTCGGGGCTGGCCTCCTTGACCTCCTGGCGTCCGAGCACCGCCAGCACGGCGGTGACGACGCCCCACAGCACACCGACGATGAGCGCTGCCGCCCAGGCCGGCATCCAGAGGTCGAGCAGGTAGACCAGGAAGAGGGAGAGGAAGATCAGGGTCAGGAGCCCGGCGACGCCGGAGCCGCCGAAGAGCCCCGCGCCCTTGCCGAGCCTCCTGGCCTCCTGCTTCATCTCCGTGCGCGCCAGGTCCATCTCCTGACGCACCAGGTCGCTGCAGATCCCGGCTGATGTCGCCGACGATGTCGCCCAGCGACCGGGTCTCGCCGCTCGCGGACGAGGCGCCGGCGGGAGGCGGCACGGGCGGGGTGCTCGGGGTCACGGGGGGCTGGCTCATGGCAGGGTCCCCGGTCGCGACGTCTCCGGGCCGGTGGCCGGAGGCATGGGGAAGGGCGCCTCTTCGGTTCCCTGGCCCGTGCCGGACGGCGCGGTGACCCCCGGCGCACCGTACGTCGGAGCCGTGCCGGAGCCGCTCGTCTCCTCGGTCCCGGGCACGTGGGGCGTGCCCGTGCTGTACCCCACGGCCGAGTCGGTGGTGTAGTCGCTGCTCGCCCCTCCGGCGGCCGGCACCTGGGTCGAGGACGATCCCTGCTCGTCCCGGGCCGCCTTCGTGCCACGTGCCACGCGTCCGGCGACCAGACCGGCGCCCAGGGCGCCGAGCAGGAAGGTTCCGGGACTGCGCCGGGCGTAGTTGCGCACCTCGTCCAGGAGGTCCTGCGGGGACTTGTCCTGCAGGCGGGCCGCGAGGCTGCGCGCGCGCTGGGCGACCTCCTGGGCGACGTCCGCCGCCAGCCCGGTGCTCTCGCTGGCCATGGACGCGAGGTCCTCACCGAAGGTGTTCAGGGTCTCCGCGAGCCGGTCCTTCTGCGCCCGGGACTGCTCGTCGAGCTGGCTGGTCGCCTCCGAGAAGAGGGCCGACGCCTGATTCTTCGCCTCGGCTGCGACGTTGGCGGCCTCGTCCTTCGCCGTGCCCGCGACGTGTTTGGCCTGCTCGCCGGCTGCGCCGGCGACGTGCTGGGCCTGTGCGCTCATCCCTGAGCCGCCCTGGGAGTCCGGGGCGCTGCCGGTCGCGGTCGCAGGGGTGTCGGAACGGTCGTCGTCGGAGCTTCCCTGGGAACTGTCCTGTCGTCATGGTGCCTCCTTGGTGAGGTCTGATGGTTCGTACCCAGCGCTGCGGGGGACACGCACACGGTGCGCGAAGCGCTCAGGCCTCCTACGGCGTCGCTGCCCAGTCGGCGTGCGCGGGGCGCGCGAGCTCACCTTGACCGTCCAGCTCGTGCCGGCGGGAAGCAGGGGAACGGGGGTCAGGGCGGCGCCCTCGTCGTGCACGGGACGACCTGCCCGGTAGCCGTCGAAGGTGGTGCCGCAGCCGCAGCGCAGGAGCTCGCCCACCAGGACGCCGCCTTCGCTGAGCGGCGCGTCGCAGCGCGGGCACCGGTCCTGGTACGCGACCAGGGTCCCGGCCAGGCCGGCGACGACGAGCCGCTGGCCCTGCACCGACACCTGGGTCAGCACCCCTGCGGGCACGTGCAGGTCGACCGCGACCCAGGACGACCTCGTCCCGGCCTGACGTGCGCCGGCGTCGGCGCGCAGCGCGCCGCGTCGCTCGGAGGGCCCGCGGGGCTCGACCATCTCCTCCGCCCGGACCGCGGTCACGCCCGGTGCCGACGCCAGCACCGCGTGCTCCAGGGTCTGGCGCACGGTGGCGGCGGAGGAGGGGCAGCCGGCGCACGTGCCCTCGAGCCGGAGGTGGGCTACACCGTCGTCGTCGACGCGCAGCAGGGAGACGCCACCGCCGTGCGACCCCAGGTAGGGGCGGACGCGGTCCAGCGCGGACTGCACCCGCAGGTGCATGCCGTCTCTCGAGGGGAGGTCTATGTACGCCGAGGCTTCGGCGGCGGTGCGTCTGCGGGCGCCTCGTCGCTGCCAGGCCATCGGACACCTCCTCCGCGTCGCCCCGGGGCTGGGGCCGACGTCACGGGTCGCCCGGACCGCGTGCGCGGCCCGGCGATCCGACAGTAGGCATCCGCGTGGCCCGGGTCACGGGGCCGTGGGCCCTTGTGGATCCGGGGTTCCTGTGGTCGCCGACGCGGTCAGGACTCGCCGGCCACCTGGAATCCGTCGGCGTCGGGCTCCAGGCTCAGGGTCACCGAGTCGGTGGTGCTGCCGCCGCGCTTGAGCACGTACCGGACGGTGTAGGTCACGGTCAGGGCGTCAGGATCCGCCGCGATGTCGACCACCTCGGCGTCCTCGACCGTCCGCCAGAACCCGTTGTACCGACCGAACCCGCCACTCTGCTCCTGGAAGGCCGGGGTGAGCTGTTGCCACGTGACCCGTGGGTCGCTGGTCACGGTGTCCAGGTAGCCCGCCACGAACGCCTCCATGGCCTGGGGGTCCGGCGCGCTGGGAGCACTGGGACTGGGCGTCGGGGTCGGCGCGGGGGACGGGGCGGTGGTGCCCTCCTCAGCGTCGCTCGGCGCACTGGTCCCGGGGTCCGCGGCGGGGGAGTCCTGGCCGTCCGGGTCGTCCTGGTCGTTGAGCGCGCTCAGGCCCAGACCACCGCCCAGCAGCAGCACGACGACGGCCGCGGCAGCACCCCAGACCCACCGGGGGGTGCGGCCCTGTGGGCGGTCTCTGCCGCCGGCGGGGGCGAGGCTCGGTGCGCGCTCGCCCTGCTCCGGCGTGGTCGGCCCGCTCGATCCGGCGGCGGGCGCGGGCGCCTGCCGGGTGCCGGCCCGCGGAGCCCGAGCCGGGGGAGCGGTCACGGGTGGGAACGCCGCGGTGTGCTCGGTGGGGGCTGAGGGCGCGGCCTGCTCGGCTCCGTCTCCTGCGGCATCGTCCACCAGGCGCTGAGCAGGCGTCGTGGCCAGCCGCGAGGTGGGGACGTCGGTCGCGCCCGCTTGCTCCCCGGCCCGCAGGAAGTCCCGGACCCGGCCGGCCTCCCACCGGTCGGCGGGGTCGGTCGCCATCGTGTGGTGGAGCACGGAGGCGGGCCAGCCGACCCCGTCCAGCCGCGGCGGAGCCTCGTGCACGATCTTGTACAGGGCGCCGAGCACGTTGTCGCCCACGTCGTACGGCGGTCGCCCGGCCAGGGCGTGGAAGAGCGTGGCGCCGAGCGCCCACACGTCGCTCGCGGGCGTGGCGGAGGCTCCGGAGGCGACCTCGGGCGCCAGGTAGGCGGGGGAGCCGGTCACCAGCCCCGTCTGGGTGAGGGAGGCGTCCGCCTCGGCCTTCGCGATCCCGAAGTCGGTGAGCTTCGCATGGCCGTGGGGCGAGACCATGATGTTGGACGGCTTCACGTCGCGGTGCACGATCCCGTGCGCGTGGGCCGCCGCAAGGGCGTCGGCCACCTGCTCGAGGATGGAGGCGGCGGCCTCCGCCGGGAGGGGGCCGTCGCGCCGGATCAGCGCGGCGAGGCTCTCGCCTTCGACGTACTCCATCACCAGCCAGTGCTCGTCGCCCTCGGCGACCAGGTCGTAGACGGCCACGACGTGGGGATGGCTGAGGGCGGCCGCGAGCCGCGCCTCGCGCTCGGCCCGCTCCAGGTCCGGCGCTGAGCCGCCGGGGACCAGCCCGACGCGCTTCATCGCGACCTGGCGTCCCAGCACAGTGTCGCGACCCAGCCACACGGTGCCCATGCCGCCGCGGCCGATGACGCGCTCGCGCACGTACTTTCCTGGTGTGCCGGCCCGGGCTGACGGGTCCGGCGTGTCCGGGGTCTCTGCGCTCACGCGCCCCACCCTAGGTGGCGGCGGGAGCGGCGCCACCGTCTGGCAAGGTGGGGTACGCCGGCTGACGGTGGCCGGTGTAGCCAGAGAGGGACGAAACGTGTCGACCGACAACATCCTTGACGAGCTCGAGTGGCGCGGACTGATCGCACACTCGACCGATCTCGACGCGCTCCGCGCGCTCCTGGGTGAGGGCAGCGTCAAGTTCTATGTCGGCTTCGACCCGACCGCACCCAGCCTGCACATGGGCAACCTGGTGCAGATCCTCACCGCCCGCCGCCTCCAGCAGGCCGGGCACACGCCGTACGCCCTGGTGGGCGGCGCGACCGGGATGATCGGCGACCCGAAGGAGTCGGGCGAGCGGATCCTCAACTCCCCGGACACGGTCAAGCAGTGGGTCGACCGCGTGCGCGGCCAGATCGAGCCGTTCCTCGACTTCGAGGGCCCGAACGCCGCCACCATGGTCAACAACTACGACTGGACAGCGTCGCTGTCCACGATCGACTTCCTGCGGGACATCGGGAAGCACTTCCCGGTGAACCGGATGCTGGCGCGCGACGTGGTGAAGTCCCGGCTCGAGGCCGGCATCAGCTACACCGAGTTCAGCTACGTGCTGCTCCAGTCGATGGACTTCCTCAACCTCTACCGCGACCACGGGGTCGTCCTGCAGTTCGGCGGATCCGACCAGTGGGGCAACCTCACCGGGGGAGTCGAGCTGGTACGCCGCGCCGAGGGCGGGCGGGCCCACGCCTTCGCGACGCCTCTGGTCACCAAGACCGACGGCACCAAGTACGGCAAGACCGAGGGCGGCGCCCTGTGGCTGGACCCGCAGATGATGTCGCCGTACGCGTTCCACCAGTTCTGGCTCAACGTCGAGGACGAGAAGGTCGAGGAGCTGCTCAAGATCTTCACCTTCCTGAGCCGCGAGGAGATCGACGACCTCGCCGAGAAGACCAGGGAGCAGCCGTTCCTGCGCGCGGGGCAGAGGGCACTCGCGGACCACGTGACCACGCTGGTGCACGGCGCCGACGAGACCGAGGCCGCGAAGTCCGCTGCCGCTGCGCTCTTCGGGGGCGGGGAGCTGGGGGGTCTCTCCGCAGCCACGTTGTCGAGCGCGCTCGGCGAGGCCGGTGCGGTGGAGGTGGCGCGGGACTCGATCCCCGACCTGGTCGAGCTCCTGGTGCTCACCGGCCTGGTGAAGAGCAAGGGCGAGGCACGGCGCACCATCGCCGAGGGCGGCGCGTACCTGAACAACGCGCGTGTGGAGGACCCTGAGTGGGTACCGGGCGACCAGGACCTGCTCGCTGGTACCTGGTTGGTGCTGCGGCGGGGAAAGAAGAAGATCGCGGGTGTGCGGGCCGTCTGAGCGGCCCCACGCCCACCCCATACCGGCTCTGACCTGCGCAAACGTGTGTGTGCCCACGGTCACAGCCGAATGATTTGCGCCGCCCTGATTGTTCGCCTAGTGTCATCCCTCGTTGCCCGGAGACGCCGGGGAGCAAGGCCACTCGGCCGGGCTCCCGATCCCGGGTGGCCATCTCTCGCAAGAGCCTCGAAAGAGGTCGATGAGTGTGCGCGACAGCGGCCTCGGCGATCTCGATCGGAACAATTGCAAGGGAATGGCGGAGGAAAGGCCCGGAATTGCACCGGGCGGCAAGAATCCGCTAAGTTAGGCAACACCGCGAGGAAGCCGAGAGGCGGAAAAGCGGAAAGCGGAACGAAAAGCCCGGAATTGCACCGGGAGAAACAATCCGCTAAGATTAACTCAGTGCCGCGAAGAAGCCGGAAGGTGAAACGCGGTGTGCGTCTGATCCTTGAGAACTCAACAGTGTGTCATAAGTCGACGAATTAGTTTGTATAGCCCCGTCGACATGATGTGCCTTTGGTGGTCGTGTTGGTGGATTTCTTTGGGACAATGATTTCTGACAATTTTTTCGTCAGTTGTTGTCCGTCAGGGGATGTGGCTCTCTTTTTCTCGCTGGGCTTTGGTGTGGTTGTGGGTTTGTTTTTCAATGGAGAGTTTGATCCTGGCTCAGGACGAACGCTGGCGGCGTGCTTAACACATGCAAGTCGAGCGGTAAGGCCCTTTCGGGGGTACACGAGCGGCGAACGGGTGAGTAACACGTGAGTAATCTGCCCTTCACTTCGGGATAACCACCGGAAACGGTGGCTAATACCGGATATGACCCTCCCTCGCATGTTGGTGGGTGGAAAGTTCTGGCGGTGAAGGATGTGCTCGCGGCCTATCAGCTTGTTGGTGAGGTAATGGCTCACCAAGGCTTCGACGGGTAGCCGGCCTGAGAGGGTGACCGGCCACACTGGGACTGAGACACGGCCCAGACTCCTACGGGAGGCAGCAGTGGGGAATATTGGACAATGGGCGAAAGCCTGATCCAGCAACGCCGCGTGAGGGATGACGGCCTTCGGGTTGTAAACCTCTTTCAGTAGGGACGAAGCGAAAGTGACGGTACCTACAGAAGAAGCACCGGCCAACTACGTGCCAGCAGCCGCGGTAATACGTAGGGTGCGAGCGTTGTCCGGAATTATTGGGCGTAAAGGGCTCGTAGGCGGTTTGTCGCGTCGGGAGTGAAAACTCAGGGCTTAACTCTGAGCCTGCTTCCGATACGGGCAGACTAGAGGTATGCAGGGGAGAACGGAATTCCTGGTGTAGCGGTGAAATGCGCAGATATCAGGAGGAACACCGGTGGCGAAGGCGGTTCTCTGGGCATTACCTGACGCTGAGGAGCGAAAGTGTGGGGAGCGAACAGGATTAGATACCCTGGTAGTCCACACCGTAAACGTTGGGCGCTAGGTGTGGGGTCCATTCCACGGATTCCGTGCCGCAGCTAACGCATTAAGCGCCCCGCCTGGGGAGTACGGCCGCAAGGCTAAAACTCAAAGGAATTGACGGGGGCCCGCACAAGCGGCGGAGCATGCGGATTAATTCGATGCAACGCGAAGAACCTTACCTGGGTTTGACATACGCCGGAAAGCTCTAGAGATAGGGCCCCTTTTAGTCGGTATACAGGTGGTGCATGGCTGTCGTCAGCTCGTGTCGTGAGATGTTGGGTTAAGTCCCGCAACGAGCGCAACCCTCGTCCTATGTTGCCAGCACGTAATGGTGGGGACTCATAGGAGACTGCCGGGGTCAACTCGGAGGAAGGTGGGGATGACGTCAAGTCATCATGCCCCTTATGTCCAGGGCTTCACGCATGCTACAATGGCCGGTACAAAGGGCTGCGATCCCGTAAGGGGGAGCGAATCCCAAAAAGCCGGTCTCAGTTCGGATTGGGGTCTGCAACTCGACCCCATGAAGTCGGAGTCGCTAGTAATCGCAGATCAGCAACGCTGCGGTGAATACGTTCCCGGGCCTTGTACACACCGCCCGTCACGTCACGAAAGTCGGCAACACCCGAAGCCGGTGGCCCAACCCTTGTGGAGGGAGCCGTCGAAGGTGGGGCTGGCGATTGGGACGAAGTCGTAACAAGGTAGCCGTACCGGAAGGTGCGGCTGGATCACCTCCTTTCTAAGGAGCACACACCCCGACGCCGCACCGTTCGTGTGGGGCGCATGGTGGTGTTCACTAGTGGAATCGTCGATGAATGGCTGGTGCAGGGTTGGTCTGTTCCTCAGTACTGCTGCTGTCTTCTGCCTTTGGGTGGGGGTGGGGTGTGGAACCTGGGGTGGGGGAGTCCGGTGGTTGGGTCGTGACACACTGTTGGGTCCTGAGGGATCAGGCTGCTGGCTGGGCGTGTGCCGTTGGGTGCGGGTCTGGGGTGGTGGTGGTTGGTTCTTCTGTCCTCCCTTTGTCTGCTGGTCCCGGTTCGGGGTTGGTGGGGGTTGGTGGGGTTGTTGTTTGAGATCTGGATAGTGGACGCGAGCATCTCAGCCCGCATGCGTGCCCTGGTGGGGTGTGCTCGTCGATCCTTGTTGAGGGCGGCGGGTTGGCGCCGCTGTGTTGGGGTGCGTAGTGTGGGTGTCTGTGTGATCATCCGCGCTGCCTGCCTTGATTGGGGTGGGTGGCAGTGGTCTTTGTAGCGTGTGTTGTTTTGACGTTGTTGAGACAAGCTACAAAGGGCACATGGTGGATGCCTTGGCACCAAGAGCCGATGAAGGACGTAGGAGCCTGCGATAATCCCTGGGGAGTTGGCAACCGAGCTGTGATCCGGGGGTGTCCGAATGGGGAAACCCAGCTGGAGTCATGTCGCAGTTACCCGCACCTGAACACATAGGGTGAGTGGAGGGAACGAGGGGAAGTGAAACATCTCAGTACCCTCAGGAAGAGAAAACAACAGTGATTCCGAGAGTAGTGGCGAGCGAAATCGGATGAGGCCAAACCATGTCTGTGTGATACCCGGCAGGGGTTGCAGGTGTGGGGTTGTGGGGCCGCTCTGATCAGATCTGCCGGCTGGTCCAGAGTAAGAAACCTCAGTGAAGTCGAAGACGGTTGGAAAGCCGTTCCGTAGAGGGTGATAGTCCCGTAGACGTAAGACACAGGCTCTGGAGCGTTACCCCAAGTAACACGGAACCCCTGAAATTCCGTGTGAATCTGGCGGGACCACCCGTTAAGCCTAAATACTCCTTGATGACCGATAGCGGACAAGTACCGTGAGGGAAAGGTGAAAAGTACCCCTGGCGGGGAGTGAAATAGTACCTGAAACCATGTGCCTACAATCCGTCGGAGCGATCCCTTGTGGGTTGTGACGGCGTGCCTTTTGAAGAATGAGCCTGCGAGTTTGCGGTGTGTTGCGAGGTTAACCCGTGTGGGGAAGCCGTAGCGAAAGCGAGTCCGAATAGGGCGTTTGAGTAGCGCGATCAAGACCCGAAGCGAAGTGATCTATCCATGGGCAGGTTGAAGCGCGGGTAAGACGACGTGGAGGACCGAACCCACTTAGGTTGAAAACTGAGGGGATGACCTGTGGATAGGGGTGAAAGGCCAATCAAACTCCGTGATAGCTGGTTCTCCCCGAAATGCATTTAGGTGCAGCGTCGCGTGTTTCTTGCCGGAGGTAGAGCACTGGATAGCTAATGGGCCCTACAAGGTTACTGAC